>NZ_VHSQ01000004.1:0-459458 GCF_013048515.1 Vibrio sp. 1-2 (7-a)
TGAACAAGGCGTAGCCATTCTTGCTGAGATCTATGCTGAGACATTTTCGAGTACCTTTAACGATAAAAGTTAAAGGTTACGACGTTTATTAAAAGGATTGAATGAGTCGATTTAAAGACGCTTACGTTGTAAACAAAGTTTTTTAACAAAAATTGCTGAAAAAATGCTCAGTAACACTCCAATCTGAGTTCACTTTCTGGTATGTTTCGCATCCCTGTTTGAGGAAGTCAGCATGCATACCTGTCCTTTATGCCAAAATCAGCGTACTCACCACTATTTTGAAGATAAGCGACGTGAATATCTTCAATGTGAGCAGTGCAGTTTGGTGTTTGTGAATCCAGACCAACGTTTGGATGCGGAAACCGAAAAAGCTCACTATGATTTGCATGAGAACAACCCTGAAGATTTAGGTTACCGACGCTTTTTGTCGCGTATTGCTGACCCGATCACAGAGCGAATTTCTCCACAATCAAATGGTATCGACTTTGGTTGTGGTCCTGGCCCAACGCTCTCCTTAATGTTGGAAGAGGCGGGGCACAACATGGCGTTGTACGACCTCTACTACCACCCTGATACGTCGGTTTTAGAAAAAACGTATGACTTCATGACAGCAACAGAGGTGATAGAGCACCTCTACCACCCAGATTTGGTGTGGAAGCAATGGTTGAATTTAGTTAAGCCAGGGGGCTGGATAGGCCTGATGACGAAAATGGTCATCGACGTGGAGGCTTTCAAATCATGGCATTATAAGAACGATCTCACTCATGTAGTGTTCTTTAGTCGTGACACGTTCCAGTTCCTAGCAGAGCGGGATAAGCTCGAACTCGAATTTATTGGTAATGATGTAATTTTACTGAGGAAACCCCAGTAATGAGCCGTAGTAAAAAATCTAGAAAGCCAGGTGCCGCTGGCGCACCTGAGTTTGTTGTAACTCGTAACCGTACAGAATCTGATGTGGAAGGCCGCCTACGCAAGCGTGCTAAAAAGCGCAAAGGCTTGAAAACGGGTAACCGTAACTCAGAAGTTAACGAGCAGAAAAAGCAAGCTGCTGCACAAAACCGCGACCCGCGTTTAGGCAGCAAAAAGAAAATTCCTCTGGTTGTTGAGCCTGCGAAGAAAATGACGAAGCAAGAGCGTCGTTTGTCGGCAGAGCAAGAACTAGAGATGCTAGAAAATGACGCGCAATTGAACGTGTTGCTAGACCGCATTGAAGCGGGTGAAAACCTAGGCACAGGTCTACAGAAATACGTCGATGAGAAGCTCGACCGCATTGAGAAGCTAATGGACCAACTAGGTTTGTTGGAACCTGAAGAAGAGGAAGACTTCACTGCTCCTGCTGAGAAAAGCACGCGCAATGATGATGACTTGCTGGCAGATTTCGACGACATTAACTTCGACGACTACAAAGGATAATTAAGCTATGAATGTAACCTTATTAGCTATTGCTGGTGTTGTGATTATCATCGCACTTGCTTCTTATGCAGGTTACCTTCTGCTTCAATTGAAAAAGCAAAAGGAATTGCAGCTAAAGCATCAAAAATTGGCGATAGATAAACGTAACGCCAACATTTTTGAGAATGTGCATACCTTGTGTCAGGCGGGTATTCAAGGCCAATGCGATTTATCTGAAATCAGTATTCGTGTGTATAACATCATGGATTATGTACAAGGTGAAGACCGTGTCGATTTCGATAAAACGTACCCTGCAATTTCTGAGCTTTACCATATCGTGAAAGATATGGCACGTGGTGAAGAACGCCAACAACTTGCCAAGAAAGAGCGTATGCAACAGAACTTGACGCGTCATAAAGCGGAAAGCCGCCTCACTGACGCGATTATTGAGGAGCTCAAAGTGTTGCAGAAAAACGTCCAGCCACTGAATAATCAAATCAATATTCAGATGATTTAATAGTTACCCCCAATGGTTTCCTTATGACTGTAGGGGGTATCGTGATCACGCTAGCACTTCTTTAGTTTTATAATTAAAAAGCCAGTCGGCGTTGCCACGCTTGTCATCGTCGTATGGCAAAATAGCGGCTCTGAATATCGGGTGACGGCTTTCGTTGCCCTAGCATTTAACGGAAAGTACCACCATGTCGAATCAACACACTGAATCGAAGCAGCAAATCGTCTGGGATCAAGCGGTATTGGATAAGTACAACTATTCCGGTCCTCGCTACACGTCGTACCCAACGGCGCTGGAGTTCCATGAAGCGTTCACCATTTCTGATTATGATATGGCATGCACTCAGTACCCAGACCGCCCATTATCGCTGTACGTGCACATTCCGTTCTGTCACAAGCTTTGTTACTACTGTGGTTGTAATAAAGTCATCACGCGCCACTCGCACAAAGCGGACGAATACCTCGATGTGCTTGAGCATGAGATTCGTCAACGTGCAGCCTTATTGGTGGGCAGAACGGTAACGCAATTGCACTTTGGTGGTGGTACGCCAACGTTCCTTTCTGAAAAGCAAATTACACGCGTAATGAGCCTGTTGCGCCAAGAGTTTACCTTTAGCAGTGATGCTGAAATCAGTATCGAAGTTGACCCGCGTGAAATTCAGATCACCATGCTGGATCACCTGCGTAGCGAAGGCTTTAACCGCTTGAGCATCGGTGTTCAGGACTTCAACAAAGAAGTGCAAAAACTGGTGAACCGTGAGCAAGATGAAGAGTTCATCTTTGCGATGGTTGCGCGCGCAAAAGAGTTGGGTTTCCGTTCGACAAACCTAGATCTGATCTACGGCTTGCCAAAGCAAACCAAAGCCTCTTTTGCCAAGACGTTAGAACAAGTACTGGAAATGCAGCCGGGCCGTCTATCCGTGTTTAACTACGCGCACATGCCACAGCTATTTGCAGCGCAGCGTAAGATTAAAGACGAAGATCTGCCTAAAGCAGAAGAGAAGATGGCGATTCTGCAAGATACCATCGCGACACTGACTGGCGCTGGCTATCAATTTATCGGCATGGATCACTTTGCTTTGCCGGACGATGAGCTTGCCGTTGCCCAGCGCGAAGGTATTTTGCATCGCAACTTCCAAGGCTACACCACACAAGGTGAATGTGACTTGGTTGGCTTTGGGGTCTCTGCAATTTCGATGATTGGCGATGCGTACGCGCAAAACCAGAAAGAGCTGAAGAAATACTACGCTCAAGTCAACGAACTTCGTCACGCACTGTGGAAAGGGGTCTCGCTGGACTCTGATGATTTGCTACGTCGCGAAGTGATCAAGCAGCTGATTTGTAATTTTAAACTAGACAAGAAAGCGATCGAGTCTGAGTTTAAAGTGAAGTTTGATCAGTACTTTAAAGAAGACTTGCAGCTACTTCAGACCTTCATCAACGATGAGCTGGTGGAAGTGGATGACAATGAAATTCGTGTGACGCTGCGAGGTCGTTTGCTGATCCGTAATATTTGTATGAGCTTCGATAAGTACCTGCGAGCGAAGGCGCGTCAGCAACAATTCTCTCGTGTTATCTAATCATAGACGCCGATTCAAGATGTAAAAAATGCCAGCAGATGCTGGCATTTTTTTATGTTTTCGCTGGATTTAAGCGCGATCTTTTACTTTTGCTTTCAGTTCCGCTTTTTCTGCTTCTGAAAGGAACGCAATCTCAAGGCCATTGATTTGTGCTTGGCGAATCTGGTCTTGGCTCAGACCAGCTGCTGGTGCCGCTACTTCGTATTCGTATGGCAGTTCGATGCCTTCTACCGCTGGATCGTCAGTGTTCAGACACGCAAGAACGCCATGCTCTAGGAACTGTTTGAGAGGGTGGTTTTCTAACGTTTCTACCGTGCTTGTTTGGTAGTTTGATGTTAGGCAAGACTCAATACCAATGCGGTTTTCTGCTAGGTAATCCATCAGTTTTGGATCGTGGATCGCTTTTACGCCGTGACCGATACGAGTTGCGCCCAGCTCATTGATTGCTTGCCACATGCTCTCTGCACCTGCTGCTTCACCAGCGTGAACCGTTACCCCAAGGCCAGCGTCGCGTACTTGTTTGAAGTGAGACACAAAGCGATCGCCCGGTTGGCCCAGTTCGTCACCCGCTAAGTCGACAGCAACGATGTGATCTTTTTGGCTCAGAATGCCGTCCAGTTCTTGTTGGCACGCGTCGGTGCCAAATGTGCGGCTCATGATGCCGATCAGGTTGGCTTTCACGCCAAAATCGCGCATACCCGCTTGCACACCGTCCACGACTGCTTCAACAACACCCGCTACTGGTAACTTGTGTTTCATTGCCATGTAGTATGGTGAGAAACGCAGTTCAGCGTAATCGATTTGAGCGTTTAGTGCGTCTTCCACGTTTTCGTACGCCACACGACGACATGCATCTAGGTCGCCCAGTACCGCAACACCCCAGTCGAGCTTAGAAAGGAAAGCAACAAGAGAGGGTTCCGCTTCGACAATTTGAACGTGAGGAGTTAGAGACTCAATATCGTACGCTGGCAGAGCAATACCAAATTTTTGGCCAAGCTCAAGAATCGTTTTAGTACGAATGTTACCGTCGAGGTGGCGGTGCAAATCAGTAAGAGGGAGGTTCTTCGTTATCATTATGTCGATCCGGATAGTTATGAACTGGAACAGGGCCCAAACATCATCTGTGACAATACATGGGTAAGATTTGCAGTTAAGTATAAATAACAGTTAGGTAGATTGTCAGTAGAGGATGACTAGGAAATCAACGATTCTCGCTCTTTTCTACTTCATGTTAACCAAATGTGTTGGCCACTCTTCTAGCGGCATTGGACGGCTGTAATAGAAGCCTTGCACTTGGTTGCAGCCTAAAGAGCGCAGTAATTGTGCTTGATTGCTATCCTCTACGCCTTCTGCGACGACATTGGTTTTGAGGCCCGCGGTGATATTGATGACCGCAGCAACGACCGAACTGTCTAAGTTTTCTTGCGTGAGTTGATTGATGAAGGTGCGATCAATCTTCAAACAAGTAAATGGCAGTGAGTGAAGATAACCCAGTGATGAGTAACCGGTACCGAAATCATCGATCGCGATACCAATCCCCATATCACGCAGTTTGGTCATATTTTCCAGCGTGGTTGGTGCGCTATCAATAATGCGCGACTCGGTGATCTCCAGTGTTAGATTACTGGCGGGTAATTTCGTGATATCCAATACGCTGGTCACCGTATCGACAAAATCAGGGCAGGACAGTTGATTAACGGAGATGTTCACATGCAGTTGGAAGTCTGATGGCCACTGATTACTTTGAATGGCTTGGTATGTATCGCGGCAAGCTTGTAATAGAATTTGTTGGCCAATGGCTTTGATCATGCCGCTTTCTTCTGCGATTGGAATAAAATCTAGTGGCGACACCATTCCTGAGTCACTGTGCCAGCGCGCCAGCGCTTCTGCGCCACACACATTACCACTAGCGAGATCCACAATAGGTTGATAATGAGGGACAAATTCTTGGTTTTCGATGCCAGTTTGAATCTTAGTCAGCATTTGGGTGCGGAACTTTGAAGCGCTTGCCAGTTCAGGGCTGTAATGACAGACACCGGTCAGTGAGTCTTGCTTGGCGTAGCTTAATGCGATGCTGGCGTTGCGAAGCCACAGCGGCATGGTTTCATTTGGTTGGGTTTGCACAATGCCAAGTGAAATCTTCATCACTACATTCTCACCTTCCACCATAAATGGGGTGGAAAAGAGTTGCTGTAATCGACGCTCGGTTTGTTTAACTTTGGCTTCAGTATCGGCGTTTGAGAGAAACACTGCGAACTCATCACCGCCAATCCGAGCCAGTAACGCGTTATCACTAAACTCTTGTTTTAGCCTTTCTGCGATGCTGACCAACAGTTGATCACCGTTATGATGACCCACACTGTCGTTGATATCTCTAAATTTGTTGATACCAAGTAAAAATAAACTGCCGTGGCACAGGTGAGATTGGTTCTCACAGATTTCGACCAAGCCCTGACGACTGTATAAGCGTGTCAGAGAGTCATAAACCAACTGCTCACGCAACGCTTTAAATGAGGCTCTGAGGTTACTCGTCATCTCATTAAAGGCATGCACAAGTACCGTTGTCTCATACACATAACCAGGTTTTGGCATACTGCTGTCCCAATCGCCATTCGCAAGGTGTTGGGCGGCGTCGGCCGTCGCGTTAATCGGTCTGGTGACTCGGTTGAAAATGATCCAACTGATGGCGATACCAAATAAGCTGACGATAAACCCGACCAGCCAACTCTTTTGTTGGCTTTTCGGCAATGTACCCAGCAACTCGGATTCAGATATAGAGGTGCCAATAAACCATGTTAAACCGTTTTGATCTCGGTATGGGGTTAGTCGGCTGAAAATACGTTGGCCGTCATGCTCAAATGAAAAGGTGTAAGGTTGCTTAGTATTGTTGAGATCAAACGACCGAACGCGGCTCGCACTGATTTTGATGATCGGATCTGCGTTTTCAGCCGCAAACAAACGCTGCCCTTTATCAGAAAACTTTGTGCCCCATGAGATAACGCTTCCCGGGCCTGAGTGAGCGATTAAACGATGCTCTGGGTCCATGATGTAGACCGAAGCTTTGGTGTTGTATTTTAACTCACGTAGAAATTCGTTAAATGTGTTGATGCGAATGTCTGTCACCAACACGCCAGCAAATTGGTCGTGTTTATACACCGGTGTCATGGCTGACAGCGTAATATCCTGGCGTTCATCGGCATTCGTATAAATCTCAGACCACATCGAGGTTTGAGTCTCTGCGACGGGCGTATACCATGGGCGAGTGCGAGGATCGTATGGAGAGATAACCGTTCGAATGCTATTACTCACATGGTTGGTGCCATAAATAATCAGATCACCATCGGTATATCGATCTTGAACCATTAAGGTGTAATCGTCGGAAAGCTCGCGGCGGAACCCGGCAAAGTCACCGCTTTCTGAACCAAATGCGATGACATCCAACTGCGGTATCGATTGGTAAAGGTTTTTGAATGCACTCAGCAGGTAGCTTTGAATATCTGAGGTGTCGTGAGGGTGATAAAGGTTGTGATAGCTGACGTTATGTGCGAGAGCCATAACTGCAGTAAATGGCTTGCGCAGATAGCTATTAAGGTGGTCGTGGACACTTTCGGTTAACACGGAAAGTTGTTTGTCGCTGATATCTGTGGCCACTTCTTCGTAGCTTTGTTTTTGGACGTAGACAATGACACCGATCGCCAGTAAGAAGATCATGACAAATGGAATGAGAACAGCGGTACGCAGTGTAATTTGAGTCGTAGCAGTAGACATTGCCTAATCACATAGATGGTAGTGCGCCATAATTGTACTGATATTTTTGTTAATATCGAGTGACAAACGACTCTCGTTGTTAACGCACCACGTAAGTGATTGTCAGTACAATTCTTTTAATTTTCTGGTAAGCGTGTTTCGCCCCCAGCCTAATACTTTAGCGGCATCTTGCTTGTGACCTTTAGTGTGCTCCAAAGCGGCCTCTAATAAAATGCGCTCAAATTCTGGTAAAGCATAAGAAAGCAGTTCTTTATCTCCTGCCGCGAGTGATTGACGTGCCCAATCCGCCAATTGTTCTTGCCAGCTGCCATGCTCAGAGTCCGAAATGGATTTTTTCTCTTCGAGCAGTTCGCTTGGTAAGTCGTTTGGCAATACCTCGCTACCACTGGCCATGACGGTTAACCAACGGCAAATATTCTCTAATTGACGCACGTTGCCCGGCCAATCAAGGCGGTTAAGAATTTCAACGGTCGACGGATGCAGAGTTTTGGTTTCGACCCCCAGCTCATCAGCCGCTCGGATAAGAAAATGCTGCGTAAGTTTTTCGATGTCCTGCTTACGTTCACGCAATGCCGGAATCTGCACTCGAATCACGTTCAAGCGATGGAATAAGTCTTCACGGAAATCGCCTTCATGCACCAGCTTTTCTAAATTCTGGTGTGTTGCCGCGACAATCCTTACGTCGACGCTGATTGGGGAGTGACCGCCCACTCGATAAAACTGTCCGTCGGCCAGAACACGCAGCAAACGGGTTTGAATATCTAACGGCATGTCACCGATTTCGTCTAAAAATAGGGTGCCGCCATTGGCTTGTTCGAATCGACCCTGACGAACATTGTTCGCCCCGGTAAATGCCCCTTTTTCATGACCAAACAACTCTGACTCAATCAGATCTTTGGGAATCGCCGCCATATTGAGTGCAATAAAAGGTTTGTTGGCGCGAGGACTATGGCGGTGCAACGCATGAGCAACGAGCTCTTTACCCGTGCCCGATTCACCGTTAATCAATACTGAAATTGAGGAGCGAGAAAGACGACCAATGGCGCGAAATACTTCTTGCATGGCTGGCGCTTCACCGATGATTTCTGGCGTTTCTGCTGGAATGTCTTCTGGAGAGAGTTGCTCACGTTTATTTTCGTGACTGTGTGCAATCGCTCGTTCAACCAGAGTTAAGGTTTCATCGATATCAAAAGGTTTTGGTAAGTATTCAAAGGCACCTTTTTGGTACGCATTCACTGCCGCATCCAAATCTGAGTGGGCGGTCATGATAATCACGGGAAGGTCTGGGTAATCGCGCTGTACTTGTTTTAGCAGCTCTAATCCATCAATGCCCGGCATGCGAATGTCTGATACCAGCACATCTGGTACTTCGCGTTCGAGCGCCATCAAAACGCTTTCCCCATCGGCATAGGTTTCGCATTTTATGTTGGCAGAGGAGAGCGTTTTCTCCATCACCCAGCGAATGGAACTGTCGTCATCAACGACCCAAACATATCCTTTACTCATGTAGTAATCCTTGCAGCAAACCGAAAAACTGATGCGACTTGAAGTCCATTAGCGCAATCAGATCGGCAAATAAATAGTAAATGTTGTGTGACCAGGCCAGCTTTCTACGTCTATTTTTCCATTATGCTGGTCGATCAAATTTTGTGAAATAGACAGCCCTAAGCCAGTTCCTCCCTCGCGGCCACTGACCATGGGATAGAACAGCGTGTCTTGTAATTCCGGTGGAATGCCTGGGCCGTTGTCTGTGATTTCGACACGCGCAGCGAGTTTACAGCGTTTGCCGTGAATATTAGCTTGATGCACCGTTCTGGTGCGAATGGTGATTTTACCGTGTTCTTGATGGCTAAGAATTTGCGCTGCATTACTGACGATATTAAGCATCGCCTGTTCGATTTGGTCCGCATCCATCAAAATTTCTGGCAAGCTCGGGTCGTAATCGCGTTCAATCACGATTGAACGTTGCGATTCTAATTCAACCAACTGGCGAACCTTTTCCAGAATTTGATGCAAGTTTTCTTGTGTCTTCTTACCTGGCTTTTGTGGCCCGAGTAATCGATCAACGAGCGCTCTTAAACGGTCGGCTTGCTCAATAATGATGTGCGTATACTCGGTGAGAGAGGGATCTGGCAGCATTTTTTCTAGCAATTGTGCTGCACCACGTAATCCACCTAGCGGGTTTTTGATCTCATGTGCAAGCCCTCGGACTAACAGTTTCGCCGCTTGTTGCTGGGCGTGCTGGTTCAGTTCTTGAGAGAGTCGGCGCTGTTGATCAATTTTGCGCATCTCGACGAGTAACATCAGTTGTTTTTGCCAAGTGATTGGGCTAACTGTCACCTCTAGCATTAAGGGGCGGCCATCAACAACGAAAGTGACGTCACTGTCGGTGATGCTTTGGCCACTTTGCAATGGTTGAGTGAGCAGCGCGAGATCCAGCGACGCATGTTGAATCAATTGAGAAAGCGATTGTTCAACAATACGTTTCGCGCTTTGAGAAAACAGCAACTCGGCAGCCGGATTGGCATAACGGATAGCCAATCCATCATCAAGAATCAGTGTTGCTGTCACCATGTTGTTGAGAATGGCACTAGGAAGACTGGTATCCACATTACGTCCTTGTTTTGCTTTAAGATTGTGCGTTGCACAATAATGGTGCAATTGAACGTTAAGTATGGCGAATAAATCTCAGAAGAAAAAGTGAAAAGCACCGCAGTGATGCTATTTTTTTCACCAGATATTCTATTTTGCCCCTTTTACGGTCGGCTTAACACTTGCTCTATGTAAATGCACCGTTATAGGGCTAGTAGATGCAATAAGCTTGCCGCTTCTTTTCGCGTGCACGGCCAGTGTGTGGGTGCCTCGGTCAATATTGTTTAACTGCCACGTCATATGGCTTTGTGGCGCACCATAAGGTTTTCCGTCGAGCAGCAGTTGCAACTGTTCACCGATACCAAGCTTGCGATTGGTTTCCAGTTGAATATTGATGATGCCTCGGTTGCTGCGGATGGTTTCGTTATGTTGAGGAGTCAGCATCGAGAGCTTTAATGGGAGAGGTTTATCGGTTTTCTTTTCTGGCTTGTCTTGTGGCTCTTTCGATGGCTTGGTCTGAGGGGCGAGTGATTCCGTGCTTTCTACCTTAGGAGCGGGTGCGCTGGCTTCAAGGTTTGGCAGCGCGATGGCTTTTGCACCTTGGTTTGGCGTATCACTAAAATGAACCACGCCATTTTTATCTACCCATGTATAAGCAACCTGCGCTGATGCGATGGAGGCGATTAACAATCCGCTGAGAGCACATAGCGATGGAATAAGCTGAACTTTCATTGCTCACCTTCTTTTGATCGATGATTTCACGTTTCAATGGCTTAGCTCTTTGACCTACAAGGTAAAAAGTCCAAGCGTATTTTTATTATCCCCTCATGTTAAACGTCGAATCTTGACTGACGAATACAAAAAAGGCCCGCCTGCGAGGCGAGCCTAATATTTTGTTGCTGTGTTTACATTTTACACAGTGTCGACCTTATACAGAGTAGTAAAGTTCGAACTCAACTGGGTGAGTTGTCATGTTCACGCGCTCTACGTCCTGAGATTTCAGCTCGATGTAAGAGTCGATGAAGTCGTCAGAGAATACACCACCCGCTGTTAGGAATTCGCGGTCAGCATCTAGCTCTGCTAGTGCGTCTTTCAGTGAGTATGCAACCGTTGGGATTTCTGCTGCTTCTTCTGCTGGTAGATCGTAAAGGTCTTTATCCATTGCTTCGCCTGGGTGGATCTTGTTCTTAATACCGTCAAGACCAGCCATTAGCATTGATGCAAAGCATAGGTATGGGTTAGCCGCTGGGTCACCAAAGCGAACTTCGATACGACGTGCTTTCGGGCTTGGTACCACTGGGATACGGATTGAAGCAGAGCGGTTACGTGCAGAGTAAGCAAGCATAACTGGCGCTTCGAAGCCTGGTACAAGACGTTTGTACGAGTTTGTTGATGGGTTAGCAAATGCGTTGATTGCACGAGCGTGTTTGATGATACCGCCAATGTAGTAAAGCGCCATTTCAGATAGACCGCCGTACTTGTCACCAGCAAATAGGTTTACACCATCTTTCGCTAGAGATTGGTGAACGTGCATACCGCTACCGTTGTCACCAACAAGTGGTTTAGGCATGAATGTTGCCGTTTTACCAAACGCGTGAGCAACGTTGTGTACAACGTACTTGTAGATTTGGATTTCGTCAGCTTTGGTTGTTAGCGTGTTGAAACGAGTTGCGATTTCGTTTTGACCCGCTGTTGCCACTTCGTGGTGGTGTGCTTCAACAACAAGACCCATCTCTTCCATTACTAGACACATAGCAGAACGGATATCTTGAGATGAATCCACTGGAGCTACAGGGAAGTAACCACCTTTAACGCCTGGACGGTGACCTTTATTACCTTCTTCGTAATCAGAACCTGTGTTCCATGCTGCTTCTACGTCATCGATCTTGAAGAAAGAGCCTGACATGTCCGTCGAGAACTTCACGTCATCAAAAAGGAAGAATTCTGGCTCAGGACCGATAAGTACAGTATCTGCAACGCCAGTAGAGCGCATGAAGTCTTCAGCGCGTTTTGCGATAGAACGTGGGTCACGGTCGTAGCCTTGCATTGTTGCCGGCTCTAAGATGTCACAACGGATGTTTAGTGTTGCGTCTTCCGTGAATGGGTCAAGCACAGCAGAAGATGCGTCAGGCATCATTACCATGTCTGATTCGTTGATACCTTTCCAGCCAGCAACTGATGAACCATCGAACATTTTACCTTCTTCGAAGAAGTCTGCGTCGATTTGGTGAGCAGGGATCGAAATGTGCTGCTCTTTACCTTTTGTATCAGTGAAGCGTAGGTCAACAAACTTAACTTCGTTTTCTTGGATCAGCGATAGAACGTTTTCTACTGACATCTTGGATAACCTCCAGTGTTAATAAGCGGTAAAAGCTCGATTTATGAATTATTCATGAAACCTGGCATTGATTAATCAATTTGACTTTTCATTAATCGATGCTGTTTTAACTAAAGCCAAAACCGTGCCAAAAAAAATATTCCATTAATTTCAAGCAATTGTGTTTTTTTGGCGCTAGCTTGGTGCAGATGATTGCACCAAAATGATCTTTACTTGCACTATTGTGGTGCGGTAAATCATTATTGCACCATAATGTGACAGGCGCATTGCTTATTCAGCCCAGTTTTTGAGCAAGAGTCAATTTGAATTATGCATCGATTAGAATAAAGTTGCGTTTAATCAATTCGTTCTGAGGAAGAAAATGGGCATTAAGCGTAAAAATCGCAGAAATGCTCGGGAGTAGATCACATATTTCTAGGCTTTTTGCTAAAATCTGGTACATTATGGCCGTTTTTTTAATCAGCAAATGTCGCCAGAGAGCACCCGTTCTCAGCGTGGGGGCATTTCATCTATCTAAGTGAATCAATATCCATGGCTACTCCACAGATTGATAAATTAAGAAATATCGCGATCATCGCGCACGTTGACCACGGTAAAACCACATTGGTTGACAAGCTGCTACAACAATCAGGCACGCTTGAGTCTCGCGGTGAAGCTGAAGAGCGAGTCATGGACTCGAACGACATCGAGAAAGAGCGCGGTATTACCATTCTTGCTAAAAACACAGCAATCGACTGGAACGATTACCGTATCAACATCGTAGATACTCCGGGACACGCGGACTTCGGTGGCGAAGTTGAACGTATCATGTCGATGGTAGACTCTGTACTACTTATCGTTGACGCGGTTGATGGTCCAATGCCTCAAACGCGTTTCGTAACACAAAAAGCGTTTGCTCATGGTCTAAAACCAATCGTTGTTATCAACAAGATTGACCGCCCTGGCGCACGTCCTGATTGGGTTATGGACCAAGTGTTCGACCTATTCGACAACCTAGGTGCTTCTGACGAACAGTTAGACTTTAAAGTGGTTTACGCTTCTGCTCTTAACGGTTGGGCTTCTCTAGAAGAAGGCGAAACTGGCGAGAACATGGAACCGCTATTCGAAACTATCGTTGGCGAAGTAGCTGCACCAGAAGTTGACCTAGATGGTCCACTACAGATGCAAATCTCTCAGTTGGATTACAGCTCTTACGTTGGCGTTATCGGCGTTGGCCGTGTAACTCGTGGTAGCGTTAAGCCAAACCAGCAAGTAACGGTTGTTGGTGCAGACGGCAAAACTCGCAACGGTAAAGTGGGCACAGTAATGGGCTACCTAGGCCTAGAGCGTCACGAAGTTGAGCAAGCTAACGCGGGTGATATCATTGCAATCACTGGTCTTGGCGAGCTTAAAATCTCTGACACTATCTGTGCACAAAACGCAGTAGAAGCACTACCAGCACTGTCTGTTGATGAACCAACAGTAACCATGACGTTCCAAGTAAACACGTCTCCATTCGCTGGTAAAGAAGGTAAGTTCGTCACTTCACGTAACATCCTTGAGCGTCTAGAGAAGGAACTGGTACACAACGTTGCACTGCGCGTTGAACAAACAGACGATCCAGACAAATTCCGCGTATCAGGCCGTGGTGAGCTTCACCTGTCTATCCTGATCGAAAACATGCGTCGTGAAGGCTTCGAGCTTGCCGTATCTCGTCCAGAAGTAATCATCAAAGAAGAAGATGGTCAGCTAATGGAACCGTTTGAAACGGTAACTATCGACGTAATGGAAGAGCACCAAGGCGGTATCATGGAGAATATCGGCCTACGTAAAGGTGAGCTGAAAGATATGGCTCCAGACGGTAAAGGCCGTGTACGTATGGACTTCATCATGCCATCTCGTGGTCTGATCGGCTTCCAAACGGAATTCATGACACTGACTTCTGGTTCTGGTCTTCTATACCATACGTTTGACCACTACGGCCCACACAAAGGCGGTAACATCGGTCAGCGTATCAACGGTGTTCTGATTGCTAACGCTGCGGGTAAAGCGCTAACTAACGCACTGTTCAACCTTCAAGAACGTGGTCGTCTATTTATCGGTCACGGTGTGGAAGTTTACGAAGGCATGGTTATCGGTATTCACAGCCGCGACAACGACCTAACAGTAAACGCACTGAAAGGTAAGCAGCTAACCAACGTTCGTGCATCTGGTACAGATGACGCACAGGTTCTAACTCCGCCAATCATCATGACGCTAGAGCAAGCGCTTGAGTTCATCGATGACGACGAGCTAGTAGAAGTAACACCTGAAAGCATCCGTATCCGTAAGAAATTCCTAACGGAAAGCGATCGTAAACGTGCTTCTCGTGGCGCGAAATAACTTTCGTTAAGCGATTCAATTAAGAAGAAGCCCTGAGTTATGCTCAGGGTTTTTTGTATCTAGAGAATGAACATATCAGCATGAAGCCAATTGTGATTACTGGTGGCCCAGGTGCGGGGAAAACCACCCTACTGAATGCATTAGAGCGGCAAGGGTATGCGACGTTTGCAGAGAGCTCTCGTACGCTGATTGAACAGCAAAACCAGTTAGACGACGGTATCTTGCCGTGGACGAACCTGCCTGAGTTTGCTCAATTGTGTCTCGACTTGATGAGCAAGCAAAAGAGTGATGCGCGTTGTCATGACATTGCGTTTGTTGATCGCGCGATCCCAGACATCATTGCTTACTTACAAGTGGGCGGTTGTAAGGTTGACCAAGCTTTCTTAACTGAAAGTGCTGGGTACCATAGTCAGGTGTTTACTTGTCGACCTGAAGCATCCATTTACGTGCAAGATGAAGTGCGTCCACACAGCTTTGAAGAAGCATTGGAGATTCATCAATCCTTAGTGGATATCTATGCTGAGTTGGGTTACGAAGTGGTCGAAGTGCCATGGGGCAGTGTGCTAGAACGAGTAGGCTTTGTTCGAAGAGTCATCGGTTTAGTTGGTGAGGTCACAGACTAAAACCTCCTCGCTAGGAGGAGGTTTGAATCATTTACTTTTGATTGAGCTTTTGCAGGAATTTATCAGACTCTGCAATCGCTTCGTTCATCTGTTTGATTGCAAACTGAATGTCTTTCTCTAGACTAGAAAACTCACCTTGTAGAGAGCCAATCGCACTCGCGTTAAGGTTGTGTTTCAAGTACAACGTGTTGTCGCGCAGTGTATTTAGTACAGGCGTCATCTTTTTCTCTGCACGCTTCATTGCGCTAAGCATGGTTTTGTACGAAGCTTTGGTTTCACGTAGCTTTTGTTCGCTTGAACGGCGCAATTTCGCGCTCGAGTACAGCTCTAGTTCGTCTTGCCATTCATCAAATAGTGCTCCGGAAACGTCTTCAATCGCAGCAATGCGGTCACGAACGTCTTGCGCCGCTTTTTCGCTGTCTTCGTACTTGTCATTGATTTTGTTGTAGACACTTTCTAGCTCACCACCATCAAAATTAGTGATCGCAGATAAGGCTTCAAGTGCACTGGTGAATTCTTCTTGTGCATCTTGTTGAGATTCTTTGGCATCTTCAACGCGGTCGACCATAATATCTCGTTTATGGTACCCAACTTGCTCCATCGCTGAGTAATAAGCAGATTGACACCCTGTTAAAGTGAAAATTGATAGTACAATTGCTAATAAATAAGGCATTCTTATGTCCTCGACGCTAATTATGGGATGAACTATGAACCAGTTATCAGAGAGTTACAAGGCAAGATTAATCAATCTACTGCCAAGTTGCGTCGCGTTTTTTAAGTATCTTCTTAAGCGATTAACGCATGATCGCGTCAATGTGAACGCGGGCTATCTTGCCTACATTACCTTGTTATCCATTGTGCCAATGCTGACGGTATTGTTATCAATATTGTCGAAATTTCCCGTTTTTGCGAACGTCGGTGAGGTGTTGCAAGGCTACATTATTGAGAATTTTGTTCCGGCATCTGGGGAAGCTGTACATACGGCATTGCAGGAATTTGTGGCGAATACGGGCAAAATGAGCGCGGTTGGCGGTGGGTTTTTATTCATTGCTGCAGTCATGCTGATTTCGAACATTGATAAGAACTTAAACTACATTTGGCGAGTTAAAGATAAGCGCCGTTTAGTATTTTCATTCTCTATGTATTGGATGGTACTCACGTTAGGGCCGATCATGGTCGGTGCGAGTATCGCGGCTACATCGTACGTGACCTCACTGCAAATTTTAGAGAACGAGACATTATCTGGTGCGTTCAATCTGTTTTTACGTTGGTTACCGCTGTTGTTGTCTTTTTTCGCTTTCCTTGGCTTATATATTCTGGTGCCGAATAAAAAAGTGCACCTGGCTCATGGCGCGATGGGGGCAGCAGTCGCTGCGATACTGTTCGAATTAAGTAAAAAGGGCTTTGCACTCTACATCACGCAGTTCCCCTCTTATCAGCTCATTTACGGCGCGTTAGCCGCGATTCCTATCTTGTTTGTTTGGGTGTATTTATGCTGGATGATCGTGTTATTGGGTGCGGAAGTCACAGCTGCGCTTGGTGAGCGAGAGCACTGGAGTGAAGATTTAGACATGATACACTCGACCGCTGAATCTCAGTTAACAGATGAAGGAAGCGAGAGTAGTGATAGCGCTAATTCAACGAGTCAGTGAAGCTGCCGTCCGTGTGGATGGTGAAGTCGTAGGGGAAATTGATCGTGGTCTGCTGGTCTTATTAGGAGTAGAGAAAGACGACGATGAGGCCAAAGCAAAACGCTTGATGGAGCGTGTTACGACCTACCGCGTGTTCGAAGATGATGAAGGTAAGATGAACCTGAATGTCAAACAGGTAGAAGGCAAAGTGCTGGTGGTTTCTCAATTTACGTTACCTGCGGATACAAAAAAAGGCACTCGTGCTGGCTTTTCTCGCGGTGCGCATCCTGCTGATGCTGAGCGCTTGTATGATTACTTTTCTGATTTGTGTGAACAAGTTTTACCCACACAGCGTGGCCGCTTCGCTGCCGATATGAAAGTGTCCTTAGTGAATGACGGTCCGGTGACGTTTTGGTTGCAGGTCTAGTCTGGTAACACAAGCGCCATGGTCTAAGCTTTAACTCCAAGCTCATGGAATTGGCTTGGAGTGATTTTCCCGACATTTATTAGTGTTGTGCTTTCAAAGGATTGATATGTTCAAACTCATTACTCCCAAAACCGATAATCAGATAAACAAGTATTATCAGTTTCGCTGGCAACTGCTTCGTGAGCCATGGCGTATGCCAATTGGCTCTGAACGCGATGAATACGATGAAATGAGCCATCACCGTATGATTGTTGATGGCCGAGGTCGTCCTATGGCGATCGGTCGTTTATACATTACGCCGGATAATGATGGCCAAATCCGCTATATGGCGGTTAAAAATAATCGCCGCAGTAAAGGTATGGGCTCGCTGGTTCTGGTCGCGCTAGAGTCGTTAGCACGCCAAGAAGGGGCGAAGCGCTTGGTGTGTAATGCCCGTGAAGATGCCATCGCCTTTTACGAGAAAAATGGCTTTGAGCGTCGCGGTGAACTGACCGACGAGCGCGGTCCTGTGCGTCACCAGCAAATGGTGAAACCATTGGATCCGATGGCGAATGTGTTGCGTCGCCCAGAATGGTGCACTGAACTTCAGCAGCGCTGGGAGCAACAGATCCCAATTAGCGACAAAATGGGGATAAAAATTAACCAGTACACGGGTTACCAGTTTGAATGCTGCGCGCAACTTAATCCAAACCTTAATCCGCATAACACCATGTTTGCGGGGTCGGCTTTTACTTTAGCTACCTTGACGGGGTGGGGTATGACGTGGCTGCTGCTTAAAGAGCGCGGTTTGCATGGTGATATTGTGTTGGCCGACAGCTCGATTCGTTATCGTCAACCAGTCGAACAAAACCCCGTGGCAAGTACTTCGTTAGATGGGATCAGTGGTGACCTAGATCGATTGGAGTCAGGGCGCAAAGCACGCATCGTCATTCACGTGGTGATTTATAGTGGCGACACGCCAGCCGTAGATTTTGTTGGTACCTATATGCTGATACCGAACTATTCGCAATTACTCAGCTGTTAATTGAGAGGGCGCCTTACTGATCTGTAGGGCGCTTATCTGTTTCGTTTTCTCGCTCTGTCGGTGGGAGGATTTGTTCCTCTGTGGTGGGATCAGTGACAGATGCTTCGTCTTCTTCGACAATTTCTTCGGAAAATTCTTCCTCTTGAATCTCCACATTGATGTTATCAATCGCAGTTGGCAGCTCCATGGCTGATTCACTTGTTTGTGGAGTGCTTTCAACATCAGCCGGTGCTTTTGGTGCTGGTGCTTTTAAACACTCATTATGATGGATTTCGCCACTGAGTAGATCGCCTTCAACGCTCCCGCACGACTCTTTCAATTGATAAACAATGCCATTTAGCGGGTTGTTGGCCATATCAAACTCGCCCCAAACCCTACCACTCATAGCTTTCCCTGAAATGGTGACTGGTTCTATGGCGACTTTCCCTCGTTGCGCGTTTAAACGTAGCGGACTTAAGGTAATGGCTTTGAGCGAATGATCCGCTTGGGATTTTAAACGGGTATCTCGTAGGTTGGCTTCCACTTCACCAGATAAGCTGTAGGCCAGCATGTTGCGATCACCTGATAATCCTTGTAGAGCGAGGCTGAGATCGGAAAAACCATCAATGGCCAGTGTGTTGGGTAAATAATCGTGGAAGAGTGATAAGGGAATGCCATCGGCATTGAGGTTGAGTGCCCAAGACTGGCTCGGAGTACTTAGGTCTATCTGTCCGATGCCTTCTACGTAGCCTTGCTCGAGTGGTGCAAAAAGGCGTGTCAGTTTCCAAAAGCCATTCTCACTTTGCATGGCAAGTGCAGCATGAGACGTGAGCACTTGGTTATAACTGGCGTTGACAACGCTAGCTTCCAGATCGCCATGCCAAAGGCCCCAACGTTGATTGACCTGTTTAAGATCAAGCTGCTGCCCTTCGATGTTTAAACCGGAGAACTGCCAATAAGGTTCGTGAGATAGCTGAATGATCTGGCTGCGCTCGATGTCGAGTCGTTGGATTGTGACATGATCTAACTTACTGATGGCGGCGTGCCACCAGTTTTGGTTATCTTCAGGTTGTATTGCCCACTTGAGGCCTTGAATGGAGGCTTCTTCGAGTTGCCATTGCGTTGGAGTGAACACCCCAGAAACCTGCACACGACCTTGCTGCCAATCTAAGCTGAGCTCGTTGAGCTGGATTTTTCCAGGCTCTATAACAGCACTTAAACGCGGCTCTATTGCGGTTTGCTGTTGGAATTGGACGCTATCCGCCTGCAATGAAACTTGAGCCGTTGTCTCCCAGGGAGACAGTGGCAGTGTGGCGTTTTCTACGGAGAGCTCTAAGTTTTGCCAGTGCCAATCGCCCCATTTAATATCGGCGTTCAGTAAGTCTAAGCTATTAATGTGATTAATCTGGAATGGCATTGCTTGCCAAGGCTTAGCAAGCAGTGATTGGAGCTGGATATGATTGAGTTGCAACTTATTGATGGTCACATTCACTAAAGACCAGCCTTGTGGATACTGCTCGCCTTGCCCTGAAATTTGACTGTTACGCCAGTTAAATGAAGTGCCATAGAGCGTACTGTCTTGCGGTTTGTAGTCCATGTCGACCAAGACCTGATTAAAGGCTTCGCCATTCCAATAGATCTGGTCGGCTGCAAGTTGAACCTCGCCATATGGTATTAACTGGCCATTCCACTGTGGTGATTGAATTTGAAGGTCAATGCCATTACCAGAAAACTGCTCGTCGGCGTAATCAATATTTTTGAGCGCGATTTGATGGAACAAAACGTTATCTAAAGGCTTGAGCTTTGGCGCGCCATACTGCAAATTAAGTCCATCAATCAATAAGCTATCAACGATCCATTTACCATCGCGATAAACATCGGGATTCATCCATAAATCGACTTGCTCGATATAAGAAGCGTCGTCTACGTTTGTGTTCACACCCTGTAAAGTTAGGTGGTAGGGAAAATCGTAACGCACGCTTTCTGCTTGAAAGGGCAAGGAAATGCTGTTTGATAGCAGACGCCAAGTTGCATCGGCGTAAGATGTTGTTAACAGCGCAATCATAGTGGCCGGAATGGCAACTAAGATAACCAGTAACAGAATTAGAACTCGACGCGCTGTTTTCATCCTTGCTAGAACCTACGTTTGCAATTAAATAAAACTAGATAGGCTTTAGCTTGTATCAATATTCTGCGGTATTCAATAAAAAGCCCCTCAAAAGAGGGGCTTGAAGCGGTTTTTTGTAACTTGGTCTACGTAAAAGTGATAAGTGGCTGCCCACTTATCACTGTGGTTTACGCGACGTCGTTGTTACTCGACTTAATCAATCTGAGGGCCAGCGGCAACCAGAGATTTACCTTCCGCATTGTCCGTGTATTTATCAAAGTTATTGATAAAGCGTTCAGCCAAGTCTTTCGCTTTGCTTTCCCACTGAAGTGGATCAACGTACGTGTCACGAGGGTCTAGAATGCTTGGATCCACACCTGGTAGTGAAGTCGGTACTTCAAGATTGAAGATAGGAATGTGCTTAGTTGGTGCATCTTCAATCGAACCATCAAGAATTGCATCAATAATTCCGCGCGTATCTTGAATCGAGATACGTTTGCCAGTGCCGTTCCAACCTGTGTTCACTAGGTAAGCCTCAGCGCCTGCTGCTTCCATACGTTTAACCAGTACTTCTGCGTATTTAGTTGGGTGAAGCGTTAGAAACGCTGCGCCAAAACATGCAGAGAAGGTTGGTGTAGGCTCAGTAATACCACGCTCTGTTCCTGCCAGTTTTGCAGTAAAGCCAGATAGGAAGTGGTACTTAGTTTGCTCAGGTGTCAGTTTAGACACTGGAGGTAGCACACCAAATGCGTCCGCCGATAGGAAGATCACTTTATTCGCGTGACCGCCTTTTGATACTGGCTTAACGATGTTGTCGATATGGTAGATAGGGTAAGAAACACGTGTGTTTTCTGTTTTCGAACCATCATCAAAGTCGATAGAACCATCGCTACGTACCGTTACGTTTTCTAGCAGTGCATCACGGCGAATTGCGTTGTAGATGTCTGGCTCCGCTTCTTTCGATAGCTTGATGGTTTTCGCGTAACAACCACCTTCGAAGTTGAAGACGCCGTCATCATCCCAACCGTGCTCATCATCACCAATTAGCGCACGTTTAGGGTCAGTTGATAGTGTGGTTTTACCGGTACCAGAGAGACCAAAGAATACCGCTACGTCGCCATCTTTGCCCATGTTAGCGCTACAGTGCATTGATGCGATGTCTTTTAGAGGAAGGAAGTAGTTCATCATCGCGAACATGCCTTTCTTCATCTCACCGCCGTACCAAGTACCACCGATAAGTTGCATGCGCTCGGTTAGGTTAAATACGGTGAAGTTTTCTGAGTTCAGACCCTGCTCTTCCCATTTTGGGTTAGTGCATTTTGCGCCATTCATTACCACGAAGTCTGGTTCAAATGTTGCCAATTCTTCTTCCGTTGGGCGGATAAACATGTTTTTAACGAAGTGCGCTTGCCATGCGACTTCCGTGATAACACGAATGCTCAAACGCGTATCTGGGTTTGCACCACAGTAACCGTCAACAACAAACAAACGTTTGTTAGAAAGCTGGTTTGTGACCAGTTCTTTCAGCTCGTCCCACACTTCTGGAGTGATTGGTTTGTTGTCATTTTTTACTTGATCAGACGTCCACCACATATGCTCTTCTGTCGTAGCGTCTTTGACGATGTATTTATCTTTTGGTGAGCGACCAGTAAAGATGCCAGTGTCAACGGCAACCGCACCTAGTTCAGTAACCACGCCACGCTCATAACCAGTTAGGTCTTCACGCGTTTCTTCCTCAAACAACATTTCGTAGCTAGGGTTGCGAATAACCTCTTTAACGTTATGCAGTCCGTGCTTGGTTAGATCAAGTGTTGCAGCCTTAGTATGTTCCATAACGGTCATAGGTGCTCCTTATAAGGATTTTTGTAGGGATTTTGTAAGAATGTTTTAATTTTAATCTGCTCACCATGCTAGCAACGGGGCGGGGAGAAAACAGGGAGATAGCTCAAAATTTATCCATGATTTCAATAAGGTTTTAGGTAACCCGTCACATATTGGTGGGAATAGTTTATCGTGCACGCAATCCTTTGCGCTAGGGCAAAATCATTATTAATTGTTTAAAATTAAGCAGTTGTTTTATTACGCTTGAAGCGAGGCATTACGAGGGGTAGATCACAAAAATGCCAGCATTAAGCTGGCATTTTGTAGGGTAAATTACGTGCTTGATAAGCTATGTAAATTAATGAAGTGTTTTCTTGTCCGCAGAAGCTTGTGCATATAGTTCGGTGACTTCTGCTTCGTCGAACATATAGGTCGTGCCACAGTAATCACAATGTAAAGAAACGGATCCTACTTCAGCCAAAATGTCATAAATTTCAGCTTTCTCAACGGTGATGATAGCGGCACCACTACGATCACGAGAACAGCCACAATGGAATTCGACAGGTTGCGGTTCGTAAAGGCGCACTTTGTCTTGGTTATATAGGCGGTATAGTAGTTCGTTAGCTTCTAGACCAAATAGCTCTTCATCTTTTACCGTGTCAGTCAGTTGCTCTAGATGCTCGAAATCATCTGGTGAACCAGTGCCATCAGGGATTACTTGAATCAACATACCTGCTGCGTGGGCTTTACCTTCATGCTCGCCCGTGCGGATCCATAGGCGCGTTTTTAGCTGCTCTGAGTTTGCGAAGTAGCCTTCTAGTACGTCGGCTAGAGTATCACCTTCTAATCCAACAACACCTTGGTAACGCTCACCGTTTTTCGGTTCGATAGTGATAACGAGGTAACCTTTACCCATGAGATCGTGGAGGCTTGCATCATCGGCAATATCGCCTTCCCAGCGAGCCACGCCACGAACGCGTTGCTTGTGGTCACCGTTGATAACGGCAAGAGATACAGGGCCGTCGCCTTGCAGCTGAATGGTGATTGAGCCTTCGAACTTAAGAGTGGCAGTTAAAAGAGTGGTTGAAACGAGTAGCTCACCCAGCAGTTTCTCTATTGCTGCCGGATATTCCTTGCTGGAGATAACACGTTGGTACGCTTCATCCAATTGTACCAACTCGCCACGTACTGAAAGATCTTCGAATAGGTAGCGGTTTAAAACATTATTTGCCATGGAGTGCTTTCCTCGTTGGTAATTCCGGCTTTTATTGGTGTTTGAACTTAATGATGTCTCTGCGCTGCTTTTTATCTGGGCGGCGTTCTGGACTTGGGTTGTGGGCATTAAGCTTACGTTGAGTCGCGTGTTCCTCACGTTTCGCTATACTTTCATTAGTTTCGCGATACAAGGTCTGTGCGATGGGAGCGCCTCGGCGTTGATCAGAAATTTTTTCGATGATCACCGTTTTTTCTTCGTTGCCTTGACGAAGTCTTACTTCGGCGCCCACTTCAACGATTTTACTCGGTTTGCTTCGTTGGCCATTATAGTGGACTTTACCACCATCGACCATGTTACGAGCGATAGAGCGGGTTTTATAAAATCTTGCGGCCCATAGCCATTTATCTAGCCTAACGGCTTCATTTAGGGAACTCATAGAACACTACGCTATCTAATCACTGCCCGAATATGGCAATGAGTGATGGATTATTCACCTACAGATGGAGTCAAGGCGTATTTTTTTCAAGGGAGTTGGCAAAAACTGCATAAGAAAAAGGTATGAAAGACAACTTGTGATATAGTTCACTGCTCTTTGTTGAGTAATAATTTTATTGCAAATTTAGCAATTTAAAGTCGATAGCTATTGTTATAGCTTAAATGACGAACGTTAGAATAAAGGAATCCATTCAGTGAAACGTTTAGAGCTAAGTGCAGGATTATCAAGCAGACCGCTACTGGCTCAGATCAAGTCCAATAATTATACAATTCAAGCCAAACTTAGCTTGTTGCTCACCTGTCTGTT
This sequence comes from Vibrio sp. 1-2 (7-a), assembly GCF_013048515.1. Taxonomy (NCBI): domain Bacteria; kingdom Pseudomonadati; phylum Pseudomonadota; class Gammaproteobacteria; order Vibrionales; family Vibrionaceae; genus Vibrio; species Vibrio sp. 1-2 (7-a). The sequence goes on from NZ_VHSQ01000004.1 coordinate 24,175, forward strand.
TATTGCGATAACCGGATGGATACTTGGCAAAATTGTATGGTTAGCCATACCTCAATCGTCGGAAGTGCCGCAATGGCGTCCATCGACGAGCAGCGTTGTTGCGAGCAATAAAGGCGACGCGATAGATTTTAATGCCCTTCAGAATGCCAACCTATTCGGTAAATTCACTGAACAAAAGCCTGCCGTTGTAGAACAACCTGTTGTTAAAGACGCTCCTAAGACGCGCCTTAACCTTACACTGGTTGGCGCGGTTGCAAGCAGTGATGCGAATACCAGTCTTGCTGTCATTGCCAACCGCGGTAAGCAAGCAACGTATGGTTTAGGTGAAGAAATTGAAGGTACGCGTGCGACACTAAAAGCCGTATTAGTGGATCGCGTCATCATTGATAACCAAGGTCGAGACGAGACCTTAATGATGCAGGGTATAGAATATAAGAAGCTATCTGAATCGCCGCAGATAGCCAGAGCCCAATCTCAACGAGCAGAATCAACGTCTGACGTTGGAGAAAAATTAGAGCAAATCCGAGAGGAAATTGCGAAAGATCCACAAAGCGTTTTCAAATACATCACCATTTCACCCGTCAAAAGAGACGGGGGCATTGTTGGTTATCGAGTGTCACCTGGTCGTGATGCCGCGCTGTTTAATGATGTGGGTCTAGAACCTGGTGATATTGCGGTGCAACTTAACGGGATCGATTTAAGCGACCCGTCTTCTTCAGTACAACTGATGCAAGTGATGAGCGATCCGCAAGAATTAAATTTAACTGTTGAGCGCGACGGCCAACAGTACGATATCTATATCCAATTGTAAGACTTAGGCAACCGGCGTAAGTTCAGGGAGACATACGTGAAACATTGGTTCAGCAAAAGTGCTTGGCTACTAGCAGGAAGTTTACTCTGCGTCCCAGGTGCAATAGCAAACGAATTTAGTGCCAGCTTTAAAGGCACTGATATTCAAGAATTCATCAACATAGTGGGTCGTAATCTCGAAAAGACCATCATTGTTGACCCTTCAGTGCGCGGTAAAATCGATGTCCGCAGCTATGACGTGCTTAACGAAGAGCAATACTACAGCTTTTTCCTTAACGTACTCGAAGTATACGGCTACGCCGTCGTAGAAATGGACAACGGTGTACTTAAGGTTATCAAAGCGAAAGACTCAAAAACGTCAGCAATCCCTGTATTAGGTGATGGCAGCGCGCAAGGCGACAGCGTTATCACTCGAGTTGTTGCGGTGCGTAATGTGTCGGTTCGTGAGTTGTCTCCTCTACTTCGTCAACTGATTGATAATGCTGGTGCTGGTAACGTAGTTCACTACGATCCTGCGAACATCATCTTGATCACAGGTCGTGCGGCGGTCGTGAATCGCTTAGCGGAAATCATTAAGCGTGTTGACCAAGCGGGTGATAAAGAAATTGAGCTGGTGGAACTGCGCAATGCTTCTGCTGCCGAAATGGTGCGTATTGTTGAAGCACTGAATAAAAGCACCAATCAGAAGAGCACGCCTGAGTTCCTTGAGCCTAAAATTGTTGCCGATGAACGCACCAACGCGATTTTGATTTCTGGCGATCCTAAAGTACGTGCGCGTCTGAAGCGATTGATTCGTCAACTTGACGTTGAAATGGCGACCAAAGGTAACAACCGCGTGGTTTACCTGAAGAACGCGAAAGCTGAAGATTTGGTGGATGTACTAAAAGGTGTTTCCGATAACCTACAAGCTGAAAAGCAAGTCGGCCAGAAAGCGTCAGGTGCCCAGCGTGGTGAAGTGGTGATTGCTGCGCACGCAGCGACCAACGCCTTAGTATTAACGGCTCCACCAGATATCATGAATGCGCTACAAGATGTTATTGCTCAGCTTGATATTCGTCGTGCTCAAGTCTTGATTGAGGCGCTGATCGTTGAAATGTCAGAAGGTGACGGCATTAACTTAGGTGTTCAGTGGGGCTCACTGGAAACCGGTGCGGTGATTCAGTACGGTAACTCTGGTGCACCGATTGGTCAGGTAATGGTTGGTCTAGAAGAAGCAAAAGATCAAACTCGAACTGAATACTACACAAATGCGAATGGCGAACGAACGCCATATGATGTTACTGAATCTGGTGACTATTCTACTCTTGCATCAGCACTGAGCGGTGTTAACGGCGCTGCGATGAGCATCGTGATGGGGGACTGGACTGCCTTAGTCAGTGCGGTAGCGACTGACTCCAACTCAAACATTCTATCTTCTCCAAGTATCACCGTAATGGATAATGGTGAAGCATCATTTATTGTTGGTGAAGAAGTGCCTGTTATCACAGGCTCTACGGCTGGCTCAAACAACGACAATCCATTCCAAACGGTTGATCGTAAAGAAGTGGGCATCAAGCTTAAGGTTGTGCCACAAATTAACGAAGGTGACTCTGTTCAGTTAAATATTGAGCAAGAAGTGTCCAATGTGTTGGGTGCAAACGGTGCGGTTGACGTTCGATTTGCTAAGCGTCAGCTAAATACCTCAGTTATGATCCAAGATGGTCAGATGCTGGTTCTTGGTGGCTTGGTTGATGAACGTGCACTCGAAAGTGAGTCAAAAGTACCGCTACTGGGTGACATCCCAGTGCTTGGTCATTTGTTCAAATCAACCAGCACGCAAACAGAAAAGCGTAACTTGATGGTGTTCATCAAGCCGACGATTATTCGTGATGGTATGACTGCAGACGGCATTACACAGCGCAAATACAACTTTATTCGCGCAGAGCAGCTCTACAAAGCGGATCAAGGATTGAAGTTGATGGCTGACGAGAAGATCCCAGTCATGCCAGCCTTTGGCCAGGAGCGTCAGCACCCAACCGAGATCCAAGCGTTTATTGATCAAATGGAAAATAACTAATGGTTGATATGTTAGACACAGCGCCAAGTATGCGTCGTCTGCCATTCAGTTTTGCCAATCGCTTTAAACTGGTGCTGGAGACAGAGCATCCTGAGCGTCCGCCCATTCTTTACTATGTCGAGCCGCTCAACCCAGCGGCTCTGGTCGAAGTCCGTCGTGTGCTGAAGAAAAGCTTCGTGCCGCAACCTATCGATAAAGAAGCCTTCGATAAAAAGTTAACTGAAGCTTATCAGCGTGACTCGTCTGAAGCGCGTCAATTGATGGAAGACATCGGTGCCGATAGCGACGACTTTTTCTCATTGGCTGAAGAGCTGCCGCATGATGAAGACTTGCTAGAGTCAGAAGACGATGCACCAATCATTAAGTTGATCAATGCGATGTTGGGTGAAGCGATCAAAGAAGGGGCGTCGGATATTCACATCGAAACTTTCGAGAAAACCCTTTCGATTCGTTTCCGTGTCGATGGCGTATTGCGTGAAGTGCTCACCCCGAGTCGTAAGCTTGCACCACTGTTAGTGTCGCGAGTGAAGGTCATGGCGAAGCTGGATATTGCAGAAAAGCGTGTACCTCAAGATGGTCGTATCTCGCTGCGTATTGGTGGTCGTGCGGTTGATGTGCGTGTTTCTACAATGCCGTCGTCACATGGCGAGCGAGTAGTTATGCGTCTGTTGGATAAAAACGCGACGCGTCTCGATTTGCATAGCTTAGGTATGACGCCGTCCGTACACGACAATTTCCGTCATCTTATTCAGCGTCCTCACGGTATTATCTTGGTCACCGGCCCGACGGGTTCTGGTAAGTCGACGACTTTGTACGCTGGCTTGCAAGAGATCAACAGTAACGAACGCAATATCTTAACGGTTGAAGACCCGATTGAATTTGACATTGATGGCATCGGTCAGACTCAGGTGAACCCGAAGGTCGACATGACTTTTGCGCGTGGCTTGCGTGCTATTCTGCGTCAGGACCCTGATGTGGTGATGGTCGGTGAGATCCGTGACTTAGAAACCGCACAAATTGCAGTGCAAGCGTCCTTAACGGGTCACTTAGTAATGTCGACCCTTCACACCAACACCGCTGTTGGTGCGATCACGCGTCTACGCGATATGGGCATTGAACCATTCCTTATTTCTTCATCGTTATTGGGTGTGTTAGCACAGCGCTTGGTTCGTACGCTTTGCCCGAGTTGCAAAGAACCGTATGAAGCCGATGCTGAACAGAAGAAACTGTTTGGTATGGAAGCGCATGAACCACTAGAGCTACACCGTGCTAAAGGCTGCGAAGCGTGTAACCAAAAAGGCTACCGAGGTCGAACAGGTATCCACGAGCTCATTATGGTCGATGAGCAAGTGCAAGAATTGATTCACCGAGAGTCTGGTGAGCAAGAAATTGAGAGAGCCGTTCGCGCCCATACGCCAAGTATTCGCAGTGATGGTTTAAGCAAAGTACGTCGTGGTATTACGTCACTTGAAGAAGTGATGCGAGTGACGAAGGAAACCTAATGGCGGCATTTGAGTACAAAGCGCTAGATGCAAAAGGCAAGCATAAAAAAGGCACGATAGAAGGGGACAACGCCCGACAAGTGCGCCAGCGACTCAAAGAGCAAGGGATGATCCCGATTGAAGTGGTTGAGACGAAAGCTAAATCGGCTAAGTCTTCAGGCTCAGTCAGCTTTAAGCGCGGCATCTCAACATCTGAGCTGGCACTAATCACACGTCAATTGTCCACGTTAGTCCAATCAGGTATGCCTCTGGAAGAATGTTTGCGCGCGGTCTCTGAGCAGGCTGAAAAGCCGAGAATTCGTTCTATGCTGGCTGCGGTTCGCTCGAAAGTAACCGAGGGTTATCCGCTCGCCGACAGTTTTGCTGATTACCCCTACGTGTTTGATGAGCTCTATCGCTCCATGGTTGCGGCGGGTGAAAAGTCAGGCCATCTTGATACGGTATTAGAGCGTTTGGCGGACTACGTCGAAAACCGTCAGAAGATGCGTTCCAAACTGCTTCAAGCCATGATTTACCCGGTGGTTTTAGTGGTGTTTGCGGTTGTTATTGTTTCTTTCTTATTAGCGACAGTGGTACCCAAAATCATTGAGCCAATCATTCAGATGGGACAAGAGTTACCTCAGTCAACACAGTTCTTACTGGCAGCCAGTGAGTTTGTGCAAGATTGGGGGCTTATCATCTTCGTCGTGCTGGTGGTGTTTTTCTATGGGCTCAAACTGGCGTTGCAAAAACCAGACTTTCGCTTAGCTTGGGATAGAAAAATCTTGAGTCTACCGCTATTGGGCAAAATCTCTCGAGGTTTGAATACCGCACGATTCGCACGAACACTTTCGATTTGTACTTCCAGTGCGATTCCAATTCTAGAAGGCATGCGTGTCGCGGTGGATGTTATGTCTAATCGCTATGTGAAGCAGCAAGTGTTACTTGCTGCAGATAACGTTCGAGAAGGTGCCAGCCTGCGTAAGGCGTTAGATCAAACTCGTCTGTTTCCACCAATGATGCTACACATGATCGCCAGTGGTGAGCAAAGTGGTGAATTGGAGAGCATGTTGACGCGTGCTGCCGATAACCAAGATCAAAACTTTGAATCTACAGTCAATATTGCGTTAGGCGTATTCACTCCGGCATTAATTGCCTTAATGGCTGGATTAGTGTTGTTCATTGTGATGGCGACCTTGATGCCAATGCTAGAAATGAATAACTTGATGAGCGGATAAATTCGAATTAAGACGTGTCTACTTACGGCATGGCTTGAATCTAACTTTCGGAGAAAAAAATGAAATTTAAACGTAGTAAACAACACGGTTTCACACTTTTAGAAGTGATGGTTGTTGTCGTTATCCTTGGTATTTTGGCAAGTTTCGTTGTTCCAAACCTATTGGGTAACAAAGAGAAGGCTGACCAACAAAAAGCGATTACGGACATCGTAGCGCTGGAAAATGCCCTAGATATGTACAAGTTGGATAACAGCGTTTACCCAACGACAGACCAAGGCCTGGAAGCATTAGTTAGCAAGCCTTCTAACCCAGAGCCTCGCAACTACCGTGATGGCGGTTACATCAAACGTCTTCCTAATGATCCTTGGGGTAACCAGTACCAGTACCTAAGCCCAGGTGATAACGGTACGATTGACATCTTCACTCTAGGCGCAGATGGCCAAGAGGGTGGAGAAGGTCCAGCTGCAGATATTGGCAACTGGAACATGCAAGATTTCCAATAAATAGAGCTTAAGCCAGCACTAATGAAGCAAATGCGAAAACACAACGGTTTTACATTGATAGAAATTCTATTGGTGCTGGTTTTGCTATCCCTCACGGCAGTGGCCGTGATCACGACATTACCGACCAGCCAAAAAGATCTTTCCAAACAGTATGCTCAAAGCTTTTTTCAGCGTTTACAGCTGCTTAACGAAGAGGCCGTACTAAGCGGTAAAGACTTTGGCGTTCGAGTAGATGACGCTAAATCAACGTACGCTCTACTGAGTTTGACCGCGGAAGGTTGGCAGCCTCTGGAGTTAAAGCAGATTCCGAGCAAAACCAAGTTGGAAGATGACATTACGCTACTGCTCGAGCTAGGTGGCGGTGCTTGGGATAATGATGAGCGCCTATTCAAACCGGGCTCTCTTTTTGATGAAGACATGTTCGCTGAAGAAGACGACGAAAAGAAAAGTAAGCCACCGCAAGTGTTTATCTTTTCCAGTGCAGAAGTTACGCCATTTACTCTGTCTTTTTTTCCGCAAAATGGTGAAGCCTTTAATGACGGGTGGCGAGTCATCGGCAAAGAAAGTGGACAAATCTTGTTACTAGCGCCGGGCGAAGAAGTGAAAGAGGATGAGAATGCGCAATTCTAAGCAAGCTCGCCCACATTGGAGTCATCGCCGGACGAGAGGCATGACACTACTGGAAGTATTGGTCGCACTGGCTATTTTCGCCACCGCTGCCATCAGCGTCATTCGCTCGGTGAGCCAGCATATTAATACGATCAGTTATTTAGAAGAAAAAATGTTTGCAGCCATGGTTGTGGATAATCAGATGGCCAACGTGATGTTGAGTACCAGTGAACTTAAAGTAAAGAACGGCACAGAAGAGCTGGCTGGGCGCACTTGGTACTGGAAAATCACGCCTGTTGCCACCACGCAGCCATTGCTGAAAGCATTTGATGTGAGTGTCGCGCTCGAGAAAAACGCGAGCCCAGTCGTGACGGTACGAAGTTATGTGGCGCAATAAGAATCCACGCGCAAGTAAGCGCCAACTGGCAAAAGGTTTTACACTTATTGAAGTGCTGGTCTCGATTGCCATTTTTGCCAGTTTAAGTGTCGCCGCGTATCAAGTGGTATCTCAAGTGCAGCGTAGCAATGCGCTATCACAAGAACGAACTCAGCGCTTAAATGAAATTCAGCGCGCCATGGTGATGATGGATAATGACTTTCGTCAAATGGCGATGCGCCAAACGCGGACAAATGGTGAAGAGCCCGCGAGCCAACTGATTTTTTGGTCAGATTACTTGCTCGACTCCGACACTAAAGGGCTAATGTTTGCTCGTTTAGGATGGCACAACCCTCAACAGCAGTTTCCCCGAGGGGAGGTCACCAAGGTTGGCTATCGTTTAAAAGAAGAAACATTACAACGAGTATGGTGGCGCTACCCTGACACGCCAGTGGGTCAACAAGGCATCGTTACCCCATTGCTGACGCAGGTCGAATCGTTTGATATGCGTTTTTACGATGGTAAACAATGGAAAAAAGAGTGGGATGATGAAAAGTCGCTACCGAAAGCGGTTTCTGTGATCCTTACTCTCAAAGATTATGGAGAGATTGCCCGCACTTATCTGACTCCTGATGGCACATTGAGTCAGAAAGAAGGAAGTTCAGGAGGCAGCAATAATGGTTAATCGTCAGCGCGGTGTCGCTTTGATTATTGTGCTGATGTTACTGGCGATTATGGCGACAGTTGCCGCCAGTATGTCGGAGCGTTTGTTTTTGCAGTTTCAGCGGGGCGCCAATCAAGTTAACTACCAGCAAGCGTATTGGTATAGCCTTGGGGTAGAGGCGTTGGCAAAAGTCGGTATCGAGCAAAGCTACAAAGACACCGATACGATCAATATGAGTCAGCCGTGGGCAATAAAAGAACAAGTCTATCCGCTAGATTATGGTCAAGCGGCGGGACGAATTAGAGACAAACAAGCGTGCTTTAACCTCAATGTATTGAGCCGTGTGCAACCGACGGGACAGCAAATCGCAAGACCTTATTTAGTCAATGTGCTGCAGCGTTTATTGGAAGAATCGGATGTTGAATCGTATCAGGCAGAAATCATTGCAGACTCTACCTGGGAATACATTGATGCTGATGACAGCGTTCGCTCCACAACCGGGGTCGAAGACAGCACATATGAAGCAATGAAACCCGCGTATTTAGCGTCAAATGGCTGGATGGCAGATGCCACCGAGTTGCGAGCGGTTTATAAGGTGAGTGGTGAGATTTTCCAAAAATTGGAACCGCTAATCTGCGCATTGCCTAGTGATGACTGGCGTTTAAACGTAAATACGATTGAAGTCGAGCAAGCTCCGATTTTGGTGGCAATGTTCTCACCAAACTTAAGCAGTAGTGATGCGATTCAGCTAATTGAAAAACGCCCATTTGATGGGTGGGATAGCATTGATGAATTTTTAGCAGAGTCAGAAATGGCTGGCTTAAGTGAAGATGTAAAGAAAAACGCCAAAGGCTATTTGGGTGTGGATAGCGCCTTTTTTGAATTGGATGCACAAGTGTTGGTGGATGAATCACGTGTACGTATCCGAAGCCTTTTGCAAAGTACAAATAGAGAGACGGTGACCGTAGTTCGCCGTCGTTTTGGAGGGATCAGTGAGCGAGTTTCTGACCGTTCGGCTGAGTAGCGAACAACAAAGTACCATTCCTTGGGTGGTGTGGTCGACAGATCAACAGGAAGTGATTGCCAGCGGTGAAATCGCCGGATGGGAACACTTAGATGAGTTGATCTCTTATGCAGGTCAGCGCCAAGTTGTGGCGCTATTGGCGAGTAATGATGTGGTCTTGACGCAAGTGGATATACCGCCAGGCGCAACACGTCAGTTCGACGCGATGTTACCGTACCTTGTGGAAGATGAAGTCGCGCAGGACGTTGATGGCCTTCACTTTACCGTGTTAGGTAAACAAGCGGATAAAGCGCAAGTGTGCGCTGTTGAACGCGCTTGGATTCAGACCGTATTACAGCGTTTTTCAAGCCAAGGCATCACCATCAAACGCATCTTGCCAGATGTGCTTGCGTTACCTGTTCAGGGAGAGCATAGCAGTGCCGCGATGCTTGGTGATCAATGGTTGATTCGTCACTCAGCGACAGAGGGTGCGGTTGTCGATGCTTCTTGGTTAGACCTTTACCTCTCTTCTTATCTACAAAATCATGAAGGTTGGAAGCTCGATTGCTATAGCTCAGTCCCTGAATCTGCGTTACCTGAAGTATGGGAGCCGCAGCCAGAAGAAATGACCATGGGGTTACTGGCGAAGGGGGTGACAGAAAGCAAAGTCAATTTGCTGACCGGGATCTTCAAGCCTAAATCTTCTTGGGGTAAATACTGGAAGCTCTGGCAAAAAGCCACCATTGCTGCGGGCGTGCTTATCGTTGTTATGGTTGCGCAGCAGTTGCTCGTCGTCCACAAGTACGAAGCACAAGCACAAGCGTATCGTGAGGAGAGTGAGCGTATTTTCCGCCAGGTGTTCCCGAATAAACGACGAATTCCTACCGTTAGTTATCTCAAACGACAAATGGATGATGAAGAGCGCCGCTTATCTGGTGGTGGCGGTCAGCAGGCGATGTTGTCTTGGTTGGCGGCACTGCCCGCGACACTGGGTCAGGTCAGCGATTTGGAAATCACCAGCTTTAAATATGATGGTCAACGTGGCGAAGTGCGAATTCAAGCTCGCAGTTCAGACTTCCAACCTTTTGAGCAGGCTCGCGTGAAATTGGCAGAGAAGTTTAATGTTGAGCAAGGACAGCTGAACCGTAGCGATAACGTTGTGGTTGGCAGCTTTGTTTTGAAGCGTTTGTGAGGTGATGATGAAAAACTTAATTTCTCAAGCTCAGGTTTGGTGGAGCAGCATCTCACAGCGTGAGCAGCGTTTGGTCATGGGATGTGGCGCTATTGCCGTTATCGGCATTATTTATTGGGGGTTGCTACAGCCAATGAGCCAACGTGCGGAGCTAGCTCAATCACGTATTCAAAGTGAAAAACAGTTGCTGGCTTGGGTACAAGATAAAGCGGATGGCATTACTGCACTGCGCAAAAGCAGCGGTGTGAGCTACTCTAGCCAACCGTTGAATCAACTGGTTTCTTCTTCAGCCCGTCGTTATAAAGTTGAGTTGATTCGAGTACAACCTCGCAATGAGAGTGTTCAGGTGTGGATCAAACCACTCGCGTTTAATCAGCTGGTGGATTGGTTACGTTACTTGAAAGAGCAACAGGGTATTGAAGTCGAATTTTTAGATATCGACCGAACGGATCAAGCGGGCATGATTGATGTGAACCGCCTTCAGTTTAAGCGAGGTTAAGGTGAAGCGAGCAGTACTTTACGTTGTTATCTTTATCGTCTTTTTTTCAGTTAGTCTTTTAATGGGATTACCCGTTTCTTGGGTGTTACAGCAAGCACCAACCGTGAGAGGACTAGACATTCAGGGGGCCAATGGCTCTGTATGGCAAGGTCAAGCTTCTAGTGTTCGTTGGCAGCGCCAGAACCTTGGAGAAGTTAATTGGGATTTCCAGTGGTCGAGTCTACTAACTGGTAAAGCTGAGTTTGCCGTACGCTTTGGTCGTGGTAGTGAAATGGACGTTCGTGGTCGCGGTTTTGTTGGCTATAGCTTGAGTGATGGCCCTTATGCCAAAAACTTAGTTGCCTCGATCCCGGCAGTAAAAGTTGTTGAGCAAGCACGTCTCCCTGTGCCCGTCGGCGTTGATGGGCAACTTGAGTTAAATATTCGTCATGCGACTTATGCCGCGCCTTGGTGTAAGAATGGTGAAGGCACTTTAGTATGGAATGCCAGTGGTATTCAAAGCCCTGTTGGTAGTCTAGAACTCGGTCCTGTGATTGCCGATCTAAACTGTCAGGACAGTGTGTTGACGGCTGCAGGTGAGCAAAGCAGTAAACAAGTCTCAGCGGCGTTCTCGGCAGAGCTGATGCCTAATCAGCGATACTCAACCAAAGCCTGGTTTAAGCCAGGAGCTGAGTTCCCATCCAGCATGAGTGAGCAACTGAAATGGTTGGGCAAGCCGAACCCTCAAGGTCAATACGAGTTTAATTACCAAGGTCGCTTCTAACCTATCATGACAAAAACCAAAATTCTCAAAGAGCTGCGATTGTGCAGCTCTTTTTGCTTTTGGAACATAGTAGGCGAAACCCTCTATTCGCTGTACAAAGATCGTGGTGATAATAGGGTGTAATTGTAAGGTTTTGATTTTAAAGGGATGTTTTTCTTGTGTTCAGCGCTTTAAGCGATTGGAACATAGTAGGCCAAATGCTCCTAACGCTGTACAAACAGGTCAAAAAGAAAAGGCCACGAACATATTCGTGGCCTTTCTATTGCTAGAATTTTGTGTTCTAAATTTTACCGATAGGGGCTTAATCTTTGCGTTGTAAAATCTCATTCCAAGGTAAATCCGCATCACCAAGCACAATAAAGTTTGGGTTTTCTAGTGTTTCCCGCTCGTTATATGACAGCGGCTCCAATTGCGTGCTGAGAATACGTCCGCCCGCTTCTTCAACAATGCATTGTGTCGCAGCGGTGTCCCACTCGCCAGTTGGGCCTAGTCGGAGGTAGCAATCTACAGCGCCTTCTGCAACAAGACACGCTTTTAATGCCGCAGAGCCGAGCGGAATTAAATCGTAATTCCAAGCGCTGCTCATGCGGCTAGTGATGCGATTGATGTCTTGACGGCGGCTAATAGCAATCGCGATGCTTTGCCCTGGCTGCTCGTGTTTGTGCGTATGGATTTTTACGCTGTCCGACATGTCGGGAGTTTTCCAAGCACCTTTGCCACTATAAGCGTAATAAGTCACGCCAGAGACAGGGCCATAAACGACCCCCATGGTTGGTTTATTGTTGTCGACCAGTGCAATAATAGTCGCAAAGTCGCCGCTGCGAGCGATGAATTCTTGAGTACCATCGAGAGGGTCGACTAACCAATACCGTTCCCACTGAGCTCGTTGCTCGAGGCTGATGTCTGCGTCTTCTTCTGACAATACGGGAATGTCGGGTGTGAGTTCACTCAAGCGTTCAGTGATGAGCTTGTGAGCCGCGATATCTGCGCTTGTTACCGGAGTCTCGTCACTTTTGGTGTAGGCCTCGTACTGTTTTTTTTCATATATTTCGAGGATCATTTGCCCGGCACTACGGGCAATTTCGATGACTTGAGGAAGCAGGTGAGATAGATCTTTTGTCATTGGCATAAGTGATAGTCCTTACTCACAGTATTATTCGGTTCTCATGACCGTTATTGGTTATGTTTGTGAGTGGTGTTTGGTAAGTGTTTCAGTGCCAACATTAGCGCGGTGATGCTTCGTGCTTCACAGAAATCCATGTGAGTTAATAACTCTTCGGCTTGCGCAAGTGGCCAACGCACAATTTCCAGAGGCTCAGGCTCATCGCCTTCTTGCTTCTCTGGATAAAGCGCCTGTCCTAAAAATAGAGTCATTTTGCTCGAAAAGTAAGACGGCGCGAGGATAACTTGTTTCAACGGAGTCAGCTGATTGCAGCCAAAGCCGATTTCTTCTTTTAACTCTCGATCCGCAGCTTGGTGTGGGGTTTCACCTGGATCAATCAACCCCTTCGGGAAGCCCAACTCGTAGCGTTCAGTCCCAGCGGCGTATTCACGTACCAGTAATAAATCGCCTTGCTCAGTCACAGGAACCACCATCACCGCATCGCGTCCACTTGGCTTCATGCGTTCATAAGTACGGTGTTCACCATTGGAAAAACGAAGGTCGAGCGCTTCCACGGCAAACAGTTTGGATTTTGCGACCGTTTGGCATGAGAGTATCTCTGGTGGGGTCCGTTTCGACATGGCGCTGGCTCCTTGGTGTCGTTGGCGTTTACGAGATGCGTAAGATTCTTAATATATGAGAACTCCGCCTGAGTTTCTAGCGGATTTTGCGGGCAGCACTAAGCATCTCAAGGTTACCTCAGTATCGATACAAAAATGGGAGACCGAAGCCTCCCATTTTCTGACCGTATTTACTCTTAGTAGTAAGAGTGATCACCACGGTCATGTTCTGTTGCATCACGAACAGCGGTGAGTTCACCAACGAATTGGTTTAGCAGCTCTTTCTCGATGCCTTCTTTTAGTGTTACGTCAACCATAGAACAGCCATTACAGCCGCCACCAAATGCAACAATAGCAATGCCGTCTTCAGTGATCTCAACCAAGTTTACGTGACCACCGTGGCCAGCAAGCTGTGGGTTGACTTGAGTTTGGATAACGTATTCAACGCGCTCAACCAGTGGCGCGTCGTCCGCAACTTTACGCATTTTAGCGTTAGGTGCTTTTAGCGTTAGCTGAGAGCCCATTTTATCGGTAACAAAATCGATTTCAGCGTCTTCAAGGAATGGCAGGCTTAGCTCATCCACGTAAGCTGAAAAACCGCTGTAAGGGATTTCAGTGTCGGTCGCTTCTACTGCTTCTGGTGGGCAGTAAGACACGCCACACTCAGCGTTTTGTGTACCTGGGTTCACAACGAAAATACGAATGTTAGTCCCTTCAGGCTGTTGACCTAAAAGGTTAGCGAAATGCGTTTGCGCAGTTTCTGTAATAGTAATATTTGACACGACGAATACCCGAGTAAATTTGTAGGTTACTGCTGCTATTCTACTCTTGTTGACGTATGGGTCTAGTCTTTTTGATGCTAAGGCATGGCGAAGCGATCTAGAGAGAACGAGGAGCAGGTGTTCTGCAGATGCAGTAAATATCGATGCTTTCTACGCCAACTTCAAGTAGTAAATGACATAATTGTCGGACGGTACTGCCTGTGGTGACTACATCATCGACGATGGCAACATGGGAAGAGTGAGGGCGCTTATTGAGAATAAACGCGCCTTTTAAGTTTTGTTCACGGCTTGCTTTGGTATTACCACGCTGTGATTGAGCGAGCTTTACTCGACGAAAGACCTTCGCATCAAAATTGGTCTGCAATTGCTGGGCTAAATGTCGGGCTAAAACATCACTTTGATTAAACCCCCGGCGTAGGTAGCGCTGCCAGTGCAATGGTACACTGGTAATGATTGGAGCTGGTGTTGTAATGTGCTGCGCCAGTTGCTGGGTTAGTGCTTTTACATGCCAAGACTCTCCATGATCTTTAAAGCGTTGTACTTCCCGTGAAAGGGGAAAGTCGTAATCGCCTAACGTATATAGTCTTTGCCATGGCGGTGGTTCTGAAAGGCATTCACCACAAATACTATCCGTACTCATCTCCTCTTTCTGTAACGTTAAACCGCAACGTTGGCATCGATTGATTGGAGTTAGGTATTTTAAACAGTGCTCACACCAACGCAGAGCATGCGTGTGGTTTGGTGTTTGAATCGGGAACCGACACAGACCGCATTGACTGCTCAACATGCGATGCATGATGTTTTGCCAGTGATGAGATAACATAGCGCTTATTCATGGTGATATTTTACTCAGCCTAACGCTTGGCTGATGGCGTAGGGAATAAAATTAGTGGGAGAGATTGAGAGCATGAGCACGAAATTACATTGGCAGTCGTTTGGTGAAGGACCAGATCTGGTGTTGTTACATGGTTGGGGTATGAATGGCGCGGTTTGGCAGCAAACCGTCGAATCACTTCAAACCGATTTCCGTGTTCATGTTGTTGACCTTCCGGGCTATGGACACAGTGCCGAGCATCATGGTGAAGATTTAGACCATATTGCTAACTTGGTCGCGCAAAGTGCGCCAAAGAAAGCGATTTGGCTTGGCTGGTCCCTCGGAGGCTTAGTGGCGACGCATGTCGCATTAAACATGCCCGAGCGTGTGACTAAGTTGATCACCGTAGCCAGTTCACCAAAATTTGCCGCAGAAAAACCGTGGCGCGGCATTCAACCGAATGTACTGAGCGCGTTCACCTCTCAGTTGTTAGAAGATTTTTCACTGACCATTGAGCGCTTTATGGCGTTGCAAGCGATGGGCAGTCCATCTGCACGCAAAGATGTGAAACAACTCAAGCAAGCGGTACTGTCGCGCCCTCAGCCAAACCCTGAGTCGCTGTTGGTTGGGCTAAACATCCTTGCTGATGTGGATCTGCGCGATGCATTGACGTCTCTTTCTGTACCAATGCTGCGTCTTTATGGTCGTTTGGATGGATTGGTGCCGATTAAAGTGGCGAATGATTTAAGTGAACAGTTACCTCATACTCAGCAGTTTGTTTTCAATCAGTCCTCTCATGCGCCCTTTATGACCGAACATGACGAGTTTTGTGCCCAAATTCGAGAGTTTGCTCACGATTAATCAAACACGAGCGGAAAAAGCTCAAGCTGTTTAAAAAGTGGTCGACATAAAGGTTGGTGAGGTTTTATTAGCCAATAAAGCTAAGCCATATTGACGAGTTGGGCGACTCTGAGGAGGGTTCGCAATGATTGTGTCACCGACCAACGTAAGTGTGCCACTGATCGCCCCATCCGTGAATGTGCAGACGGAACAAGCAGCTCGCGACAATAAAGTCCGAGAGCCTGTGACGCCAACGGTCGCATTGGCCAAAACCAATGCAGAGCGAAAAGTAAAAGGCGATGACAAGCGCCGACGTCAGTCTTCTTGGGATCCTTCAGAGCATCCTGATTATGACATGGAAACAGAAGTCGACACGCGTTATCAAGAAGAGCCGGAAGATACACTAGAACGGCTTTTTAGTTTGCTTGCGCTCAAGTCGTACAGTGAAGACCAAGGTAAGGGCTACGCAATTCGTTTTCGCTTACCAAAGCGCATTTTGGATGCTGCGATCAATGAAGGATTAATGGAAAAGCGCAGGAAGGTGATCAAGTTTCATTATGGTCATGCAGTCGCTCCCCATACCCCGTCAGAAGTGATAGCAGTATTATGACGACTCAATATCCTACTCAAACAAAAACGCTCCAAGCAGATTGAACTGATTGGAGCGTTTTCTTTTTAGCTATGAAAGCTCGTTAGCGGTGAGCCTAGGCGAGATTACTTTTTCGCTTTAGCAAACGCTGCCGCAAAAGCACCGCCCATTGCACTGTTCGATGAAGACTCATCGCGGCGAGGCTGACGACGTTGTGCTTGGTTATTACGACGCGGTGCGGCTGAAGAGCGTTGGCTTCGGTTATCTTGACCCGGTTCGTCTTTCATACGCATCGATAGACCAATACGCTTACGCTGTACGTCCACTTCCATCACTTTTACTTTGACGATGTCACCTGCTTTCACGACTTCACGTGGATCAGAAACATAGCGGTCAGTCAGCGCAGAAATGTGGACCAGACCATCTTGGTGAACACCGATATCGACGAAGGCACCAAAGTTGGCTACGTTCGAGACCACGCCTTCTAGGATCATGCCCGGTTCTAGATCAGAAACTGAGTTTACGCCTTCTGCAAACGTAGCGGTCTTGAATTCAGGACGTGGGTCACGACCCGGTTTATCCAGCTCTTTGATGATATCGGTAACCGTTGGGACACCAAAGTGTTCATCGGTATAGTCCACAGCGTGTAAGCCTTTGAGGAATGCTGAGTCACCAATCAGTGCCTTGATGTCTTTGCTGTTTTTCTCAGCAATTGCTTTGACTACTGGGTATGCTTCCGGGTGGACTGCTGAAGCATCAAGTGGGTTCTTGCCGTCCATAATACGTAGGAAGCCCGCACACTGTTCGAACGCTTTAGGACCCAAGCGAGGTACTTTCTTCAACGTCGTACGTGCTTCGAAGCGGCCATTTTCGTCGCGGAAGTCGACAATGTTCTGCGCGATGGTGCTTGATAAGCCTGCTACGCGCGTTAATAGTGCGGCAGAAGCCGTGTTCACATCAACGCCAACCGCGTTTACACAGTCTTCCACAATCGCATCTAGGCGTTTTGCCAACATAGATTGGCTTACATCGTGCTGGTATTGACCCACACCGATCGATTTCGGATCGATTTTCACGAGCTCAGCCAATGGATCTTGCAAACGACGCGCAATCGACACTGCACCACGCAGTGATACGTCCATATTCGGGAACTCTTTCGCTGCGAGTTCAGAGGCCGAGTACACCGATGCGCCTGCTTCGCTGACGATGATTTTCTGAACTTTTAGGTTGCCGCGTTTGATTACGTCTGCGACAAAGCTATCGGTTTCACGAGAAGCCGTGCCGTTACCAATCGCAATTAAATCCACGTTGTACTTACGCACTAACTGGTCAACGATTTGCGCTGATTTGTCGTATTGTTTTTGCGGAGGGTGAGGGTAGATGGTTTCCGTAGCCAGAACTTTACCCGTTGAATCGACAACCGCGATTTTTGAACCGGTACGCAGGCCAGGATCGAGACCAAGTGTTGCGCGAGGACCTGCCGGCGCCGCCATTAACAAATCTTTTAGGTTAGTCGCAAATACTTCAATCGCTTCAATTTCAGCACGCTCTTTCATTGCGCCCATCAATTCGGTTTCCATGTGCATCGATACCTTGATGCGCCATGCCCAGCTGATCACTTGTTTGCGCCATGCATCTGCTGGTGCGCTACTTAACGTTACACCATAATGGTCGGCAATGATGGTTTCACAGTAAGATTGGCGAACACCTTCTTCCTGCTCTGGGTCAGCGTTCATGGCTAAAGTCAGGAAGCCTTCATTGCGGCCGCGCAACATCGCAAGTGCACGGTGAGAAGGGACTTTGCTCAGCGGTTCGTTGTGATTGAAGTAATCTTTGAACTTCTCACCTTCTTGCTCTTTTCCTTCAACGACTCGTGAGACAAGTTCCGCATTACGATTTAAGTGGTTACGGATTTTTTCCAGTAAGTTTGCGTCTTCAGCAATGCGTTCCATGATGATCGCACGGGCACCGTCTAGGGCGGCTTTGGTATCTGTGATGCCTTTGTCGGCATCAAGATATTTACTTGCTTCGCTTTCTGGCTCGGTTTGCGGATGATTCCACAGCATGTCAGCTAGCGGTTCTAGGCCGGCTTCAATGGCGATTTGGCCTTTAGTTCGGCGTTTAGGTTTGTAAGGTAAGTAAAGGTCTTCAAGACGAGTCTTGCTATCGGCTTGAATAATTTCTTGCTCAAGCTCAGGCGTCAGTTTGCCTTGCTCTTGGATCGATTTGAGAATGGTTTGACGGCGGTCATCCATTTCACGAAGGTAAGACAGACGGCTGTCCAGAGTACGCAGTTGGGTATCATCAAGGCCACCCGTCACCTCTTTGCGGTAACGTGCAATAAAAGGGACGGTGTTACCGTCATCAATTAGGGTGACAGCGGCGTTGACTTGCTCAGGGCGAACATTCAGTTCTTGAGCAATCATACGACAGATAGCTTGGCTCATCCGTGTTTTCTCTTTCAATTCGGTTTGGGTTGTATAGAACATTGGGGTCGTTCGAAGAATTTGCAATGTTTTAAATTAACGAGACAAAAATTTACCGGGCGCTGGTGGACATCAGTCAGATTTGTGTCAAAACTGTAATTAAATTGAGAACTTATATCCGCAACTATCGACTAACCTATATCCACGGTTATTGATATAACTAAATGTACCTCGGCTTATACGGATAATCATGATGAAAAAAATGTCTTTGGCGTTAGCGCTTACGAGTGCCTTACTTTTCGCCCCGCTTAGTTGGGCACAATCCATATCAGCAACCACACAAGACCCTGTATATCAGCTTGATGACAAGTTGGTGCTTGGACGAGTGGAGAGTGTTTACTACAGTGATATTCCAGAGCTAAAAGCGGTACCATTTATTGGCAAGATTGATACTGGTGCTGACACCACGTCTATGCATGCAGAGAACATCCATGTCAGTAGCTCTCATCCTGACTACCAGAACTTGAAAGACAACGAGTTGTTGTGGGCGATTGTCGATGATTTAGGTGGGACGAAGGCGAAGTGGGATGCCGATACTTTTAAACCATATCAAGTGAAGGTGAGCTTTACGGTTCCTCATCCTTACACAGGAAAAGAAATACAGATTACCGATGATCTGGAGCGAGTGAGCGCTATTCGTAGTCGAACAAGCAAAAAGCCTATTTTACGCCCGACGATAAAAATGCCGATGACGATTGCAGGCCACACCGTTGATACAGAAGTGAACCTGACCAAGCGCACGCAATTCTCTTCTCCTATCTTGATTGGTAAAACCTATCTCGATAACAATGCGTGGGTATTCGCTGGCTACGACTATCTTCAAGAGCAACCAAGCGCAAAAATGATCGGCAAAAAAGAGACGGTTGAAGTTGAGGGTGTGCCATACAAGATCAGCATCTCAACCACCAGCCGCTACACCAACGTTCACGCACTGGATATCAAGGTTGATAAAAAGAACAATGAAGTTTCTTTCACGCTAGAAGGTGAAAACGGCAAGCGCCACCCAATGACGTTACCTTTGGTACGCATGCTGAAAACCACCAAGAGCGAGCGTCCGTTGGTCTACTTACCAGTGAAAATCGACGAAAACGAAACTCAACGTTGGTTAGTCTATTTGCGTGACCGCAGTAAGTTCAGTTCACAAATTCGCTTGGGTCAGGATGTCGCGAGCCAACACTTTGTGATTGATACCGACAGAGAAAACCTATTGGGCGGTGTTGAAAAAACGTTCAAGAGCGCACTCAAGTCAAAGCCCCTCGTGATTTCACCGGAAGAACAAGTCACCATTGATGGTTATACCGTTCCTGCTTACCCCACGTTTACGGTGAAAACGCCATTACTGCGTGTAAATGGCTTTGAAGTAACAGAAAAAGGTAAGGATGAATCCGTCACGTTTTATTTAATGAACGATGAGGGTAAAGAAGAAAAAATTACCAAGCCTGTGGTGAAAAAACTCAAAGTGGGTAGCACTGTGCGTCCCGTTGTTGATGGCGATTTCCTTTTCGGTAGCAAAGAGACATCAATGGAATTTGCACTCGATGTGCTAGATGAAGACGAGACGCAACCATTTTTCGTTTTTGGTCATGACATCGCCAAAGGCGGTGTGCTGCTGAATACTCGCGCCGACCATTTACTAGATGCAAGACCGCTTTTCAAAGCCGGTCATATCGAAGTGGCTGAAGTGGAAGGGATGTCTTTCCCTGTTAAATTGGACACTGGTGCTGACGTGAGCTCGATTAATGCCAAGGACATCAAGCGCTTTCAAAAAGACGGTAAAGATATGGTGAGCTTTACTTATGAAAACGATCTAGGCATGACCAAGGCGTTTACCCGTGAGGTGGTGGATGTCATGCGTATAACGGCCAAAAAAGGAGAAAAGGCCAACGAACGGCCGGTAGTAGAAATGCACGTTAAACTTGGCGAGTTAGAGAAGAAGATCCGAGTCAATTTGCAAGACCGAGGTCGCTTCCATTACAGCATGATTTTAGGTAAAAACTTCCTAAAACATGGCGCGGTTGTTTCGAGTGATACGAATTACATCGTGACGCAAAAACCAGATTACGAAAAGTAGCACTCTGGCCGCCTTATTATCTTGATACCCAAAGCCCGAACGAAGCCAGTGCTTTGGGTATATCATCTCCTTAATGCTGCTCAAGAGCGGCATTTTTTAGTTGAGATAGGAGTTAACTTGAAAACTAAGCTGATTACCCGTGAAGGTTATAACAAACTCAAACAAGAGCATGATTACCTTTGGAATGAAAAGCGTCCTGAAATCACCAAAATCGTCACTTGGGCGGCGAGCCTGGGCGATCGCTCAGAAAATGCGGATTACACCTTCAACAAACGTCTGCTTCGTCAGATCGATCGTCGTGTTCGATTTCTTCGCAAGTTTCTGCCTGAAGTCACGATCGTTGACTATTCTCCACAGCAAGAAGGCAAAGTCTTTTTTGGTGCTTGGGTTGAAATAGAAAATGAGGCAGGAGAGGTGAAGAAGTTCCGCATAGTTGGGCCTGAAGAGATTTATGGAGATGCGAAAGACTACATCTCTATCGATTCACCTATGGCGCGAGCGATGTTGAAAAAACAAGTGGATGAAGAGTTCACGGTGCGAACCCCAGAAGGTGAAAAAGAGTGGTTCATTAACTCGATTGAATACAACAAACCAGCCTTGGAAGACTGAGGCTTTATCGCGGACTCAAGTCTTTTGAGGTTGACTCAAAAGTTGTTTGGGTCTCAATGTCAGCTTATTGGATACAAAGGCATGATGCCTTTATCGGAGAAGTAAAATGAACAAAGCAGTCATGTGTAGCGCTGCACTAACAATAGGATTCTCACTATCAGTTTTTGCTCAAGATGAAGTGAAAGGCTGTGACGCCAAAGAGTTAGCGGTAGAACAGCAGCTTGAGTATGCGAAAGCACAAGGTAATGAACATCGAATTAAAGGCTTAGAACAGGCACTTACCGCTATCCAGAATGAATGTTCGGAAGGTGAACTGCGTCAAGAACTGCAAGCGGAAGTGGACGAAAAGGCGCGAGACGTTGAGGAGCGTGAGCAAGAATTAGCGGAAGCGCAGCGTTCAGGGAAAGCAGACAAAATCGAGAAAAAACGTCACAAATTGGCAGAAGCACAACAAGAGTTACTTGAGGCCAAACGTGAACTGGAATGGAATTATGGCCAATAGTAGGTGCTGAAAATACCTGCTAGAGAGAAAATAAAGCGCTTAAGATAAAAAGAGTAACAATTTGCTTGAGCACGTTAGGAAAAACAGTGATACATTTTCGACAATAGATGCTTCTGAAAGGATGTTTCAATGCAAGAAAATCATAAAATTTTAGTGGTTGATGACGATGCTCGTTTACGTGCTCTATTGGAGCGTTACCTTTCTGAGCAAGGTTTTCAGGTCCGAAGTGTCGCCAATGGCGAACAGATGGATCGCCTACTAACGCGCGAAAACTTTCACTTAATGGTGCTGGACCTAATGTTGCCAGGTGAAGACGGTTTGTCGATTTGTCGTCGTCTACGCCATGCAAACAACATGCTGCCAATCTTAATGCTCACCGCGAAAGGTGATGAAGTGGACCGCATTGTGGGTCTGGAAGTGGGGGCGGATGATTATTTGCCAAAACCATTTAACCCACGTGAATTACTCGCTCGCATTAAAGCCGTATTACGTCGTCAAACCGTAGAGTTGCCGGGCGCGCCAAGCACCGAAGAAAAAGTAGTGGAGTTTGGTGAGTTCCGACTCAATCTAGGCACTCGCGAGATGTTCCGCGGTGACGAGGCAATGCCACTGACCTCAGGAGAGTTTGCTGTCCTGAAAGCGCTCGTGACGAATGCGCGAGAGCCGATGTCACGAGACAAATTGATGAACATGGCACGTGGCCGTGAATATTCTGCGATGGAACGTTCTATTGACGTGCAAATCTCACGTTTGCGTCGCATGTTAGAAGATGATCCAAGCAAGCCACGCTACATTCAAACCGTGTGGGGCTTAGGTTACGTTTTCGTCCCAGACGGCAAAGAGGTGTAATCTCCTCACTCAATAGCCAGCACTTGGCTATAGCAACTTCAGCCTTCAAGTCCTTCCCTTCGAAGGCTGAAATTTCGCGATTAGGACCACCAGGAACGTTCCATGCGCATCCGAAGTTCACTGACACAATCTATTCTGCTGTTCATCTCTCTGCTTCTCGCTAGCCAAGTTTTCTCTTACTACGCCGTTTTTAATTACGCGTTGATGCCGAGTTTGCAGCAGTTCAATAAAATTCTCGCCCATGAGCTTAATTTGGTGCTTGATGATGAAGGGCCATTAAAATCTGATGCACCGCTGAGACGTCAATTATTAGAAAGGCTGGGGGTGACGGTTCACAGCCTCGACAGTGATAAAGCGGTTGAATTTCATCACGCGATGTCGATTGATTTGATGTCTGAAGAAATGAGTCAAGAGCTAGGTTCGCCCACCGAAGTGCGCTTATTACTTGGCGATGAAAGTTACATCTTGTGGATGCACATCGAAAAGTTGCCGAACTCCATCATTCGTATTCCTTTATCTGAGCTGCAAGAAGAAGATTTTGCACCGCTGTTTCGTAACAGCTTGATTATGGCGCTGCTGATCATTGCTGGTGGTTGGTTGTTTATTCGTTTACAAAACCGCCCACTTTTGGCTTTAGAGAGAGCCGCGAAAGACGTCGGTCGAGGTGAAATCCCGCCACCGTTGGCAGAAAAAGGCGCATCGGAAATTCGCTCTGTCACCCGAGCGTTTAATCAAATGTCCAAAGGCATTCAGGAGCTCGAAGAAGATCGCGCCCTATTAATGGCGGGGATTAGCCATGACTTGCGAACACCGCTGACGCGCATTCGCTTAGCGACAGAAATGATGTCTCCCGAGGACAGCTACCTTGCTGAAGGGATCATTAGCGATACGGAAGAATGCAATGAGATCATCAGTCAGTTTATGGATTATCTCAAACCGGTGAACCAAGAATCGTTTGAAGCGGTTGATATCAGTACGATTGCCAGTGACGTCGCCAGTTCTGAAGGTGGTTATGAGGTTGAAATTGAAACAGATCTTAATCTTAACTTGCCGCCAGCCAAAGGGAGCGCGATTGCGATTAAGCGGGCGATCAGTAACTTAGTTGTGAATGCGCTACGTTATGGCAATGGCTGGGTCAAAATCAGCACTGGTGTGACAGCAGATAAGCAGCTAGTGTGGATTTCAGTAGAGGACAACGGACCGGGTATCGAGCATTCTCAAATCGCGAGGTTATTTGAACCCTTTACGCGTGGTGACACCGCTCGCGGTAGTGAAGGCACTGGGCTAGGGTTGGCGATTGTGAAGCGTATAATCAGCCAACATTCAGGCTCTGTGGTGATGCGTAATCGCAGTGAAGGCGGTTTAATCGCTCAAATCAGCTTTCCTACCAAGTAAGTCGATGGCCTGCACCCTTTAAACAAAAAGCCCAACCTAAATAGGTTGGGCTTTTCTTATTCTCAATAATCTTAAGACTCTTTCACTTCCTGAGGAAGTTCATCTTCGTCTTCCAGTTTCTCTGGCAGAAGTAGATTTAAAATGATCGCTGTGATACCACCTGCAGCAACGCCAGTGGAGAAAATACTCTTAATAAATTCTGGCATAAATTGCAGGATCTCTGGTTTTTGTGCGATACCAAGTCCCATTGAGAAGGATAAGGCCATGATCAGAATTGCGCGGCGATCGAGCTCAACACGAGAGATAATACGCACACCAGCGGCAGCAATCGTACCAAACATGACAATCGTTGCGCCGCCAAGTACTGGCTCAGGAATCAGCTGAACAAAGCTAGCGACGCCAGGAAACAAGCCAAGAATCACTAACATGCCAGAAATAAAGTAACCCACGTAGCGGCTCGCGACTCCTGTTAGCATGATGATGCCGTTATTCTGGCTAAACGTTGAGTTCGGGAAGCTGTTAAACACGGCTGCGATTGCAGAGTTTAAGCCGTCTGCTAACACACCGCCCTTAATGCGTTTCATGTACACTGGGCCTTTTACTGGCTCACCAGACACTTCAGATGTTGCGGTAATATCACCGATGGCCTCTAGTGCGGTAATAAAGAAAATCAGTACCAGCGGAATGAACAGAGACCAGTCAAACGATAAGCCATATTGCATTGGTACGGGCAGTGCTACGATCTCGGTTGCGCCTAGCTGAGAAGTATCTACCATCCCCATAAAATACGCCATGATGTAACCCACTAGCATCGCAATCACGATTGAAGCCACACGGATGTATGGGTTTTTCGAGCGGTTTAAAATCACAATTAATCCAAGTACCGTCCCAGCCAGAGCAAGTTTGTCTAAGCTGCCGAAGGTTCCTTCATTTAATGCTGCGTAGCCACCGCCCATTGATACTAAGCCGACTTGAATCAGTGTGAGGCCGATAAGAGTGACGACGATGCCTGAAACGAGCGGAGTGATGATTCGGCGGGCATGCTCCAATACGCGAGATAGGAAAATTTCTGCAAATGATGCGACTAAAATCGTACCAAAAATGGCAGCCATCATGGTGCTGATGTCTGCTCCACCGGCTTTCAGCGATAGGCCTGCACCAATAATAGGACCTAAAAAGTTAAAGCTGGTGCCTTGAACAGAGAGTAAACCAGAGCCAATTGGGCCAAAGGTGCGAATTTGAATAAACGAAGACACGCCTGACGCAAATAAAGACATGCTGATGATGGTATTCGTTTGGTCTGCTGGTACACCCAAAGACTGACAGATGATCAGTGACGGAGTGATAACCGCGACGAACATCGCCAATAAGTGCTGAAGTGCGGCAAAAATGGTTTGAGGCAAAGGTGGTCGATCATTGAGTTGATAGACCAGTTCCGAAGATCGGTTTGAAGTTGTCATTGTTTGTCTCGCTAGTCGCAATATATTCCCAGATCTCGCTGAATGGGAGAGCAGGGTGGAGTTGACGTCGTTACCTGTGATTGCTGTTAATCAGAGTCAACTCAGGTTGGTGGAGTGTGATGCAACACACTTAAAAATTTGTGCGCGATTATAGAGAGATCTACCTAAAAAGCAAACGATTGCTTTGGTTTTTAGCGTATTAAAAAACGAGCCATTTGGCTCGCTTTTAATCACTATGCTTTGGAGTAAATATCCCGCTCACCCAACCAGCGATCAATAATTGCTGTTGCGTTAGTCGGGTAATTGTCATGAATATGACGCGCAATGCGCTGAACTTCGGGAATCAGACGTTGATCTCGAACTAAGTCTGCGATTTTGAAATCAGCAAGACCAGTCTGTTTTGTACCCAAGAGTTCGCCCGGACCACGAATCTCTAAGTCTTTCTGTGCGATGACGAAGCCATCGTTACTTTCACGTAGTACTCCCAGACGTTTTTGCGCGGTTTTCGACAGTGGAGAGTGGTACAGCAGCACACAATGGCTAGCAACGGAACCTCGGCCCACGCGACCTCTCAACTGGTGTAATTGTGCCAAACCAAGACGTTCAGGGTTTTCTATGATCATCAAGCTAGAGTTTGGCACATCAACGCCAACTTCAATAACCGTCGTTGCGACCAGCAAATGCAGTTTATTGTCTTTGAAATCTTGCATCACCGCTTGTTTCTCTGCCGGCTTCATTCGGCCGTGTACTAGACCAATTTTTACGTCCGGTAGCTTACGTTGAAGCTCTTCAGCGGTATCTGCCGCGGCTTGCGCTTCTAATACTTCCGACTCATCAATCAGAGTACACACCCAATATGCCTGCTTACCTTCGTTTAAGCAGGCATTTCGGACACGCTCGACGATGTCGTCACGTTTTGTGTCAGGAATGGCGACGGTTTGAATCGGCGTTCGACCCGGAGGCAGTTCGTCAATCACGGAAGTTTCCAGGTCAGCGTATGCGGTCATCGCTAACGTGCGAGGAATAGGCGTTGCCGTCATGATCAACTGATGTGGGTAGGCGCCTTGTTTTGCGCCTTTTTCACGTAACTCTAATCGCTGATGGACACCGAAGCGGTGCTGTTCATCAATGATGACCAAAGCAAGGTGATGAAATTCAACGTGCTCTTGGAATAGCGCGTGAGTACCCACTACCATTTGTGCTTCACCACTGGCAATGCGAGCCAGCTCGGCTTCCTTTGCCTTACCTTTGAGTTTGCCCGCTAACCAACCGACTTGAATGCCCATTGTTTCAAACCAGTTGGCGAAGTTGATCGCGTGTTGCTCAGCCAATAGTTCGGTTGGTGCCATGAGTGCCACCTGATAGCCGTGCGCAATGGCACGAACGGCGGCCAGAGCGGCAACCAACGTCTTCCCCGATCCCACATCACCTTGCACTAGGCGCATCATTGGGTGGGGTTTTTCTAAATCGGTTTCAATCTCTTGTACTACTCGGGTTTGAGCGTTCGTAGGAGAGAAAGGCAGTTGGGCTAAAAGCTGCGTTTTTAGTTTATTGCAAGGACCGAGAGGTAACGCTGAATCCTTCTGGCCTTTGCTACGCACCGCCAGCATCGATAAGTTTTGTGCGAGCAACTCTTCCATGATCAAGCGGATTTGAGCAGGATGTTTGCCTTCGTCAAACTCATCTAAATTAATGGTTGGTGGTGGGCGATGAATGGTGTGCAGCGCTTGCGACATCGTGATTTGATGGTTATACAGCCCGGCTGGAAGTAATTCCTGCACTGCGGTTTTATCAAGCAGCGCTAAAGCTTGTTCGGTAAGGTTGCGCAATGTGATTTGGCGTAAACCATCTGTAGTGGGATAAACAGGGGTTAAGCTCTGTTCTACATCGGGCTTTTGATCGCTGACGTAAAACTTGTAGTCAGGATGAACAATTTCCAAGCCCATGCCACCGCGCTTAATTTCACCGTAAGCATGTACTAACTTACCTTGTGTGAAATTGTTCTTCATGGCCGCGGTAAAGTTGAAAAAGCGCAGCGTGATAGTGCCATTACCGTCGCTGATTTTTACCGTTAACATTTTGCGCTTACCGAAGATGGTATCGACTGCCATGACCTTGCCTTGCACGGCCGCCCAAAGGCCAGCATGCAGTTTAGCAATAGGATAAATACGGGTACGATCTTCGTAGCGCAGTGGAAGATGAAACAGCAAATCTTGAACGCTATGTAAGCCAACTTTGGCGAGTTTTTCTGCGACTTTCGCGCCAACTCCAGAAAGGGAGGTTAATGGGACGGCAGATAACATTTGGGCGGACATAGAGGGCTCAAGAAAATGGTTAACATAGCAGTATGTTAACCATGGAGCTGTGTTTTTGTACAGGAAAAAATAGTCATGCTTTAGTTAGTGTCATGATTTGACTGATAACCTATCATTCCGAGGGCTTTAGCGACATCAGGATTCTATTTCCAACAAGTATGTCGCTGAAGTTAACACTACCAGCATCTGTATACTCCAGAATTAGATCTTGAATCACGCCCCTTCGCCGCTGTTCAGGATGACGAAAGTCTGTTACTTGCTTTGCATCTCTTGCCACCACGCGTCATCGGCGATGATTTGACCTTCTTCATCGAGTGGTGGGTAAACGAGCCCTTTTCGTTTCGCGACCTTTGCCAGCACTGGGTGACCACGTTCAAAGAGAATACGGTTGATTGTCTCTTTAGGCAGAGCGCTTTCTTCTCGTTCGTACATGCCTGCGGCTTCACGTTGACGTTGCGCTTCATACAAAATCACGGCACTGGCAACCGATACGTTTAGTGACTGCACCATGCCCACCATCGGGATAATAATGTCTTGATCGGCAAGCTGTTTGGCTTGCTCTGAAGCGCCAACTTTTTCGCTGCCCAAAATGATTGCCGTTGGTTTGGTGTAGTCGATTTCGCGAAAGTCGACGGCGGTGTCTGAAAGATTGGTCACCAAAACCTGCATACCTTGCGCTTTGAGCTCGGTAATCGCAGTTTCAATGGAATCGTGAGTATCCACTTCAACCCAGTTACGCGCGCCAGCTGAGGTATGGCTCAGCGTACGCATTTTGTCAGGCCAAATTGCATGAACTTTGTGTAAGCCTGTCGCGTCAGCGGTGCGGATTACGGCAGAGACGTTGTTTGGCTTATGTACTTCTTCGAGACAAAGTGTCAGATCAGTTTGGCGAGTTTTTAGGACTTGGTGAATACGGTTGTAACGTTCTAGGTTCATATTTATTGAGGTATAAAAAATCGCCACCTAACAGAGTAGGTGGCGATAGAGGTTAGTTCTTTCTGCGTCTGACTCGGGTTGCTTGAGGCATTGCCTTAATCTTACGCATGATACCAGCAAGGTGGACACGATCTTTCGTCGTCAACAGCACAGTCACAGTGTATAAACGACCATCACGTTCTTCCGTTGAAAGACCATGAATGTTTGATCCTGTTTTCGAGATAACGTTGGTCAGTTCTGCAAGAGCACCTTGGTTGTTAAGCATGTCGACTTTAAGTTCAGCAATAAACTCTTTGTCGTAGTCGTCAGACCAAGCGACAGCCATATAACGGTCTGGCTCTTTCTGATAACCACGAACGTTCGGACATGTTTCTCGGTGAACAACCAAACCACGACCAGGCGATACGTGAGCAATAATGTGATCATCTGGGATAGGATGACAACAATTTGCAAACGTCAGCAATAAGCCTTCTGCGCCACGAATCGGAAGCTTCTTCTTCGAGTCCGTTGGGATTGAGCTTGTTGTCGTGAGCTCTTCGGTATCACCAAGGAGACGACGTGCGATCACAATGCTCATCAACTCACCCAATCCAATAGCTGCCAATAAATCATCGATGCTTTCTAGGCGAAGATCATTCAAGACTTCTTGGATATTTTCTGGATAAATTGAATCAATCGAGTGGCGGCCAAGTGCGTGATTAAGTAGGCGACGACCTAAAGTAATCGACTCTTCACGACGCATCGTTTTCAGTACTTGTCGAATCTTAGTGCGGGCACGAGAAGTCACGACATAGTTTAGCCATGCCGCATTCGGACGCGCACCAGGGGCACTGATAATTTCCACCGTCTGACCGTTTTTCAATGCCTTACTCAATGGGTAAGGGTTACGATCAACACGAGCACCAACACAAGAGTTGCCTACATCGGTATGTACGGCATAGGCAAAGTCGACAGCCGTTGCGCCTAAAGGTAATTCAACGATACGACCTTTTGGTGTGAAGACGTAAATCTCATCTGGGAAAAGATCGGATTTTACGTTTTCAATGAATTCGAATGAGTTACCCGCGCTTTGTTGTAGCTCTAACAGGCTTTGCATCCAACGCTGAGCTTTCACTTGCGCAGTGGTGCCAGACTTGTCGCCTTTGTCTTTATAAGACCAGTGCGCCGCGACACCTTTGTCCGCCATTTGATCCATATCTTCAGTACGGATCTGAACTTCAACAGGTACGCCGTGTGGGCCAACCATGGAAGTGTGTAGCGATTGATAGCCGTTCGCCTTTGGTACCGCGATGTAATCTTTCATGCGACCAGGACGTGGCTTATACAAGCTGTGTACTTGGCCTAAAACGCGATAACAAGTATCAGCGGTATCAACAACGACTCGGAACGCATAGATATCCATGATGGTGTGAAAGCGCTGTTCTTTGGTTTTCATCTTGTTATAGATAGAGAACAGGTTTTTCTCACGACCAACGACGCGAGCATTCAAGCCAAAATCTTGCAGACGGCCTTCTATTTCGCTGTGAATGCGTTGGATCATCTCTTTACGATTACCACGTGCGGCTTTAACCACTTCTTTCAGTACGCGGTAGCGGTTGGGATATAGCGCTTCAAAGCCCAGCTCTTCGAGTTCGGTTTTGATATTGTGAATACCAAGACGATGAGCGAGTGGCGCGTAAATCTCTAACGTTTCACGAGCAATACGACGCTTTTTATCTGGTCGAAGCGCGCCAAGCGTACGCATGTTGTGCGTGCGGTCAGCCAGTTTGATCAGAATGACGCGGATATCTTGCACCATGGCCAGAACCATCTTACGAAAGTTCTCAGCCTGAGCCTCTTTGCGATCGCGGAATTTGAGTTTGTCCAGTTTAGATACACCATCAACCAATTCTGCGACAGTGTTGCCGAATTTCTCTTCGAGATCTTCTTTAGTTACATCACAGTCTTCAATGACGTCATGTAGCAAAGCAGCTTGGAGGGTTTCGATATCAAGGCGCATTTCGGCCAAGATACGAGCCACAGCGACAGGGTGGATGATGTATGGTTCACCGCTAGAGCGGGTTTGCCCTTCATGGGCATCTCTCGCTACCACATAAGATTGACGCAGAGCCTCAATCTGAGGCTCTGTTAGGTATTCTTGGGCAACGTCTTTGAGGCTATCGAATAGATACAAATTATAGGCCCGGGAGGTTGTTGAATTCTAAAGTCAGAATTAACGGTTGTGAGCGATGCTGCTTACTGCCGCTAGCTCTGCCGCTTCTTGCTCTTGCTGTTCTTGACGTTCACGAGCGTCTAGAACTTCTTTAGTAATTAAACCTTCTTCGATTTCGCGTAGAGCGATAACCGTTGGCTTATCGTTCTCTTCTGGCACTAGTGCATCTTTACCGCCAGTTTGCATTTGACGAGCGCGGCGAGCCGCAATCAGTACTAGGTCGAAACGGTTGCCAACTTTTTCAACAGCGTCTTGAACAGTTACGCGTGCCATGAGGACTCCAAATAGTTAACTAAAATTTTAGAATGACGAGAAAGTATACAACCTAACTACTTTATTTACTAGCAATTAGACAAGCCACCGTTTGTGGACTTTCTCAGGTAGTTTATTGTGTTTTCCGCACTGAGCAAAAAACGAAAAATTCTTTATGTTTTACAGCGTGACTTTTTTGAAGTTACTCTGCTAACAACGCGTCAAGCATACCTTTATATTTAGCAGCTTGCTTTTCTTCCTTCAATCTCTCTGCACGCAAGATGGCTTTAAAGTCCATCAAAGCGGTATCAAAATCGTCGTTTACGATCACGTAGTCGTATTCGCTGTAATGAGAGATTTCTGACTTGGCTTCAGCCATACGTTTTGCGATCACTTCATCGCTATCTTGACCACGAGTGTTCAAGCGACGCTCTAGCTCACCGTTTGATGGTGGCAGGATGAAGATGCTTTTGGCTTCAGGCATTTGCTCACGGATTTGACGTGCGCCTTGCCAGTCGATATCTAGAAAAACGTCGATACCTTTATTTAGCGTTTCTTCAATCCACACACGAGAGGTGCCGTAATAATTACCAAACACTTCAGCGTATTCTAGGAAATCACCTTTAGCGATCAGGGCTTCAAACTCATCTTTCGCTACAAAATGGTAGTGGACACCATTTTCTTCACCAGGTCGCATGTTACGCGTGGTATGAGACACAGACACTTTCATTGCGTAGGTTGGATTGCGTTCCAACATCGCTGAGATCAAGCTAGATTTACCTGCGCCGCTAGGTGCAGATACGATATAGAGAGTACCTTTGCCCATTGTACTGTTCCACTTTTGATTGGATTGATTGAGTGCCGAAGGAAAGTCCGACATTCTTATAACGATAGCACTGGCAATGATAAATCAACCACCAAAGGGATGGATATTGGTGATAATCCCGCCAGAAAAATGGAGGCGAAGAGTATCATGATCTCTATTTTGTTACCAGTTGATCTTTTCGTCTTACTTAAATGTTGAAAAGAGCTCGCATGCGCAAAAACAAACGAAAAAAGGGGAAGCTTTCACTTCCCCAGGCGTGCGACTGACTCACACTTAATCTTCAAATTATCCTTGGGATTCTAGGAAATTTATCCAAGGGCTAACGGTAGACCTAAATTTTGGCGATTGAGCCGCGCCTTTCATTGCCTGTAAGGCCTTTTGTGGCTGCTTAAGCTCGAAATAGGCCATTCCGCGAATGTACTCAAGTTCTGCCTTTTGCTCTTTAGAGGCATTCGATGCTGCGTTTTCTACAAAGCGAGTCGCTTCAGAATACTGCTTGTCTTGTACCATTAAGCGAGCAATCTGAATTTGCGTTTTAGCAGAAGGAGCGATGTTATATGACTTTTTATAAGCGAGAATCGATTTATCTAGCTCTTTAGCTTGCTGCCAGAAGCTGGCCAAGCGATCATAGTTTTCCTTCGTCTTTTCAATGTTTCCAGATGCCATCTCCTTCTCAAGAGTTTTGGCCGCTTTATATGGAATACCTTGGTAAGCTAAGAAGTTTACAAAACGTAAGTACTCTTTCTCTCCTTCCAGTTTCCCCATTTTGTAAACCATTTCTAAGGTTGCTAAAGAGTTTTGCTCTTGACCCAACTCCATATAAACGCCAGAAAGTTGCATCCAGTAACGCTTTTTCTGAGGGTACTTTGAAGTAAGGGTTTTAAGCACACTGGCAACGCTTTTCAGCTGGCCTAACTCGTAGTGAGAGGCAACGAGAATTAAGTACCAAGACTCACTTGGGTTCTTGCTCATCGCAATTGCTTTTTTGGTTGGTGGGATTGCATTTCTGTAATCTTCCAACTGGACATAAGCGCTTGCTAACGTGATATAAGCATGAGCTTGAGGCTTCTCTTTGGTTGTTTCTGCAACTTTGAACCATTCCTTCATCGTTTTCACAGACAACGTGTACTTCTCTTCAGCTAGGTAAAGCTGAGCCAAGCTGTAGCGAACTTGTTGAGCGACTGGAACGGGAAGCGCATCGAGCTTTAATGCCTCGGCAAAGTATTTCGCGGCTTGCACATAATTGTCTTGTAGCGAATACAAAAAGCCCGTTTGCTGAAGTAAAACTGCTCGGTCGTATTTTTTCGAACTTGTGCTTTCTAAAGCGCTTGCTAGTTTTTCTTTCGCTGCTGAATATTTTTCAGTTGCGATCAACTCTTGCACTTTGTTGACGGTTCGAAATGTCCGATCTGATAACTGAGGAGCTTCTTTTGCCATCGTAGGAGCGGCCATTGCCACTCCTGCGAAGAGAATTAAAGAAGCCACTTTGCTTTTCCATAAACTTTTCATCGTGACTCCTTAATTGGTTGAGAACTCTATTTCTTGCGATAGGCGTGAGCTAACAGGTTTCCCGTCAACCAATTTTGGTTTAAATGTCCATTTAGAGACTGTTTTTCTTGCCGCTCGACCGAGGCCTAAGCGTCGTGGTTGCTCTTTAAGAACTTTGATGTCCTCTACGGCACCACGTGCGTTTACAGTAAACTCTAGTAAGACAACCCCTTTTTCAATTCCTGCTTTCGCAGCCTTTCTAGGCATTTGAGGTTGGAATGTTGCAAGAGGGGTCGGACCTCCGCTACCCGCTAATTGTGCACCTCCACCCTGGCTATAATGTCCAAGCACCGAGCCACCTGTAACATTTACGGGTAGGTCAAGTTTTGGCATATCCATTGGGGTCTGCTCCATCACCGGTTTTACTGTCGCTGTCACTTTCATTTCTGGCGGCGGCGGCGGACGCTTAGGTGGTGGTGGTTTTGGAAGTTCGCGTTTTTTCTCCTGTATTTTTTCTTCTGGTTTAATGCGAATAAACTCGACCATACGCAGGTCATCATTCGACACTAACTCGTGGCGCTCTTTGTTTACTAGCTTGTCCATCCCCCAGAACAACCCGAGGGAGACAATGAGCGCCAGTGCAATTGAGGCCAGATACCGCATAAGCTTAATCCTTATTGGTTGCGGCAATGGAGATGCTTTCTACACCTGCCATTTTGATCTGGTCCATAACCTTCACGACTACGCCAGCATTTGCTTCAGTGTCGGCTTGGATAACAACTGCGCCATCAGGACTTTCTGCTCGAAGACGTTCAATGTTCGCGCGAACCGCGTCCACTTCGATGCGGCGTTTATCAACCCAAACATCACCCGCCGCACCAACTGCGACCATGATGTTACCTTTCTTAACGGTTTGCGCTGAGCTTGCCGTCGGACGGTTTACTTCCAGACCTGCTTCTTTTACGAACGATGTTGTTACGATAAAGAAGATCAACATGATAAATACGATGTCGAGCATCGGTGTCATATCGATAGCGGTTTCATCACTGCTATCACTGCTATAGCGTCTTTTCATGACCTATACCTCTAATTCCATTTACTCAGGCAATATGCTTTAGCTTATCTTCCAGCTTTTGCGTTGTGACTTTGGCTAAATGATCAAGACGTGAACTAAAGAACAGTCCTGATAGAGAAGCCACCATCCCGGCTAAAGTTGGGATTGTTGCCTTTGAGATCCCCGAGGCCATTGCTCGAGGGCTTCCTGTTCCTGTTACCGCTAATATGTCGAATACTTGGATCATGCCGACAACGGTGCCGAGTAGACCCAGTAGGGGACAAAGTGCAATCAATACTTTCACGATTGGTAGTCCCTTTTTATTCTCAATATCCTGACGAGAAACGATTTCTTGTCGGATCATCTTAGCGTTCCAACTTTGATGCTCTGAGCGTCCTTGCCATGAGCCAACGGCTTTTTTCATGGCTTTTGGAGCGACGGCAGCAAAATAGAACCAACGTTCTAACAATACTGCCCACAGCATAAAGCTGAGGATGAAGATGGCGACGAGTACATCGCCACCCATTCCCAAGAAGCGCCTAATTGATTCAAGTTCTCCAACTAACCACCACATAACGCCTCCTTAGCTTTCGGCTTTATGCAGTTTTTCCTGATAGCGAGCGATGAAGCCTGCACTCTGTTCTTCAAGAGTTTGAACCAAACGACGACCTTTGCTGTGTACGATGGTGTAAAGGAACAGCAATGGAATTGCGACAACCAGACCTAGCATAGTGGTAACAAGAGCTTCAGAAATACCGCCAGCCATCAGTTTAGGATCGCCGGTACCGAACAGAGTAATGGCTTGGAATGTGCCGATCATACCCATTACCGTACCCAGTAGACCAAGTAGAGGCGCTACAGAAGCAAATAGCTTGATTGAGCTGATGAAGCGTTCAATGCTTGGAGCGTTACGTAGAATGATTTCGTCCAGCTTCGCTTCCAGATCTTCAAGGTTGTCACCTTTGTGCTCTTGGTAAGCTTGGATAACTTCACCCAATGGGTTGCCAGGAATCACGGTTTCTGATTTCGCTTGCTTACGCATTTTACCGCCAATCACTTGAAGGCGTAGGAAGCAAACAAGAGCAATGATAGCGCCAACTGCACCCATACCAAGGATGACGTAACCTACAATGCCACCTTGATCAATACGTTCTTGAACGGTAGGGCTTTGTACAAGTAGAGACAAAATGACACCACGGGATGGGTCAATAAACAGTGGCTCATAGCTGTTTGACGCTGACTCAAATCCTGCAACATGACGTGTAATATTGGTGCGAGGCTGTCGAGAGAGTTCTTCGAACTTACCTGTTTGAGGTACATAAGTGACGTACTTACCATCGGCAATCGCGTTAAACTCACCGACGAGAGTGACATCGCGAACCGCTTCTTTACCTTCGCCATAAACAACCGTTGCTTGGGTTGTTGCAGTTTCGCCAGAAGCAACCACTTGTTGAAGAATGGTATGCCAGAAAGCTTCTAGCTCTTGTGTTGACGGCAGTTCTTTACTTTCAGCCAGTTTCGTTAGTAGAGCGTCACGCTCTGGAAATTGAACAGCGTTTTGAGAGGCTGCAAATAAGCCCTTAAACTCTCCCGCATACTGGCGGACCACACCAAACATTTCGCCCAAAGTACCAGAGCGAACACGTAGGGTTTCTGTTAGTTCAGTTAGCTGCTTATCGTTTTCATCAAAGGTTGCTTTAAGTTGATCGCCCAGTGCTTGCTGCGCAGCTAACTCTTCGCGAGCTTGTTGCAATAATGCCGCTTGCTTATCGCGATTGTTCTTGAACTCAGCTTCACGGGCTTTGTTCTCTTTCGACTCAACGATGCTTTCTGATTTTACGTTTTTAAGTAGTTCAGATAAGTTTTTAGGCGCTTCTGCTTGTACGCCAGAAACCATAAATAAGCTCGCTAGTAGGCCAGCGGCTAGAGTTTTGAATCCTTTCATCTCTTATTCCTCCCCAGCAAATACAGGCAGTTTGATTAGCGCTGGTGGCGCTTGCTTCTTCGCGATACGAAGGCCTTGCTGTACCGCGATGCGGTAGCTTTCTGGTAATGTTTCCCATTGACGTGTTTGTTGGTTCCACATACCTGTCTCACCACCGTCTGGAGATTGGAATAGAAGAGCTGTGCGACCAATACGTAGGAAATCGTAAGTCACGGTTTCACCATTTCGGTCTAGGCTAGCTTTGTAAGATTCGATTGAGCGAGAGAAGCCTTCTTCAATTTGGTACGCTTCCATCACTTTACGGAATTTCTCTGAAGTTGTTACGTCGGCGCGATCCATGAGGCGACGCAGTTCTTGGACACGTTTATTACGCTCTTTTTTCTGGAAAGGCAGATCGAGAGTCACAAACTCGTCGAGTGCATCGATCATTTTTAATGTAAGTGGCACCACTTCTGTTGCCGTTTGATCGATTTGAGCAATTTGGTTATTTAATGAGTCCAACTCGCCTTGCTGCGATTGAACCATACGGTTAATTTGCTCGTTGTAGACTTTCATACTGTCGATTTGACGAAGTAAGCCTTTGTATTCTGCCAACATGCCTTCAGTGCTTTCGGCATAGTTGTCGATTTTTTGTTGCGAAGCTTCTGAAGATTGATTTGCTTTTGCTTGTGTGGAAACGACAGCACCAGAGTTGGCCGCTACAGAGCTACTACTGATAGTAAGCAATGCTGCAGCTATGGCACTGAGACCAAATTCCTTGAATTTCATGGTTGCATCCTTGTCAGTGTTTTAGTCAGTCGAAAAGGGCGCGGAAAACCCGCGCCAAATATTTTTTAGAAGTCGTATGATGCCTCGATGTAAAGCTGACGGCCGATTGGATCGTCATATCCAGTTGCATAGAATGGAGAGGTATCATTTAGAGGATCGGCAGGCGGTACCTTGTCAAACATGTTGATAGCACCAAGAGTTACACGACCACTCTCGTTGAATTGGTAAGAAGCCGTTAGGTTCCATGTTGTCATGCTAGCGATTTCTGCTTTGTAACCAGCTTTCTTAGCAGAGTCACAGTCATCAAAGTAGTAACGGTTCGCATAGCTTGAACACATACGGTCACGGTATTTACCAAATAGGTTGATAGCGACATCTTCATATGCCCAGCCAAGGTTTAACGTTGCGGTGTATTCAGGCATGAAATCTCTTTCATCCGTTACTGGCTCACTGTCGTTTTCTTGATATTCAGCAATCAAGATCTTAGTTACAGCTACGCGCGTATTGAATGAACCGAACTCATTAGTGTCGTAAGCATATTTCACAGCAAGGTCAACACCAGAACGCTCTTCATATGACTGGTTGACTGGGCCGTAAGATACGGACTTGATTGTACCGTCTGTATTACGAACTACTTCTGTGCCTGGGTATTTACCTGGATCGTTAATTACGTCTTGGTAAGTTGGTGCTGTTACGACGTCTTCCATCTTGATGTGGTACCAGTCAACGGTTACGCCAAGGTCATCCACAGGTTCCCAAGCTAGACCCAAGTTAATGTTTGTACTTGTTTCTTCTTTCAGCTCAGAGTTAGGGCCGTTAAGCGTATCGAAGTATTGAGTATCACACTCTGGGTACTTATCTTTATCTTGTGGGCCGCTACCACCAGCGTTGGCACAAAGCACAGGGTCAAAACCAGAACCAAAGCCTCGAGTTTGATCACCAAATAGTCGTTTCAAGTCAGGAGCTCGGAAACCTAGACCGTAGCTACCACGAAGCAATAGAGTGTCAGTAGGACGGTATGCTAGTGCGACTTTAGGAGTGAAGGCTCCGCCTGTTGCCGAGTCGTCGAAGTAGTGGTCATAACGACCAGCGACAGTCATTTCCAAATCTTCAATGATAGGAATTAGGGCTTCGACACCAAGACCAATCTGATCACGGTCACCGCCACCTGATGTTCCGCCTAGACCAGAGAAACCACCAGCTGCTGTTGTCGCATCAATCGTTTCATTGTAGTCAGTACGGTTCCATTCACCATAAACAGCAAAGCCAGACATACCAGCAGGCAGTTCAACCAAATCACCAGCCAGTGAGCCGTTAACAGAGTAAAGCTTTGAGTAGGCTTCTTTGCTTGATGTGCCGCTGTATTTGTTTACAACGTCTTGAGAGATAGGCCCTAGAAGATCGACGTCGCCATCTTGTACTGCTTGATCAAGAGTTAGGAAGATTGCTGGGTTGCTTGTTTCAACGCTTTGCTCTGAGTAACCAGCTGATAGATCCCAATCATACGTATCAGCAAGCAGGCCGTTCAAGCCTAAGGTTAAGCCAAAAGAATCGGCTTCAGTGTTACTTTCGCGTGGGCCAAATTCGACCATACGGCGAGTGTATTCACCTTCGCCGCGGAAGTGAGTGGCATCAACTTCTACGCTGTAAGGGTTAGGTTCGAATTCAGATTCTGTAGACTTGTAGCCAAAACGGGCTTCTGCCATGGCAGTGACATTGTCGTTAATGTCCATTTCACCACGTAAAAGCAGGTCTACTTGTTTATTTTCTGGTTTCAACGTTCGGTATGCAGAGCGGTTAACACCACACTTGCCATCCGCTCGTTCAATAGCGGCATCACCAACGACTTCTTTACATGAAGAACCAGCATCAGCTGGTGTTAGAAGTGTTCCGTTTGCGCCTTCAAAGTTTGCACCGTAGCTAGAGTAACCACTTAGCTGAGAACGGCTAGAACCGTCATCGCCAGCCCAATCATCTCGGTCAGATTGCTTAAGCATTTCGTTGCCCGCAAATTGGCCAACGAAGAGAATACGTTTATCGTCAAAATCTTTACCTGCAACAACGTCTAAACGGCCATTTTGGTAGCCACCATCTGTTGCGTCACCCGCACGTACTTTTACAGAAACGCCATCAAAGTCTTTCTTTAAAATGAAGTTTACGACACCGCCGATCGCGTCGGAGCCGTAGATAGCGGAACCTGAATCAGTCATTACTTCAACACGCTCGATAGCGGCAACAGGGATTTGACCAATGTCTTGGAAGTTAGATGTGCCATCTTGAGCCAGTGGGTATTGAGGAAGGCGACGACCATCGATAAGAATCAATGTGCGTGAAGCGCCAAGACCACGTAAGTTGACTGACTGTGCTGCAGGTGTGAATGAGAAAGAGTTCGTTTGAGCCATTACACCACCGGTGTTTTGAGTCAAACTGTTCAACACGTCTTGCGCGCTGTTAAAACCTTTAGATTCAATATCTTTACTATTAATAACAGTAACTGGTGAAGGACCTTCCATATCCGTCGTGGAGATACGCGAACCAGTAACTTTCATCTTTTGAAGTTTTTCAACTTGTTGCTCTTCTGCCAGTGCTGTTGCTGGGGCTACGACTGCTGCTGTCCCCAACGCAAGGCTTATCGCAACAGATAAAGCGGTTGTGTTTTTATACATCCTTGTTGCTCCGATTATTATTATTTCCTATGTCTGGCCGCATAGCGGCCAATTGTGACGTTAATATTTCGTTAACGTTCGGCCAATGTATAACCGAGATGAAAAAAGGAAGTCAAACCAGTGGTAAACGGGGATGCTTAAATGTAAAAAAGATGTAAATAACCAGGGTTAGTTTAAAACACGGAATAAAAAACTAAATAGCCTTACCAAGGCGACATCAAATTTCAATAAAACACCGTATTTTGTGTTTCTTATAAACTTTAATGACTTATCTTGCCTATGGTTTTTTAGTGGGTAATTGAATCTGAAAAAAGATATTTTTCCAGTGAATTGTTCTGAGATGAGTTTTATATCGAATCCATACTTTGGTGACTCGAACTTATAGGGTGGTATCAAAATATGATACCCATTGCTGTAAAAGGGCTCACTCGTATTTTTAGGTCAAATATAGATGTGGTGGATATGTCTATTTATTCCATGTATTTGCATTTTTATGTAGGGTTTTGGCTCTAAACAGCCTAGATTGATATTCTGTGTGAATTATTTTTGTGGTTTTTTATAATTTTTTACAAAAACATTTCTGTTTTTCGACTTCGGAGGAAGTTTGTCATGTTTTGGTTTCAAACACTTGAAGCTGATGTGGATTCAAGATAAATATGACGCTGAAATTATTGCAGTAGTAGAAAAGTCTGGTTCTTGAAACGCAGGGAGTGTGTTTCAACAGTTTTAGTTACTACGAGATAAATATGCACCACTTTGGGCGGGGAACTTCCTCTTTCACTCCGCCTGAACTGGACAGTAGACAAGGAGCAAGTTGTATATGCTGTCGTACTTTTTACGCCGTTTGGCGTTGGTGATACCAACGTTTCTCGGGATAACTATTCTTATCTTTGCTATCACTCGTTTCGTGCCGGGCGGACCTGTTGAACGCATGTTGTCACAAATGCAGTCTCAAGGGGATGGTGCCGCATCAATGACGTCTGCTGGTGGCAATACCGCCCTTTCTGATGATCAAATCGCTGAGCTAAATGCGTTTTACGGTCTGGATAAGCCAGTGACAGAAGCGTATGTGGAGTGGCTAAGTCGCTTGGTCGTGCTAGACCTTGGTGAGTCAACACGTTACTACGAACCTGTCTCTGACATGATTGCAGAGCGTTTACCTGTGTCGTTATTTTATGGCGGCATGACCTTTTTTATCAGTTATTTTATCTCGATCCCTCTTGGTTATTACAAGGCGCTCAAGCACGGCTCTGTGTTTGATTCCGCTTCTTCAATACTCATCTTTGTGGGCTATGCATTGCCTGGCTATGTGGTGGGTGTATTGCTCATCACGCTATTTAGTTATCACTTGGAATGGTTTCCTATGGGAGGCTTTGTCGGCGATGACTTCGACGATTACGAAACTTTCTTTGAACGCGCCAAGGACATCATGTGGCACGCGGTGTTGCCTTTAATCTGTTACCTCATTGGCGACTTTGCAACACTGACAATGACGATGAAAAACAACCTGATGGAAAATCTTTCTTCAGACTATATCCGTACAGCTATCGCGAAGGGCTTACCTTTCAAAAAGGCGGTTCGTAAGCACGCGTTGCGTAACAGCTTAATCCCAATCGCGAGTCACTTTGGTAACTCTTTGTTGTTCTTCATGACCGGTGCCTTCCTGATTGAAGTTATCTTCAATATTGATGGCATTGGTTTATTGGGTTACGAATCAATCATGGAGCGTGATTACCCTGTTGTTATGGGTATTGTCGCCATTAATGCGCTGTTGCTGCTCATTGGTAACATTATTTCAGATATTTGTGTTGCTTTAGTCGACCCACGTGTGAAGTTTGGAGCGTAACATGATTAAAGTTAGTCCATTAACTCAAAAGAAAATTCGCCACTTTAAAGAGATCAAACGAGGTTATTGGTCGTTTGTCATTCTCTCAATCATGTTGATCCTGTCGCTCTTTGCTGAACTTCTGATTAATAGTAAAGCGCTAGTCGTCAAGTACGATGGTAGCTACTATTTTCCTGTTGTCAGTGATGTCCGTTTAGGCAGTGAATTCGGCCAAGAGTCATCCAGCGAAGCGGATTATCGCGTACTGCAAAAAGCGTTTGAGGCCGAAGGGAGCGACAACTTTGTTATTTTGCCGCTTGTGCCATGGAACCCATATGAACAGGATTTTAGTGGTGATTTCCCGCCAACAGCGCCTAGTGCCGAAAACAAGCATTATTTAGGTACAGATGTGATAGGTCGCGATATTTTGGCGCGACTTGTCTACGGATTCAGAACGGCAATGGGATTTGCGTTGCTCACCATGGCAATTTCCTACGCGATCGGTACCGCAGTTGGTTGTGCTATGGGTTTTTGGGGCGGTAAATTTGACTTGTTTGTACAGCGACTTATCGAAATCTGGTCAATGGTACCGTTTTTGTACGTCATTATGATTCTTGTCTCAATCGTTCAACCGACGTTCGCTCTCTTTGTCGCTATTAACGTGCTTTTCACCTGGATGGGTATGACATGGTACATGCGGACCATGACTTATAAAGAAGCGGCACGAGAATACGTAATGGCGGCACGTGCTTTAGGGGCATCGACGGGACGTATTTTGTTTAATCACATCCTACCGAATACGATGGTGATGATCGTGACATTGGCGCCGTTCACTATTGCAGCAAACATCACTGCGCTGACCGCTTTGGATTATCTAGGTTTAGGTCTTATGCCACCAACGCCAAGTTGGGGTGAGCTGCTACAACAAGGTAAGTCAAACTTAGACTCGCCATGGATTGTTGCTTCAGTGGTTACTTCCATTGTGTTGGTACTGGTAATGGTGACCTTTATTGGTGAAGCCATTCGAGCGGCCTTCGACCCGAAAAAATTCACACGCTATGTTTAAGC
The DNA here is from genome assembly GCF_013048515.1 of Vibrio sp. 1-2 (7-a). Lineage (NCBI taxonomy): Bacteria > Pseudomonadati > Pseudomonadota > Gammaproteobacteria > Vibrionales > Vibrionaceae > Vibrio > Vibrio sp. 1-2 (7-a). Next base: position 66,843 of record NZ_VHSQ01000004.1, read on the forward strand.
GAGCATTGTGAGCAAAACATAAAAAGGGAAGTTTTATGAAGAAATTATTTTTAGCGTCCACGCTGAGCGCCCTGAGTTTTGGTGCAATGTCAGCAACGCTTCCGACTGACTTAAACTGGCAAACAAACTGGGATGAGCCTCAATATGGTTCGCCTGAAGCGAAACGTGGAGGGACCTATCGCACCTTCATGTCAAGTTTTCCACAGACGTTACGTAGTGTTGGCCCAGACGCCAATGCGGGGTTGCGTTCCTTTATCTTGGATGAAACCCCTGGATTGGTGGTTCGACACCCAGACACTTTAGAGTTCATCCCTGAACTTGCTAATGAGTGGGCGTTAGCTGGCGACAATAAAACCGTCTATTTCAAACTCAATCCAGAAGCCAAATGGTCGGACGGCAAGCCTGTGACTGCCGACGATTTTGTATTCATGCTTAAGTTTTATCGTTCTAAGGATATCCTAGAACCTTGGTACAACGATTATTACAACAAAACCATTGCGGACGTTATTAAGTACGACGCTCATACGTTTGCTGTTAAGGCCGCGAAAGAGTTCAATCCGGAAGAATTATTGCTAAGAATGGGGGCTTTACGCCCTCGTCCCGCACACTTTTATGCCAATCCTTCAAAGGACGAAAATGGTGATGGTATTCACGACAACTTTGTCCGTTACTACAACTTTAAGAGTGAACCAACGACCAGTGCGTACTACCTAGATGATATCAAAAAAGGTAGAAGTGTGACTTTCAAACATGTTGGTGAAGATTGGTGGGGTTACAGCAATAAGTACTACCAAAATCGCTACAATGTCGACAAGATTCGCATCACAGTGATCCGCGATAGCGATATTGCGATGAAGCATTTTGAAAAGGGTAAGTTGGATGCATTTGGTCTGGTTCTGCCAAGTCTATGGCACGATAAATCGAACACAGAACCGTACCAAAAAGGCTACATTCAAAAGTTCTGGGGTTACAACCAATTTCCAGTCGGTGCGGGCGGCGTATGGATGAACACCGCGATGCCTCTACTGGATGATTTAAACGTTCGCAAGGGCATTACTTACGCAATTGATTTTGATGGCATGATTGAAAACATCATGCGTGGTGACTACTCCCGTAAGCCAAACCCGACCGGTTATGGCCATGGTAAATACACCCTACCAGACGCGAAAGCGCCGAAATTTGACCCAGCAAAAGCGGCCGAGGCATTCGAAGCCGCAGGCTTTAACAAAATTGGTTCCGATGGTATTCGTGTCAATGATAAAGGTGAGCGTTTAAGCTTCGAGCTGACCTACGGAACACCTGTTCATACTCCTCGTATTGCATTTTTGCGTGAGCAAGCCAAGCTAGCAGGGTTGGATATTGAGCTCAAGTTGGTTGATGGCTCATCCATGTTCAAATACGTCCGTGAGAAAAAGCACGATTTGGCTTTCTTAGATATGGGGACTTCCGAGATCCCAACGTATTGGGAGTACTTCCATTCAGTCAATGCGAACAAGCCGCAAACTAACTCTTTCACAAACTACAGCACGCCAGAGCTGGATGAAAAGATCATCGAGTATCGTTTTAGCATGGATATGGATAAAAAGATCCAGCTAGGTCATGAGATTCAGCGTGACATCATTGATGCGCACGTTATCGTAACAGGCTACATGATTCCTTATGTCCGCTACGGTCACTGGCGCTGGCTAAAGTTTCCTGATAAGCCAATGAATCGCATGACAGAGGCGTTGTTCAGTGGTGGCATCATTGGGGATGGCACTTACTGGATTGATAGCGATATCAAGAAAGAAACCAAACAAGCGATGAAATCAGGCAAAGCTTTTGAACCTGTCGTCGTCGTAGATGACACTTATAAGCTGTAAGGATTGGTTATGGAAAACGATGTAATCCTAAGTGTTAAAGATCTCGAAGTTGAATTCACCACCGATGATGGACCAGTGAAGGTGCTGCATGGTGTGAACTTTGATGTGAGAGCTGGACGTACACTCGGTCTGGTGGGAGAGTCAGGCAGTGGTAAGAGCGTAACCTCAATGTCGATCATGGGTCTTTTACCTAAGCCATATGGCAACATCATCAAAGGTGAAGTGAATTATCGCGGCACCAACCTAGTTGATTTGCCTGCGGAAGAGATGTACGCCATGCGTGGCGATCGCATTTCGATCATCTTCCAAGATCCGATGACGGCGCTAAATCCAGTACACACCATTGGTCGCCAAATATGTGAAGTGCTTGAACTTCATCGACCTGAGCTCGACAAAAAGGAGCGGGAGGCTTTCTCGATCGAGATGCTGGCAAAAGTCAAAATCCCAATGCCAGAGAAACGATTGAATGAGTATCCCCATAACCTATCTGGCGGTATGCGCCAGCGTGTAATGATCGCGATGGCGTTGGCCTGTAAGCCGGATATTCTGATTTGTGATGAACCGACTACGGCGTTGGATGTTACGGTTCAGGCGTCTATCCTTGAACTGATGAACGAGCTTCAGGAAGAAACGGGCATGGCGATGATCTTCATTACTCACGACCTCGGGGTTGTGGCAGAAGTGTGTGATGATGTTGCCGTGATGTATGGTGGGCGTATTGTCGAAAAAGCAGAAATTTTTGAGTTGTTTGATAACCCGCAGCACCCATATACAGAGCGTTTGATGGGGTTGATGCCGAGCTTAGATAATGAGCCGAAGCAGATGATCGATATCAAGCCTATTGATGCCAGTATGTTTGCCAGTTAACTGGGCAAAGTGAACGAGTCATAAAAGAGGATGTTATGGCAAAAGAAGTATTAAGAATTGAAAATCTTAAGCAGCACTTTGTTTCTGGTAAAGGGCTGTTCAAGAAAGGCTACACCATCAAAGCGGTAGACGGGGTTTCACTGTCTGTTTCTGAAGGTGAAACACTGGGACTAGTTGGTGAGTCAGGTTGTGGTAAAAGCACCCTTGGGCGCACGATCTTAAAGTTATACGAGCCAACGGAAGGTAAGATTTTCTTTGAAGGTAAAGACATCACTAAACTGTCTGTCAAAGAGATGCGATCGCTGCGTAAAGACATGCAAATCGTCTTTCAAGACCCAATGGAATCACTCAATCAGCGTCATACCATCGGTATGATTCTAGAAGAACCGTTTGTTATTCATAAAATCGGTACGCCAGCCGAGCGCAAACAGTGGGTAAAAGAGCTTTTAATCAAAGTGGGCTTGCCAGAAACGGCAGTCAACCGCTATCCACATGAGTTTTCAGGCGGCCAACGTCAGCGTATCGGTATTGCTCGCGCGATAGCATTGAAGCCTAAATTACTGATTTGTGATGAATCGGTATCTGCGTTAGATGTGTCGGTACAGGCACAAATCTTGAACCTATTACTACAACTGCAACAAGAGATGAACTTGGCGATCATCTTTATCTCTCACGATCTCTCTGTGGTGAAACACGTCTCTGACAAAGTTGCCGTGATGTATTTTGGTAAAGTGGTAGAAGCAGGCAGCGCGAAAGAAATTTATGCAAACCCGCAAAACGAGTACACCAAGAAACTCCTATCTGCGATTCCGATCACCCACCCTAAATATCGGAAGAAAAAGCGCCTGGCTGAAAAAAAGCAGCAAGTGGCGTAAGTGATGCCACAGGTCCTATAACACAAAAACGCTCCGCCAAATAAGCGGAGCATTTTTATAGGTCTATGTTAGGTCTTGGTGTTGATTGACGCCTGAGTATTATGATTGATTGAAGATCGTTGCATGCTAAACTCAAGGCCTATCTTCTTTGTCTGGATAATGGACCATGCCGTCGAATTTACCGAAATCCTTTAGTCGACCGTTCCTGAAAATCTTCCATATTTTGGAGGCGGTATTATTAGTCTCTATTACCTTGGCGACGCTGTACGCCATGATGCAAGAGTTTGTACACGTATTTGTCGAGAAGCGTGTCTTACTCACGGATATTCTTTTGATGTTTATCTATCTGGAAGTGCTCGCCATGGTGCAGCAGTTCGTGATGAACGGAAAAATTCCGGTACGCTATCCTATCTATATCGCGATGATGGCGATCGCCCGCTATATCACACTAGGAATGAAAGAACTGGATGCGGTTTTGGTTGTGTGGTTATCTCTGGCAGCGTTTATCTTAGCTGCGGCAACCTTGCTCATCAGAGTCGGGCATCATTATTGGCCCTACGTTGATAATAGAACCTTGGAAAAAGATGAATAAAAGAAAGTCCCGCACTAGCGGGGCTTTTTTGTTTCAATACTCGATGACTTTTAGATCATTCAATATTTTGGATCTGCTCACGCATCTGTTCGATCAGAACTTTCAGTTCAACGCCCGATGCGGTGATGTCGGTGCTGATGGATTTCGACGCTAGCGTGTTCGATTCACGGTTGAACTCTTGCATCATGAAGTCCAGACGACGACCCACTGCGCCACCTTTTTTCAGAATGTTTGTGGTTTCTTTTACGTGAGAGTCCAAGCGATCGAGCTCTTCAGCAACATCCGATTTTTGCGCTAGCAAAATCAACTCTTGCTCGATACGAGACGGATCCAGTTCCACTTTAGCGTCTTCGAACTTCGAGAATAGTCGCTCACGTTGCCATTCTAAAATTTCTGGCATGCGCGCACGCACTTTTACGACTTCTGCAGAAATGGCGTTCAAACGCTGTTCAATCAGCGCTTTCATGTTCTCGCCTTCACGGGCTCGCGCTTCAATAAATTCATCCATTGCGCCATCAAACGCTTCTAGTAGCACTTTATTTACCGCATCCATGTCTTGCTCTGGCGTTTCCATTACCCCCGGCCATTGCATGACTTGAAATGGATTGATTCGGCTCAGTTCACCAGTCATGTGCATGACTTGTTCAGCGGCCTTAATTACCTGGCTAGCAAGCGCTTCGTTGATGCTAAGCTCACCTTTTGCGGCAGGGTTTGCTTCAAAACGCAGATTACATTCCACTTTGCCTCGCGCTAAGCGCTTACGAAAACGCTCGCGTAAAACGGGCTCTAATCCACGAAATTGTTCTGGCATGCGGAAGTATGTTTCTAAATAACGCTGGTTCACGCTGCGGATTTCCCATACCGCAGAACCCCAGTCGCCTTTTACTTCTTTGCGTGCATACGCTGTCATACTGTAAATCATCGAATTTTCCTGTCTTCATTTTTTGAAAATTACTTCAAGAGTGTATCACGCTGCGTCGATAGGTGCGCGGGGTGTATGGATTGTTTATGTTGTGCCAGCGGCGTAACCTATGAATCCGGAATCGATTCCGTTATAATCTTCGCCCAACCAAATCGTCTTCTCCTCATATTTAAGGTAGATGCCCATGCGTCCAAACGATCGCAAGGCGGATCAAGTTCGCCCTATCAAAATTACTCGTAACTACACAGCTTACGCTGAAGGGTCAGTGCTAGTTGAGTTCGGTAACACCAAAGTGTTGTGTAATGCGACCGTCGAAGAATCTGTGCCACGTTGGCTAAAAGGTCAAGGTAAAGGCTGGGTTACAGCTGAATACGGCATGCTACCTCGAGCAACACATTCTCGTACTCGTCGTGAAGCGGCAAGTGGCAAACAAGGCGGCCGTACGATGGAAATTCAGCGTCTTATTGCGCGAAGCTTACGTGCCGTTGTCGATCTAAAAGCCATGGGTGAGTTCATGATCACCGTTGACTGCGACGTTATCCAAGCTGACGGTGGTACGCGTACTGCATCTATCAGCGGCGCAAGTGTTGCAATGGCCGATGCATTCCAACACCTAGTGGATAGCGGTAAGCTAAAAGCGAATCCAATGAAAGGCCACGTAGCTGCGGTTTCTGTCGGCTTGCTAGGCGATGAAGTATTGTGTGACCTTGAGTACGTTGAAGATTCAGCGGCAGACACCGACATGAACGTTGTAATGACCGAAGAAGGTAAGATGATTGAAATTCAGGGCACCGCAGAAGGTGAACCGTTCAGTCACGAACAGCTGATGGCATTGCTCGAGTCGGCGAAAATCGGCATTACGGAAATTGTCGCAGCGCAGAAGGCAGCGTTAGAAAATTAATGATTTATTTAAATAGCTTCCCCGAAAGGAAGCTATTTTTTTGCATATTACTAGGTCCTAGGACCTGATCCCCACACGAAAAGAAAATTGAGAGAAATCCATGAAAGCATACCAGCGTGAGTTTATTGAGTTTGCACTTGAGAAAGAAGTTCTTAAGTTTGGTGAGTTTACTTTGAAATCTGGCCGTAAAAGCCCGTACTTCTTTAACGCTGGTCTTTTCAATACTGGTCGTGATCTCGCACGTCTAGGCCGTTTTTACGCAGCCGCGCTCGCTGATTCTGGCATTGAGTTTGATGTGCTGTTTGGCCCGGCGTACAAAGGTATCCCAATCGCGACGACAACAGCAGTCGCGCTGGCGGATCACCACGATATCGACACGCCTTACTGCTTCAACCGTAAAGAAGCGAAAGATCACGGCGAAGGCGGTAACCTTGTGGGTTCAGCGCTTGAAGGTCGCATCATGCTAGTGGATGACGTAATCACAGCAGGTACTGCGATTCGTGAATCGATGGAAATCATTCAAGCAAATGGCGCAGACCTTGCTGGTGTACTGGTTGCTATCGACCGCCAAGAGAAGGGCAAGGGCGAGCTTTCTGCGATTCAAGAAGTTGAGCGTGACTTTGGTTGTGCCGTGATTTCAATTGTAAGTTTGGGTGATCTTGTGACTTACTTAGAAGAGAAAGGTGACGCTGCTGGGCACTTGGAAGCAGTTAAAGCCTATCGCTCGGAATACGGCATTTAATTTGTTATTTTTCTGAAAAAGTAAAAAGGGCAGATGGATATTCATCTGCCCTTTTTTGTTTTTGGATTTATCGCCTTGACCACTTACTTATAGCGAATGCCTTTCTCGACATGCTCATCTTGCATGGTTTTATAGCGTTTATGGAGCCACATCCATTGCTCTGGAGCGCGTAAAATGACTTCTTCCACATACTTGTTCATATAAGCGGCAGCGGCGACTTCGTCTTTTTGTGGATAATCGGCTTCAATGCACTTATCGGCGATGATGTCGTATTTTCCTTCGTCATTGCGAAACCCTGAGCCTGGGATGATCGCACATTTTGAGGTATACGCCAGAATGCTCGTGCCTGTTGTCGTACACGCATCGTCTACGGCAAAGAAGGGCACAAATACTGATTTTTTGCGACCGTAATCGTGATCCGGTAAATAGAACAGACGCTCACCGCTGCGTAAAACACGAATCATTTTTTTTACATCTTTACGATCAATCAGTTTATTGCCGTTATGTGTCCGTCCCCAATACTGGATAAAGTTATAAGCAGGATTATTATGCGGACGAAACGCGCCGTACCCGGCCACGCCTAACACGGCGAAAGCACGCGCAGTGATCTCTAGATTAAGAGCATGGACACAACAAAGTAGGACGCCTTTACCTTCTTTGGCTTTTTCACGCAGTGCGCCGAGATCTTTCTCGACGATAAGTTTTTTAAAGCGCCAAGTCGGCCAGAACCAAGTGATTCCGGTTTCTATGAGTGCCATACCGGTATTTTTGAAGTTCTCTTCAACAATATGTTGAATCTCTTCAGGTGTTTTGTCTGGAAAGGCCAATTCTAAGTTACGTTGAGCAACGTGGACACGCTTTTTACCGTAGCGCATGCCAAGTTTACCGAGTGAACGACCTAATGAAAGCAGCAGCCGATAAGGAAGAATATTGACGAGGATGGCCAACAGACCAAACCCAAGCCATACGCCCCAGTTACGAGGGTGAAGAAGTGAAAGAGAAAACTCGGGCTGCGTGTATTTGTCTTTACTCATAGTCTTTTACTTTATTTGTGCACTCAAAAGCGCCCAGTACTCGTCAAAGTTTGCAGTCGGCTGGTATTTAAAGTCGCTACGCACAAAGCGGTTTAGGCTCCCCTCAACTTGTCCCAGAATTTGCGCGGCTAGGATGCGCTCTTCGACAGGGAAAGACTTCCCTTCACGAATCTTACGTTCACGCAGGATCTGGCGCAATTGTGTTTCTATGCGCTCAAAGAGTTGATTGATGCGTTCACGTAGGCGTTCATTTTCAAACATTAGAGCATGGCCCGACAAAATGCGTGTCAGACCAGGGTTACGTTCAGAGAACGCCAAAATCAGGTGCATCACCATACGAATACGCTCTAGAGTATCTTTTTCGTCGTCTAGAATACGGTTGATACGTGTCATCAAGGCTTCTTCAATGAACTCAATCAACCCTTCGAACATGCGCGCTTTACTTGGGAAATGACGATACAGCGCGGCTTCTGAAACGCCGACTTGCTTGGCCAGTTTTGCCGTAGTAATGCGTGAAGCGCCTTCTGTTGATTCAAGCATTTCTGCTAATGCTTGTAAGATCTCTTCACGACGGTTGGATTTTTTACTGCCGGCCATTAGTTACTTCCTTTCAAAATACAAAGTTGAGCGGAGGGGATTATAAGACGCTATTTCGCCTCAAACTAGACCACTAAGGGTGGAATGGGAGATTTAACACCCTTAGTTGTCATGTTTGTACCAAATTTATGCCAGCTTTTGTGAAAAGTTGGCAGGGTTTTCAAACGTTAGTTACATCAAGTGATGCATTTTTTCGAGAATTTTAAAGCTCAATGCTTCTTTTGATTCTAAAGCGAGCGCAAGTTCACCCTCAGGCCAGTACAGGGTAATCGCGTTGTCGTTGCTGTTAAATCCTTGCCCTGCAACCGAAACGTCATTCGCACAGATCATATCGAGGTTTTTCTTTGTCAACTTGCCTCGAGCATAGGTCTCTACATCATTGGTTTCAGCCGCAAAACCGACGGTAAACGGACGCTTCTCCGTCATTGCTGCTACAGAAGCAACAATATCAGGATTTTTGACCATATTAATGACCATTTCGTCATTGTCTTCAGTCTTTTTCAACTTTTGAGACGCGATCGTTTGTGGGCGGTAGTCCGCAACGGCAGCGCAGCTAATAAACGCATCATGCTTGTTTGCGTGTGTCATAACGGCTTCGTGCATCTCTTGTGCACTGGAAACATTAATGCGCTCAACACCTACAGGCGTATTTAAACTGACAGGACCGCTCACGAGGGTGACTTTTGCTCCCATCTGCGCTGCGGCGCTCGCCAATGCATAGCCCATTTTCCCGGAGCTATGATTCGTAATGTAACGCACTGGGTCAATCGCTTCGCGAGTTGGGCCTGCGGTGATGAGTATCGACTTACCTTCTAGCAATTTTGGCTGAAAGAACTGTTCACATAGATGCACTAGCTGCATTGGTTCCAGCATTCGACCTGGGCCCACATCGCCACAGGCTTGCTCTCCTGCAGCGGGGCCCCAGATGTGCATACCGCGACGCGCTAACGTTGCGATGTTCTCTTGGGTTGCGATATTGCGATACATCTGTTGATTCATCGCAGGAGAAACTGCAACAGGAGAATCCGTCGCGAGCACGAGCGTGGTAAGCAAATCGTTCCCCATACCTGCAGACATACGTGCGATTAAGTCCGCGGTCGCTGGCGCTAGTAGCACTAAATCTGCCCACTTGGCCAATTCAATATGGCCCATAGAGGCTTCCGCCGCTGGGTCTAATAAACTGTCCGAGACAGGACGGCCCGAAACGGCTTGCATGGTTAAAGGGGTAATGAACTCTTTTGCTGCTTTCGTCATTACAACTTGAACTTGCGCTCCTCTCTCTATGAGGCGACGGGTTAGCTCCGCACATTTATACGCAGCAATACCGCCACTGATGCCGAGTAGAATTTTCTTTCCTGCTAGTGTTTGCATGTGAGATCTCCAATTTGATGACCGGATTTTAACACAATTCAAAGTCTGACCGCCCGAGCATATATAACGAGAAGATAATTCACATCAAACTCCAGAGTATTAATCTGACCGAGGAAGGGAAAATTCTCGCCTACCTCACAGACAAGTTGCGCGGAGTTTGCAAGTCTGAAAAGAAAAAGAGGTAGTGGAAACCATGGTGTTGAAAAGTCGAAACAAATTGCTGCTGATAACCCTAATTCCGCTGTTGTTGATCACCACGTTGATCTCAGTGGTGTATTACATCAACAGCAGTAAAAGTTTGGAAGCGGAGCTGGCAAGAGACAGACAAGAGCTCATCGAAACGAAGAAGAAAGAGCTACAAGCCTACATGATGATGGGCGTGACGGCGATAAAACCGTTATACGACACGGATGTAAATGGAAGTAATAAAGAGGCAGCAAAAGAAATTCTGAAAGCCATGCGCTTTGAAAGCGATGGTTACTTTTTTGCCTACGACTCTCAAGGTGTGAATACGTTACATGCCATCAAACCTTCTTTAGAGGGTAAAAACCTTTACGACTTAAAAGATGAAAATGGGGTCGCAGTTATCGCGGGCTTGATTGATGCTTCTCAAAAAGGGGATGGGTTCCTCTATTTCTCGTGGCACAAACCGACCATTGACGCACAAGCGCCTAAGCTAGGCTATGCAGAATATTTATCGAAATGGGACTGGGTTTTAGGCACTGGTGTTTATATTGATGACATCGACCAGCAAGTTGCGATGCACAGAGAGTTAAAGACTCAAGAGCTAAAAGAGCATACGTTATCTGCCGTGTTGATTTCCGTTGTTGGGTTGATCATTACCAGTGTTCTCACCAGTATCGTGGTGTCGAAAGGCATTCAGCCATTACAACATGTCGCGGCGTCATTGAAAGATGTAGCCGCAGGCGGCGGTGACTTAACGGCTCGTTTAAAAGTCGAAAGTCAGGATGAAGTCGGTGAAGTGGCGGCCGCGTTTAATGAGTTTATGGATAAGCTGCACCCACTGATGCAGGATATCCACCGCTCTGCGACGACAGTACAGACCGTTTCTCAAAGCCTGAACACTCAGACCAGCCAAGCGAGCGGTCAAATGCAGGATCACTGTTTAGAGACGGACAAAGTCGTGACGGCAGTGACACAAATGAGCATGACAGCGAAAGAAGTAGCCAGCAATACCAATGCGACTGCACAGGCGATTGAGGATGCCAACAGTCAAGTCACCGCCGCTCAGCATGAGGTCGAGCAAGCAATAGAAGGCATTACCGAACTCGTGACGGAGATAGATAGCACGTCAGATGCAATTTCTGAGTTGAGTTTACAGACCGAAAAAATAACCAAAGTGCTGGATGTGATTGGCGAGATAGCCGAGCAAACGAATTTGTTGGCCCTAAATGCGGCGATTGAAGCGGCTAGAGCGGGTGAGCAAGGCCGAGGGTTTGCCGTCGTTGCGGATGAAGTTCGCTCGTTAGCCAGTCGTACACAAAATAGTACTCATGAAATTGGCGACATGCTCAAGCAGCTACAAAATGGTGTATCAAGAGCGGTCAGTACGATGTCGGTGAGCCAAAAACGAGGTGTAAAAACGGCGGAAGAATCGGCGCTCATTCAGCAATCTCTTTCTGGTGTTCATCATTCTATCGGTACGATTCGAGATATGGGTATTCAAACCGCGTCTGCCGCCGAAGAGCAAAGTGCGGTTGCAGAAGACATCAACCAAAACTTAGTGGCTATTCAACAGATCGTGAACAACATTAATGAGACGTTGCAGCATGCCGAGTCAATCAGCACGCAGCTATCACAATCTGGAACAGAAATTCACGGCTTGGTTGGCAACTTTAAACTCTGATGAACTGTGAAGTTGCATTGAAAGCACTGATGGTACGAAGAAAGCGAAAGTCATACTCGACTTTCGCTTTTTGTTTTGTGGAATAGGGGCACTTTCCATATAAAGAGACATCAGATGATACTGAAAGCTATGCCAACTGAGTCCATGCCCAGAGAGAAGTTGTTGCTACGAGGACCGCAAGCATTGACCGATGCTGAGCTACTGGCCATCTTCTTGCGCACAGGCACCCGCGGAATGAACGTGATTGAGCTTGCAGACTTCCTTATTCAAGACTTTGGTTCGCTCAGACAACTATTTTCAGCATCAGAGCAAGAGTTTTGTCGTCACAAAGGATTGGGGCAAGCCAAGTATGTTCAGTTGCAAGCGGTACTAGAAATGACGCAACGCTACTTGGCGGAGACGCTAAAGCGTGGTGATGCCTTAACCAGTCCCGACCAAACTAAGTTATATCTGTCTTCTATTTTAAGGGATCGGCAAAGAGAGGCTTTTTATATTCTTTTTCTCGATAACCAGCACCGAGTGATAAAAGATGAAATTTTATTTGAAGGAACGTTGGATGCCGCGTCGGTTTATCCGAGAGAAGTCGTCAAGCGAGCTCTGCATCATAATGCGGCGGCTTTGATTTTGGCGCACAATCATCCTTCAGGCGTTGCTGAGCCGAGCCAAGCTGACAGAAGGATTACAAGGCGTCTCACCGACGCATTAGCATTGGTGGATATTCGTATTTTGGACCATTTCGTCATCGGAGATGGGGAAAGTGTCTCTTTTGCTGAAAGAGGCTGGATATAACTGTGCGTTTTTTAGGTTGTTAGTTGCTAAAAATCTGCTATCATCCACGCCACTAAATTTTTAACTGAATTCAGCTTGGACTGCTAAAAAAATCTGCTGTCTAAAAAAAGATCACGAAAACCTGTAAAAAGGATCTGTTCGGGTCTTGAGCAATGCATATCAAGTTAGTATAATGCGCGACCTTTGATAGCCTTGTATGGATTTTCCATAGCGGTTCTTAACCTCTAACTTCTTTTCGAGAGATAGAGAGGTTCGGCCACCAAGGTTGATATCGAGCTGAAACGATTTTGGAGAAGACATTCATGTCACGAGTATGCCAAGTAACTGGTAAGCGTCCAGTAACGGGTAACAACCGTTCACACGCACGAAATGCTACTAAGCGTCGTTTTCTGCCGAACCTACAAACTCATCGTTTCTGGGTAGAGAGCGAAAAACGTTTTGTTAAACTACGTCTATCTGCTAAAGGTATGCGCATCATCGACAAGAAAGGTATTGATACTGTTCTTGCAGACATGCGTGCACGTGGCGAAAACGTTTAAGAGGAAATAAGCAATGGCAAAGAAAGGCGTTCGTGAGAAAATCCGTCTAGTATCTTCTGCAGGTACAGGCCACTTCTACACAACTGATAAGAACAAGCGTAACATGCCAGGCAAATTTGAGATCAAAAAGTTTGATCCAGTAGTTCGCCAGCACGTTATGTACAAAGAAGCAAAAATCAAATAATTGGTTTCAGTCTCTTTGATGAATTGAAAAACCCAACTTTCGAGTTGGGTTTTTTATTACCTGAATAAAAAAGTGCTGAAAAAAGTGTTCAGTACGTTATCGGATTATAAAGCACTGCTGAAGTCATTTTATCGGTCCGACGCTACACTAGAATTTTTGATTTATCGCTCTCTACCGCTTTGCCATCACTTCTCTACACACTTGCACACCGTTGTTCTAGTCAAGCTCAATACTCTTTGGTAGTTTACTCATAACTATAAGAGAGTAGAGATGGTTATGCGTGTGAGTCCGGCTCGTCGCCGCCGATGGAACAATATTCTTATTCTGGGCATTATCGCGTTTATAGTGATCTTAAATGCGCCGATGTGGATCAAAACTTACCTATTAACAGACCAAGCAGACCCCTACCCAAATGTACTTCGCTCCGATTATACGGTGGAGTCTTTGTACTATAGTGGCTGGGAGTTCGAACTGCATGATGGACGGTGGCAATCTAACGTCAAAGTCGATGCACCGATCAGTGAACTTGTATCACGCTGGCAATCATTGGAAGGGACCGAGCTTACCTCGGAACAGTTCGATCATTTAAAACCTAACCTGACGATACCTGAAACGGTAGAAGTTTGGTATCAGGATCTCGAAGAGCCGCAGCGGGTAACTTTCTTTCGTTTACCTGATTTTTGGCTATTTAAAACCTGGCAAGACAAATGGGTCGCTATCTCCGTCGATGAAAACTACCTTATGCCAGAGTAAAGCCTTTTTGCGTCTATACCCCTAATAAGCTTCCCTATTTATCGTTTTTCTTTTCGATTATGCTAGCAGCGAGAACTATTAGCCGGTGAATTGGAGAATCTAATGCCTGAGTTGCCAGAAGTTGAAGTCAGTCGTATGGGAATTAGCCCCCACATGGTTGGACAAACGATCCAGTCGTTTACTTTTCGAACGCCGAAATTGCGCTGGGATATTCCTATAGAGCTTAAAAAATTGGAAGGGCAGGTGATCCGTGCGATTAGCCGTCGCGCGAAATACTTACTGATCGAGACAAACACAGGTACAGCCATTGTTCACTTGGGCATGTCGGGGTCTTTACGTGTCCTAGATGCCGACTTTCCGCCAGCAAAGCACGATCATGTGGATCTCAAACTAAGCAGTGGAAAAATACTGCGTTATAACGATCCGCGTCGTTTTGGGGCATGGCTGTGGTGTGCTCCTGGCGAGTCACATGCTGTACTAGCAAACATGGGGCCTGAGCCTTTAACTGAAGAGTTCAATGCGGAATATGTAGCGGAGAAAGCTAAAAATAAGCGTGTCGCCGTCAAGCAGTTCATCATGGACAACAAAGTCGTGGTTGGTGTCGGGAACATCTACGCGAATGAGTCGTTGTTTAAATCTCGAATTCACCCTTCAAGGCCTGCAGGTAAGCTGACTTCTCAAGAGTGGGGGTTACTTGTTGAAAATATCAAAATGACACTTGAGATTGCCATTACGCAAGGTGGGACTACGCTGAAAGACTTTGCGCAAGCCGATGGAAAGCCGGGTTACTTTGCACAAGAGTTATTAGTTTACGGAAAAGCCGGAGAGCCATGCCCAGAATGCGGCGAACGACTTCAAGAGCTAAAAATAGGGCAGCGTAATACCTTCTTTTGTAGTGAGTGTCAGAAATAATAGGCTTGGAGAGTTATTGATAGTTCACGCTCAACAATGAGTATCCTTGCTAATAATTATAGGGGTAGATACTATATTGAGCTGCACTAAATCAGCTGAGGGTTTAACGGTGGAACTAAGCAGTAATACACCATTGAAAGTGTTTGTTATTACAACTGGAAATGAAGAGCGAGTAAATCGCATTCAAAATTACCTAAAGGGTATCGATTTTGAATTTGTTTACTCAGATTCTTATGATGATCTTCTTAAGCTAGAGAAAGAGTATGAAAGTTACTCTCATAAGTTTCGCCAAAAAGCGATCATGGCTGGAGAGATTGGTTGTTTTAAGACACACTCTCAAGCATGGGAATTGATTGTTGCGTCTGGAACGCCTGCGATTGTTCTTGAAGACAATATTGAGTTCATCGGTGAAGCATCAAGATTACTTGCTGATGACGTACTATCTTATATCCAAAGTTGTGGCTTAGTGAATTTTACTAACTTCTGCTACATTTTAGACCCAGAAAAACCTTTTAAAATATCAGATGTAAAAGAAAAGAAGCCGTTTCCAACCGTGTGTTATGGCATTACACCATTAAGAGCTAGAGATCTATTAAGCAGCATGAGAAAAACGGCTTATGCTGTGCCAATTGACAAGTGGTTAGCGATTCCCAAATTAAGTGGTTGTTATGGTTACATCAGCCCAATAGTGGTAGCGAAAAGAGAAGATAACCTGACTAGTATTGCTAATAAACGTAAGGGGAAAAAGACTTTTAATCCCCTTAACATGATTCAGCGTGTTATCAATAAAATTAAGTACAACTACTAGTTATTTCAGGGTTACCTAATAGATTTAGGTAACCCTTTTCTTCGTTTCTGCAAGATTAAAATACTTCTCTGCGACCAATAGAGAAATCAACCTTTCTCGTTTGGTGTCTTTAAATTGCTCAACCCACTGATGAGCATTCTGTATAATTTCTTCTGCCTTGTCAGGGTGTTCTAAGTAGTAGTCCATTTTTTCATCTAGGTCAGAAAAATCATCTTTGACTTGAACAAAGTGCACACCCGCTTTTAGTTTTCCTTCCATAAACCATGTTTCATAGCGCAGCTTAGGGGTGAAGCACAAAGAGTTGGAGGACATGATCCACTTAAGATTGGTTGCGACGTCCATTCCCTCCAAGCTCAAAATGAATTTGTACTCAAGTTGTTCTGAGATACTCATTGAAGGGGTCACGTAGCTCAGTTGTTCTGGATCTTTATCCTGCGTATCCACTCGACCGATATTACAGCGAGGATTATGGAAATGACGAGAAAGTAGTTTTCTTCGATTTGGTCGAAATCCCGTCCCACGCCATACAATCATGTCTTTTTTAGTTTGGTACGGCTTGTCTTTGTCCACAAAAAAGTAGTGTCTAACGGCGTTTAGCTTTAGTAGGACCGAGTTGGTGTTCTCTCCTTTAATAGGTCGACTTTTTAAAAAACTCGGCTCGTTTGGTACATCAATGACATCGCCATTGACATATTTGAAGACAGCCTTTTTGGGGAAGCATTTAATAACCTTCAATAGATCATAGTAATAAGCGCTGCCGCCCGTTTTTTTAAAGTCTTTTACTTTCGTAAGGTCTGGAGGAGTCAGTTCGAAGCTCGTGGTATGTTTATTGTAATAATTAACGCGTTCACGCAAGTACTCTTCATCATAACTTGGGGCTTGTGCTAATAGTTTTTTTGCGGAATAACGAAACAAAAAAGAAGGTAAATAAGCGAGTATTCCGTTAGATAAGTAATACTTTAACTTTTTCATGCTGAACGTAGTTTTTCTAAGATGGCTGTGTTTACAGGGCTCGGAACGAATTGGGCGACATTTCCACCATGAATCGCTACTTCTCTTACTATTGTTGAGGACAAGAACGCGAACTCTTCTGAAGGGGTAAGAAAAATACTTTCTAGTCCGGGTAGTAACTTACGGTACATACTCGTCAAACCAAACTCGTACTCAAAGTCCATTGTTGTGCGAAGTCCTCTGATTAGGATCGAAGCTTGTTGTTCTTTGGCGAAATCCACAAGTAAACCACTAAAGCCGACAACGCTGACATTGCTTAAGTGTTGACAGCATTGGTGGACCAGTTCTACACGCTCATCCAATGAGAACATGGTGTTTTTCGAAGGGCTAGCTGCAACTCCAATTGTTACTGAGTCGAACATTTTTGCTGTGCGTTCGATTAAATCTAAATGGCCATTGGTAATTGGATCGAAAGTTCCAGGATAGATAACCTTTTTATTCATCGCTGCAATCCTCTGAAATAAACTGATCAACACCATTCTCACAACGCTTAAGCTTGTTTTTAATGGTATTATCTAAGATTTCATCGTTTTGGCTCAGTGACGCACGAGAGTTTTCTACGTGATACAAGTGGTAGCCTACACCTGCGAATTTTAGGTAAAGACGTGACTTACCCGCATTCAACATGCGATGAACAAACTCGCTGTCTTCGCGTCCCCATCCAACAAAATCTTGGTTGAAGCCATTCACCTCGATGGCATCTTGTCGCCAAAACGCCATGTTGCAACCGCGAGTGGCTTTATCGTTATTGCGCTCGTAAGAGAACCATTTCGATAGCAAAGCGTTGGTGATGCAGTTTTTACGATTACGAATGCCTTTGCTGAAGATAGAAGGCACTAAGCCGTTTTCCATGATGGCCTTGCTGCAGTTTTCATCCGTTAACACACGCCCACCCTGCACAAACCAATTTGGCTTTGCGACTTGCTTATGTGATTCAATAAACGTTTGAGATAACACCATGTCGCCATCAATCATGATGAGGTAGTCACCTGATGCTTTTGCGATCGCACGGTTGCGGCTCATTGAAAGTTGAAAGCCATTATCTTCGTGCCAGCTATGAATAAGTGGTACTGGAAAGCCGTCACGCAGTTGGTCGATCATTGCTTTGGTATCGTCTCGAGAACCGTCATCTGCAACGATGACTTCATCAGGCAAAACGGTTTGACGTTTCACGCTTTCTAACACCGCTTTTAATGCTTCTTTCCAGTTGTAAGTGGTGATAATTAAAGTCGTTTTCATGATTTTTTTGCCTGTTCACGTAAGTAGAGGTCGATATATTTTACAAAAGTAGAGTGCATGCTTAGCCAAGCTAGAATGAAGCCATGCTTGCCATCAAGGAAGCCTCGTTTGAGCACATACATCTTCAAAAAGCTCGCAAGAGCGTGAACGATAGCGGTCGTTAACCCCGCTTTCTTTTTACCTTCACGTTCATCCGTCCAGGCTTTAAGGTAACCAGTGGTTTTATTGATGTAATGATGAAGGTGCTCGTAAGTGTAGTGATGCAGTCGACCATCCAGCTTTTCAGTTTGATAGTTTTTCTCATCAACTTTTTCATGAACGAGCGAATTATTATATTGCGTATATTCGGTGCGATATAAGCGCACAATCCAGTCTGGAGACCAACCAGAGTGGTAGATGAACTTACCAAACGCTGAGCTTAGTCGATTAAGCTTGTATAAAACGTTCGGCTTATTGGCTGATACCGCGTGTAAGATACTTTCTTTTAGCTCTGGAGTGACTTGTTCGTCCGCATCAAGCCACAAAACGTAGTCTGCCGTAACGTATTGCTGCGCAAGTTGGCGTTGTTTACCGAAACCTGGCCAATCTAGGTTGGTGTAAAACTTATCTGTGTATTGTCGGGCGATTTCTTCGGTGCGATCGGTGCTGCCCGAGTCTAGAAGGACAATCTCATCGACCCAATCTTTTACTGTGTCTAGACAAGCTTGTAAGTGCTTCTCTTCATTTTTTACAATTAAGGCAACGGCTAAGGTTGGTTTGGACAAGGTCATTTCCTTCTTAACAAATCAAGACAGTAAGTTTACTGGTATTGAGGATACAAATCTTCTAAGACTTGATCGAACATGCTCATTACTTGAGTGTTGGTAATGCGGTTCATTGCCGTTTCATCTTTAGCGCGAGTTCGCCAGCTTAACTCGTGACTGTTTTTGCCTGTTTCCGCAAAGATCGTTTCTTCATAAACCGAGACAACGTATTTTAGATAACGGTAAGGTCCCACTCGCAGCGGATTATGGTGTGCATAGAGCCCGATGATTGGCGTTTTCATGGCATTTGCCATGTGTGCTGGTCCGGTATCGGGAGCGATGACCATTTCAACCTTATCTATTAACGCAAGCATTTGCAGAATTGAGCTTTGTCCAACTAAATTTAGACACGGTTCTTCCAAGCGAGATTGAATGGCTTCAGCCAGATCCAGTTCAACTTGAGCTGGGCTACCTGCCAGAATCACGTTCCAGCCTTTAGCTCTGGCGTGATGAATCACATCCACATAACCTTCCGCGTTCCAGTTTTTATAAGCTTTGCTCGCACCAGGCACAATCAGCAGGTTAGGTTTATTACGAGAAATATGAGACTCTGCCCAAGCTTGGTCGTGATCTGAATAAGAAAGTACCCAGTCCAGTTCTGCCTTTGGTACCCCAATTTGATGGGCAAAGGCCATTAAGCCATCTGCGACATGCAGAGATTGCGGGGAAGGCACTTTGACATTGGTAAATAGCGTCTGAAAATCTTGGCTTCTATCAGAAGAGAAACCAAGTTTGTATTTCGCTTTAATGCCCAACGTCGCGACACTCGCTCGAATCGCGTACTGCATATGCAATAGCGCATCAAACTCTCTGCCTTTCAGCTGTCGCCAAAGCGATTTGTAGCCATCGAGTCCTGCTTTTTTATCAAAAACAATCACTTCTACGCCATCAATGGCGGCTAATAACTGGGCTTCAAGTTTACCCGTTATCCAAGTAATCTGGGTCGAAGGCCAGTGTTTCTGAATAGCTTGAACGGTGGCGATGGTATTGCAAACGTCTCCAATAGCGGACAAACGCAAGATGCATAATGACGATGGGGCAGAAGTGAACATAATTATTGTCTGATTCGATGAATAGAAGCAGGTAAATTATGCAGACATCCCCAATAAATGTAAAATACACGGCTCGAATATAGCTAAGTACTGATAAGTGTTCTGCAATGTCAAAGATAACACCGCATCAATCGCAAGAATCTGGCAAGCCGGGTAATACCGGGCTAAAGCGCATCGTTAAAGCGACGGGTTATTCGATCCAAGGATTAAAAGCGGCTTTTAAGCATGAAGCCGCCATTCGACAAGAGTTGGCTCTGTTGAGTTTCGCTGTGATTTTGGCTTGGCTAGTGGATGTCGGCATGGTTGAGCGTATCTTAATGATCGGGGTCGTGGTGTTAGTCTTGATTGTAGAGCTTGTGAATTCAGCTATTGAGGCTGTGGTTGATCGTATCGGTATTGAGCGGCATGAACTCAGTGGTCGAGCTAAAGACATAGGCTCTGCTGCCGTTATGGTTACATTGGCGTTCGCCGGATTTACTTGGTTGTATATATTAGCCAGCCGATATTTAGGCTAGAGGGTAAGCGCGTGACTCAACAGTATCAAAACAACAACCAAATGATCTGGTTTGATGACGAGATCCTTACAGACCCTAGCCAACCGATATTTGATGCGGAATACTGGCAGTCCTTAGACAAGGTAGTTGGCAGCGCGACGGGTAGAGGGACGACATGGTTTATCCAGCTAGAGAGTATGCAGGCGGCACTGCGTCATTACCGTCGTGGCGGTTTGTTTGGGAAGTTGGTTAACGATCATTATTGGTTCTCTGGCTGGGATAACACCCGTTGTGCGCAAGAGTTTCAGCTTTTATTGGCGCTAATCGAGGCTGGGGTGCACGTTCCTCGTCCAATTGGAGCAAGAGCCGTAAAGTCAGGATTCTTCTATCACGCTGATTTATTAAGTGAGCGAATCCCGAACGCCAGAGATCTGGTCAATATCTTGCAAGAACAATCGTTATCGGCAGAAATGTATCAGAAAATAGGGCAAGAAATTGCCAAGATGCATCAGGTTGGCGTTAACCATACCGACTTGAATATCCACAATATCTTGATCGACGACAAAGATAAGGTATGGATTATCGATTTTGATAAGTGCCGTTTTGAAACTTCTGGTGACTGGAAGCACCAAAATCTAAATAGACTTCTGCGTTCATTTAATAAAGAGCGTTTAAAGCGACAGATTATTTGGCAAGAATCCGATTTTGAGGATTTGCAGGACGGTTATGCTTCTCAATCTTAATTGAGTTTTTTATTATTTTGCATTAATTGCTCTAAGTAAGCCCTCTTGAGTCTAACGATGCTCGAGTGAGTCTATAAACTACAATAATCATAAAGTATTCATGTGTATCTGATAGCACACAAATTAACGTAGGTAACATTTGTAATGAAAATATTAGTAACCGGTGGAGCAGGCTTCATTGGGTCAGCTGTTGTCCGACATATCATTCGTGACACCCAAGATACCGTTATCAATTTAGATAAACTGACCTACGCAGGGAATCTAGAGTCACTGGTTGATGTCTCAGAGAGTGAACGTTACTACTTCGAGCAAGTGGATATCTGTGACCGAGCTGAACTAGACCGCGTTTTTTCAGAGCATCAACCCGATATGGTGATGCATTTGGCCGCCGAATCTCATGTCGATCGTTCTATTGATGGTCCTGCTGCTTTTATTGAGACCAACGTGATGGGCACTTACCATTTGCTTGAAGCGGCGCGTCAATATTGGTCGAACCTAGATGAAGCGCGCCAATCAGCATTCCGTTTTCATCATATTTCTACGGATGAAGTGTACGGCGATTTAGAGGGGACGGATGATTTGTTCACCGAAACCACTTCATACGCGCCGAGCAGCCCATATTCCGCATCTAAAGCGTCGAGCGATCATCTGGTTCGCGCTTGGCAACGTACTTATGGTTTACCAACACTTATCACTAATTGCTCCAACAACTATGGCCCGTACCACTTCCCAGAGAAGTTGATCCCTCTGATGATTTTAAATGCCCTCGACGGCAAGCCGTTGCCTGTGTATGGCGATGGTATGCAAATCCGAGATTGGCTGTTTGTGGAAGATCATGCACGCGCGCTGTACAAAGTGGTCAACGAAGGTGAAGTCGGTGAAACCTACAACATTGGTGGCCATAACGAAAAAGCAAACATCGAAGTGGTGAAAACCATTTGTGCTTTGCTTGAAGAGTTGCGACCAGACAAGCCGGCCGGGGTCGAGTCTTATGAATCTTTGATCACTTATGTCAAAGATCGACCTGGTCATGATGTGCGTTACGCAATTGATGCCACCAAGATCGCTCAAGAGCTTGGCTGGACGCCAGAAGAAACGTTTGAAAGCGGTATTCGCAAAACCGTGGAATGGTACCTCAATAATCCACAATGGTGGCAGCGTGTGCTTGATGGCTCATACAGTCTTGAGCGACTAGGAGCGGGCGAATAATGAAAGGCATTATTTTAGCAGGCGGCTCGGGCACTCGCCTTTACCCTATTACACGTGGTGTCTCTAAGCAGTTGCTGCCGGTTTATGACAAACCAATGATTTACTACCCGTTGTCAGTACTCATGCTTGCGGGCATTCGTGAAATCTTAATCATCACCACGCTAGAAGACCAGGAGGGTTTTCAGCGCCTATTAGGTG
The DNA here is from genome assembly GCF_013048515.1 of Vibrio sp. 1-2 (7-a). Taxonomy (NCBI): domain Bacteria; kingdom Pseudomonadati; phylum Pseudomonadota; class Gammaproteobacteria; order Vibrionales; family Vibrionaceae; genus Vibrio; species Vibrio sp. 1-2 (7-a). The sequence goes on from NZ_VHSQ01000004.1 coordinate 89,207, forward strand.
ATGGCTCAGAGTTTGGCATTGAGTTGCAATACGCGATTCAACCAAGTCCAGATGGCTTAGCTCAAGCGTTCATCATTGGCGAAGAATTCATTGGCGATGACTCAGTATGTTTAGTGCTGGGTGACAACATCTTTTATGGACAAGGGTTCACTCCTATTCTTCAGCAAGCTGCGATGAAGAGCCGTGGTGCGACGGTATTCGGTTATCAGGTTAAAGATCCAGAGCGATTTGGCGTTGTAGAATTTGATGCCAATATGCAGGCGATTTCGATTGAAGAAAAACCAGTAAAGCCTAAATCCAATTATGCTGTCACTGGGCTATATTTTTATGATAACCGAGTCGTCGAATTGGCAAAAAAAGTCAAACCTTCATCTCGTGGTGAGTTAGAGATTTCGACGCTAAACCAAATGTACCTTGAGCAAGGTGACCTGAATGTTCAATTACTAGGGCGCGGCTTTGCTTGGTTAGATACTGGAACACATGAAAGCCTGCATGAAGCCTCTTCGTTTGTTCAAACCATTGAAAATGTTCAAGGTCTTAAAGTTGCCTGTTTAGAAGAGATTGCGTGGCGCAATGGGTGGTTATCAACTTCTCAAGTTATCCAATTTGCTCAACCAATGTTAAAAAATGACTACGGACAATACTTAAATAAAATTATTTGTGATGATTGCTCATCAAGCTAAATAGAGATTACCCAAAACGAGTCCAAGCTTCAGGTATTGTTATGTGTAAAAAAATAGTATTACATGCGATGACTAAAAAAGGGTATGAAGTTGCTACCCTTTTATTTGAAAAATATCGAGAAATTGTTGATTTTCTTGTTATAGGAAAAGATAAAAATATTAAAGATGATTATAGTGAAAATTTGAGACAATTAGCTATCAACTACGGTGTTCAGTATTATTATCATAATGACACTTACACAATACCTCAAGAATCCTATGTGTTAGCAGTGTCATGGCGCTGGATGATTAGAAGTATCGAAGATAGCAAGTTAATTGTTTTCCATGACTCTATTTTACCTCGATATAGAGGCTTTGCTCCGCTAGTGAATAGTTTAATTAATGGTGAGCATGAAATTGGTGTTACAGCTCTATTTGGTTCAGATGAGTATGATAAAGGTGATATTATTGCACAAGCTACTTCATTTATTGACTATCCAATAAAATTATCTGATGCAATTGAAGTGAATAACCTCAATTATATAAAACTGGCAGATTTGATATTTAATAGTTTACATTCCGGAAGAGAAATAAAATCCTCACAACAAGATGAGTCATTAGCGACATATTCAATATGGCGAGACGAATCTGATTATGAGATCGATTGGAATCAAAGTTCTACATACATTAAACGATTTATTGATTCTGTAGGGTACCCATATTCTGGAGCTATTACTAATGTTGATGAGAATAAAGTGGTGGTCTTGGATGCTGAAGTAGTACAGGATGTGGTTTGTGAGCATAGGCATGTTGGTAAAGTGATATTTGTTGAAAATGGCTGCCCCGTTGTAATTTGTGGTAAAGGCTTGTTGAAAATCACCAAAGCAGTAGTGAAGGAAGAAAACCAAGCTCGAGATTTCTTGCCGATCAATAAATTTAGAATGAAATTCTATTGATTGTAACCCCAGAGAGATAGATTAATGATTCCATTTAATAAGCCCCCAGTTGTAGGTAAAGAGCTTAGCTTTATTGAGCAAGCTATCCAAGGAAGTAAACTCTCGGGAGATGGGCCACTTTCTGAACGATGCGAGAGTTGGTTTGAAAACAGAGCGAGCTGTATTAAGACTTTGTTAACGCCTTCATGTACCCATGCGCTTGAACTTGCCGCTTTGCTGATCGATATTCAGCCTGGTGATGAAGTGATTATGCCAAGCTACACTTTTGTTAGCACTGCGAATGCATTTGTACTGCGTGGTGCAAAAGTGGTGTTTGTTGATATTCGTCCAGATACGATGAACATTGATGAAACCAAAATTGAGGCTGCAATCACTGAAAAAACGGTTGCTATTGTACCTGTACATTATGCTGGTGTTGCTTGTGAGATGGACACGATCATGAGTATTGCAGAGAAGTATAAACTCATTGTTATTGAAGATGCGGCTCAAGGTGTGATGTCTACTTACAAAGGGAAAGCGTTGGGGGCAATTGGCCATCTAGGTGCATATAGTTTTCATGAGACGAAAAATTATACGTCCGGTGGTGAAGGTGGACTACTTCTTATTAATGACCAATCTTTTGTTGAGCGTGCAGAAATTGTCAGAGAGAAGGGGACGAACCGAAGCTTGTTCTTCCGTGGCATGGTAGACAAATATACTTGGGTTGATCTTGGTAGTAGTTTGCTTCCAAGTGAGATACAAGCAGCATACCTTTGGGGACAGCTTGAAGAAGCTGAAGGGATTAACCAAAGACGGCTACAAATTTGGCGAAAATATCTAGATGAGCTTACGCCTCTTGCCGCAAAACACAATATAGAAGTGCCAACTGTTCCTTTTGAATGTCAGCACAATGCGCATATGTTCTACTTGAAACTGGAAAATCTGGAATTGAGAAGCCAGTTTATTGAAATGCTTCGTGAAGAGGGCATAGTTTCTGCGTTTCACTATATTCCATTGCATAGCTCACCAGCTGGCCAACAGTTTGGTCGGTTTGTCGGCAGTGATATATATACGACACAAGAAAGTGAGCGCTTGGTAAGACTACCACTGTACTTCAATATGAGTGATAGTGAGCAGTCTTATGTTATTAATGCTATAAAAAATGTTTTAGGGCGCATGGAATTGTAAAAATGCAAAGCAACGAGATTAAACATATTTTTTTAGTGTCTAGCACAGACTACTTTTCCCCTCTGTTTATTGATGCCTTAATTGAGAAAGCTGGCATTAATCACGAGACGTTAGGTGTCGTCATTTTCGGATGTGGTGATATTGAATCTCAGTACCCTAAGAAAATTGATGGAGTCACTTACTTTTCTTACGAGAAGGTGAACAACTCTATTTTTTTGAACGCTTCAACGATAACTTATTTCTCTCTGAGTGCACTTAACTCTGCTCAAATTCGAGAGGTTCTCGAGCTTAGTCCACAAATGAAGAGCAAGTGTTATATGTTTATCACGGATGATGAGGTTGACAGATGGCTTTGGTGCAAAGATAAACATGGACGCTTAGTTGCAGATGTTAAGCTTAACATTACAGAGAATGATCTTTGGGTTTTAAGTCAACAAGAGCAGTTTATTGCTTTAAATAGTGCGTTTCGTGAGAAGTTGAGCCAAGTATTAGAAAGGTGTGATTTTTGTCTTGTTGATTCTAGTGTTGTCTTCGACACATTACCCACTAAATCTGCTGAGACTCTGGCGATTTCTGTTTATGCAGACGAAAAAAATAAGAAAAAAAGTATCCTTTTAGGTACTAAACCTAATGCATTTAAATATCAAAACATTAGAGCGATGTTGCGTGCATTCATAAAAGCTGGAGTGCACACGGAATACAAGTTTGTTGTGATGTGGCCTGTAAAGCAGTGGCGAAAACGTCTTCTTTTAGATCTTTATTTAACCTATTTGCAAAAGATAAAGAAGCAAACAGTCGATGTGTCTGTCATAACTTCACTTCCCCCACTAGCTTACACGGCTGTTGTGATGTCGTGCACCCATCTTGTGCTTCAACCTAGAGGCGGAGCTAGTACCGCCCGTCAACTGATGAAGTGGGGGCAAGGTAAGGTTTATGTGGCGAAAGGAAGCCACAATGAACTGTTCTTTAAAGATGCACAAAATGTTGAACTCTGTAGTTTTTCTACATTTGATGAGCTAGCGAGCAGTTTAGGAAAACAGATTGATGTTAAAGCTAATGCCTCTAAAATAAATGCAGAAGAGCAACGTTCACTTCAAGAGCTAGCTACACTTTATAGCTAGGCCACACCCAGATTTTCAAGGCTAAATATGAGCAATATTCTCTCTCTTATCGGTCGTACCGATGCTTTATTCACTCAAGACATCTCAAATCAAGAAGTTGAATTGTCAAAGATTGTCTCTGAATCTCGCTTTCTTGTCTTAGGTGGGGCGGGCTCTATTGGTCAAGCGGTCACGAAAGAGATTTTTAAACGTAACCCAAAGAAACTTCATGTTGTTGATATTAGTGAAAATAATATGGTTGAGTTGGTTCGTGATATTCGTAGCTCTTTTGGTTACATTGATGGCGATTTTCAAACATTCGCATTGGATATTGGTTCCATTGAGTACGATGCGTTTATCAAATCGGATGGGCAGTTTGACTACGTGCTGAACTTGTCAGCGCTGAAACACGTGCGCAGTGAAAAAGATCCTTTCACACTTATGCGTATGATCGACGTGAATGTATTCAATACAGATAAGACCATCCAGCAATCAATAGAATCTGGAGCGAAGAAATATTTCTGTGTATCGACAGACAAAGCGGCAAATCCAGTCAATATGATGGGAGCGTCTAAGCGCATTATGGAGATGTTCTTGATGCGTAGAAGTAAGCAAATGTCGATTTCAACCGCTCGCTTTGCCAATGTCGCATTTTCTGACGGCTCTTTACTGCACGGCTTCAATCAACGTATTCAAAAGCGTCAACCTATTGTTGCTCCTAATGACATAAAGCGCTATTTCGTAACGCCACAAGAGTCGGGTGAGCTCTGCCTGATGTCTTGTATTTTTGGTGAAAACCGAGACATCTTTTTCCCTAAATTGAGTGAAGCGCTTCACTTAATTTCATTTGCTGATATTGCAGTGAAATATCTAGAGCAATTGGGTTATGAACCATATCTCTGTAGCAGTGAAGATGAGGCTCGTGAACTGGCGAAAACTTTACCTGAGCAAGGTAAATGGCCTTGCTTGTTTACAGAAAGTGATACTACGGGTGAGAAAGATTTTGAGGAGTTCTTCACGGATAAAGAAGTCCTTGATATGGAACGCTTTGAAAACTTAGGCATCATCAAAAATGAACCTCTTTTCGAACAAGCTCTTTTGACTTTGTTCGAGCAAAGCATTGCTGAGATGAAAGATAAACGTGAGTGGAGCAAGGAGCAAATTGTAGAATTGTTCTTTACCATGATTCCCGACTTTGGCCACAAAGAAACGGGAAAATACCTAGACAGCAAGATGTAAGCGGAGCGAATGATGAATCCAACATCGATTGTTGAATTTGTGCAAGATACGTATAAAACCGAAGACTTTATTCCATTACACGCGCCAGCTTTCCAAGGCAATGAAAAAGCGTATGTGATGGAGACTATTGACAGTACTTTTGTATCAAGCGTCGGTAAGTTTGTTGATCAATTCGAACAGAAAATAGAGCAATACACTGGCAGTGAAAAAGCGGTAGCAACTGTTAATGGTACTGCTGCATTGCATGCTGCGCTGTATATGGCAGGTGTGCTACGTGGTGATTTGGTGATCACTCAGGCCCTCACTTTTGTGGCTACCTGCAATGCCCTTTATCATATGGGGGCCGAGCCTATTTTTGTTGATGTTTCAAAAGTTAGCCTTGGTTTGTGCCCTAAAGCGGTTGATGCTTACTTAATGGAACACGCAAAGCTTACAGAGGAAGGGTGTTTTCATCAAACAACGGGTCAACGCATTAGGGCTGTTGTGCCCATGCATACGTTTGGTCATCCCGTTGAGTTAGATGAATTGATTGCGATTTGTCACAAGTGGCAGCTTAATTTGGTTGAAGATGCGGCAGAAAGCTTAGGATCTTTTTATAAAGGTCAACACACTGGAACGATTGGTGATTTTGGTGCGGTTAGCTTTAATGGCAATAAGATTATTACGACAGGTGGTGGTGGTATAGTGTTGTGTAAGACCAAAGAGTTAGGCCAACACACTAAGCATGTGACTACGACCGCGAAAGTACCTCATCCTTATGAGTTTTATCACGATGAACCTGGGTTTAACTATCGTATGCCAAATCTAAATGCTGCACTTGGCTGTGCGCAGATGGAAGTGATAGAAACGTACTTGGCACAAAAGCGTGAGTTAGCAAAGCAGTATCAAGCTTTCTTCTCTGGTAGCGATGTTCAGTTTGTGACTGAGCCTGAGTACGCACACTCAAACTACTGGCTCAATGCGATCATTTGTCCGGATATCGAATCGCGAGAAGCGATATTACAAGAGACTAATGCCGCGGGCGTGATGACTCGTCCAATTTGGAAGTTGATGCATCGTTTGCCGATGTTTGAAAATGCACTGCGAGGTGATTTAAGTCACTCAGAGTTCATCGAGGCGCATTTAATTAACTTACCAAGCACTCCAGTTGCACTAAATCGTTAAGGCAAGATTAAACATGACACAGCAGCAAAAGAAAGTCGCCGTGTTTACCGGGACGAGAGCAGAGTACGGGCTGCTTTACTGGCTTCTAAAGGATATTCAAGATGATCCTGAGTTGAAACTTCAGCTTTTGGTGTCTGGTATGCACCTTTCGCCAGAGTTTGGCGAAACTTATCATCAAATAGAGCAAGATGGCTTTGTCATTGATGAAAAAATTGAGATTCTACTTTCATCCGATTCGGCAGTTGGGACCGCGAAAAGTATGGGACTAGGAGTACTTGGCTTTGCTGATGCCCTTTCAAGACTGCAACCTGATGTATTGGTCATTTTAGGCGACCGATTTGAAGCTCTTGCCGCAGCACAAACGGCAATGATACTGCGTATCCCTATTGTTCACTTGCACGGTGGGGAGATCACTGAAGGAGCGTATGATGATGCAATACGCCATGCCATTACCAAATTAAGCTATTTGCATGCTACGTCCACAGAGGATTACAGGCAGCGTGTTATTCAGTTAGGTGAGTCGCCCGACCGAGTAAAAAATGTGGGTGCTATCGGTCTAGACCACCTAAAACGCGCAACGTTTATGACGGTAGATGAGCTTGCTAAGTCACTTGCCTTTAACCTAACTCAACCATTTTTTGTGGTTACATATCACCCAGTGACCTTAGGTGATGAGAAGCCTGAGGCAAGCTTTCAAGCGCTTTTAGGCGCATTAGATGAATTTCCCAATCATCAAGTAATCCTTACTTATCCGAATGCTGATGATGGAGGACGACGTATTATCCCTATTTTGGAACAATATGCTCAAGCTAACCCACAACGTGTATTAGCTATTCCATCTCTTGGGCAAGTACGTTACTTGAGTGCGGTAAAGCATGCAGCTGCTGTGATTGGTAATTCTTCGAGTGGGATTATCGAAGTGCCTGCTTTTGATGTACCTACCGTTAATATTGGTTCAAGACAAAAAGGGCGTTTGGCCGCCAAGAGTGTCCTAAATTGTAAGCCTAATCAGATAGATATTTCTGCTTCAATAAGTGCGGCTGTGCAGAGAGCTTACAAAAGCGATAGCAACGAGGTTGTCTTAAATCCTTATGGGCAAGGCGATACAAGCGGGCAGGTGATTGACATGATTAAGACTTTGCGTTTTGAGCCGAGTAAAGCCTTTTTCGACCTAGATTTTGATAATGTATAATTATCCCATTGTAGATTTAAAGACGATATAAAGAGACTCTATGACATTAATAATTGCTGAAGCTGGTGTAAATCACAATGGTGATGAGACGTTGGCATTTGAGCTAGTCAATGCGGCGCATAAAGCTGGTGCTGATATTGTTAAGTTTCAAACTTTTAAAGCTAAAAACTTAGTTACAGCTGAAGCAAAGCAAGCTGAATATCAAGTAGCAAATACGCAAAAGCAAGAGTCTCAACTTGCGATGCTTAGTCGGTTAGAACTTTCTTATGATGTTCATCACCAACTAGTAGAGCATTGTCAGTCAATCGGTATTGAGTTTCTATCGACAGCTTTTGACTCTGAGAGTCTAGATTTCCTTGTTAACGATTTGAATCTTACCCGATTAAAAATACCGTCGGGCGAGATTACTAACGCCCCTCTAGTTTTAGAACATGCACGTACAGGTTGTGATCTCATTGTTTCTACAGGAATGGCTACACTCTCGGAAATAGAAGCTGTTTTGGGAGTGATTGCTTTTGGTTACACTGCTGATCAAAATGCCACGCCAAGTGAGCTAAATTTTCAAAAAGCTTATGCCTCTGAAGTGGGGCAAAAAGCCTTAAAAGCAAAAGTGACGCTACTGCATTGTACGACAGAATACCCTGCACCAATGGAAGAGATAAACCTTAAGGCTATGGATACTCTTGCTAACGCCTTTGAACTACCCGCTGGCTATTCTGACCATAGTGAAGGTATCACAATCCCAATTGCGGCTGTTGCTCGCGGAGCGGTACTAATAGAGAAACACTTTACTTTAGATAAGAATATGGAAGGGCCAGATCATAAAGCTTCGCTCGAGCCGAGCGAGTTGACTGCAATGGTTTCAGCTATTCGTCAGGTGGAAGTTGCGTTAGGTGTTGGAGTGAAAAGCCCAACGGTTTCTGAGGTAAAGAACAAAGCGGTAGCTAGGAAGAGCTTGATTGCAGCGACGAACATCGCTGTAGGTGAAGTTTTTACTCAGGATAACCTGACTATAAAACGCCCTGGCACGGGCCTTTCTCCTTATAAATTTTGGGAACTACTGGATAAGCCAGCCAGTAAGGCTTATCAAGCAGGAGATTTAATCTTTGAATAAAAAGAGCTTGAAGCCTCTCGTCATTATTGGTGGAGGTGGTCACGCTAGTGTACTAGTGGATGTACTTCTACAGCAGCAAAGAGAGATCTTGGCGGTTATTTGCCCGGATGAGCTGAGTGAGCGCGGCATTTTTAACGAGCTACCCCATTTTCGCAAAGACGAAGATGTCTTTAGGTTTGATTGTAACGAAGTTTTGCTAGTCAATGGCATTGGTGCTCTCCCCAAATCGGGCTTAAGAAGCAAGCTAACTCAGTTTTATACAGCGAGTGGGTACCAGTTCGAAACAGTGATTGCCTCTTCTGCTCAAGTATCTCCTTTTGCGGAAGTTCATATGGGGGGGCAAATTCTTTCCAGTGCCATTATTCAAGCCGGAGCCAGAATTGGTCGCCATACAATAGTGAATACTGGCGTTATAGTTGAGCATGACTGTGATATTGGATCTTTTAACCATTTGGCCCCTCGTTCAACACTGTGTGGTCAAGTTCTGACTGGCGATAATGTTTATATTGGAGCTGGGGCTACGGTGATTCAAAACGTCCGAATAGATACAAACTCTATTGTAGGTGCTGGAGCGACAATCACTCAAAATGTGCCAATGGATACGATCTGTTACCCATATAGGGTAACAATGAAAAGTTTTAAATGATTTAGAAAATAGGTTAAGCATGAGTCATTGTTGGAAAAATGTTTTAATTAAGCCAACCAGTTCATTACTTGATGCGTTAGAAATTATAAACAATGAAGCGTTGAGAGTTGTGCTAGTTGTTGACGATAATGACCATCTTTTGGGGGTCGTTACGGATGGTGATATTCGTCGTGGGTTGCTTAAAAACTTGCCTTTGACTGCTGATGTAGCGCAAGTGATGAACACTAACCCATTGACGGCTAATATTAACACCCCTCGTGAAGAGTTAATTTCAGCAATGGAGAGCCGTAGCGTTCTTTCTATTCCATTGATAAAAAACGGAAAAGTGGTTGGTTTAGAAACTTTGCACGGTGCGCTACGCCAACCAACCTATCAAAATCCCGTTTTTCTCATGGCTGGTGGTTTCGGGACTCGGTTGAAACCTCTGACTGATACATGTCCTAAGCCAATGCTCAAAATTGGTGGTAAGCCTATTTTAGAAACGGTTATTCGAAGCTTCATTAAGGCTGGTTTTGTTAATTTCTATATTTCTACTCATTACATGCCGGAGCAGATTGAGCAGTATTTTGGTGATGGCTCTAAGCTCGGGGTAAATATCACCTACGTTTATGAAGAGTCTCCGTTAGGTACTGGCGGTGCTTTGGGTTTGCTACCTAAGGACTTACCAGCAGACCTGCCATTAATAATGATGAATGGCGATGTCTTAACGAAAGTTGATTTTCAGAGACTTCTGGAGTTCCATACAGAAAATCAAGCTGATGCAACGATGTGTGTCCGTGAATATGATTATCAGATCCCGTATGGTGTCATCAATGGCGATGGCAATAGAATTACCAGCATGGTAGAAAAACCAATCCAACGTTTTTTTGTTAATGCCGGAATATACGTTGTATCTCCGAGAGTCATCCAATCCGTACCGAAAAATCATCATATTGATATGCCGACTTTACTTGAGCAACATATGAATGAACGTGAAAATGTACTCATGTTTCCAATTCACGAGTACTGGCTTGACATTGGTAGAATGGATGATTTTAATCGCGCTCAAGCAGATATTCATACGTTAGGTGTACTGTAGTGATCGATGGTAAAAAAGTAATTGCGCTCATTCCTGCTCGTGGGGGTAGTAAGCGCTTGCCTAGAAAAAATGTGTTACCGCTAAACGGTAAACCTTTAATTGCTTGGTCTATTGATGCTGCGAATAATTGCCCATACATCGACAAAGTCTTGGTGAGTACTGATGATCAAGAAATCGCAGATATTGCATTACAATTCGGGGCTGAAGTTCCTGAATTGCGGCCGGAACATTTGGCTTCTGATACAGCGAAAACAGAAAGTGTGTTGATTTACACGCTTGAAAAGTTTGGTAAAGGTGATGAGATACTTGTCTTGTTACAACCGACATCCCCTTTACGCACCACTCAGCACATTAATGAAGCTCTGGAGTTGTTCATAGAAAAGCAAGCTTTGTCAGTGGTTTCTGTTACACCATGTGAGCACTCCCCGCTATGGTCGAACACGCTTCCGGAAGATGGTTCGATGGGGGGATTTTTGAGGCCAGAAGCACTTAATCGTTCACAAGACCTCGGAGAGTTTTACCGACTAAATGGAGCGATATACATTTTTGATGCCAGAGATCTGCTGGAACAAAAAAAAATTCATTATACCGCTAAGTCATACGCCTATGTCATGGATAACCGAGTCTCTTTTGATATCGATCAGAAGTTGGATTTTGAATTGGCTGAGTTTTTTATGGGCAAAACGAACTGATATATAATGCCTTGTTACAAGGCATTATATTACTTAATGGTTCAAATTTTCTTATTTCAGGTTTTTGTCTGTTTTCCATTGAGTAAGGAAATCGTGTAGATCCTGTGCAAGTAAATCAACTTGTATATTATCATTGACCTCTTTTAGGTTCAGTACAGAGGTTGAGTTCAAAGTATAAAGATGAATATTTTTATCATCTGGAGAAATAAGAACTTCAGCTGGTATAAATTTATCTAGAACCAAACAAGAAAAGTGCTTAGTATAATCTGTACATTCGCGAGGATGTGGCTTTATTACTGTAATGTTATATTTCTCAGCAATTTCTTTGTACAGCTCTATTTTTCCATCTTCCGTCACCAGATCGCTGATAGGTTGAGTAAATAAAATGTTTTTTCCACTAAGAGACTCGAAGCTGTGCGTTAGGATCATCTGCAAACTAAAATTTCTGGTGTAGTCCAACATATCAACAACATCGAAGACTTTTGTTTTGCTTTGTAATTGAGAGTCTACAAGTTCTGGTTTTGATAAATAGATGCTAGTTATTTTATTTCCATAGCCCAAAGGAGAGACAACTCTGCCTTTTAAAGCGCGTTTTACTCTTTTTTTGAATGGTATTGGGCCATTATAGTTTCCAGCACCATCTTCTAGAACTGAGCCATGAGATAAATCGAATAGAAACGCATAGGTTAGGTGATCGTGACCAAAAAACTTTTTCTTTTTAATTAGAGTTGTAATGTCATATTGTAGAAGTCCCATTTTGTAAAGAAAAGAGTCCCAATTTTTGTTGAGCTTAGTGTTAACAATGACTACGTTATCTAACTTACTATTCGCTAACAGAGCCTGGAAGTCAATATGGCTAACGAACAGTGTATTATGGCCCCCTTTATTAATATATAAGTATAAAAAAAGTGCGAAAATTGAGTTTACGTAACATACGTTCTCATAATTAGATTGAATTCTCTTATACGTAATGATGTTTTTCATTATTTTTTCTCAAAGATTATTGTTACTATTTTATTCACAACATTTGTATAATTAGCGATGAAATTTGCACTATGCAAACTTATAGAGTTTGTACTTAATGAAAAGTGATTATCTATCAAGTTACTGAGTTCGTTAACTTTTGTAATGATATTGCAGAACGAATGTTTTTTAAGAAGATTAACAATTTCTGTAAAATTGTAATAACTTGGTCCGGTGATTACAGGTACTCCCAGAGCTGCTGGCTCTAACACATTGTGTCCACCGACTTTATCTCCGATTAGACTGCCACCCATAAAGCAGATGTCTGCTGCACCCATCAACGTTAGCATCTCACCCATAGTATCGCCGAGATATACTTGAGTATTTGTCTCTACTGCATGCGTTGAAGTACGACGCACAGTGTTAAAGCCTTGCTGTTGGCAAAGCGTGAATACATCATCAAATCGTTCTGGATGGCGAGGAACCAAAACGAGTAAAGCATTTGGATGAGATTTTAAAACTTGTCTATGTGCATCTAATACCTGTTCGTCCTCGCCTTTGTGGGTGCTAGCGGCAATCCAAATCGGACGATCGTCTCCAAGCTGGGCTCGAAGCTGCTGTCCTTGCTGTTTCACTTGCTCTGATATTTGAATATCGAACTTAATAGAACCGGTAACGGATAGTTTCTTTTTCTCGACGCCTAAGCGTTCAAAGCGCTCGGCATCTGAAGCTGTTTGGCAGAGTACTTGAGTTAGGCATGGATGAAGTTGGTTAAAAAGCCGCTGTATTTTGGCGTAGTTCTTACACGATTTTTCAGATAGGCGCGCATTCACGACAGTTATAGGGATACCCGCTTTGTGAACATTGTGAAGCGTGTTTGGCCACAGCTCAGTCTCAATGATCAACATCTGTTTTGGTTGTGCTGCTTTAAGAAAACCTTTGATAGCGAACCCAAAGTCAATTGGCATATAGCGGTGTTCAACTAAATCACCCAACTTAGCAATCTGTTCAGCTCCCGTACTCGTTGTTGTAGTAACTAGAATAGATTGTTCGGGGTTTTGTTCCTTAAGGGCTTTAATTAAAGGTGTCGCTGCTATGCTTTCACCAACAGATACGGCATGTATCCAAATAGGTTTGTCGTTGCTTTTTAGCTTGGGAGTTATGCCAAAGTGCTCTTTCCAGCGAGAGCCAAACTGAGGCTTATTTGGTTTGCTCTTGTACAAACCAAATAAAAGCAGCGGTGACGCTAGGGCGAGTAGTAAGGTATAAACAATACGAACTAACATGAGCTTATCGTAATGGCGTCAAGTTTTTGGATGCTATCTAGCACTTGCTTAGGCGAAAGTACTGTCAAGCACTTAAGGTGTTTGTATTGACATTCGCGCTGGAAACAAGGGCGACAATCAATATCGGTATGAACAATCTCCACTTTTTCTGCGAGTGGGGGTGTGTACTTCGGTGAAGTTGAGCCATACACGGCAACAACATTGCAACCAACCGCAGCTGCCACATGCATTAAGCCAGAGTCATTCGCGACAACAGTCTTGCATGCAGCAAGTAGATCGACCGCTTCAATTAAGCTGGTTTGTCCTGCTAGAACATGAATGTTCTTATGGAATTGCGTCGGGACAAGTGCGCGGATATTGTTACAAGTCTCTAAGTCTTTTTGAGAACCAAACAACCAGATTTGATGCCCAGATCGAGCCATTTGCGTCGCAACCTCAGCGTAGTGTGTTTCGGGCCATTTTTTGGCAGGACCAAACTCTGCTCCTGGGCACAGTCCAATGATTGGTTGGTCTTGCGTTAAGTTGAACTTTTTGAGCGTGGCTTGTTGCTCTGCCGCGTTGATTGCAAGGCGTGGGCGAGGTAAGGTTTCAAGCCCGCCAAGAGAATTAGAGTCCACCATTTCTGCTTTTGGATAAGCTAACGCTACATAGCGCTCTACCATGTACTGAAAAGACTTCATGTTAGGGCGTAAGTCATTCAATAAACCATAGCGCATTTCTCCCTTCCAGCCAGTACGAAGAGGAATGTTGGCAAACCATGGGATCAGTGCTGATTTCGCTGACTTAGGCAAGATATAGGCGTGGTCATATTGCTTTTCGCGTAATGATTTACCAATTTCCCTGCGGCCTAATAAGTTAAATTCACCATGACCGATAGGCATTTCAATCGCTTGGTGGATTTCTGGCATACGCTCAAGAATCGGTTTACACCATCCTGGAGCGATAACGTCAATTTGGCTATCTGGATGACGTTGCTTTAATACGATATATAACGATTGCGACATTACCATATCGCCGACCCACGCAGGGCCAATAATTAAAATATTTTTCATTTATTTACTTGCCAATCAGTATCATATCTAGGCTTAAAGATATTGTAATAGTTATTGCCGTCTTCTTGAGAGTGCAGTAACTGCAGTACCCACATATATTGTTCGGGTTTATCACCGACAAAATATTCAATGGCTTCATTACAGGTACGAGCGTCTTGCTCTTCGCCTTGATCCAACTCAAACGCCGGTAAAATCTCAATATCAAACGTACCGTCTTCTGTGTTCATCGACGCAAATAGAGGCAATACTTTTGAGCGTGATAGTTTTGCAATTTTGCCTAAACCAGGTAGCGTTGCTTTACGTGTGGCAAAAAAATCGACAAACACACTATGCTCTGGGCCGTGATCTTGATCTGGTAGGTAATACCCTATGTAGCCATCTCGAATGGATTTCAGAAAAGGTTTAATACCACCGGAGCGTTCATAAACACGGCCACCGTATTGAACTCTTTGCTTGTGCATCAGCCAGTCAGCAACATCATTCTTTTGTTTCTTCGCCATTGCAGAAACTGGCATTCCCATTGAAGCGAGCAAGATAGCAGGCACATCAATTGCCCAAGAGTGGGGAACCATTAAAATCACATTTTCGTTGTTATCAATGTGCTGTCGTAAAATGTCTAGGCCGCGAATTTGGCAACGGTTCTGAAGCCACTTTGGTGAGCGTAAACTTAGTAACCCGAAGCGAAAAAAGAACATGGCCGCTGTGTAGAGTGTTTTTTCTATCAAAGCTTCACGTTCTTGGAACGACTTTTCTGGAAAACACAGCTCAAAGTTAACCCTCGCTCGGTGAGCTGGCCCTTTGTGGGATTTAGACAGTTTTTTGGCAATGGTTTTCGCCAACCACTTTTGTAAACTTAGTGGCATTAATGATAAAGGTAAAAATAAGATAACACCTAACCACGTGCCCCAGTACTTAGGCGACAGGAAGTGGCGCTTAAACTCAGGGTTATATGCTTTAGGGTCGAAGTCATCACGTTTTATGGTCATGGCGTGTCTAGTTACCTATTCGTGTACTGGCGAAGTGGTTTAAATGAGAAAAAAGATATTAAGGAATGATACAGGCTATTGCACTTGAGTAAAGGTGGCAGGTTATGGTTCTGCCACCTTGTGGTGCTTAACGGTTTTGGATAGTTAAGTATTCGGCAACGCCTTCTGCAACCGTCTTGAACTCAACATCACAGCCTGCGGCGCGCAGTTTGGTCAGATCGGCTTGTGTGAATTCTTGGTAAGCGCCTTTTAGATGCTCAGGGAATGGGATGGTTTCAATTTGGCCTTTGCCATGATGCTTGATAACCGCTTTTGCTACCTCTTCAAAAGATTCAGCACGGCCAGTACCACAGTTAAAAATGCCTGATACGCCGTTTTCTAAGAACCACAGGTTTACTTTACAGACATCACCAACGTAAACGAAGTCGCGTTTAAATGATTCGCTGCCCGCGAACAATTTAGGGTTTTCACCTGCGTTAAGTTGGTTGTTTAGGTGGAACGCAACTGATGCCATGCTACCTTTGTGGTCTTCACGTGGGCCATATACGTTGAAGTAGCGGAAGCCGGTGATTTGAGAAAGAGTCTCACCATGTTCTTCAGCGTCTTGCCATAGACGACGAACGTAGTTATCAAACTGCTGTTTCGAGTAACCGTATACATTCAGTGCGCCTTCGTATTCGCGTTCTTCAACGAAAGTATCTGTATCGCCGTAAGTGGCTGCTGAAGAAGCGTATAGGAATGGAATTTCACGATCTAGACAGTAATGAAGCAACTCTTTTGAGTACTCATAGTTGTTTAGCATCATGTACTTGCCGTCCCACTCAGTCGTTGCAGAACAAGCACCTTCATGGAAAATTGCCTCAATCGGACCAAAATCATCGCCCGCCATAATTTGGGTCAGAAAGTCGTCACGATCCATGTAATCTGTGATGTCCAGATCAACTAAGTTCTTAAACTTTTTGCCATTTTTTAGGTTGTCGACAACCAGGATATCGTTAATACCAGCTTCGTTTAGTGCTTTAACAATGTTGCTGCCGATCATGCCAGCGCCACCAGTTACGATGATCATAGAACTTCCACCATAGATTAAAATTTTCTCAGGAATTCTAGCAAGAAACGAAAAGTAGCGCTATTGGAAGCAGGAAGATAGGTTTGAGTCTTCTATTGCTCAGTATCTAGATATGAAAAAGGGAGCCGCAGCTCCCTTGATTACTTTATTATTCCACATCCGAACGGTTAGGCCTTTGATACCAAGGATTTCGTTCGTCGGTTAACTCAATTAAGCTGTATTTGCGGCCGAGCTTCTGCCCTCCGTCACGAGTAAGAGGCTGCCAACTAAAGTTCGCACGATTGTTACTTGGCTTAACGGTCATGATGTCAAACGGAATCGACAAGTAGAAACCTTTAGTAAAGCTACCTTCACCAAATTCGTCCGCAGACAAGTCTGTAAATGAGGCAAAGGCGCCAGCAATTACGCCACTCTTGAACTGCTTAGAAATATTGATTTGTGTACCTATATCACCAGCTAGGAACTGACCAACATCGACTTGGATCATCAAATCTTGTAGGAAATCCCATTGAGGGTAGTAGTAACCAGATACAAAACCAGTGAAGCCTTTATCAATAACTTGGAACGGACGTCCATATTCTGGCACGTTTTGCCATTTCTCATCGTAAACACCAAAGTAACTTTGTGGATCACGTTGAGAAATTACGTTGACGTCAGCGCCAATCGCCCAGTTAGCTCCTTGTGGTCGGTAAAGAAACTCGGTACCGACTCCAGCAAACATGCTCTCCAGATAACCCGCGTAGAATTGCTGATCCATGGTATCGGAATACTCTTGGAACCAAGTCAATTGTAGGTTTGACATGGTTACAGCATGTTCATTTTGGTAAGCGCGGAACATGGTGCGAACACGAGGAACGGTAGTGCCATCAGGTGGAGTGACATAGATAAACTTATCGTAGTTGTTATACCAATCCCAGTATAACGAACCGCCAATTTCAAGGTTGTCCGTCAGCCAGTATGAGGCATTACCGCTTAGCCCTACACTAAAGAGGTAGAAATCTTCTGCGTTACCGAGAGTTTGAACAAGCTTAGGTGCAAAACCCCAATCAAAACGTTCAAAACCATCATAGACAGATTCTCCACTAGGCTTATTGCTAGCTTTTTCGGTTGCATCTTCTATTTTCGGATTGATGTAATTAACTTGTGTAAAGTCGCGATATTTCTCTTTGGAAATAATCGTTTGTTCGCCGACTAAGCCTCGGCTGCGTTCATTGATCGCATAGGTATCAATATCGTCAGGCATTTCATTATGGAGTACAGCTGCCGCTTTTTCATGTGCCTCTGTACGGTCACGATATTTCTTCTGCTCACCAACGACAGTTACGGTGTTGTCATCAACATAAATGCGCGTGTTTTGGTAACCTGCAATTTTGTCTAAATCTTCTGTTACACGTTCCCAGTCAACATCAGACAGTTCTTCTGGCTGATTGCTTTCTACTTCTGGTGTTGGTGTGTCTCGCCAGAATGATGGCATGTCATTGAAATTAGTGTTTAGCGTTAAGCCCGCGACCAGCGTGTCTCCACGTTCATAACTTAAACGAAAATCGACCATTCCTAGACGATAGAGCACACCAAAGTTCCATGGTGTATGGGGGGTCATATCTACTTTCGTTTTCGCCCAAGAGGAGTTAACCGGAAAGTCTTCACTATAATCATTACTGTCATATTCCAGCTTAAAGCGAAGGGGGGCGTGTAAGGTTTGGTATTCAATACCACCAAACAATGCTGCTGGGCCTTTAAACATACGTTCAAAATCCACGCTGCCACCATTATTTTTAAAATCGGACGGGCGTTCGCAGTATCTGTCTGATACTTTACAGACCGGGTTGGAAATGTTGTCTCGAGTACCTAAGTACCCCCAGCCCATACCAAGAGTAAAATCAAAAGTGCCTAAGTTTGGGTTTGAGTAACGTTTGGTTGCTGCAATAAATTCTGCATCAAATAAGCCAGTGCCTGCAAAGTCACGGATGCCGAAAGACAACTCAGGTAAGTATTTGGATTCTTCTAATAGGCGAACTTTAAAGTCGATGCCTTTATCTGTGTAATCACTGTCACCTGAAAAGCTTGATTGGTCACTGTAAAGAACGTCGTGAACGATAGTATAACGAATAGTCGTCTCCAACCAAGGCATAACTTGTAATGTTGCATTATAAAAAAGGTATTCATCACTTCCAGTGACAGAAAAGTTGAATTCCCCTTCAGGAGCCATACGTCCGGTTGGCATTTGCATTAAACCAACGCCACCGAAGTCTGTTTGGGATGGTCGTAAAGGGGGCGCCTCAAACGGCATCTCTTGAGCCCAAACCAATGCTGGGCCCATTAAAGAAAGGGTTAAGCTTTTTCTAATTGGCATCATTATGGTCTCTTTGTAGCATTTGGTATCAGTTGAGTGAGTAGGCGGACAATATCTTGGTCCATTTCGGAGTATTCAAGCTCACCAAATGGGATATATACCAATGTCAGAGGTGGTAAGTAATATTGTGTTGCTAACCAAGCTCCATGATGCGGCTTAACTACATGACCATCTGGGTAGATCAACACTGGCGGTGTTGATAACGCACCAATGTTACTTTTCAAATTCTCTATTTGTCTTTGTAAAGGGATACCTGCTTGCGCCTTAACGGAATACACGCTACTTAGGTTTCCTAAGTAATATACTTTCTCCTCGCGTAGAGGGCTTGCGAGTAGGTAATTGCCGCGCAACAGTGGGTTGTCGAATTTATTTAGTCGAATTTTATCAACATCGATCGCGGACAGTAAGCGTGGAGCAAAGCTTTGCTTCTTAATGAATTTGTAGAATGGGTGTGCAACCAAATTGTGTTGAATCATTTGATTGAGCACCGAGTTTTTTAAAGCGGTAGAGGTTTTCTCGGCGCGTTCTGATTTATCAAACAAAGTCGTACCAAGAGAGTATTGCAGCGAGGTGTTTTGCTCCTTAGCTAGTGCTAACACATTTTCTAGACGAGCCGGCTCTTGGAACTGTAGCTGTTTGCCTGCTTCTAGTAATTCAACATTTAATGGTTGCATAGCAGAGGTTTCTGTTTGAGCTAAGCTAGGCATGCTCAAAAGCGGCATGACCAAACCGAATAATGTGAGTAGTTGCTTGCTCATGATTTGCTATATCCCTTCAAAATAGTTAACTCAACCGGAATCATATTTGGCCCTAAGTGTTGTAAGGTTTTAACGACCTGACCTTGTTCATTGACCCAATAGTAGTTTTCGACCGCTTGAGAAAGGCTACTAAACTCAACAACTTCTCTATATACGTTGGTTATAGTGCTAGAAATAGGTGTTGTTAACGTTTCTTGGCCTGAGTAAGAGCGCGTTACATTTGCTGGAAAGCCATAACGGTATTGTGTCGCCCAATCGTATGAGAGTGCGTAGTTGACAGAGGTTGAATCTAAAGAAAAATCTGGAACGTCACCGTAAACGCCCGCTAAGTCCCCACTCTGTAGACCAATCGTTTTGACAATATGTCCATTTTCCGTAACGATCATTGCTTTATCGGCGCTTACCCATTTTAGTTGTTTTTTACCACTGAGTGGGTTTCGTTCCGCGAAAGCTAAAACAACAAACACCTGTTTTTGATTTCCAAGTTTCAAGTAGGCACTGGCATATGGAACAGCATTTATTTCTTCTGGTGTCATCTCTACATCAATGTAGTTACCGTAAGCTTCTTGGACGGTTGCTGAAACATCATTGAATTTCTGTGTGCAGCCAAAGAGTAAACTTAGTAGCAGAAGAGTGAGGAGTGGTTGTATCCATTTAAACGTTCGGAAGATATTCATTATTCCCTCTTACAAATAAAATCGCCCTGAGTCATTCAGGGCGATTATCTTCTATCTACAAAACGAAATTAGTTTGTAGAAGTAGAAGTAGAAGTAGATGTTGAAGTAGATGTTGAGTCGCTATCTGACGCTGCAACTGCTACTACAGTTACTGCTGCTGCTGCACCTACTGCTACAGCTGTTGTGCCTGTTGCAGATGCAGAAGCTGCGCCTGCTGAACCTGCTTCTTCTGCTGCAAATGCAGTTGATGCGCTTAGAGCCATAAGAATAGCTAGAGCTGTATTCTTCATTATTAATCCTTGTATATCCGGTATAAAAACATCGATGTTTGGTAGCATAAAAAATGCTCCAAATTATATTCTAGATAAAAAAGCCTTAGCATGTAAATAGTTTCTTATTTTGCTATGGCTTACGATCTCATTTCTAACACCAGCGTGACATTGTGCGGTTATCTTGCTCCCTTGCTTGCTGATAAACTATCAAGAGTGCATAATTTGTCGGTCTATTTCCTCCAGCACTAGAGGCTTGGAGTCAATAGGTCGTTTTTACTTACACCATATAGAAAGCGATACAGTGGCTTACGCTCAACGCCTCAGGGCGGTAGCGTGCCAACTCTTCAGTATTTAATGGCCTGCATAGCACGCTTAACTTTGCTTTGGCAGCCCATATTATTACCAGTACTAGGAACTTTTACGTGATAAGAAAACAGCATTGTTTAGGAATACTTAGTGTACTGGGCTTAAGCCTGAGTTCTTTTTCAGCATCTGCAGATTTTTACGCTGGTGCTTTAGTAAATTACTCAAATGCCGAATTGAAAAGCTCACCTTCTGAGTCCGTGAAAGAGGGAAGCCCTTTTCTTCTTAGTGCGCAAGCCGGGTACTTCTTTAATGACTACATTGGTCTCGAAGGACGTTATGGGACATCAGTTCAACGTGACAGTGGTCTTGCCGTTGATAGCGTTTTGAGCGGCTTTGTTAAGTTGAATATGCCGGTTTCAGAGCGAGTTGCACTTTATGGTTTAGCTGGGTATTCAAGCGTTCAGCTTGATCTACAAAATGTAGGTTCTCACAAAGAACAAGGATTTAGTTTTGGGTTAGGTATGCACTACGCTTTAAATAACCAAAGCGCGGTGATATTTGAGTTCGTTGATAACGTCTCTGAAGACCAAGTTCGCCTTAACTCGATTACATTGGGTTTTCAGCACCGTTTCTAATTTAAATACCTAGAGCTCAAACTTGGGGCTAGGGTCTTTTATTCAATTATTATAGTGACATACCATGTTTAAAGGATATTTCTCTATTGCCGCTTTTATATTGGCAAGTACGTTTGCGTCTTATTCAATGGCACAAACACCCACTCCAGAACAAATAAAAATGTTTCAAAATCTACCCGCCGACCAACAACAGGCCTTGGCGAGTAAATATGGTTTCTCCATTCCTTCTAGTTCATCTTCAAACAAGTCTCCTTACGAAAACCCGCAAGTAATCAAACCTAGAGCTGAATCTAGTGGCGCTGTATCTTCCAATATCGAAGAACAATGGCTCAAAAAAGGTGAGCAGGAAGAGCTTAAACGTTTTGGTTTAGATCTTTTTGCTGGTTCTCCAAGCACTTTTGCTCCGATCAGTGATGTTCCTGTGCCAGCAAATTACACCGTGGGTGCAGGTGATGAAATCATTGTGCAGTTGTTTGGTAAGGAGAATGAAACGCATCGTTTACGCGTAAATCGTGCGGGCACAATCAACTTTCCCTCACTTGGGCCGGTAAATGTTGCTGGCATGCACTTTTCTGATGTTCGAGACTCTCTGACGCAACGTGTAAAAGAGCAAATGATTGGTGTGCGCAGTGATATCTCATTGGGTGAATTACGCACCATGCAAGTGTTTGTCATGGGTGATGCATATAAACCAGGAGCCTACACGGTTAGCGCATTAACGACAATTTCACAAGCTATTTATTACAGCGGCGGTTTTGGTGAAAGTGGGGCGCTGAGAGATATCCAGCTAAAGCGTGATGGTAAAATCATTCGTAAATTGGATATGTATGACCTGTTACTAAAAGGTGATGCAAGTAATGATGTGCGCTTACTACCGGATGATGTTGTTTTAATTGGTTCCGTTAACGATACCGTGTCTATAGAAGGCGAGATCAACCGTCCGGCAATTTATGAAGTCAAGGCCAGTGAAACTTACCAACAACTTATTCAGATGGCAGGTGGTTTTACTGCGAATGCTCATGTCGAGCAGTTGGAGATAAAACGCTACGCTTCACATGGCGCTCGTGAGGCTTTGACGCTTGATTTCAATAAAACGCAAGATCGACAGAGTAAAGTTAAAAATGGCGACGCCATCAAGATCTTGAAAAAAAGCGAAGAGCTTACTCGTTACGTGCAGATAGAGGGGGATGTTCGTCATCCTGGCTATGTGGAATGGCGCAATGGCCTTCGTGTTGCCGATCTTTTCAAATCTGTTGACTCAGCTTTTAATTCTACAGCTGATGTTAACTATGCCGTTGTGGTAAGAGAGATTAATCCACAGCGTGATATTGAAGTGTTCCAACTAAGTTTAGCCAACGCAATTCTATCACCAGGTAGCCAAGACAACCTCCAGTTACAATCACGAGATCGTATATTGGTTTTCAACCGCTTTAATAACGAAGATTTGGATACATTGGCAACACAAGAGGCTGTTTCAAAAGCAAAAACATTGGAGCAAGCGCAAGAGCAAGCTGAGCTGGAACAACAGAAAGAGCAAGAAGTGATGAGCTCTTCTGTTGCCGTTTCGCATTCAGAAAACGGTATGCTGAACAACCAGAACGCCACAGAGCAGGCGAAACCAGCTAAAATCATTTTCCGTGGTAAAGAGATTACAGAGGAAGACTTTGAAAAGCTGAAGCAAAATACTCGTCGCACTTTACTTGCCCCAGTGTTGTTACAACTTCAGCAACAGTCTCGTTTGGGGCTAGCCCCTCAAATTGCTGAAGTCTTTGGTGAAGTGAAGCACCCAGGACGCTACCCGATCACTCCAAGAATGACGGTATCAACGCTTATTGAAGCAGCCGGTGGTTTGACTTACAACGCATTCACAATTAATGCAGAACTAGCGCGAACCGCGATTAATAGTGCGGATGAGCGTGCGTATATTGATGTTGAACGTATTGATTTGCGTAAAGCAATCCAAGGCAGTGCTTCGGACGATGTAATTATCGTAGGCCGAGATCGTTTGAACATCCTAGAAAAGCCAAATGTGAAGCTACAAAGTACAGTCACTTTACAGGGTGAAGTTCGTTTCCCTGGAACCTATACCGTGCGTCAAGGGGAAACTCTGAATGAATTATTGGAGCGAGCGGGCGGTCTAACCGAGTTTGCTCACCCTCAAGGAGCAATATTTACGCGTGAAGCATTACGCTTACAAGAGCAGAAGCTCTTAAATCAATACGCAGCGGATATGCGTAAAGAAACCGCTAAGAAAACGTTTCGAGCAGATAGTAATATAGGTTCTGTAATTTCAGACCCAGAAAAAACGTTAGCATTTGTTGAGGAAGCAAGTCGCAGCAAAGCACTTGGCCGTATGGTGGTACAGTTAAACCGTATCTTAAAGGGTGAGCGTTCAGCGGACTTTATGCTCGAGGACGGAGACTTCCTCTTTGTTCCGACCTTCCGCAACACGGTATCAATCATGGGCGAAGTTCAGGTTCCAATTACCTACTTGTTAGACAACAAACTCGATGTGGACGATTACCTAAACAAAGCGGGTGGTGCTAAAAAACAAGCAGACGAAGATCGTATTTTTGTTGTGCGTGCAGACGGTTCTGTTTACAAGCCTTCTTCTGGTTATTGGTTCGGGAACAACCAAGAGGGATTAAAAGCTGGCGATACTATCGTTGTGCCAATTGATACCGATTACCGTGATGCATTAAGCACGTGGACTGCAGCAACGCAGATCTTGTACCAAACTGGTGTTGCGATTAATGCGTTGAAGTAATAGTAGTTAGGGCTTGGGAGGTTATAGTCTCAGGCTCTGATTATCTCACCTAATTTACATTGATACTACGTCAGTTTTTAACCTGCCAAGTTGAGTTTGCTTTAGACTTATGCGTAGTACCTTAGGATTTGGAACACAATGGAATCACAAAAAGAACGAAATAGCAGTTATCCGGCTTTCCCTCAGTATCATGCTTCTAAATTGGATAATGAAGTTGATTTTCGTGAATTGTTTAATGCATTGTGGAAGGGCAAGTGGATTGTTCTTTCAGTAACCCTTTTATTTACAATTGGAGCTTTGGTTCTAGCGTTAAGTTTGCCGAATATTTATAAAGCTGATGCTTTATTGGCTCCTTCAGAAAGCACTAATGGTGGTGGATTATCCAAAATGGCTGGTCAGCTAGGTGGGCTTGCTGCATTGGCTGGTGTTAATTTAGGTAGTGGAGAAAGTTCGCAAACAGAGTTGGCAGTGCAGGTGATGAAATCAAGGTTGTTTATAGAGCAATTTATAAGTCAACATGATTTGTTAGTGCCTCTGATGGCGGTTAAGGGTTGGGATATTAACACCAATCAATTGATAGTAGATGAGGATGTCTATGATTCCATTGATAATAAATGGCTTAGAAAGCCTGATGGGCTTCGTGGAGCTAAACCAACGTATCAAGAAGCATTTGAAGTTTTTAGTAAAGAAATTTTTAGCATTAATCAAAATGAAGAAAGTGGATTATATACAGTTTCAATAAAATATTACTCTCCTTATGTCGCCGAGCAGTGGGTTAATTGGCTCATAGAAGATATTAATAAAGTCATGAGAGAGAGAACAATTAAAGAAACGTCGCAGAATCTTGCCTATTTAAACAAACAGTTGCAAAAAACTGCTGTCGCAGATATGCAAAGCACGTTTTACAAGTTAATTGAAGAACAAACAAAGAGCTTAATGTTAGCAGAAGTACAAGAAGAGTTTGTTTTTCGTGTAATAGATCCTGCAGTTGTTCCTGAGTTAAAAGATAGTCCCAAAAGAGCTTTGATTTGTATCTTAGGAATGTTGTTTGGAGGACTATTAGGATCGGCTATTGTGTTGGCACGATTTTCATTCAACACTAAAAAATAAATATACACCAACAGAACAAGTTATATTTGGGTTTAAAAATGAAAACAGTAATTACATATGGAACTTTTGACTTATTTCACGTTGGGCATGTTAGGTTATTAAAGCGATTGAGTAAACTCGGAGATAAACTAGTTGTTGGTATATCATCTGATGAGTTTAATGAATTAAAGGGGAAGAGGTCTTTTTTTTCATATAATGAGAGAGCTGAGATAGTTGCATCTTGTCGGTATGTAGATGAAGTATTTCCTGAACACAACTGGGAGCAAAAGCTTAATGATGTTAAGCATTTTCAAGCTGATGTGTTTGCAATGGGCGATGATTGGAAAGGGAAGTTTGATTACTTAACAGATTATTGTAATGTTATTTACCTGCCTAGAACCGAAGATATATCTACAACAGATATAAAAAAAAGTTTGTCATCTTTGAAGAAAACTGATCTCGATAGGATTGAAGATTCACTGCATAGTGTTATTGATATTGTAAGAGCTATGACTTAAAAGTTATGTTTTAACTGAAAGTTAATAGATTAATGAACTTATACTTAGCATGAAAGATTAATAACACCATGACATACAAAACTGACAAAAAAACAATAGCAAAGAATACATTATACTTGTATGTCAGACAAATACTGATCGTCTTAATTACTCTATACAGTATGCGAGTTGTGCTAGACGGGCTAGGCGTTGTCGATTATGGTATTTATAGCGTAGTCGCAGGTATTGTTGCTCTTTGTTCTGTCTTAGCTACGAGCATGGCATCTACAACCCAACGTTTTTTTTCGTTTGCATTGGGAAAATCGGATGATTTTGAATTAAGAAAAATATTCAGTGTCAACTTAATAATATATTTTATTATTGCTGCAATAGCTGTATTATTGCTTGAAACAATTGGTTTGTGGTTCGTAAAAAACCACCTTAATATTCCTTTGGAAAAATACTCTGTAGCGTTAACGCTTTATCAGTATTCAATCACAACTCTGATATTTAGTATTCTATCATCTCCTTTTTTAGCGATTATAATTGCCCACGAAAAAATGCATTACTTTGCATTGATATCAATATTTGAATCAATCTTGAAATTGGGTGTTGCTGTGGCTATAACCTATTATCAAGGGGATAAACTTGAATATTATGGAGGCTTACTTTTAAGCGTTTCAATTGTTGTTTTTTCATTGTATTTAATCATTTGTTGTAAAAAGTTTAATGAGTGCCAGTTTAGGGAGTGGTATTGGGATAGAAAACTATTTATTGATATTATTTTATTCACTGGGTGGGCTTTATTTGGGCAGTTTACCACGGTACTAAGAGTACAAGGGTTAACTATTCTAATAAATCAGTTCTTTAACCCTGCAACTGCTGCTTCTAGAGCTATCGCGATATCTATATCGACACAGGTGAATGCATTCTCTAACGCATTCAACACTGGGCTTTATCCTTCAATTATAAAAAATTATGCATCAGGAAACAGTCAAGAACTATATGACATTGTTTTTACTGGCTCGAAGCTTTCTTTCTTTCTCATGTGGATGCTTACTCTACCTTTAGTAACTGGTATGGAATTAGTTTTAGGCTTGTGGTTACATCAACCTCCGGAACACGCAGTTTTATTTACACAGTTAACAATGATAGAAATGTTGATTATGTCGATTAGTTTGCCTCTTACCGCTGCTGCAAGGGCTCCGGGGAAAATAAAAACATATGAACTTATTCTGGGAACAATACAAATATCAATTATTCTTGTTTGTTATTTATTCTTAAGCTTAGGTTATCCTGCGTACAGTGTTTTTATTATTGCTATTATTGCGAATTTGATTATGTTTTTAGTAAGACTAAAGTTAGTGTCTTATTTAATAAGTCTTCCAATATTAGAATATACAAAAGAGGTTTTAATTCCTGTTATTAAAGCCATTTCTTTACCAATTTTATTTGTTAGTTTAGGCTTGGATATTAACGCGTACTTTTATGTTGTATGTGTGTTTATTATTACACTTTTTTCAATAGTTTTTATTGGTTTTGATTTGAGTACTAGGAACAAGATGATGCACCTGATTAGTAATAAAATAAAAAATAAATTAGGCTCAGATTAATGGATATATTGATATTGGGCGGTACTGGTGCTATGGGTAAGCACTTAGTGGATTGTCTTTTGAGCAATGAAAACAATATTTATGTTACAACTAGAAGTTCTAGACCCAACGGTGAAGGTGTTAAGTATATCACTGGTAACGCAAAAGATGATGACTTTATCACGTCATTATTGGAGCACAGGTGGGATGTCATAGTTGACTTCATGATCTACAAAACACAAGAGCTAGAGGGTAGAGTTGATAAACTCTTATCTTCAACAAGTCAGTATGTATTTATTAGCTCAGCTCGAGTATATGCTAACAGCTCGCAAGTTATAACAGAGAAGTCTCCTCGTTTATTGGATGTATGTAAAGATGGAAAATATTTACATACAGATGAATATGCATTAAGTAAGGCTCGACAAGAAAATATCCTCTTGGAATCTAAAAATAATAACTGGACTATAATTCGCCCTTATATAACATATAGTGAAGATCGTTTTCAACTTGGTGTATTAGAAAAAGAAGGATGGTTATATCGAGCAATAAATGGTCGGAAAGTTATTATTGGCGATGAAATCTTACAAAAATTCACCACCTTAACTTATGGCTTAGATGTAGCTCGTGGCATTTCTTCCTTGCTAGGGAAGGAAAGCACAATGGGTGAAGTGTTTAATATTACATCTCCACATGCCATCACGTGGAAGAAAGTGTTAGATTTATATATTAATACACTTAATCATAGGGAAAACATCAAGTTAAATATTACTGCAAAGAGCGTGTCAGATATTAAGCAATGGCACAGTGCCAAGTATCAAATAGATTATGATAGGGTTTACAATCGTAGGTTCGATAATAATAAAATCAATCAATATATTGATACTGAGAGTTTCTTGCCTCCAGAGGTAGGGCTAGACATGTGTTTAAATGAGTTTCTTGATAACCCTAAATTTAGATATATAGATTGGAAAGTTGAAGCCTTAAAAGACAAGCAAGCAGGAAATCATACTTCGATTATTGAACCTATAGGTATTAAAAATAAAGTGAAATATTTACTGTACAGATACGTTTGTAACAGGTAGGAATTTATGTATACAAGAGAAAGAAATGCACAGATATTAATATCATTACTGAAACAACATGGTATTAAGAAGGTAATTGCGTCCCCAGGAAATACAAACGTAGCATTTATTGGCAGCATACAAAATGACCCTTATTTTGAAATATATTCTGCGGTGGATGAACGCTCCGCTGCTTACATGGCTTGTGGCTTAGCTGCTGAGACATTAGAGCCTGTTGTAATTAGTTGTACAGGAGCAACGGCATCAAGAAACTATCTGCCTGGCTTAACAGAAGCATATTATAGAAAACTACCTGTATTAGCTGTCACTTCAACACAAGATACCTCAAAAGTTGGTCACTTAGTTGCGCAAGTGATTGACAGAAGTAATATTCAAAACGATATCTCCAGAATTAGTGTATCTATGCCCATTGTAAAAGACACAGATGATGTATGGGCATGTGAAATTAGTGCAAATAAAGCAATATTAGAACTATCTCGATCTGGGGGAGGGCCTGCACATATAAATTTATTCACAAACTACAACCTCCCCTTTGATTGCAAAGACTTGCCTGTTGCTCGAGCAATACATCGGCATACATTTGAGAGTGAAGACCTTCCTAGCCTAAATGGCAAAATTGCTGTTTTTATCGGTTCACATGCGCCATGGTCAAGACAGGAAACTCAAGCATTAGATGATTTCTGTGCATCGAATAACGCAGTTGTCTTTTGTGATCATACAAGTGGTTACAAAGGGAAATACCGTCTGTTGTTTTCGCTTGCTGCTGGTCAAGAATTTATGGATAACTCAGCGTTGAAACCAGATGTATCCATACACATCGGTGAAATCAGTGGTGATTATCCAAGTTTGAGAATGTCTGGGAGGCAAGTTTGGAGAGTTAGTCCAGATGGAGAAATCAGAGATACCTTCAGAAAACTGAAGCATGTCTTTGAAATGTCGGAGCTATCGTTCTTCAAAAAATATACAAAAGCAACACCTTCGGAAGATAGCTACTTTAAGTTGTGCCGAGAGTATTTAGTTTCGTTACAAGAAAATATACCTGACCTCCCATTTTCAAACATATGGGTAGCATCTCAATTATCAGAGCAAATCCCCGAAGGTTCAGTTCTGCATTTAGGTATTCTGAATAGCCTACGCTCATGGAACTTTTTTGAGACACCCAAATCCGTATCTGTGTGGTGTAATGTAGGGGGATTTGGCATTGATGGGATACTCTCTACAGTACTTGGGGCATCATTTGCCAATGAAAACACTCCTTATTTCTGCGTATTAGGTGACCTCGCATTCTTTTATGACATGAATGCACTTGGTAATCGACATGTAGGAAAGAATCTTAGAATACTCATGATCAACAATGGTAAAGGAACTGAATTTAGGCAATATAATCACCATGCTGCATATTTTAGCGAACAAGCTGACCAATATATTGCGGCGGCTAACCACTTCGGCAACAAATCTACTAGCCTTGTTAAAAACTATGCGGAAGGGCTTGGTTTTAGATATCTAAGTGCATCGAGTAAGTCAGAGTTTGATTCTCAGAAAAATGAATTTTTGTCTACAGATTCTATTGAACAATCAATCGTTTTTGAGATATTTACCGATAGCGAATTGGAGAGTCAAGCATTAGAGAAAGTTCTTAATATAAAGCAAGACTCAAAGCTTTTATTTAAGGGAAAAGCAAAAAAAATGATAGGTCATAAAGGTATGAGTACTATCCGTAAAATAGTAAAAGGTCATTAAAATGAAAATCTGTATTCTCACTCAACCTCTCCATAAAAATTATGGGGGGCTTCTTCAAGCTTATGCTTTGCAAAAAGTTCTTATTGAGATGGGTCACGATGTTTTTACTGCCGATATACCTTTCAAAAAACCGAAGCTGCTAGGTCTGCCGTCATTTATACGCTCTTGTATCAAGCGTTATGTTCTTAAACAGCAAGTATCAAGGCTTTGGCCACTATCTCAAAAAGAAAAATCCTTCATTCAAAAAGAAACGGATAGATTTATCAGAGACAACTTGGTTTTGACGGAGTGTATTAAAAGTACGTCAAGTATAGATAAACTGAGTGCTTACGGCTTTGATGCATATGTTGTAGGTAGTGATCAAGTTTGGAGACCACTATATTCTCCAGGTATTTTGAGTTATTTCTTTGATTTTCTTGAAGGAAGAGATGATGTAAAGCGTTTGTCTTACGCGGCTTCATTTGGAATCGATAGTGCATCAGAGTATTCTAATGAATTAGTCCCTCGTGTATCTAAGCTTTTGAAGCAGTTTGATCTTGTGACCGTAAGAGAAAGTTCAGGTGTTCAGATATGCGAATCAGCGTTTGGTGTTCACGCGGAGCATGTTGTTGACCCAACCCTCTTGTTGAAAAAAAATGACTATATTAAGTTAGTTGAGTTTGATCAAACTCCAAAGTCTGAAGGGGAGCTGTTTGTTTATGTTCTTGACCAGGGTGATAGCAAAAAAGAAGTTATTGATTTTGTGAAAAAAGAGACGCAATTGAAAGATTTTACAGTCCTTCCGGAAACGCCTTATGAAACATATCCTGCAGTAACACAGTGGGTCCGTGCATTTATGGATGCAAAGTATGTCGTAACTGATTCATTTCATGGTGTAGCTTTTTGTATCATATTTAATATTCCATTTATAGCTATCGGTAACGAAGAGCGAGGGCTCGCAAGATTTACATCTATATTGTCAAAGTTTGATCTAATAGAACGACTTGTAACTAGTGTCAATGATATTTCTAAAGAATTAATTCATGGTAAAATAGACTTTGACAGAGTAAATAAAGTCCGAGCTCAGGAAATACAGCTTTCCCAAAACTTGCTTAGGGAAGTTCTTGAAGATAAAGGCATGTGATTAAAATGAAAATTTCATTAATAATGCCAGTGTTTAATGGTGAAAGTTACATAGCAGACAGTATTTATTCAGCTCTGGATCAATCTTTGGTTGATTTTGAAGTAATAGTTGTTAATGATGGTTCGACAGATAATACAGGCCAAATTCTTGCTCGGATAGCAGATGAAAATCACAATTTACATATTATTAACAAAGATAATGAAGGTCCAGCAAAAGCGAGAGAAGTTGGAGCTTTAAGAGCTACAGGTGAGTTCCTAGTTTTTCTAGATGGAGATGATTTGATCTATCAAAATAGTTTGGTGATATTGTATAACTTAGCTAAAGCTAACAACTTAGATATAGGTATCTATAACTATAAGGTTTTTAATGAGAATATAGATCTAACAGGCTTATGTGAAAATAAAGATATAGCTTTGGATAAAATATATCTAGGAAAAGACTTTCTCAGTGATAATATGTACACTGCATATAATTGGGATAAAATATGGAGACGAGACTTTTATATCAATCATGTGCTTTCTGGGTTCTCTGGGTTTTATTATGAAGACCAACTTCCTGTATTAAAAGGTCTTTTTCATGCAAAGAGAGTTGCAAATATCAATATTGAATGTGTAGCGTATCGCAATAATGAAAATTCAACAACAAGAAGAAAAATAACAACAGAGCACTATAATGCTTTGCGAGTTGTAATCTTAGATTATATTAAGTTTTTAACTTCAAATAGTTTATTAAATAGTAACTGTGCTCTGAAAAAGTTAGGTCATATGAGAGCGTTACTAAATGATCATCGTAATAAGCTTAAGCTCGAAACTGATGAAGAAATTAGAAGCGCTTATTTAGACTTAAGGAAAAACCTAGATCTAAAATACAACGGATACTTTAGATTGGCTAGAAAAATTGGAATAATAAACTCTGCATACCTTGTTAGTAACGAAAAATTGTTATTAATAGTATTTTGTGTAAGAAAATTCATCTCAAATTTTAAAAGCAAGCTGACAGTTAAGCATGTTCGATAGAGGGTGCTTAGCATAAGTTAGTCTTTATGAATATTATTTATCCCATACTCTGTTCTGTTTACATTTTCTTTATCTATCCTATTTTGTTTTTTAAAGGTGTCGAAAAAAACAAATCGTTAGCACTGCTTTTCTTGCTTACTCCAATACTTATTACGATGGCTTCGCAAGTTAATATTGGTACTGATTACCCATCATATATAGCACTATATACAGGTGATATTGAGTTTAAGATTACAAATAGTGTCTTTTTCTACTATTTGTTTTATGTGTTAAACTTGATTACGGATGATCCAAGATTATTTTTTGTTGTAGTGTCTGTATTACAATTTATACTTTTTTGGTCAGTATTTTCATCATTTATGGAAGTATTTAGTCGGAAAGAGTTTTTTATTGTTTTCATGTTAGCATTCTTTTGCTTAACTTTTCTAAGTGGATTTAATATATTGCGGTCGCATGTTGCATCACTTGTACTGATTTGTTCATTTATTAACCATGCCTTATACCGTAAATGGGGTAAGTATATCCTATTTGTTTTAATTGGTGCACTCTTTCATCCAACTGTACTTATCTTTATCTTATTTCCTTTTTTAGTCTTCATTTTTGATAGAAAGATACCATTTGGTATTTTCTCTTTAATTATTTTGTTTTTCTTTTTTTTAGGGCAGATTAATTTTGTTGGAGAACTTGCAAAATGGCTATACAATACTTTGCCTCCAAATGTACCATATAAATTTTATTTGGTCTCCGAGCATATGAATTCATATATAGGTGGCATGAAGTTAGGTATGTTTGTTAATCTTATTATCTGCTTAATAGCCTCTTTTTTTCTGACTAGAGAGGTAGATGATAGGTTAAGATTGTTCTGTAACTTAGGGATTGTGACTTATTTATTAGGTATGTTGTTTTATACTAGTCCAATATTCAATCGAGTGCTTTACTATCTTGCGTTCTTTCAAGCATTTTTATTGGCTTATCTAACGTTAAAGATGATTAATGTTAGACGAATATACACGGGATTATTGCCTATTGTATATGCAGTGCTTTATTTCTATTTTTCATACTACTCAGTACAACAATTTAACGGTAACATCTAAGGTCTAACTTTGAAATATTCAAAAATTAACAACTTTGATCTCATTCGATTGTTTGCTGCTTTGCAAGTAGTTATAGGGCATAGTGTCCATCACCTTGATGTAAAATTCATTCCTTATGATTATTTCCTACGTTTTTTTCCTGGTGTGCCAATATTCTTTTTGGTTAGCGGTTACCTGATATCTTCAGCGTATCAGCGAAGTCCGACTTTAAGGCATTATGCTTTTAATAGATTTGTCAGAATATTTCCAGCGCTTTGGGTTTGCTTATCATTCACCGTCATTATGGTGATTTTTGTTGTTAAAGCGGATTTTTCATTAATAGAGCTTACTCAATGGATTTTTGCACAGGCTACAATTGGTCAATTCTACAACCCTGACTTTCTTAGGTCTTTTGGTGTAGGTGTAATAAATGGTAGTTTATGGACTATTCCTGTAGAAATTCAATTTTACTTGATGACGCCTATTCTTTATTTTTTTATCCAAAAGTTTAATTCAAAGAAATCTGGCTATGCCCTTATTTTCCTTTTTTTATTTTTTCTTATAATAAACCAAGTATATGGCGGGTTTGTTCATGACAGTGATGAGATCAGCATACTAGGTAAGCTTTTTGGTGTTACTTTTATTCCTTATTTTTGCTATTTCTTATTAGGTTGTATCTTGCAAAAATATCGAGATTACATCATACGGTTGCTATCAGGAAAACTGATAATCATAACTTTTTCCTATATGGTACTGGCAATTATCTGCGACAACTTAGGTTTGATAACGTATGGCTCATTTATTACGCCACTACTTTTGATTCCTTTAGCAATGCTCGTTATTTGTGTTGCCTATACGAAAACAGATTTTTCATTTATGACGCTTAAAGGTAATGATATATCTTATGGGATATACATCTACCATATGCTATGGGTTAATTTATTTATCTATATTGGTTTTGAAAATTATATTGGCTTTTGGGCTGTGATTCTATTTACAGTATTATCTGGGTTTGCTTCATGGCGCATAGTTGAGCGTCCGGTTTTGTCTTTTAAACGCTAAACGTAAATGGTTCTACATTGATGATGGATACTTTTTGGAAGTTTTACTATCTAGTTTTTTATACTTTTTTTTCTAAAAATAAAAATAGAATAATTTTTTATTCTGCTTCTGGTTGTAGTTTTAATCAGAATTCTAAGCATCTTTTCGAATACTGTATTAATAATTCTAATCTAGATTGTAGATATATAATAAATAATGATGAATTAAGAAATAAATTAAATAATTCAATAGGTAATTATTTTATCAGTAACAAGGGAAGACATAATATTGAGATTATTATGTCTTCTGGAGTATGGGTTACCTCCACAGGCCTACCTATTAAAGTTCCCTTCTTTTATATAGGTCGTCTCTGTGTTAATTTGTGGCATGGTATTCCTTTGAAAAGAGTGTTATACAAAGATACTAGTATTAACATGATTAAAAGACTGCTCTTTTCTTCGGTATACCCAAAATATGATATTGTTACCAGTACATCAAAGGTTGTTTCAAAGGTATTAGTTGATAGCTTTAGAACCAAAGGATGTAAAGTTTTTGTTACTGGACAAGCTTGGAACGATGCTATTTTTAATGAAAGTAGAAGAAGCGAATTGTATGCGCTCAATAGCCATATAAACGAATCTTCTAAGCTGGTTTTGTATGCTCCAACTTGGCGTAATTCTCAGCAAAAATCATTCAGTTTAAATCCCTTTAAGACGTACTCAGATGAGAGACCATCTACAACTTTCTTTCCATTTGAAGATCTCGACTTGGCTGAATTACAAGCATACCTAGAAGAAGAAAATGCTTTTGTTTTTGTTCGAGCTCATTTGCTGGATAGTCAAAGTAATGAAAGGATCCTGTCATTACCCAATGTAATTTCATTTGATCAAGAGAAGTTTCCTGATGTTATGGACTATATAAATTCTTTTGAACTATTGATTACTGATTACTCTAGTATTTATTTTGACTTTTTGCACCTCGAAAAACCAATCATTTTCCTTCCATATGATATTGAAGATTACAAGAAGAATCCTGGTTTTAACTTTGATTACTATGAAGTAACCCCTGGTCATAAACCTAAGACCTTTAAAGCGTTCAAAGAAGCATTTACCGAAGGGCTTTCTGGGAATTATGATAAAGGCGAGCTGAAAGTTGCAAAAGAAAGTTTTCATGAATTTGGTGATGGGAACTGCAAGAGAATATTTGATTTAATTATGAATTCTAGAGATAGTTGATAATGTTTAAAAATAAAACCCTATTAATTACAGGTGGTACAGGTTCGTTCGGTAATGCTGTCCTAGACCGATTCCTCAATACTGATATCAAAGAAATCCGAATTTTTTCTCGTGATGAGAAAAAACAAGATGACATGCGCAAGAAGTACAACAACGATAAACTCAAGTTTTATATTGGTGATGTACGCGACTATCAAAGTGTCCTTAATGCTACTCGCGGTGTTGATTATATTTACCATGCGGCAGCGCTAAAACAAGTACCTTCTTGTGAGTTTTACCCTTTAGAGGCGGTAAAAACCAACGTATTAGGTACTGAAAATGTACTAGAAGCGGCGATTGCAAATAATGTGGAACGCGTGGTTTGTTTGAGTACAGATAAAGCAGTTTACCCTATCAACGCGATGGGCATTTCAAAAGCGATGATGGAGAAAGTCATTGTTGCCAAGAGTCGAAACCTTGAGCATACCAACACTACTATTTGTGCAACTCGTTACGGTAACGTCATGGCTTCTCGTGGCTCAGTTATCCCACTGTTTTTACGTCAGATTATTAATGGTCAGCCCATCACGATCACGGATCCTAACATGACTCGTTTCATGATGACTCTCAACGATGCTGTCGACCTTGTATTGCACGCATTTGTCAACGGAGCCAATGGCGATATCTTTGTACAAAAAGCTCCTGCGGCGACTATTGATGTATTAGTCCAAGCGCTTTTGCGAATCACTCACAAGGGTGAACATCAAGTTAACGTCATTGGTACTCGTCATGGAGAGAAATTGTACGAAGCACTGTGTAGTCGTGAAGAAATGTTTGTAGCTCAAGATCAAGGCAACTACTATCGTATCCCATCAGATAATCGAGACCTCAACTACTCAAAATACCATGAAGAAGGTGAGAAAGACTTATCTCTCATTGAGGATTACAACTCTCATAACACCGAGCGCTTAGATGTGGACGGCATGGTTAAGCTATTGCGTAAACTTGACTTCATTGTCGACATTGAAGCGGGAAGCTTAGTAGTACCAGAGGGGGTATAAATGAAGATTGTTGTAACAGGAGCCAAGGGCTTCATTGGGAAAAACCTTTGCGTCATGCTTCGTGAACATGGCCACGAAGACCTTGTTGAAATCGGTCGTGATACTTCACGTGAACAAGCAGCTCACGCTTTAGCTGAAGCAGACTTTGTCTATCACTTGGCTGGAGTTAATCGCCCAAAAACAGAAGCGGAATTTCAAGAGGGTAATGCTGACTTTACTGACTTCGTTGTTGAACAGCTCAAAGGCAGCGGTAAAAAGACGCCTCTTGTTGTAAGCTCTTCTACCCAAGCGCTTCAAAATAATGCATATGGACAAAGTAAACGAGCTGCTGAACAAAGTGTTGAGCGATATGGACAAGAGTGCGGCGCTCCATTTTTTATTTATCGTTTTCCTAACGTGTTCGGGAAATGGTGTCGCCCAAACTATAACTCATTTGTTGCCACTTTCTGTTACAACACACTCAATGACCTAGACATTATCATAAACGATCCTAAAGCTCCGGTAACGCTGGTCTACATAGACGATGTTTGCCGAAGCTTAATTGCTTTGCTAGACAATACTGAGCAGAGTGGTTTTAAAGCTGTTTTACCAGAATACCCAACCACAGTGGGTGAGGTTGCAGATTTACTTAAAGCGTTTAAGGAAAGCCGTGACAATTTAGTGACTGAAGATGTAGGTACTGGACTGGCTCGCGCTTTGTATTCAACTTACTTAAGTTATATGTCACCTGACCAATTCAGCTACACCATCCCTAGTTATGGTGACGAGCGTGGTGTGTTTAGCGAAATGCTAAAAACAAAACAGGCAGGTCAGTTTTCTTTCTTTACAGCGCACCCAGGGATAACTCGAGGTGGGCACTACCACCACAGCAAGAACGAAAAGTTCCTTGTCTTAAAGGGTAAAGCTCGCTTTAAGTTTGAACACATTGGGACGGGCGAGCGTTATGAGCTGGAGACAGAAGGCAGTGCTCCTCAAATCGTCGAGACTGTGCCAGGTTGGTCACATGACATTACGAATACCGGTGATGAAGAAATGATCGTTATGCTTTGGGCTAATGAGATTTTTGACCGTGAAGCGCCAGATACTTTTGCGTTCCCACTGTAAACATTGAAGAGAAAACACAAATGAAGAAATTAAAAGTCATGTCAGTGGTTGGCACGCGTCCTGAGATTATTCGGCTATCTCGTGTGTTGGCAAAGTTGGATGAGCACTGTGAACATATTCTAGTGCACACCGGTCAGAACTATGACTTCGAACTTAATGAAGTATTCTTTAACGATCTAGGAGTTCGTAAACCGGATTACTTTCTCAATGCAGCGGGTAAGAACGCTGCTGAGACCATCGGTCAGGTTATCATCAAAGTGGATGAAGTGCTGGAAGAGATAAAACCAGAAGCGATGCTTGTTTTAGGTGACACCAACTCTTGCATTTCTTCTATTCCTGCCAAACGTCGTAAGGTGCCAATTTTTCATATGGAGGCAGGTAACCGTTGTTTTGATCAACGAGTCCCTGAAGAAACCAACCGTCGTATTGTTGATCACACTGCAGATATCAACCTTACTTACAGCACGATCGCACGAGACTACTTGTTAGCGGAAGGCCTTCCTGCCGATCGTGTTATTAAAACGGGTAGTCCAATGTTCGAGGTTTTAAATCACTACATGCCTCGAATCGACAGCTCAGATGTTCTTGACCGCCTTGACTTGGTGAAAGGTGAATTCTTTGTTGTCAGTGCACACCGAGAAGAAAATGTCGATTCACCAAAACAACTGGCTAAATTGGCGGAGAGCTTGAATACAGTGGCGGCGAAGTATGGATACCCGGTTATCGTATCTACGCACCCTCGAACAAGAAACCGAATCGAAGCTCAAGGCATTGAGTTTCATGCCAATATTCAGCTTCTGAAGCCGCTAGGCTTTCATGATTACAACCACCTTCAGAAAAATGCGAAAGCGGTGCTTTCTGACAGTGGCACAATCAATGAAGAGTCATCGATTATGAATTTCCCGGCGTTGAACTTGCGAGAAGCGCACGAGCGTCCAGAGGGAATGGAAGAAGCCGCGGTAATGATGGTTGGGTTAGATGTCGAGCGCATCGTGCAGGGATTGAAGATACTAGAAAGTCAGCCAAGTGGCGAGACCCGTTTACTGAGAAGAGTGGAAGATTACAGCATGCCGAATGTATCCGATAAGGTTGTTCGTATTATTCACTCCTACACAGATTATGTACGCCGTGTTGTCTGGAAAGAGTATTGATGCGTTTAGCTCTGATTATCGATGATTATCTGCCACACAGTACACGTGTGGCAGCAAAAATGTTTCACGAACTAGCGGTGCACTTGGTTTCTACTGGTCATCAAGTGACGGTAATTACGCCATCAGAAGGGCAAAAGGAAAGCTTGACTAAAGATACTTTGGATGGGGTTGATATTTGGCGATTCTCTAGTGGTCCAATTAAGGATATATCCAAAGTAAAAAGGGCTATTAATGAAACTCTGCTGTCTACACGAGCATGGCGCGCAATATCTAATGAAGTCAAGCAAGACACATTTGATGGCGTGGTTTATTACTCACCATCGATATTTTTTGGCAGTCTAGTGAGTAAAATAAAACGCCGTTGTAATTGTAAGTCTTATTTAGTCTTGCGTGATCTCTTTCCCCAATGGGTCATTGATGCGGGGATGATCAGATCTGGCTCATTGATAGAAAAATATTTTCGCTATTTTGAAGACCACTCATACCGACAAGCAGATATGATTGGCTTAATGTCAGAGAAAAATAGAGTAATATTCAATGATATGACTAAAGTCCGCTACTCCACTGAAATATTGCGGAACTGGGCGGAGCTGCGCCCACATGAGCCAGATCTTAGAAGTGACAGTATTAGAAAGCGACTTAAATTAGATGGCAAAGTTATTTTCTTCTACGGCGGTAACATTGGCCACGCTCAAGATATGGCAAACCTAATGCGCCTCACAAAGAGTATGAGTAGTAAAACTAATGCTCATTTTCTTTATGTAGGACAAGGTGACGAAGTCGATTTAATTAATGAGCTTGCTCAAGAATGGAAACTTGACAATTTTTCCTATCTGCCTTCAGTCGATCAGGAAGAGTTTAAAGCTATTCTCTCTGAGATAGATGTCGGCCTATTTTCACTATCAGCCGAGCATACAGCGCATAACTTTCCTGGGAAGCTATTGGGTTATATGGTGCAATCAATTCCTATTCTTGGCAGTGTTAACGCTGGTAATGATTTGATGGATATTGTTAACAGTAATAACGCTGGTTTTATTTCGATCAATGGTAATGATGGTGAACTACTTAATAATGCTGTTGCGTTATATGAAAGTCAGCAATTAAGAGGTGAGATTGGTCATGCTGCTTATTCTTTGCTAGAAAAAGAGTTTTCTGTAGAGTCGGCAGCAAGAATGATAATAAATTCACTCAATGTTGCCATTTAATATCAGTTGACTTACTGCTCAAAAAAGCCCTGTCGTTATTAATGACAGGGCTTTTTATTTATTAGGTTATGTTAGCTGATGTTTCTCGGTTTGACTTGGCTTCGATCTTCGCTCGAACAAAACTCGTAATTCGCCATACATAAGCAAGTAAAATGGAATACACAACAAAGCAGGCAATGAAGGTATAGAACATCACTGGTTCAGAAATACCCGCCAGCTCACCGTAAATACCAAAAGCAGCATAAAGAGTTGCAATACCGCAGATTGCTACTAGGGTCTGCTTAGGGCTTAAGCCCATACGTTGGAAAATATGATGTAAGTGTTCACGATCGGGTTTGAATGGCGAATCCCCTCGGCGAACTCGGCGAATCATGATAGCCGCCATATCCATCAACGGAACCGCAATTAGCCACAATGCCGTCACTGGGCGCATCAGTGGTTTACTCTCCGCTTGGCTAACACCCAGCAATAGCCAGATCACAGTAAAACCAATCATCATGCTGCCAGCGTCACCCATAAATACTTTTCGAGCGCGTCCCAAAATCCCCAAGTTCATGAAAATGTAAGGCAGCATCGCAACAATAATAACCACACAGAGATAAGCTAAGCCGTGTTGGGCGTCTACTCTTAATAAATAGGCTAGAGCGCCAAAGGTTACAATAGAAAGCCCACCTAGCAGACCATCAATACCATCTACCATATTAAAAGCATTGATTGCACCGATGACCGCTAGCACTGTGATCACAATGCCAGTCCAGCCTAAATTTATATCCCCAAAGCCGAACATGTTACCTAAGCTGTGCAATTCAATACCGGCAATATGAACCATCACCAAAGATAACCCAGCTTGAACTCCCATGCGTATTTTGAAACTCAAGTCGATCTTATCGTCAATGGCACCGATAAGCGTTAAGAGTGCGATAGAACATACATACAGCCAACTATATTCGATAACTTCTGGTTTAAAGGTCAGAAATTGGATAAGGACAATACAGATAGAGATCCCACCGATAAGTGGAACAGCACCGTCATGTAACTTCCTTTCGTTCGGTTTATCAACTAAGCCTACCGACTTAGCAACCTTACGCATGAGAAACAAAGTGGCAAACGAAGAAAAGAAGATAAATAGAAGTTCCAGAAACATAATAGTGCCAACTGCCATTGTAATTATTCGACGGCTATTTTAACCGACAAGGTAACTATCTCAAGGAGAAAATAAGTAACAGAATGGTAGCAAAACGATACTTTTACCCAATTTCTCCTGATTTTCTTATCAGTAAATTAAAGCACAACGTTCATTTTTTTCCTGGCAAAATGTTGATACAGCTCTGCTTTTGCAACACTTTCACCATGAATTAAATGCACTTCTTTCGGTGGTGGATTAATTCCTTCTACAAAGCGAATTAGATCGGATTGATCTGCATGAGCAGAATAGCCAGACATCGTATGTACTTGAGCTTTCACTTTAATTTTCTTTCCTTCGATATCAACTTCACTCGCACCCTCTTGAATTTCTCTCCCTAGCGTTCCCTCAGCTTGATAGCCAGCAAACAGCACATCATTACGACTATCGGGTAACAACGCATTAAGATAATTTATCACTCGACCACCTTCGCACATCCCAGAAGCAGCAACCACAATAGCCGGTTCAGAAGTGCTCGCCAGACGATTCACCAATCTCATATGTTCAGCATGAGTCTCAATCGTAATACATTGTTCAAACCCGAGAGGATGACGATGTTGCTCTAAACGCCTTTTTGCTTCTTTACCCCAAAGCTTTTTAAAGCGCCGATAAGTCTTTGTCACTTTTCGTGCTAAAGGCGAATCAAGAATAATTGGTAGGGCACCATGTAAAGACTCCTGGTGCAGAAGTTGTTCGATATCGAATAACAGTTCTTGTGTCCTACCGACACTAAAAGCAGGAATAACAATCACACCACCATCTTCCAGCGCATGTTCGATAATAGAGAGCAATCGAGTGCTTCTATTTTTTACGCTTTCATGGTGCTTATCACCATAGGTCGACTCAATAAACAAATAGTCTGCTTTTTCAGGAGGTTTCGGATCTGGGAGTAAAGGCGTATCACTTGGACCGAGATCACCAGAAAATACCACTACGTCATTATTTGAGAGTTTAAATTCCAAATAAGCAGAACCTAAAATATGGCCCGCAGGTTGAAAGCGTATATAAGCCAACCCCTTAAGAGGAAGCCATGTATTGTACTGACATGGCACCAATCGTTGCTTAATTAGATTTAATATATGCTGCCGTTGATGTTTGCCTAAACCCAGCTGTAGCTTTAATCCGTCCTCTAACATAAGAGGGACCAACTCAGCAGTTGCTTGTGTGCAGTAGATTTTG
Organism: Vibrio sp. 1-2 (7-a); assembly: GCF_013048515.1. Classification (NCBI taxonomy): domain Bacteria; kingdom Pseudomonadati; phylum Pseudomonadota; class Gammaproteobacteria; order Vibrionales; family Vibrionaceae; genus Vibrio; species Vibrio sp. 1-2 (7-a). Next base: position 131,691 of record NZ_VHSQ01000004.1, read on the forward strand.
CCTTTAAAACCAGCAGCGAGTAGCCATGGTAATCGGCCTATATGGTCAATATGAGCATGGGTCAGTACCACCGCTTTTACCTTGGTTAAAGAAAACTCTATCGCCAGCGAACGATCATGACGACCTACCAATGCATCTTTACCTTGAAATAACCCGCAGTCGATCAAAATGCTCCCTTGCTCAAGTCGCAGTTCGTGACAAGAGCCTGTCACCGTATCCTTCCCACCATGATGAAGTACTTCCATAGCTATCTCCTTTCCATAGGTATCAATGTAATGAATCGAAGAGAGAAGAGGGAGGGTAACCGACCAGATAAACACGAAAGTAGGAGTCAAAATGCTAGGGGAGTGTTAAACGGTGTTTTAAGTTGCATTAAATTGTGATGCATATTCCACATAGGCAACTTTTTGCATTTTGTAATAAATATAAACGAATAAATGCGTATTATAAAACGCGCTTTAGGTAGGCAGAATTTACGATTTTCTGATTAAACTGACACCTTATATCTTGGTTGGTTGTCATAAAAAAGCCATTTTTTTGTCAGTCTTGTACTTTTCGTTGCAACCTGTTTGCTATACAATCCTTTGCCTTGAGCACAAATGATAAAAAACCAAATGCATTGCCTTTAGGAGCCAGACCTAAGGGCGGTAGCGTGCCAAAAAGCAAAACAAAGCTCTCTAAGTGACATAAAAATGTCACCAGATAAATATAAATACAATTAAGCACATAGTTGCATTTCTGGCAAGGTCGGCTTTTATAAAAAGTGCACCTAAACAAATAATTAACTAAATGTCCCATTACGTCAGAGGGGCAATTCAAAGCTGCGATGACAGTTTTTGAGTGATAATTGGCTAGGCATAAGGTTCCTCCCTTCTATTTACCGTCCACGTATCTAGTTCCGTAGAGTGTTCTCGTTGCACATATACTCATGTGCTCTATCAACGTGTCTACGGCATGCCTAAAACATCCATATTCGCTATTCGAATACAAATCACTCTTACAAGTATTAAGAATTTCTCAAGGGATGCCCTGTGCGTCCTTCGTCTATCTACGCCTTTGGTTACCCTAACCAGACCTAAAGGCGTTCTAAAAATCTAAACTTGCTAGGAACTAAAAATGAACTTTTCATTAGAAAACGCCAGAGTTGGCATCATTGGCTTAGGTTACGTTGGTTTACCACTCGCAGTGGAATTTGGCAAAAAGTCACCAACGATTGGCTTCGATATCAACCAAGACCGTATCGATGAACTCTCTGCTGGACGCGATAGCACATTAGAATGCAGCGATAATGAATTAGCAGAAGCAAAATACCTTTCTTATACTTCCTCTCTTCAAGAACTCAAAGAGTGCAATGTTTACATTGTTACCGTTCCTACTCCAATTGACGAACACAAACAACCGGATTTAACGCCTCTTATTAAAGCTTCAGAAGCGTTGGGTACAGTAGTAAATCAGGGCGATATCATCGTTTATGAATCAACCGTATACCCAGGTGCAACAGAAGAAGATTGTATTCCCGTTGTTGAGCGTGTTTCTGGCCTTAAGTTTAACCAAGACTTTTTCGCAGGCTACTCTCCAGAGCGAATCAACCCGGGTGATAAAGAACACCGAGTCACGAACATTCTTAAAGTAACAAGTGGCTCAACGCCAGAAGTCGCAGAATTTGTCGACCAGCTATACAAAACCATCATCACTGCAGGTACACACAAAGCGTCATCTATAAAAGTGGCCGAAGCTGCCAAAGTAATTGAAAACACACAGCGTGATGTAAACATTGCATTAATCAACGAGCTATCAATCATCTTCAACAAGCTTGGTATCGATACGCTAGAAGTGTTAGAAGCGGCAGGCACTAAATGGAACTTCTTACCATTCCGTCCAGGCTTGGTAGGCGGTCACTGTATTGGTGTTGATCCGTACTACCTAACGCATAAAGCACAAGCAGTAGGCTACCATCCTGAAATGATTTTGGCTGGCCGACGCCTAAACGATGGTATGGGGCAATACGTTGTTTCTCAGCTGGTGAAAAAAATGCTGAAAAAACGTATTCACGTAGAAGGCGCAAACGTACTTGTTATGGGCCTAACATTTAAAGAAAACTGCCCAGACCTACGCAATACCAAAGTGGTGGATATTATCTCTGAGCTAAAAGAGTACAACATCAACGTCGATGTTATGGACCCTTGGTGTTCAAATGATGAAGCGCAGCATGAATATGGCTTAACACTTTGCGAAAAAGAAAAGCAAGGCCATTACGACGCGATCATCATGGCGGTATCTCATAACGAATTTAAAGAAATGGGTGTTGAGAAAATTCGTACTTTGGGTAAACCAGAACACGTATTGTACGACCTGAAATACGTTCTAGATAAAGAAAGCGTAGATATGCGTTTGTAAGGAAGGTCCTAGGGCCTAGAAGCTATAACCTCAGAGCCGAGCCATGAAATTCGAGCAATTAGACGTTTGGAAGCGTTCATCACGTTTGGCGAGTAACGTCTATAAACTCATGCGAGATTGCCAAGATTATGGCTTTAAAGATCAAATAACGCGATCAGCTTTATCTGTTCCCTCTAATATCGCAGAAGGTCTTGAAAGAGAAACTGCGAAAGAAGAATCAAGGTTTCTCTATTACGCAAAAGGCTCGTTAGGTGAACTCCTTACGCAAACCTATATTGGCATCGATATAGGTTACATCGATAAAGAAAGTGGCTTATTCATTGTTGCAGAATGCAAAGAGATAGCAGCAATGATCGCCGCTTTGATTAAAATCCGGAAAGGTTTTGTTAGGGAAGAAAAGGGAGATTATGTTTCCTAGACCCTAGACCCTAGACCCTAGACCCTAGACCCTAGACCCTAGACCCTAGACCCTAGACCCTAGACCTTCCCCACACGGAAAACACAATGACCAAATACGAACAAATCCAACAAGAACTAGTTGAATCACCAAAGACGTGGTTAGTAACGGGTGTTGCGGGCTTTATTGGCTCAAACCTACTGGAAAAACTACTCAAGCTTGATCAAACCGTAGTGGGTTTAGATAACTTCGCGACAGGCCATCAACACAACTTAGATGAAGTAAAAGGCCTAGTAAGTGAAGCACAGTGGGATCGTTTTACCTTTATTGAAGGAGACATCCGAGAGCCGAAAACATGCCAACAAGCCGTAAAAGGTGTTGATTACGTACTACACCAAGCTGCACTCGGTTCTGTACCTCGCTCTATCGCTGATCCACTAACGACAAACGCAGCGAACATCACCGGCTTTTTAAATATGCTGGACGCCGCAAAAGAAGAAAGGGTAAGCAGCTTTACTTATGCTGCAAGCAGCTCGACATACGGTGACCATCCAGCACTGCCAAAAGTGGAAGAAAACATCGGTAACCCGCTTTCTCCTTATGCGGTAACTAAATACGTAAATGAGCTTTATGCCGGTGTATACGCCCGCACTTACGGTTTTAAAACGATAGGGCTTCGTTATTTCAATGTATTTGGTCGTCGACAAGATCCTAACGGCGCTTACGCTGCGGTAATTCCAAAATGGACAGCAGCAATGATCAATGGCGAAGATGTCTACATTAATGGTGATGGCGAAACAAGCCGAGATTTTTGCTACATCGATAACGTAGTTCAAATGAACCTGTTAGCAGCAACGGCAAAAGAAGATGCAAAAGACGAGGTGTATAACGTCGCCGTTGGTGACAGAACGACATTAAATGAACTGTACTATGCAATTAAAAATGCACTAAATAAAAATGGTATAAAAGTAGAGGGTGAACCTGTTTATCGTGAGTTTCGTGCAGGTGATGTTAGGCATTCACAGGCCAGTATAGATTTTGCAAAAACACTACTCAATTATTCACCACAAATAAGAATTAAAGGAGGAGTTGATTTAACCGTGCAATGGTTTATTAATAAGTCTATGTGATTGAATAATTATGATATATAAAATTCTTAGTGTTGTATCATCAAGGCTTATACAGATGTTAAGTTCTGTTATAGCATTGATGGTTATCACTCGATTTTTAGAACCTAATGAATACGCAAAATATCAAGAGCTATTTATTCCCGCAAGTATTTTTTCAAATTTGATGTATGCTACTGTAAATGGTGCCTATTCAAGGTGGTTTTACGGAAATAACGAAAGCATAAAGTTTTCATTATATATAGTTGCATTTAACCTTATATTATCTTTGATAGTGTTTTATCTGTTTGATTTAGATTGGAAGATATTATTTATTGCCCATGCTCTTGGGTTTGCGTTATTAAGTAACACATACGCTAGAGTCAATGATTATAATATTCTATTTTTATATCAAAACTTGTCAAGATCAATTATTTATGTGATTCTTGTCTACATACTCCTTAAGCACTATAAAGATTATAACTACATTGTAATATCCTTAATTACATCTTGTGTTATAGTGTCTCTAATTACAATAAAAAGCGTAATAAAACACTATAGAATAAGTCGTGAATTGGTTTTGAGATTCAAAACGTACATCAGCTTCGGTTTACAGACGGGCATTGCTACTGGTGTAACGGTGATTAATTTAAATTTAGATAAGCTTATTGTATCTAAACATCTTAAATCTGAAATTTTTGGTGCCTATGTGGCAAATTCCCAATTTGTTGAATTTGCAGTAGTTGCCATTTTTTCATTAATATCTTCAATAGTATATCCAGAGTTGGTAAAAAAAAGAAATGATAGCAAGTCTATACTAAATTTGATTGCTATGTACATTAACTGCATGTCGTTTCTAGGTGTAATGCTCATAGCTATTGTCCATTTTTTTGGGAAAGAAATTGTTTCGCTTGCTCTCGGAGATGGATATTCACTAACTTCTATTGTTCTTGTTTATATTACTTTGAATGTCGTATTGTCATCTTTAAAAAGTAATTGTATTGATATAGCATTAAACATTATGAACAAAGTTAAGTTTATTATATTGACATCTTTGACTTCACTAATTTTGTTTTTTGTCTTTAGCCTTAAGTTAAGTAACAGCGCAACTATTGAAGATATAGTGTTAATTGGTATTTTATCTAAGCTATTAGCCTGCTTTTTATCATTGTTTTTTATATATAGAAATAGAATTTTGTTATGAAGAAAATATTGTATGCTTGTTATCTGACTGAAGATATTTCCAGTGGGGTAATAAAAAAAATATCAAGTCAAGTTAAAGAAATGAGAGTTCATTATCATGTAGATTTAATTGTGTTTACTAGGGAGGAACTGGAAAGTAAATATAATGAATTTTTCGAGGGATCAACAGTTATAGGTATTGGAAGTAATTTTATAAGAAGCTATATAAATAAAGAATTAACGTTTATTAATCTTTTTAAAATCAATTATGACTTTGTTTATCTTCGAGAAATGAGAATGACAGTCTCTTTATGGTTTTTATTGAAAAGAAGTAAGTCTATAATGGAGATAAATGGCGATGTATTATTCAATAATAACTATATAAAAAAAATAATTAAAAATTTTTCGTCTAGAGTGGCTTACAAGGCGTTAAACGGATTGTTATCCGTAGGTAGTGGTGTAAATAAAAGAAATATTCCAAAAGACATGAAAGTATTTCAAATTCCTAATGCATATGATTTGGAGAATATAACTCCTAGAGATGTGAAATGTCTATCTGGAAAATATAAAGTGTTTTTTATATACTCTAATCATCACACTTGGCAAGGTTTAGATTTAATTTTAAAGTGGGCGGAATTATCCCCTAATATTGAATTTCATTTGGTCGGCCCTGTTGGAACAAAAACTAATCTAAATAATGTACATCAATATGGAACTCTTTTATATGATGACTATTCTAAAATTATGCTGTCATGTGATTGTGCCGTCTCAACACTTGCCTTATTTCGTCGTCATGAGACAACTTGCTCATCTTTGAAGTTTTGTGAGTATATAGCTCATGGTATTCCGACTGTTATCAACTATATAGAAACATCAGTACCTAATCTTGAAGAAAGATTTATCTTAAAAATTTCTAATAAAGGTGACTTTATTTTTGACAACCTTTCAGAATTAGAAAGCTTTGTTGTTAAATCAAGAAATATAAATATGAAAGATAGTGAGCGAAATCTTGTTTCACTAAAAAATAATGTAAGAGAAAGACTGGAAATATTAGAGAGATTATAGTCAATACAATTTTTGGTGTGCAGTTTTTATGATTGGTAATATAAGAATAACATTTTGTTTGTTTGTTTTTTTTTGTTGGGTTATTTATCCAACTTTTTCAATAATGGCTTCTCCATATTTAGGTCGGCTTGAAATTCCATTGTTAATTATTATTTCTCCTTTAGTAGTTGTTAGTGTTTGTCTTTTGAATTCTTCATTAATTAAAATAGAAACGAGATATTATTATTACTATTATTTTTCTATTTTTCTTTATCTTTTATTTTATGGTGTATCTGTTGCTTTAAATGATGTTGATATCGATTATAAATCATATATGATGGGTAACTTTGCTAGGATGCTTGCATTTTTTATATCGGGAGTAGGCTTGTATGAACTAATTAACTCAAATAAGAAACATTTAAAGTATGTTTTTTTTGTTACATGGATTTGTATTGCACTATTTGTTTTATTGAATTTTAATTACTCAGGCTTATATTTTCCATATTACGAGATTTTTTTTATCAAAGCTGGGGTAGGCACCGACCAATACCCTATATATAGACATCATTTGACTGATACATTCATTATAATTTCTTTTTGTATATTATATTTCCATATAAAGTCATCACTTATAGTTAAGTCATTGTTGATAATTTCAAGCATGATTCTTGCGTTAATGTTAGGTGGAAGAGCTAGCATCTTCGTTTTTGGGGTCTTGATTCTCTATTCTTTCCATAAAGTTATACCAAATGGATATTTAAAGGTACTTCCCTATTTCATTATTTTATTATGCGCAGCATTATCTATTACTATAGATTTTAATTTTAACATGAGCAGTTTTTTCTCTAGGGAGGAGTTGTTTTATCATGGCTTAAATGACATATCTAACAATATTCTAACAGGAAAAATGGCTGGTCAAATGATTTTAGGCTATGAAGGTTTGTATGTACATAACTTTATATCTATTTATAGACAGCTAGGCTTACCTTGTTTTATATTATACTTGTTTTTATTGTTATCTCCATTTTATTTTTATTTTAATAATAAAATAAGCAATGAAATTATAATTATATTCTCTTATTTCGTAATATTAATGATAATTGCGAAACCTATGTTTTGGGGGTGGGAGTGGATAGGGTTTGGGTTGATAGTTTCAAGTTTAAAGTTCGATTGTAATAAAATCAATTAATTTGGTGAATGAGTTTGAAAATTTTATATGTTATTACTGGTCTTGGTCTAGGTGGCGCTGAAGTTCAGGTGTGTAAGCTCGCTGATAAGTTTATGGATAAAGGCAATGAAGTAAAGATTGCTTATTTATTCGGTAATATCTCGGTTAGACCGGAAAACGAGTCAATAGAGTTGATTAGTTTGAAATTAACTCGTAATCCGATTTCTTTGTTCTTTTCAATTTTTAACCTAATAAAATTAATATCTCATTTTAATCCTGATGTTATGCATAGTCATATGTGGCATGCTAACATCTTATCAAGAATCGTTAGGCCCTTCACAAAAGTAAATAAGTTAGTGTGCTCTGCGCACAGCTCAAATGAAGGAGGAAGATTTCGTATGATGCTTTATCGATTAACCAATCCATTATGTGAAACATTTACGAATGTAGGTAGAGCATCGGTTGAAAACTATATAAGAATGAAGGCTGCTAAGGAAAATAATATATTTCCAGTTGTCAACGGAATTGATGTGGATATTTTTAGACCTGATGATAGTAATAATGATTGGCTTAAAGATACCTATGATATTAGTTATAACAAAAGAATATTCCTGGCTGTTGGACGAGCTCACAAAGCTAAAGACTATCCTAATATGTTAGAGGCATTTTCTATCCTGAAAAGAGATGATTATCACTTATTCATAGCGGGAAAAGGAACTGAGGAATTTCAAGATTTAGTCTCTAAGCTAGGCTTGAATGATAATATTACTATTCTTGGCCAAAGATCCGATGTGAAAGAATTAATGCAAGGATCAGATATTCTAGTTGTTTCTTCAGAAAGAGAAGGACTTCCCATGGTTATTGGTGAAGCTATGTCTTGTGGTTGTAATATTGTTACTACAAATGCCGGTAGTTGTGAAGATTATTTGACAGATTTAGAATCTGCTGTTAAATGTAAAAATTCAGCTTATCTAGCAAATGCTTTAGAAAATAAACTAAATCTAGATAAAAATGAAATGAGGTATATTTCTTGTATGAACAGAGAAAAGATAATTAACTTTTTTTCAATAAATTATGTTATTTCAATGTGGGAGTCTATTTATAATGATTAATGCCTGCATTTATTATTTAATTGATCTTTATATTTTTTAACCTTATTGAAATTTACTATGGGAATATTAAATTTTATTGTTTTTAAATGACGTAAAGGGTGTTAATTGATGAAGTTGTTTATTATAGGAGCTAAGCCATCTTCTTTATATAATTTCAGAGGTAACCTCATTAAAGAAATTGTTTCCTGTGGGTATACGGTTAAAGCTATTGCTTCAGGAGCATCTGGGATTGAAGTCGGAAAAATTGAAGAGCTCGGCTCAGAATATAATGAAGTATATATAGCTAGGACTAGTTTAAATCCACTTTACGATCTTAAAACATACTTGTCTTTAAGGGAGTTATTTAAGAAAGATAAGCCTAAAGTAATACTTTCATATACAATTAAGCCAATTATATGGGGAGGTATAGCTACTCGGTCTTTTAATTCTTGTTCTTTTTATGCAATGGTTACTGGGCTAGGTTATGCATTTCAAAAAGGTGGATTAGCAAAAAACTTACTCAATACCCTTGTTAAGTTCTTGTACCGTTCAGCTTTGAAGAAGTCTAAAGGCGTTATCTTTCAAAACAGAGACAATATGCAAGTCTTTATTGATAAACGTATTGTTCCTAAAGAGAAATGCTTTCTTGTAAATGGTTCTGGTGTGGATCTAAGTCACTACAATTTATCTCCTTTACCTCCTACACCTCACTTTCTTCTTATTGCTAGATTGTTAGGCGATAAAGGGATAAGAGAATATGCTCAAGCAGCCGAGTTAGTTAAGCAAAAGTATCCTGAATCGATGTTTGAGCTAGTTGGGCCAGAAGACCCTTCTCCAGATGGAATCAAGTTGGAAGAAATTCAGGCGTGGTGTGATAAAGGTACAATCGTTTACAGCGGTGCTACCAACGACGTTCGCCCATTTATCGAAAACTGCTCTATCTATGTTTTGCCCTCTTACCATGAAGGTATGCCAAGAACCGTTCTAGAAGCGATGGCGATGGGTCGACCTATTTTGACTACGGATGTGCCAGGTTGTCGAGAAACGGTAGTCAATGGTAAGAATGGTTGGTTAGTTGAAAAAGCTAATATGGAGCAACTTGCTGAGCGGATGATCTGGTTTATCGAGAACCAAGACCAATGGAAAAACATGGCAAAAAACAGTCACGATATGGCTTATGACAAGTTTGATGTTCACAAAGTCAATGCGGAAATTTTAAGAATAATGGGACTATATAATGAAAAGGATATTTGATATCACCGCTTCCCTATGCACCCTCATTTTACTTTCACCAATAATCGCTCTCGTTGCTTGGAAAATACGTAAGAATTTAGGTTCACCCATCTTATTTACACAAGATCGTCCTGGAAAAAATGGAAAGATCTTTAAGATGTTCAAGTTTAGAACTATGACAAGTGAAAAAGATGATTCAGGGCAGCTGTTACCAAATGCACAGAGAATGACAAGTTTTGGTAATAAATTAAGGTCGACTAGTCTAGATGAGCTTCCTGGTCTAATTAATGTTCTGAAGGGAGATATGAGCTTAGTAGGTCCTCGTCCCTTATTGGTGGAGTACTTACCGCTATACAGTAAAGAACAAGCTAGGCGTCATGAGGTTAGGCCCGGTATTACCGGTTGGGCTCAAGTTAATGGTAGAAATACAATCTCTTGGGAAGAGAAGTTCAAATTTGACGTATGGTATGTAGACAACCAGAACCTGCTTTTAGATTGCAAGATTATTTTATTAACGATAAAAAAAGTATTTATTAGAGAAGGGGTTAATAGCTCCGATAATATTACAATGCCCAAGTTTAAGGGTGAAATAAATGAGTAAGTCACTAATAATTGTAGGGGCCAGTGGGTTAGGTAAAGAAGTTGCTTGGTTAGCAAAGCGATTAGGTATTAATATTCTCGGTTTTTTAGATGATAGCGAGGAAATTATTGGGCGTAGTTTCTATCATTATCCAGTTTTGAGTACTGTATCTAATTGGAGTGAATATAAAAACTGTTATTTTTCTGTAGCTATAGCATCACCTAGAGTGCGAAAAAAAATAGTAGAAAAAATGAGGTTATTGGGCGAGCCAAAGTTTGTGACACTAATCGATCCAAGCGTTATTATTGAAGAAGTTGATAATATTGGCTTGGGGTCCATTATTTGCGCAGGTTCAGTTGTAACTGCAGATGTTATCATTGGCGAATTTGTAATAGTCAATAAATTAGTTTCAGTTGGTCATGACGTAACCATTAACGATTTTTGTACTATCTCACCAAAAGTAATGTTAGGTGGAAACTCTAATATTTTAACTGGTACTGAAATAGGTGCTTCATCTTCTATTCGTCAAGGGCTTAGTTTAGGAGAAGGCTCTGTGATTGGAATGGGTAGTACAGTAGTAAAAAATGTCGATTCAAATAGTCTTTATTTCGGTTCTCCAGCAAAAAAAGTAAAAGAAATATCTCCGTTTTAGTTTATATATCCTATAACTCGTCAGGAAGTCTCAATGCTTAATACTCCATTTTCTCCATGGCCTTCTTTTACTCAAGAAGAAGCCGACTCAGTTAGTCGTATACTACTGTCAAACAAAGTAAACTACTGGACGGGTAGTGAGTGCCGTGAGTTCGAAAAAGAATTCGCAGCTTGGGTTGGATGTGATCATGCTGTTGCACTAAGCAACGGTACCCTTGCACTCGATGTCGCGCTTAAAGCGTTAGCGATTGGTGAAGGGGACGAGGTCATTACGACGCCTAGAACGTTTCTTGCTTCTGCCTCTTCTATTGTTACGGCTGGCGCCAATCCTGTGTTCGCGGATGTGGATCTCAATAGCCAAGCCATCACGGCAGAGTCAATTGAAGCGGTGCTAACCCCTAAGACGAAAGCGGTCATCGTTGTTCATTTAGCTGGCATGCCTGCAGAAATGGATGCCATTATGGCACTTTCAGAAAAACATGGTTTTTCTGTTATTGAAGATTGTGCCCAAGCACATGGCGCAAAATACAAAGGGCGCAGTGTAGGCACAATTGGTCACATTGGTGCTTGGTCTTTCTGTCAAGATAAGATCATGACCACAGGCGGTGAAGGTGGCATGGTGACTACAAATGATAAAGATTTGTGGTCAAAAATGTGGTCTTACAAAGATCATGGTAAAAACTATGACGCGATTTATAACCGTCAACATCCACCGGGCTTTCGCTGGTTGCACGACAGCTTTGGAACCAACTGGCGTATGACTGAGCTACAAGCCGTGGTTGGTCGTATTCAATTGACTCGCATGTCAGAATGGACGGCAAAACGTCAAGCCAATGCGGCACAACTCGATGAGGCAGTTGCAGATCTCAATATTGTTCGACGTGTTCACGTGCCTGAGCATTCGCAGCACGCAGAATACAAACACTACCTATTTGTTGAGCCTGAACATTTGGCAGAGGGCTGGACGAGAGATCGCATTGTGGAAACCATTGTAGAACGTGGCGTTCCGGCTTATCAGGGGAGCTGTTCTGAGGTGTATTTAGAAAAAGCATTTGATAATACGCCATGGCGACCAGAAAAACGCCTACCAAATGCGGTGCAGTTAGGTGAGACTAGTTTGATGTTTTTGGTCCATCCGACATTAACACCAGAAGAAGTTGCTAAAACCAGCTGCGTGATCCGTGAAGTGTTGTTAGAGGCGCAGAAGTAAACCTGTTCAGTCTGAGTAGGATGCATAAATAACAATGCCTTAACGCATCGTTATCTATAATTTTTTCCTACCAATGCGTCCCACCACTTGATGAAAAATGTAAAACGTCTGTTACGCATATTGCTTAAAAGATGCGATGCAGCGAGATAATATGCAAATAATGGTTCTATACATAATCATCAGGTTGTATAATCTTTGCTCAGGCTATCTCATAACATTAACTAGCATTACCACCAAACTCTTAAAAAATAAACTTGGGGTAATGAGGCTTACATACTGTCATGATTGAAAATAATTCCAAACTTAACGTCATTTGGTCTTTACCGAGATATCAAAAGCGCCTTATTAGTATCGGAGTGGATTTCTTTATTATCTCTGCTGCTTTTATGTTTGCTTATTGGTCTCGTATTGGTGAGTTCCGTTCACTTCCAGATACAAGCAGTCACTACGTATTGCTTGCCACCGTTGTTTGTACCCTTGCTGTCTTTGTCGCGTTTGGCCTCTACCGAGCGGTATTACGCTATTTAGGCTTTCATGTGCTGGCAGTCGTCGGGTTAGGTACTATTCTATCTGCGCTTTGTGTGGCCAGTTTTGCTTTCGCATTCGATGCCCAATTACCACGCTCGATTCCTTTTATTTATGCCGCTTTTCTAGCAATAGGGGTAGGGACTAGCCGTCTGTTAGTAAGAAGTTTGGTTGCTCAATCGGTACATAAGGCCGGAGATCCAGTCCTCATTTATGGTGCAGGTAGTGCTGGTCGTGAGCTTGCGTTTGCGCTGCGACAATCAGAAACCTACCGAGTTATCGGCTTTGTGGATGAAGATAAAACCCTGCAAAACACAATGTTAATGGGTTATCGAGTCTATACCGCAGATAATGCGATAAAGGCGCTCAGAAAGCATGAAGTGAAAAAAATCTTACTTGCCATTCCTAGCGCTTCGAATAAACGCCGTAAGGAGGTTTTGGATCGAATCTCTAAACTTCCGGTTGAAATCCAAACCGTTCCTGATATGAAAGATATCCTTACGGGTAAGGCGAAAATTGATGAACTGAAAGAGGTTCCGATTGGTGATTTGTTAGGTCGTGATCCTGTTCAGCCGCAACAAGTTTTGATGGAAGCAAACATCAAGAACCAAGTGGTCATGGTGACGGGAGCTGGTGGCTCAATTGGTTCTGAGTTATGTCGTCAGATTTTGAACTACTCACCAAAATCATTGATCTTATTTGAGCTGTCTGAGTTTGCCTTGTATCAGGTTCACAGTGAGCTAAGCCAAATCATCAAGGCTAAGAAGCTAAACATTGTAGTCGTGCCTCTAGTTGGCTCTGTGCAGCGACAAAATCGTTTAGAAACCACCATGAAGGCGTTTGAAGTGGACACAGTTTACCATGCTGCAGCGTACAAACATGTTCCGCTGGTGGAGTATAACGTTGTTGAGGGTGTGCGAAACAACGTATTTGGCACTTACTACACCGCACAAGCAGCGATTGATGCTGGTGTGAAGAATTTCGTTCTCATTTCTACTGATAAAGCCGTTAGACCAACGAACGTCATGGGTGCGACTAAACGCATGGCTGAGTTGGGGTTACAAGCGTTGGCGGAGCAACAAAATCGAATTCGTGAGAGCAACCCAAACCTTGGCACGCGCTTTTGTATGGTGCGCTTTGGTAATGTACTGGGTTCGTCAGGCTCGGTAATTCCTGTATTCAAAAGACAAATTGAAAAGCGAGAGCCTATTACGGTTACCCATAAAGACATTACTCGATACTTTATGACGATCCCGGAAGCTGCTCAGTTGGTCATTCAAGCTGGGGCAATGGGTAAAGGTGGCGATGTATTTGTTCTCGATATGGGGGAGCCAGTTAAGATTGTCGATCTAGCGAAGAATTTGGTTTACCTGTCAGGCCTTGAAGTTAAAGATGAAAACAATCCTCATGGCGATATAGAAATTCTCTTCACTGGTTTGAGGCCTGGAGAGAAGTTATATGAAGAGCTGTTGATTGGGGATGATAATGTTTCCGAAACGGCACATGCTCGCATTATGACAGCCCAAGAAAGTTACTTGCCATTGAAAGAGTATGAGACCTTGATCGACAAGCTCGATGTTGCTTGCCACAACTTCCAACACGAAGTGATTCGTCGTTTACTGCTCGAGGCCCCTACAGGTTTTAACCCAGTAGATGGCATTGAAGATCTTGTATGGAAGCAAAATACTCGCACTGCGGAGTTATATACTTTTGAACCAAAGCAAAGTAATGCAAGTGAAACTTGATGCTTTTATTTGATTGGTAAATAATAGAAAAATTAATAAGATATGCTTTCGTGATGCTCGCTGTGGAGATTTACCTATGACGAGCCCAGTATCGGCATATTACAATCTCAAAAAGGCACTTCTGAGTGCCTTTTTCTGTATTCAATACATTAACAGTGGCTAAAACTGATGGCACAGAAAACGATTAAAATAGGGATAGCAGCATTATCGCTGCCGCTACTGGTAAGTACCTCTCTTACCGCTCAGGAGTTGGTGACGCTACCTTCGAATCAAAGCTTTACAGGTTTAACCTTTACGCCTAATGCGCAGTCGTTAAACTATGGTGACTTTTCATTTACGTATGCGCAAGGCTTGCCATTTCGAACGGCAGTGCAAGATTTGGATTCTCTTAAGTTTTCGTTTGGCATGTTTGAGGGGTTAGAGGCCCACGGAAGAATTGTCACTGATGATTACACCTCAAACTGTTTTTACGATTGTGGAGACATTCGTGATTTATCGATGTCTTTCAAATATCAGGTTCCTAACTTTTGGGGGGCGGAGAACCTAGACTTTGCTTTAGGTATTCAGGACTTGGGAGGGGCTGGTAACCAGTTCAGTACTAAATATGCGGTCGCGGACTACTCTTTCGACTTTGCTCCAGTTCGAGTGTCGGCAGGTTACGGGCTTTCTGATATCGAATTGGGTGTGATGGATGGCCCATTCGGTGGTATTGAGTATCAACCATTGAGCTTTTTACAGGTCAGTGGGGAATACGATGCTGTGGAGTTCAACTCATCGGTGAAACTTTTTACCCCACAAGGCACACTGCCTTATGATGTGACAGCTTCGCTCAGTTATCAGCTATATTCAGGCCACAATACAGATGAGCAAAATATCTGGAACGCAGCACTTTCAGTACCGTTAGTCACCGGGTACACGCGTTCTCGCGATTACTCTCGCAATAATGTCACATTGATGGAAAGGCTGTCTTTGGAGCAGAAGAAAGCCAAAGAGGCTTCTATCTCTGCTTTGGTGAGCACGCTTCGTAATGAAGGTTTTGTGAATATTCAAATCGGTCTGTTGGACCAAACGACGGTAGTTGCGCTAGAAAACCGTCGTTATAACCATAACCAAGTTGACGGTTTAGGTGTTGCGATGGGGATCATCTCTAGCCACCTAGGTCAAAACGCCGTATCAGAAGTGGGCGGTGAGTCGGAGCGCATTGAGCTAATTATGCTCGCAAACCAAAAGCCCGTTGTTAGTGTGCAAGCGAATTCGTCTTGTTATCAAAGTTTTATCAATGGTTCTGCTGCGTGCGAGGATATTAAGTTCACGACACGAGATTTAGCCGAGAAACTTGAGCTGGTTAATTGGAAAACAGAGCGCGTAAATAGCGGTGTACTAGACTCTCAACTTGTTTTTTCACCTATGGTTCGCCATGCCGTTGCGACAGAGTTTGGGGTCTATGACTACTCCTTTGCCATGTCGAGCAACTTATATACGTATCTTTGGTCTGGTGCCGCTGTCGATGTTCGCCATATTCTGCCGTTAGCGGAAAGTGACGATTATGAAAAATGGGGATACTTTGAGGATAGCGCGTACAAAAATGATATTGAGCGTGCAATGTTGCATCAATTCTTCCGTTTGCCTTATGTCGATATCGCGAACCAAGTATCCGTCGGTTTGGCGAAAACAGATTATATTGGCGCGAGAAGTGAATCAACATGGTTTTCTCAGTCCGGTGCGCATGCCTTTAGCTTAGAAATGAGTTATTTCCAGCATGTCGATGAGAAAGATGAAAATGGCTACGAGACTCTCGATCGTCAAACTTCGCTAGCTCGCTATACTTTCTCAATGCCTGAATGGGATTGGCAGTTTAACGCGACAGCGGGTGAGTTTTGGCGAGGTGATGTCGGTGCCAAGCTAACAACCTCTCATTGGTTTGAGGATATTGAGGTTTCCGCTACTTATCAGGTTACTAAGTACAAAGATACTGATGAAGAGCAGTTTGTGGCTGTTTCAGTCAAGTTACCACTAACACCTTGGCGCGATATGTCTCCTGGTTTGTTGCAGGTTAGAGGCAACGAGGCCTATGACTTTAATGTGATGACACGAGTAGGCAATGATGTGAATTACTTAAGTGATGGGCAAGGTGATGAGCTTATCATGGACAACAGTATGCTACGTCGTTACTTCAACCGTGGTCGCTATGGTAGTGATTACTTTGAAGAGAATAAGATTCGCTTACGTAATGCCTACCTGCGTTACCTATCAACTCAGTTAGACTAAACCCATAGAGTAATACGATGTGCGAAAAGCGGCCAATGAGCCGCTTTTTTATTTTCTAATGTATGAAGCTTAGGTTGCACAATATTGTTTCACTATCCAAAAATTAAAACTATTGATATTCTGATATAAGAACTAAAGATTAGGGTATTGGAATGAAAATAGCGGTTGCCGGTACGGGGTATGTCGGGCTCTCTAATGCGATGTTGTTAGCCCAAAACCACCAAGTTGTTGCACTTGATATTATAGAAAAAAAAGTTGAGCTTCTTAACAACAAATGCTCACCTATTGTAGATAAAGAAATTGAAGATTTTCTTTCTAATAGAAAACTAGACTTTACTGCTACCACGGATAAAGCGTTTGCCTACAAAGGGGCCGATTTTGTTGTTATAGCAACGCCAACGGATTATGACCCACAAACCAACTACTTTAATACTGCTTCTGTTGAAGCGGTAATTAAGGACGTGATGACCATTAATCCGAACGCAGTCATGGTGATTAAATCTACGGTACCTGTGGGCTACACTGCACGTATTAAGCAAGAGTTTGGTTGTGAAAACATTATTTTCTCGCCAGAGTTTCTTCGCGAAGGCAAAGCACTTTATGATAACTTGTATCCTTCTCGTATTATTGTTGGTGAGCGCAGTGCGCGTGCTGAGACATTCGCCAACCTTCTCGTTGAAGGAGCGATAAAAGAAGATATCCCAGTCCTGTTTACTGACTCTACAGAAGCAGAAGCGGTTAAGTTATTCTCAAATACTTACCTTGCGATGCGCGTAGCTTATTTCAATGAGCTAGACTCTTACGCTGAGGCACATAATCTTGATTCTCGCCAAATTATAGAAGGTGTTGGCTTGGACCCGCGTATTGGTAACCACTACAACAACCCTTCGTTTGGATATGGCGGTTATTGTCTGCCAAAAGATACCAAGCAACTTCGTGCAAACTATCAAGATGTCCCAAACAGTATTATTGGGGCCATAGTGGAAGCCAATCGAACTCGTAAAGACTTTATTGCTGAGTCTATTCTCAAACGAGAACCTAAAGTGGTAGGGATCTACCGTTTGATAATGAAAGCCGGCTCGGATAATTTCCGAGCTTCTTCAATTCAAGGCATCATGAAGCGTATCAAGGCAAAGGGCGTTGAAGTGGTGGTGTATGAACCAGTACTTCAGGAAGACGAGTTCTTTAACTCACGTGTAATCAACGATCTGAATGAGTTTAAACAAAGTGCAGATGTGATTGTTTCTAACCGTATGGTTGAAGAACTTGCTGATGTTGCTGATAAAGTTTATACGCGAGATCTATTTGGTAGTGATTAGACTTTAGTTACGATGATAGTGTGTAATCTAATACACAAACAAAAAGGGATGCATGATGCATCCCTTTGTTATTTCGACTCTGAGTAAAAACGAGATTAAGCTTTTGCTTTTGCCGCTGCTTTAGCGATTGCCGCGAAGCTTTTCGCGTCTAGAGAAGCGCCGCCAACTAGAGCACCGTCGATGTCTGGTTGTGAGAAGTAAGCTTCAGCGTTTTCTGGCTTAACAGAACCACCGTATTGGATGATTACTTGTGCTGCAACTGCTTCGTCTTTCGCTGCGATTAGTGCGCGGATAGAAGCGTGGATGCGTTGTGCATCTTCAGCTGTTGCTGCTTTACCA
The DNA here is from genome assembly GCF_013048515.1 of Vibrio sp. 1-2 (7-a). NCBI lineage: Bacteria > Pseudomonadati > Pseudomonadota > Gammaproteobacteria > Vibrionales > Vibrionaceae > Vibrio > Vibrio sp. 1-2 (7-a). The sequence continues at coordinate 149,946 of NZ_VHSQ01000004.1, forward strand.
GTACCGATAGCCCAGATTGGTTCGTAAGCGATGATTGCGCCGTTTAGAGCTTCAACACCGTAAGTGTCGATAACTGCGTTGATTTGACGTGCACATACAGCTTCAGTTTCGCCAGCTTCGTTTTGCGCTTCAGATTCACCGATACAGAAAACAGGTGTTAGGCCGTTTTCTTTTAGGAAGTTGAATTTCTTAGCGATAAACTCGTCAGATTCGTTGTGGTATTCACGACGCTCTGAGTGACCGATGATGATGTGAGTAGCACCGAAATCTTTCAGCATTTCTGGAGACATATCGCCAGTGAACGCACCGCTGTTGTTTAGGTCAGTGTTTTGAGCACCTAGGATGATCTTGTTACCGCCTTCAGCGATTACGCGCTCTGCTAGGTCGATGTAAAGTGCTGGTGGAGCGACTGCTACGTCAACACCTTCAACGCCTTCAAGCTCAGCGTTAAGACCAGTTAGCAGCTCAGTTACCATTGCTTTGCTGCCGTTTAGTTTCCAGTTACCCATCACTACAGGACGACGCATAGGAATATCTCCCTTATCTTTAATGTAAATAGTCAATTAATGTAAAAAATCTACGTAGGAATATAACAGAATAATGTGAACAGATCATGATTGGCGTCATGTCTTGTCCGGCTTTCTTTACTGATTCGACCAAGCATCGATCCTGTTATTTTTGTCAAAAGCAATCGATTGGTGATCACGTAGACAGAATGATAGTTCATTCCTCGGAAATTGCTGCTGAGATTGGTATTACTACGCGCTGGAATTAATTGTTGTAGAAAGGAATCAAAATGCCAAATCTCGTTTTAGAGTATTCAAACTCGGTGGAAGAGCGCGTCAACATTCAGGGATTGCTGGAGGATTTACATAAAACGGCGTTAGAGAGTGGTCTTTTTGAGCTCGCGTCAGTGAAATCTAGAACGCTCAGGTGCCACAATTGGTTAATTGGGGAAGAGGGCGATAGCCTCGACTTTATCCATATCAACTTTGATTTGCTATCTGGCCGCTCCCAAGAACAAAAGCGAGAGCTGTCACGAGCCTTGATGGCGACACTTCAAGAGCAAGCCAGTCACGTGCACAGCTTAACGGTCAATATCCGAGACATGGACGTAGACAGCTTCCAGAAGGTAGTGAATTAGGTTGAACCGAGTTTCTTGAGAGCAGTGAGCAGGGTTAAGTATCGTTAGATGCAGGGTACTGAAAGCTAATAGGCCTTATCGAGCGTTTATCGTTGCTTGAGCTTAGTCTCGCTCTGCTTGTTATAACGGCACTATTGGCGCTTACACTGCAGGTGTACTTTCCAAACCATATCGACTCGGCTAATCTATAACCTTTCTATTTTGGGGTAAAATTTGATGTCGACTAAAGAGTTACTGTTTTCTTTTCAAGGACGTATAAACCGTAAAACCTACTGGATTTGGAACGTCATTTACTATGTCTCTATTCTAGGTTTTGGTTCTGGAATCAGTAAGCTATTTCCTACTTTCTCCTATTTACTTCTCCCTATTTTCTTGGTGATTTTGTTAATCCCTGATTTGGCGATCACCACCAAGCGTTGGCATGACCGCAACAAATCAATCTATTGGCTAGCACTTAATATTCCGCTGATTATCGGACGAATCGCTACGCCAATGACCAGCCCTGTTGCACAAGAGCCGTCGACACCGCAAATGTTCGTTGCATCCATTTCTCTGATTTGTGGTTTATGGATTCTAATTGAATGTGGCTTCTTAAAAGGAACATCAGGACCAAACCAATATGGCCCTGAGCCGGAGTAATCGCTTCAAGTATCGTGCGTGCTGAAAGTAGATTCTTAGTCTCGCTAAGGCTCGCTAGAATGACGAACGCTTTTGACCTAGAGCTTATTAAAGTCACCGTCATTTGAACAACGAGGCACGAGTGTGATTCAGAATCTACGCGCAGAGTGCTCCGAGTTTGAAATAAACTGCCTGAGCTTGCGAATTACAATGGAAAAGTAACAGCGAATCATGAAGGAGAATGAATCATCGATAGGACACCTTGCGTTTATATCCTAACGTCAAACAACAACGCCGTTCTTTACATTGGTGTTACCAGTCAGCTGCCTCAAAGAATATGGCAGCATAAAAACGGAGTAGTTGAGGGATTTACCAAGAAATACAACGTTCATAAGCTCGTTTACTTTGAGTTATTCGAAGATATGGCAACTGCCATAAACCGAGAAAAGCAGCTCAAGCAGTGGAAGCGTGAGTGGAAGTTAGCCTTGGTAAGAGAAACGAACCCTAACTTTCTCGATCTATCTACTGAGTATCAGTAAAAATCGTCCCTATCTTTAAACGCATTTAAGCTAACCACATCTGCTTTTTGAGTCGGTGCCGTTTCCCCTTGTAGCGCAGCTCTGAACTTCACGACCTGCTTTTGTAATTCGTTCATCAATACCACATTGGTGTGGTGAGGGTTTTTACACGTGCTGATGACCCTATCGATGTGGCTTTGCTGAGCCCACAGCCTTTCTTGCATGTTTTCTGATGCGCTTTCGATCATCTCTTTTGCCATGTCATGACGAAATTGCTCAAAAGCTTCTGGATCTCGCTCTGCCATTCGAACCATTTCATCGAATGGCGGAAGCGTTTGAGAAGAGTAGTGACGTAGAGTAGACATCAATGTTCTCCAAATCCTTATGGAAATTGCTTTTAGTTACTAAAAGCCTATACCACTAGAAAGAGGAGAGAGGATGATTTCTTCAGCCGTCTCATTTATAAGAGAAGCTTTCAGGCTTGAGACTGAATAAGTGCGGCATGTCGATGTTTGTTTGTGGTGGTTACTGCAGTTGTTGGATGCGGTACACGCAGCGTCTTTGACCGCTAATGATGTGTTCGGTGCGCTCTATTTTGGTGTCACGTCCAAGTAAAGACTGAAAAACGCTCAATTCCGATTGGCACAAGCTTGGGCAGCGAGTTGCGGCTTTACAAATCGGGCAGTGATTTTCGATCAAGATAAATCCGTTCTCATCTTGCTCAAGCTCGGCCATATAGCCTTCTTGTTCTCTTAGTATCACAAGAGTTTCTAGTTTGCTTTGCAGAGAGTCGCATTGCTCAAGATGCTGCCGATAACTTTGTAACGTGAGTTTTTCTCTTTCCGATGTGACTTTGTCCAGTCCATCTTTGCCAAAAATATGTTCGACAGCTTCTATAAACTGAATGGTCAGCTCACCGTGACGGTCAGCAAATTGCTCATGACCTTTTTGAGTGAGAGACCAATGACGAGCAGGTCGACCTACTTTGACTTTGACGTCATGAATAGACAGGATGCCATCATCTTCTAAACTTTGTAGGTGCTGACGCGCCCCCATGGTTGTCATACCTAGCTCAGAAGAGAGTTGTTTTGCAGTGACGGACCCATCACGCTTAACGATTTGCAATATCCTATCTACGGTCTTCATATACCCACCATTTATACGTCAGTACATATTATGCGCGATAGGGTTAGTAAAGAAAAGTGTTGACTTAGTTTGAGTGGGGATCTGTTGGGTCTATGTTCATGCGAACCAATATATATCGCCACTCTGAACAGCGAGAAATGAGTGTGCTTCAGAATCTATCGTTCGGTTGTGCAATGATTATGGTGAGAGGGAGAGAATAGGAGTTTGCTGTTATTAGATTCTTAGTCTCGCTGGAGCTCGCTAGAATGACGAGCTCTTTTGATTTTGAGCTTGCTGTGGTGACCGTCATTCTGAACAACGAGGAACGAGTGTGATTCAGGATCTATTGCTTGGTTGTGCGGAAAGAAAGGCTCACACTCAGATTGAGCGAGAGCCTCACACAATGCTTAAAGAATAATATCACGCACTTCTGGATCTTTACGATCTAGGTAGTGAGTCGACTTAATGCGACGAATAGTACGGCATCGACCACGTACGAGAAGCGTTTCTGTGGTTGCGATATTGCCTTGGCGAGAGATGCCTTCTAGCAAGTCACCTTTAGTAATGCCTGTTGCTGAGAATACCACATTGTCGCTACGGGCCATGTCTTCCATTTTGAGGACAACATTCGCTTTTACGCCCATTTCATCGCAGCGTTTTAGTTCGTCTGCGCCGTAAATGCGGTTTTCTTCAGTATCGCCTTTTACTTCGTGACGAGGAAGCAGGCGACCGTGCATGTCACCGTCTAGTGCTCGAATTACCGCTGCTGATACTACCCCTTCTGGCGCGCCGCCAATACAGTACATCATGTCCACTTCACTGTCTGGCATACAAGTCAGAATAGAGGCAGCCACGTCACCATCAGGCACCGCAAAGACACGTACGCCCATTGCTTGCATTTCTGCAATAACGTCATCGTGGCGAGGTTTCGCAAGGGTAATAACGACTAAGGTATCAAGTGGTTTGTTCAGGGCTTTTGCTACGTTCTCTAGGTTCTCTTTTAACGGCTTTTCTAAGTCAATCACGCCTTTTGCACCAGGGCCAACAACCAGTTTTTCCATGTACATATCTGGCGCTTTAAGAAAGCTGCCTTTCTCACCTGCGGCAAGTACGGCTAGTGCGTTTGATTGTCCCATTGCCGTCATACGCGTCCCTTCAATCGGGTCGACTGCAATATCTACTTCATCACCACCAATACCAACTTGCTCACCAATGTATAGCATTGGAGCATCATCGATTTCACCCTCACCAATGACAATTTCACCACTGATATCTGTTTTGTTCAGTAGGGTGCGCATAACTTCAACAGCTGCGCCATCGGCTGCATTTTTATCGCCACGGCCAAGCCATTTGTAACCAGCCAAAGCTGCACCTTCAGTCACACGGGAAAATGCCATAGCTAAATCGCGTTTCATGATGTCTCCAAGTAAGCAAGAGGGAAGAAGAATTTGCGCGGCGATTCTATCACAACGTAGGGTAAACGTTTGCCTTTTTGCGGAGCTTTTACTTTATCTAACTTGAATTTGATCAATACTTAGGGCGATTTTCAGCGTGGCGGGAGGCAAAATCCTTGCTCAAAAATGCTTCGGCGATAAGAAAAGTCAGCGTTTAGTGAGATTGCGCCGATTTTTTGACCGAATGATGCGAAATATCGAATATAGTGAGTGTTTCTCATCGCGACGCTGAGTAGAATGAACCTCATAGGTAAGGTGCAAGCGAATGCTCGCGCATCGTCCCAACGGAATAACAATAGGTAGGCCAAGATGTCTTTTGAAGTACTAGAACAACTAGAATCGAAAATTCAAACTGCAGTTGACACAATCACTCTTCTTCAGATGGAAGTCGAAGAGCTGAAAGAAGATAAAGCAAAACTTGCGGAAGAAGCGAACGAGCTTCGCTCTCAACGTGAAGAGCTAGAGCAAAAAGCACAGCAAGCACAACAAGAGCACGCGCAATGGCAAGAGCGCATTCGTGCACTACTTGGCAAAATGGACGAAGTGGAATAATTCGGCTTCTTCATTCCAAATTAAAAACACCCGCGTTAAGCGGGTGTTTGTGTTTTGGGCAAGTTGAAAATCGTTGGGACAAGCTCGATTCTGATAGCCAAGAGAAGGTCCTATAACTTAGGTACCTAAGACTCGTTATTCTTCTTCATCCAACTCTAAATCAATATTCAATGGCTCAGGCGACAGGATGATCCCAGTGCTATCAGCATAAATATAATCTTCAGGTAAGAAGCTGACGCCGCCAAAGTTGACTGGTACATCTAATTCGCCGATACCCTGGCTGGTCGCTCCAACAGGAATAGAGGCGAGGGCTTGAATGCCTAAGTTCATATCTTCAAGTTCATCTACTTCACGAACACAGCCGTAAACGACAATGCCTTCCCACTCGTTTTCTTCCGCAATGGTTGCGATTTCTGCATCGATAAGGGCTTTACGTAGGGAACCGCCACCGTCAATTAACAAAACGCGACCAAGTCCATCTTGCTCTAATGTCTCGCGGATCAACGAATTATCTTCAAAACACTTGATGGTGGTGATTTGCCCGGCAAATGAAGCGCGACCGCCAAAATTACTGAACATTGGTTCAACCACATCTACCTGATCGAGGTAGATATCACAGAGTGCTGAGGTATTGTATTCCATAGCGTACCTTTCTAAACAGAAATTGGTTGTCTTTGAGTATATCTAGGCATTAAGTCAATGCAATGACAATCCTTTTTTAACTTACTAGAGTTTGAGCTACCACAATTGTTGCAAACAAAACGTTGGTGACTAAAGAGCATTTCACGATGACTGGCATCATTGGTGCTATCTGAGCGGGCTTTTGTGTATGCCAAACCGCTTTACCATGATCGGCCACGAAATAAATACTAAGTAAAAATGGCAAGCTAATCCAAACGGGTTTGTCTTGAATTAACAAGTAAGCCGCAAAGGCAAGGATAGCTCCGCCAAGTAAGATAAAGTGGTACTGCTTAGCTTTACGTTGACCCAAGCGTACTGCGACCGTGCGTTTACCACACTCTCGGTCGTTCTCTATATCACGCATATTGTTGATGTTGAGTACTGCAACGGCGAGTAAACCGCAGCCTAGAGCAGGTAAGAATAGCGTGGTATCTACGTGACCAGTATGCAAGAAATAGGTACCGGATACGCCGAGTAGACCAAAAAACAAGAAAACTGAAATATCGCCAAGCCCCACGTAACCGTATGGTTTGCTACCCATGGTATAAGCAATGGCTGCGAGAATGGCCAAAATTCCCAGCCCGATAAAAGTGACAATGCTTTCTAGTGAGCTTAGTGAATAGAAAACTAACACTAAGCCAGAAATGGCGGTCAGAACGATGTTAAAGATAATCGCCTGTTTCATTTGTTTCGCACTTACCGCGCCAGACTGCATCGCTCGTAATGGGCCAAGGCGTTTGTCGTTATCTGTACCTTGAACGGCATCGCCGTAGTCGTTTGCCAGGTTGGACAGAATTTGCAGCAACGTCGCGGTTACGAAAGCCATGATGGCAATTGTCAGTGAAAAATGACCCGCCGAGTAGGCGAGCACGCTACCCGTTAAGATAGAGACTAACGCCAGAGGTAGTGTTTTTGGGCGAGCGGCTTCAAGCCAGATCTGTAGAGATTGTTTCATGGAAATTTCGTGCTAGTAACCAATGTGCCCAGTATAAGCACAAAGAGGCAGATACGCTATTGACCTAAAACAACTCAACTAAAAGTCAAAGGGTGAAGGAGAAGGAAAGCAGTTTCGATATTTGAGGCGATAAAATAGCACTCTTTTTGGAAAGTGAAGGTGCGGAGAACGCTGCTATTAGATTCTTAGTCTCGCTGGAGCTCGCTAGAATGACCAGATCTTTTGATTTAGATGTTGTTTAAGTGACCGTCATTCTGAACAACGAGGAACGAGTGTGATTCAGAATCTATCGTCCGGTTGTGCAGTGGTGAAGGTGAGTTGGAAAGAATAGGCGTCTGCTGTTAGCAGATTCTTAGTCTCGCTTGAGCTCGCTAGAATGACCAGATCTTTTGATTTAGATGTTGTTTAAGTGACCGTCATTCTGAACAACGAGGAACGAGTGTGATTCAGAATCTATCGTCCGGTTGTGCAGTGGTGAAGGTGAGTTGGAAAGAATAGGCGTCTGCTGTTAGCAGACGCCTACTCTCGCTTGAGCTCGCTAGCATGACCAGACCTTTTGATTTAGGTGTTGTCACAGTGACCGTCATTCTGAACAACGAGGAACGAGTGTGATTCAGAATCTATCATCCGATTGTGCGGTGGTTAAGGTGAGAGATGAAGAGTAGACGTCTGCTGTTAGCAGATTCTTAGTCTCGCTTGAGCTCGCTAGAATGACCAGGCCTTTGATTTAGCTGTTGTCAAAGTAACCGTCATTCTGAATAACGAGGAACGAGGTGGTTCAGAATCTATCATCCGATTGTGTGGTGGTTAAGGTTAGTGGGAAAGAATAGGGTGTGCTGTTACTAGATTCTTAGTCTCGCTTGAGCTCGCTAGAATGACGAGATCTTTTGATTTAGGCGTAGTCAAAGTCACCGCCATTCTAAACAAAAAGCCCAGAAACAAGGCTCTGGGCTTTGGTGGGATAGATTACGATTAAAGAATAAAGCGGCTTAGATCTTCATCTTCAATCGTGTCGCCTAGGCGCGCTTTCACATAAGCGGCATCAATAACAAACTTCGCGCCAGATTGCTCCGCCGCGTCGTAAGAGATTTCATCCATTAAGCGTTCCATAACGGTGTGTAAGCGACGAGCACCGATGTTTTCTGTGCTTTCGTTGACCGTCCATGCCGCTTCCGCAATTTGCGTGATGCCATCTTCTGTGAACTCGATGTCCACATCTTCCGTTTTCATCAACGCAACGTACTGCTCTGTTAGAGAGGCTTTTGGCTCTGTCAGAATGCGTTTGAAGTCGTTGCTGCTTAGTGCTTCTAGCTCAACGCGAATTGGTAGACGACCTTGCAATTCTGGGATCAAGTCAGATGGTTTTGCCACTTGGAATGCACCAGATGCAACAAACAGAATGTGGTCTGTTTTTACCATGCCGTGCTTGGTTGATACCGTGCTGCCTTCAATCAATGGAAGTAGATCGCGCTGAACACCTTCGCGTGAAACGTCTGGGCCTGAGCTCTCACCGCGTTTACAGATCTTGTCAATCTCATCGATAAATACGATGCCGTTGTTTTCAACGTTGAAAATCGCTGCTTCTTTTAGCTCTTCTTGGTTAACCAATTTCGCTGCTTCTTCTTCCGCTAGCGCTTTCATCGCGTCTTTGATTTTCAGCTTACGCTTTTTCTTAGTATCGCCAGCCAGGTTTTGGAACATGCCTTGCAGCTGGTTGGTCATCTCTTCCATACCTGGGGGCGCCATGATCTCTACGCCCATTTGTGGTGCGGCTACGTCGATTTCAATTTCTTTATCGTCTAGTTGGCCTTCACGCAGTTTTTTACGGAAAATCTGGCGAGTGTGAGAAGACTCTTCCGTTTGTTCTGCTTGACCCCAGCTATCACGTGCTGGTGGCAGTAGCGCATCAAGAATGCGTTCTTCCGCTTGCTCTTCAGCGCGGAATTTTACTTTTTCCATCGCTTGTTGATGCGTCATTTTTACCGCGACATCTGTTAGGTCACGGATGATGGTTTCAACTTCTTTACCAACGTAACCCACTTCGGTGAATTTTGTCGCTTCAACTTTGATGAAAGGGGCATTTGCCAGTTTTGCGAGGCGGCGTGCGATTTCAGTCTTACCAACACCAGTAGGACCAATCATCAAAATGTTTTTTGGCGTCACTTCGGCGCGCAAGCTTTCTTCAAGCTGCATACGGCGCCAGCGGTTACGAAGTGCAATCGCAACCGAACGCTTGGCTTTTTCTTGACCGATAATGTGGCGGTTCAATTCATGAACGATTTCGCGAGGCGTCATTTCAGACATATTCTTTCCTTACTTCGTTACGATTACGCGGTTGGTTTTTCAGGCTCTACCGTTGAGTCTAGCTCTTCTACTGTGTGGTGGTGGTTGGTGAAGACACAAATATCACCCGCGATGTTGAGGGCTTTTTCCGCGATCTCACGAGCATCTAGATCTGTGTTTTCTAGTAGGGCGGTTGCTGCAGCTTGTGCGTAAGCACCACCAGAGCCAATCGCAATCAGGTCGTGTTCTGGCTGTACGACATCACCATTACCGGTAATGATTAACGATGCGGTTTCGTCGGCAACGGCAAGTAAGGCTTCGAGCTTGCGCAAAGCACGATCGCTACGCCAGTCTTTGGCTAGCTCAACTGCCGCTTTGGTTAGGTGACCTTGGTGCATTTGCAGTTTGCTTTCGAAGCGCTCAAAAAGGGTGAAGGCATCCGCAGTACCGCCGGCAAAGCCCGCTAGTACTTGGTTGTTGTATAGGCGGCGAACTTTGCGCGCATTACCTTTCATTACGGTATTGCCTAGAGATACTTGGCCATCACCCGCGATGACGACTTTATTATTTCGACGTACAGATACAATGGTAGTCACAGTCGACCTCTTGATTATTTCTCTTTGGATTTAATTCAGTATATGGGGGAGGAGAAATGGGGATTCAAGGGGGCAAAAAGAAAGGCCCTAGGATCTTAGCTCCTAGGGCCTGAGTTTAAAGATTTTCTTTCCAAATCGCACACGGCTCGATTTTCGCGCGTTGCAGTTTATGACGGTCACGTTCTGCATCACGTTTGAACTTATACGGACCTAGCACCACGCGATACCATGAACTGCCTTCTTTCTTACGAATCTTGCTCGACATCCCTTGGAACGCGATTGCAAGCTTACGCTCTTCGGCTTGTGCCTGGGTTTTGTACGCGCCACACTGCATGATGTAAGGAATTTTAGAAACTTCAATTTCTTTGGCCACAACTTCAACTTCACGTTTCGGTAGTGACTCAACATATTCCCATTTTTCTTCTGGTGGTGGCGGCAAGTCTTTTTTCGGCTTTGGTTTGCTGACAGTGGTTGTTGGCTGCTTCACGACGGGTTGTTTAGGTTCTGGGTCGCTACTCAAAAGGTAAAGACCATAGCCAAAACCGCCCACGAGCAAGATAGCGAGCAGGCCACTGCGCCAAGGTTTTTTTCTTCTCGGCGGCTGTTTTTTTGTCGACTTTTTTGGGGCGCCTCGCCCCCGTCTTACATAATCTCTATTTGCCACGGTTATTTCTGGTCATCAAGGATTCTTGCAAATATGTTAATCCAGAACGAGTTGAGAAAACACCCTATTGATAGAATCTTGATAGCTAAAGCGCGACAACGCCCGAGTGTAGGAGTGTGTTTCTGTTCTCGCTTATATTTATTCGGGGATATACAAAAAGCAGGAGGGGTAAATAAAAAGCGGCGCCTTAGCACCGCTTTGGGGATGAATACCTAATATTTAGGTTAAGGGCGCTGTGGTGGCGCTGCACTTCCGCGAATGACGAGATTAGTTTCAAGCAGACGCGAGCCTGAATGCACGTCGTGGCCTTTTAACATCTCGAGCATCATTAGCATCGCTTGTCGACCAATCTCATAGCGAGGTTGAGAGATGGTGGTCAACGGTGGATCGCAGTACTGAGCGAAGTTAATGTCATCAAAGCCCACAACAGAGAGATCTTGCGGTACTCGTAAGCCAAGCTTTTTCGCTTCTTGAATTGCGCCGATGGCCATTGTGTCACAGTGACAGAAAATAGCCGTTGGTGGTTCTGGCAATTCGAGCAGTTTACGAACGGCTTTTGCTCCGCCATCAAAAGAGAACTCAGTAATGACACTATATTGTGGATCTTTATTGATGCCGGCACGGCGCAGGGCTTGTTGGTAGCCTTGCTGGCGGAACTGACACAATATTGCTGTATCTGGTCCAGAGATTTGAGCAATGCGTTTATGACCTAATTGAGTCAGGTAATTCACCGCTTCAAATGCAGAGGTCAGGTTATCAATATGTACTGTCGGAAGCTCTAGCTCTGGCGCAAATTCACACGCCATTACCATCGGAGGTAAGTTCTTTTGCTCTGGCTTACTGACATCGAATGGTAGATCTGTACCAAGCAGTAGCATTCCATCTGCCTGCTTAGTAAATACGAGGTTAACGAAAGAGCTTTCGCGTTTCTTCTGTTGTCCGCTATCACCCAGCAGGACTAGATAGCCATGTTCCATGGCTGCATCTTCAATACCGCGAATAATTTCAGAAAAATAAGGATCACAGATGTCGGGAACGATAGTAACAATGGTTTTTGATTCGTTTCTACGTAAGTTACGCGCTAATGAGTTTGGAGAATAACCCGCTTCAAGTACGGCATCTTCTACTCTTTTTCTCGTTGAAGAAGATACTTTTTCTGGGTTCATTAATGCTCGAGATACCGTAGCCGTAGACACTCCCGCAAGCTGGGCAACATCCTTCATTGTCGCCATAGTTTTTAACCTCTCGTTTATTTTTTTGCCAAGGTGACGTTATTCCGGTTTGAAATCATAGTAATCACGCTGAGTTAGAGCAGCGTTTGCTCTTCGCTCAGTTCGTGTTAACAAGTGGAAAAATGGATTCTTCACTGCGACATCAATTTGTGGGAATAGTCATTGTTTTAATCTAAGCCTGTGCGAACAAGTCACTTTAGACTTTTCTAATTTGGATAGTCTATTCATTTCTAAAGTGAAAGTTACGGTCTGTTTAACAAAAATTGCAATCCCGTCGTGATGCTCGTCACATTAAATGGTAATTCATTACATAGTTAAACGTTTGCTAGCTGAGATCTTGTGGCTCTATGTCTAAATTCCAGCGAACTTTCTTGGCATTTGGCAACAACTCAATAGCAGGTTTGGCACTGGTTAATAACTTTTGCATCAATGAACGATGCTGGGTTTGAAGTAACAGCTGCCAGCGGTATTTACCAGCCCGCTTGGCCAAAGGTGAAGGAGTGGGGCCTAACACCATGCAGGAATCATCGAACAGAGGGTGTGATTCTAACGTAAAGCGAACCTGACGCAGGAAGTCTTCAACTACCTCACTTTGGTTTGCTTCTGCTTTAAACAGAGTCAAGAAACTATAAGGCGGAAGCTGAGCCAGTTTGCGTTCTTCCAGAGCTGTCATAGCAAAGTGACGATAGTCTTTTTGAAGTAGGGCTTGCAGCAAGCTGTGCTCAGGATGGTGAGTTTGCAGGATCACTTCGCCAGGTTTACTTGCTCGGCCAGCACGACCTGCGACCTGAATAAACAGCTGAGCTAATCGCTCCGAAGCGCGAAAATCACTACTATACAAAGAGCCATCAACATCCAAAAGAGCTACGAGCGTTACATTTGGAAAGTGGTGCCCCTTAGCCAGCATTTGAGTGCCTATCAGTATTTGGTATTCACCTTTACGAATCGACTCAAGGGCATCTTCCAAGCTACCTTTGCGACGTGTGCTGTCTCTGTCGATGCGAATGGCTTTGTATTCTGGAAACAACTGAGCCAATTGTTGTTCGAGCTGTTCCGTTCCTACGCCGACGGTAACCAGTTGAGTTGAACCACACCCCTGACACTGATGAATGACAGGTTGTTGTGAACCACAGTGATGGCAGCGTATTTCGTTGCTGTAATGGTGGAACGTATAGTACGCATCACAGCGTTTACATTCTGCAATCCAACCACATTCATGGCACATCAAAGCGGGCGAGAAACCTCGGCGGTTAAGAAACAACATAACCTGATTGCCCATTTTTAAGTGTTTGCGCATTTCGGCAATCAGTTGGGCGGATAAGCCACTTTCTAAATACTGACCTTTTACATCTAACACTTTATTGGTGGTTGGCACGGCAGAGCCAGCTCGTTGGGTGAGTGTTAAATGGTGATATTTACCAGACAGTGCATTATGTAGGGTTTCTAACGCTGGCGTCGCTGAGCCAAGGACAATCGGCACTTGCTCTTTATGGGCGCGCATGACAGCAACATCACGAGCGTGGTAACGCAAGCTGTCTTGTTGCTTATAAGAGGAGTCATGCTCTTCATCAACGATAATAATCCCCAAATCAGCAAAAGGTGTCAGTAGGGCTGAGCGCGTACCAATGATGATCCCCGCGGCTTTATCGCGAGCCGATAACCAGGCGTTCAAACGCTCTGTTTCATTCAAACCGGAATGAATCACATCTACCGGGACATTAAATCGATGTTTAAAGCGGTTGATGGTTTGGGGCGTTAGACCGATCTCAGGTACTAAAACTAATGCCTGTTTCCCTTGCTCTAGGACGGGCTTGATAAGGTTTAAGTAAACTTCTGTTTTACCAGAGCCAGTTACCCCCTCTAATAAATAGCAAGCAAAGCCTGTTTGGCTATTTACGCTTGCAATAGCGAGTGCTTGTTCATGGTTAAGCTTTGGTTTCTCTACCGTGCACTCTACATTTTGACTCCATTTCGTAATAACCGGCTTTTTCTCGATACGCTCGACCCAACCTTTTTCTTCGAGATTTTTTAAGATGGTCGAGTTTACTTCTTGATCCAAGAGTTCTTGATGCGAGATTGGGCCGTTGACCATCATTTGGAGTGCACGCTGTTGTTTTACGGCACGCCCAAGCCCTTGCATGAGCTTATTTCTTCCTGCTTCTGTCAGTTGCCATTCTTGTAGCGTTGCAAAGTCGGCCGGTTTGCCTTTCCTCAGCGCGGCAGGCATTGCATTGTGTAGAGTGTCACCTAGAGGGTACTGATAGAACTGGCTGCACCAATTTAGCAGAGAATAAAGCGTCTCTGGCCATATCGGTTGGGAGTCTAATACCGCTTTGATTGGCTTAAGCTGCTCTTTAGGAAAGTCGGAGTGGTTCACCATTGCGGTGACGATGCCGACTAAGGTTTGGCGTCCAAAAGGTACGGAAACGCGTCCACCAATGATCGGAAACAGGTGCCCCGGAATGGCGTAATCAAATTGTTTGTCGAGCGGAACGGGTAATGCCACTCTAGCAATGGTTGGACGCATAAATTCTTAGCTATTAAAAAGAGGGAAAGGAAATGAGAGTCTATTAAAATCGGTATGGAAATTCGAGTAAAGCTATGTGATTCAGCGTGAATCGTGCCTCTATGATTAGTCTGGCTAAAAAAGTGGCGAAAAAGTTGCCAAATATGTTGATCCGAGCAATGTGATTCTTTACTATATCGCGCCTTGAGATATGGCTTCGGCAATTAGTTGATGCGGTATCCCATTTTATTATTAATTGCGTGTGGTGTGCGGCTTAGATTCGTATAGCGACACGGCCTACTATTGAGGTTATCCCATGAAAGCTGGTATCCACCCAGAATACAAAGCAGTAAAAGCGACTTGTTCTTGCGGCAACTCTTTTGAGTTCAACTCTACTCTAGGTAAAGAGTCTATCCACCTAGACGTATGTGACAAGTGTCACCCATTCTACACTGGTAAGCAACGTATCGTTGATACAGGCGGCCGTGTTGATCGCTTCAACAAGCGTTTCGGTGCACTATCAAGCGGTAAGAAATAATAGCAGCCGCTATTACGATTACAGTTTAGAAAAGGACGCTTCGGCGTCCTTTTTGTTTAATGGCTACCAAGCGAAGAGGAATGTATGGGGTTTGGAATATTCCCGATTATTTTTCACTCAGCGCTTGCAACCTAAAGTGTGATCTGTATAATGCAGCGCACTGGTTAAGCCAGTTGTGAACCAATGAGCAGTGAGGAGCGAGCAAATCTAAGGATTTGTGAGGTAATGTATACTCAGCTTATGTTCGCGGTTAATACAATTAGCTATCTTTTCTTCGGAAAAACTATCCTCAAAGGTGACTTTGGCATATAGGGATAGTTAATCGAAAATTAACTGACAATGCGTCCTAATCTTGGATGCTACGGTTTCACATAAATCAATCGGCATTCTCTCGTCTTGACGAGTTTGAGTGGCGATATTGTTTGTGTAATTTATTAAATTTGGAGCTCTGTCTCATGCAGAACCAACGTATCCGTATCCGCCTAAAAGCTTTCGATTACAAACTAATCGATGCTTCTACAGCGGAAATCGTTGAAACAGCTAAGCGCACTGGCGCACAGGTTCGTGGTCCAATCCCACTGCCAACTCGTAAAGAGCGTTTCACAGTTCTTATCTCTCCACACGTTAACAAGAAAGCACGTGACCAGTACGAAATCCGTACTCACAAGCGTCTAATCGACATCGTTGAGCCAACAGACAAGACTGTTGATGCTCTAATGCGTCTAGACCTTGCTGCGGGCGTTGACGTTCAAATTAGCCTAGGTTAAGGGAGATTAGAAGTATGATTGGTCTAATCGGTCGTAAAGTGGGCATGACCCGCGTATTTACTGAAGAAGGCGTTTCTATCCCAGTAACTGTTGTTGAGGTTGAAGCTAACCGTGTTTCTCAAGTGAAAACTCTTGAAACTGACGGCTACGCAGCAATCCAGGTTACAGCTGGTTCTAAGAAAGCTAACCGCGTAAACAAAGCTGAAGCAGGTCACTTTGCTAAAGCTGGCGTTGAAGCTGGTCGCGGTCTTTGGGAATTCCGTTTAGAAAACGGCGAAGAGTTCGAAGTTGGTTCAGAACTAACTGTTGAACTATTCAACGAAACTAAGAAAGTAGACGTTACTGGTACATCTAAGGGTAAAGGTTTCCAAGGCGCTGTTAAGCGTTGGAACTTCCGTACTCAAGATATGACTCACGGTAACTCATTGTCTCACCGTGCTCCTGGTTCTATCGGTCAATGTCAGACTCCAGGTCGCGTATTTAAAGGCAAGAAAATGGCAGGTCACATGGGTGCTGAGCGTGTAACGACTCAAAACCTAGAGATCGTACGTGTTGACGCTGAGCGCAACCTGCTTCTTATTAAAGGTGCAGTCCCAGGCGCAACTGGCGGCAACGTGATCGTTAAACCAGCTGTTAAAGCATAACGTCTCAGGAGTAAGTAATGGAACTAATGGTTAAAGGTGCCGATGCACTAACTGTTTCCGAAACTACTTTCGGACGTGAGTTTAACGAAGCTCTTGTACACCAAGTAGTTGTTGCGTACGCAGCAGGTGCTCGTCAAGGTACTCGTGCTCAAAAAACACGTTCAGAAGTTTCTGGCGGTGGCGCTAAGCCATGGCGTCAAAAAGGTACTGGCCGTGCGCGTGCTGGTACAATCCGTAGCCCAATCTGGCGTACAGGTGGTGTTACTTTTGCTGCGAAACCACAAGATCACAGCCAAAAAGTAAACAAAAAAATGTACCGTGGTGCTATGAAGAGCATTCTTTCTGAGCTTGTTCGTCAAGAGCGTCTAATCGTTGTTGATAACTTCTCAGTTGAAGCACCAAAGACTAAAGAGCTAGTTGCTAAGCTTAAAGAGCTTGAGCTAACTGACGCTCTAATCGTGACTAGCGAAGTAGATGAGAATCTATTCCTAGCTGCTCGTAACCTATACAAAGTTGACGCACGTGATGTTGCTGGTATCGATCCAGTATCTCTAATCGCGTTTGACAAAGTTGTAATGACTGCAGAAGCAGTTAAGCAAGTAGAGGAAATGCTAGCATGATCACTGAAGAGCGTATCCTAAAAGTTCTACGTGCACCGCACATCTCTGAAAAAGCAACTATGGCAGCTGAGAAAGCGAACACTATCGTTTTCAAAGTAGCTAAAGATGCGACTAAAAAAGAGATCAAAGCAGCTGTAGAAAAGCTATTTGAAGTTGAAGTTAAGTCTGTAAATACTCTTATCACTAAGGGTAAGACCAAACGTCAAGGTCTACGCCAAGGTCGCCGCAGCGACGTTAAGAAAGCGTACGTTACTTTGAAAGAAGGTCAAGATCTTGACTTCGTTGGCGGCGCGGAATAACAGGAGTAGTTAAAAATGGCTATTGTTAAATGTAAGCCGACTTCCCCTGGTCGTCGTCACGTTGTTAAAGTTGTTAACGCTGACCTACACAAGGGCAAGCCATACGCACCTCTTCTAGAGAAAAACTCTAAGAACGGTGGTCGTAACAACAAGGGTCGTATCACAGTACGTCACATCGGCGGTGGTCACAAGCACCACTACCGTGTAGTTGACTTCAAACGTACTAAAGATGGTATTCCAGCGACAGTTGAGCGTCTTGAATACGATCCAAACCGTAGCGCAAACATTGCTCTAGTTCTTTACAAAGACGGTGAGCGTCGCTACATCCTAGCACCTAAAGGTGTTGTAGCTGGTGATGTTATTCAGTCTGGTGTTGATGCACCAATCAAAGCTGGTAACACTCTACCAATGCGTAATATCCCAGTAGGTTCAACAGTACATAACGTTGAACTTAAGCCTGGTAAAGGTGGTCAGCTAGCTCGTTCGGCTGGTGCTTACGCTCAAATCGTTGCTCGCGACGGTGCGTACGTAACTATCCGTCTACGTTCTGGCGAGATGCGCAAAGTTCTTTCTGAAGGCCGTGCAACAATCGGTGAAGTTGGTAACTCTGAGCACATGCTACGTGAACTTGGTAAAGCAGGTGCATCACGTCATCGCGGTATCCGTCCAACGGTTCGTGGTGTTGTAATGAACCCGATTGACCACCCACACGGTGGTGGTGAAGGCCGTACTTCTGGTGGTCGTCACCCAGTATCTCCTTGGGGTATGCCTACTAAAGGCTTCAAGACTCGTAAGAACAAACGCACTGACAAGTACATCGTACGTCGTCGTAACAAGTAATCTATATAAAGAGGAATCGCCATGCCACGTTCTCTCAAGAAAGGTCCTTTTATTGACCTACACTTGCTGAAGAAGGTAGAGAAAGCGGTGGAAAGCGGAGACAAAAAGCCTATTAAGACTTGGTCCCGTCGTTCAATGATCATCCCTACGATGATCGGTTTGACCATCGCTGTCCATAATGGTCGTCAGCACGTACCAGTATTTGTAACTGATGAAATGATCGGTCACAAACTGGGTGAATTCGCACCAACACGTACTTACCGCGGTCACGCTGCGGATAAGAAAGCTAAGAAGCGCTAAGGAGTAAATAATGGAAGCAATTGCTAAACATAACTTTGCTCGCATTTCGCCTCAGAAAGCTCGCTTAGTTGCGGATCTAATCCGTGGTAAATCTGTTGACCAAGCTCTAGAAATCCTAACGTTCAGCAACAAAAAAGCTGCTGCACTAGTTAAGAAAGTTCTAGAGTCTGCTATCGCTAACGCGGAGCACAACGAAGGTGCAGATATTGACGATCTGAATGTCGCAAAAATCTTTGTAGATGAAGGCCCAACCATGAAGCGTATTATGCCTCGTGCTAAAGGTCGTGCGGATCGTATCTTGAAGCGTTCAAGCCACATCACTGTTGTTGTAGCAGATCGCTAGAGACTAGGAGAGTAAGCAATGGGTCAAAAAGTACATCCAAATGGTATTCGTCTAGGCATCGTTAAGCCTTGGAATGCTACATGGTTTGCTAACACCAAAGATTTCGCTGACAACCTAGACGGCGACTTCAAGGTACGTCAGTTCCTTACAAGTGAACTGAAAAAAGCGTCTCTATCACGTATCGTTATCGAGCGTCCTGCTAAGAGCATCCGTGTGACTATTCACACTGCTCGTCCAGGCGTTGTTATCGGTAAGAAAGGTGAAGACGTTGAGAAGCTACGCGCAGCTGTAGCTAAAATTGCAGGTGTACCAGCGCAAATTAACATCGCTGAAGTACGTAAGCCTGAACTAGATGCGCAACTTGTTGGTGACAGCATCGCGTCTCAGCTAGAGCGTCGTGTTATGTTCCGTCGTGCTATGAAGCGCGCAGTACAAAACGCAATGCGCCTAGGCGCTAAAGGTATCAAAGTGGAAGTAAGCGGTCGTCTAGGCGGCGCTGAAATCGCACGTTCAGAGTGGTACCGTGAAGGCCGTGTGCCTCTACACACTCTACGTGCTGACATTGATTACGCAACTTCTTCGGCTCACACTCAATACGGTGTGATCGGCATTAAAACTTGGATCTTCAAAGGTGAAATCCTAGGTGGTATGCCAGCAGCTAACGCTGTAGAGCCTAAAGGCGACAAGCCTAAGAAGCAGCGTAAAGGCCGTAAGTAAGGAGTCGACAGATGCTACAACCTAAACGTACTAAGTTCCGTAAGGTTCAGACTGGTCGTAACCGTGGTCTAGCTAAAGGTACTGATGTAAGCTTCGGCGAATTCGGTCTTAAAGCTGTTGGCCGTGGTCGTCTAACTGCTCGTCAAATCGAAGCGGCACGTCGTGCAATGACACGTCACGTTAAGCGTCAAGGTAAAATCTGGATCCGTGTGTTCCCAGACAAACCAATCACAGAAAAACCACTTGAAGTTCGTCAAGGTAAGGGTAAAGGTAACGTTGAGTACTGGGTAGCCCAAATCCAACCTGGTAAGGTTATGTACGAAATGGGTGGTGTACCTGAAGAATTGGCACGTGAAGCGTTCCGTCTTGCGGCACGTAAACTGCCTTTCAAAACTACATTTGTAACTAAGCAGGTGATGTGATGAAAGCACAAGATCTACGCGAGAAAAGCGTTGAAGAGCTTAACGCTGAGCTAATGAATTTGCTACGTGAACAGTTCAACTTGCGCATGCAAGCTGCGACTGGTCAACTACAGCAAACTCATACTCTGAAAGCTGTACGCCGTGATATCGCACGTGTGAAAACTGTTTTGACTGAGAAGGCAGGCGCATAATGAGCGAAGTAAAACGTACTCAACAAGGTCGTGTTGTTAGCGATAAGATGGACAAGTCTATCACTGTTGCTATCGAACGTTTCGTAAAACACCCAATCTACGGTAAATACGTAAAACGTACGACTAAAGTACACGCACATGACGAGAACAACGAGTGTGGCCTAGGCGACACAGTTGAAATCGCAGAGTGTCGTCCACTGTCTAAGACTAAGTCTTGGACTTTGGTAAAAGTTCTAGAAAAGGCGAAGATTTAATCTCGTTAATTCTATGAAACTAAAGCGGCTCCAAAATATTTTTGGAGCCGTTTATTTTTTGACTACCCAATCACAAAAAAGGGTGGTACAATTCGCGTCCCTTTTAAAGAGGCAGCCCGACCCGTGATGGGTCTAGTTATTAATATTTAGCGGAGCACTAACATGATCCAAATGCAAAGTATGCTGGACGCAGCTGATAACTCAGGCGCACGCAGCGTAATGTGTATTAAGGTTCTGGGTGGCTCTCACCGCCGTTATGCACATATCGGTGACGTCATCAAAGTTACTGTGAAGGAAGCAATCCCTCGCGGTAAAGTTAAAAAAGGTGATGTTCTGAAGGCGGTGGTAGTGCGCACCCGTAAAGGCGTACGTCGTCCTGACGGTTCTGTCATTCGCTTCGACCGAAATGCTTGCGTATTGCTAAACGACAATACTGAGCAACCAATCGGTACACGTATCTTTGGTCCTGTGACACGCGAACTTCGTGGCGATAAGTTCATGAAGATCGTTTCACTGGCTCCAGAAGTTCTGTAAGGAGCACGTAGAAATGGCAGCTAAAATCCGTCGTAATGACGAAGTAATCGTTCTTGCTGGTAAAGACAAAGGCAAGAAAGGTAAAGTAACTAAGGTTCTAGCAACTGGTAAAGTTATCGTTGAAGGTATCAACCTAGTTAAGAAGCATCAGAAACCTGTTCCAGCTATGGGTATCCAAGGCGGTATCGTAGAGCAAGAAGCAGCAATCGACGTTTCTAACGTGGCGATTTTCAACGCAGCTACTGGTAAAGCTGACCGTATCGGTTTCCGTTTTGAAGACGGCAAAAAAGTTCGTTTCTTCAAGTCTAACGGCGAAACCGTTTCTAACTAATAGAAGTAATTTGGAGTTCTACTATGGCGAAACTGCATGATTACTACAAGTCGTCTGTAGTCGCTGAACTGACCAAACAGTTCGGTTACACAAGCGTCATGCAAGTCCCTAGAATCGAGAAAATCACCCTAAACATGGGTGTTGGTGAAGCAATCAACGATAAGAAACTGCTAGAAAATGCAGCGTCTGATATGGCAACGATCTCTGGTCAAAAGCCACTTATCACAAAAGCGCGCAAATCTGTTGCAGGTTTCAAAATCCGTGAAGGCTACCCTATCGGTTGTAAAGTAACCTTGCGTGGCGAACGTATGTGGGATTTTCTTGAGCGTTTAATTAACATCGCTCTTCCACGTGTACGTGACTTCCGTGGTGTTAGCGCTAAGTCTTTTGACGGTCGCGGTAACTACAGCATGGGCGTTCGCGAGCAAATCATCTTCCCGGAAATCGACTTTGATAAAGTTGATCGTGTACGCGGTTTAGACATCACTATTACGACGTCTGCTGGTACTGATGAGGAAGGCCGTGCTCTGCTGGCTGCCTTTAACTTCCCATTCCGTAAGTAAGGTGAAGGGTTACTGTTATGGCTAAACAATCAATGAAAGCACGTGAAGCTAAACGTGCACAGCTAGTAGCTAAGTTCGCTGAAAAGCGTGCAGCGCTAAAAGCTATCATCAGCGATGTAAACGCATCTGAAGAAGATCGTTGGAACGCGGTTCTTACACTGCAATCTCTTCCACGTGATTCAAGTGCATCACGTCAGCGCAACCGTTGCAACCAAACTGGTCGTCCACACGGTTACCTACGTAAGTTCGGTCTAAGCCGTATTAAGGTTCGTGAAGCTTGCATGAAAGGCGAGATTCCGGGTCTTCGTAAGGCTAGCTGGTAATTGCCACTTAATCATTTGGAGTAAATCATATGAGCATGCAAGATCCGATTTCGGATATGCTGACCCGCGTTCGTAACGGTCAGGCAGCAAACAAAGTTGCTGTAAAAATGCCTTCTTCAAAGCTTAAAGTTGCAATTGCTGCACTACTAAAAGCTGAAGGTTACATCGTTGACTTCGCTGTTGAAGGCGAAGCAAAACCTGAGCTAGAAGTTACACTTAAGTACTTCCAAGCTAAACCAGTAATCGAGCAACTTAAACGTGTTTCTCGTCCAGGTCTACGTGTTTACAAGAAGAAAGATGAACTTCCTTCTGTAATGGGTGGTCTTGGTATTGCTATCGTTTCAACTTCCAAGGGTCTTATGTCAGACCGCGCTGCACGTAAAGCAGGTCTTGGTGGTGAAATCATCGCTTACGTAGCTTAATAAGGAGTAGACTATGTCTCGTGTTGCAAAAGCACCTGTCGCTATTCCAGCTGGCGTAGAGGTGAAACTAAACGGCCAAGAAATCACTGTAAAAGGTGCGAAAGGCGAACTAACTCGCGTTCTTAACGATGCAGTTGTAATCGCTCAGGAAGAAAATAACCTGACTTTCGGTCCTAAAGAAGGTGTTGCTAACGCATGGGCTCAAGCAGGTACTGCTCGCGCTCTAGTTAACAACATGGTTGTTGGTGTTACTGAAGGCTTTACTAAGAAGCTAACTCTTAAAGGTGTAGGTTACCGTGCTGCTATCAAAGGCAACGCTGTAGGTCTAACACTAGGCTTCTCACACCCAGTTGAGCACGAGTTGCCAGCGGGTATTAAAGCTGAATGTCCAAGCCAAACTGAAATCGTGATCACTGGTGCTGACAAGCAACTAGTTGGTCAAGTTGCGGCTGACATTCGTTCTTACCGTGAGCCTGAGCCATACAAAGGCAAAGGTGTTCGTTACGCAGATGAAAATGTGCGTACTAAAGAAGCTAAGAAGAAGTAAGGTAACACTATGGATAAGAAAGCATCTCGCATCCGTCGTGCTACACGTGCACGTCGTAAGATTGCAGAACTGGGTGCGACTCGCCTAGTTGTACACCGTACTCCTCGTCACGTGTACGCACAGGTTATCGCGGCTAACGGCTCTGAGGTTATCGCAGCAGCTTCTACTGTAGAAAAAGCGATCCGTGAGCAAGTGAAATACACTGGTAACGTTGATGCAGCTAAAGCAGTGGGTAAAGCTATTGCTGAGCGCGCTCTTGAGAAGGGCGTAACTGCAGTTGCATTTGATCGTTCTGGTTTCCAATACCACGGTCGAGTAGCGGCGCTAGCAGAATCTGCTCGCGAAGCTGGTCTGAAATTCTAAGGTAGGGTTGGAAGATGGCTAAAGAACAACAAGTTCAAGCGAATGATTTGCAAGAAAAGCTAATCGCAGTTAACCGCGTATCTAAGACGGTTAAAGGCGGTCGAATCATGAGCTTCACTGCACTAACAGTAGTTGGTGACGGTAATGGTCGTGTAGGTTTCGGTTACGGCAAAGCTCGTGAAGTACCTGCAGCGATTCAAAAAGCAATGGAAAAAGCGCGTCGTAACATGACTACGATCGCTCTAAACGAAGGCACTCTTCACCACCCAGTGAAAGGTCGCCATTCGGGCTCTAAAGTTTACATGCAGCCTGCTGCAGAAGGTACTGGTGTTATCGCAGGTGGTGCGATGCGTGCAGTACTAGAAGTTGCTGGTGTACACAACGTACTATCTAAAGCGTACGGTTCTACGAACCCTATCAACATCGTTCGTGCAACGATCGATGCACTAGGTAGCATGAAGTCACCAGAAATGGTTGCTGCTAAACGTGGTCTAACTGTTGAATCTATTTCGGAGTAAGAACACCATGGCAACTATTAAAGTAACTCAAACTAAAAGCTCAATTGGTCGTCTGCCAAAGCACAAAGCTACTTTGCGCGGTCTAGGTCTTCGTAAAATCAACCACACAGTAGAACTTGAAGATACTCCGTGTATTCGCGGTATGATCAACAAGGTTTACTACATGGTTAAAGTTGAGGAGTAATCAGAATGCGTTTGAATACTCTAGCACCGGCTGCTGGCGCGAAAACTTCTGCGAAGCGAGTAGGTCGTGGTATCGGTTCAGGCCTAGGTAAAACTGGTGGCCGTGGTCACAAAGGTCAAAAATCACGTTCTGGCGGCAGTGTTCGTCCAGGTTTCGAAGGCGGTCAGATGCCTCTGAAACAACGTCTACCAAAATTCGGTTTCACTTCTCGTAAGAGCCTAGTGTCTGCTGAAGTTCGTCTAGCTGAGCTAGCGAAAGTTTCTGGTGACGTAGTTGATCTAAACAGTCTTAAAGCTGCTAACATCATCACTAAGAACATCGAATTTGTAAAAGTTGTTCTTTCTGGTGAAATCAACAAAGCAGTGACTGTGAAAGGTCTACGTGTGACTAAAGGCGCTAAAGCTGCAATCGAAGCTGCAGGCGGTAAAATCGAGGAATAATCTCGAGGAACGAGGTACAGATGGCTAAGAAACCAGGACAAGATTTTCGTAGTGCTCAGAGCGGCTTAAGTGAACTGAAGTCGCGCTTGTTATTCGTAATTGGTGCACTTTTAGTATTCCGAGCCGGCTCCTTTGTGCCGATTCCTGGTATTGACGCTGCTGTACTTGCCGATTTGTTCGAACAGCAAAAAGGTACCATCGTTGAAATGTTTAACATGTTCTCCGGTGGTGCTCTTGAGCGTGCATCTATATTAGCATTGGGCATCATGCCGTATATTTCGGCATCTATTGTTGTCCAATTGCTAACTGTAGTTCATCCAGCGTTAGCTGAACTCAAAAAAGAGGGTGAAGCAGGCCGTCGTAAGATCAGCCAATACACACGCTACGGCACGCTTGTACTTGCAACCTTCCAAGCTATAGGTATTGCAACTGGCCTACCAAACATGGTCGACAATCTGGTTGTTATCAACCAAACCATGTTTACGCTAATTGCTACCGTAAGTTTAGTAACCGGTACTATGTTCTTAATGTGGTTAGGTGAACAAATTACAGAGCGAGGAATTGGTAACGGTATTTCGATACTGATTTTTGCAGGTATTGTTGCTGGATTGCCTTCTGCAATCGGTCAAACAATCGAGCAAGCGCGTCAAGGTGAATTGCATGTACTTCTTCTGTTGCTAATCGCGGTATTAGCTTTTGCAGTCATTTACTTCGTTGTTTTCATGGAACGTGGTCAACGCCGAATCGTCGTTAACTACGCGAAGCGTCAACAAGGTCGTAAAGTATTTGCTGCGCAAAGCTCGCATCTGCCTCTTAAAATTAACATGGCAGGTGTAATTCCAGCGATTTTTGCATCAAGCATTATCTTGTTCCCAGGAACATTGGCTCAGTGGTTTGGTCAAAACGGCGAGAGCAGCGCGTTCGGTTGGTTAACTGACGTGTCTTTGGCTCTTAGCCCAGGTCAACCGTTGTATGTAATGCTTTATGCAGCAGCAATTATCTTCTTCTGTTTCTTCTACACGGCGTTGGTTTTCAACCCGCGTGAAACAGCAGATAACTTGAAGAAGTCTGGTGCATTCGTACCCGGTATCCGCCCAGGTGAGCAGACAGCGAAGTACATTGATAAAGTAATGACACGTTTAACCCTTGCTGGTGCACTGTACATTACCTTTATCTGTCTGATTCCCGAGTTCATGATGGTCGCGTGGAACGTACGTTTCTACTTCGGCGGTACATCGCTACTAATCGTAGTTGTTGTAATTATGGACTTTATGGCACAGGTACAGACTCATCTGATGTCTCAACAGTATGATTCTGTGTTGAAGAAAGCGAATCTGAAAGGCTACGGCCGTTAATCCGGCGGTAGACTCAGTTTCATTTACGGAGTTTAGCAATGAAAGTTCGTGCTTCCGTTAAAAAAATCTGCCGTAACTGTAAAGTAATCAAGCGTAACGGTGTCGTTCGCGTGATTTGCAGTGAGCCAAAGCACAAACAGCGCCAAGGCTAATTAGCAGAAATTTTTACTTGAAAATGAAGGTTGGGTCGAGTATATTCCTCGGCCTACCTTTTGCGTGCAAAAGAAGTAGTATTCCGCAGCGTATCCATAACGGGCTTTGCTGCGGCTAATTCTTTTATAGAAACACTTAGGAGTGAATAATGGCCCGTATAGCAGGCATTAACATTCCTGATCAGAAACATGCAGTAATCGCTCTAACAGCGATCTACGGCATCGGTAAAACTCGCTCTCAAGCTATCCTAGCTGAAGTGGGTATTGCTGAAAATGTTAAGATCAGTGAACTAACTGAAGAGCAGATCGATCAACTGCGTGATGGTGTAGCTAAGTACACTGTAGAAGGTGATCTACGTCGTGAAGTATCTATGAACATCAAGCGTCTTATGGACCTTGGCTGTTACCGTGGTCTTCGTCATCGTCGCAGTCTACCACTACGTGGACAGCGTACTAAAACCAACGCTCGCACCCGTAAGGGTCCGCGTAAGCCGATCAAGAAATAATCGGGAAGGTAGAGTACAATGGCTAAACAACCAACTCGCGCTCGTAAGCGCGTACGCAAGCAAGTTGCAGATGGCGTTGCGCACATCCATGCTTCTTTCAATAACACAATCGTAACCATTACTGACCGTCAAGGTAACGCTCTTGCATGGGCTACTGCAGGTGGTTCTGGTTTCCGTGGTTCTCGTAAGTCTACTCCGTTCGCTGCACAGGTTGCTGCTGAGCGTTGTGCTGAAATGGCTAAAGAATACGGCCTAAAGAACTTGGAAGTTATGGTTAAGGGTCCTGGTCCAGGTCGCGAATCTACTGTTCGTGCACTAAACGCCGCTGGTTTCCGCATCACAAACATCGTTGATGCTACACCAATCCCTCATAACGGTTGTCGTCCACCTAAGAAACGTCGCGTATAACGTTTCTAGGACAATTGGAGAAGAATCATGGCAAGATATTTGGGTCCTAAGCTGAAGCTTAGCCGTCGTGAAGGCACTGACTTATTCCTTAAGTCTGGTGTTCGCGCGATCGATACCAAGTGTAAAATTGATAACGCACCAGGTGTACACGGCGCTCGTCGCGGTCGTCTATCTGAGTATGGCGTTCAGCTTCGTGAGAAGCAAAAAGTACGTCGTATGTACGGCGTTCTAGAAAAACAATTCCGTAACTACTACAAAGAAGCTGCTCGCCTAAAAGGCAACACTGGTGAAAACCTACTTCAGCTTCTTGAAGGTCGTCTTGATAACGTAGTTTACCGCATGGGCTTTGGTGCAACTCGCGCAGAAGCACGTCAGCTAGTTAGCCACAAAGCTATCCTAGTAAACGGTAAAGTTGTAAACGTTCCTTCTTTCAAAGTAGCGGCTAATGACGTTGTTTCTATTCGCGAGAAAGCTAAACAGCAAGCTCGTATTAAAGCTGCTCTAGAAGTTGCTGAACAACGTGAAAAACCAACTTGGATTGAAGTAGATGGTGGCAAGATGGAAGGTACATTCAAGCGTATGCCTGAGCGTTCTGATCTATCAGCTGACATCAACGAACAATTGATCGTCGAGCTTTACTCTAAGTAAGGTTTAAACTAAAGAGAGGACACAATGCAGGGTTCTGTAACAGAATTTCTTAAGCCACGTCTAGTTGACATCGAACAAATCAGCTCGACTCACGCAAAAGTAACTCTTGAGCCATTAGAGCGTGGCTTTGGTCATACTCTGGGTAATGCACTTCGCCGCATTCTTCTATCTTCTATGCCTGGTTGTGCAGTGACAGAAGTAGAAATCGAAGGCGTACTTCACGAGTACAGCACTAAAGAAGGTGTACAAGAAGATATTCTTGAAATCCTTCTAAACCTTAAAGGTTTGGCAGTGCGTGTTGCTGAAGGCAAAGATGAAGTGTTCATTACTTTGAACAAATCAGGCTCGGGCCCTGTGGTTGCAGGTGACATCACCCATGATGGTGATGTAGAGATCGCTAACCCTGAACACGTTATTTGTCACCTAACGGATGACAACGCTGAAATCGCAATGCGTATTAAAGTAGAACGTGGTCGTGGTTATGTTCCAGCTTCTGCGCGTATCCATAACGAAGAAGACGAGCGTCCAATCGGTCGCCTACTAGTAGATGCTACTTACAGCCCAGTAGACAAAATTGCCTACGCTGTAGAAGCAGCTCGTGTAGAACAGCGCACTGATCTAGACAAGCTTGTTATCGATATGGAAACAAACGGTACTCTAGAACCTGAGGAAGCAATCCGTCGTGCAGCTACAATCCTAGCTGAACAATTGGATGCATTCGTAGATCTTCGTGATGTACGAGTTCCTGAGGAGAAAGAAGAGAAGCCAGAATTCGATCCGATCCTACTGCGTCCTGTAGACGATCTTGAACTAACAGTTCGCTCTGCTAACTGTCTGAAAGCAGAAGCGATTCACTACATCGGTGATCTAGTACAACGTACTGAGGTTGAGCTACTTAAAACGCCTAACCTTGGTAAAAAATCTCTTACTGAGATTAAAGACGTACTTGCGTCACGTGGTCTGTCTCTGGGCATGCGCCTAGAAAACTGGCCACCTGCATCAATCGCTGAAGATTAATCGATACTAGTTAGAAGGATTAGGTCATGCGCCATCGTAAGAGTGGTCGTCAACTCAACCGCAACAGCTCACATCGCAAAGCGATGTTCAGCAACATGGCTAGCTCTCTAGTACGTCATGAAGTTATCAAGACTACTTTGCCAAAAGCAAAAGAGCTACGTCGCGTAGTTGAGCCTTTGATTACACTAGCTAAGACTGACAGTGTTGCTAACCGTCGTCTAGCATTTGCACGTACTCGTGACAACGAAGTAGTTGCAAAACTATTTAACGAACTAGGTCCACGTTTTGCTGCTCGTCAGGGCGGTTACACTCGTATCCTAAAAGCTGGCTTCCGTGCTGGTGATAAAGCTCCAATGGCTTACATTGAGCTTGTAGATCGCCCAGCTGCTGAAGAAGCTGCTGAGTAATCAGTTCGTAAGAACGAGAAAGCCGAGCGTTAGCTCGGCTTTTTTGTATCTGCGATTCAGTAAATCTTTATATCCAGCCTGCATTTATTTTACTCCATGCAGACTGGCAATTTAAAAAGTGATTATCACTTGCGCTTATTTACTAGTATTCCACAACCCGCCCAACGAACTTAGAAGTCCCTCGCTAGCGCCTTGCTTGTTCAAGTAATCCAAGATTACTGGAGCAAACTGACTGATCATAGAGGGATCTAAACCCAGCGTATCAAAAGCGCTTTTTACTGCACTAATATTCTCAATATTCCCCAGTAAGCTTTGTGCTCCTTGCAAGTTTGAAAGCCCAGGTATCAAAGACTGTAATTCACTGCTATTTTCTTGTGAAAGCTGGCTTTGAGCCAAAGCGAGTAGTGCGCCACTACCTCCAGCCGCTTGTTCTGTAGATACAGGTAATTGGCTAGTTAGCATGTCTGTCAATGGAGATGATTCAGTGTTCAGGCTACTACCTACCATATCCATTAGGCCACTTTCTTTACTTTTTTGCGTGACGGAATCTAAGAATGCGTGTGCACTACCAATGTTCATTGATAAGAGTGCCAGAGTCAGGAGTGTTTTACGCATAGTACCTCCGAAGGTTGAGCGTTTT
This sequence comes from Vibrio sp. 1-2 (7-a), assembly GCF_013048515.1. Classification (NCBI taxonomy): domain Bacteria; kingdom Pseudomonadati; phylum Pseudomonadota; class Gammaproteobacteria; order Vibrionales; family Vibrionaceae; genus Vibrio; species Vibrio sp. 1-2 (7-a). Next base: position 179,567 of record NZ_VHSQ01000004.1, read on the forward strand.
TAACGTGATTTTATTGTTTTAAAGGCTATCAGAATGAAAGGTTTAGAGGTGAGAAAGTCTATTCAGTTTAGACAAAAAAACGGCGCTAATGCGCCGTTTTATTAAATCATAATTGAAAATGGTTTCAATTAAAGAATATCTAGTAGTTCTACTTCGAAAACTAGTGCTGCGAATGGAGGGATAGCTGCACCAGCGCCACGCTCACCGTACGCAAGGTCTTGTGGTACGTATAGTTTCCACTTAGAACCAACAGGCATTAGTTGTAGTGCTTCTACCCAGCCTTTGATTACGCCTGTAACAGGGAATTCAGCTGGTTGACCGCGAGATACAGAGCTATCGAATACAGTACCGTCAGTTAGCTCACCGTGGTAGTGAACGCGAACTGAGCTTTCTGCTGTTGGAACTGCACCAGTACCTTCAGAAATGATTTCGTACTGAAGGCCAGAGTCTAGAACGTTAACTTCAGGGCGTAGTGCGTTGTCTTTTAGGAACGCTTCGCCTTCTGCTGCTGCAATTTTCGCTGCTTCTTGGCGAGCGGTTTCTGCACGAGTGTGAAGTTCTTGTAGTGCTTTGTTGATTTCATCAATTTCGATTGATGGCATGTCACCAGTTAGTGCTGTTGCAATACCCGCTGCGATAGCATCAACGCTAAGACCTTCAAGACCAGAACCTGCAAGTTGCTGACCCATTTGCAGACCAATGCCGTAGCTTGCTTTTTGTTCTGCAGTTTCAAATTTAATTTCAGACATGAATGTCGCTCTTGTTAGGAGTGATAAAGGCAACAGGATATCAGTTTCGAGCTTAGGTTTAAATGATTGCGACTGAATGCTTAATTGAGGCGGCCAGGGTGTGACTTATCTCTTACTCCAAGTGAAATTTCTGCTAATTTAATCCAAATTCCATTTTAGTTTAGTGAAAAACATATACTCTCCGCGTCGGTATTTTTATACTGGCAGTAGAAGTATTAAGGGACTCATTAAAATGAATCGTCGCAGAAAGAAAAAGCAGCAAGTCGACTATGTCGAATTGGTTAAACAAAAATTCGCTGCTATCGACTGGAAGCAGCCGTTCAACAAAGAGCAGTGGTTGGAGCGTATACAGCCTGTTAAGCAGTTTTGGCTGCGCCTACCGAAATTCCATCAACGAGCTTTGATGGTTTTAGTACCATTGATTCTGGTACTCCTTGTTATTCCTTTGCCGAATAAAACAGAACAATCAGTTGAGCAAGCTGAGGTCGATCATCAGCGCGTAGCGATTCAGCTGAACGCACAGAGTTTAAGCCAGCAAAGAACCTCTCAGAATTCTGGGCCGAAATCCGAAGACTGGAAAGAGTACACGGTTAAAAATGGCGACACGTTAGCGCAGGTTTTCAGAAGTAATCAGCTCTCGATGGCGGATCTTAGCGCTCTAGTAAAAATCGAAGGCAGTGATAAGCCGCTGAGCCAAATTAAACAAGGACAATTGATTCGCTTTAAGCTTAGCGATGAAGGCGAGTTGGATATGCTGCAACTAGAAAAAAGCGGCCGGTCCGTCATGTTTTTCCGCTTATCGGATGGGACCTTTGGGCGCAACAAGTAGATGCTTCAAATGAACTAAAGACGCGAAGGTATCGCGTCTTTTTAGTTTATCTATAAATTAGTTAACCTAGCAATGAACGCGTTATATCGCTACGGCTTCTTTTCGCATATCCACATGAGGAATACCATCCTCTAGGTAGCGATCAGAAATAACTTTGAATCCATGACTCGCATAAAACTGGATGAGATGCTCTTGAGCTCCTATATCAATCGTCTGTCCTGGCCACAATATTTCACACTGTGTTAATGCCTCTTTCAGCAACTTATGTCCCAGACCATCACCACGCGCAGTTTGTTTGGTGACGACTCGACCAATGCTCACATTGTCATACGTCGTGCCAGCGGGTAGCAATCGTGCGCAAGCAACAAGTTCATCACCGTGGTAACCTATTAGATGATAAACACCTTCCAGTGTGTCTTTGCCATCCAGTTCAGGATAAGGGCAGGTTTGTTCAACGACGAATACATCCACACGTAATTTCATCATTGTATACAATTGTGTGGTTGTCAGTTGAGCAAAGGGCAAAGTAATCCAAGTGAGCATGTTGTCATCCGTCATGAGAGTAGAGTGACTGACTTTACTTTGTTTTGTACTCATACTCATTAACAAAGGTTAATTATCACTGGTTTTCCCACCAAATCTGGTGATAATGTGCCCTCTTTTCATCTCACCTGAGGATATTCCCGTGAGCAAACAAACTTTTGATCAAGTCGGGCTAAACCCAGCGTTACTCGCCACACTTGATTCCCTGAACTACACCCACATGACGCCAATTCAAGCTTTGAGTTTGCCTGCAATCCTAAAACATCGTGATGTCATCGGGCAGGGTAAAACGGGCTCAGGTAAAACCGCTGCATTTGGTTTGGGTGTTTTATCGAACCTTAACGTCAAACGCTTTCGTGTCCAGTCATTAGTATTGTGTCCAACTCGTGAGCTTGCGGATCAAGTCGCGAAGGAAATTCGTACTTTAGGTCGTGGCATTCATAATATTAAAGTGCTTACTCTCTGCGGTGGGATGCCAATGGGGCCACAAATTGGTTCTCTGGAGCATGGCGCGCATATCTTAGTCGGCACACCTGGCCGTATTTTGGATCACCTTGAGAAAGGCCGAATTAACCTGAGCGAGCTGAATACCTTGGTGCTAGATGAAGCTGATCGCATGTTGGACATGGGTTTCCAAGACGCATTAGATGCGATTATTGATGCAGCGCCAAAGCAGCGTCAAACTCTACTTTTCAGTGCTACTTTCCCAGAGAAAATTGAGCAAATTGCGCAGCGTATTATGCAGACGCCTGAAGTCATTAAGGTGGAATCGACTCATGATACCTCAAGCATTGCTCAGCATTTCTACAAAGTTGAAGGTTCGGAAGCGCGTGATGAAGCGTTGGCGAACTTGCTACTGACTCACCAACCAGAGTCCGCTGTGGTTTTTTGCAATACCAAAAAAGAAGTGCAAAGTGTCGCAGATGAGTTGCATCGCAAAGGGTTCAGCGTTATCGATATCCATGGGGACTTAGAACAGCGTGAACGCGATCAAGCATTGGTGCAGTTTGCTAACAAGAGTGTTTCTATCCTTGTCGCAACAGACGTCGCGGCGCGTGGTTTGGACGTAGATAACCTTGATGCAGTCTTTAACTTTGAGCTATCGCGCGATCCTGAGGTTCATGTACACCGTATCGGTCGTACAGGCCGTGCAGGTAGTAAAGGTTTGGCGTTCAGCTTCTTTGGAGAGAAAGACGGTTTGCGTGTAGCTCGTATTGAAGAATACCTGGACATGGACGTGGTACCAGCAACATTGCCTGCCAAATCAAATCAGCAGCCATACCAAGCGAAGATGGTGACGATTAACATTGATGGCGGTAAGAAACAGAAAGTACGACCGGGTGATATCTTAGGATGTCTGACTGGAAAAAATGGTATCCCAGGCTCTCAAGTTGGCAAGATTCACCTTTTCCCGATGCGCGCCTACGTTGCGGTCGAGAAGTCAGCTGCCAAAAAGGCTCTACAAACCATTAGTAATGGCAAGATGAAAGGGCGTCAGTTCCGAGCGCGGCTTCTTAAATAGCATAGAAAGGCTCTTCGTTTGAAGAGCCTTTTCTTTTTCGAGTTTACTTGGATGTGTGATCTTTAGTTAAGCGCGCTTTAATTCGGCTCAAACTGATAGGCGTGATCCCAAGATAAGCAGCTATTTGGCTATCGGTAATACGTAGCTTTAAGTCTGGGTAATGGGCGCAAAATAGTTGATATCGTTCCTCTGGGGAGTAGAGCAGCATAAAGCGTTCTTTGTTCTCTTTATTAACCAGTTGGTTTTCGAGTAGCTTTAAGTAAATGGCGTGTTTTTCTGCTCGCCATTGATGCAGCGTTTCAATTGGTAAGCAAAATAGCTGACAAGCGCTCAGCGTTTCCAATAAGTAAGGCGAAGGTTGGTTCTTAATTATGCTCTCAAAGCCGATAACCCAGTCTTTCTCCCAATAAAATTCTTTACTGAACTCTTTGCCCTGCTCAGTGAGATAGCTTGCATGGCATAACCCTTCAATAATGAAGTAAAGGTGCGAGCTAAACTCTCCTTGGTGGTTAAGAATGTGGCGCGTAGGCAGTTCGAGTAACTCACCATTTTCGATAAGTTGGTTTGCTTCTGTGTCTAAGAAGCCATGATTGACTAAGTCTGAAAAAAGATCGCTGTGCATGTGATAACTCAGAAACGGTTTTCTTTATTCTAACGGGTTTTATTGATAACAAAAAAGCGGCTCATGAGAGCCGCTTAGCGTTGTTGTCAAATCAGCCTTACTTATTCAGATCGATTTGGTAAATCGCGAAACCAATGTCGTCAGTCGCGACACGTTTCATTGGGTATTGACCTTTATCTTTAATGAATTGCGCCGCTTTATCGCTAGGAGATGTTTCGAAGCGAATATCTAGCTTTTTATCGGATTTAATCGGTGCGAAAGACCAGTTGTTGTCAGCGCTTGGTGTCACTTCACCTTTTTCTTCACTCACGCGAGAAATATAAGCGGCGACGACAGAGCGGTTTTCATCTGGTGCGTCAAACGCAATAAAGTCTGGGCCCGTACCAGGGAAGGTATTGCTATAAGCACGGTAGTTATTAGTTGCGATGATGAAGTCTTGTTTTGGATCAACTGGCTTACCATTGAATGTCAGATTCACAATACGCTGAGAATCTGGATTAATCACTTTGCAGCTCGCATCGTATTTGGGCGGTTGGGTGATATCGATCTGGTAGTTCACCCCATCAATGACATCGAAGTTGTACGTACGGAAATTGTCCCAATCAATCAAAGATTGTGGTTCAGGATTGTTGATGTCGATGTGGTTGAATTGACCCGCGCTGCACTCTAGCCATTCGCGAACCTCTTTACCTTTCACTTTCATCGCGACCAAGGTGTTGGGATATAAATAAAGATCGGCAGCATTACGGAAGGTGAGCTGACCGGACTCTACTTCTGTAAAGTTATTCGGATCGTTCTTACGCCCCCCGACTTTAAATGGTGCTGCGGCACTCAATACTGGAATGTCAGCGAGATCTGGGTCGCCTTGAATAAAGCGTTCCACGTAATCTTTCTGAGCAAGGTTAACGATCTGAATGGTTGGGTCGTCCTGCACCAATGCCAAGAAGCTATACATGACATCATTTGCTTTGCCGATTGGTTGGTTTACAAATTCACGAGTGCCTTTGTGATCCTCTTCTAACGCTTTCACAATACCTTCATCGGCTTTAGCTAATGACTTCTTATTTACTTTATCGAAGATAGGGCGTGCTTCTGCTTGGCCTTCAACTACTTGCCATCTGCCGTCTTTCTCTTTCAGCATCAAATCCATCACACCTACGTGACTTCCCCAGCGGCCCGGCATCACTGACGTTACACCATTGATGGTCCCTTTCTCGGTATCAACATCAGGTAGGTTTGCGAAGTCTTTCCCTGGGAAGACCGCGTGAGAGTGGCCAAAAGCAATCGCATCAATACCTTCAACTTCTGTGAGGTAGTAAACTGAGTTTTCAGCGCCTAGCTTGTATGGGTCAGTAGAAATGCCCGAGTGTGGAATCGCCACAATCACGTCTGCGCCTTCTTTCTTCATTTGAGGAATCAGTTTCTCTGCTGTTTCCTTAATGTCTTTAGCAAAGACTTTGCCTTCTAAGTTCTTCTTATCCCACACCATAATTTGTGGTGGTACAAAGCCGATATAACCCACTTTTATTTGATGCGCTTCGCCGTTTGTATCTTTAAAGGTGTGGGTTTTGATGAGGTAAGGCTTGAAGTAATGCTCACCGGTTTTTTTATCAAATACGTTTGCGTTGATGTAAGGGAAGTTAGCGCCCGCCAACGTTTTTTGTAGAAAATCTAAGCCATAGTTGAACTCATGATTGCCAATGTTGCCCACATCGTAGTCTAGTTGGTTCATCGCCTTGTAGACTGGGTGGACATCGCCAGTGTTAATCCCTTTCGCCGCCATGTAATCGCCCATTGGGCTGCCCTGAATTAAATCGCCGTTATCTACTAATACCGTGTTTTCTGCCTCGGACTTAGCCTGTTTCACTATGGTCGCAGCACGACTTAAACCAATTTGCTGTGATGGTTGGTCTTTGTAGTAATCGTAATCCATCACGTTGGTGTGAATGTCGGTGGTTTCGATAATACGAAGCTTGATGGTATCGGCCATCGCAGGGCCCGCAAGCGTTAGCATGCCACTTAACACTGCGAGGGAAATAGGGTGAACTGCCACTTTCATTTGGTGCTCCAATTCAATGGGAAGGGGGAATCGTACCGCGTAATGTATCAAACGCTGGTGCAACTTAATGATAAAGATACAGAAAACTGTGAACAGAAATCAGTTTACTGAACCTTATTCATATTAACCGCCGACTTTTTCACGCTTTTGAATGAGACCAAACAAAAACTTCTTAGCAGATTTTTGAATAAAAAATGAAATTTTAGAATTTCAGGTAATATAAACGCCCCGCCATAATGCTTGCATAACGATATCAATGGACGATGAGCAAGCACATGGCAACGAACGATTCAGTCACTTCTTTTCCTAAACCAAAGCCCCGGTTAGTTTCTGACAACTCAGTAGCTGGTGTTACTCGTTTTGCAAAGCAATCGCTACAGCCTGGTGAAGTCGCCTTAGTGGGGGCGGGGCCGGGTGATCCTGAACTTTTGACAGTGAAAGCACTGAACTGTTTGCAGCAAGCCGATGTGGTTTTGTACGACTACTTGGTGTCTGAAGAAATCATGGCCTTGATCCCTAGCGATACGATTTTAGTGTGCGTTGGGAAACGAGCTGGGCATCACAGTGTGCCGCAGGAGAAGACGAACCAGCTATTGGTGGACTTTGCCAAGCAGGGCTACAAAGTAGTGCGCATTAAAGGTGGTGATCCATTTGTATTCGGTCGTGGCGGTGAAGAGCTGGAAGTGCTTGCTGATGCAGGCGTCCGTTTTCAGGTCGTCCCTGGCATTACCGCGGCAGCTGGCGCAACGGCCTATGCTGGGATTCCACTGACTCATCGCAATTACGCGCAATCGGCCATCTTTGTGACCGGCCACTTGAAAGAAGAAAGCGATGAGATGGATTGGTCAACGTTGGCTCGTGGGAATCAGACTTTAGTGATCTACATGGGGCTGATGAAATCACACTATATTCAGAATCAACTCATTAAGCATGGTCGTTCTGCGTCGACTCCGATTGCTATTATTGAGCGTGGTACGCAGATTCAACAAAAAGTATTTACGGGAGAGCTCTCCCAACTCTCTGATTTATCGAAGGAAGCTCAATCGCCATCTTTGATTGTTGTCGGAGAGGTAGTGCGACTGTCTCAAAAGTTAGACTGGTTTTTGTCTAGTACTGAATTCAACAAAAGTGCTATTGCCAACTCCATATAATTTCAGACCAAAGATTAGAGACGTAATGCGCCTTCAAGCTTAAAAAGGAAATACAAAACATGGACCAACAACGTTTAACTCACCTTAAACAACTCGAAGCGGAGAGTATCCATATTATCCGCGAAGTTGCGGCTGAGTTTGATAACCCAGTCATGATGTATTCGATTGGTAAAGACTCATCAGTGATGCTGCACCTAGCGCGTAAAGCGTTTTACCCGGGCAAAATTCCATTCCCACTTTTGCATGTCGATACCGACTGGAAATTCCGCGAGATGATTGAGTTTCGCGATCGCACCGCTGCCAAATACGGCTTTGAGCTTTTGGTACATAAGAACCCAGAAGGTCTAGCCATGGGCTGCAGTCCGTTTGTTCATGGCTCGTCAAAGCATACGGACATCATGAAAACGCAAGGTCTTAAGCAGGCGCTAAACAAATATGGCTTCGATGCTGCTTTTGGTGGCGCTCGTCGTGATGAAGAAAAATCACGCGCAAAAGAACGAGTGTATTCGTTCCGTGACAAGAACCATACCTGGGACCCTAAAAACCAACGTCCTGAGCTATGGAAGACGTACAACGGCCAGGTTAATAAGGGTGAGAGCATTCGTGTATTCCCACTGTCTAACTGGACTGAACTTGATATCTGGCAATACATCTATTTAGAAAACATCGAGATCGTGCCGCTTTACCTCGCGGACAAACGCCCAGTTGTTGAACGCGATGGCATGCTGATCATGGTTGATGATGATCGTATGGAGCTTCAACCGGGTGAAGTGATTGAAGAGAAGAGTGTGCGCTTCCGTACTCTTGGTTGTTATCCATTGACTGGGGCTATCGAGTCTGAAGCAAACACTTTGACCGGCATTATCGAAGAGATGCTGGTGGCAACGTCGAGTGAGCGCCAAGGCCGAGCGATCGACCACGATCAGTCAGGATCGATGGAGCTTAAGAAACGTCAAGGTTACTTCTAAAGGATCTAAGGAAAGATAATGAACAGTGCAGTTGAAGCTCAATTAGCCGAGCTTGGTATCGAAGGCTATTTAACACAACACCAGTACAAGTCGTTACTTAGATTCTTGACTTGTGGCTCGGTGGATGACGGTAAAAGTACACTAATCGGTCGCTTACTCCATGACTCAAAACAAATTTATGAAGATCAGCTAGCGGCAGTGCACTCAGACAGCCAACGTGTGGGCACCACGGGTGAAAAGCCTGACCTTGCGTTGTTGGTCGATGGCTTACAAGCTGAGCGCGAGCAGGGGATCACAATTGATGTAGCTTACCGCTATTTCTCGACGCAGAAACGTAAGTTCATTATCGCTGATACTCCTGGGCACGAGCAGTACACGCGCAATATGGCGACAGGCGCATCGACGTGTGACTTAGCGGTGATCTTAGTCGACGCACGTAAAGGCATTCTTGATCAAACTCGTCGTCACTCTTTTATTTCCAACCTACTGGGTTTGAAACACTTTGTTGTGGCGATCAACAAGATGGATTTAGTGGATTACTCGCAAGAGCGCTTTGAAGAAATCCGCGATGAGTATCTTAAGTTTTCTGAGAACCTGACCGGGGATATTGATATTCAAATCATCCCGATTTCGGCGCTTGAAGGTGACAATGTGGTGGATAAAGGGCAAAACCTAAGCTGGTTTAAAGGCCCGTCATTGCTTGAACTTCTTGAAACGGTCGATGTGGATCAAGAAAAAGGTGCGGGTGAGTTCCGCTTCCCTGTGCAATACGTTAACCGTCCTAACCTCGATTTCCGTGGTTTTGCGGGGACGATTTCTTCAGGTTCGATCAAAGTCGGTGATGCCATCAAAGCATTGCCATCGGGGAAAACGTCAACCGTGGCACGCATTGTTACGTTTGATGGTGATATTGAGGAAGCTCGTGCTGGGTTGGCGGTCACTCTGACGCTAAGCGATGAGATCGATATTAGCCGTGGCGATTTGATTGTCCTAGACAATGCTCAAGTGGAAACCACAAACCACTTGCTTGCCGATGTGGTATGGATGACAGAGCAACCTCTGCAACCGGGCCGTGACTACGACATCAAAATCGCGGGTAAGAAAACTGTGGGCCATGTTGAAGCGATTCGTCACCAATATGATATCAACAACCTATCAAATCATAGTGCGGCAGAGCTGCCATTGAATGGTATTGGCTTGTGTGAATGGTCTCTCAATGAATCAGTTGCGCTGGACAATTACCAAGATTGTGCTGATACCGGCGGCTTCATCATTATCGATCGTCTGACGAACGTGACGGTCGGTGCAGGCATGGTCAAAGAAAGCCTCGCGGTTGTTGAGCGCGATTTGACGGGCATCTCTGCGTTTGAAGTTGAGCTGAATGCACTTGTGCGTAAACACTTCCCTCACTGGGAAGCGAAAGACGTCAGCCAATTGCTGAAAAAGTAATTGGCGCGCCCGAGCACGATAAGCTCTGATTCTATCTGTTGTTGTGCTTGGGGCGTCGCTGCCTAACTGAGTTGCGAAATGCAGTTAGGTTATTCTCCTAATACCAGAATGCTTCGTTGAAGCCCAAGAAAACCGAGCATTCTGATGTTCTTTTCGCTTACGCTGATTTTGGTCTGTTTACTCGTTTTTCTGGTGTCTCACGGATAAATGAGCCGTTGTTGTGCCCTTTGGGCGATTTGGTAAGGAAAGGCTATGTGGGAACAAGGGTTTGTATTAGCGATTTTGCTTGGCATTATCACTTGTTTGCTTGTCACAAAAATTAAGCCTAGTTATGTCTTTGCGGGTGCCGCTTTTATTGCATTTATGGCGGGAATGATGGATTCAGCCACGATCGCATCCAACTTTACCAACTCTTCGTTATTGACTCTGGTTCTGTTGATTCTTGCATCGTGTGCTTTAGAAAAAACGTTACTGATCAGTTGGGTGAGCCGAAGTATTTCTGAAGGCCAGTTAGGCAGTGTGATCGCTAAGCTCGGTGTATCAACGGCCTTGCTCTCTTCATTCACGAATAATACCGCCGTGGTTGTCTCATTGATTGGGGCGATTAAGCGTAATCAGCAGCATGCGCCTTCGAAATTACTCATCCCGCTGTCTTACGCGGCCATTTTTGGTGGCACATTAACTTTGATAGGTACGTCGACTAACTTAATCATCAACAGCTTTGTTGAAGATGCCGGTTTGCCGAGCCTGAGCTTTTTTACACCCACGATGATTGGCTTGGCGGTGCTGGTGGGAGGAATGCTGATTCTTATCCCGCTCAGTTACTTACTGCCGAACTACGATGATCAAAGCCAAGAAGATTTACCGTACTTTCTTGAGTCTCGCGTAGAGCCTGGTTCACCGTTAGTTGGGCGCACGGTCAGCGAGAATAATTTACGTGCGCTGCGCAAACTGTTTCTTGCGGAGGTTGTACGAGATGGCGTGACGGTTTCCTCTGTAGGACCGGATTTCGTACTCAATGCGAAAGACCGTTTGTTGTTTTGTGGTGATGTTGAGAGCGTCGCGACCCTGCAAGAAATTCCGGGCCTCAAGCTGTTTGGTCAGCAGCACTTGAATGGGCAAAATTTTATTGAAGTTGTGGTGAGCTCATCCGCGACGTTTTGCTATAAAACACTTAAAGAGAGCCGATTCCGTGACCGCTTTGATGCCGTTGTTGTCGCTATTCGTCGTGGTCATGAGCGCCTAGAGGGCGGTTTGGGTAGCATTACCTTAGCGCCAGGTGACACGTTAGTTCTGGTTCCGGGGAAGCGTTTTGAATCGGAGCGCCGAGCTCATCGTAAAGAGTTTGTTTTAGTGCATGATTTGGACTCTAGCGCTCGGCTTGATACAAATAAATCCTCCATCGTGCTACTGGGCTTTGCTGCCGTAATTGGGTGTGCGCTATTAGAGCTAGTACCGATTATTAAAGGCCTTGCCGCGTATCTTATCGCACTTATCGCGTTTGGCATTGTACAGATTTCAGAACTGCGCCGCCGTTTCCCAATTGATATCGTTGTGATTGTCGGCTCTGCTTTGTCCATCGCTCAATTGATGATCTCTTCCGGCTTGTCAGAGAGAATGGGAGCGATGTTTATTGAAGCGTTCAATGGCTGGGGCGTGTTTGGAGCCTTGGTCGCAACTTACATCATGACATTAGTTCTTACTGAACTGGTGACGAACAATGCCGCGGCTGCGCTTTCTTTTCCTATTGGCTATAGCATGGCGGTCGGTTATGGCGTTGATCCGATGCCATTCATTATGGCGGTCTTGTTTGGCGCCAGTGCGAGCTTTATTTCTCCCTACGGTTATCAAACCAACTTGCTGGTGTACAGCGTAGGAAATTATAAATTGACCGACTATGTGAGAATTGGTGTACCGATTTCGATTGTGTACTCTGTATTAGTACTTACTTTGATTCCGGTCTTCTTCCCGTTTTAATTCCGATATTTACAAGGATACGTTATGACTGCCGAAACGACGGTAAAAGATGAAAACATTGTTTGGCACCAGCATTCGGTCGATAAACAGTTTCGTGCTGAATTAAAGAAGCAAAAACCTGCCGTATTGTGGTTTACTGGCTTATCTGGAGCGGGTAAATCAACCATAGCGGGGGCGTTGGAAAATCGCCTTGCAGCATTGGGTTACCACACCTATTTATTGGATGGTGACAATGTGCGACATGGCTTGTGTAGCGATTTGGGCTTTTCTGAACAGGATCGCCGCGAGAACATTCGTCGTATTGGTGAACTGGCTAAACTGATGGCGGATGCAGGCTTAATTGTGTTGTCGGCGTTCATTTCACCGCATCGCGCAGAGCGACAGCTAGTGCGCGACTTATTGCCAGAAGGTGAGTTTATCGAAGTGTTCGTCAATGCATCTCTAGAAGTCTGCGAAGGTCGCGATCCTAAAGGTTTGTACCGCAAAGCACGTGCGGGAGAAATTCCTAACTTCACTGGTATTGATTCTGAATATCAAGCACCGAAGAATCCGGAAGTCGATTTACCAGCGGGCGAAAAAAGCGTCGATGAGCTGGTGGACTTGTGCTTGGAAGCGCTTAAGTCGCGTGCAGTGATCCGATAAATAAGCATTTGGATCATTGGTGACCTCAAGCTCTTTGAGCGGCTTAAGAAGCATTTAGATCATGGGTGGTCAAATGCTTCTCGAACTGCCTACACGGTATGATGAACCGTACTTTTAGCGTCACTATGGACACTAAATCTATGATTTAAAAGCGCAAGCATTTGGTCGTAGTAGTCGGCATGTGGTTTGTTACCGAGCAAGGTACAGAGCTCATTGCCTGTTGGCGTGAAGCGGTAATATAAAAGGCGGACGCCTTTGCTGTTCACGTTCAGCGACAAGTTTTTACCTTGGTAGGTGAGGATCAATGGCGTCTCGATACCAATTTCGCCAGATTCAAGCTCGGTACTATGCAGTAACCCTAGTTCAATCAACAGCAACAAACTTGAATAGGGCAGCTGAAAACTTCCCATGTTTAAGCTGTTGGCGATGTCTCGTTTGCCGAAGCTAAATATTCCTCCTTGCGCTTTATAACCAATTAACAGCTTGCGACTGTGATCCCCTCCAAAACTGCACGCCAGAGAGGCGGCTCTTTGCAGAGTTTGTGCTTCTTTTGGTGACATATCTTTGAGGACTTTGAGCGCTTTCATAGACGTCGAGCCTGGGTTTGTCACTTCACGCTTCATCACTTGAGCCCATAACTTTTGCATCGCGCTGTTATGGATGTCTTGAGCCATTTCAAAAAAACGATACAACCAGTCTTGGTCGGGCTCTCCGGCAGTTTCATCTCGGCATGAACAGTGTGCTAGCTTTAAAATCTGCTCTAGGTTTTTTTGTCGCTGTTCTTGGCGTCTCTGTTCACGCAGTTGGGCTCTTTCAAGCGCGGATTTGGCTGGTGGTTCGGTTTGCAGTAAGGCATCAAGACCGTGTATTTGGGCAATGGTTTTTACCTTGCTGGCACTGTCTTTGATGTAGCCCTGCTTCTTTTCTTGTTGCGTATTTTTTTGTGCGTTTGACTGATGTTCGATGACAACAGGTTGCTTTGTCGGTTCTGCCATTAATTTTCCTACCAAGAACTGCGCTGTTCGCTTGTTTAAATTTACACCTTATCTAACCAGGCGACCAGATAGGAGTTCTCAGTTTTTGAACGAATAGGGCTATCCAAAATGATAATGAGTTGTTAAAATTGTTATCGTTATTTTGGAGGGACAATGAAGTTCTCAGAAGCAGGTAAACTCAAAAAGCACCTGTCGATAGCGTTTCTTTTGGTTATTTATGTTGGCGTATTAGCGTATTTGTCTCGTTATATCGTGTAACACAGAACTAAAAAAGGCGCCGATGTGACGCCTTAGGTGTACCGATGCATGTCAACGACTTAAACTACATATCGTCGTAGGCTTCTATTTTCGATCCCTCAATAACGTAAGCCGTTTCAGCCAGCTCGTGGCTTATCGTCTCGGTTTTCAACTCTCCAACCACATATATGACATCCCACAGTTCTTGAACGGGTGCGCCTTTGGGAAACTTCACGTAAATGATTTGGTTTGGTGGCGGTGGTGGTACGTGGATACAAGCTCCAAAGTATGGCACCAACAAAAATTCGGTGACGGTATTCGCGTCACCTTCAAGTGGGATGACAAAGCCTGGGATTTTAACTTGGCTTCCATTTAGCTCTGGTCGAACGTTACCAATTTTAGACTGTTGCGCTGCGCCGCCACTGTGATCAGAAGCTGGCATGCCCACACTGTCGAACAGTTTGCGTTCTTTCTCAGGTACTAGATCAATCCAGTCGAGCGTTAATGGCTCCTCGCTTGCGAGTACTGGTGCTATAAATGAGACGATCAGCAAGCAACTTGCGAGTATTTTTCTCCACATTTTATTAAATCCTTATTGTCATTCCGTCACTTAGTGACTGTCGGTAGGCGCGAAAAGCCGGGATGAAACCAATTACAATTCCAGCGCATTGTACGAAACCTAATAACATCCATTCATAGGGCGATAAGAGGCTTAAAGTCAGATGTATTCCATAATGCTGTTGAATGATGGGTTGCACGATGGCGAGAATGGCATACAGCCCTGCCACTCCGGTCACGATTCCGGCAGCAGTAAGTAGACTGGCTTCGCTGATCAACAATGAGAAAACATGACGAGGTCTTGCTCCCATAGCGCGCAAAATCGCCATTTCACGGCGGCGCTCCTGCAAGCTGGTTAATAAGCTGCTTAGCATGCCGAGTAATCCTGCAATCACCACAAAGCCAGACACTGCCATTAAGGCTTGCTCGGCAACAGACATCATTCCCCACAGTTCATGCAACGCAACCCCGGGCATAATCGCGCTAAGCGGTTCTTTGGGATAAGTGTTGATTTGCCTTTGTAGGGCGAAAGTCTGAATACGAGATTTCAAACCGACCAGCATCGCGGTAATTTGCTTGGGCTGAAAGTCTCTGTTTTTGAGGTCTTGTGCCTTGGGTGTTGGGCCTAAACGTGCACCGCTTTCCCATCCGACGTGGATGGCTTCGATGGCTTCTAGCGAGACATGAACGGTTTTGTCGACTGGCGTGCCTGTGGGCGCAAGAATCCCGACAACTTTGAATGGCAGGTTGTCATGTCGGCTAAAGCCTACATCACTAATGCCGTGGGCAATGATGATTTCACTACCGACGTGATACCCCAGCTGTTTTGCGACATCAGAACCGAGCACGGTTTCAAATAAACCATTGAATTCTTGGCCTTCTGAAAAGGTTAGTGATTGCTTACTTCCGAATTTATAGTGTTCAAAATAGCTGTGGTTGGTTCCCATGACTCGGAATCCTTTGTGCGAGTCGCCAAGTGAGATTGGAATCGCCCAATCTACTGCTCGATGATTGGCAAACTCTTGGTAGCTCTTCCAGTCAATGTTGTTGGTGGCATTGCCAATGCGAAACACAGAGTAGAGCAGCAAGTTCACTTGTCCAGAACGGCCACCAATGATGAGGTCGGTGCCTGAAATTGTATTGGCGAAGCTATCTTTTGCCTGAGTACGAATGCGTTCTACTCCTAAAAGGAGTATGACAGAAATCGCGACTGTCATGATGGTTAATATTGCCGTCGCCTTACGATTGATTAAGCTCTTCCACGCGAGCTTTGCAACAGCGCTCATGATGCGGCTCCTAGGTTAGATGCTTGGTTAATATCTGGTAGGTTAAGTGTGCGGTCAAATAAGGGCTCAAGCGTTGGATCGTGACTGACGAAGATCAGCGTAGCGTTGGCTTGATTCGTTTGCTCCATCAGGAGTTCAATAAACGCTTTACGGTTATCATGGTCTAAAGCGGAGGTTGGCTCGTCAGCAATCACTAACCCCGGATACCCAATGAGTGCTCGTGCAGCCGCAACACGTTGTTGTTGGCCAATGCTCAGTTCCGATACCGGACGAGCATGAAGCTCGCTGGGTAGGTGGAGTCTTTCAAGCAGAGCTTGAGCTTGCTCTTCTAACGTTTGAGATGACATTCTTGAATGCGCGCGGCCACGTCGTGTTTGACTGAATTGGCAAGGCAGTAGTACGTTGTCAAGTACGTTTAAATAAGGCAATAAATTGAACTGCTGAAAGATATAGCCAATGTGATCGGCGCGAAATTTGTCTCTTTGACTTGCACTTAAACTAACAAGGTCAGTGTTCAGTACGGATAGAGAGCCTGATGTTAATGTGTTGATGCCAGTTAGTAGGGCAAGCAGCGTAGATTTACCGCAGCCACTGGGACCTTTGATAAATACGTGCTCACCTTGGGCAATATGTAACTGTGGAATATGAATGGTTGCGTGTGTTGAACCGGGCCAGACAAACTGGGCATTATTTAGCTCAACAACGTTTGACATGATTTCAGTCATACTAAATCACCAAAGCATTGGCGTGTAAGTGTGTACTTACACGCCACTCGTGTTATTTGATTACGATTTGGGAGTCATCTTTGCTCAGTTTGATGGCTGATTGCATGGTGTCAGTGAATATATTGACGTTGATTGACTCAGTCGTTGGAAATTGATTAAACCAGTCGGTTTGAATGTGACTGAGTTGGTTAACTTGGGCACAGCTGAAGCGATATTGCACCGAAAACTCACCATGTCCACCATTTTCATGCTCCTCATGGTGAGCATCGTGACCGTCATGGTGCTCATGTTCATCATGATGTTCATTGTGGTGATCATGGTGTTCGTGCCCTTCATGATCGTGATTTGCATGGTCATCATGGTCGTGCTCGCTATGATCATGGTCTTCATGAGGGGTGCTGAGGTTATGGTTTACGTAAGCTTCTTCAATATCACAATTGGCTTGCGCGTTAATAGCAAACAGTGTGTTGCTGTCTTCTAGGGTGGCAATGGCTTGTTTAAGTGCTTGCTCTTGCAGTTCATTTTCTGGAGCATGCTCGAAACCGACCACATCGGCTCCGGGAGCAGTAATCTCCACTAACAGATCCTTTCCATCTTGGGCGATATTAAATTCGACGTGACCATGCACATGAGCACCGTGCTGGCGGTATTCGTCCGCATTTGCTGCTGTCGATAAAGAGAGACCAATGACAAGCGCTAAAACATGTTTCGATGACATTTTGTGTTTCCTAATTTTGCTGGCACTAACCCGAGCAATACCGGATCAGATTTGTATTTACTAAGGTGCGATTCGCTGACACGTTAGGTGCAGGAATACGCACAAATTATGTTGAGTGTGGAATAGTTTGGAAATTAAGCAAAATAAGGCGGGGCACGAGCTGCACCACGAATGTCTTCACTATTAACAAGGCGCTGAAAGACATCATGGTATTGGATGCGCGTAAATGTTGGCGTCGATAGGGTCGGTTGAGCTTTGGCTATGCCGTGCTGAACCCCAGAAAATAGCTGGCAATGATGGTGTGTGTGGTGTTCGGGAGTCAGATCAACTTGATGAAGGATTACCGCAAAGTTCCAAGCGATCAGCAACGCGACACTGAAAAACAAAACAGTGCGATGCCAATGCTTCCGTATCTTTTGCTGGTGGTGGTACATCTGAGCTCCTCTTACCGACTGTTATAATATAACACCCATAATGAGTAAAAGTTCACTCTTTTGTTGGCTAGTGGGAAAATTTACGTCAACGCATGCGATGTCGCCGAATCTGAGACAGTCTCTTTGGTGGAATCACTGAGCGTTAAACTAGGGGCAACAGAAATCTCAAGCTTTAAGTTTGGTCGCATGGCTCCTTATACTGCGTACTACGGATATTAAGGAGCCAAGCAACGAGACTAGATGTTCTGTTTAATTAGCTCGATCACCTTTGCAATTTCATCTTGCTCAAGTGCGCCTTCTTTTACAAACAGCACTTTGCCTGTTTTGTCTTGAACAATAATGGCAGAGCTTTCTTCTTTAAGATCCCAAGTGTTGGCGACTACGCCATTTTCATCCAGAACCATAGATGACCAAGGAAACTCTTTTTTGCTGTCTTGGGCTGAAGATTTCACGAACGAACCTGTCCCCCAGATTGCATCATCTTGGTTAATGATCGTAGTTGTTTGGTAGCTTTCTTGCGGGAATTGCGCGGCGGTTATTGCTGACATCAAAGGAGCGTTCATTTCTTTTGAACTGCTACGACCTGCGATTGCTTGAATAACACGAACCTTACCCTGCATATGCTGGGTTGCCCATGGTTGGTATGCCACGCCCTCACCTTGCAAAACAATCTCGCCATAAGCCGCGACCTTGGCAGAAGGAACGGTCTCACCGACAGATAGGTTGTGTGCAAACGCAAAGCTTGGCGTTATAGCCAATAGTAGAGGTAGGAGAGTCTTAGTTTTCATATTGTTATATTCCGTACGAGTTGGAAGTTTTCCAGTATATATCCAGATCTAGGAAATTTGTAGAACTGTTGATAACATTTATTTAACGTATGGGGTGGTGTAATATTGCGTTATATTTAGAATTTGCTAAAATGAACCTCGTCGCAGATTGCGCATTAAGATTGCAGAGGATAAATAAGCAATCCGTGTTTTCTCAAAGGAATTGAGGTGAGTTATGCTACGTGAGTTTGCTGTATACCGACCATTACAAGTGGCACGTTTCGTTAAAACGTTGTTCAAAGGTCAATTCTTTATTGCTGGGGTTGGATGTTTTCAGTTCGACAATGGCAAAGTTTTGCTCCCTGACGTCAACGATCAGAAAAGACTCACCATCTTTAAAGAAGTCAACCAAGTGATTGCTTCGTTGTCTGTTTAAGAGCCCGTTGGCTTGAATTTAGTTTTCGATTTCAAAAAAGAGCGACCTATTCGGTCGCTCTTTTTGGTTTCAGTTAGTCGTAGGAACTAACGTTGTAAGCTGGGTGGAAAGCAAACACCTGTGCCACCGATACCGCAGTAACCGTCAGGGTTTTTAGCCAGGTATTGCTGGTGGTAAGTTTCGGCAAAATAATACGGGCCCGCTGGCTGTATCTCAGTGGTGATATTCGCGCGTAGTTCCTCTTGCAGTGCTTGTTGATACAAGAGCTTCGATTTTTCTGCGCTCTCTTGCTGCTTCGCGGAATAAGTGTAAATAGCCGAACGGTATTGTGTGCCCAAATCGTTACCTTGACGCATCCCCTGGGTTGGGTCATGTTTCTCCCAAAAAACGGCCAGTAGTTTTTCTAAGGAAATCACGCGTTCATCGAAGACGACTCGTACTACCTCTGTATGGCCTGTTTTACCCGTACACACCTCTTCATAAGTAGGATTGGGTGTATATCCACCGGCGTAGCCAACCGAAGTGGAGATAACCCCATCCAGTTGCCAAAATACGCGCTCAGCGCCCCAAAAGCAGCCCATTCCCAGCAGAATTTGTTGTTGATGCGGCTCCAATGGTGCCTTTAAGTTAGATTTATTTACAAAATGATGATCTTCAACCTGCATCGGTTGATCTCTACCTGGCAAGGCATCTTCTATACTGATCAATGTTTGTTTGTTGAGCATGGTATTTGTCCTTCAATACGTGTCTTAAATTTGCGAACTTTTTCATTTCGTCTGTATCTGATGCTGTGATGACATAGACCGCGTTAAACCTATTAATATTACAGACTTAGACTTTAATTGGCGTTATCATTATTTACGTTTACTTAACCTCATTCAGCCAAAAAAGCATGATAAAAAAAGCTCTCCTCACCATTGTTGGCCTGTTTGCCTTTTCTCATGGTGCCTATGCCGATGTTTCTTTGACTTTAAAAGGCATCGATGGCGCTTTAGAAGAGAATGTCAGTGCGTACCTGTCGTCCATTCCAGCGAAGGACTACTCCACTTCTCTGCGCTTTCAAGCGAGATTAGATCAAAGTATCACTGAAGCTCTTAATGCGCTTGGGTATTATCATGCAAAAATTTCATACTCTATTCCGGAAGGGAATGATGAGTTGATCGTCAGCATCAAGCCGGGTTTACCTGTGAAAGTGAAAGTCATGGATGTGGTGATCACAGGTGAAGCAAAAGACGATGAAGAGTTCGCCAAACTTATTGAACGTTCACCGCTTAAAGTCGGCAAAGTATTGAATCAAGGCGAATACGATAGCCTGAAATCGGGTATTCGTAACTTGGCGTTGCAGCGTGGTTATTTCAATGGTGATTACAAGCTCAGCAAACTTGAAGTGATTCCTGACTTCAATGAAGCGAACGTGCGTTTGCATTATGACAGTGGTATTCGTTATCACTTTGGTCCGATTAACATTACTGGTAGTCAGATTTGGGAAAACCGTGTTGAATCAATGCGACCTTTTGAAATTGGTGAACCTTACTTGGTTTCGCAAGTG
Source organism: Vibrio sp. 1-2 (7-a) (assembly GCF_013048515.1). Taxonomy (NCBI): domain Bacteria; kingdom Pseudomonadati; phylum Pseudomonadota; class Gammaproteobacteria; order Vibrionales; family Vibrionaceae; genus Vibrio; species Vibrio sp. 1-2 (7-a). The sequence continues at coordinate 199,783 of NZ_VHSQ01000004.1, forward strand.
GGAGAGTACAACCAAAACCTGTCTAATACCGATTGGTTTTCATCGGTTTTTGTTGAGCCTGATTTAAGTAAATTGGATGAGGGACGCGAATTGCCAATTAAGGTCTCGCTCGCGCCAGCGTCAAAAAACCAAATAGAAACCGGCCTTGGTTACTCGACCGATACTGGTGTGCGTGGCACGTTAAAATGGAAAAAACCATGGGTTAGTTCACGTGGTCACAGCTTTAATACGGCGTTATCACTATCAAAGCCAGAACAGACGATCACGGCAGGATACAAAATCCCGCTTGATGATGTGTTGCGTGAATACTACCAACTGCAATTTGGTTTAAAGCACCTTGATAACCGAGATACGGAGAGTTTGGAATCCAACCTGGCAGTTGAACGACATTGGCTAACTGATGGCGGCTGGCATAAAACCATTTATGTTCGTCACTTGTACGAAAACTTCTCTCAAGGTCTGCAAGATGATGGGGTGCAATTTGTGTTACCCGGAGCCACTTTTTCACGAACTCGTGTCCGTGGTGGCAACATGCCAATGTGGGGGGATAAGCAAAGTGTAACGATCGAATATGGTGATCCTGCTTTGCTGTCAGAAACGCGAGTATTGCGCCTATTAGGGCGATCATCTTGGATCCGCGGGATCGGTGATAATCATCGTGGTTTGTTCCGTTTAGAAGGTGGTGCGAACATCACTGACGAATTTGAAAAGCTTTCACCTTCCCTGCGTTTCTTCGCTGGTGGTGATAACAACATTCGTGGTTATGGATACGAATCTATTTCACCTGTGGATGAAAGTGGTGCCTTGACGGGTGGTAAATACATCGTCAGCAGCACATTAGAGTATCAATATCGCGTGTATGGAAACTGGTGGGCAGCCACCTTCTATGATATTGGTGATGCATTTAACGAAACACCTGAATGGAAATCGGGTGCTGGTGTGGGTATCCGTTGGGCGTCTCCGGTTGGACCAGTTAGCTTTGATTTTGCGTGGGGACTGGATGAAAAACCAGAAAGAGAGTTCCGCATCCACTTCTCATTGGGGCCTGAGTTATGATCAAAATGATGTTTAAGTGGACCAAATGGCTGTCGCTAAGTTTGATTGGTCTATTGCTGTTGCTCATCATTTTTGTTGCGACAGTGCTATTTACTCACCCTGGTCTTAAGCTCGCGTTGTGGGGAGCAGAAAAGGTTTTACCGCAACTACAGATAGAGAAAGTTCAGGGCTCATTATTTCCTCGTTTTGAGCTACAGAACGTCAGTTTTGTCGACGAATCTTTGAACATCGACGCAAAAGTCGATCGTCTAGCGTTAGCGGTTAACTTCCGTTGTTTCTTTGATCCTAAAGTCTGTGTCGATGAGCTAACCCTGCAAGGTGTTAACTTTCAGATGCCAGAGCTCCCTCCGGCAGGCGAAGAGCCAGAGGAGACACCGCCATTACGTACAGTCAGTACACCAGTCCCTATTTTTGTTAATAAGGTCAGTTTTGATGACATTAACTTAAACATTTTAGGCAACCAAATTGACTGGCAAGATTTCTCTACCGGGCTTTCTATGCAAGGCGACCGTTTAGTGATTGCGCCGACGGCATTAAAAGACATCAATGTTGCACTGGCTCCAAGTGAAGCTGAATCTGAAGCGGCCACAGACGAGCCGAAAGACGCTGACGCTCCGCCGCAAGATATTGTGTTACCTGAGGTGTGGATTCCACTCACTGTGGAAGCAAGACGCCTCGATATTCATAACTTCAAGCTTGCAGGTGAGAAGCCGGTGATCGTTCACCACCTTGGTGTTGTAGCGAAAGCGGGGGGCGACCGTGTTGATGTGAAAACATTAGAGCTCGATATGCCTGAAGTGGAAGGTAAGTTAAGCACGCAAGTAACGCTTTCTGCCGACTATCCTCTCAAAGCTCAGCTCGATGCGCTGGTGAAGCAAGCGGATGCGAAAGGGCAAAAGCTGTCGCTGTCAGCTGCTGGTTCGGTGGGAGACCTTTCTCTCACTGCGACCTTATCTGAACTAGTCGAAGCGGAGATCAAAGGTGAACTTCAGCCCCTGAAAGCGCAGTTACCCTTTGATGTTGCAATCAAAAATGTGCAAGCGCAATGGCCGTTAATCGGTCAAAGTGATTATCAAGTATCGGTACCAAGTTTATCTGCAAAAGGTTCCCTGGACGGATACACCGTGGCACTAGAAACACAAGCTTCGGGTAAAGATATTCCTGCTGTAGATGTTGCACTAAACGGCAAAGGCACATTAGAGCAAATCGATCTTGAAAGCCTGGTAGTCAAAACATTGGGCGGTGAGCTATCCGGTCAGGTGATGACGAATTGGGCTGCGCCAATCAACTGGCAAGCTGACCTTAATTTGCAACATATTCAACCAGGGCTTCAATGGGAAGAAGCGGAAGGCGATATCAGTGGTAGCCTCTCGACTTCAGGTTCTTTAACAGAACAAGGAGGTTGGCAAGTCAGTTTACCTAAGTTAGATATCGATGGCATTTTGCGCGGTTATCCGCTGAATGTTGAAGGCCAACTGGAAGCGTCTGATAAGAATGGCAAAGGTGAAGACATTCAGCTTACCACGCAAGGTTTAGCGCTTTCTCATGGCCCTAACCAATTGAGTGCCAAGGGTAAAATTGATAAGCAGATATTAATGGATGTTGAGGTTAACTTCCCCGATTTTGCTAAAAGTGTTCCGGATCTAGCGGGTAAGATGCAAGGCAACGTGGCGCTGCGTGGTAGCTTGAAAGAGCCTGACATCAAATTAGACCTAGCGCTAAATCAAGTGAACTGGCAGCAGCAAGCGAACGTCGAAAACATAACTTTGAAGGGGGATGTGACGCCTCTGCCAGCACAGAAAGCGAACTTAAGCCTCATTGCGAACAACATTACCTACGACGACATTAAAGTTGATAGTGCAGACCTTGAAGTCTCTGGGGATGAAAAATTGCACCAACTGACGCTAGATGTGGTGTCTGACATTGTATCAACCAGCTTAGAAATTGAAGGCTCATTCATACAGAAGCCGCAAATGATCTGGGATGGTGCATTGCGTCGTCTTACTTTGAGCACGCCGCAGGGACCTTGGGCGTTGCAGAAATCGACGGCGGTTAAAGTCAACATTGATAAACAAATCGCTGATGTTCAAGCACATTGTTGGCTGCAAGCCAATTCGAGTGTTTGTTTGACCGAAGATATTAGTGTTGGTCAAAGTGGCGAAGCCAAGTTAGCCGTGAACGACTTTGACTTTGAACAAATCAAGCAGTTCCTGCCGCCAGAGACGAAATTACAAGGGTCGGTCAACGCGCAAGCAACAGCAAAATGGGCACCAGAGATGAAGCCGGAAGTCACGGTGAACGTTGATATGCCTAAAGGTCAAGTAGAGCAAGCACTAGAGCAGCCGATAACTCTTGGTTGGGAAAGCTTTAGCTTTAAAGCGGCGCTGGCAAAAGACAAGTTAGATGCTGAGTGGTTATTTGATGTGAGAGACAACGGTGACTTATCAGGTCAGGTTTCTTTAGTCGATGTAACGTCTGAGCAGCCTGAGATTGACGGTAAGGTCTCGCTATCGACATTCCATCTGGATTTCTTAGCGCCGTTGATAGGTGAGTACAGCCTATTCAAAGCGAACATGAATACTGATTTGGCGATATCTGGTGATGTTATGCACCCTAAAGTCAACGGTCAGTTCTTGATTGATCAAATGAAGCTACAAGGTGAAGTCACGCCGATAGACATTAACTCCGGTCAGGTCGCGATCAACTTTAAAGGTCACCAAGCGGATCTTGATGCGGGTATCATGACGCCAGATGGTGAGTTGGAAGTGACCGGTGAGGCCGATTGGCAGGATCTACAAAATTGGCACACCAAAGCGCGCGTATTTGCGAAAGAGCTTCAGGTGGATCTTCCACCAATGGTAAAAATCAAAGTTGAGCCGGACATGACTATTGATGTCACACCGCAGCTTGCTAAGGTCGAAGGTAATATTAATCTGCCTTGGGGACGAGTTGTGGTTGAAGAGCTGCCACCAAGTGCGGTTGGTGTTTCAAGCGACACCGTGATTTTGGACCAGAACTTACAGCCTGTGAGTGATATCGAGCCAATGCCATTTGATGTTGAAACGGATATCAACATTAAGATCGGTGATGACTTCCAACTGGCCGCCTTTGGCTTGAAAGGTGGTCTGAAAGGTAACCTCAATGTGACACAGAAAGATAAAGGTCCGTTCATCGTTGGTGAGGTTAATATCGTCGACGGTTCTTACCGTTCTTTTGGTCAGGATTTGGTGATTGAAGAAGGTAAGATCTTAATGAATGGTCCGGCAGATCAGCCGTACGTTTCTATTAAGGCGATTCGAAACCCAGATAATACCCAAGATGACGTGATTGCTGGTGTGCGTGTAACAGGACCAGCATCGGATCCAAATGTGGAGATATTCTCTGAGCCAGCGATGCCTCAAGCGAATGCGCTCTCTTACCTACTTCGCGGTCAAGACATTGATGGCGAAGCGGGAGGCAATGCTATGACGACCACGTTGATTGGCCTAAGTTTGGCAAAGAGTGGACGCGTGGTTGGTGAAATCGGTGAAGCCTTTGGGGTTCAAGATTTACAATTGGATACGGCGGGGTCGGGCGATGATTCTCAAGTGACCGTCAGTGGTTACATTCTGCCGGGATTACAGGTGAAATACGGCGTCGGCATCTTTAACTCACTAGGCGAGTTCACTGTGCGTTATCGATTGATGCAAGATCTGTATTTAGAGGCGGTTTCTGGTGTAGATAGTGCGGTTGACCTACTCTATCAATTTGAGTTCGATTAGAGCTTGTTCGTCTGCGTACATAAAGTTCATGACTAAGGAGTGGTTATGCAGCATTTAGTTTTTGTATATGGGACCTTGCGTAAAGGAGAGTGTAATCATCACTTTCTGAGCTCGGCCCAGTTTCTTGGTCAGCATGAAACGGATGCTCAGTTCGCACTTTATGACTTAGGTCCTTATCCCGCGTTGTCTGTCGGGCAGCGCTCGATACAAGGTGAAGTGTATCTGATTGATGATGAAACCTTATCCGAGCTAGATAAGTTGGAAGATGTGCCAGTAGAGTATCGTCGAGAGAGTATCGTCACGCCGTTTGGCCAAGCTTGGATCTACTTGTATCAAGATACCGAACAACTGACCGAAGAAATCGCTTCCGGAGATTGGTGTCAAAAGGTGTGAGCTATACTGACATTATCAATAGCGACGAGCTGGTCACTAAGGAGTCATGATGAAGGTATTCGTAATTGGATCAATGGCGTTGATTCTTGCCGCATGCGCGCAAACAACCCTGCCGACCTCGAGTAATGCTACCGACTGGCAAGTGTTTGGTAAGCAGTCTGCCTTAGATGGATTAAGAGTTTTATCTGAAGATCGTATCGCTGCACTGGATGGTACTAATCATGCTACGCCTGAACTGATCATGGCCTATCAAACGGGTTATCAGCAAGGGAAGCAAGAGTATTGTGAACAAAGCGCGTATATGCTTGGTGTTATCGGGCGTCCGTATTTTGGTATTTGTGATGACCTAGACCCCTTCTTTCAGCATGACTATGACGCCGGCCGAATGTCATCTGCAGGCGCACCTATCTAGTTGACTTACACAAGATGAAAAGCAAAAGAGCAGCCCTAAAGCTGCTCTTTTTAATTTTGTATCAGCAGCAGTGATGCTTATTTTTTCTGAGCGCGCTCGTAAGATTCTAGGATTTCAGCTTTAGCGGCAGCAACATCTGCCCAACCATCCACTTTCACCCATTTACCTGCTTCAAGCTCTTTGTAACGCTCAAAGAATTGCGTGATCTGCGCTTTCAGTAGTTCTGGGATATCGTCCACATCTTGGATGTGATCGTACTCTTTCGAGATTTTGGTGTGTGGAACCGCAAACACTTTTGCGTCTTCACCTGACTCATCCGTCATCTTCAAAACGCCAACAGGACGGCAGTGAATCACTGAACCTGGCATAAGTGGGTATGGTGTTGGTACCAGTACGTCGACTGGGTCGCCATCAAGAGACAGGGTATTGTTCACGTAGCCATAGTTACATGGGTAGAACATCGGTGCAGACATGAAACGGTCGACAAATACCGCACCAGAGTCTTTATCTACTTCGTACTTGATTGGATCTGCATTTGCAGGAATTTCGATCACGACATAGATATCTTCAGGCAGCGACTTGCCTGCTGGCACATGGTTTAAGCTCATTAGAATATTCCTTTTCATTAACGATGAGTCACACAGAAGCGGCTTCATCTGATGATAAATTCGCGTTTCACTTTAGCGACAAAAACGCGGCAGGTAAACACCTGCCGCGTTGGACAAAGGTCTGAAATTATTCTTCGTCGCGGTGCAGTTCAAGGAACTCTTCAACTTTGCGAACCATGTTCTTAGAACCAACAAAGAAAGGCACACGTTGGTGCAATTCGGTTGGTTTGATATCCATGATGCGATTGACGCCGTCTGATGCAATACCGCCCGCTTGCTCAATTAAGAACGCCATTGGGTTACATTCATAAAGCAGACGTAGCTTGCCTTGTGGGTGGCTTTGTGTGCTTGGGTAAAGGTAGATACCACCTTTCAGTAAGTTGCGGTGGAAATCTGCAACCAATGAGCCAATGTAGCGAGAAGTGTATGGACGACCGTCTTCTGGCACATTCTCTTGGCAGTACTTGATGTACTTCTTCACCCCTTGAGGGAAGCGAATGTAGTTACCTTCGTTGATCGAATAAATCTTGCCTTCTTCTGGAATCATCATGTTTTCATGAGAAAGGCAGAAGCTGCCGATAGATGGGTCGTAAGTAAAGCCGTTTACGCCGTTACCCGTGGTGTAAACCAACATGGTTGATGAACCGTAAATCACGTAACCAGCGGCAACTTGCTTATGACCAGGCTGAAGGAAATCTTCTTCTGTCGCTGGTGTGCCAATAGGTGAAACACGGCGATAAATAGAGAAGATAGTACCGACAGAGACGTTCACATCGATGTTAGAAGAACCATCAAGTGGGTCCATCAGTACCACATATTTGGCGTTTTGGTTGAGCTCTTTGTTGAAAGCAACCGCTTCGTCTTCTTCTTCACTGGCAACGCCACACACTTGGTCACGAGCTTCAAGCGCGGCTTTGAACTTATCGTTCGCGTAAACATCGAGCTTTTGCTGGTCTTCACCTTGGACATTTTCCGTGCCTACAGCACCAGTGATATCACCGAGACCCGCTGCGTTGATTTCGCGGTTAACGATTTTTGCAGCTAAACGAATGGAGGCTAAAAGGGATGATAGATCACCGCTAGCGTGGGGGAAATCCGCTTGTTTTTCGACAATGAACTCGCCTAGGGTGCGCAGTCCTGACATGGTTAATCCTTACATTTTCATTTCATTGGGGGTAGTGCGCAAGTGAGCATCTCTTTATGGATGTTAAACGATTGCGCTGGATGTAAGTTTAAGTCGCAGATCTTTTTAATGGTAATGAAGTAACTGTTTGAGATCTCAATTTATTTGTAGACTTGTTTGAGGTATTCATCAGTAAGCAAGAGGTTGTACAGTCTGTGTTCAACCTTGTCATATTTGTGAAAGGGACTGCAAGAAGAAGGCTAAAGTCTCTCGCTTTTCTGGTTGTGATCGCGATAATGAAAGCATTAAAGAACGCATTACAAGGTTTAGTTTATGCACATTCATATCTTGGGTATCTGTGGCACATTTATGGGCGGCGCTGCGATTTTAGCGCGCCAATTAGGGCATAAAGTCACTGGTTCTGATGCCAACGTTTACCCACCGATGAGCACGTTGCTTGAGTCTCAAGGTATTGAAATTATTGAAGGCTTCGACCCGTCTCAACTCGACCCTCAACCAGACCTTGTGGTGATTGGTAATGCCATGAGCCGTGGTAACCCATGTGTTGAACATGTGCTCAATACCAACATGCGCTACACCTCTGGTCCGCAGTGGCTCAACGAGTTTTTGCTGCACGATCGCTGGGTATTGGCGGTATCGGGTACACACGGTAAAACGACCACGTCGAGCATGCTGGCTTGGATACTCGAAGACTGCGGTTATCAACCTGGTTTCCTAGTTGGTGGAGTTCTTGGTAACTTTGGAGTCTCTGCTCGTTTGGGAGAAAGCATGTTTTTTGTCGTTGAAGCGGACGAATATGACAGTGCTTTTTTCGATAAGCGTTCTAAGTTTGTGCACTACCATCCTCGAACCTTAATCATGAACAACCTTGAGTTTGATCATGCTGACATCTTCGATGATCTAGAGGCGATCAAGCGCCAATTCCATCATTTAGTGCGAACGGTTCCCGGCAATGGCTTAATCTTAGCTCCGAAGCAAGACCAAGCTTTGGCGGATGTATTAGAGCGTGGTTGCTGGACAGAAAAGCAGTTTTCAGGTGTTGATGGCGACTGGCAAGCGCACAAATTAGTGGTCGATGGCTCAAAATTTGAAGTTGCTCTACAAGGCGAGAAGGTCGGTACCGTCGAGTGGGATTTGGTGGGTGATCATAACGTTGATAATGCGTTAATGGCGATTGCCGCGGCGCGACACGTTGGCGTAACGCCGGAGCTTGCGTGTCAGGCTCTGGGCCGTTTCATTAACACCAAGCGCCGTCTTGAGTTCAAAGGTGAAGAGCAAGGTGTGACGGTTTACGATGATTTTGCGCATCACCCAACGGCAATTGAACTCACCGTCGGTGGTTTGCGTAACAAGGTAGGCGAAAAACGCATTCTTGCCGTGTTGGAACCTCGTTCTGCCACTATGAAGCGCGGCGTGCACAAAAACACACTCGCGGATTCGCTACACAGTGCAGATGAAGTGTTCTTATTCCAACCAGACAACATCGAATGGTCGGTGCAAGATATCGCGGAACAATGTCAGCAACCTGCTTTTGTTGACGCTGACATCGATAACTTTGTAGCGAAAATCGTTGAACGTGCGCAGCCAGGTGACCAAATCCTCGTGATGAGTAATGGTGGCTTTGGCGGTATTCACGGCAAGATTCTCGAGCAACTTAAACAAAAAGCCTGATTTTATGCAAAACAAACAGCAGCAAGCAGAAAAAGCCATCACTTTAGCGTTAACTGGAGCATCTGGTGCGCCTTATGGTCTGCGACTTTTAGAATGTTTGGTCGCGGCGGATTATCATGTCTACGTTCTGATCTCTTCGGCGGCTCGTGTCGTGATGGCAACCGAACACAACCTTAAGCTGCCAAGTGGGCCAGAAGCCGCAAAGCAAGCGTTGGTGGAACACCTCAACTGTGACCCAAATAACATCACCGTTTGTGGTAAAGATGACTGGTTCTCACCGGTAGCGTCTGGCTCTGCGGCACCCAAGCAAATGGTGGTTTGCCCATGTTCAGCAGGAAGTGTTGCGGCGATCGCGCATGGTATGTCGGATAACTTGATTGAGCGCGCCGCTGACGTGGTGATGAAAGAGCGTGGGCAGTTGTTGCTCGTCGTTCGCGAAACACCATTTTCAACGCTGCATCTGGAGAACATGCACAAGCTATCGCAAATGGGCGTCACCATCATGCCAGCGGCTCCGGGTTTCTACCATCAGCCAAAGAGCATTGAAGACTTAGTGGATTTTATGGTGGCGAGAATTCTCGACCACTTAGGTATTGAGCAAGGTTTAGTGCCTCGTTGGGGTTATGACCAGCGTTCGTGAGCTGATTGTGTAACCACTCAAATACCTTTACAATCCACCCAACTCATCGGGGAGCAAACCTATTTAGCATTGAGTCAATCAATGCATTTGGGCGCTGAGACCTAAGTGCTTTACTAGGGACCCGTATTACCTGAACCAGATAATGCTGGCGTAGGAATTGAGTCTGGATATTGGAAGTCCTTAATAGCCGCCTCAACCCTGTGCCGCTCAACTTATTTCTCTGAAATACTCATGGAGAGCGAGCAGTGAAAACCACTTCAAGTCTGATTGCCTTAGCTGCAATTACTTCAACTTCAGCGTTTGCTGCTGAAAACCCACTAACTATTTATACCTACGATTCTTTTGCCGCAGATTGGGGACCAGGTCCTAAAATCGAGCAAGCTTTTGAAGCAAAATGTGGCTGTGACGTTAACTTCGTAGCGTTGGACGATGGTGTATCGATCCTGAATCGTCTTCGTCTTGAAGGCGGTAATAGCAAAGCCGACATCGTGTTAGGTTTGGATAACAACCTGATGGCCGAAGCGAAGAAAACCGCTCTGCTTGCCGAGCACAATGTGGATACGGCTAATACAGTGTTACCAAACGGTTGGAGCGACACGACGTTTGTACCGTACGATTACGGCTACTTCGCATTTGTGTACAACACAGAGAAACTGGCTAATCCGCCGAAAAGCATGAAAGAGCTGGTGGAAACGCGCGACGATTTGAAAGTGATTTATCAAGATCCGCGTACGTCAACGCCGGGCCAAGGCTTGATGTTGTGGATGAAATCCATCTATGGCGACGATGTGACGCAAGCGTGGCAGAAGCTAGCGAGCAAAACCGTAACGGTCACGAAAGGTTGGTCAGAAGCGTATTCCATGTTCCTTAACGGCGAGTCGGACTTAGTGCTTTCTTACACCACGTCACCAGCGTACCACTTAATTGCGGAAAACGATTCAAAGTTTGCGACGGCGAATTTTGCTGAAGGTCACTACATGCAAGTTGAAGTCGCCGCTAAAGTGAAAGGGGCAAAAAATTCAGAACTTGCTGATCAATTTATGAATTTCATTTTAAGTGATGAGTTCCAGTCAGCGATGCCAACGGGCAACTGGATGTACCCAGTTACTGACGTTGAGTTACCTAAAGGTTTTGAAACCTTGAGCGTTCCAAGCAAGTCGTTGAGCTTTAGTGCTGATGAAGTGGCAAAAATGCGTAAGTCTTGGATTCGCGAATGGCAAAGCGCACTGACGTTTTAGCTGACGTTCCACCCCTCATCTGAATGAGATAGGTTTTACCTTTGAATTCTGTTCCAAAAATAGGTTTAGGGGTCGCGATGATCATCACGACCTTTGTTGTTTCTGCCCTAGGTGCTTTGATTGTTCAAGCCCCTTCACTTGATGTGTCTGTGTTATGGGACGACCCGTATTATCAGCATGTCACCAAGTTCAGCTTCTACCAAGCTTTTCTTTCCACATTGCTCAGTGTTGGCTTTGCCATTCCAGTTGCGCACGCGCTTTCACGTCGCCAATTTTGGGGTAAGTCATTACTGCTTAAGCTGTTTGCATCGACGCTAGTTTTGCCTGTTTTGGTTGGTGTTTTCGGGCTGTTAGCGATTTATGGCAACAGCGGTTTGTTAGCGCAGTGGCTACAGAGTTTCGATAGCAAACTGCCATTTTCTATTTACGGTTTGAACGGCATTTTACTCGCCCATGTGTTCTTTAATTTACCTTACGCGGCGCGCTTGCTGTTGCAAGCATTAGAATCTATTCCTGCCGAGCAACATAAGCTGTGTGCGCATTTAGGTATGAACCATTGGAATAAGTTTCGTTGGGTGGAATGGCCGCGTTTAAGGCAGCAACTTCCCCACGTTTGTGGCTTGGTATTTATGTTGTGCTTCACCAGTTTTGCCACTGTAATGGCGTTGGGGGGCGGGCCAAAATCTACCACCATTGAATTGGCCATTTATCAAGCGATTAAGTTTGATTTTGATTTACAAGCTGGGGCGTTATTGGCGCTGTGGCAGATGCTGTTATGTGGACTGCTTGCCATTGGAGTGCAGAAGTTAACAAAGCCTGTTTCTATCAGTGCTGGCAGCACATCGGTACAGCAATATTTAACGAAGGATCATGGGGGGTCAAAAGCTTGGGATAGCTTTTGGATCATAGGTGCTTTTTTACTGGTGATACCACCGTTATTGATGGTGTTACTGAGTGGCATCAACCAACAAGTTTGGACGGTGTTAACCGATGAACGTTTTTGGTCTGCGTTATCTAACTCACTCAAAGTGGCAGGGTTAGCCAGTGCGCTTGCGGTCGCTGCGGGCGTGTCCATATTGTTGACTAGTCGTCGTTGGCGTTTGCAGTACAAAAACACGCGAGCTGATCAGATTGAGTTAATCGGCACCATTATTTTGGTGACGCCAGGTTTGGTGATTAGCACCGGATTATTCTTGCTGTTGCGATCATTTACCGATGTTTTTAGCTTGGCGTTTTTTGTTGTGATTTTGGTGAACGGTTTGATGGCTTTGCCTTACGTGATCAAAACGCTGGCACAGCCAATGCTGCATATTGAGCAACAGTACCAGTATGTGTGTGCCAGCTTAGGCATGCGTGGCTGGCAACGCTTTAAAGTGGTGGAGTGGCAGGCGCTGCGCAAGCCATTCGCACATGCGTTTGCGATCAGCTTTATGTTTGCGATTGGCGATTTAAGTGCTATCGCGTTGTTTGGCGGACAAGAGTTCCGCACTTTACCTCTGTATTTATTCCAGCTGCTTGGCAGCTATCAGATGGACGCGGCTGCGGTGGTATCGGTGACCTTGTTGTTGTTGAGTGTGGGCTGTTTTGCCTTGATTGAGAAAGTATTGAAAACGAAGGAGAGAGCGTAATGTTAGTGTTGGATGATGTGCAGTACACCTACCAACGTGAGCTGTTTCGTTTTGACTTAACGATTGAGCAAGGTCAGATAGTGTCGCTGATGGGACCAAGTGGGGCTGGAAAATCGACTTTGCTGGCGTTGGTGGCTGGGTTTATCCATCCTGACCAAGGTGACATTCGGGTTGATCGTGAGTCGATTGTGCGTAAAGAGCCTTATCAGCGTCCTTTCTCCATGCTGTTCCAAGAGCATAACTTGTTTTCTCACTTGTCGGTGCGTGACAACATTGGCTTAGGTTTACACCCAGGGCTGAAGCTCACTGTAGACCAAAAGCGTCAGGTTGAACAAGCCGCGCAGCAGGTTGGTGTTGCTGAGTACCTCGACCGTTTGCCTGAGCACCTTTCTGGAGGGCAGCGTCAACGTGTTGCCTTGGCGCGTTGTTTTGTTCAGCCTCATCCTATGTGGCTGTTGGATGAGCCTTTCTCGGCGCTTGATCCGGTTTTACGTGAAGAGATGCTGAGCTTGGTAAAAAAACTGGCGGCAGAGCGGGGAATAACCGTATTGATGGTCACGCACCATTTAAGCGATGCCAAAGCCATTGCCAGCCACTTTGTGTTTGTGGCTGATGGCAAAGTGGAAGCGGCGGATAGTATGTCTGCATTGAGTGAACAGCATACTAGTGAGAAGCTTGCGGCATTTATCCGAGCCGCACGCTAATGCTCAATGGTGGCGGGATTATGCTTCACCGCAACACAAACCATGTCGAGGACCAAATTCAAACTGAGATCTTAGGCTCATGATATGGTCAATCATCGCTTGTACTCGTCGCGTTCGGTTTGCGCCAGGACGATAGACTAAATAAATGGGCATTGGTACCGTGTGCCATTGAGGTAAGACTCTGACTAAGGAGCCATTTTCTAGCTCTTGCGTCATGTTTTGCATAGGTAAGTTAGCGATGCCTAGTCCTTTGAGTGCGCCTTTTAATACCGCTTCTACGGTGGTGCTAGAGAAGTTACTGCTTACCGAGACGTTGACGGTGCTGTCCTGCGAAATCAACGTCCAAGGGCCTATCTCTGAAACATACTGATATCTCAAACAGTTGTGTGTTGTCAGATCTTCTGGCGTTTTAGGTACGCCACACTCAGCTAAATACTCAGGACTGGCGGCCAATACTCGGGTGGTGTAACCCAATTTTTTAGCAATCAGTCGATCATCGACGATCTGGCCGACTCGAATTGCCATATCAAAACCGTGTGAAAACAGATCAACAAAATCGTTCGATGCTTCTAACGCAATTTGTACTTTTGGCCATTGTTTTAAAAATGGTAAAAAGATGTGCTCAGCCATATACGCGTCCAAGGCTGGTGGCGCAGCAATGCGAAGCCGACCTTGGATCTGCTGTTCCATTTCCTGAACGTCTTGACCAATCGAGTGAAATTCCTCAACTAAGCTTGCAGCACGCTCTAAAACCATTTGGCCAGCTTCGGTGATCACTAACTTTCGGGTTGTGCGCTCTAGAAGTTTGGCTTCAAAGTGTTGTTCGAGTTTGGTTATGGCTTTACTAACAGTAGATTTTGGTAGGTTTAACTCCAGCGCGCACTTGGTTAAGCTCAGTAGTCGACAGCTTGTGACAAAGATAGAAAGCGTTCTAAAGTCAATTGTTTCTAAATTGCGAACAATCACTTTCAATTATCCATATTGTTTCAATATTAATCTGATTATAGTCTGGAACCTCATCCTTAGCCATCAAGTTATTGTCATTTGAGGTAAACACCATGTCCAACTCTGTAGACTTATTTTCTCCTATCGAACTCGGTCAATTAGCATTAGATAACCGTGCCATTATGGCGCCTTTAACGCGAGCTCGTGCTGGCGCAGACCATATTCCTAATGACCTTATGGTTGAATACTACGCTCAACGTGCGAGTGCCGGACTTATCATTGCTGAATGCACCATGGTGATGGAAGGTACGTCTGCTTTCATGGCAGAGCCGGGCATTTATAACGAAGAACAAATTGCAGCTTGGAAAAAGGTAACGGATGCGGTTCATGAGAGAGGCGGTAAGATTGTACTGCAAATTTGGCATGCGGGACGAGCTTGTCATCCTGATCTGAATGAAGGAAAAACACCTGTAGCGGCGAGCGCATTGGCCATTCGTGATGAATTAGTCCATACCCCTTCGGGTAAGCAAGCATATACGGTACCACGAGCACTCGAAGTGGATGAGATAGCTTCCATTGTTGCGGCGTTTAAACAAGGTGCAGAAAACGCCAAGAAAGCCGGCTTTGATGGGGTCGAGATACATGGCGCCAATGGTTATCTTATCGATAACTTTCTTCGTGATGGATCGAATTTACGTACTGATGAGTACGGTGGCTCGGTCGAAAATCGTGCTCATTTCTTACTTGAGATAGTTAAAGAAGTGGTCGAGGTATGGGGACCTGGAAGAGTAGGGCTGCGCACATCACCATTAAATGGATTTAATGATATGAAAGACAGCGATCCGGTTGGCTTGGTTCGTTACTTAGCTAAGCAACTTAATGCTTTCGATCTTGCTTATTGGCACGTGATGCGTGCGGATCTAAAGGGCGTACAAAAAGCAGATGTTCTCAAGCCAGCACGCGAAAACTATCAAGGTCACTTAATGGCGAACGTGGGCTACAGTGCACAAGAAGCGACAACGGCAATTGCAGAAAATCAAGTTGATGTGGTCGCATTTGGCGTTCCATTTATCGCCAACCCTGATTTAGTTGAGCGATTTAAGAAAAATGCACCTCTTAATGAGGCAAAACCTGAGCACTTTTATTTAGGTGGAGCAGAAGGTTATACCGATTACCCAGTAATGGCATAATCCTTACTTGTTCAATATAAAAAGGACGCTAATGTTAGCGTCCTTTTTCGTTTCTTTAGTTGTTTAACCTTGCGGTTTCACGACCATCACATTGATTGGAGAATATTCCACGACCTTACTTGCGACAGAGCCAAGCATTACTTTATTGATTTTAGAACGCTTGTGACTTGGCATAATGATGAGATCAGCGCCCAAGCGCTCTGCATAATCAAGAATCGTCGCGTAGGCTTTGCCCTCAGCAACATGCACTTGGTACACAACATCTTCAGCAATATGCTTATTGGCGAAAGCTTTTAATTGCTGCTTCACGTCTTGCTTCATTTTGGCTGCTGCATCTTTTGGGAAGTATGTAGCAACCATCGACATGTGAATACCAGGTAGTACTGTTAGAAGGTGGATTTGCGCATTCGCTTGCTTTGCCTGCCAAACCGCTAGTTCAACCGCTCGGTCTGAAAAGCCTTGGTCATTTAGATCAACCGGAACAAGAATTTGTTTGTACATTCAATGTCTCTCACTAAGGCCCCTTGTCCTCGGGGCCAAATCGGTTATGCGCTCAATTGTTCCTTACGAGCACGACGTTTTTGGTTCATGGCAAGCCCCAGCAAAATCATTAAGCATGGCACAAATACCCATTCTTTCATCGGACGTTCTGCATCTTGGATAACCCACTTGATCTCCCAATCAAAGTCGATACCTGCAGACTCTGCCGGGCTACCAAACTCGACCATATCGACAATCATTTTGTTGTCGCTTTCGGTCAGCATCAGACCCATAGACGAAATACGTGCTTCCGCTGTTGTCGCACTGTCTTCGAATGGAAGACGAACCGTTTTCTCGATGTAGTCGCCTTCAAGGTTTTCGCCGGCAACACGTAGCTCCAATGATTCTCCTACATTTAGCGTTTCCGTGATTTGAGCTACCTCAACGCCAGGAGAAAGAACTTTCGCTGGATACAGCATGTCCCACCAAAAACCAGGACGGAAAAACGAAAATGTCAGTACTAATAATAGAACGGTTTCCCACCACTTGTTACGCGTGAACCACCATCCTTGTGTTGCGGCGGAGAAGATCAGCATCGCAATGATCGATGAGATGACAGTGAGTGCTAAATGCCACCAAGAGTCTATCCCCATCAACAGTAGCTGGGTATTGAACACAAACATGAATGGCAAAATGGCGGTTCGAATATCGTAAGTAAAGCCTTGGATACCTGTACGAATTGGGTCTGATTTAGCAATCGCAGCCGCCGCAAATGCCGCAAGACCTACGGGTGGGGTGTCGTCGGCCAAAATACCAAAGTAGAAAACGAATAAGTGCACCGCAATGAGTGGGATGATCAAGCCATGTGCTGCACCTAGCGTGACAATAACCGGTGCCATCAACGTAGAGACGACGATGTAGTTCGCCGTTGTCGGTAGACCCATCCCAAGAACCAAGCTAATTATTGCGGTAAACAGCAGCATAAGAATGATGCTACCGCCAGAGATAAACTCAACGAAGTCCGTCATGACCAGGCCGATACCCGTTAGGGTGACGACCCCAACCACGGTACCTGCCGCTGCCGTTGCAACGCCGATACCAATCATGTTACGAGCGCCAGCAACCAAGCTCTCAGCCAGATCAACGAAGCCATCTTTGGTTTGCTGCATCATGTCACCTTGCCTTGATAACAGAGCAATCAATGGACGCTGAGTCAGCAAAATGAAAATCATGAACACCGTTGCCCAGAATGCTGAAAGACCTGGCGAGAAGCGCTCTACAGTCAGACACCAAACCAATACAACGATAGGCAGTAGATAGTGCAAACCAGATTTAACCGTTGGGCCAGGATCAGGTACTTCTGTTAACTCTGCATCAATCTCAATTGCGCCATCTTGCACGTGATTTGCTGAGATCTTCACCAAGCCAACGTACGCAATTAACAGGGCAACCGTAACAATTGGCGTCGCGGCATCACCAAAGACATCTTTCGTCCAACCCACTCCGTAGTAAACCAATGCGCTGATCACACACAGTCCTAAGATTGTGCCAGTAAAGGAAAGCAAACTTTGCACTAACGTTGGGTTGTGGCGACGAGGAAGACCTGTCATACCCGCTTTACACGCCTCAAGGTGAACGATGTAAATCAAAGCGATGTAAGAGATAAGTGCCGGAAGTAGGGCAGCCTTAATCACCTCAACGTATGAGATACCGACATATTCCACCATCAAGAATGCCGCCGCGCCCATGATTGGTGGCGTTAACTGACCATTGGTTGAGGCAGCAACTTCAACGGCTCCCGCTTTGGTGCCCGGAAAACCGACACGTTTCATCAATGGAATGGTAAAGGTACCAGTGGTTACCACGTTTGCGATTGAAGAGCCAGAAACAAGCCCGGATAAACCAGATGCAACAACGGCCGCTTTTGCAGGACCACCTTTCATATGACCCAGTAAAGAAAAGGCGACTTTAATGAAGTAAGCACCTGCGCCAGCGCGTTCCAGCATGGCGCCAAACAATACAAACAAGAACACAAAAGAGGTTGAAACGCCTAATGCGACACCAAATACACCTTCCGTTGTTAGCCATAAGTGAGACATGGCCTTGTTTAAGCTCGCTCCTTTATGCGCGATGACATCGGGCATGTAAGGGCCAGCAAAGGTGTAAGTAAGGAAGACAGCAGCAACCACCATCAGTGGTGGACCGAGCGCTCGGCGTGTTGCTTCTAAAAGGAGAACCATACCGATGACAGCAACGACGATATCTACCGTTGTTGGTGCACCGGAACGTCCAGCTAGCTCGGTATAAAAAAGGTAAATATATGCCGCAGAAAAACTACCTGCTAGCGCCAATATCCAATCGACAAGAGGGATATGATCGCGAGGGGAATTTTTCATCGCTGGATAAGCAGTGAAAGCCAAGAAGATCGCGAAAGTGAGGTGGATTGATCGCGCTTCCGTGTCGTTCAGTACGCCGAAATTAAAAATAAATGGTAGCGGAGATGCGTACCATAATTGAAATAGTGACCAACACAGAGGAACAAACCAAAGGATTCGTCCTTGCATTCCCGAGGGGCTACGTGCACCTGTGTCTGCCTGAGCCACCATTTCTTGCACATCTTGTGACGGAGCTTGATTCGTCGCCATGTACTTTTTCCTTATTATTGATGGTCCTGTCGGATTTTTATCGAGAACCACACTTCGCCTTTATCAGTGTAGCGAATGGAGCGAAGTTTGCTTTCGAGTATTTTGCTGCCTGAACTCAAAGTGTTGAATTTTGGAGACTCTGCTAGGCGGCGTTTAAGTTTTTCTTGGGTATGAACTCGCAATTTTCGGAAGAAAACTGGCGAATGAAGCATGCAGTTAGCACGTGCTACAACCTGCATGCTCAAACAGGCAGAAAACCATCTTTTCCTGCCTGTGAATTTGGAGTCTGAGGAAGTTACTTAAGTAGACCCACTTCTTTGTAGTATTTTTCTGCACCTGGGTGAAGAGGGATAGATAGACCCGCTTTCACCATGTCTTCTTTTTTCAGGTTTGCAAACGCAGGGTGTAGACGTTTGAACGTATCGAAGTTTTCAAACACGGCTTTTGCAACGTTGTAAGCGACATCGTCTGAAACGTCTGCTGTTGTAACCATCGTTGCCGCAACACCAAAGCTGTTTACGTCTTTGTCTGTGCCACGATACATGCCAGCTGGCACTGAGCTAAAGGCGTAGTATGGGTTATCAGCAACAATCTTATCGATTTTCGGGCCAGTTGCAGAAACTAGCTTAGCATCACATGATGTTGTTGCTTCTTTGATTGAACCGTTCGGGTGACCCACCATGTAAATGAATGCGTCAATTTTGTTGTCACAAAGTGCTTGGGAACGCTCAGAGCCCTTTAGCTCAGAAGCCAATTTGAAGCTGTCGTTTGTCCAGCCCATCGCTTCCATAACAACGCCCATGGTTGCACGGTCACCAGAGCCAGGGTTACCGATGTTTACGCGCTTACCTTTTAGGTCTTCAACGTTTTCGATACCTGAATCTGCACGAGCAATGATGTTGAAAGGTTCTGTATGAAGAGAGAACATTGCACGTAGCTTTTTGTACGGGCCTTGTTCCGCAAACTTACTCGTACCGTTGTAGCCGTGGTACTGCCAATCCGATTGCACGATACCAAAATCTAACTCGCCAGCACGGATAGTGTTAACGTTGTAAATAGAGCCGCCAGTCGATTCTACTGAACAACGAATGTTGTGTTCTTTACGACCTTTATTGACCAATTTACAGATAGCACCACCAGTAGGGTAGTAAACACCTGTAACAGAGCCAGTACCGATAGTAATAAACTCTTGAGCGTTAACTGCGCCTGCACCCATTACTGCTGCAGCGATAGCGCCTACTTTGAGAAGTTTGTTAAATGCCATGAATTTCCCTTCCTTATATTCATTATTTACCCGGAAATAACCATAAATCACTTCTGGAGTTTCCTATTTGGAAACGGCATCTTTTCCAATCCAATCGTTTGAAAAAGCGAGCGAATCATAACAAAAAATTGGCAGAAAATTATCCAATTGTTAAATGTTATAGTTGATAAGTCTGAATCTTGTGCAGGAGGATAGCGTTAGATTTGTGATTTAATTCTTTTTATAACAAACACTTAATAAGTATTAAGTGAACGAAGTGAAAAAGATCAATTGCGTGATGTTAATCACAAAACAGGTGGTTGAATAATGGTCTGGATAAGCAAAAAATTTACATAAATCATGGGCTACAAAATGAGATTTCTTTTATAGCCCACAAAGAGTTAGCTGATCTAAATGTGAAAGAACTTAGCCAGTGTATTCGAACAGTTCACACACTGATTTGAACAACTGTTCAGTCGTAATCGCCATCGTTGGAGTGATAAAGATAGTGTCATCACCTGCAACAACACCAAGAATACCTTCGGATTTACCCAGTGAGTCAAGCAAGCGAGCAATCAACTGCGCAGCACCAGGGCCAGTATGGATAACAACTAATGCCGCGTTATGGTCAATGTCTAGCACCAGTTCACGCAAAGAGCTGCTTACAGTCGGTACGCCTAGCTCAGCAGGAAGGCAGTAAACCATTTCCATTTTTGCATTGCGTGTGCGGACGGCGCCAAATTTAGTCAGCATGCGTGATACTTTCGATTGGTTAATGCTTTCAAATCCTTGTTGTTTGAGTGCATCAACAATCTCACCCTGTGAGCCAAAGCTCTCTTCTTTTAATAGGGCTTTGAAGGCGCGGACTAAGTTGTCTTGTTTTTCTGAATTGCGCATAGTCATTACGAATCTCTTATTACGGGTCAGCAATTTTGCATATTCTCGCATATATATTCATGCGGTGCCAAAGAGTCCCAGTATTATGTTAGTTACGTCACTGTAAACTATATACCACATGGAATTCTTTAACTATATGAAGTAGGGCTGTTTTTGTTTTCTTGAATTCCTTGTCATTTCAACAGAATAAAAGAATAATCCAAGCCCCATTTGTAGCACGGTAACAGCGAGTTGCGCGAGGTCGCAAAGCTAGCGTTAATTGATTGTAATCAAGTTGTGATTCCGATAGCTTTATTTAAGTTGGTTACAAACTACCCTACGAATACGTTTATAAGAGAAATACTCTCAAGGAGAACTACATGAAAGTAGCCGTTATTGGTGCCGCTGGTGGCATCGGTCAAGCCCTGGCCCTTCTACTTAAGAACCGTCTTCCTGCTGGTTCTGATTTAGCCCTATACGATATTGCTCCAGTAACTCCTGGTGTGGCTGCTGATCTTAGCCACATCCCGACGCCAGTTTCTATCAAAGGTTACGCGGGTGAAGATCCTACTCCAGCACTAGAAGATGCGGATGTTGTGCTGATTTCTGCAGGTGTTGCTCGTAAGCCTGGTATGGATCGCGCGGATCTATTCAATGTAAATGCTGGTATCGTTAAGTCGCTAGCGGAGAAGATTGCGGTTGTTTGTCCGAAAGCTTGTGTTGGTATCATCACAAACCCGGTAAATACAACAGTGCCAATTGCCGCTGAAGTACTTAAAAAAGCGGGTGTTTACGATAAGCGTCGCTTGTTCGGTGTAACAACACTGGATGTTATCCGTTCAGAAACATTCGTTGCAGAGCTAAAAGACAAAGATCCAGGTGACATTCGCGTACCTGTTATCGGTGGTCACTCTGGCGTAACTATCTTACCTCTACTGTCTCAAGTGGAAGGCGTTGAGTTTACACCTGAAGAAGTAGAAGCATTAACGAAACGTATTCAAAACGCAGGTACTGAAGTTGTAGAAGCGAAAGCGGGTGGTGGTAGTGCAACACTATCAATGGGCCAAGCTGCATGTCGCTTTGGTCTGTCTCTAGTTCGTGCTCTTCAAGGTGAAGAAGGCGTAGTTGAATGTGCATACGTTGAAGGCGACGGTGAACATGCGACTTACTTCGCACAGCCTGTGAAACTGGGTAAAGAAGGCGTAGAAGAAGTACTAAGCTACGGCAAACTCAGCGACTACGAAAAGTCTGCACTAGACGGTATGCTAGAAACACTAAATGGCGACATCAACATTGGTGTTGAATTCGCAAAGTAATCTAGAAAGCTCGAATAAGAAGAAAGCCGATCAAAATGATCGGCTTTTTTGATCTTTGGCTTCTCTGCTTCGTAAAATTACTTGATCAAAACAACGTGGTGAAGGAGAAGATGATGGAAGCAAGTCGAATCCGTAAAGGCATGGTTGTTGAGTGTCAGCAGGGCGTAGGTACGATATTGGTGGTCGACCGTGAAGCAGAGACGGTACTGTTGTCGAAACAAGGCTCTGATCAGCAGATTGCGGTTAGCTTTGATGAAATAGAAGATGACCCACAACTGCATGGTGGTAGTGACAGATATTACTAGCGCCTATCACGGCATTAGGTATCAGATACAAAAAAGGAAGAGCTTGCTCTTCCTTTTTGTTTTAAGTCTTGCGTTATGGGTTGCTATGATTACTTTGTGCGTTGTACCGCGACATGAGCCAGAGTAATAAGCGCTTGCTTGTATTCAGATTCCGGCAATACTGATAGTTCTTCGATTGCTTTGTCTGCTTCTTCTAGTGCTTTTTGCGTCGTGTATTCCAGAGATCCGGCCTCTTTCATCACCGCGAGAATTTCTTCTAAGCGATCCATGCCATTGGCCTTCTCAATTGCTTCGCGAATCATGAGGGCATTGTCTGGCGTGGTATTACGCATAGCGTGAAGTAGAGGCAAAGTTGGCTTGCCTTCAGCCAAATCATCCCCCACATTTTTACCCATGTCTTCGCCATCAGAGGTGTAATCCATGACGTCATCAATAAGCTGAAACGCAGTACCCAAATACTTACCGTAATTTTGCATTGCGATTTCAACATGCTCAGGAGCATCGTTTAAGATTGCGCCAATTTGAGTTGCAGACTCAAATAAGCGTGCCGTCTTAGAGTAGATGACTTGCATGTAGCTTTCTTCTGTCGTGTCAGGATCGTTACAGTTCATCAACTGCTGAACTTCACCTTCGGCGATAACGTTTACGGCGTTGCTCATTAGCTTAAGGATCTTCATGGATCCTAGCTCCGTCATCATTTGGAATGAGCGAGTATAGATAAAGTCCCCAACTAACACGCTAGCAGCATTGCCAAATGCAGCATTCGCAGTTGCTTTACCGCGGCGCATGTCTGATTCGTCGACCACGTCATCATGCAGCAAAGTCGCTGTATGGATGAACTCAATAAACGCAGCTGCCATTGTATGACCGTTGCCTTGGTAACCAAGTGCGCGGGCTGACAGTATCGCTAAAAGCGGTCTCAGACGTTTGCCTCCACCACTCACGATATAAAAACCGAGCTGGTTGATTAAAGAGACATCAGAATTAAGTTGGGCTTGAATTGTTTCATTCACTTTTGCCATGTCATCGGCAGTAAGCGCTTGGATAGTTTTAAAATCCATCGTATATCCGGCTGAAGTTAGACCCTGCAAGGCTTATTCGATTTATATAATTGTCGAATAATACACTAAAAAACGTTGATTAATACATTACTAAAGGGCATGATTGCCGCACTTTTCTTTGGCGATTAGCTTTTCGCCAATTTTTTCAAAATATGGCTTGTCATAGGAGCATCTATTCTGTAGAATCTGCGCCCTATTGATGATTAGTTTAGCGCACACCCTCAAGAAAGGCTGTGCGGAAAAAGCGGAGTAAAATATGTACGCTGTTTTCCAATCTGGTGGTAAACAACACCGTGTAAGCGAAGGTCAAACTCTTCGTTTAGAGAAATTAGACGTTGAAACTGGTGCAACTGTAGAATTTGATAAAGTTCTTCTTGTTGCTAACGGCGAAGACATCAAAGTTGGTGCTCCTCTTGTAGAGGGCGGCAAAATTGTTGCTGAAGTTGTACAACACGGTCGTGGCGATAAAGTTAAAATCGTTAAGTTCCGTCGTCGTAAGCACTCTCGTAAGCAACAGGGTCACCGTCAGTGGTTCACTGAAGTGAAGATCACTGGTATCAACGCTTAATCTATTAGGAGAGTTTAACAATGGCACACAAAAAAGCTGGTGGTTCTACTCGTAACGGCCGCGATTCAGAAAGCAAACGTCTAGGTGTTAAGCGTTTCGGTGGTGAATCTGTACTTGCAGGTAACATCATCGTTCGTCAACGTGGTACTAAGTTCCACGCTGGTAACAACGTAGGTATCGGTAAAGACCACACTCTATTCGCTCTTACTGAAGGTAAAGTGAAGTTCGAAGTGAAAGGTCCTAAGAACCGTAAGTTTGTAAGCATCGAAGCTGAGTAATTAGGTTTTTACCAAGTTACTTAATAGCTTTAAGCTGAATTCAAAAGCCCTGCCGAATCGGCGGGGTTTTTTATTTATGGCAGTCGACATATCGAAGTTTCTCGTTTCCACCTTATTTGTGGGCTGGGAGCTTAGATCTGTCATCTGCTAAAATTGTCAGATGACAAAGTAGATTTAATCCACGCACGAAGTAGTCGGAGTAAAAGATGAAGTTCGTAGATGAAGCGGTAGTAAAAGTTCAGGCTGGCGACGGCGGTAGCGGCGTTGTGAGTTTCTGGCGTGAAAAATTCATCACTAAAGGTGGCCCTGATGGCGGTGATGGTGGCGACGGTGGTGATGTTTATATCCAAGCCGATGAAAACCTTAACACTCTGATTGATTATCGTTTCCAGCGCTTCTACGAAGCGGAGCGTGGTGAGAATGGCCGCGGTGGTAACTGTACTGGTAAACGTGGCAAAGACATCGTTCTTCGTGTGCCTGTAGGTACGCGCGCAGTGGATATCCACACAAATGAAATCGTGGCAGAAGTTGCTGAACACGGTAAGAAAGTGATGATCGCAAAAGGCGGTTGGCACGGTCTAGGTAACACGCGTTTCAAATCTTCAGTAAACCGCGCGCCTCGTCAAAGAACATTAGGCACAAAAGGTGAAGTACGTGAAATTCGCCTTGAGCTATTGCTCCTTGCTGACGTTGGTATGCTTGGTCTACCTAATGCAGGTAAATCAACCTTTATCCGCGCAGTCTCAGCAGCAAAACCAAAAGTCGCTGATTACCCATTCACGACGTTGATCCCAAGCTTGGGCGTAGTGAGTGTCGTACCAGAGAAAAGCTTTGTTGTTGCAGACATTCCAGGTCTTATCGAAGGTGCAGCAGATGGCGCTGGTCTTGGTATTCGATTCTTGAAGCACTTAGAGCGTTGCCGAGTGTTGCTGCACATGATCGATATTATGCCAATTGATCAGTCTGATCCGGTGCAAAATGCACTAACGATCATTGATGAGCTAGAGCAATACAGTGAAAAACTGGCAAGCAAGCCACGCTGGTTAGTATTCAACAAAGTTGATTTAATGCCTGAAGAAGAAGCGAATGAGAAGATCCAAGAAATCTTAGACGCACTAGGCTGGGAAGACGAGTACTTTAAGATCTCGGCGATCAACCGTAACGGCACTAAAGAGCTTTGTTACAAACTGGCTGACTTTATGGATAATCTACCTCGCGAAGAGGAAGAAGTGGCTGAAGAAGATAAAGTTAACTTCATGTGGGATGACTACCATAAAGATGCGATGGCGGGTAAAGACGTTATCACTGAAGATGACGACGACGATTGGGATGACTGGGACGATGAAGAAGATGACGGTCACGTTGTCTACGTTCGTGACTAATCAGAACCGTCAAACAATGCCTGTTTGTCTATAATTCATTAAGCCGCAATTATTTATTGCGGCTTTTTTTGTATCTAAATCATATTTAGATGGTGTGATTTACGGCACAATAGCCGATACGTCGTGATTTTTGAGGGTTAGTTTGGACCTCTCGCGTATGAATGAGCAACACCCTAAAAGGAATTAGACTGATTTATGACTCTAGAAACCATACCGTCTGGAGAGTTGGCGGTATCCACTCAACGATCTATTTCTCGCCTTGTTGCCCAAGCCGGGCAAATGCTACTCGCTCATGGTGCTGAAAGTACTCTGGTGAGCGATATTATGCGCCGTATTGGCCTTGCTTGTGGGGTTAATGAAGTTGCGGTTGCGCTATCAGCCAATGCACTGGTTGTAACGACGGTAATGGATGGACACTGCATCACCACTACCCGAAGTTGTGCCGATCGTGGCATTAATATGCGCGTTATTACGCAAATTCAACGTATCTGCATCATGATGGAGCGTGGGCTGCTCGATGCAACCATGGCGCAGAAAAAGCTGAACGCCATCAGTCCAGAGCGTTATAACCGCTGGCTGGTGGTGTTTATGATTGGCTTGTCATGTGCGGCATTCAGTCATCTGGCTGGTGGCGATTGGGGGGTATTTGTTATGACCTTTTTAGCATCAGCTGGTGGCATGATCGTTCGCCAAGAAATTGGTCATCGTCACTTTAATCCTTTACTGAACTTTGCAGCGACCGCCTTTGTCACGACCTTAATTTCTGCGCAAGCTGAAATCTACCAAATCGGTAATCTGCCCACCGTTGCAATGGCATCGTCGGTATTAATGCTCGTACCGGGTTTCCCGTTGATTAACTCGGTGGCAGACATGCTGAAAGGGCACATTAACATGGGTATTGCCCGGTTTGTGATGGCCAGCTTACTGACGTTGGCGACGTGTTTGGGCATCGTTGCTGCGATGAGCGTTACTGGAATTTGGGGGTGGGCAATCTAATGAGTTTGTTTGATTTGATGCTTGGACTGCTGAATGACATGTTTTTCGCTGCGATTCCCGCAGTTGGATTTGCACTAGTTTTTAACGTGCCACAAAGAGCTTTAGTGTATTGCGCTGTTGGCGGCGCGATTGGACACGGCAGCCGTTATTTGATGATGCAGTTTGGTATTCCCATTGAATGGGCGACCTTTTTTGCCGCGACGCTAGTTGGGATGATCGGGGTATACTGGTCTCGCCGCTTTCTCGCGCACCCAAAAGTGTTCACTGTGGCAGCTTTGATCCCGATGGTACCTGGCGTGTTTGCTTACAAAGCAATGATAGCCATGGTTGAGATCAACCATATTGGTTATTCACCTGAGCTCGTTGCAACTTGTATGGAGAACTTTCTTAAGGCCATGTTTATTATTGCAGGTTTGGCTGTTGGTCTTGCTGTTCCAGGGCTGTTATTCTATCGCCGCAGACCAATTGTATAAGGACCTAACATGATCATTAGTATGATTGCCGCGATGGCCGACAATCGCATCATTGGCAAAGACAATCAAATGCCTTGGCATCTTCCCGCCGATTTCGCTTGGTTTAAGCGTTGTACCATGGGAAAACCGGTTGTGATGGGACGCAAAACCTATGAGTCTATTGGTCGCCCTTTACCTGGTCGCTTGAATATTGTTATCAGCCGAGATGAGACACTAAAGATCGAAGGTGTCACTACCGTAACATCGATTGAGCAAGCTTTAGAAGTTGCTGGTGACGTGGAAGAAGTGATGATCATTGGTGGTGGGGCGATTTACGCAGCTTGTCTGCCGATGGCCAATAAACTGTATGTAACACACATTGAAGCCGCGATTGATGGTGATACTCAGTTCCCAGACTGGGGAGATCAATTTAAGGAAACCTACTCAGAAACGTATCAAGCGGATGAGAAGAACGCCTACAACATGCGCTTTACTGTGTTAGAAAAGTAATTCGAGATTAAAACAGCGTATTTAATACGGTAATGCCGTTCGTATAACAGCGAGCGGCCATCCCGGCCTGCCATCATCCTGAAAGCGACGGAGGAGCGTGATTCAGGGTCTTCTATACGAGTACTTTGTTGTCAAAGGTATCTCTATCTACCCGCAGCGTGCGGATATTAGATTCCTAGTCTCGCTAAGGCTCGCTGGAATGACCCTACAGGAGATGTTAGGTGACAGGCATTCTCCCTACGATGGATTATCGACTATTATTCCGTGTTTAACTTAACGCATCCTGAGTAAAGATTTTCTTATCGTCCCAACGGATCATGGTTAGGCTTCCGCCCCAAACACAGCCAGTATCCAGACCGATGATCTCTTCGTCTACATGGCCTTGTAGTGCAGCCCAGTGACCAAATAACACCGTTTTATTGAGGTGAACGCGCTGAGGTACATCAAACCATGGAATAAGTTCGTTACCGGAAACTTGTTGTGGTGGTAGTTTACAATCCATATCCAAACGACCATCGGGGAAGCAAAAGCGCATCCGCGTAAAAGCATTGATAATATAACGGTATCGGTCCAAACCCTGTAGAGAGTCATGCCAGGAATCAGGTTGATTACTGTACATGTTTTTTAAGAGCCAAGGCAGCTCTTCACTTTGGATGATGCGTTCAACTTCGCGGGCACATTTTCTTGCGGTTTTTAGATTCCACTGTGGTGATATCCCAGCGTGACACATCACGAACTCGTCATGCTCGGCCATAAGAGGTTGCTGAGCTAGCCATGCCAATAGCTCTTCTTTATCGGGTGCCGTGAAAATAGGTGCGGTCCTATCTTTGTCTTTGACCTTTTTTATCCCGTGAGCAACGGCGAGCAGGTGAAGGTCGTGATTACCAAGCACAACGGTTGCGCTTTTGCCAAGCGACTTCACAAAGCGTAAAGTTTCTAGTGATTTAGGCCCTCTGGCGACCAAATCACCAGCGAGCCACAGTTGGTCTTTTTTCGCAGAGAAAGAGACTTGTTCTAGTAGTCGCTGCAATTCATCAAAACAGCCTTGAATATCACCAACAATATAGGTAGCCACTGAATCTCCAATTTACTAATTTAAAACATTTGGAACAGCAAGACGAAATGGTTCAATTTCGGTGATGAACTCCTGTCCTTTTTCATCCAGCATTTTGTAGTGCCCTTGCATAACGCCGACAGGAGTTTCTAATGCGGTTCCACTACTGTACGTGTATTCATCATTGCTTGGAATAAAGGGTTGTTGACCCACCACGCCATCACCTTCAACCGTCATTTGCTTGCCATTCGAGTCTGTGATTAACCAGCGACGGCTCACTAACTGCACGGTTTGTTGGCTAAGGTTTTTGATGGTGATGATATAGGCGAAAACGTAGCGTTGTAGCTCAGGATTGGACTGTTCTTCGATGTATTTGGTGTGAACTTGAATTTTGATGCAAGGTTGAATGACGTCCATGTGCACTCCTCAGAAACGTAATATCCCAATAATGATAAGCCAAACCGGCAAGGGTTTGGCTTATCGTTTGAGTTCTTAGTGCTGTGGGTTATCCGCAAGCCAGTTCGCCATCGCGACGAATTGTTCTAGCGTCAGGTTCTCTGGACGCATGCTTGGATTAACACCTAGCTCTTCTAGTACTTCTGTGCTTAACAACGATTTGTAGCAGTTACGAACTGTTTTACGACGTTGGTTAAAGCCTTCACGACAAACGCGATCCAGCAAACGCAGATCTTTCGCAGGGCATGGTAGCTCTTCATATGGCACTAAACGAACAACGGCAGAGTCCACTTTCGGTGGTGGAACGAATGCCGTTGGCGGTACTTCCAGTACTGGTACCACTTTACAGTAGTACTGAGCCATTACCGTTAAACGGCCGTAAGCTTTGCTGCCAGGGCCGGCGGCTAGGCGGTTTACCACTTCTTTTTGCAGCATAAAGTGCATGTCTTGAATGTCTTTATGGAATTCAAAAAGGTGGAACATCAATGGTGTAGAGATGTTGTACGGCAAGTTACCGAAAATGCGTAGCTTGTTGTTTGGCTTCACTAATTGAGTGAAGTCAAAACGCATAGCGTCACCCTCATGGATGGTCAACTTATCCGCCAGGTCAGGGTGAGTACGTAGGCGTTCTGCCAGATCGCGGTCCAGTTCGATGACCGTGAATTTATCCACTTCACGACCTACCGGCTCAGTGATTGCACCAAGACCAGGACCGATTTCAACCAGGTTTTGACCTGGT
This sequence comes from Vibrio sp. 1-2 (7-a), assembly GCF_013048515.1. Lineage (NCBI taxonomy): Bacteria > Pseudomonadati > Pseudomonadota > Gammaproteobacteria > Vibrionales > Vibrionaceae > Vibrio > Vibrio sp. 1-2 (7-a). The sequence continues at coordinate 229,534 of NZ_VHSQ01000004.1, forward strand.
TTTGGGTTAATCGCTGATACGATTCCATCAATAATGTATGGATCGTTCAGGAAGTTTTGACCAAAACGTTTACGCGCTTTGTGTCCTAAATGGACATCATTTCTCATTGTTTCTTCTCTACCAAATCTATCGCATGCGTGAGCGCTGTTCGGAAACTCCCTGTATCCGCTTGACCTGTCCCTGCCAGATCTAATGCAGTACCGTGATCCACCGATGTTCTAATAAAAGGTAGACCAAGAGTAATGTTTACTGAACGACCAAAGCCTTTGTATTTTAATACTGGCAACACTTGGTCGTGGTACATGCCTAAAACAGCATCAGCATCATTTAAATATTTTTCATTGAAAATGGTATCTGCCGGCAAAGGGCCGATCAGGTTGATACCTTTTTCTTGTCGAATCTTTTCCAGTGTCGGAGTGATGGTTTCGATCTCTTCACGACCTAAGCAGCCATCTTCGCCAGCATGAGGGTTAAGCCCGCAAACGTAGATGTTTGGTTGTGCGATAGCAAACTTTTCTACAAGGTCTTTATGAAGAATATCGATGATTTTTTCTAATCGCTCTTCGGTGACCGCTTTGGACACATATGCTAAAGGAATATGTGTTGTGACCAGCGCCACTCGTAGTCCTTCCGTTGCTAGCATCATGACGACTAGCGGCGTTTTTGACTTCTCGGCGAAAAACTCAGTATGACCACTGAATGCAACACCTGCGCGATTAATCACCCCCTTATGAACAGGGCCGGTGACAATAGCATCAAATTCATCATTCATACAGCCTAAAGCGGCTCTTTCTAGCGTTTTTAGTACATAGTGGCCATTCGCTTCATTGAGCTCGCCTGCGACCGCAGGTTCCGATATTTGGATATGATCAACGATAAGCGTGCCAGCTTTTTGTGCTTTAGGCGCTTCTTCTGGATTGTAATCAGACAGTTGGACTTCAATGCCAAGCTGCTTGGCTCTGTCCATCAGCATATTTTTATCGGCGCAGACGACAATTTGGTGTGCCCAATCTTCCTTCGATAAGGCAAGCACTAAGTCTGGGCCGATACCCGCAGGTTCCCCTGCGGTTACGACAATTCTACGAATTGTATTAGTTGTCATTGTTGTCATCCACGATTTCAACAAACGCACTTGCGCGTAGCTCTTGCATCCATGCGCCCGCTTCTTCATTAAATTTACGGTTAAATAGAATACGGTAAGCCTTATTCTTCATCGCTGAGTCAGTGCGGTCAACTTGGCGACGATCCAACACTTCAACGATATGCCAGCCGTGAACGGTTTTGAACGGTTCGCTGATTGAGCCAACAGGCAGAGTTTCTACTTGGTGTTTAAATTCTGGCACGTACAGATCTGGCGTTTGATAACCTAGCTCACCGTCTTGCGCTGCCGAACCAGGGTCTTGGCTGTATTGTGTTGCCAGTTGAGCGAAAGTGGCTTCGCCAGCTTTGATGCGGCGTACAAATTCATTCAGTTGCTTCTTTGCCCCTTCATCGCTCAGAATCACGGTTGGTTTAATCAAAATATGACGCGCATTTACTTCCGTTACCGCAACCGTTTCTAGGCCTTTTACATCTTCAATTTTTAGGATGTGGAAACCGACGCCACTGCGGAATGGGCCAATGATGCTGCCTTTGTTTTGCATTTTAATCTGATCGGCAAAGATGGTTGGCATCTCTTCTTTACGCATCCAACCCCAGTCGCCACCTTGTAAAGCTTTAGGACCTTTTGAGTAGGTGTAGGCCATCTCCGTAAAGTCTGCACCTTCGTTCAGCTTTTTCGCCAGCGCTTTTGCTTCTGCTTCTACAGCAGACTTTTCTTTGTCGTCAGAGAAGCGCAGTTGAATGTGTCCAATTTTGTATTGCACGGTCGCATTGGTTTCTTGTGATAGTTGCTCAGCAAGGCTGTCGACTTCTGCTGGAAGGATATTAATACGGCGACGAACCAGTGCATTACGGGCTTCTGAAGCGGCGATTTCCTTACGAATTTGTTCGCGGAATTCTGGGTAACTTAAACCTTCACTTTCTACAGAAGCGGCGAGTTGTTCTACCGATTGCTCATTATTACGTGCGATCTCTGCAATCGCTTGGTTTAAACGGTTGTCGTCAATACGCACACCAATACGGTCTGCTTCTTGGCCTTGCAACGTATCAATAATAAGTTTTTCAACAACTTGTTCTTTTAATACGCTGGTAGAAGGTAAGCTTTTTCCACTTTGACGTGCGTTGGCTTGCAGCGTTTTCATCGCTGTTTCGATGTCGCTTTGTAGAACTACACCGTCGTTCACGATGACCGCAACCTTATCGATCTCTACTGGTGCTGCAACCGCTCCGCAAGAGAGTAGGGTCGTGAATAAGATTGATTTCCAAATTTTCATTTAAAATTCCGTCAGTATTTTTGAATAGGCGTCTTATTCATTTAAGACGCCTATTTCGATTAATTGTTCAGATAGAATGGGCGGCCGTACTTAATCGCGTTGTCAGAACCATCCAGTTCTTTGACTGCAGTGTCTTCACGCTGATTGGTCGCAAAGCCTTGAATACCGAAGTTAACGCTAAAGTTATTTTCGTATTCAGGTGATGCGCCAGTGCTGCCGATAGTTTGGTTTTCCCAACCAAGCAATTGGTTGGCGTAAGTCACACCAATGTACCAACAGTCAGACTGGTAACGCAGGCTCGCTAGCCATTCTAGGTCCGCATTTTCATTTAGGTCGTAGTAGTATTGACCACTTGCAGACCAGTTCGGGTTGAACTCGTAGGCCGCAACAATACCTGCTTGTGAAATGCCTTTACGAGTAATTGTGTCTAGGTTTTCGAGAATGATCGTATCTTCGATGTATTCACGCGTGACGTAACGATAGTTACCCTGAATAAAGCCACCGTTAAATTGGTACTCTAAGGTACTGTTCGCCAACTGCATGGAGCTCAAATCGATATCGTATTGAATCCCACCGTGATAGAACAAGTAATCGTTGTAGTTGAAATCAGCTTCAATCGCCCATGATGAGTAGTTGGTGGTCTCATCCGGAAGATTTGGGCTGTTGCTCAGTTTGGTCTTTTTATCGAAGTAGTAAATCTGACCAAATGAAACGTTAAGACGCTCTTTATAGTCATCATCAAAGAAGCGCGTACTGGCACCGTAGCTTAACTGGTTCGCAGAGGCGATTTTATCAATGCCACTGTACTTACGACTGCGGAATAGCCCGTAGTAGTCGGTTTGTAGCAAGGTGGTATCGTAGTTGTAGATATTGGTTTGATCTTCTTCAGGTACGTACAAGTACTGCAGCTGAGGCTCCAGTGTTTGTGTGTAGCCCTTGATCCAACTCGTGTCTCGCTCTAAGTAAAGTTGCGCATGCGTACGGAACTCGGGGATAACACGAGAAACTTCGTCATCTAACTGGTTTTGCAAGTTGACATCTGTCAGACCCGTTAAGTCTTGAGAGTAGTACGTGGAAAGCACGCGAGCTTCCGTTGTCCACGTTGCCCATGAATTTGAAAGCGGCAATGTAAGCCCTGGTTCAATATGAACACGGGTCGCATTTGGTCGCGCAGCATCGCTGGTATCGAAGCGGCTGACTTGGCTCTTCACGTCAAAGTTGAGGTAATCTCCCCACAATGGCGTGTAGTAGTTCAAGTCTAACTGAGGAAGCAGGCGATAAGGGCGGTTCTCTTCTTTCAATAAGATTTGGAAGTCACGAACGGTTAACGAGGCATCCCAGAAATCAGAACGATATTGTACTTGTCCTTCTTGAACCAGTTGACCATCTTCACGGTTACCAATATCGGAGTCGAGATCGAGGAAGTAATCAATATCACTCACTTTTGAGTAATCGACTTTGACTATCCACTGTTTATTGATAATACCGTCGTGTTTAACTTGGTAGCCCCAACGAGACTCGTCTTGATATTTGCGATCGCTATTGAGGTATTCGCCTTTGATTTCACCATTCCCCCAACCATCCGTTAGGTAGCGGAAATCAGTATCGAGTTTTGTTCCACGCTGCTGCATGTAGAGCGTGGTGAGCGTCATGTCATATTGAGGTGCGATGTTCCAATAGAATGGCACCTCGACTTCCATACCATCGCTAGAACCATACGATAAAGAAGGGAAGAGGAAACCCGTTTTACGCGTATCTCCAATTGGCATGGTTAGATACGGCACATAGAAAACAGGAACGTCTAACACTTCAAATCGAGGATGGTGCAGCGTCGCCGTCTCTTCATCTTGGTCAACGTCAATACCTGATGCCACTAAACGCCATGAATTGTCGCCTTGAGGACATGATGTAATAGAACCATCTTCGAGTTCATAAACCGACTGACCTGTACGCGCGATGTATGCTGCTGTGCCTCGACCTTGTTGGCAAAGGAACTGATAATCGGTGTTCTCTAGTGAAAACGTGTCTTGGTTGATGTCATTAGTAACACGATCAGATCGAGCTTTGACTTGGCCGTCATTGAAAGTCACGTTGCCTTCGGCAACCACGACGTTATCTTGTTGGTGCAGCGTTACGCTATCTGCGGTGATTTTCTTCTGGCCTTGGGTGACTTGTACATTACCTGAGTACTGAGCTTTGTCACCATTGATGGCTTGCAGGGTGTCAGCTTCTACCACTACTGGGGTATTAAGAGCGTCCTCCTCGCCACTGGTATCGACCAAACATTGATCTGTGGCGGGCATTTCCTGCACACTATCATGGATATTCGCTTCAGCTTGAGTGGTGGGTACAAACAAGGCGGTGCTGATAGAGGCCGCTAAACATGTGCGGGAGAAATGTTGCATTGAATTGAACTTTCCTGTGTCACTACTACTCGATGGCTATAGGGCTTGTTGTACCCTAGCGTAATAGCCAAATGAATCAACTATAGTCGCATTTATCCCAGCGTATTGATTCACTGTGGCATAATGACGACAAAATAGCTGCAAAGATAAGCAGGCGAAATGGCCTAGCCGAAATAAAACTAATTCCATTATCATAAAGGAAATCGTTGCATCCGGCACTATAAGACCGCCGTCGTCGATAAAAATTCATTGATAGAGAACACATAATGCATATTTTTGGCAAAATTCTGGGTGCCTTTTTTGGCTTGTTACTTGGCGGGCCGCTAGGTTTACTCTTTGGCTTATTTATTGGCCATCAATTCGATAAAGCACGTCGCTTGAGTCAAGCCGGGTTCTCTACTGGCGGCTTTGGAAAAGGGCCGAGCCAAGCTCAGCGCCAAGAAGAATTTTTTAAAGCGGCGTTTGCGGTAATGGGACATGTGGCAAAAGCGAAAGGCCAAGTCACCAAAGAGGAAATCCAACTTGCTTCTGCAATGATGGAGCGCATGAATTTGCATGGCGAACAGCGCCGCGCTGCGCAAGATGCGTTTCGTGAAGGTAAAGACAGTGACTTTCCGTTAGAAGACGTTCTTGTTCGTGTGAAAATTTCGACAGCAGGCCGTTTTGACTTGTTGCAATTTTTCCTTGAACTACAAATCTCGGCGGCCTTTGCTGACGGCTCGATTCATCCTAGTGAACGAAATGTGTTACACAAAATAGCACGTGGTTTGGGTTTCTCTTCTGAGCAGCTAGAGCGTCGCTTGCAAATGCAAGAAGCCGCATTCCGTTTCCAAAGCCAGGGTGGTTTTCATGGTCAGCATCAAGGCCAATCTTCTGGTGGTAGCTGGCAACAAGCTTCACAAGCGGATCAACTGGCTGACGCGTACAAAATTCTGGATGTGTCTTCAGATGCCGACAGTAAAACCGTCAAGCGTGCTTATCGTAAACTGATGAACGAGCATCACCCAGACAAATTGATGGCTAAAGGCCTACCACCAGAGATGATGAACGTAGCGAAAGAAAAATCTCAAGAGATTCAAAACGCTTACGATCTGATTAAAAAGGTCAAAGGCTTTAAGTGATTTTGTCAAAATCTAGAAAATAAAAAGGGCACTTGGTGCCCTTTTTAGCTTTTGGGTTACGGGTGACCAAAAGCGTTGCAAGCTGAACAGTGACGATAAATTAGTCAGTTTGATTCAAACTCCAATCGTATTCGTACTTCACTTTTCCAGAGAAGTCTTTGTACTGTGGCGCGTACTTCGCGATGTGGTTGAATACTTGTTTTTCTCCACCAAAGTCCGCTGCAAACCAATCATAAATGGAAGACAGCTGTGCCGTGCTTCCTTGAATGGATACGCCTTTGTTGCTGTTAATAAACGTTCTGGCAGCACTTTCAAGTAAGGCTTCAGTGTTTTCGGCAGTGAATGCTTGAGCTTGTAGGTTAGGGCATCCCAAACTTGCACAATTTACGGCGTAATGCGTTCTTGGATCATTCCAAATTGGACGCAAAATTCGATGTTCAATATCGTTTAAAGTCAGATCCTTGCCGTTGACCACGACCACATCATCTCCCCAAGGACCAAAGCTAAATAAGCCACCCAGTTTGGTGATAGATTCGACGGGATAGTTATCCAAAATAAGATCTACCGTGATGGCGTTGTAAAGGTTTACCCAATAGGCATATTGCTCTGCTTGGCTGTATTGTAGAGGGTCTAGTTTTGCCAGTCGTTGGATGTACTGCTTTAACTTGGTTTTGTCTGAAGTTGTGGCTTTGCTATAGCGGAACAAAGTATTCTCACCTTGTTCAACCAAGTAATTGTCTAACAGTTGTTGCCAATCTTGATGAGAAATTTGGGTTTGGTTGGCTTGATTCGATTGTTGCCAATACGGCCACAAGTCAGATTTAGGAGCAGCGAACGCCGAGAAAGAAACCAGAGCACACAATAGCAATAACAGACGCTTCATAGAGATACCTTTGAATGAGATATTGTTGATAGTGTAGACCTGTTGAGTGCTTGTTTTCTTTCAGTAATCAGTAATCAGTAATCAGTAATCAGTTATCTGTTGCCTTTATTCTCCGTCATTCCGAGGAGCATAAGCGACAGCAGGAATCTAATCCCCACAAACGCTTGAGTAAAGAAAGTATGAATCTGCACAGTACATTCTGGCAGTCGATCCTGAATCACGCTCCTTCGCCGCTGTTCAGGATGACTAATTTCAACAGAGGCGTTCGGTATTCCGTAAGTAAAGCGCTATAAAATCAGTCACCTAAAACATTAAAAGGGCCGACAATTGCCAGCCCTTGATTTGTGTATTTACTAATGCGTTTTAACGCAAGAAGCTTGGGATATTCGCTTCGTAGTCAGCAATTTTATCTTCGTGCTGAAGGGTTAGGCCAATGTTGTCCAAACCGTTTAGTAAGCAGTGACGACGGAACGAATCGATTTCAAAACCATACTCTTTGCCGTTGGCACGAACCACATTCGCTTCTAAATCGACCTCGACTTCTGCGCCTTCATTTGCCTCAACAAACTGGAAGATCTCATCCACTTCTTGCTCAGTCAAACGAACTGGCACCATTTGGTTGTTGATCGAGTTGCCGTAAAAAATATCAGCAAAGCTTGGTGCGATCATCGCTTTTATGCCGTAATCCGCTAGCGCCCACGGTGCGTGTTCGCGAGATGAGCCACAACCGAAGTTTTCACGTGCCAGCAAGATGGAAGCGCCCTGGTAGCGTGGGGCGTTCATCACGAACTCTGGATTTGGCTGTTCGCCAGCATCATCTAGGAAGCGCCAGTCATGGAACAAGTGTTTACCAAAGCCTAGGCGAGACACCTTTTGTAGGAACTGTTTTGGAATGATGGCATCAGTATCAACGTTCGCTGCATCTAGAGGAACAACTAAGCCTGTATGTTGTTTAAAGCCTGACATTTGTTTGCTCCTTAGTCTAGTTCACGAATATCTACAAAGTGACCAGCAATTGCTGCTGCCGCTGCCATCGCAGGGCTCACTAGGTGGGTACGGCCATCACGACCTTGACGGCCTTCAAAGTTACGGTTTGAAGTAGACGCACAACGTTCATGTGGACCCAAACGGTCGTTGTTCATTGCTAGACACATCGAGCAACCTGGTAGGCGCCACTCAAAGCCCGCCTCTTTAAAGATGACATCTAGGCCTTCTGCTTCCGCCTGCGCTTTTACTTGCTCAGAGCCAGGAACGATTAGCGCTTGAACGTGAGACGCGACTTTGCGACCTTTCGCGACTTCCGCCGCTGCGCGCATGTCTTCGATACGTGAGTTAGTACAAGAGCCAACGAAGACTTTATCGATGTTGTAATCAGACAATGACTTGCCTGCTTCTAGACCCATGTAAGCCAGAGCTTTTTCTGCCGATGCTTTTTCTACTGGGTCAGCAAAGCTTTCTGGTGCTGGGATCGGTTGGTCTACCGCGATAACTTGTCCTGGGTTAGTACCCCAAGTGACTTGTGGTTTGATATCCGCTGCGTTTAGTGTCACGGCCGCATCAAACTGGGCATCATCGTCAGTTTTTAATGTCTTCCAATATTCTACAGCGGCATCAAAATCCGCACCTTGAGGTGAGAACTTACGGCCTTTGATGTATTCGAATGTAGTTTCATCTGGCGCAATCAAACCGGCTTTTGCACCTAACTCAATCGCCATATTACATACGGTCATGCGACCTTCCATTGAAAGGTCAGTGATCGCTTCACCACAGAATTCAACTACGTAGCCTGTACCGCCTGCTGCTGTCGTTTCACCGATGATTGCTAGCACAATGTCTTTCGCAGTAATGCCCGGAGCTACTTTGCCTTTCACTTCGATCTTCATCGTTTTAGCACGCGCTTGTTTTAGCGTTTGAGTTGCTAATACGTGCTCAACTTCAGAGGTACCAATACCAAATGCTAGCGAGCCAAATGCACCGTGTGTAGCCGTGTGCGAGTCACCACAAACAATGGTCATGCCCGGTAGGGTAATACCAAGCTCTGGGCCCATGACGTGCACAATACCTTGGTATTTGTGGTTAATGTCATAAAGCGTAACGCCAAACTCTTCACAGTTTTTCGATAGCGTTTCCATCTGGATACATGCCATCTCACCGGATGCGTTGATGTCTTTGGTGGTGGTCGAAACGTTGTGGTCCATAGTGGCAAAAGTTTTGCTGACCTGACGCACTTTACGACCTTTTTCACGCAAGCCATCAAAAGCCTGCGGAGACGTTACTTCATGTACCAAGTGACGGTCGATGTACAAGATAGGGTTTTCCCCTTCTGCTGCGACGGCAACGTGTGCGTCGTAGACTTTTTCGTATAGTGTTTTGCCCATTGCTTCCTTTCCTCGTCGTCCTTGTTATCACAACCATGTTGTAGACTGCGAACGACAGTTATATTTATAAATTCAGTCTATTTATGCGTTCAAAATGTACTCAGCAATCTTATCGCCCATTTCAGACGTTGAGAGTGCCGGGTTGTTGCCTGCAAGGTCGCCTGTTAGCTCGCCAGCTGAAAGTGCTTTCGACACCGCTGCTTCGATGTCTTGTGCTGCGGCTTCTTCGCCAAGGCTATAACGTAACATCAGTGCTGCCGATAGGATTTGTGCTACTGGGTTGGCGATGTTCTTACCTGCGATATCTGGTGCGCTGCCGCCTGCTGGCTCGTACAGACCGAACTTACTTTCGTTAAGGCTTGCTGAAGGCAGCATACCCATTGAGCCAGTGATCATCGCGCACTCATCAGAAATGATGTCGCCGAAGATGTTCGAACACAGCATTACGTCGAACTGTGCTGGGTCTTTGATAAGCTGCATGGTTGCGTTATCAATGTACATGTGTGACAGCTCAACATCTGGGTAGTCTTTTGCGATTTCTTCGACCACTTCACGCCATAGGATTGAGCTTTGTAGAACGTTCGCTTTGTCGATAGAGCATACTTTCTTACGGCGTAGACGAGCAGACTCAAAAGCGATTTTTGCAATACGTTCGATCTCAAAGCGGTGGTACACCTCAGTGTCGAACGCTTTCTCTGTTGGACCTTCACCTTCACGACCTTTTGGTTGGCCGAAGTAGATGCCGCCCGTCAGCTCACGGACTACAACGATGTCAAAACCGCGACCTGAGATGTCTGCACGTAGTGGTGAGAAAGCTTCAAGACCTGAGTGGATTTGCGCTGGGCGTAGGTTACAAAATAGTTGGAAGTGTTTACGTAGCGGCAGTAGGGCACCGCGCTCAGGTTGGTCGTTTGGTGGTAAGTGCTCCCACTTAGGACCGCCAACTGAACCAAATAGGACTGCATCAGACTCTTCACACGCTTTCACGGTGCTTTCTGGAAGTGGACAGCCGTGATTATCAATCGCGATGCCGCCTACATCATGCTCGTCACGCTCAAACGCAATACCATGCTTCTTTTCGATAGCATCCAATACTTTGTGTGCTTGCGCCATTACTTCCGGGCCGATGCCGTCACCGGGTAGGACGGCAATTTTGTATGATTTGTCTGTCATGTTAATCCTTTAAGTTTTCTAATTTTGAGCTTAATTATTTCAACGAGCGTGTTCTTTCCTGAGCCATGCAGCCCAGTTGTTATTACACAGTCGCAATCTTTTTCTGCTTCATTTCTTCGATTTTGTCTGCACGGTGGATGCTATTAATAACGTGCAATAGTGCTTGACCGGAAGCTTCAACGATATCGGTAGAAACGCCCGTGCCGTGGTATTTACGACCTTTGTAGTTGGCAATGATGTCAGCTTGACCCAAACCATCTTCACCTTCGCCTTTCGCGGTTAGGTCGAATTTATCCAGTACGATGTCGTAGCCTGTCACGCGGTAGATACATTGGTATAGCGCATCAACTGGGCCATTACCGACTGCCGCTTCACACATTTCTTCATCGCCACATTGCATTTTGATGCTGGTGGTGGCCATTACGCTGCCCGATTGCACGCTTAGGTAGTTCAGTTTGTAGAAGTCATCTTCTTCACGCAGGTTCGAGAAGTGCATTAGGGCTTCTAGATCGTAATCGAACACTTGGCCTTTGCGGTCGGCAAGTTTCAAGAAGTCCGCGTATAGAGCGTCTAGGTTGTACTCGTCCTCGTTGTATCCCATGGTGTCCATGTGGCTCTTCACGGCTGCGCGACCACTACGGCTGGTTAAGTTTAGTGCTTGGTTTTTAAGGCCAATCGACTCAGGGGTCATGATTTCGTAGGTATTCTTATTCTTTAACATGCCATCCTGATGGATACCTGAAGAGTGGCTAAAGGCATTCGCGCCCACAATCGCTTTGTTGCTCTGAATTGGCATGTTGCATAACTGGCTCACCAATTTACTGGTGCGGTGAATTTCATCATGTTTAATGCCAGTGTGAACGCCCAAGAACTCTTGACGCGTCTTGATGATCATTGCGATCTCTTCAAGTGAACAGTTTCCCGCTCGCTCACCAATGCCATTGATGGTGCCTTCTATCTGACGCGCGCCGGCTTGAACGGCGGCAATAGAGTTGGCAACTGACATCCCCAAGTCGTCGTGACAGTGAACGGAGATGATCGCTTTATCAATGTTTGGAACGCGGTTGAAAAGGGTTTGAATAATGCCACCAAACTCGCTTGGTACTGTGTAGCCAACGGTATCTGGAATGTTGATTGTGCTCGCACCTGCATTGATGGCAGCTTCTACCATGCGACATAGGTTGTCGATAGGAGTACGACCTGCATCTTCACAAGAAAACTCGACATCATCGGTGTAGTTACGCGCATGTTTAACGGCGTTGACCGCCATTTCAAGTACATCGTCGTAGCTGCGGCGTAGTTTGTCTTCTACGTGAATGGTGGAAGTGGCTAAAAACGTGTGAATACGGAATTGGTCGGCCACTTTTAATGCTTCAGCGGCGGCATCAATATCTTTCGCAACGGCACGCGAAAGGGCACAAACTCGACTGTTTTTGATGTTTTTTGCAATGGTTTGTACCGACTCGAAATCACCTGGTGAAGAGATTGGGAAGCCAGCTTCGATAACATCAACGCCGAGTCTTTCCAGCGCATAGGCAATTTGCAGTTTTTCTTTAACCGTCAAGCTTGCTGACAACGCTTGCTCGCCATCACGCAATGTGGTGTCGAATATAATGACCTGATCGTTCATGTTTGCTTCCTTCCTGATTTCTGCACTTTACGTGCAAGTTAATCGTTTACTTCCAGTATTTAGATATAAAAAAACCCGCATTCTCATGCGGGTTCTTAGAAATTGGTGTGGTTATTTTTCTTCCACAGCCTACCCGCGCGAACTGGTCACGATCAGGAGGAGGCTAAGCAGAATAGAAAAATGAGCTGACATAGTTGTTAAGCTTTCCACATAATTAAGTTAACAAATTAGTACCGCACTCCATGGAGCGCGTCAACCCTAAAGTCGATTTTTTATTCATATCGGATGAGTCTTTTCATTTACTCGAGAAAAATGATGCGCTAAGTGAAACTGCATGGTGCGATAGAAACGTGCTAGAAGAGGCAAGTTCTCATCAAGTTTGCGACGTTTCATTACCAAAACAAACATTGGGATTGCGACTTGTCACACAAAGGCCCGAATTGTTTGGCAAAAGTTTTGAATGACCATTTATAGTAGTGCAGTTGCACTAGGTAAAAAGAAGGGTTAAGGAATAATGAGGTTAGCAAAACAATTTGGACGTTCAGCCGCAGTATTTACTCTGGTCAGCTTATCGGGTTGTCAGCTGTTTCAATCTCAAACCTATATGGCAGAGATTTCCCCTGTTGCTATTAATGATCACTCTCAGAGTGTCATGGTGATTAATGATCAAATGGATCGATTCTTGAGCTACGAGGGACGCGAGTCGTTTTTGAATCAAATGCTCGTTGCTCTTGAGTCGGACAGTCGAGATAAATTTAAAGGCAAAGATCCGGAAACCTATTCGTGGTGGAAGATCCGAGTGCAACCTAGTGAGAAACAACAAGCGGAAGTCTTCCGACCAACAGCTGACGGTGTGGATACCTCAAACCCAGTTGAGTTTATGGATGTCTCCTATCGCTCTAAGACCACATTAAACTTGCGATCCAAGCCGAGCCTAGAAGGAGAAAAGCTTGGCGTGTTATCTAAAGGGGAAGTTTTTAATGTGTTGGCAAAAGTGGTGGATCAACCTTGGTTTCTTGTTGAACAGAAAGGCGTGATAAAAGGTTACGTCCATAAGGATTATGCGCGCAGCAATGTGGTAAATCGTGACATTCTTTCTACACAGCCTAATCCTCTTTTAGAGTCTGCTTCGAGCACAACTGAGCAAACGGGCATAGAGCATGAACTGTCAGGAAATTACACTTGCCGCTCCCTTAGCTACGAGTTGACAAAAGATGGCGACATGACGATGGGCTCTTTGCGCGCCTGTCGTAAGAAGAGAAAAGTCTGGTATATCGATACGCCTCAACCGCAGCAAGCAAACCCTTCTTAAGCGTTCTCTCCTATGATTGTGCTCAATAGATAGATTATTGGGCACACCCTAATTTGGCATTTGTCATTAATTGTCCAAACTCCCGTCATGCAGTTGTCACCTAAACCTCCTACTTTTCACACAACGGCGTTGTCAAAGTAAGGAAAGGCCACATGCGAACCATAGAGACAATTACACAGCCAATTGCAACCATTGCTAAGTTTGATTTAGCGCTCTCTAGTGTTTGTCTTAAGCACCGTTTTAATCAGCAAGTTGCCAACATCAGTAAAGGAGTCTCCCACAGTGGTGACGGACATCTGTACTTGGTGCTAGGTTTATTAGCTTGGTATTTAGATAAAGAGCAGGGAGTTTGGTTTTTACTGGCGGGTTTACTTGCTTTTGCCATCGAGTTGCCAATTTATTGGACGCTGAAAAACAGTTTTAAGCGTCGTCGCCCTGAAGAACTCAGTGCACTCCTTCCTGCTTTTATTACCCCATCTGATCGCTACAGTCTTCCTTCAGGACACACTGCCGCTGCGTTTGTCATGGCGACGCTGATTGATCATTTCTATCCGAGCCTAGGCGTTGCTGCATTCTTTTGGGCAAGTTTAATCGGAACCGCGCGAATCTTATTGGGTGTGCACTTTTTTACCGATGTCATCATTGGTGCACTGCTTGGCAGTCTTTGTGGTGGATTAGCGATTGCGATGTTGGGAGGCTAATTGATGAAAATCTTATACGGTGTTCAAGGTACAGGAAACGGACATATTGCGCGTGCGAGGGCGATGAGTCATGCGTTTAAAGAGCACGATGTTGAGGTCGATTTTTTGTTTTCTGGACGAGCGCCTGAAAAGTACTTTTCAATGGAAGCGTTTGGTGATTATCAGACTCGCCGAGGCTTCACCTTTATCACTGAAAAAGGTTCAGTGAACTATGCGAAAACAGCATTGAGTAACAATTTGGTGCAATTTTGCAAAGAAGTTAAACAGCTTGATTTGTCGTCCTATGATCTCGTGCTCAATGATTTCGAGCCTGTTACGGCATGGGCGGCAAAACAACAAAATAAGCCGTCGATTGGTATCAGTCACCAAAATGCTTTCCGTTATCCAGTGCCGTTAAAGGGAGCGAGTTGGTTAGACAAATCCGTCATTGAATACTTTGCGCCTTCTCAACACCACCTTGGTTTGCATTGGCATCATTTTGACCAGCCTTTGTTGCCGCCAATTGTACATACCGTCGATAGCCAAGCAGAAAATGAAGATTTTGTTTTGGTTTACCTACCGTTCGAATCCATTGAAGACATCTCGGATTTACTGTTCCATTTTAACCAGCAAGCGTTCATCTGTTATCACCCCGATGTGATCGAATGTGAGCAGGTGGAAAACATAGAATTACGCCCTTTATGCCACAGCAACTTTCAGCATCATTTGCATCGCTGTAGTGGTGTCATTGCCAATGGTGGATTCGAGCTCCCTTCGGAAGCTCTGTCTCTAGGGAAAAAATTATTGCTTAAGCCACTCGCAGGTCAGTTTGAGCAACAAAGCAATGTCGCGACCTTAGAAGACTTAGGACTTGCGATGTCGATGGAGAGCTTAGACATTTCCGCAGTACGCCAGTGGCTAAAGGAGCAGCAAGCCGAAAGTGTGAAATATCCAGACGTTGCTCAGGCCATTGTTCATTGGGTATTACAAGGCGCGTGGGATTCACAAGCGGAGTTATCCAAACAGTTGTGGGAGCAAGTTGATTTCCCAAGTTACGTGTCGAACATTTAAGTACGTTGTTCTAAGTACATTGTTCCTTCCTATTTTTGACACGATTTTGTTGCAGCCTTTCAATCTAGAAGGCTGCATTTTTATTCTTTCTCTTTCATTTCTATTCAATGTGTATTTGCTGATAATTTGACTGATAAGTGCAAATTTCACTCAGAGATATAGTCGTCATCTGTTGGTTTGCCCTCGACTAATAACTAGGATAAATGCATGCGTGTGGTGACCATCCGTCTCATCAATTTGCTAAATACTTCCTCAAAGAATGCGCTTTTACGTGTTTTATAGTTTTTTATGTTTTTATCAAGTTATTGTTATTTAAAAGGTAAATACCTAATCGGCTAAAATTTACTGATTAAATATCAATCTAGTTGCGAAACCGCAATCGATTAGTTGATAGTACAGTTCGAGCCGGAAGTATCCGGACAGCAAATATAATAAAAAGTTAGGTTATCTATTCGTAAAATGATTCGAATCCAGCCGCCGTCTTTTGTGCGAGATGGGATTCTATTCGTTATGAATTTAATGAACAAAGTTGACGATTACAAAAGAGGCGCACTCAATGTTAGAGAAGAAAGATGCGATGAGCGCAATTGCTAGCTACCGTATGGAAAGCACTTTGCGTGGTGTAGATTTAAACCTACTGACTGTATTTGATGCTGTGATGCAAGAGCAAAATATTACTCGTGCAGCACATAACTTAGGCATGTCTCAGCCGGCAGTAAGTAATGCCGTGGCACGCCTAAAAGTGATGTTTAACGACGAGCTGTTTATGCGTCAGGGCCGTGGTATTCAGCCAACGCAACGTGCTCGTCAGTTGTTTGGCCCAATTCGCCAAGCATTACAGCTGATTCGTAATGAACTTCCTAGCTCCGTATTCCAACCAGAATCTTCGACTCGCTTATTTAAGCTGGCGATTTGCAGCCCTTGTGACATGCGTTTTGCTCCGAAGATCATGGCAAAAGTGAATCAACAAGCACCAAATGTTCAGCTTCACCTAGATGCAGAATTTGACCGTCTGTTGTCTGAGCGTATGCGCTATCAAGAAATTGATTTCGTGATCGATTATGCTCGCTTTGATGAGCAAGGTTTCTCAAGTACTGAAATCTTCAAAGATGAATTAGTGGTTATCGCGTCAAAAACACACCCACGCATTCAAGGTGGTGTAACGGCCGAGCAACTGCTTAACGAAAAACATGCGAAGTTATCGAAAGTGCACGGTCAACGCAGCTTCTCAGAACAAGCATATCGTGAACTGGATTGCCAAGCCGCGTACGAAGGCTCTAGTCTAAGCAACCTACTATATGTGGTAGGTCAATCTGAGCTTGTGACTATCGCGCCACGTTGGATGGCAGAAAATGCGGTAAACAGCGATCAGCTGCAAATTCTAGACTTCCCATTTGCAAACAAGGAAATCAGCGGCTTCTTAAGCTGGCATGAATCAAGTGAAAAAGATAAAGGCCACATTTGGCTGCGCGATCAACTGATGATCACTTGTGGTGAAGTGGTTGCCGCAAAATAAGATGACGTTTGGTCTTATCGGTTAAGACCATATTGGTAATCATCAATTTTTACAATTCATTGGTCCCCGAGAGATTTTTGTCTCTCGGGGCTTTTTGTTTTAGCAATCAACAATCGAAACAGTAAGTTAAATAGAGTAATCATTCAGCAGTTTTGGGTATGTTCGCGACGTATAAGTGATAGTTGTCTCTTATTAGTGATAAGTTTGATACTGGTCAGTTGCGTTTTAGCAAGCCGTGAGTACACTTGTTCGCTCAATTAGCTTACGCCTGTAAGCCAAAAGGTAAGTAAAAGAATGGCCAAGTTAGATTTTCATATCGTTAAACGTATTCGTGAACAAATTGCGAACGGTGGTACACGCGTTGCACTCAAGCATAAAGTGGGTGAGGAATGGCAAGGTATTACGTGGACGCAATTTGGTCAGCAAGTTGATGCTTTATCACTTGCACTTTTGGCTCAGGGATTAGGAGTCCAAGATAAAATCGGCATTTTCTCGAACAACATGCCGCAATGGACGATTGCTGATATTGCAGCGCTACAACTACGCGGCGTAACAGTACCTATTTACCCAACCAATACCGCCGCTCAGTCGGCGTACATCATTGACAACGCAGACGTCAAAGTGCTGTTTGTTGGTGAGCAGCCACAATTTGACGCAGCAGTGAGCATTTTCGACCAGTGCGAGCAGTTAGAGCTCATTGTTGCAATGTCTGATGATATCGAACTTGGCGAGCATGATTTCGTTATCTCTTGGCAAGCATTTGTCGCCAAAGGCGATACCACATACCAAGTTGAATTGGACGCACGTTTAGAGCAAGCAAAGGAAGATGATCTACTCACGTTGATCTACACCTCGGGCACAACAGGACAACCAAAGGGTGTCATGTTGGACTACGCAAACATTGCGGCGCAATTGGAAGGGCACGATCAACGTTTGAGCCTTTCTCAAAGTGATGTGTCATTGTGTTTCCTTCCGCTGTCACACGTATTTGAACGCGCTTGGACCTTTTATGTGTTGTACAAAGGGGCGACCAACTGCTATTTGCAAGACACCATGCAGGTACGTGATGCACTGAGCCAAGTGCAACCTACCGTGATGTGTGCCGTGCCGCGTTTCTATGAGAAGATCTTCTCTGCGATTCACGAGAAAGTGTCTCGCGCGCCAATTCATCGCAAGATCATGTTTACTTGGGCTGTGAACATGGGCGCAAAAATGGCAGCTTGTCATCAAGAAAAACGTCAGCCATCTCTCATGCTGCGCAAGTCATATGCCCTGGCGGATAAATTGGTTCTGAGCAAGCTGCGTGCGTTACTTGGTGGACAAATCAACTTTATGCCGTGTGGCGGTGCAAAGTTAGATGAAACCATAGGCCGATTCTTCCACGCGATTGGTATCAATGTGAAGTTAGGTTACGGCATGACTGAAACCACGGCGACAGTATCGTGTTGGGATGATAAGTGCTTTAATCCAGACTCTATTGGTATGTCGATGCCTGGCGCGCAAGTGAAGATCGGTGAGAACAACGAGATTCTCGTGCGTGGTCCAATGGTGATGCGTGGCTATTACAAAATGCCAGAAGAGACCGAAAAGACCTTTGACGAGCACGGTTTCCTAAAAACTGGCGATGCGGGTTACATTGATGAAAATGGCAACCTGTTCATCACTGATCGTATCAAAGAGTTGATGAAAACTTCAGGTGGTAAATACATCGCTCCACAAATGATTGAAGGTGCGATTGGTAAAGACCACTTCATCGAGCAAATCGCGGTTATCGCGGACACGCGTAAGTTTGTCTCGGCACTGATTGTGCCGTGTTTTGATTCTCTTGAAGAGTATGCGAAAGAGCTGAATATCAAGTATCACGATCGTGTTGAATTGATTAAGCACCACCAAGTGGTCGAAATGCTTGAGAAGCGTGTTAACGATCTCCAAAAAGAGTTGGCAAAGTTTGAACAGGTGAAGAAGTTTAAACTGTTACCAAGAGCTTTCTCTATGGATGATGGTGAGTTAACGCCAACTCAAAAACTGCGTCGTAAAGTCATCAATGACAAATACCAAGATGAAATTGAAGAAATGTATAAGGAAAAGTCAGAGAAAAAGTAACTTAAGCTGACTTAGATTTTATATTGATGAAAAAATCCCCAGTGATGTTATTGTGCATTACTGGGGATTTTTGTTTGTGTTGATTCTTTCTATTTTGCTCACCAAATACAGCTATTTAGCACCCTATACTTAAAAGGTTCTGAAATAATGTTCTTTTTTTAAACGTTAAATTTTTAGGTTGTACTGTGAAATAAGGTATGTGTGGCTGCTATTCCTACTAACATTCTAATTACTAGCATCTTGTTTAAAAAGTAGACCAATCTCTCATTAGACCCGTTGATAATAAAACGTTACATTTGTTGGGTAACCTTGCGGGATGTTATGACGAACGCAAGACATAGCCGAAAACGTGGAAGTATTTCGATTAGGCTACGAATAAGACCTAGACTATGTAAAACCAGACCAATCCGTTGACCTTACGGTGAGGAAACTGGCTAAGGAGAGCAATTATGACAGCAATGTTGTCAGGCGCAGAGATGGTGGTTCAATCTCTGATAGAAGAGCACGTAGAGCAGATCTTTGGCTACCCAGGTGGCTCCGTTTTGGATATCTACGATGCACTGCATGCCAAAACCGATCAAATCAAACACGTACTTGTAAGGCATGAGCAAGCCGCCACTCATATGGCAGATGGTTACGCTCGCGCTACCGGTAAACCGGGTGTCGTACTGGTATGTTCAGGTCCGGGCGCGACCAATACCATTACTGGTATTGCTACGGCTTATATGGACTCCATCCCAATGATCGTTATTTCGGGTAACGTACCTAATAGCCTAATTGGTAATGATGCTTTCCAAGAATGTGACATCGTTGGTGTCTCTCGCCCAGTGGTCAAACACAGCTTTTTAGTGAAAAAAGCGGAAGATATTCCTGAAACGATCAAGAAAGCGTTTTATATCGCGACCACAGGTCGACCTGGTCCAGTAGTGATTGACTTGCCGAAAGATGTAATGAATCCGCAAATCAAACTGCCTTACCAATACCCAGAAACGTTTTCAATGCGTTCTTACAAGCCGACGACGTCGGGTCATAAAGGCCAGATTAAAAAAGCCCTTAAATCGCTGTTAGAGGCGAAAAAACCAGTGCTTTATATCGGTGGTGGTGCTGTGATTTCTGGCGCTCATGAACATATTTTAGAGCTCTCCGACAAGCTGAACCTTCCAGTAGTCAGTACGTTGATGGGACTAGGCGCATTCCCTGGAACGCACAAAAACTCACTGGGCATGCTGGGTATGCACGGTACTTACGAAGCCAATATGGCGATGCATGAAGCGGATCTCATTTTTGGTATCGGTGTGCGTTTTGATGATCGCACGACGAACAACCTTGAAAAATACTGCCCAAACGCAAAAGTCATGCATATTGATATCGATCCATCATCGATCTCGAAAAACGTGAAGGTGGATTTACCTATCGTCGGCTCTGCGGAAAAAGTGCTTACAACCATGCTTGGCCTGCTGGCAGAGCAAGAAGGTGGGAACGATGAAGATGCCATCACCGCATGGTGGGATGACATTCAAGTGTGGCGTGACCGCAACTGTTTGGCTTATGAGAAGTCACCAGAGCGAATTAAGCCACAGCAAGTGATTGAAACCTTGCACAAGCTGACCAATGGTGATGCGTATGTTGCTTCTGATGTGGGTCAGCACCAGATGTTTGCAGCACTTTACTACCCATTTAACAAACCACGCCGTTGGATCAACTCGGGTGGATTGGGCACTATGGGATTTGGCCTTCCGGCTGGTATGGGTGTTAAGTTTGCCATGCCACAAGAAGAAGTCGTGGTTGTTACGGGCGATGGCAGTATTCAAATGAATATCCAAGAGCTTTCGACAGCCATGCAATACGACATTCCAGTGAAGATCATCAACCTAAACAACCGCTTCTTAGGCATGGTAAAACAGTGGCAAGACATTATTTATCAAGGTCGTCACTCTAATTCTTACATGAGTTCTGTTCCTGATTTTGCAGCGATTGCAGAAGCTTATGGTCACGTCGGTATTCGTATCGAAACGCCTGATCAGCTCGAAGAAGGGCTACAAAAAGCGTTGGATATGAAAGATCGTCTGGTGTTTGTGGACATCAACGTAGACGAAACCGAACACGTATACCCGATGCAAATCAAAGGTGAGGGTATGGATAAAATGTGGCTAAGCAAAACGGAGAGAACTTAATATGAGACACATTATTTCATTGCTATTGGAAAACCAACCGGGTGCGTTGTCTCGTGTTGTTGGCTTGTTCTCTCAACGTGGTTACAACATTGAATCTTTGACGGTATCACCGACAGATGATGAAACGCTGTCGCGAATGAACATTACCACGACGTCTGATGAGATGCAGTTGGAGCAAATTCAGAAGCAGTTACACAAATTGATCGATGTGCTGAAAGTACAAGAAGTCACCGAGTATGAGCACATCGAACGTGAACTGATGATGGTGAAAGTGAAAGCCAGCGGTTTTGCGCGAGCAGAAGTGAAACGGACGGCAGACATCTTCCGTGGCCAGATCGTGGATGTCACTGCTGCTCAATACACGGTACAACTTGCGGGCACGAGTGAAAAGTTGGATGCCTTCATTCAAGCGATATCTGAAGTAACTGAAGTCGTCGAAGTTGCTCGTAGTGGGGTAGTGGGCATTGCCCGAGGTGAGCGCGCACTCAAACCTTAGCCATCTAACTGCATATAGAAAAGCCACTTAATCTAAGTGGCTTTTTGTTTAGAAAATAACAATTAATGATATAATTGTCGTTTTAGTAAGCATTATAGGCAGTAGACGCGTGAAAATACCTAAGCGAGTCGGCACATTGTTGGCGACAGCACTATTTTTTAGTGCGCTCACTGCAGTTTACTATTATCAGAAATATCTGACGTTATTAGAGAGTAACGTTGAGAATACCGCTCAAGAAGCATTACACCAACTGGCTTATACTGGTCGCGAATACAACAATATTCAGGATCAAATTGAGACGATCAGCGATCTTCTCGGTCACAGCCAAAGTCTTTACGACTATCTACGTCAGCCGAACCGGGTCAACCTTTCTATCTTAGAAGATATGTGGATCTCGGTTGCGATCAACCAAAAGCTATATAAACAAATTCGTTTTCTTGATATTACCGGTCAGGAAAAAGCACGGATTAATTACGATTTCAAAACGGGTATTGCTGCACCCGCCCTCAAATTACATAACAAGTCAGAGCGGGATTATTTTCATTACGCGCAAGGTTTAGGTAATGATGAAATTGCGTCGTGGGGGATTGAGCTGGAGCGGGAAAATGGTGAGCTTGTTTACCCTTATAGTCCTTCATTGCGTATTCTGATGCCGATTTCTCTCAATGGGAAACGCGAAGGGTATCTTGTTCTTAATGTTGATATTGAGTATTTATCTTCTCGACTCAACTACCCACCGGTGCGGGATTTTCATATTGAGTTAATTAAAAGTGATGGCTTTTATATCGCTAGTCCTAAGTCATCACGCTTGTACGGCAATATTATCCCAGCTCGTTCTCAATTTAATTTTGGCCGGATGTACCCCAACATTTGGCGCACGATGATCTCAGAAGTTTCGGGCTATGAGTACAACGGCTCGAATTTGATTGCGTATAGCACGATCCAATTTGTTTCTAGTGAACCACTTCATCTGGTTATTGATCTTACCAATGAGCAATTACTATCTCGATCTCAGCGAGATATTGATGACTTAATCCAAGAAGCGTTTTTTGTATTAAGTTTGGTGTTTGGTTTTACTTTACCAACGACCGCGCTAGCCCTGCACTATCGACGTCATAGTATGGAATCGAAGTTAGCTCGGGCTGCACTTGATGGCATGACTGCGGTGATGATCTCAGATGCGTCGCATCGAATCATTATGGTGAACCAAGAATTTGAAAACATGATGGGCTATTCAACCAAGCATACTCAAGGCTGGAATGCGCATAATCTAATTTTCTTACCGGAAGATCTCGAGTCGACCCTCAATATTTGGAATAAGCTTGCGAACGAGCACGTTTGGGAAGGTGAGGTTCGTTGTCGAACCAAGTTTAATCACGTATTTACCGCCATTATGCGCATTCAGGCAAACTTAACCAAGTCAGGTAAAGTAAGCTATTACATCACGTCGCTGGTGGATATATCCGAGCAAAAAGAGCTGGAAGAAAAGCTACGCAACCTCAGTGAAAAAGATGGTTTGACGGGCTTGTGGAACCGCCGAAAATTTGAAGAGCAATTAGCGCAATATGCCGGGATTATTGAGCGTTATCCTGACAGTCCCCCAGCGTGTTTGGCGTTGTTTGATATTGACCACTTTAAGCGCATTAACGATGAACTTGGGCACGATGAAGGGGACAAAGTGATTTGCAGTGTCGCTGAGACTCTTCTTAAAGAGGTGCGCAGTACTGACTTTGTGTCTCGTGTCGGTGGTGAGGAATTTGCGGTGATCATGCCGCATACCACACTCGAAGAAGCAGAAGTTGTATTGAACCGGTTACGTGTGGCGGTTCAACTGCGCAGTGATAGAGCGATTACTGTTAGCGCCGGGTATAGTGATTTAACCTCAGATCGCACGCGCACTTATAAATGTGCTGATATTGCCTTGTATGAATCCAAAAGTGCAGGGCGTAACTGCGTATCGCTATGCCATAGTTTCGATGATATTGCTTAGCTCTTTTTCAAAAACAAAAAATCGGGGATAGACCCCGATTTTTATGCTTATTTTAGCCTCTGCGTTATTCGCTAGCCAGTATGCGATATTGGTTGTCGATGGCCGCTTCGATACACTGCATTGACTGTCTCAAATAACGCTCTAGGTAACCTAAAGCATCCTGGCTCTTTTTATCTAACGACGTCTTCATCAGCATTTCTTGCTCATCGATATTACAGTGCCCTGGGTTTCCAGTACCTAACATTTGCATAGCAAAATATTGGTAACGCTTAATTTGCGTGAGTAGATCACGGAAAAAACCAAACATATTGGCAGATCCAGCGCCTTCAAACAGCGCAGTAAGAAACTGATTATGGCGTTCTTCCCACTCCTTCCAGCAAAAGCTTTCACCAGATTTAGAGCGGGATAATTTGTGATAAGCGGTTAGGACGTCCAGTTCCCAATTTTCATCGCCAATCACAATTGCTTTATTTAGTAGGCATGCAGAGACCATTTGTAGGCTCTCGTACAAGTCATTCAACTCATCTTTACATACAGGTGCAACCCAGCAGCCTTTTTGCGGCTCGAGTTTGACGTATTTGCTCCACGATAACTGCACCAAAGCTTCGCGAATGGGTGACGCTCCTACGTTGTACTTCTCTTTGAGTTCCGCAACCACGAGTTTTTGACCCGGTTTAAGCACGCCATCGAGAATATCCTGACGGATCATTTTTGATACTTTGTCGGTAAGAGTGGGACTGGACACATACACCTCATAGAAATTTTAATCGTGACGACAAAATTAAACAGTACGCAATTCTGCGCATGGTGAATGATACAGTTAGGCTATTATTAGAGCAAGAAAGCCATATAAAAAAAGAGGGCATAAGCCCTCTTTATCAATCAACTGAAGTATGAAAAGTTCAGTCTTATAGTACGTGTACAGAAGCTGTGTTCGTAGTACCTGAAGCGACTAGAGCACCAGAAACCATCACTACGATGTCGCCTTTGTTACCTAGACCAGATTCTAGAGCAAGCTCTTTACCTGCTACGTAGAATGCGTCAGTGCTTTCGATAGAATCAACAACAACTGGCGTCACACCTTTAGTTAGAACAAGTTGTGCTGCTGTTTTCTTGTTTGTTGTTAGTGCTAGGATGTTTGCAGTTGGGAAGTATTTACGTACTGAACGTGCAGATTTACCACCTTCAGTTGCAACAACGATAAGTGGAGCAGCCAGTTTCTCAGCTGTGTCTACTGCGCCTTTACATACTGCTTCAGTGATACGTAGACGTGGGCTGTCTAGACGAGAACCTAGCTCAGCTTTTAGCGCTGAATCAGTACGGTTCGCGATTTGAGCCATGATAGTTACCGCTTCAACTGGGTACTTACCTTTAGCTGTTTCACCAGAAAGCATTACTGCGTCAGTACCGTCCATTACTGCGTTAGCAACGTCGCCTGCTTCCGCACGAGTAGGACGTGGGTTGTTGATCATAGAATCAAGCATTTGAGTTGCAGTGATAACCATCTTACGTGCACGGTTACACTTCTCGATCATCATTTTCTGAGCGAAGATTACTTCTTCAGCTGGGATTTCAACACCTAGGTCACCACGAGCAACCATGATGCCGTCAGAAAGCTCTAGGATCTCGTCGAAGTTATCAACACCTTCTTGGTTTTCGATCTTAGAGATGATGTGGATGTTCTCGCCGCCGTTTGCAGCAAGTACTTCACGGATTTCTTGAACGTCAGAAGCTTTACGGATGAAAGAAGCAGCTACGAAGTCAACGCCTTGCTCACAACCGAATTTAAGGTCGTTTTTATCTTTTTCAGATAGAGCAGGTAGGTTTACAGAAACGCCAGGAAGGTTCACACCTTTGTTCTCGCCTAGTGCACCGTTGTTAAGTACTTTACATTTAACTTCTGTTTCAGTCTTAGAGATAACTTCCATCTCGATTAGACCGTCGTCGACTAGGATAGTGTTACCTACGTTTAGGTCTGCTGCGAAACCTGCGTAAGTTACTGCAACTTTATCTTTGTTACCTACAACTGAAGTGTCAGTTGTGAAAGTGAATTCTTGACCAGCTACTAGATCAACGTCGTTGCCGCCTTCTAGCTTGATAGTGCGGATTTCTGGACCTTTAGTATCTAGAAGAATTGCTAGTGGTTTGCCAGTAGCTTCCATTACTTTACGGAAGTTCGCTATACGAGTGCCGTGTTCTTCGTAGTCACCGTGAGAGAAGTTAAGACGCATTACGTTCATGCCTGCGTTTACTAGCTCAGTTAGCTTCTCTACAGATTCAGTTTTAGGGCCAATCGTACATACGATTTTGGTCTTTTTCATGGAAGATACTCTCCGGTAAGTATAGTTACAATTTGAAAGTCGGTTGTTTACTCTGAAGTTAGGGCGTTATTGATGACATTTAGTGCCTGTCACCCACCGATTTTTCGCCTCATTATCAGTACTTCAGATTCTGAAAGTCTTTCACCAAGTTTAGTCATTTTATGACTAAAAGATCGGCGATTTTGGTTACCTTTTTGTGACTAATCCCACTTTATATGCAGAAAGTTGCAAAAAAATAGCCTTCAATTCTGTAATTTTTTTTCTTTTCGGTGGCGAATTCTACCACTGAATGAATCCAATATCACTGTTTAAGAATTGTCTTAGGACAAGGTTTTATCGAGAAATATTAATTTTTTGGATCGAAATAAATGGACTTAAAAGTTTCGGTTTGACTATAATAAGTTTCACATCGAAACTTAAATTCAAAACGTAAATGTCGAAACGAAACACTCAACTAAGAAGACACGCCATTTCTAACTTGGTTTCTGAGCTAGGAGAAGTCAGCGTTGACGAACTCGCTCAGAAATTCGAAACCTCAGAGGTCACGATTAGAAAGGATTTAGCTTCTTTAGAGAAAAATGGCCAACTTCTACGCCGCTACGGCGGTGCGATTGCTATCCCAACAGAAGTCATTCACGAAGAATTGAGCGCTAATGTTTCGACTCGAAAGCTAAACTTGGCAAAAGCAGCGGCATCACTGATTCGAGACCATAATCGCATCGTGATCGACAGTGGCAGTACGACGGCTGCGTTGATTCAACAGTTGAATGACAAACGTGGCTTAGTTGTCATGACCAACTCGTTGCATGTTGCTAACGCCCTTAATGAATTAGAGAGCGAACCAACACTGCTGATGACTGGCGGGACTTGGGATACGCACTCAGAATCTTTTCAAGGCAAAGTAGCCGAATCTGTATTACGAGCTTACGATTTTGACCAGCTATTTATCGGTGCGGATGGCATCGATCTCGAACGCGGCACCACAACATTTAATGAATTGGTTGGTTTGAGTAAGGTGATGGCGGAAGTGTCGCGCGAAGTGATCGTCATGATCGAATCGGAAAAAATCGGTCGTAAGATCCCGAATTTAGAGCTCGCTTGGCATCAAATTGATGTGCTAGTGACGGATGCTGATATTCAGCAAGAACACAAAATACAGATTGAACAACATGGCGTGAAAGTTATTTGCGCCTAATCTAATAATGTAATCAGCTTCATATTTCACTTCCCTCTGATACAGGCCTTTGCTTGCTGTCTCTATCTGAAACATGGCTAGGGAAGAACCAAACTACAAACGGAGATAAACACATGTGTGGAATCGTAGGTGCAGTAGCACAACGAGATGTTGCAGAAATTTTGGTTGAAGGTCTACGCCGCTTAGAGTACCGCGGTTACGACTCAGCTGGCGTTGCTGTTGTTAATGGCGAGTCAAACCTAACGCGCGTTCGTCGCTTGGGTAAAGTGCAAGAACTGGCTGATGCAGTAGAAGAAGCAAAAGTGATCGGCGGAACGGGTATTGCACACACTCGCTGGGCGACGCACGGTGAACCATCTGAAGTTAATGCACACCCACATATGTCTGGCGATATTGCTGTTGTACATAACGGTATTATCGAAAACCACGAAGAGCTTCGTGAATTGCTTCAATCTCGTGGTTACGTGTTTGAATCTCAAACGGATACAGAAGTTATCGCACACATGGTTGAGTGGGAACTTCGCACTTCAGAAACGCTACTAGAAGCAGTACAAAAAACAGCAAAACAACTTGAAGGCGCATACGGCACGGTAGCGTTGGATCGCAAAGATCCTTCACGCATCGTAGTTGCACGTTCAGGCAGCCCGATCGTAATTGGTTTTGGTGTGGGTGAAAACTTCCTGGCTTCTGACCAACTTGCGCTACTGAATGTAACGCGCCGTTTCATGTACCTAGAAGAAGGTGATGTGGCAGAAATCACTCGCCGTGAAGTTACTGTCTTTGACGCAACGGGCGAGCTGGTTGAGCGTGAAATCGTAGAATCTAACGCAGAACATGATGCTGGCGATAAAGGCCAATACCGCCACTTCATGCAAAAAGAAATCTATGAGCAACCTAAAGCGTTGATCAACACAATGGAAGGCCGTATCACGGCAGACTCTGTTGTAACTGATGCGATTGGTGTGCATGCGGCTGACATTCTAAGCAAAGTAGAACACGTACAAATCGTTGCGTGTGGTACGTCTTACAACGCAGGTATGACAGCGCGTTACTGGTTTGAAGACATTGCTGGCGTGAGCTGTGACGTAGAAATCGCGTCTGAATTCCGTTACCGCAAGTTTGTGACTCGTCCAAACAGCCTATTGATCACGTTGTCTCAATCTGGTGAAACCGCCGATACGCTAGCAGCACTTCGTCTTGCGAAAGAAAAAGGTTACATGGCGGCGATGACCATTTGTAACGTAGCAGGTTCTTCTTTGGTTCGTGAATCTGATTTTGCTTTCATGACTCGCGCTGGTGTCGAAATCGGTGTCGCTTCAACCAAAGCGTTCACGACTCAGCTTTCTGCACTATTGATGCTGGTAACGGCGTTAGGTAAAGAGCAAGGTCGCATCAGCAAAGAGAAAGAAAAAGAGATTGTTGAAGCGCTACACGCACTTCCTAAGCAAATCAACGCGGCACTTTCTTTCGAGAAAGAAATTGAAGCACTAGCAACGGATTTTGCAGACAAGCACCACACATTGTTCCTAGGCCGTGGCGAGTTCTATCCAATCGCGATGGAAGCGTCTCTAAAACTGAAAGAGATCTCTTACATCCACGCAGAAGCGTACGCGGCGGGTGAACTGAAACACGGTCCTCTTGCGCTGATTGATGCTGACATGCCTGTTGTGGTGGTTGCACCAAGCAACGACCTACTTGAGAAGCTAAAATCAAACGTTGAAGAAGTGCGTGCACGTGGCGGCCTTCTATACGTATTCGCAGATGCAGACGCAGGCTTCGAAGGCGATGAAACAATGAAGATCATCACGATGCCTCACGTTAGTGAAATCACGGCGGCGATCTACTACACCATCCCAATGCAGTTGCTGTCTTACTACGTAGCGCTGATCAAAGGTACGGACGTAGACCAACCACGTAACCTAGCGAAAGCGGTAACGGTTGAGTAATTACGCTTAACAGCAAAAATCCTAAGCGGCACATGCGAGAGTATGTGCCGTTTTTTTTATTTAAACCCATTTTAAGGTTTGTGAGTTATTGACCCAACTGGTGAGCGGTTAGAATAGCAGAGTAGACATTTTCTGCCGTTACTGGGAATGGCATATTGTGGATGGTTTCTCCCTCGGCCGTTGAAGCTTCGGCGACCTCGCGCAACTTAGCGTGATTAAGCTCTTTAACGCCCATATCAAATAAGTTGGTTGGTAGACCTACCGATCGGCAGAAGGCGAGAACCGTATTAATCTCTTCCATCGCTGCGTTTTCTAGCACCAATTGAACAAGTGTGCCGAACGCGACTTTCTCACCATGATAGAGATGATGACACTCTTCAAGCTTAGTTAGGCCGTTATGAATAGCGTGAGCGCCTGCTAGGCCACTGCTTTCAAAACCTATACCGCTTAGGTATGTATTGGCTTCAATAATATTTTCTACCGCTTTGGTGCTCACACCATTTTCTACCGCAGCTTTTGCTTTTAAACCATCTTCAAGCAAGGTTTCATAGCAAAGTTTCGCAAGAGCTTGCGCTGAACGCGTCGCTAAACCACCTGCCATTGTTGCCTTACCAGAGGTCATGTTGGCACGAGCTTCAAAGTAGGTGGAGAGCGCATCGCCCATCCCCGATACCAGTAAGCGAACTGGGGCTTTGGCGATGACTGACGTATCCATAATGACCATGTCTGGGTTTTTAGGGATCATCAAATATTCTGCAAATTCACCTTCAGGTGTGTATATCACCGCAAGAGCTGATGTCGGCGCATCAGTCGAGGCAATCGTAGGAACCACCACGACAGGAATTTTGGTGTAAAACGCAACGGCCTTAGCTGTATCTAAGGTTTTACCACCACCAATACCGACAATGACATCGTGTTTTTGAGTGGCACAAATGTCCGTGATGCGTTCAATCTCAACGCGCGAACATTCGCCACCAAAAATGTTCATAGTGAGTGGAAGCTTTTCGTCAGCAAAGCTTTGTTTGACGTCATCACCAACCAGGTTAGTCACGAACTCATCGGCAATGACTAACGGACGTTCACCTAATGTTTTCACATAGTGAGCGATAGATGTAAGTACTTGTTCACCTTGGACGTATTTGCTTGGGCTGATAATAATTTTGTCCATAATTCAAACCTTTAACCTTTTTTATGTGTGTTTTGGACTGCAATGAAAATCCATTGTAGCGATAAGGTTTATATTAGGTTTGGTGAGGTAAGTGGTGAAGGATCTCTCTGGTTTTGTTCCATGCTTTTATGACCTCGGTGTCAAACCGACTGTCAGAAGTAATAAGCATTAGTATGCTTTATGGCGCCGATCACTATTCAAGCAAATTCGTCGTTTTTCGTTTCATATTGAAACGAAAATACCGAAGTCGTTGTTTCAATATGAAACGGATTGATTTTTGTTGAGCACGTTTTTTCTCTGTTTAAGATGAATTCATACCCTACATAAAAATATAAATGGAATGAGATAGAACGATGAAAAAGTTAATTAACCAAGTCGATGATGTTGTATTGCAGCAAATGGAAGGCCTGGCATTGTCCCGCCCTGAGCTCAAAGCTAACTACGAACCTCGTTACATGTGGCATGAGGAAACGCCGGGGCAAGTGGCATTGGTTTCTGGTGGTGGCTGTGGTCATGAACCTTTGCACGCAGGTTTTATTGGTAAAGGCATGCTGACAGGCGCCTGCCCTGGTGAGGTATTCACTTCACCTACGCCTGATCAAATGTACGAATGTGGTAACCAAGTGAATACTGGTGAAGGCGTGCTGTTTATCATTAAAAACTACACCGGCGACGTGTTGAACTTTGAAACGGCCGTGGAGCTCCTTCATACCGATGGCATCAAAGTTGGGGCGGTGTTAGTGGATGACGATGTGGCCGTAAAAGACAGCCTGTATACCGCTGGTCGCCGTGGCGTTGCTGGAACGGTATTGGTTGAGAAGTTAGTTGGGGCTGCCGCGAACAAAGGTTATTCGTTGGAGCAATGTGAAGCTCTGGCTCGTCGCGTTAATAATCACTGTCGTTCATTTGGCGTGGCGCTTAATGCTTGTGTTGTGCCAGCGGCGGGTAAACCATCTTTTGTTCTGGAAGATGATGAAGTGGAGTTTGGTGTTGGTATCCATGGTGAACCAGGTATCAAGCGAGTGAAATACACCGACGTCGATACGTTAGTGGATGAAATGTTTGCTGAAGTTGCTGAAAACACGCCTTATCAGCGCACATTGCGTATTTGGAATCGTGACGAAGGTGAATGGGATGAAGTGGAATCCAGCATTGAGCCTTTTGCTGCTGAACACGACTACATTGTGATGGTGAATGGTATGGGCGGTACGCCAACTTCAGAGCTTTACGGAGTGTACCGCCGTCTTGCTCATAACTGCGAGCAAGCGGGGTTCCGTATCGTGCGGAATATGGTCGGTAACTTTTGTACGTCGCTTGATATGGAAGGCGTTTCAATTACGTTGCTGAAAGCAGATAAAGAGATGTTGGAGCTGTTTGATGCTCCTGTCGATACGGCCGCGATCAAGTGGTAGCAGGGAGGGGAGCAAACATGCAAATTGAAAAACAACATATCGTTCACTGGTTAGAGTTATGTGCAAAAACGTATCAAGAGAATCAAGATTTTCTGACCGACCTTGATCGTGATATTGGTGACGCAGACCATGGTCTCAATATGAACCGCGGCTTTAAAAAAGTCGCGGAAAAACTGCCGCAATTTGCGGACCAAAATATCGGCAGCATTCTCAAGAATACGGGCATGACCTTGCTTTCTAGTATCGGTGGGGCAAGTGGCCCGCTGTATGGCACGCTGTTTATTCGCACGGCTGCCGCTGTCGGAACTCGAGAGCAATTAACGTTTGAAGAGTTAGTGGATGCACTAAAAAGCGGTGTGGATGGCGTGGTGTCTCGTGGTAAAGCGGAACTGGGTGATAAAACCATGTGTGATGTTTGGTTACCCGTTTTAGTTAGCGTGAAGGCGTCGTTAGAAAATGGCATGAGCGCCGATCACTTACTGAATGAAATGGTTGAGCTAGCAGAAACAAATGCGGTTGCCACGATTGAAATGTTGGCGAAAAAAGGGCGAGCAAGCTATTTAGGTGAACGTAGTATTGGTCACCAAGACCCCGGCGCAACCTCTTCTTTGTTAATGATTAAAGCACTACAGCGGGCAATAGCAGGTAATTAAGATGGTGGGAATTGTAGTTGTATCTCATAGTCGTCGCCTTGCCGAAGGGGTGGCCGAACTTGCCACCCAAATGACGCAAGGCAAAGCCAAGCTTGCGATTGCGGCTGGGATTGATGATCCAGAGAACCCGATCGGAACTGATGCCATTGCCGTGATGGAAGCGATTGAGCAGGTACAAGATCAACAAGGGGTTGTTGTATTGATGGATCTTGGCAGCGCGTTGCTTAGCACGGAAATGGCTCTGGATCTGATTGATGATCATGTGAGGGAAAATGTCACCCTTATCTCGGCCCCTATTGTTGAAGGAACCATGGCGGCGTCGGTGGCTGCTGCCGCCGGACTACCTTTATCGACGGTAGTCGAAGAGGCACAGAATGCGTTAAGCGTAAAACGAGAGCACCTTGGTGATCAGCCACTAACATCCGCTGAGATAGCGCCAGTATCAGAGAACTTTGAGCAAGAGCGGACATTTGATTGGGTAGTGCAAAATCCGTATGGATTACATGCTCGTCCCGCTGCGGCCATTGTTGGTGCACTCGCGCCTTTTGACTGCCAATTATGGTTGAAAAAAGGCGAGCGCCGTGTAAACGCGAAAAGCTTAAACAGCATTGCGAAACTTGGCGTTCGTAGCCAAGAGACGATCACGCTGTGCGCACTCGGCTCTCAATCCAGTGAAGCAATCAAGGAATTTGAAGCCTTAGCTAGTGAGCACTTCGGAGAAAAAGAGGCGGTTGAGCAAGGCATTATCGAATCTGAAGAGAGCACGGATACTTTGCTCGATGACATGGTCCCAAATCAGATTGAAGGTGCTGTTGTTGGTATTCGAGTCAATGACGGTATCGCTACTGCTCCAGTTGTCCTTTTTACTCATGAAATGCCAGCTGTGCCTGAACGTGATTTCCAAAGTGAACAAGATGAAATTGAACGGGTTAAGCATGCGATAGGCGTGGTTGTTCAACATTTGCAGGAGCAAGCGAAGCAGCCGAAAGGGGAAATATTTTCTGCTCATAGCATGATGCTCAGTGACCCAGAGTTATGGGCATCGGTTGAGGCGCGAATTCAAACGGGCATGATAGCCGAGCAAGCTTGGATAGAATCACTGCAAACGTTGGCCGAAGAGTTTCGCCAGGCAGAAAGTCAGTACATGCGGGAGCGCGAAGCAGATGTGCATGATATCGCACGCCAAGTTATGGTCGAAATGACAGGCGTAACGCCTAATGCCATCGACATTCAGGAACCGAGTATTTTGTTGGCCCGCGACCTGATGCCTTCTGATGTGGCCGGGCTTGATAAATCGAAAGTGCTTGGTATCTGTTTGAGTGAGGGAGGGAAAACCTCTCACAGTGCGATTCTTGCTCGTGCGATGGGGATTCCTGCCATCGTTAAAGCTCAGGGCTGCCTTGATGCTGTGCGTGCTGGTCAAGTGGTGACTATTGATGGCTTTCGAGGGCATTTATGGTTCTCTCCTTCAGATGCCATACAACAGGAATTAGAAGCGCAACAAATTGAGTGGCAAAGCACCCGACAAAGTGCGCTAGCGAGTGCTCAGCAAGCCGCAGTCACCTGTGATGGTGTCCATATTCCAGTATTCGCCAATATTGGTGGACCGAAAGATATTGATGATGCACTAACATCAGGAGCTGAGGGCGTTGGTCTATTCCGGACTGAGTTTCTATTTCAAAACAGTGATGAGTTGCCGACTGAGGAAGCGCAATACCAAGTGTATCGTGATATTGCCGCCGCACTTGGTGATAAGCCACTTACGATTCGTAGTCTAGATGTTGGCGGTGATAAGCCTTTAGTCGCTTACCCTATGCCAGCGGAAGATAATCCATTTTTAGGTCTGAGAGGGGTGCGGTTGTGCCTTCAACATGAGTCATTGTTTACCGCCCAACTTCGAGCCATTCTGAGAGCCTTTCACGAGCAACCGAATATTCAATTGATGATACCGATGGTGGCTCAGGTTGAAGAAGTGAGAAAAGTAAAAGCGCTGTTGGCGCATCAAGCAAACCAACTCGGCTTGGATGCGACTCATTTGCCTGTCGGTATTATGATTGAGGTACCCGCCGCGGTGTTGAATGCTGATGCGTTAGCACAAGAAGTCGACTTTTTCTCTATTGGCACCAATGATTTGACTCAATATGTTATGGCTGCCGATCGAGGCAACGCCGCCGTTGCTGAGTTAGTGAACTACTTTGAACCATCGGTACTAAAAGCCATTGAACTCACTTGTGCAGCAGGCGATCGCGCGGGCATACCGGTCAGTATGTGCGGTGAGATGGCAGGCGATCCAAATGCCACAGACACATTACTTCGTGTTGGGTTACGAAAATTCAGCGCCAGTTCGAGTCTGCTACCGGGACTAAAAGCGCAGATTCGTCAGTTGTCTGTTGATGTTTAATCGACATCTTGTCGTTAGCACATCTATACCGGCGTGCTTACGCCGGTTTTACTTTTGTAGGAACGCCAGTTCTTGGCTTAATACAGCTTCATTTGCTCCTGCAGCCCAAACTTATTAATTTTTCTCCATAGGGTCGTGCGGCCAATTTGCAATGCTTTCGCCATATCATGCATTTTGCCATCACACTGATTCCAAGCCTGAACAATCGCTCTTCTCTCGGCTTCTTCTAGCGTGATTACCGGCGTATTCTCTGCGGTATGGCGAGAATTCAGTTTAATGTCTTCTGGAATATCGTTCAGCTTGATTAAGTTGGAACTGCGGTTAAGCAAAATTCGCTCAGTTCGGTTTCTTAATTCAGAGTTGTTGCCTGACCAACGAAAATTCATCAACGCTTCCAGTGCGACTGGCTCTATCGAGATCGTCACATTGTGGCGGCGCTCATAATGACTGATAAGCTGCTGGACGAGAAATTCAATGTCTTCTTTACGCTTTCGTAGTGGTGGAATATGCAGCTCGTTCGAGGAGATTTCATAATAAAGTTGCCGACCAAATGAGCGCTGAGTGACATACTCGCTGATCTCTGAAGCGGTGCTGGTAATAAGTTGAAAGTCTACGGGGATCAATCGCAAACTGTCGCTGCGGCTGACGAGCCCAGTTTTTAACAACTTAAGTAGCACGGCTTGTAAATCGGGTGACAGATATTCCACCTTTTCTAAAAAGAGCGTGCCGCCATGGGCGAGTTCAAACTTAGAGGGCATGCCTTGTCCCTCGTCGTATCCCAGGGTTTCTTTGACCAGTTGCTCTGTATTGATGGAGCGGCAGTTGAGCGTAATGAACGGCCCTTCTTTGTAGGCGCTTTCATTATGAATCGCCATGGCGAGAGTAGCTTTTCCTACACCTTCTTCACCCGTAATTAGAATCGGTGATTTGGACTTTATGGCCCGCTTTGCCACGGTAATGACGTGCTTCATTTTTCGTGATATGACGGGTAAAGTACTGAACGTATAGCGCGCACTGCCACCTATTTGTTGTTGAGCAAGTTCGCGAATTTTATCGATGGGGTGCAAAAACAATAAGTGCGTGCCGTCGTTGAGTGGACGCAAGGTAATGATCGCTTCAACAAACTCGCCACGAACCTCTACCGTTGTGAGTTTTCGGTTGATGCTTGCACCCGACTCAATACTATTGAGGACATTTGGCGGGAAGCGCAAAACCGAAAAGACTTCTTTATCCAAGACCTGACTGGCTTCAATGTTTAACAAGCGCTCTGATTGATGATTTACCATGGTGATACGGCTTTCTTCATCCCAGGCCAGAAGGCCATCATCCATGCATTCTAACGTTGCGTTGTGCGCACAAGTGAGGCGGTTAATGTTTTCTTGTTCCGACTGAATATGGATTTGCAAACTGACTTCTTTCGCGCTCGACGCGATGATGACTAAGTCTTCTTTCTTATAGCTTTCCGCTTTTTTGAAAAGGCATGTTGTACCGCGTAATTTGCCAAATTGGTCGAAAACAGGCGCCGCTACAGAGGCATAAGGATGTAAGTGGCGATTGAAATGTTCTGCTGCGAACACTTCACACGGGATATGAGTACTAATACAGAGATTGACCGCATTTGTGCCAATTTTCCCTTCAGACAGAAAACAGCCTTGTTTAATACCGAGCGCCTGCATCTCTTGTTGCATTGAGTCATGTCCCACAACAGATAGAACGCAGCCGTTGCCGTCAGTCACCATCAATAGCAGGTCTTCGTCCCCTAGCATGTCGTAAGTGTCTTCAAGTACGGTAGTGGCGCATTCGAGGAGGTGCTCGTTGCGTTTCATCAGAGATGAGAAGGTAAAGCCAGAGGCAATATGTGGCTTTGACCAGGTGTAAGGACTGCATTGCTTTATGCAACGCTCCCACGACTCAAGTACGGGAGTGCGGGAAAATTCTGGAGATACCCAATGGTGTTTCTGGAAAAACTCCCATTTGGTTTTAGTGTCTTCGATTGAAAGCATGCCATACCGTTTCAATACCAGCGATAGATTGGTCTGATATTACAGAGACATACGAATATGGACTGTGATGGCTTTCACGCACGTCATACAGAAAGGATACGCAAAGAAAAGAGGCTAGTAGAGAAGGCGTTCCTTGCCGGAGGTTGGGTTAAAAAGGGCTGTCTTTGCCCAGTTCGTTACAGATCTCGACAATCGCGAGTGACAGGCCGGACTTAATGATTTGTTGTTGGCGCTGAAGTTGGAGTTGATAAAACTCAAGGTCGATGTCGTCATCAGGTTCGTTGACTTCTAATTGCACCATGCCCATTTTCTTTACCAGATGCAGCTTTTTGATTGGCTCTAGAATATTTGGATCAGTGAACTCGTAGTCGGATGCATCGCTATTGAGTCGGTTTTTAAGCTTAATGATGTCTTCAATATCATGATAAATATCGTCTGGGAGGACGCCTAAGCCAAATAGGAGTTTCAAACGAACAGAGAGATCGCCCAGCGGTCCGGAGTCTTGCAGTAGGGGACCAACAACCGATTGCACGGCGAAGTTATCTTTACGAAAGATCCTTTGTATTAGCCCGTCGATGGAATCGTTGAACACATCGACTGCTGCAATAAAAAAGCCTCGTACCGATGGCGCGCTGTTTAATCGTTCAATGATCTCGGTTTCGTTGATGTTATCTGCCATATACTGAGTAACTGTTTAAAATTATATTTATGGGGAGCAGAGCTCCCCTTGATTCGATTAAAGCTGGTGGTAAATCGCTTCTATTTGAGCCACTTCAACACTGTCTTCAGCCAGACCGGTGTATTTCGCTAGCGTTTTTGTTACGCCAACCTCTTTTAATGAGGTCTGTAGCTCAACCGCTTGCGGATCGGTGTCGTTGGTGTATTTCAACGCCGCCGCGATCCCTTTCAAAAGTGTTTGATTTTCAGTGCCATACTCGATTGTACCGAGTAATGGCTTCACTAATCTATCATTTGCACCCAATTTACGAATTGGTTGTCGTCCAACGCGATCCACTTCATCCACTAAATATGGGTTGGCGAAGCGACCTAAAATCTTTTCGATGTAGGCATTGTGCATGTCGCGATCAAAACCGTAGCGCTTGATCAGTACTTCTCCGCTTTCGTGCATTGCTTGTTTTACTTCAGCATGAATGCTTGGGTCTTCAATTGCTTCACGAATGGTACGGTGCCCTTTCAAACAACCTAAATAAGCGGTAATGCAGTGACCTGTGTTTAGGGTGAACAGCTTACGTTCTACGAATGCCATTAGGTTGTTGGTTTTTTCCATGCCAGCAATGTTTGGGATATCGCCCTTAAACTGTTGCTCATCGACAATCCATTCACTAAAGCTTTCTACCGTGACTTCTAGTGGATCATCGTTGGCGGCTTCTGCTGGTGGCACGATGCGGTCTACCGCTGAATCAACAAAGCCAACCAACTCGTCTGCCTTTGTGTGCAGTGATTCATCCAAGTGTTTGTACACCTCACCTTTTAGGTGTGTGGTACCACGCACCATATTTTCACAGGCGATGATGTTAAGTGGCGCGTCATTACCAGCTTCAAAACGTTTGGCGATACCTTTCGCGATGGTTTTCGCGATGATATCTAATACGTTTGGACCGACCGCTGTGGTAACCAAATCGGTTTTGACGATGCGATCAATCACGTCATCACTGGCTGAGTTTACTGCTGTGACGTGGGTAACAGTGTCGATTTGGCACTCGGTGCCCACGACTTTCACTTTGTATTCTTGTTTGTGGCTGAGCTGGTCTACCAACGGCGCATCAACGTCAGCGAAAGTGACCTCGACTTCTGCGTCTGCTAAGAGTTTACCGATGAAACCACGACCGATGTTACCTGCACCAAAATGAACTGCGTTTTTCATAATTCTTACCTACCAATATCTGAAAATGTTGACTTACGAAACTAGGGTGAGGCCAACCACATAGGGGGTGACAGCTGACCTCATTTGCCTCAGGAGCAAATTAAAGGAGTAATTAAGCCGCTTGTTGACCGCCAAGGATGTTCAGAATCTCTTCTACATCGTTGGTGCTGGTTAGCTTCTCAATTGCTTCCGGCTCATCGAGCGCGTTCGTAATGGTGGTGATCACCTGGATGTGCTCATCGTTCTTAGCGGCAATGCCGATAACCAGTTTCGCGACATCGTCGTCATCTTCAGTAAATTGGATACCCGATGGGTATTGGCAAATTACAATGCCAGTTTTCTTCACGCGGTCTTTCGCTTCTACGGTGCCATGAGGAACCGCGATAGACTCGCCAAGGTAAGTTGGAACCAACGCTTCACGCTCAAACATCGCGTCTACGTATTCTGGTTCTGCGTAGCCAAGTTCAACCAATTTGTTGCCTGCAAAGCGAATGGCTTCTTCTTTGTTGGCTGCTTTCAAACCTAGGTGAATGTTCTCACGCTGGATTTGGAATACCGATGGCTGCTGTGGCTCAAAGCTGTCGTCGTTCGCCGCCATGACTGACACTTTCACCATTTGGTCGTCATTGGCTGCGGATTGGTTTTGTGCCGCCAGTAATTTGGTGACTAGCTGGTTGTACATTTCACTGTCTAGGAAGTTAGTCAATGAAATGTGGTGTGCGTTTGGAGCATGCTTACGTGCACGATCCGTTAAGTCTTTATGAGTAATCACGATATCTGCACTCTCTGGTAAGCTGTTAATAGCAAGGTTGGTTACGTGGATGTTCAGACCTGCGTCTTTAACCTTTTTACGTAGCATGCTCGCGCCCATTGCACTCGAGCCCATGCCCGCATCACACGCGACAATGATGCTTTGTACTGTCGCTAGGTCTACGTCACCTTTGCTTTGGCTGTTTACCACCGCATCGTTTTTAGATGCAGATTTCATGTCTTTCATTTGTGATGTTGCTTTCTCTAGTGCTGCTTCATCACCGTCTTCTTCTGTTGACGTTTGTGTCTTCATTAGCAGTGCTGCTACGGCGAATGACACGCCTGTTGCCGCTGCGATAGACGCTAGTACACCAACGATTGAACCTTTCTGAGTCATCAACAAGATTGCAAAGATTGAACCTGGTGATGCTGGAGAAACGATACCTGCGTTAAACATAGTTAGAACGAATACGCCAGTCATACCGCCTGCGATAGCCGCAAGGATTAGGCGAGGGTTCATTAGGATGTATGGGAAGTAAATCTCGTGGATACCGCCGAAGAAGTGGATGATTGATGCACCACCTGCAGTTTGACGAGCCGTACCTTTACCAAACACCATGTAAGCCAGCAGAATACCTAGACCAGGACCTGGGTTCGCTTCGATCAAGAAGAAGATCGATTGACCAGTTTCAGACGCTTGCTGAATACCCAGTGGAGAGAAGATGCCGTGGTTGATCGCGTTATTTAGGAACAGGATCTTCGCTGGCTCAACAAAAATAGAAGTCAGTGGCAGAAGGTGCGCTGAAACAAGGAAGTTTACGCCTGCTGCCAATGCGCCTGAAAGCACTTTGACAAATGGACCGATAAGGAAGAAAGCCAAAATGGCGCACAGCATACCAATGATGCCCGCAGAGAAGTTGTTCACCAACATCTCGAAACCGCTTTTTACTTTACCGTCGATGTAGTTATCGAATTTTTTGATAGCCCAGCCGCCCATTGGGCCGACCATCATTGCACCCATAAACATTGGGATGTCGGTACCGACAATCACGCCCATAGTTGTGATTGCACCAACGACCGCGCCGCGATCGCCGCCCACTAATTTACCACCGGTGTAACCGATCAGTAGTGGCAGCAAGTAAGTGATCATAGGACCAACCATGGAAGCTAACGTCTCATTTGGTAGCCATCCGGTTGGGATAAATAGAGCAGTGATAAAGCCCCACGCGATAAACGCGCCGATGTTAGGCATTACCATGTTTGACAGAAAACGACCAAAATTTTGTATCTTGATCTTGGCATCTGGTGATATCATAACAATTCCCCGTTCGATGTTCTGATGAATATGTTGTCGTAAACGGTTCGCCAAAACCGCTTGTTTGATTGCTTAGTACCCAATCAATTTACCACACATTTTCCAATTGGAACTGACGACGGGTTTTTCGTGATCAACCCCCGCATTTCTTCGGATGAAAAGCATTTTTTAAGTGATGATGATCAATTAATTGATATGTAACTTAATAACAAAAAATGACTTTCAAATCTGTCAATAAAAATATTAGTGATCAATTCGATCTTCTGACAAATATAAAATAAAAATTCATTGTGATTAAGATCACCTTTAATTTCTTTTTCAATTCAAATTAAATACTCGAAATGATCAATGTCACATTTTGTTTGAAGTCAGGTTTGATTGAAAATGTGATCTATGACCATTTTGAGGTTTTGTGAAAGTTTATAACGTGAACGTTTGTGCGATGTTGGCGTTTTGTGGATTAAAGCTTGAGATGACTGGCCTTTTTGCGATGAGTTTAACTAAACACTTTGTTTTTAATGTCTTATGGGTAAATAACGCATCACGCTGCTCGCGTTGTGTTGTTTAGAGCGATTTTGAGCAGCGCGATACCTCCTACGTTTTTAGACGACGCTTAATTGTTCATAGCTAAATACTCACGCGCGTTTTCACTGCCCATATAACGTGCAAGCGTTTTCTCAGGCACATCGCGTAAATCCACCATAATCAATCCATCCTGTGCGTTGTTAAACGCCGGATCGACGTTAAAACACACCAACTTACCATTCAAACTCAAATATTGGCGTAGTAATACCGGAACGCCTTTACCTTCGTCAATTCGAGCGATCACGCGAGATAGCAACTGTAAATCTTCTAATGCGGTTAGCATGCTGGTATTCCAGTTTAAGTTGGTTTCTGGCAGTGGATTTGACGGAGTGACGTATTCGGCGCAGTCGTTGTCGTAGTGGTGTAGGGTCATCGATTGTGCCAGCAACTGACGCGCGGTATGGCTGTAATCGTTGCTGATGCTCACTGGGCCAAACAAGTGCGTGTATTCGGGATGTTGATGGACAAAAGTAGCTATGCCTTTCCAGAGTAAGAGTAGGGCACTCATGCTTTTTTGATATTGCTCGGCAATCACAGAACGACCCATTTCAATCGACTTGCCCATTTGATCGAGAAAGCCTTGGTCATAGTTGAACAAGGTGCGCGAATACAATCCCTCTACGCCATATTTCGCCAATAATTGATCAACTAATCCAAGACGGTAAGCACCTACCATGCATTGGTTCTCACGATCCCACACAAATAGGTGCAGGTAATCATGATCGAAATGATCGATGTCTATCGCTTGTCCGGTCCCTTCGCCAACTTCACGGAAATTATGTTCTCGCAAGCGGCCAATTTCATGCAGGAGAGATGGGATCTGCTGCGCACTGGCGCAATATACGTCGAACTCGCCACTTTGAAGCAATTGGGTTTCTGACGGTAAGCTGTGCAGCTCTTCAAGCAATTGGCCTATGGGTAACCCTGCCGCAATAGGTAAGAGAGCATTGTCTGAGACCGTTTGCTGAGTGGCACTTACATCGCGGTTAAGCAGGTAGGTGTTAAGCCTCAGATAATTGACGATCTGATCATCATTGAGGTTATTGAGTTCTTTAAACTTGATTGCTTGCCCAAAGGACAACTCAATGGTTTTTGCGCTCTTGTTGAGCAGCTCTCTTCCTAACATCAAGGTGCGTAAAAGAGGGTGGATTTTACCTGCCATGTAGAAGCGTTTTGAGTTCTGCCCGCGAATGAAGACGGGAACAGTGGCGGCTTTGTTCTTACGAATTAACGCACTGACACTGCGGCTCCATTCTTTGTCTTCTAAACGCTCTTGTTTGGCATCCACCAACTGCGACACTTCACCCGCAGGGAAAACCAATAACAAGCCGCCATTCGCAAGGTGTTTGTTGGCTGCTCTGAGGGCCTTCATATTCGATTTGACGGCGTCTTTGCCTTCGAATACGTCGACACCAATAAAAAGTTGGTCGAGCTCTGGTACGGTTTTTAGGTACTGATTCGCTAAAATTTGGATATCGTCTCGTATCATCAATAGTAGCTCGGCGAGAATCACGCCTTCAACACAACCGAGAGGGTGATTCGCCACAATGACGGTTGCGCCTTGCTTTGGCACTGCGTCGAGCGAACCATGGGCAATGCGATAGTCGATCCCCAAAATATCCAGCGTAAATCGCAAGAAAGTTTTGGTATCCGCATTCACGGGGCGTTGGGCGTAGAATTTATCGAGCTGACTTAAACCCGTTGCCCATTCTGCAACGTTTTCACCAATGCCGAACGGCGTTTTACGAGGGAGACGAAAAGGGGGTGAACTATCCATATTTACCTCAGCGTACAAGTGGCTGATCGGATAGTAGAAATTACAGATGACAGTTCAGAGGCAAATCCATGAGCCTTTGGTGACAAACTGGTGAAGCTTTGTTGACCAAAGGCGAGGGGATAGGGACGTATTAGCGTTACGTTTTGTCGCCAGCAAACATCAGGATACTCAGAGAGTTGAGCGTTTCACCGAGACTTTCTAGTGAGCTCAAAACCTGTTTGGTCGGCTCATTGTCTAGCAGAATGCGACCATCAAAGCGTTTCCCTTCGCATTGATCTTCATCGCACATACCCGCTTGGGGTTCTTGTGTTGAGTTGTCATCCATTACTAAGTCGTCAGTACTCAAACAAGCCGTTGAGACAAATAATCCGCTCAGAACTACCAGCCATTTTATTTTCAACATAATCTTAAAAATCACAATAAAACACTGTTTAATTGTAATTTATTCTATTTACCATTTCGAACGATATGACAAAAACTTGGCTTTAGGTCGCCATTTTCTGGCCGTAGTTGAGCTATGTTATCGATACGACGAATTGTTACTTTTGGCGAAATTAGGAGGATGAATGGAGAAGATTTCCAATAAAGCGTCAATATGGCTCGGGCTGTGTCTGATAATTGGTTTAGGAGTATTGGGCTTTTTTATTCAGCAAACAGCAGTCAAATACAAAGCCTATGAGCGAGTGGTAACGGTGAAGGGATTGTCTGAACGAGAGTACTCTGCCGATACAGTGATCTGGCCAATTCAGTTCACCTTAGCGAGTAATGATATGGGGGCTATGTTTGATGACATCGATCAGCAAACGCGTTTGATTCTGGATTTCTTAACTGCCAAAGGGCTCCCTGAAACGAGCGTCTCCCTTTCTTCTCCTGCTGTCATTGACAGAAAAGCACAGCAATACGGGAGTGAGCAAGATATCGAGTTTCGTTATTTAGCCTCGCGGACCGTTACGGTTTATAGTCAAAGTGTCGATGTGGTTCGAGCGGCAATTAACGAGATTGGTGAGCTAGGAAAACAAGGCGTACTGCTGAATCAGGACCCGTACGCGAACCGCATTGAGTACAGCTTTACTAAGCTAAATGATGTAAAGCCAGATATGATCGAAGAGGCGACGAAAAACGCCCGCGAAGTGGCGCAAAAGTTTGCGAAAGACTCACAGAGTTCACTGGGTAAGATCAAACGTGCCACGCAAGGGCAGTTCTCGATTTATGACCGAGATAGCAACACGCCTTACATTAAGAAAGTACGAGTGGTCTCAACCGTTCAGTATTACTTATCGGATTAAAATAATAGTCAAAAAGCCGCTCACACGATGAGCGGCTTTCGATAAGACGAGAGCTATAGGATAGGATTAATATTTTGCTCTGTATGC
The DNA here is from genome assembly GCF_013048515.1 of Vibrio sp. 1-2 (7-a). NCBI lineage: Bacteria > Pseudomonadati > Pseudomonadota > Gammaproteobacteria > Vibrionales > Vibrionaceae > Vibrio > Vibrio sp. 1-2 (7-a). The sequence continues at coordinate 273,625 of NZ_VHSQ01000004.1, forward strand.
TCACCTTCGACCACATCAACAGGTGTGTAATGTTGATAAATCAGGAAGCCATCTTCTGATGTTTCATGGTTATCTGGTGTATCAACATACGCGCTACAGGTGTACCCAATACTGTAGGTGCCTGGGCCAATGTAACCAAACTCGTAGCTGTAGGTTGTATTACCTTCTTCGTCTTGCGATTCATTCACGTTAGCTACTGCAACTGGCGCTTGGAGTGGCTCCATCGCGCCCATATCGCCCATGGTTGAGCGATCCATCGAACCTGCGTAAAGATAGACTGAGTGAACGGCAGGAACGTCATTTATTGCATTTGATGCTGCACTGTCTGCTTCACACGCTTGATACTGAATTTCGCTGACTTCACCACCGATATGACCTGATTCTGATGCGTTTACTAAGCTTACCGCATTAGAGTTCATGTTCATGTAATCTTTGCCTGTTGGATCTGCCAGGCCTTTACGCAAATCAAACTCGACAACATAGCTATTATGACCAGTATGAACTTTTACATACTGACCTTTTTGCGAAAACTTCAAGCGACCTTGATCGCTCGTATCTGGTTTAAAACCAAAACAGCTGCCTCGGCTAGGCACAACTAAGCCTTTGATGTTGCCGTCTGTCTTCTCTACGTATGACAGCGTTGTATCGTTTAATTGTTTGCCGTCTTTAGCGTACACACACATAGCATAATCACCAGGAGCGATGTCTTGCTCGCTAATGATCGTTTTAGCGTTACTTCCCTGATATTCCATTAGATCAACTTGGTGTAGTGCTCCATTGTCACTAACATCTAACAGAATATGTTCTCCAGTTTGTTCGCCAGTTTCTGGGTCAAATGGTACAAGGACAACATCTTTAAACGCTAAGACGACTTTGTTGGCATCGTCGACAGGCGCATCGGAAACGCTGAGAGAAAAAGTGGCTGCTTCTGTATCGGATGAAGAGTCGTCGCTACCACAGCCCGTCAATAAAAGACCGCCTGAGATGGCAAGTAAAGGGTAGGTATATTTTTTCATTATGATCTCTTGTTTACACTGCTGATAAATGTAAAAGGCTAGTCTCAAAGTCGAGAAGTGATGTCATTGTATTGTGATAGAGAGGTCAATCTTCAATGGCGTTATATACAAGTCCTTTTTTATAAAACTAAGTTCTTAACTGTGATGAGGGGAGTTTGATAATAGTCAAGCTGGCTTGTTTCTTATGAGCGTAAGTTAGTATGACTTACTGCTAGAAGGAATTAGTATCATGGCATACAAGCACTTTATTAGAGAACTACTGGGTTTAGCGATTGTTGTCTCTGTCGTCTTTGGCGTTTTAGGTGTGATGTTAGAGCTCTTTGCACTGACGGCACTCTGGGAGCATCAGCAAGCGATAGCCGATGTATTCTTCCATGAATCTCTCTACTTTGTCGTATTTTTAATCCCACCATACTTCCTTTGGAAGTTGATTAACCGCCCTGAATTGGTTTCTGCGGACCAAGCTTATTTAGCAATGAAATTAGAGGCTGAAAGTCGACAATAAGCCGATTGAGTGAGGAGTGAAAGAAGAGGCTATGAGAAACATCAGCCTCTTTTCTATCTGATTAGTGAGCAAAGTATTCGTTGCTTTATTGATTAAAAAGCTGCTTCTATTGTGCCTTTGAAACTACGATCGAGATAATCACGAATTGCTTGAGATTGGTAAATAGAAACGAATTTTTTATACGCTTCATTATTTTTGTCTGCGTCACGAGTAGCGATGACCATGACGGCCAGTGGTGCGTCTTTTGCTTCAAGATAGATACTTTGTTTCTTCGGGTCTAAACCAGAAGACATTACGTAGTTCATTGTGATCGCAGCCGCGTCTACATCATCCAATGTTCGTGGTAACTGGGCGGCATCTACCTCGACAAATTCAAACGACTTTGCATTTTTTGTAATATCAGTTAGGGCGGCTTTGTGGCCAACACCTTGTTTAAGCTCAATTAAACCTGCATTGGCGAGTAGCAATAGACCGCGACCACCATTAGTTGGATCGTTTGGAATTGCTATGCGTGCATTGTTTGGAAGCTCTTGCAATGAGCGATACTTGTTAGAATAAAGTCCCATGCGCATCAGAATGGATTGACCAATCGACACTAATTGGGCGTCATGACTATTGTTGAAGTTGTCTAAAAATGGTTGGTGCTGATAGCTGTTAATGTCGATGCTACCATCGCTAAGCGCGGCATTGGGTGTCACGTAATCAGAAAACTCGATGACTTCTACATTCAAGCCTTGCTTCGCTGCTTCCTTCGCTACTGCTTCAACTACTTGAGCATGAGGCCCTACGGTTGCTCCCACTTTAATGACAGAGTCATCTTTTTCTCCACAAGCACTTAAGCCAACTACTGCCGTGAGAACCAAAGCTAGTTTCTTTAGGTGACGAATACTTTTCATTGTAACTCCATTTTTGTTTTAGACGTCCATACGTTTACATGTCCATCCTATCAGAAGTCGAAAAAGGGTCAATGGTTTAAATAGCGAGCAGATATTTTGTTTCTACGACTATATAGAAAGATTGGTAATAAGCGAAAAGAAAGAGAGGGTAGAATCGAGGAAGATGATAAGTTTGAAGTTGTTGAGGATATGAGCAACGAATTACTACACCCACAACTGTACCCAAAGTCAGCAGACACAAAAAAAGCGTAGCAGGTACTAACCTGCTACGCCTTTCGAAATTTGGTGGCCCCTCGCAGACTTGAACTGCGGACCAATCGATTATGAGTCGACTGCTCTAACCACTGAGCTAAGGGGCCTTAATAGGACAACGATTATAGGGGAAGCGTTGCAAGGTGTCTAGATACCAACTAGGGCAATTGCGCTTAGTTTTTATCCACTTAGCACAGTAGATAATAAAAAAGGTGACCTAAAGTCACCTTTTTTGATTTCTAAAGCTTATATGCGCTGCGTTTATTCGTCTAGGAAGCTGCGCAGAGTCTCTGAGCGGCTTGGGTGACGAAGTTTACGTAGTGCTTTTGCTTCGATCTGACGGATACGTTCACGAGTAACGTCGAACTGCTTACCAACTTCTTCTAGAGTATGGTCAGTGTTCATGTCGATACCAAAGCGCATACGAAGTACTTTCGCTTCACGTGGCGTTAGACCTGCAAGCACGTCTTTTGTCGCCACTTTAAGGCTAGTTGCAGTTGCAGAATCTAGCGGCAGTTCTAGCGTTGTATCTTCGATAAAATCACCTAGATGCGAATCTTCGTCGTCACCGATTGGTGTCTCCATTGAGATAGGCTCTTTAGCGATTTTCAGAACTTTGCGAATCTTGTCTTCTGGCATCTGCATGCGCTCAGCCAGTTCTTCCGGTAGTGGCTCACGACCCATTTCTTGCAGCATTTGACGAGAGATACGGTTTAGCTTGTTGATCGTTTCGATCATGTGTACCGGAATACGAATCGTACGAGCTTGGTCTGCGATTGAACGAGTGATTGCCTGACGGATCCACCACGTTGCGTAAGTCGAGAACTTATAACCACGACGGTATTCGAACTTATCTACCGCTTTCATCAGACCGATGTTACCTTCCTGGATAAGATCCAAGAACTGTAGGCCACGGTTGGTGTATTTCTTCGCGATAGAAATTACAAGACGCAAGTTCGCTTCAACCATCTCTTTCTTCGCACGGCGAGCTTTTGCTTCACCGATAGACATTCGACGGCTGATATCTTTAATGTTCTGTACGTTTAGAGAAGTCTCTTCTTCAATCATTTTTAGCTTAGCGATTGAACGACGGATTTCTTCTTCGTTACGTTTGATCTTTTCAGCGTATGGCTTGTCTGAAGCAAGAACTTCATCCAACCAAGCTTCACTTGATTCATTACCAGTGAACAGCGCGATGAATGATTTCTTCGGCATTTTGCCGTATTCAACCACAGACTTCATGATCAGGCGTTCTTGAGTACGAACGCGATCCATAGCGGTACGCAGTTCATTCACTAGGTGATCAAACTGTTTAGGCGTTAGACGAAATTCGCGGAATACGTCTAGCATCATTTCATTAGCAACGGTCGCTTTCGGGCTGTTATAGCCGTACTCGTTGATTGCTAATTGAAGATTTTGATAGGTGCTGCGTAGTTGGTTGAATTTCTCTAGCGCTAACTCTGGATCGATACCTACATCTTCTTCAGAATCATCTGAATCGTCATCGCTATCTTCGTCGTCATCAACGTCTTCATCGTCTTCTTCTTCTAACTGAGATTCAGTCAGTTCAGAACCGATGTGTGTTGCCGTTGGTGCCGAGGTGTCGTCAGCATCTGGGTCTACAAAACCTGAAATAAGGTCAGTAAGACGCAGTTCTTCAGCTTGAACTTTGTCAAATTGCTCAAGAATGTACGGAATCGTACCTGGGTATTCAGCAACAGACGATTGAACTTGGTTAATACCTTCTTCAATACGTTTTGCGATGTCGATTTCGCCTTCGCGAGTTAGAAGTTCGACAGTACCCATCTCACGCATGTACATACGTACTGGGTCTGTTGTACGACCAATCTCACTCTCTACGCTAGACAGTGCAGCGGCTGCAGCTTCGGCTGCATCTTCATCGGTAATATTTGTGTCATCGTTCAGTGCTAAATCATCAGCATCAGGAGCAGTTTCTACTACCTTAATGCCCATGTCGTTGATCATCTGAATGATGTCTTCTACCTGTTCTGAATCTACGATTTCAGCAGGTAGGTGGTCATTTACTTCGGCGTAGGTCAGATAGCCTTGTTCCTTGCCTTTAATAACAAGTGACTTTAGCTGTGACTGCGGATTGTGATCCATAGACGGTATCCAACTTCGTAATCTGGTGAAGGAATCAGTATGCGAAATGCAAACCACTTACTATAACAAATTAAATCGTTGCTGACTAATTAAACAGGGTTACGCTTTTAAATCTAGCATAAGTGCTAGCAGCTCCCTTTTCTCTTCGGCTGATAAACCGACACTTCTTGCTTTGGCCTGCAGGTTTTCAATTTGTTTTTCTACGCACTGGGCAATAATTTTATCCAGTGAGTCTAAAAATATTTCTTCTTGGTTGTCCTCATCGAGTGGAATGTCCCAACTCGCGAGACGAGACAGAAGGGTCTCATTTTGGCTGTTTCGCCAATGCTCTAATAATTGGCCTGTGTTGATATGGGGATGCGCTTGGCATTTATCAAGTACATCAACAAATAAACTTAGACCAGGAATGGGTAAATCTCTAACGCTAGTTAGATCTGGCACCATACTTACGTATTGTGGGTTTTGAATCAGTAACGCGATCACTTCTCGCATCGGCGTTCGCTTGATTTCTTTATGAGGTTGAGGCCTTTTATCCTCTTTACCTTGTTTTGAAATTAGCTGCTGTAGTTGGCGTTCATCAACCAAACCCAAACGGCGGCCAAGCAGTTCTCTCAAGTATAGTCTTAAAGTGCCGCCAGGGACTTTGTCGATGAGAGGAACAGCAAGGGTACTCAGTTTTGCCATGCCTTCTTTCGTGCTCATATCGACTTGCTGAGTCAATGAGCTGAACATGAATTCAGACAAGGGCATCGCATTAGACACTTGTTGTTCAAATGCTTGTTTTCCGTTTTGTCGGATATAAGAGTCGGGATCTTCTCCATCCGGCAAAAACATGAATTTTAACTGGCGACCATCAGTTAGGTAAGGCAATGCATTTTCCATGGCACGCCACGCGGCTTCACGACCTGCGCGGTCACCGTCGTAACAACATACGACAGTGCTTGTTTGCCTGAATAATACTTGCAAGTGATCGCCCGTTGTAGAGGTACCCAATGAGGCAACGGAATAATCTACGCCATATTGAGCAAGCGCGACAACATCCATATAGCCTTCAACCACTAAAATTTGTGGTGGCTCACGGTACGCTTGTAGTACTTCATAAAGGCCATACAATTCTTTACCTTTATGAAATATCGGGGTTTCGGGTGAGTTGAGATATTTCGGTGTCCCATCACCTAATACTCGACCACCAAAGCCTATTACTCGGCCGCGTCTGTCTCGAATAGGAAACATCACTCGACCACGGAATCGGTCGTAGCGGTTGCCTTTATCGTTTTCAATCAACATGCCGCCTGTGACGAGCATGTCTTGGTTTTCTTTATTCTGGCCAAAGTTCTTACGAACTAAATCCCATTCATCAGCCACATAGCCGATGCCAAACTTCTGGACGATTTCACCAGACAGGCCGCGATCTTTTAGATACTCAATCGCCACTTTACTTGCTGGCTGCTTGAGTTGGTTACGATAAAATTGAGCAATGCTGCCCATTAAGTCGTATAGATTACGTTTTTCACTGCTGCTTGCTTGTGGGCCTGACTGGAACGAACCATTACCGCCGCTACGTTGTTCGCGAGGAACATCTAAGCCCAAGTATGAAGCGAGTTCTTCAATGGCTTCGACGAATTCTAGCCGGTCGAATTCCATCAAAAAGTCGATGGCATTTCCGTGCGCACCACAACCAAAACAATGGTAGAACTGTTTTTCTTGACTGACGCTGAATGACGGCGTCTTTTCGTTGTGGAACGGGCAGCATGCGCCGTAGTTTTTGCCTTTTTTCTTAAGTTTCACACGTGCGTCGATGATGTCGACAATATCAAGTCGAGCTAGAAGGTCATCGATAAAACTGCGAGGGATGTGTCCAGCCATAAAACCTAACAAAAAAAGAAGATGATGAGTGGAGTGAATGCTTTAAAAGAATAAGCGTGTTGCTCACTTATTTCATTCCATTCATCCAGATACAAACAAGCCGTGCGTTCCAAAGGATAGCACGGCTTGCTGCAATTGGGTGGGGTATCTTAAGCCAGTTTAGCGCGAACTAAACCGCTTACTTTACCCATATCTGCGCGCCCTTGAATTTGCGGTTTCAGAACGCCCATTACTTTGCCCATGTCTTGCATGCCAGCTGCGCCAGATTCAGCAATCGCGTTCTCGATAAGAGCCGCTACTTCTTCGTCTGTCAGTGGTTGAGGCATAAAGTCCTCAAGAACGGTAATTTCTGCTTGTTCCGCATCAGCAAGATCTTGACGACCCGCTGCTTCATACTGCGCTACAGAGTCGCGACGTTGTTTAACCATTTTGGTCAATACTGCAAGAATGTCGTCATCGTTCAGAGTGATCTGCTCGTCAACTTCACGTTGCTTGATTGCTGATAGGGCTAAACGAATAGTACCAAGGCGTAATTTGTCCTTGGCTTTCATCGCTAATTTTTGCTCTTCTTTGAGTTGATCAATCAGAGCCATAACTAAATTCCTTTTGGAGCTCAGTTATTAGTACAGGCGAACGCGACGAGCGTTTTCGCGAGCTAGCTTCTTAGCGTGACGCTTTTGAGCTGCTGCTTTAGCGCGTTTGCGAACTGTAGTTGGTTTTTCGTAGTGCTCACGACGACGCACTTCAGAAAGGATACCTGCTTTTTCGCAAGAGCGCTTGAAACGACGTAGAGCAACGTCGAACGGTTCGTTTTCACGTACTTTAACTACTGGCATATGCCTTTCACCTCAGGGGTTATTCGTTAACGCTGGCATTCAACAGACCAAATCACAATTGTTTGGTCTCTTACCAGCTTGATCAAAAATGGTGCGGAATTTTAATCCGATCACAACTACTTTGTAAAGCCTTTTGTCGATTATTGTCTGTACAAAATTTGTTTGCAGCACCAAGGCGAGGTAATATGACGCCCAAATTTCCTCTATACAGAAAGCATACTGAGAAAACCATGCGCATTATCGGTATTGAAACCTCTTGTGACGAGACTGGCATCGCGATTTATGATGATGAAAAAGGTCTGCTGTCACACAAGCTTTACAGCCAAGTAAAACTGCACGCAGATTACGGTGGTGTGGTGCCTGAGTTGGCTTCACGTGACCATGTAAAGAAAACCATTCCTCTTATTAAAGAGGCACTAAAAGAAGCGAATTTAACTTCGAAAGACATTGATGGTGTCGCGTACACCGCGGGGCCGGGTCTCGTTGGTGCGCTATTAGTGGGCGCTACTATTGGTCGCAGTATTGCTTATGCTTGGGGAGTGCCTGCGGTACCTGTTCATCATATGGAAGGTCACCTGTTAGCTCCAATGCTGGAAGATAACCCACCGCCATTCCCGTTTGTGGCAGTGTTGGTGTCGGGTGGTCACTCGATGATGGTCGAAGTGAGAGGCATCGGTGAGTACAAAATTCTGGGTGAGTCGATTGATGATGCGGCGGGCGAAGCGTTTGATAAAACAGCGAAGCTAATGGGTTTGGATTACCCAGGCGGCCCACTATTATCTAAACTGGCGGAAAAAGGTACACCGGGCCGTTTTAAGTTCCCGCGCCCAATGACTGATCGCCCTGGCTTGGATATGAGTTTCTCTGGCCTGAAAACCTTTACAGCAAATACGATTGCTGCGAATGGCGATGACGAGCAAACTCGCGCAGACATCGCTCTGGCATTTGAAGAAGCCGTGTGTGCAACATTGGCGATTAAATGTAAACGCGCGCTTGAGCAAACAGGCATGAAACGTATTGTTATTGCTGGTGGTGTGAGTGCTAACCGTCGTTTACGTGCAGAGTTAGAGAAGTTAGCGAAGAAAGTTGGCGGCGAGGTTTACTACCCACGAACTGAGTTCTGTACGGATAATGGTGCGATGATCGCTTACGCTGGTATGCAGCGTTTGAAGAATGGCGAAGTGGCCGATATGTCGGTAGAGGCTCGCCCACGTTGGCCGATTGACCAACTGACACCTGTCGCTTAATCAAACTTATGCGGTAGGTTTGAAATAGATTCACTACGATAAAGGTCTCTGCTCATCAGAGGCCTTTATTTTTAGCTATGCAATGAAAAGCTTCGTTTACACTCTGACTGATGCGAGCCGTTCGGTATCGTTTCAGTGATAGGATGGTGCGGAAGAATAAGAAATGGATATAACAATGAATAAGTTTGAAATTGAAGGTCAGCAACTTGCTTACCTTGATAAAGGTGATGGTCCAGTATTACTGTTTGGTCACAGTTATTTGTGGGATAGCCAAATGTGGGCGCCACAAATTGAAGTTTTAAGCCAGTCATATCGTTGTATTGTGCCAGATTTGTGGGCACATGGTGAGTCAGAAGCGGCCCCTGCATCGACAGAGTCATTAGTTGATTATGCACAACATATGTTGGCGTTGATGGATCATTTGGATATTGAAGAGTTCTCGATAGTGGGCTTATCTGTTGGCGGCATGTGGGGAGCGGAACTAACGGCTCAAGCACCGCAACGTGTGAAATCACTGGTATTGATGGATACCTTCATTGGCTGGGAGCCAGAAGTTACATATAAGAAGTATTTTGCAATGCTTGATACTATCAGCCAAGTTCAAACAGTACCTGCGCCAATTATTGAAGCCGTTGTGCCGCTGTTCTTTGCCAACAACGTTGATCAGGATAACCCTGAACTTGTCGCTTCATTCAAACGCAGTTTAGAAAGCCTGAGTGGTGAGCGTGCGGTTGAAGTGGCTCGCATTGGCCGCATGGTGTTTGGTCGCCGTGATGTGATTGAAGATTCGGAAAAATTCGCTCTGCCGACGTTAATTGCGGTGGGCTGTGAAGATAAGCCTCGCCCGGTTTTCGAATCGTATTTAATGAAAGACTGTATCACGGGCAGTGAGTTGGTAGAAATTCCGCAAGCGGGACACATCAGTTGTTTAGAACAGCCGGAGTTCGTCAACCAAATGTTGTTGAACTTCCTGAATCGAGTTCATGCATAACCAATGCATTCCTCTTTAAACGAAAAACTCGGCATTAAGCCGAGTTTTTTTGTGTCAGTTTCTTCTCGCCGATTTTTGGCTCGTCGCCAGACAAAAGCCGCCGAATATTTTGATGATGCTTAAATACGATTAAGCAACACAGCATAGCAACAGGTAACGTGTATTGCGGTTTAAACATCCAAGTATAAAACGGAGTGACCAAAACCGTGACGAGAGCCGCTAAGGATGAATAGCGGAATAGCGCGGCTACTGACAGCCAAGTTAACATCACTAATCCTGTTAAGTCCAAACCAATCGGAGCGATAGCGCCAAGCGCGGTTGCGACACCTTTTCCGCCTTTAAAGTGGAAAAAGATGGGGTACATGTGGCCAAGACAGGCAGCAATGGCGATGACGCCAAGAATGATAGGGTCGATACCAAGAAAGTATCCGCCCCACACGGGGATGGTGCCTTTGAGCATATCGCACAACAAGACTGAAACAGCGGCTCCTCGTCCGCCAATACGCAATACGTTCGTTGCTCCAGGGTTGTTGGAGCCTACACTGCGTGGATCTGGCAGTTTTAAGAGTCGACAGATCAAAACCGCACTGGAAACCGAACCCAGTAAATAGGCGGCCATTGTCATTATCAGTGCCAGTGCGTCCATAGAAGTCCTTGATGGATTGGAATTTAATGCTCGGTTCCCGCGTAGTTGCTATCATACCTCGAATTCACATAATGCAGAAATCCTCACTGTGATAGAGCTTGCATTATGTGATTTCTTGTATATAAAGATGCTTTCGCAGTTTATACCTAAGTAACATTGTGATGACCCAAGTAAATGTTACTTAGGTATAGAATACTACGATCAAATTACCCCTCACGGGTATCCGACCTCTGTAATAGAAGGACATAAGATGGCTCTGGATAAAGTTTTTATTGAACAATTAGAAGTAATCACCACGATTGGCGTGTACGACTGGGAACAACAAATTAAACAAAAGTTGGTTCTGGATATCGAAATGGCGCACGACAACAAGCCTGCGGGTAAAAGTGATGATGTGCAAGATGCGTTGGATTACTCGCAAGTGAGTGAGGCGGTACTGAGCCATATTGAAAATGGTCGTTTTCTGTTGGTTGAACGTGTAGCCGAAGAAGTGGCAGAGCTTATCATGCAGCGTTTCTCTGTGCCTTGGGTGAAAATCCGTTTAGCAAAGCCTGGTGCAGTGCCACAAGCACGCGCTGTTGGTGTTGTGATTGAGCGAGGTCAAGCATGATCACCACCTATATCGGTGTTGGTACGAATGTAGAAAGAGAGCAACATGCGCTCGCTGCGTATCAGGAGCTGCTACAGCTTGGAGAAAGTCTCCTCGTATCGCCGGTATATGAATGTGAACCTATTGGCTTTAGCAGCCAAAACTTCTACAACTTTGTCGTTGCAATGCGTACCGAGTTGTCATTAGAAGAGTTGAGTCATCAGCTACGTGAGATTGAATTTAAGTGGGGACGCGAAGAAAATGCGCAAAAGTATCAGGATCGAACACTGGATCTCGATATAGTGTTGTTCGGTGAATGTGTCTCCAAGAAAAAACCTGAGCTACCTCGCAGTGATATCTACAAATATCCTTTTGTCATAAAGCCTCTGTATGATCTCGAACCTCAATTAGTGATCCCAGGCGATGGACGCACAGTCGCAGATATTTGGCATGCAATGCAGCCAGTCGATTCACTCAAACCTGTTTCTTTTTCATTTTTAATTTGAGTTGTTTACATGAGTTATTTTGAAGCCTTTATTCTGGCTCTGATTCAGGGTCTGACAGAGTTTTTGCCTATTTCGAGCTCTGCCCATTTGATCCTGCCCTCCGCCATTTTGGGATGGGAAGACCAAGGTCTAGCTTTTGATGTTGCTGTTCACGTCGGTACATTAATGGCGGTAGTGATCTATTTTCGCCATGAAGTGATCACTCTGTTCCAGGCATTATTTGCTTCGATCTTTAAAGGAGATAGGAGTAAAGAAGCAAAACTTGCTTGGATGATCGTGATCGCCACGATTCCAGCTTGTGTGTTTGGCTTGTTGATGAAAGACATCATTGAAGTGTATCTACGTAGCGCTTATGTCATCGCGACCACAACGATCGTATTTGGTTTGTTGCTTTGGTGGGTAGACAAAAACGCTAAGTTGGTTGCGGATGAATACCAAACGGGTTGGAAGAAAGCCGTGTTTATCGGTATTGCCCAAGCCTTAGCGATGATTCCTGGAACGTCGCGTTCAGGGGCGACCATTACAGCTGCACTTTACCTTGGCTTTACTCGAGAAGCGGCTGCGCGCTTTTCATTTTTAATGTCGATCCCTATCATAACATTGGCTGGTAGCTACTTAGGTATGAAGCTAGTGACCAGCGGTGAACCTGTCCATATTGGTTTCTTGCTGACTGGTATCATCACATCGTTTATCAGTGCTTACATCTGTATCCACTTCTTCTTAAAGATGATTTCACGTATGGGCATGACACCGTTTGTGATTTACCGTCTGATTCTAGGTTTCGGCTTGTTTGCGTTCTTGCTTAGCGCCTGATAACGCGACGGATTGGCAGCTTGCTTAACCGCAAGCTGCATACCTAAACAACAACGTCATTCTGAACAGCGACGAAGGAGCGAGATTCAGAATCTTCTCTCCGAGTTTCTTATGGCGTTGGCCATTTCCTAAAACTTCCCTGCGTGCTGATATTAGATTCCTAGTCTCGCTGGAATGACCTGGCATGAATACAACTCGGTTAATTAATCTTGAGCTCAGATCACTTATTCAAAGCGACTCTTACCGCTTCAATCCGTCTCTTTTCTTGTTCATCACGTATTGCCGGGCCTTTAAATCCATCCTTAATGATGCTCTGAACATCTACGGCGGCTGCGGATTGATAAGCGTGGGTAAAAATCTCAGCTTGAGGATAAGGCTTCTCTTCTAACCCTTTTCGACCTGCATGGTCAGCCTGACAACATATTAAAATATCTTCTAAGCGCTCAGCTTTGCGCCAAACATCGAATTTGTTGAGTATTTTTATGATGGTTTGCGGCTTTAACTCGGCCGCACGATGGATATTGGAGTGCTGTTCGCACACCATCAAGGCTAAATCACGAAACTCATTCGGTACACGGACACGCTCGCACAGCTTTTTAATCAGTTTTAATCCTGTATGACAATGCATTCTGTGGCTTGGCCATTCGCTCTCTGGCGTCACCCCTTTACCCAAGTCATGCACTTGAGCGGCAAATCTGACGGGGAGTGAGTCACTCAATCTTGCGGCTTGCTCTGCCACCATCAAAGTATGGATGCCCGTATCGATTTCTGGATGCCATTTTGCTGGTTGAGGCACGCCAAATAGTGCATCAATTTCAGGTAAAACAACGGCCAATGCACCACAATCTCTTAGAACCGATAAGAAAATATCAGGGCGAGGGGTGGAAAGGGATTTATGCCATTCTTGCCAAACACGTTCGGGAGTCAGTGTGCTCAGCTCCCCAGACTCTGCCATGTGGCGCATTAACCGCATGGTTTCGTCGGCAACCGTAAAGTTTAGATCAGCAAGCTTTGCTGCGAAGCGAGCGACACGTAAAACGCGTAGAGGGTCTTCAATAAAGGCGTCTGATACATGGCGTAGCAGTTTATCGTTGAGATCTTGCTGGCCACCATATGGGTCATGTATCGTACCATCACTCTCCATTGCCATCGCGTTAATGGTTAAATCACGACGAGTTAAATCTTCTTCCAAGGTGACGTTTTGATCGAAGAAACACTCAAAGCCAGTGTAACCAGAGCCTGATTTTCTTTCTGTTCGCGCAAGTGCATGTTCTTCTTTACTTTTTGGGTGCAAAAATACAGGAAAGTCTTTACCAACGGCGGTGTACCCTTGGGACAGCATCATCTCGGGAGTCGCACCTACGACCACCCAGTCGTTGTCATAACTATCAATTCCGAGCAATTTATCTCGAACTGCGCCACCTACTAAATAAACTTGCACGAATTACCTCTTAATTTATTGATATGCCGTTGGACATTGTAGCAAGCAATGGTACTTTTCTTTACTCCCGAGAGTAGATGCAGCTATGTTTATATTATATCTGACTATTCCCTGGTGGTTTTTTAGCTGGAGAGCCTAATGTATAAGGACTTTTTTGGGTTTGTAGAACAACCATTTTCGATTGTTCCAAACTCGCGTTATTTGTATTTAAGCCAACGTCACAAAGAGGCAATCACACATCTCCAAGCCGGGCTAGGCGATGGCGGTGGTTTTGCTATGCTTACTGGCGAAGTGGGTACAGGCAAAACGACCGTCGCAAAAGCGATGCTGGCGAATTTAGGTGATAATACCAAAGCGGGTCTGATCCTAAATCCCACGTTTTCGAGTCGAGACTTGCTCGAAGCTATTTGCGATGAATTCAAAATTACTTATCCGCCAGATGCAAACCTCAAACAGCTAAACCAAGTGATTCACAAATACTTGCTGCGTAATTATCGCTCAGGCTGGCAGACATTGCTGGTCATTGATGAGGCTCAACACCTTGCTGCCGACGTTTTAGAGCAGTTACGTTTGTTGACCAACTTGGAAACCGATACCAGAAAACTGCTCAAAGTGTTGTTGGTCGGACAGCCTGAATTACAGCGGTTATTACAAACGACGCAACTACGCCAGCTTGCTCAGCGGATTACTGGGCGTTATCACTTGTTGCCGTTGGATGAAAAAGAGACAGAAGATTACATCGCGTTTCGATTACATACGGCAGGTGGTGACCAGCAACTGTTTAATCGTGCTTCTTGTAAACTCATTGCCAAATACAGTCACGGCATCCCGCGCTTGATTAATCTTATCTGTGATAAATCTCTCAACATCAGTTATCACCAAGGTAATGTGGTGGTGGATAAGCAAACTGTTCAGCAGGCCTGTGAAGAGGTGATGCAGTTTCAGGCAGATATTTATCAGCAAGATAAAAAAGAGCGCCGTACTTTCCGTTGGCCTGCTTGGGGCTCAGTCACGGTGGGTCTTATTGCTGCATTAGGTACGGGGTGGGAGGTCGTGAATTATATGCCAGCTCAAGCAACGTCAGTGTTAGCGCAAGTGAGTGCACCAAGAGAGGAGCCAACGCCAATAGTCGTCAACCAACAATTGACCGATGATCAGCGTGACTTATTGTTAGCACAAAAACAGTCGAATCTCGCCGTGAATGATTTGTATCGTTTGTGGGGATATCAAGCATCGGTTCGCGACAATCTTTGTTTATCAGAACCCCAATCGACCATGCGTTGTGAGCGTAAAATGGCGACCTGGCCGCTGCTGATGCAACAAAATCGCCCTGTGATTTTGGAGTTGAATTATCAAGGTGATGTTGGGTATGTCATTTTGTACGCCGTCGGCAATGACAAAGTCGAAGTGCTCAATGGCAAGCAGCGTCTGCGTCTGCCTATTTCGTGGCTAAAGCCGATGTGGCAAGGCAATATCATTGAACTGTGGCAAGCGCCGTTGAAAGAGACATTACGTTTAGACATGGAAGGTCCTGCGATCGAAGTATTAGACCGACTATTAGCAGAAGCGGTAAGTGAGCCACTGCTTGAAACGTCTATTTTTGATGGTGCGATGAAAGAGCGAGTTGAGTTATTCCAACGTTGGCAAGGTATTGGGGTCGACGGCATTGCAGGTAAGCGGACGCTAGATCGTCTTCAACAAAACGTGCAGCCAGATGCGCCTCAACTGGCGAGAATCGAGAAGGAGGACGCATAATGTCAGCCATGAAACATATTGGTTTGTTCTTGTTGCCGATCACCGTTGCTGCAATCGGAGTTGCTTGGTATTTAGATCTCCTTACGCCTCATGCTGAAGCTAGTACTTCCGCCCCTAAGGCTAAGATGGAAGCGGAACAACCGTTCAAAGCATTGGACTATCCTGAAACTACTCAGTTGGCGCAATTGCCAAGAGAGTGGCCAAGTGCAGAGCTGTCTCGTGATTTTGGTACGTTTGCAACATCTGATGAATACGTGAGTAATACAGCAAACAAAGATGAGATAGAAACATCTATATCAACTCAAGGCACTTCAGTAGTTGAAGAGGACCTAGGTTTGTCTCTGGATGATCTTGACTTGTCCTCATTATCTCCTGATTTGGCGCGAAAGGTCGAAAATGCGTTATCCCGAGATGATACGCCTTTACCACAAACGATGCGCGTGAACGATTTAGAGCGCAACGCTCACCAGTGGCAAGGTCGTCTGCCTGCGCTCAATTTGCAAACCCACATGTACGCCAGTGATGAAAATCGCCGCTGGGTGAAAATTAACAATGTTGAATATCATCAAGGAGACGTTGTTGATGGGCAGGTCACATTAAGAGAAATACAACCGCAAGCGGTGATTGTCGAGTTCCAAGGTGAGCAAATTCGTATCCCAGCGTTGTATGAGTGGAAAGGGTAGCCGTTTTTTATAGTAAATCATCAAGCCAGCGAGGTCATGTCGCTGGCTTTTTTGTTTCTCATAAGGTCTTTTTCATCTATTTGAGTGATGATTTTTAGGGACTCACACAAGCTAAATATAGCTTTTCTCAGTCGTTTAAATTACATCAATATCAGCCATGTATTAGTAGAATGACTCCAGTCAGCGTTGTGTAAAAAAGCACCATATTGACGAACTTCGTCATCACGACCTGGTCCACGTTAGACCCCGTGAAATAACAGGAGTCTACACAGAGACACATGCGTATTCTGATTTTTTCTTTAAGTGTTGTTGCGTCGTTAAGTTACGCAGCAAAGCCGACCCCTTTCCCTATAACACCAGATAATAACGGACAAGATTTTATGGTCAGTGCGACCAACCCTTACGTGAGCAGCACTGGTTATTCAATATTGAAAGAGGGCGGGAACGCCGTTGATGCCATGGTCGCGATGCAGATGGTGATGTCTGTGGTTGAACCGGATATGACGGGAATTGGAGGCGGTACTTTCGTGCTGTTTTATCAACATGACAAGCAGAAGTTTTTAGCCCTTGATGGGCGAGATGAAGCGCCGTCTAGCGCTCACCCTGAGATGTTTATTGAAAATGGGAAAGCACTCAGCCGCGATGAAATTTTGGGGCCTCGCTCCGTTGCAGTGCCGGGCACCTTACGTTTGCTTTATTCCACTCATGAGCAATACGGCAAATTACCATGGTCTGAGTTGGTTCAACCTGCGATTAAGCTCGCGCGTGATGGGTACGCGATGAATAGCTATACCTATGATATCGTCGTGCGAGAGCAAACGCGTTTGGCTCGCGACCCAGAAATTAAAGCCTTGTATTGGCAAGATGATGAAGTGAAGCCAACAGGGACGTTAATGAAGAACCCTAAAATGGCTGAGACGCTAGAGAAAATAGCTCAGCAAGGCGATCGCTATTTGTATGGTGGTGCACTTGGTCAACATATTGTTGATACGGTGAATAGTCGTATTAACGATCAGTATGAGAAATTGTCGTTAGAGGACTTTAAAAACTATCAGGTGAAATCTCGCGATATTATTGAAAGCGATTATCGAGGCAACAAAATCGTTTCGTTTGGTTACCCGGCCTCTGGCGGTGTGATGGTTGCTCAAAGTCTGAAATTGCTGGAGCCGTACGATATATCTCAGATGGCATTAACTGATGTAGAGCCTTGGCGTTTAATGACTGAGGCGATGCGCTTAGCAAAAGCTGATCGTATTGCGTATGCCGGAGATCCGGATTATGTGGAAGCACCAGTTGAACAATTGTTATCTAAAACCTATTTGGACCAGAGACGTGATTTAATCCCTGATAATGGCACCTCGAAAGAGAATCCAAAAGCCGGACAGATAACGCAAACTCAGTATGCGCAATATCAAGGCTTCGAGAGCAAAGATACAGGGCACATTTCTATCGTTGATAGGGAAGGTAATGCGATTGCTATGACCAGCACCGTTGGCACAGGAATGGGATCTGGTGTCATAGTTGATGGCGTTATCTTGAATGCACAAATGGCAAACTTTTCACCTCAACCAACGCTTAACGGTAAGCCTACTCAAAACTCAATTGAAGCGGGCAAGCGTCCACGTTCGGCTATTACGCCATTAATGGTGATGGACAGTGATGATAATTTGCGTTTGGTGGTTGGTTCACCAGGAAGTTCGCAAATACCGGGGTATGTACTCAAAACCGTGGTTGGCGTACTGGATTGGAAGTTATCAGCGCAAGAGGCTATTGACTTACCAAACATCCAGTACGGTACCAAGATAGATCGCACCAAGTCTTATGACCCGACTGGCTTGCTGGTGGAAAAGAAAACCTTCGCAGAAATGTTGGTGCCGGAGTTTATGGAGCTTGGCTACCCAGTACACGTTATTCCAGTGGTAAGTGGTTTGAATGCAATTGAGCTAAAAGATGGCAAGCTTTATGGCGCAACGGATCGTCGTCGAGCGTCTAGTTCAATGGGTGAGTAGTGCAGATTTCCGTAAAACTAAGCAAACAAAAAAGCCAGTCGAATATCGACTGGCTTTTGCATTCTTTTTTATAGATAAAAGGGCTAAGGACTTATGCCCAACCCGCAGGTGAACGTTTTCTACGAGGCATGACATGCGGAAGAATCAAACCAAATAGCAAACCTAAACCTGCAACACCGCCGCCATAAGTGAAGTACTTAAGCAGCATGTCGTCTTTTTGTGTATCCAGTTTAGCGCGCAGCTCGCGGTTTTCTGTCTCAACAGAAGTAAGCTGGTCGCTGATCTCAGAGTATTTATTCTCAAGATCGGAAATTTGTTGGTTACGCGTTTCTAGAGAGGTAACAAGGCCGGCTTTCTCTGCATCAGAAGTTTTACGAGCGTTAGCAAGCTGCTCTTTCACTTCTGCTAGCTCTTTCTCAATGCGAGGAAGGCGAATCGCCATGCTTTCTTGGTTTGTCACAAACTTGCTTTGTACCCAACCAGTACGACCGCGGTCATCACGAACTTGCGTATAGCCAGTATCTCGGTTGGTTTTAATCAGTTGTACTTTAGAACCGGCGTTAACACTACCAATAATACGGTAGGTGTTATTTGGACCTGAGTGCATAAAAGTGAAGAGGTCATCAGAAATATAACGGTCTGCTGCTAGGGCCGCTGGCGCTGCTAGCAAAGTAAACAAAACCGTGATGATTAGTTTTTTCACAGTAAATCCCTTAACGATTTTTCTTGGAGACAGCGTTGGCACCGAATGATTGGAGCCGGAAATAGACGAATAGTATGCAGTTTCAAACTTCGGTGCAACAAAGAAGGGAGGCAAAGCCTCCCTTTCTGTGCGTTTGAGTCAATAATGACAAAGCGCTTACATTCTATTGACGAGTGTCTTAAGCGAACATCGCTTGAAGTCCGTAGAAGAATACAACGGCCAATAGTGCACCTGCTGGTAGTGTAACGATCCATGATGCCACGATGTTACGAACCACGCCCAGGTTTAGTGCCGCGATACCACGAGCAAAGCCAACACCGAGAACCGCACCAACCAATGTTTGAGTGGTTGAGATTGGCAGACCAGTACCAGAAGCTAGAACAACAGTACAAGCGGTTGCTAGCTGAGCTGCAAAACCACGGCTAGGAGTTAGCTCAGTGATACCTGTACCAACGGTTGCCATTACTTTGTGACCCAGTGTCGCAAGACCGACCACGATACCAATACCACCAAGAGGTAGAATCCACCAAGCGATGGTGCTTTTCGTGCTGATTTCGCCCATGTGTTCAACAGTCGATACTACAGCAGACAGTGGACCAATGGCGTTTGCAACGTCGTTTGAACCGTGTGCAAATGCCATTGCACAAGCGGTGATAACCATCAGAACGCTGAAGATACCTTCCACGCCAGAAAAGCTGCGGTCTTCTTCGCGATTAGCGAATTTTTTCTGGATGTATACGTAGCCGCCAACCATCACAAGTGCTGAAACTACTGCTGCCCACATCCAAGCTTCGCCATTGGTTAGGTGAAGACCAACGTGTTTTAGACCTTTTTTGATAGTTACAAGTGCAATCACCATTGTTGTGATGAACATGTAAACAGGAACAAAACGTTTGGCGTTGAATAACGGGTTCTCAGTATCAAAAATCAGACGTTGTGCGCTGACAAAGATAACGTAAGCAAAGAAACCTGAAATCACTGGTGTAATAATCCAGCTACCAACAATGCCTTGAACGCTGCCCCAGTCAACCGCTTCAGTACCTACTGATACGCATGCAAAACCAATGATTGCACCGATGATTGAGTGAGTCGTAGATACTGGCCAGCCCATGTAAGAGGCAAGAAGTAACCATGTACCCGCAGCCAAAAGAGCAGACATCATACCGTAGACAAGAACGTCAGGTTGACTAGCAAATAAAGAAGTTTCGATTACACCTTTACGGATAGTGTCGGTTACTTCACCGCCTGCAAGGTAAGCACCTGCAAATTCGAAGATCATCGCAATGATGATAGCTTGTTTTACGGTTAGCGCTTTTGAACCTACTGATGTACCCATCGCATTAGCAACGTCGTTCGCGCCAATACCAATCGCCATCATGAAACCAAAAATCGCTGCAACAATAATCAGGACAGTGCCGTAGTTCGCAAGGATATCCATCGTAATACCTAGTTGTTTTATAACAAGCGGAACAAAATTTTACGCGCGCCAAACCATAAGACGATGAAAATAGTCATCGTCCCTATGACACGTGTTCATTATGCTCTTCGTTATGTCGTTAACTTTATGTTTTAAGATCGAGATAGCATGACTTCCAAACGAGCACCTACGCGCTGCGCTTGGTCGGCAATACCACCTACCCATTCAAGAATCTTGTACAAGAACATGACATCGATAGGGTTCATGTCAGACTCAATCACCATCAACTGTTGACGAAGTTCAATCTGCATAGCATCGGTATCATCTTCGATGACATCTAATTGATGAATCATTTCAGCGACGAGCGTCACTTCACGACCTTTGAAGCCGGTTTCTAGCAATTCATCAAGTTCATTGATTACCTTTTGCGCCTGATCGGCCGCATCAAGACAACGTTGAACGTAAGCGAGGAAGTTTGGTTGGAGAGCCTCAGGAATGACAAGTTGACGACCATATACACGGCCAGCAATGTCTTTTGCCAGGTTTGCAAGTTTGTCCTGCTGAGTAAGAAGCTCAAGCATGTCAGTACGGTCTACTGGCATGAACAAACCGCGAGGCAGTTTTAGACGGATTTCACGTTTCAGCACGTCCGCTTCTTTCTCTAGGTGAGAAATTTGTGCACGGATTTCAGATGCTTTTTCCCAGTCACCCTTTGAAGATACTTCAAAGAATTTCACCAAGTGTGAACAACATTCGTTGACACACACAACGTGGCGTTGCAAAGGCTTAATTGGGGACTTTGCAAATAACCCCATAATTGTATTTACTGGCATGGTCATTCAACCTAATAACTATAACCTTAAAAAAACATACACCATTTCTGAGTGCTTGGCGAAATGTTGAACGATGGCTATAAAGGCGCGCATGGTAACGCATTAAATCGCTCATTAAAACTGTTTTAGATCATCATTCCGGCGATATTTCTCTCTTGCCGTGCGAGAAATTACGCAATATCCTGTTTCTATCTGCTTTGAAAGGTATAGCTATGGAAACCGAAATAGAACTGAAGTTTTTTGTTTCTCCTGAATTTTCAGAAACTTTAAAAGAAAAAATTTCTGAGACAAAAGTACTTCAGCATAGTTGTCGTGACTTGGGTAACACCTACTTTGATACCGCCGATAAATGGCTGAGAAAGCACGACATTGGTTTAAGAATTCGCCGTTTTGATGATGTATTCGTCCAAACCGTAAAGACAGCAGGACGCGTCGTCGCAGGCTTACATCAAAGACCAGAATACAATGCTGAGCACACTAGCGACGAGCCTAATCTGTCGCTTCATCCTGTAGACATTTGGCCGCCAGGTAAAGACGCAGCAACGCTGCAATCTGAGCTTATGCCGTTATTCTCGACCAACTTCACACGTGAACAGTGGCTGATTGGCATGCCAGACGGTAGCCAAATAGAAGTGGCGTTTGACCAAGGTATGGTCGTCGCCAAAGATGAAGATGGGGAAGAGAAACAAGAACCGATTTGCGAAGTTGAACTGGAACTTAAATCGGGCCAAACCGATGCCCTATTTACACTAGCACGTAGCTTTTGCGAGCAAGGTGGCATGCGTTTGGGTAACTTGAGTAAAGCGGCGAAAGGCTATCGACTTGCAAGTGGCTATGCAGGTGATGAAGTAAAATCGTTGGCGCTTGTGGACAGTAGCCCGACGGATACCGTTGAATACTGCTTGATCAACTCTTTAGAACACGCCCTATCTCACTGGCATTATCACGAGCAAATTTATGCTGAGCGTGACAATGTGGAAGCGCTACGTGAAATCAGCAATGCCATTCGTTTTATTCGTCAAACATTGACCATTTTTGGTGGTGTTGTCCCTCGTCGCGCGAGTGCGATTCTGCGCCAAGAGCTTAAATGGTTGGAAGAAGAACTGAGTTGGTTGGATGAGCATGCACACCTTGAAGAGCTCTTAGATGACAAAGGCAATGTGCTGCGTAAGTTGGATGCGCGTAAGTTCTTAGTATCTGAGTTGACTCAGCAGTTACAAGAGCTGCCAAGCCGTGAAGAAGTGCTAGGGTTGCTCAATTCCGCGCGTTACACCGGGTTATTGCTGGATCTTAGTCGCTGGATCTTAGCGCGTGGCTGGCAGCCGTTTCTTGATGAAAAAGCGCGCGAAAAAATGGCAAGTAATATCATGCCGTTTTCAGTCACTCAGCTCGATCGCACTTGGGCAGAACTAATGGAAGCTTTCCCAGCAGAGCGCGACCTGACGGCGCAAGAGTACGTTGATCAGCGCTATCGCTTGCTGCGTAACCTCTATACCGGTATTG
Organism: Vibrio sp. 1-2 (7-a); assembly: GCF_013048515.1. Classification (NCBI taxonomy): domain Bacteria; kingdom Pseudomonadati; phylum Pseudomonadota; class Gammaproteobacteria; order Vibrionales; family Vibrionaceae; genus Vibrio; species Vibrio sp. 1-2 (7-a). Next base: position 296,256 of record NZ_VHSQ01000004.1, read on the forward strand.
GTTTCGCGAGTCTATATAACTCGGATGAGCGTAACAGCTTCCGTTTGCCATGGGCGGATCTGGTGCATGGTATTGATGATCTGCTAATGCTGAACCACTTACTTCCGTTGGTTGATATGTTGGAAGACGCAGAAAAAGAGCAGTTAGAACGCTGGTTGCACCGTCAAGAGCGTTCAATTTTGCATGCAATGGATCAAACCCGAGCGATCAGTGTGGAAGTTCAGCCTTATTGGCGTGAATGATCACCTTGACTACCTGTACAAAAAATAGGGCCGCATGGTCCTATTTTTTTGTCTTTGTTTTGCTTTGTTGCAGTTCTTTTTCTATGAAGTCGAGTCGTTCTAGTATTTGGGCTTGTTGATTCAGGAGCTGCTCGAGCATACGTTCTTTATTGATTAAGCTGTGCGTCTGTTGTTTCGTCGGGGCAGTAAGAATAGAGGTGATAAGACCCGAAATCATACCAAAGATCCCCACACCACAAACAATGATGATGACGGCTAAAAACTTTCCTATTGATGTCACCGGATAATGATCGCCGTAACCAACGGTTGAGATCGTTACGAATACCCACCACAAAGCATCGGCGCCAGTGCGAATATTCGCTTCTGGGTTTTTCGCTTCGATAAACAGCATTGCACTAGAACCGAGCGTAATGAGGATCACCATCAACAGTAATATTGAGGCGACCGTGGTTTCGCGGCGGTTTTCTTTGAGCTGATGCAAAATGAATTTTGACGAGCGCAGTACTAATACCACTCGAAGAATATGAAAGATACGAGCAAAGCGCAGTGGCTCTATTAATGGGATGCTCGCCACGAAATCTATCCAATGACGTTTAAGAAATAACCACCGATCTGTGGACCGGATCAAATCAATGGTGAGCTGTAATAGAAAAATACTACAGATTATGAAATCCAGACCGATAAGAACTTGACGGGTTTCGTGATCGATCGGGAAAAACAACAAGCCAGAGATCACAAATAGTGCCATAAAAGACAATATTAGTGACAACAGGCCCATCGGTCGTGTGCTGTCTTTGATATCATTGTTTTTCATACGAAGCTCGAAATAAATCGCGTAACCACGCTAAACGCGAACATAACTATAAGTAATATAAAGATTATAGATAAAGACTATATAAGACTCGGTGGAGAACTGACAATGGAAAAGCTGGCATTTAAGCCATGGGAAAGGGTCATATCCGACATTCGACTGGTTCCTAAAATGGTCATGTTGATGGTCTTCAGTACTGTCCTGATAGTGGCAAAACAACTGTGGGACGCAAACACCTTTTACGATTCACTTTTAGCGGCGACACAAAACGCGCAAGTTGCCCAACAGCATTACGAAGCATACTTAACGCAAGTTGCTTGGCAAACTGCCTTATTGATTGTGGTTTTTGTCGTGCTCTTATTAGCGGCGGCTAGAGTGATGCTGCGTCAAACACAGTATCTGAGCGACGCAATCAAACTGATGGCGAGCAAGAACCTCTCCGTGCCATTTGGTATGGATTGTAAAGATGAATACGGAGACGTGGCACGTGAATTAGAAAAGACACGTCGCCAATTGCACGATGTGATTCAAATGCAAATTAATGCTTCTGATGAGTTATCCACACTCACGGAAGTGATGACGCTGAGCATGTCGGAAACGAAGGAGTCGGCGCAAGAAGAGTTTAACGAAATTGATCAACTTGCGACGGCGATGAGTGAAATGTCGTCGACGGTGCAAACCGTCGCAGAACATGCCCAGACGGCGTCTTCTCTTACAGAGCAAGCTTCCGCACAAGCGATTTCTGGTCAACAGTTTTTGCAAAGTACGATGGCGAAAATGAGTGAACTCTCGTCGGACATCGCTTCATCGGCGCAGGCGGTTAACCAGGTCGAAGAACGTGTTGAATCCATTGGTAGTGTTGTGGGTACGATTCAAGGTATCTCTGAACAAACTAACCTGCTTGCACTGAATGCGGCGATTGAAGCGGCGCGAGCTGGCGAGGCGGGTCGTGGTTTTGCGGTGGTTGCAGATGAAGTTCGTAACCTTGCACAGCGTACACAACAAGCGACGGTAGAAATTCAAGAGATGATTGCGCAGCTGCAAACCAGTGCAGAATCTGCTGTAGAACTCATGGAGAAAAGCGTAGTGGAAGCGGCCGATGGAAACGAGCTGGTTTCTAATGCTGGATCTGAGCTCGATGGTATTGTTGGGCAAGTGACGCAAATCAATGACATGAACTTCCAAATCGCGACGGCGTCTGGTCAGCAAAGCAGTGTTGCAGAAGAGATGAGTCAAAACCTCACCAATGTACGTGAGCTGGTAGAAGCCTCGGTTGTGGTTGTGACAGAGCTGCTAGAAACTTCTGAAATGATGCAAAATAATGCTGGCGAGTTAGACAAGAAGATCAAATCTTTCCAAGTTTAATATTCCATCCAGAACTTTTGATAAAACGCCCACAAACCTTTTGTGGGCGTTTTTATTTGCTTTAAGTCTGGTATAAAGAATGAGTTACCGTGCTTTTCAAACAAGGAAGAAAAATGCAGCTGCCTTCGCCACTGATTTCTATCGCTGAATCTGCCGTACAAAATGCTCAAGAGGCAGGTTATTTTCCCCTTTGGCCAGATGAGATTGCGCAGCAATTTCGCTATGTGGCGGGCTTAAGCCAGTTTATTACCGAAGCCATTCATCGCGATGAAGTTTTAGCCCGTGAGTTGCCAAGCATGTTAGCGCAACCAAGTCGTCAGGAATCTTACCGCTCACGTCTTGCTGCACTGTTGGGACAATGCCCGGATGAGATGTCTGGTCATCGCGTGTTGCGTCAGTTTCGCAACCGAGAAATGGTGTACATTTCGTGGAAGGATTTCACGCATGCATGGTCGCTAGAAACGTCTTTAAGCCACTTATCCGAGTTGGCTGAAGCGATGATTTTTGAAACCTATCAATGGCAATATCAAGCGTGTTGTCAGGAGTGGGGAACGCCGACGAGTGAGGAAGGTGAAGTACAGCCGATGTTGATTATCGGCATGGGGAAACTGGGTGGTGGCGAGTTAAACTTTTCTTCCGATATCGATCTGATTTTCACGTATCCAGAAAACGGTGAGACACAAGGCGCGCGCCGCAGCATTGCCAATGCCCAGTTCTTTACTCGTCTTGGTCAACGCATCATCAAAGCGCTCGACCAACAAACCTTCGATGGTTTTTGCTACCGCGTCGACATGCGACTGCGTCCATTTGGAGAAAGTGGCCCATTAGTCATGAGCTATGCGGCGCTTGAAGATTATTATCAAGAACAGGGACGTGACTGGGAGCGTTACGCGATGATCAAAGCTCGAGTGATGGGGTGCGAAATGTACCCGCAATACCAAGAGCTACGCCAAATGCTGCGTCCTTTTGTTTTTCGTCGCTATATTGATTTCAGTGCGATTCAGTCTTTGCGTCGGATGAAATCGATGATCAGTAGTGAGGTTCGCCGCCGAGGTTTGAACAACAACATCAAGTTAGGCGCAGGTGGCATCCGAGAAATTGAATTTATCGCCCAAGTTTTTCAATTAATTCGAGGTGGTCGCGAGCCTTCTCTTCGTAATCGAGGGTTGTTGGAAACGCTGCAAGGCATTGAAGAGCTGGCGTTACTCACTTCGCAAGAAGTCAGCAGTCTAGAAGCTGCATACAAGTACTTGCGTCAATTAGAAAACTTGTTGCAAGCGATGGCGGACAAGCAAACCCAGACGCTGCCTGATTGCGAAACCGAACGCTTAAAGCTCGCTACCGCGATGCAAATGACCTCTTGGGAGCAACTGATTGAGCAAACTCAGCAGCACATGGCGAATGTCCATCAAGTATTTGAGTCGTTAATTGGTGATGATGAAGAAGATGAGGGCACTACGGTTGCTCGTCATTTTCATGAGTTATGGGATATGGCGAACAAACAAGATGTGCTTGAACATATCTTGCAGCAGGATATTCAGGTTGAAGACTTTGCTTCATGCGCGAAAACCATCATCAACTTTAAAACCGATCTGGCTAAAAAAACGTTAGGACCGCGTGGACGAGAAGTGTTAAACCGTTTGATGCCGAAGGTGTTTGATGCGGTGTTTTCCCACCCTGATGCACAGTTTGGTTTACCGCGAGTGCTGCATTTACTGCACAATATCTGCACTCGTACGACTTATCTGGAGTTATTGGATGAGCACCCAGCGGCTCTAGTACAGCTCGTGCGTTTGTGTACCGCAAGCCCAATGATTTCAGAGCAGCTATCTCGGTATCCGATCTTACTCGATGAGTTAATCGATCCTGCACAGTTGTACAATCCAATCCCATTAGACAGTTACCGTACAGAGCTGCGTGATTATCTGGCCCGTATTCCAGAAGATGATATGGAGCAGCAAATGGAAGCGTTGCGTCAGTTTAAGCAAATCTGCATTTTACGTATTGCGGCGGCGGATATTGCTGGTGCATTGCCGGTGATGAAAGTGAGTGATCACTTAACCTATTTGGCGGAAGCTATCGTTGATGCGGTGGTCAGTCAGGCTTGGTTGCAAGTGTCCGAAAAATACGGCGAGCCAACGCATGTAAAAGATCGTGAAGGCAAGGGTTTTGCCGTCATTGGCTATGGCAAAGTCGGTGGTTGGGAACTCGGCTATAACTCCGACTTGGATATCGTCTTCATGCATGACTGCCCAGTCAATGTCTATACAGATGGCAAAAAGGAAATCGACGGTCGTCAGTTCTACCTTCGCCTAGCGCAGCGCATCATCCATATTTTCTCGACTCGCACCGCTTCCGGCATTTTGTACGAAGTCGATACCCGCTTGCGCCCATCTGGCGCGTCAGGTTTGTTGGTTAGCCCAACCGATGCGTTTGAAGATTATCAGCATCAAGAAGCCTGGACATGGGAGCATCAAGCACTTGTGCGCGCGCGCTTGATTTACGGCGATGAACCCCTTGCCATTGCATTTCACAATACGCGACATGATGTGTTGTGCAAAGCGCGCGATCGGGCGGAACTGAAAAAAGCCGTTGTCGAAATGAGAGAGAAAATGCGCGGTCATCTTGGGGGGAAAAAGCCCGGCCGTTTTATGCTCAAGCAAGATGTGGGAGGGATTACCGATATCGAATTTCTCGCTCAGTACTTAGTGCTCAACTATAGTCACGATAAGCCGAAATTAACGCGTTGGTGTGATAATGTGCGTATCTTTGAAACGCTCATTGCACAAAATGTCATGGACGAAGACCAGGCAATGCAGTTGATACGTGCCTACACGACAATGCGAAACGAAATACACCGAAGAAATCTACTCAATTTAGATGCTGATGTGGTGGAAGATAAGTTTGTTGCCGAAAGGGAGTGGGTAAAACAGGCTTGGAATCAGTGGTTCAGTTAAGACCATATATTTAGCCTCGATAAGGGCTGTGATAAACTCACTTCGATTTAATTTTTGGAGACCAATAATGAAACCAATTCTACCTGATTACAACAGCGCTGGTGTGCTCATCATCGGTGATGTCATGCTAGATCGTTACTGGTATGGCCCAACCGGACGTATTTCTCCTGAAGCGCCGGTTCCTGTTGTAAAAGTAGAAAACAATGAAGAGCGTCCTGGTGGTGCTGCGAACGTTGCGATGAATATCGCATCACTAGGTGGCCATGCTCACATTGTTGGTCTAACAGGGGAAGATGAGCCTGCAAAAGTGCTGACGGAGACGCTGAGCTCACTCAATGTGAAGTGCGATTTCGTTGCACTGCCTGATTACCCAACGATCACGAAGCTTCGCGTAATGAGCCGTGGACAACAGCTTATTCGTCTCGACTTCGAAGATAAGTTTGAAAACACGGATTCTGCACCTGTGCTATCGCGTATGGATGCCGCTCTGCCAAACGTTAAAGCCGTGATTATGTCTGACTACGCAAAAGGCTCGTTAGAGCATGTTCAGGCATACATCCAAAAAGCGCTCGCAGCAAACATTCCAGTTTTCATTGACCCTAAAGGTGCGGATTTTGAACGCTACCGCGGAGCAACACTCTTAACACCAAACATGAAAGAGTTTGAAGATGTCGTTGGCAAAGTAAAATCAGACCAAGAGCTGGTTGAAAAAGCACTTCAGCTTGTTGAAGAGTTTGATTTTGAAGCGCTACTGGTTACACGTAGTGAAAACGGCATGACGTTGATCCGCCGTGGTCAAGAGCCATTCCACCTTCCGACTCAAGCGAAAGAAGTGTACGACGTGACAGGTGCTGGTGATACGGTGATTTCTGTACTTGCAGCTTCAGTGGCGGCGGGTAAATCCTTCGAAGAAGCGTGTGCACTAGCGAATGCTGCGGCAGGCGTTGTTGTTGGTAAGCTTGGTACCTCGACCTTGTCTGAAATTGAACTGGCAGAAGCGGTACATGGCAGCCAAGACACGGATTACGGTGTGATTTCAGAAAAAGCGCTGATTGAAGCAGTGAAAAAAGCACGTGCACGTGGCGAGAAAGTCGTTATGACAAACGGCTGCTTTGATATTCTTCACGCTGGGCATGTTTCTTACCTCAATCACGCTGCAGAACTTGGTGATCGCCTGATTGTTGCGGTGAATACCGATGAATCAGTGAAGCGTCTTAAAGGGCCTGGTCGTCCTGTGAATCCAACCGATCGCCGCATGGCGGTATTGGCAGGTTTGGGCGCTGTGGATTGGGTTGTACCATTTAGTGAAGATACGCCGCAACGTTTGATCTCGGAAGTTCTGCCAAGCTTGCTAGTAAAAGGTGGTGACTACAAACCAGAAGAGATTGCTGGTGGTAAAGAAGTCATTGCTGCAGGTGGCGAAGTTCGTGTATTGAACTTTGAGGATGGTTGCTCAACCAGTGAAATCATCAATGCAATCAAAGGTGGTAAGGGCTAAGCCTATGATTTGTTGGCATTGAAACGCTATTTGTTTGTAAAAGGTCGCCAAGTGCGGCCTTTTTGATACTTGATGTTCTGAGATACTTTTCGTCTCTTAACTGCAAGCAATAAAAAACGCCAGCTGATAAATCAACTGGCGTTTTTTATTTATTGAGAACTGAAGCATTCAGTCAGCAATTATTTTGCTGCTTTCAAACCTGCATCAACGTCTAAGATGTCTTGTTCGCTTAGCGTACCAACTGCTTGGCGTAGCTGAAGAACACTTAAGATGTAGTCGTAACGAGCGTTCGATAGGTTTTTATTCGCATCGTATAGACGACGAGTTGCGTCTAGCACGTCAACGATAGTACGAGTACCCACATCAAAACCTGCTTCTGTTGCTTCTAGTGCAGAGCGCGCAGAAATAACGGCTTGCTCATAAGCACGTAGTGCGCCGATAGAAGCGTTAATGTTGTTGTTTTGTGCGCGAACATCTTTTACTACGCTACGGTATTGTGCTTCAAGATCTTCACTTGCAGCCACGTACGCGTATTCAGCCTGTTTGGTTTGAGAGGTGACGTTACCACCCGTGTATAGCGGCACCGCAAGGTTCACACCGATATTGAAGTTGTCTGTGGTGTTGTTACGAGAGCTATGAGACGTATCACCGTAGTTGTAACCACCGTCTAGAGACAGCGTTGGTAGATGACCAGAACTTGCTAGTGAAATATTGTCACGTGCGATATCTTGAAGAATACGTGAAGATAGCAAGGTCAGGTTTTTGGTTTTTGCTTCGTCAATTAGTGATTCAGCAGGCACGGTCGATGGGCTAGCAGTGAAGCGGCGAGTGTCCAAGATGTTGAGATCTTTGTGTTCTTGACCGGTGATTTCACGTAATGACTCGTAGCTGTTAGTCAGTGCGTTTTCTGCTAACACTTCATCCGCCAGTACTTGGTCGTACTGAGCTTGCGCGTCGTGTACGTCAGTGATCGCAGATAAACCTACTTCAAAACGCTGTTTTGTTTGCTCTAGTTGACGACCCACTGCGGCTTTTTCTGCACGGACGAAAACAAGGTTGTCTTGTGCGCGTAGAACTTCAAAATACGCTTGTGAAACACGAAGAATTAGTGCTTGTTGAGTCGCAGCGTAAGTTGCGTCTGCTTGGCGAGCACTTTTCTCAGCGGTATCTAGCGAGATCCAAGATGCGCGGTTGTAAAGTGCTTGTGAAAAGCTAACACCAGCGGTTAGAGCGTTGGCATCGTTTGATACGTCATTGACTAGATTTGAGTCGTATTCAGTATCACCACGAGTTAAGTTGTAACCTGCTGTTAGGTTAATTTGTGGTAATAGAGCACTACGGCTTGAGGTGATTGCTTCGAAAGCTTGGTCACGTTGTGCTGCTACACTGAGCAATTGTGGATCATTTTGTTTTGCTAAGTCGTAGATTTCAGCCAAAGAGTCTGCGAACGCAGACGTACTCATGCTACCTAGCGCTGCACTGATAAATAGTGGAAGCAATTTTTTCATTTTCTATTCCCGCGGTCAATAGATTGGTTAATTCTCAGTAGTTTAACTCAATTTGCACGATATTTACTCTAAAGTTTGCACTTTTTTACACGTAATTATCCAGTTGTGCAATAAATTTTCACCAAAGACTTAAATTAATTTGTAACTATTGTACAAAAAGTTGAGCCAAGTCCTTTGAGCAAGCGAATAACAATGAGTAAACTACAAGATTCACTCAGAGAGGTGTCGAATGCAACAGTGTGACAAACAACAAAAGGATTTTACTTCGCAAGATGTAAAAGTCATCTCGAAAGAAACCTTATTTGAAGGCTTTTTCAAAATGGTGAAATATCGCTTTCAGCATAAGCTATTTGCTGGAGGTTGGAGCGAGGTTGTCGAACGAGAAATGTTCGAACGTGGTCATGCTGCAGCGATGCTTCCTTATGATCCAAATACGGATCAAGTGGTTATCATTGAACAGATTCGAGTGGGAGCCTTAGAGCATCAATACCCATGGCAGCTAGAGATTGTCGCGGGTATGATTGACCGTGATGAATCAGCTGAAGCCGTCATTCGCCGAGAAGCTGTCGAAGAGGCGGGGATACAAGTGGGGCGTGTTGCGCCAGTCACTTCTTATTATCCTTCTGCTGGCGGTTGCTCGGAAAAGTTGGACGTATTTGTTGGTGAAGTGGACGCATCTAAAGCGCACGGCATTCATGGTTTAGACTATGAGAATGAAGATATTCGCGTACATGTTTTGAGTCGTGAGCAAGCATATCAATGGGTGAAAGACGGAAAATTTGAAAATGGTGCGTCGATTATTGCGTTGCAATGGTTGCAATTAAACCATCAAGAGTTGAAGTCACAGTGGGGGCAACCCCAAATGGTGGAGAGTAAGTAATGGCACAAGTGGCTGAAAAACAGAGGTATCATGTTGATTTAGCGGGTCTAATGAGAACCTATGAGACCAACTACGCTAAATTGAACGCCTTATTGCCTGCTTCTGCCGAAGTTGGGGATGTACGCTGCTATCAAGCGGCGAACATGGTTTACCAACTGACCGTGAATGAAATCACAAAATACACCACAGTTGTTGAGATATGTCAGAGTGATGAAACGCCAGTGTTTCCTTTACCGACGATGTCTGTCAGGCTTTATCACGATGCGAGAGTAGCCGAAGTATGCTCAAGCGGAGAGTTCTCTCGCATAAAAGCTAAGTATGATTATCCCAACGACCAACTGATGCAGAAAGATGAAAAGCATCAACTAAACACATTCCTCGGTGAATGGCTGACGTTTTGTTTACGAAGTGGTATCAGTAGAACACCACTTGCCTTCAATTGATCGTCACGTCACTAAAGGAAAATAACAAATAACGATATAGTGGACGAATCAGGTTTTCATTTTGCAATCATCTAGTGACAGCATCAAACTTTTACAAATTACGGATACTCATCTGTTTGCTGCCGATGAGGGAAGTTTGCTGAGCGTAAAAACGGCCGATAGCTTTAACGCTGTTGTTGCTGATGTTTTACGCCGCAACGTGACGTTTGATTACATCTTGGCGACAGGGGACATTTCCCAAGACCATAGTGCAGAATCTTACCAGCGCTTTGCCGAAGGCATTGAACCGCTAGAGAAAGACTGCTTTTGGCTGCCTGGTAATCATGACTACAAGCCCAATATGGGCAGTGTATTACCTTCGCAACAAATCAAAGCGGCAGAGCATGTATTGCTTGGCGCGCATTGGCAGTTGGTTCTTTTAGACTCGCAAGTTGTTGGCGTTCCCCACGGACGCTTGAGTGATCAGCAGTTAGCGTTACTTGAAGAAAAGTTAGCAGAACACCCAGAAAGGCACACACTTGTGTTGCTGCATCACCATCCATTATTAGTGGGAAGCGCGTGGCTTGATCAACATACCTTAAAAGATGCCGAAGCGTTCTGGCAGGTTGTCGATCGTTTTGATAACGTGAAAGGTATTCTCTGTGGTCATGTTCATCAAGACATGAATGTGCTTCATAATGGCATTCGAGTGATGGCAACACCCTCGACGTGTGTTCAGTTTAAGCCTAACTCGGATGATTTTGCCCTCGATACGACTTCGCCTGGTTGGCGTGAACTGCAGCTGCATGCTTGTGGTGATATTACGACTCAAGTGGGCCGACTTCCTGATGGTCAGTTCCAACCAGACTTCTCTTCTAACGGATACTAACGCGCCCGAGCTCTATGTTCGGGCTCGCTTTTTTGTGCGAGATATCTATGAGTAAACCTTCACTTCTTCTGTATATCCATGGTTTTAACAGCTCCCCACTCTCAATGAAAGCCAATGTGATGAGAGCATACTGCGAGCAGCATCGTCCTGATATCAAAGTGATTGTTCCCCAGTTACCTTGTTATCCTCAACAAGCGGCGAAAATGTTGTTGGATATCATCGAGCAATATAAAGACGACTATAACATTGGTCTGGTGGGCAGCTCATTAGGCGGCTTTATGTCAATGTGGCTAAATGACAAGTTTGGATTTAAAGCGGTTGTGGTCAACCCCGCGGTTAAGCCCTATGAGTTGTTAGTAGATTATTTGGGTGAGCAAACTAACCCTTATACGCACGAAACCTATACACTTGAAGCTTGTCATATTGACGAGTTAAAAGCTCTTGATGTACAAAGCATCGCGTCGCCACATTCTTTCTGGTTGTTACAGCAGACAGAAGATGAGGTTTTAGACTATCGACAAGCGGTAGATAAGTTTGCAGACGCTAAGCAAACAGTAGAACAAGGCGGTGATCACAGTTTTGTAGGCTTTGAGCGTTATCCTGCACAGATTATCGAATTTCTAGAACTGTAATTCGAAAGCGATTGGAAAAGGCTCATAGTTTTTATTGATATATCCAACCGTTTCTTGACATGGGCGGTATGCTTTCCGACTATGTTTTGCCAAAAGATCTTAAGGGTCGAGGACCCTGGCTACTTTGTTATGCATCATGTTTACAAGCACTTAGTGATGTGAACAGGGTGGCTTTTTCGTTTCCTGAGTATGGGTTCACCCATTGGTGATATTCAGGCAACAAGTAAACTTTGAGAATAATTCCGTATTATGACTGAACAATATAATGCTGGTGCCATTGAAGTACTGAATGGCTTAGAGCCAGTACGTCGCCGACCAGGGATGTATACGGATACAGCGCGCCCAAACCATTTGGGCCAAGAAGTTATCGACAACAGTGTCGATGAAGCGCTAGCCGGACATGCCTCAAAAGTACAAGTCATCCTACATGCCGACCAATCACTAGAAGTGATCGATGATGGTCGAGGCATGCCTGTTGATATCCACCCAGAAGAGAAAGTGTCAGGCGTAGAGTTAATCCTATGCAAGCTGCACGCAGGTGGTAAGTTCTCTAACAAAAACTACCAATTCTCTGGTGGTTTGCACGGGGTAGGTATTTCGGTAGTAAACGCGTTGTCAAAACGCGTTGAAGTAACCGTTCGTCGTGATGGTCAAGTGTATGAAATTGCATTTGAGCACGGTGATAAAGTCTCTGACCTGACCGTAACTGGCACATGTGGTCGTCGCAATCGCGGTACCAGCGTGCATTTCTGGCCTGATGCGAAGTACTTCGATTCGGCTAACTTCTCTGTTACACGCCTAGTCAATAATCTGCGCGCAAAAGCGGTTTTGTGCCCGGGCCTAGAAATTACATTAACCGACAAAGTTAATGGTAAAGACTATAAGTGGTACTACGAAGACGGTCTTAAAGACTATCTTGCGGAAGGCGTAAAAGGCTACCCAGTTATTCCTGAAGAACCATTTACTGGTGAGTTCTTGGCGGATACCGAAGCGGCAAACTGGGCGGTAATTTGGCAGCCAGAAGGTGGTGAGATGATCACCGAAAGCTACGTTAACCTGATCCCAACTGCTCAAGGTGGTACGCACGTTAATGGTTTACGCCAAGGCTTGTTAGAAGCGATGCGCGAGTTCTGTGAGTTCCGTAATCTATTACCTCGTGGCGTTAAGCTAACGGGTGATGACGTTTTCGACCGCTGTTCTTACGTGTTGTCGGTTAAAATTCAAGATCCGCAATTTGCAGGCCAGACCAAAGAACGTCTGTCTTCTCGTCAAACTGCGGCATTTGTCTCTGGCGTAGTCAAAGATGCGTTCAGTCTTTGGTTGAACGAAAAGCCTCAGCTAGCAGAGCAATTGGCAGAAGTCTGTATCGCTAACGCGCACCGTCGTATGCGTGCAGCGAAAAAAGTCGTACGTAAGAAAGTGGCGTCCGGCCCGGCACTGCCAGGTAAGTTGACCGACTGTTCAGCACAGGACTTAAGTCGCACTGAAATCTTCTTTGTGGAGGGTGACTCTGCGGGTGGCTCGGCAAAACAGGCACGTGACCGTGAGTTCCAAGCCGTGATGCCACTGCGTGGTAAGATCTTGAACACGTGGGAAGTCTCTGCTGACCAAGTATTAGCATCTCAAGAAGTACACGATATTTCAGTGGCTTTGGGGATTGATCCTGACAGCGATAACCTTGAGGGGTTGCGCTACGGTAAGATCTGTATCCTTGCCGATGCGGACTCGGATGGTCTTCACATCGCAACGCTGCTTTGTGCACTGTTCACTCGTCACTTCCGTGCACTGGTTGAAGCGGGTCATATCTACGTGGCGATGCCGCCTCTGTATCGAATCGATTGCGGGAAAGAAGTGTTCTACGCCCTCGATGACGATGAAAAAGATGGCATCTTAGAGCGCTTGTCGAAGAAGAAAGCCAAAATCAACGTGCAACGATTCAAAGGTTTGGGTGAGATGAACCCACTTCAGTTGCGTGAAACCACCATGGATCCGAACACGCGTCGCTTAGTGCAGTTAACCATTGACGACTCTACGGCGACCATGGAAATGATGGACATGCTGCTAGGTAAAAAGCGTGCAGATGACCGTCGCTCTTGGCTACAAAACAACGGCGACTTGGCAGAGGTGTAACGGATGTCTACAGAAATTACCTACGATGGCGTCGAACAGTTGCCAATGCGCAAGTTCACTGAAGACGCTTATCTGAACTACTCGATGTACGTAATCATGGACCGCGCCTTGCCATACATTGGTGATGGCTTAAAGCCGGTTCAACGACGCATCATTTATGCGATGTCAGAGCTTGGTCTCTCTGCATCAGCAAAATACAAAAAATCTGCACGTACCGTTGGTGACGTGCTAGGTAAATACCATCCGCACGGTGATTCAGCGTGTTACGAAGCGATGGTATTGATGGCTCAGCCATTCTCTTACCGCTATCCATTAGTGGATGGTCAAGGTAACTGGGGTGCGCCAGATGATCCGAAATCATTCGCGGCAATGCGTTATACCGAAGCAAAACTGTCTAAGTTTGCTGAAGTATTGCTAGGCGAACTGGGCCAGGGTACGGTTGAATGGCAACCTAACTTTGATGGCACAATGAAAGAGCCACAAATGTTGCCAGCACGTCTGCCTCATATCCTGCTTAACGGTGTAACCGGTATTGCGGTTGGTATGGCAACAGACATCCCACCGCATAACGTTCGTGAAATCGCAGATGCAACTATTCATTTGATCGACAACCCGAAAGCAGAACTGCCGGACGTGATGCAATATGTTAAAGGTCCGGATTACCCAACAGAAGCAGAAATCATCTCGCCGCAAGCGGATATTGAGAAGATTTACCGCAACGGTCGCGGCAGCATCAAGATGCGCGCGGTATGGCACAAAGAAGGGTCTGATATCGTTATCACCTCTCTGCCACACCAAGTATCGGGTGCAAAACTGCTTGAGCAAATCGCCAACCAGATGCGTGCGAAGAAGCTACCAATGGTTGACGATCTTCGTGACGAGTCGGATCACGAGAACCCAACGCGTATCGTTGTGGTACCTAAGTCAAACCGCGTCGATTGTGATTTGTTGATGAACCACTTGTTCGCATCAACGGATCTTGAGCGCAGCTACCGCGTTAACTTGAACATGATTGGTTTGGATAATCGTCCTCAAGTTAAAGGTCTGGTGCAAATTCTGTCAGAGTGGATTGAGTTCCGTCGCACGACCGTACGTCGCCGTCTACAACACCGCCTAGACAAAGTCATGGCTCGCTTACACATTTTGGAAGGTTTGCTGGTTGCTTACCTAAACCTAGATGAAGTGATTGAGATCATCCGTACTGAAGATGATCCTAAAGCGGTATTGATGGCACGTTTTGGTATTACCGATATCCAAGCGGATGCGATTCTAGACACCAAACTTCGTCACCTAGCCAAACTAGAAGAGATGAAGATCCGTGGTGAGCAAGACGAGCTAGAGAAAGAGCGTGAGAAGCTAGAACTGCTACTCGGTTCTGAGCGTCGTCTAAACACACTACTGAAAAAAGAAATCAAAGCGGATGCTGAGAAATACGGTGATGACCGTCGATCTCCATTGGTTGAGCGTGCAGAAGCAAAAGCGCTTACTGAACGTGATCTTGTTCCAAGCGAACCAATCACGGTTGTGCTTTCTGAGAAAGGTTGGATTCGTCACGCGAAAGGCCATGACGTAGATGCAGAAGGCCTGAACTATAAGTCGGGTGATAAATACTTAGCGCACGCACGAGGTAAGAGTAATCAGCCTGCGGTATTCCTAGGTAGTGACGGTCGAAGTTACTCTCTGGAATCGCACTCGCTGCCTTCTGCTCGTAGTCAAGGTGAGCCGATTACCGGTCGTTTGAATATTACGGCTGGTAGCAGTATTCGCCAAGTGATCATGAGTGAAGAAGATCAGCTGTGGCTGGTGGGCTCTGATGCAGGTTACGGCTTTGTATGTAAAGGCGCTGACTTGCTGTCTAAAAACCGCAGTGGTAAAGCTCTAGTCACTTTACCGGCTAACTCTGAGGTCATGACGCCAAAAGCGATTGAAGATTTAGATTCTGATGAAATCTTAGCAATCACTAACCAAGGCCGCATGCTGCTGTTCCCAATCAAAGACCTGCCACAACTGGCGAAAGGTAAAGGGAATAAGATCATCAACATTCCTGCTGCTAAAGCAAAAGAGCGAGAAGAAGTACTATCTCACTTAATGTCTTTACCAAAAGGTGCATCGTTAACGCTGTACGCGGGTAAGCGAAAGTTGGGTCTTAAACTGTCTGACCTTGATAACTTCCGTGGCGAACGTGGTCGCCGAGGCGGGTTACTACCAAGAGGTTTGCAGCGAGTCACTCGCATTGAAGTTGAGCTGGATGATTCCGATACGACGGAAACACCGAGCGATAGCGAGTAACGCACAAATAAAAATCCCAGCCAATGGCTGGGATTTTTTATGCTTCTTGCTTGTCTTCAGCAATCGTGACTTTCAAGGTCATCTCTTTTCCTTTGCGAATGATGCCGACGTCCACGGTGGTGCCAGGACGTAAATCGGTGACGATATCCATAACGCTCTGACGCCCTTGCACTTTATTGCCATCAATACTGATAATGATGTCCTGCTTTTGGAAGCCAGCTGCATTGGCTGGGCCATTTGGATCAATACCAAGCACGACAATACCACCTATGTGTTCATTTCCAAGTAGGCGAGCAGTGACCGCATTAATGTCTTGGCCGTCGATTCCAATATAACCACGAATTACGCGGCCATCAGCGATGATTTTCTGCATGATCTTGCTGGCTAGTGGCGCAGGAATCGCAAAGGAAATACCGTAAGTTTCTAAATCAGTCGCTTGTTGGAAAGAGGCGGTATTGATGCCGACGAGCTCACCTTGCGTGTTCACTAGAGCACCGCCAGAGTTCCCCTCATTGATGGCGGCATCGGTCTGAATAAATGCTTGGCGACCGTCGCTAATCGATGAGCGTCCTGTTGCTGAAATAATGCCGAACGTTGTGGTTTGACCAAGGTTGTATGGGTTGCCGATGGCTAGGACCACATCACCCACTTGTGGCTTGTAATTAGAGTTCAGAGGGATAACAGGTAAGTTCGAACCTTCGACACGCAGTACGGCAATATCTGTGCGTTTATCCGTGCCAACTAGCTGAGCTGCCGCGGCTCTACCGTCTTGTAATGCGACAACAATTTGGTCTGCTTGAGCAACCACGTGGTAGTTGGTAATGATGTAGCCTTTCTCACTGACAATGACACCTGAACCCAGACCTTGAGTCGAGAGTTTACTGCGATCATTTTCAACATATTTACGGCTGTAGATGTTTACTACGGCAGGTGCTGCTCTTCGCACCGCCTGATTAAATGTCAACTCAACGGACGCGATATTAACAGGTTGCGGATCTAGCGCGGCAGGAATTACGTTGTTGCGCAAAGATGGCACCGCCAGTAATACCACTGCGGCAGTAGCCAAGCCTAAAAAGACAGAACGTAATAAAAAGCTGAGCATATCCTCTCCATACATGAGCGCCAAAATGGCATAGAAGATGAAGAATAGCATTACATTGAAAAATAACAAAAGGGCAGCACGGAATCGTGCTGCCCTTTTCATTAGCTATTGAGCGATAAGGAAAAGTATTTGAGGCTTATTATCGGTGCTATGCATCGAAAACCTTATTTCCTATCACTTTGAAAGTGACTAACGAATAACAAGATAAATAGTACGTTCGCCACGCTGAATATTCAGAGCCAATACGCCTTTGTGTTTATCCACTATTGCACGAAGCTCAGCAAGGTTTTTCACGCGCTGGCGGTTCACACCGATAATGATGTCACCTTGCTGTAATTGATATTGAGCGGCCGGAGAGTTATCTGCAACGCTCGATACTTTAACGCCTTGAATTGCATCACTTGGTGTCGTATTGCTTAATTCCGCACCCTTGAGCCCTTCGTGTAATGTTTCGGCTTTGGCTTTCATATTTGTAGATTCGCCAAGCGTTACATCAAAGGTTTTATTCTTACCATCTCGAACCACACCTAATGTGATTTCTTTACCTGCGCCCAGCGTTGCCACTTTTGCGCGGAGCTCTGAGAAAGTATTAATCTCTTTGCCGTTTACCGATACAATTACATCACCGGCTTTCAATCCAGCTTTATCGGCTGCGCTGTCTGGTACGACTTGGCCAATAAAGGCCCCTTTACTCGACTCGTAACCCAATGCATCAGCCAGCTCAGAGGTTACTTCGCCACCTTGCACACCCAACATGCCGCGTTTGACTTCACCAAACTCTAGAATTTGCTCGGTGAGGTTTTTCATCATGTTGGACGGAATCGCAAAGCCAATCCCCACGTTACCGCCGTTAGGGCCTAAAATCGCAGTATTAATACCGATCAGCTCACCATTAAGGTTGACCAATGCACCACCAGAGTTACCGCTGTTAATTGCGGCATCGGTTTGGATGAAGTTTTCGAAGTTTTCAACGTTCAAGCCACTACGGCCTAACGCTGAGACGATGCCCGACGTCACGGTTTGACCGAGTCCGAATGGGTTACCAATCGCAACCGTAAAGTCACCTACGCGAAGTTTGTCGGAATCTGCGACTTTAATTTGCGTTAAGTTTTTCGCTTTTTCTAATTTAAGCAACGCAACATCGGCCATCTCATCGCCGCCAACGAGCGTAGCGTCATACTCGCGACCATCATAGAGGCGAACTCGAATATCATCCGCGCCCTTGATTACGTGGTAGTTAGTGACGATATGCCCTTTTTTCGCATCAATAATGACACCAGAACCTAAACCTCTGAACGGGCGCTCGCGCCTTTGCTCCATCGGAAAGTCCGGTCCAAAGAAGAATTGAAATTGTTCGGGAATACGGCTGGTTTGTATTTGTTTGCCTTCTACAGCAATACTCACAACAGCAGGGGTTACTTTCTCAAGCATGGGCGCCAAGCTAGGTAACTGTTGGCCATCCACATTTAAAGGTAATGCGGCGGTGGCTTGAACTGGCGCAATAATAGAGCCCAAACTCAGAGATAGAACGGTGAGCGCAAGCAGTGGTTTTTTCATCCAATAACTCCTCTTGAAACATGTCTGCCAAAAAGAAATATCCGAACGGTTAGTTCACTTTGTTAATAACTAATATAGGGCCTAGTTCGGATAATCAAAGGGGGAGGCAGTTCACATCCAAGTTAGAGCAAAGGTAAGAAGAAAAAGTTCAAAAAAGGGCCGATACAAATGTATCGGCCCTAATAGGTAGAGGTAAGAGAAGATTATGATGCTTTTGCGGTTACCGCTTCGGGAGCATTAATGATTTCTTTCTCTTGATCCTTTAAAAGACCCGTTGCGCCATTGGCGTAGTCTTTTGGCTGTTCATTAAACTCTGGTTGATCTTCTGCAATAGCTTCAGAAGACATTGCCGTTTTCTTATCAAACGGGTTGTCTTGCTCTGGCAAGTTTGGCAAAAGCTCAGAAGAGGTCTTAGCCATATGTTGGTACAGCTTGGTGTAATCTTTACCTAGTGTATCCAACATTTCTGCGGTTTGTGCAAAATGATCGACGAGCTCTTGACGTTGTTGCTCTAGTTCAAACTTGGCCGCTTCAAGTTCTTTCTGCACAGACTTTTGTTTCTTGTATTCAGGGGTGGTTAGTCTACTAATGACTACGCCTACGATTGTACCGACCAGCAAACCCACAATGGCATAAATCCAAGGCATAACTGCTCCTTATAGTTGTTTTAACAAGTCTTTTACTACTTAGTTACACGCGGTGCTAGTCCATGTTACTATGGCTTGAACAGCCGATAAAGAAAAATAGCAGTATGTCTTCGGGGACTGATAACTACTTCTCTCTATTCTCAAAGTTGACCCCGAGGTAACCCTTTTCCCAGTACCTCTATACGACTTAATACGATGACACCACTACAACAATATCAAAAAGACATAGCAGAACACGGGTTTCAGCGTGATGAAGCTCAGTATCAAGCGGTCGTTGCATTAGATAAGCTTTACCATGCTATCGTTGAATTTCAGTCAGCTCCTGTGCCTCAGCTTTCCAAATGGCAAAAGCTCATGGGGAAAAAAATCGACATGCCTGAGCCCCCAAAAGGTCTTTACTTTTGGGGAGGAGTCGGACGCGGTAAAACGTACCTCATGGATGCGTTTTTTGATGCTTTACCAACCCAAAGAAAAATGCGCGTACACTTTCACCGCTTCATGTATCGAGTACATGATGAGTTGAAGCTGTTAGGTGATGTCGAAAATCCGCTAGCAAAAGTGGCGGATAAATTTAAAGAAGAAGCAGATGTGGTTTGCTTTGATGAATTTTTTGTTTCCGACATTACTGATGCGATGATCCTTGCAACGCTACTTCAAGAAATGTTCAAGCGGCAGATGATCCTAGTCGCGACTTCAAACATCGAGCCGCAGAACTTATATCGTAACGGTTTGCAAAGAGCGCGCTTTTTGCCTGCAATTGATATGATTTTGGCACGCTGTGACGTGTTGAATGTTGATAGTGGCGTTGATTATCGCTTAAGAACGCTTGAACAGGCCGAAATATACCATTATCCACTTGATGAACAGGCCAACATTAATCTCAACAAGTATTATCAGCAGCTGACGGGCGAACGTCAGATCGTCGCTCATCAAATCGAAATCAATCACCGTCAGCTTGAGGTAATTGAAGCGAGTGATGGGGTTCTGCATGCGTCTTTTGCTCAGTTATGCCAAACCGCTCGCAGTCAAAATGACTACATTGAGTTGTCCCGTATTTATCACACGGTATTACTGGCGGATGTTCAACAGATGAATCGTAAAATAGATGATGCAGCGAGACGTTTTATTGCACTGGTCGATGAGTTTTACGAGCGCAATGTGAAGTTGATTATTTCTGCTGAAGTGCCAATGGAAGACTTATATACTGAGGGGCAGCTCGAGTTTGAATTTAAGCGCTGTTTGTCTCGGCTCACTGAGATGCAAAGTCATGAGTACCTCGCGCGTGAGCATTTGGCCTAAATCTAGTGTGTTCTTAAAAAGTGAAGAAAAAATTAGTGATTTGGCGCAAAAAAAGGTGATTTTTTCTTCGCTCTTCTCTATAATCCTGCGACCCACCGTTACTGCAGACCGGATTATCGAAGTTATTTCGAAATTGAAGGTCGAGAGTACCAACGACTCGAAGGGGTGATGACTGGGCTCTTAGACAGTGTGGGAGCACCAGAACGGTGTTCCTTAAAGTTTAAATTTTAATTAACGGGTTATTATTAGCATGAAAACTTTCGTTGCTAAACCAGAAACTGTAAAACGCGACTGGTACGTTGTAGACGCTGAAGGTAAAACTCTTGGTCGTCTAGCAAGTGAAATTGCATCTCGCCTACGTGGCAAACATAAAGCTGAATACACTCCTCACGTTGACGCTGGTGACTACATCATCGTTATCAACGCTGAGAAAGTTGCTGTAACTGGTAACAAAGCTAAGAACAAAGTGTACTACCGTCACTCTGAGTTCCCAGGTGGTCTAAAATCTATCACTTTTGAAAAGTTGATCGATCGTAAACCTGAGATGGTTCTTGAGCTTGCAGTTAAAGGCATGCTTCCACGTGGTCCTCTAGGCCGTGCTATGTACCGTAAGCTTAAAGTTTACGCAGGCGCTGAGCACAACCATGTTGCTCAACAACCACAAGTACTAGACATCTAATTGGGGATTTCGAAAATGGCAGAGAATCAATACTACGGCACTGGCCGTCGCAAAAGCTCAGCTGCACGTGTTTTTATTAAACCAGGCAGCGGCAACATTGTAGTAAACAAGCGTAACCTTGACGAATACTTCGGTCGTCCAACAGCTCGCATGGTTGTACAACAACCTCTAGAACTTGTTGAACTAACTGAAAAGCTAGACCTTTACGTAACAGTTAAAGGCGGCGGTATTTCTGGTCAAGCAGGTGCTATCCGTCACGGTATCACTCGCGCGCTTATGGAATACGATGAGTCTCTACGTCCTGCTCTACGCGCAGCTGGCTACGTTACTCGTGACGCTCGTTGCGTTGAACGTAAGAAAGTTGGTCTACGTAAAGCACGTCGTCGTCCACAGTTCTCTAAGCGTTAATTTCCTCTTATTGGAAATTCTGCTTTTCAGAGTTATTCTGGAAACTGTGTACCAAAAGCTCGGCTCTATGCCGGGCTTTTTTGTTTTTAAAGAAATAATACCTGCCTATCAATATCCATTTGTATTCACTTATAACTAGGCTCAGAGTAAGGCTTCTTCCTTACCATACGTCATAAGCTTATTTATCTTCTGTGGGTGCCTTTACGTCTTAATATCCCTGCAACATGTTTTAAAATGCCTACTCGTCTTTTTTGCGTATGCGGCGTGCTACAAAAGTGAAAATACAAACAACGTAAGTTGAATGCGCACTAAGAAATATTTTGCTGTGTAATTAACTGAAAACTACCAAGATAAAAGGTTTGAATAGCTTTCAGCAGAACTTCCATGTTGTGCTTTCTTGTTACAAATCACATCAATTTTTTATAATTCTGCCGCTTTTGTGACGACGCGAGCGATTTGCCTCACAAATGTTACAAAAAGGTAGCTTTATCTTGTCAAAAAGTAGGGTTTTCTTTATCATTTCCCTCCAATAAATAGAACTAAATTCATTATTTGTTAGCCATGCTCTTATAAGCGGAATAATAACGATCCAAAGGGAGCAAATGGGAGAATGTTTGGATGAGCAACGCGCCTTTAAATAACGGTCGCAGGCGTTTTCTAACCGCTACAACGGCAGTTGTTGGTGGGTTAGGGGCAGTCGCCGTCGCCGTGCCTTTTATCAAATCATGGAATCCGAGTGCCAAAGCCAAAGCGGCAGGTGCACCGGTGGAAGTGGATATAAGTAAAATTGAACCAGGTCAGCTGGTTCGTGTCGAGTGGCAGGGGAAACCTGTATGGATTGTTCGCCGCACTCAAAGCGTTCTAGATAACTTAAAAACGATCGGCGATAAGCTTCGTGATCCGCAATCTGAAATGGAACAGCAGCCTGAGTACGCTCAGAATGAGTTTCGTTCGATTAAGGAAGAGTTTTTTGTCGCTGTTGGTTTCTGTACTCACCTAGGTTGTTCACCAACCTATCTACCAGACTCTTTCTCAGAGCAGGTCCAGGGCGTAAGATCTGGCTTCTTCTGTCCTTGTCATGGTTCTAAGTTCGATATGGCTGGTCGAGTGTTCCAAGGGGTACCTGCTCCATTGAACCTTGTCGTTCCTAAGCACATGTATTTGAGCGACACCAAGCTCATTGTGGGTGTTGATGAGGGGGATGCATAATGCAAGCAATGTTAGACTGGGTTGAAAAGCGTATTCCTGCAATGAATGCTTATAAAAAGCATTTGTCTGAATACCCAATGCCTAAGAACTTCAACTTTTGGTACCTTTTCGGTTCTCTGGCGATGCTGGTTCTGGTTAACCAAATCCTAACGGGTATTTGGCTAACGATGAACTACGTCCCTTCTGGTGACGGTGCGTTTGCTTCTATCGAGTACATCATGCGTGATGTAGAGTACGGTTGGCTTCTACGTTACATGCACTCAACTGGCGCATCTGCGTTTTTCGTTGTTGTGTACTTGCACATGTTCCGTGGCCTGATCTACGGCTCATACCAAAAACCTCGTGAACTACTGTGGATCTTCGGTATGTTGATCTTCCTTGTTCTAATGGCTGAAGCATTCATGGGTTACCTACTGCCATGGGGTCAGATGTCATACTGGGGTGCACAGGTAATCATTTCTTTGTTTGGTGCGATTCCTGTTATCGGTGATGACCTAACGCTTTGGATCCGCGGTGACTACATCATCTCTGGTGCAACGTTAAACCGTTTCTTCGCACTACACGTTATTGCACTGCCTATCGTTCTGCTTCTTCTTGTGGTTCTGCACGTATTGGCGCTGCACGAAGTCGGCTCAAACAACCCTGATGGTATCGAAACTAAGCTACCAAAAGGTTCAATGGGCGATGATTACAAGACACAGTTCAAGTTCCACGATTACTACACGAAGAAATACGACATTATCGACTCTATTCCTTTCCACCCATACGGTACGGTTAAGGACTTAGTTGGTGTGGCTGGTTTCTTGTTCTTCTTCTGTTACGTGCTGTTCTTTAACCCAGAAATGGGAGGATACTTCCTTGAACCGCCTAACTTTGAAGCGGCCAACCCACTGAAGACACCAGAGCACATTGCTCCGGTATGGTACTTCACGCCGTTTTACGCAATCTTACGTGCGGTTCCAGACAAACTATTAGGTGTTATCCTAATGGGTGCGTCAATTGCAGTGCTGTTTGTTCTACCTTGGTTGGATCGTTGTAAAGTTCGTTCATACCGTTACCGTAGCAAACTTCATCTGTTGAATATTGTACAGTTCACTATCGCCTTTATCGCTCTGGGTATTTTAGGTGCGTTACCTGCAACACCAACGTACACACTACTATCTCAGATCTTTAGCTTGTGTTACTTCATGTTCTTTGTGTTGCTGTTCTTCTACAGCAAAAATGAAGCAACCAAACCATTACCAGAGAGGGTGACATTCAAATGAAGAAGTGGATTGTAATTCTATTTGCTATGTTGCCATCACTAGCGATGGCAGCGGGGGCTAACGTTCCGCTTGATAAAGCGAATGTTGACCTAACGGATAAAGCTTCGCTACAAAACGGTGCGAAGTTGTTCATGAACTACTGTTTTGCTTGTCACTCAACGCAGTATCAGCGTTATGAGCGTGTAGCAACAGACTTGGAAATTCCAACAGACTTAATGAAAGAAAACCTGATTTTCAATCCTGAAGCGAAAATCGGTGATCTAATGGTCAACGCAATGCCACCGAAGCAAGCGGCAAACTGGTTTGGTGCTCCACCACCAGATCTTACGTTGGTTGCACGAGTTCGTGGTGCTGATTGGTTATACACTTACTTACGCTCTTTCTATGTTGATCCATCTCGTCCATTCGGCGTGAACAACATTGTCTTCCCGAGTGTTGGTATGCCACATGTGCTCGAAGAGTTACAAGGTATCCCGACGCCGATTTACGATACGAAAATCGTAGATGGCGAAGAAGTACAAGTTGTTGTTGGTACTGAAACAGACGGTACGGGTGAGCTGAGCGAAGGCGAATACGACAAAGCGGTTGGCGACCTAGTGAACTTCTTGGTTTATTCAGGTGACCCAGTGCAGCTTGAGCGTCATGCTTTAGGTTGGTGGGTAATGGGCTTCTTAGTGCTTCTAACTATCGTTGTCGTGATGCTCAAGAAAGAGTATTGGCGCGATGTGCATTAATTGTGCTAAAATACCGTGCTAATTCCCAATTTTAATTGATGTACAATGGAGGCTTAGCCTCCATTGTTTTTATTTGTAAGTGTACTGGAGGGCTCCATGGCTGTAGCTGCCAATAAACGTTCTGTGATGACTCTTTTCTCAAGTGCATCAGATTTGTATAGCCATCAGGTTCGCATTGTACTAGCTGAAAAAGGCGTAAGTGTTGAAGTTGAGCTTGTTGACGAAGCAAACCTTCCTGCTGAGCTTGTTGAGCTAAACCCATATAAATCAGTGCCAACTCTTGTTGACCGTGAGCTAGCTCTTTACGATTCAAAAATCATCATGGAGTACTTGGACGAGCGTTTCCCTCATCCACCTCTAATGCCGGTTTACCCTGTTGCTCGTGGCAACAGCCGCTTGATGATGTACCGTATCGAACGCAACTGGTATTCACTCGCTGAAAAAGTGATGAAAGGTAATGCAGAAGAATCAGAAAAAGCACGCACAAAGCTGCGTAATGATCTTCTGACGTTAGCGCCAATTTTTGCTGAATATGAGTACTTCATGAGCGAAGAATTCAGCTTGATCGACTGTTACCTAGCTCCATTATTGTGGCGTTTGCCTCAACTTGGTATCGATCTGGTTGGCCCTGGTTCAAAAGAAATCAAGGTGTACATGAACCGCGTATTTGAACGTGATTCGTTCCTTGCTTCTTTAACTGAAGCTGAACGTGAAATGCGCCTAGTTCGCTAAGCGATTTAGAACACGTTATGGATATTGCAAAAATGACTGCTCGCCGTCCGTATATGCTTCGTGCATTTTACGATTGGCTAGTAGACAATGACTTGACTCCTCACTTGGTGGTGGATGCAACGATGCCGGGCGTACGTGTACCGGTTGAGTTTATTCAAGATGGTCAAATTATTTTGAATATTGCGCCACGTGCGGTGGGTAATCTTGAGTTAGGTAATGATGCGATTACCTTCCATGCTCGCTTTAGCGGTCGTCCACACTCAGTAATTGTGCCTGTGTATGCTGTCCAAGCTATTTATGCGCGTGAGAATGGTGCTGGTACTATGTTTGAACCAGAAGAAGCGTACACTCACATCGAAGAAGAAGCGATGACTGAGGAAGAATCATCCCCATCGTTTACAACGGTTAGCGATGAGCCTTCTGAGTTAGCCTCTGATTCGGATGCCGAAGAGGACGATGCTCCTCGACCAAAAGGCAAACCAAGCTTAAGAGTGATTAAATAATAAAAAAGCAGCGTAACGCTGCTTTTTTTCTTTTTAGTGTCTTGACGTGTTTTCAAGTGATGTTTCGCAATTACTCAATCGTAAATGCTTCGACGTTGGCTTCATTTTCCGCGTTTGTCTCACTTTCTATTGTTTGTACACCGTCACTCGGTAAGTCCACTTCAACAGGTTCCATTTCGCCATATTGGAACCCTTTAATGACTTGTTTTACGCCAGAGATATTACGCGCGATTTCTGTCGCTCGCTCGCCTTGCTCTGGTGTGACATAACCAAACAGAAAAACGTCGCCGTCTTCGGTGATCACTTTAACCTTAACGCCATTGAGTTCAGAGTCGGTCAGCAAGGCTGATTTTACTTTGGTTGTGATCCAACTGTCGTTGCTAATTTGAGTGACAGTGAGTGGCTCTTTTTGTTTGATTTGATTGTGTATGACTTTCACCCCACTAACTTCTCGAGCTCTTCGCTCCAAAGCATGGATAAGGTCTTGCGTTGGAGCCTGACCCATAAGAACAACCGTACCGTTGTAGGAGCTGGCAACCACACGAACTTCACCTTTAAACGGCGCCTTGTTACCGATCGCCGCAACTTCGAATTCGATGTTGTTGTCTTGCCAAATTTGTTTTGTACTGCGTGTGTCCGTGACAATATTTGCTGTGGTTGCAGCGCCAGCGATAAACAAGCCAGCGCAACCACTTAAACTCAATGCTGTTAATAAGATAACGAAGCTACGTATCATAATTCTGACCCTCAGTCTTGGTTACTCTTCATGAGCAGGGAAAAGCACCTGGTCAATAAGATCACAAAGACAATGGAGTGTCACCATATGTACTTCGTGAATACGTGCAGTGCGGTGTGATGGAATGCGAATTTCGACGTCGTTCTCACCAAGCAGTCCTGCCATCTCACCGCCATCTTTGCCTGTTAGCGCGATAATCGTCATGTCTCGAGTTACGGCCGCTTCCATCGCTTTGATAATATTTTTGCTGTTACCGCTAGTCGACATGGCAAGCAGAATGTCGCCTGGCTGGCCAAACGCTCGTACCTGTTTTGAGAAAATTTCCTGGTAGTGGTAGTCGTTTGCAACAGCGGTCAGGGTTGTATTATCGGCTGTTAAGGCCATTGCAGGTAGGCTAGGGCGCTCAGTTTCAAAACGGTTTAAAAGACAAGAAACAAATTGTTGAGCGTTTGAAGCACTGCCGCCATTACCACAACATAAAATTTTGTTGCCATTGAGCAAGCTTGAGACCATCGCTTGGGCCGCGTGAGTAATGGCATCGGGCAGCGCCTCTGCTGCTGCGATTTGAATTTGAATACTTTCTGTAAAGCTGTCTTTAATGCTGTCTAGCATCGCTTATCCTTCAGAGATTGCGTTTTCTATCCAGTTGATATCTCGCCCATTGTCATGAATAGCGATGACATCAAACCGATAATCGATATTGTGTTTTAAGCGCTTTTGTTGACTAAGCCAAACTTGTGCAGTTTTGATTAGCTTGCGCATTTTTGCGTGCGTTACCATTTCTGCTGCTGAGCCAAAGTGATCATTCTTACGATATTTGACTTCAACAAACACGATAGTTTCACCTTGTTGGAAGATTAAATCAATCTCACCGACCTTGGTCAGGAAATTTTGTTCAATAAAGCGCAAGCCCTGGCGTTGCAAATAGTGCTTCGCCAGAGCTTCATATTGATTTCCGATTTGGCGCTTACTAAAGAGCCCCACGCTCAGCCCAGCTCAATTCACGCTGTACAACACAGTTGTTGTCGATACTTAAAATACCGGTTTGGCCACCGACTGAGTAACCAGGAACGACCTTCATTTGTGGAAGTTCACCGATCAATTTATATGCATCCATACCGAGTGCTTTCAAACGTTTTTCCATGTTAGATTGCTCTGACCAAAGCTCGTTCATTTCAGCGGTCACGCTAGGATCTGGGTCAATCAGCAATGGAATGTCGCTGTAGATGATGCCTGTTAGATCTTCGTATGTCGCGCCGCCACTGTTGCTACGCGAACTAGAGAAGATTTGTGGTGCTTTCGCATCAGGGTTAATCGCTACTTCGATAAACGGCTTGATCAAAGTCAGCTCAGTGCTTCTAGCTACGATATAAACCGCATCAACATCACGACGGCTACGTGGCTGTGTTTCAAGCTTAATTCGCATTAATGATTGCATCTGGGCGATACGCTGCTTGCTCTCTTGCAGGCCAAATACTTCATTGATGTCTTTTTGAAGTTGGCGCTTGTCACCAAAGTAACTTGCTGCGACTTTGTTAGAGCTGTACTTTCGCCATTCTTTGTTGAAAGCCTCAGTTACAC
The DNA here is from genome assembly GCF_013048515.1 of Vibrio sp. 1-2 (7-a). Lineage (NCBI taxonomy): Bacteria > Pseudomonadati > Pseudomonadota > Gammaproteobacteria > Vibrionales > Vibrionaceae > Vibrio > Vibrio sp. 1-2 (7-a). The sequence continues at coordinate 324,331 of NZ_VHSQ01000004.1, forward strand.
GCTCTCCAAAGCTGCCTTTTGGTGCAAGAATAAGAGGGAAGTTGTAGCCTTCGCTGAACAAGTGTTTTGCAGCTTGTGCGGCTTCTTGTTCCGGTGATAATGCCAAGTAGCAAATATTGCTATCTGGTTGCACATCCTCGGGGATATTTAGCGCAAGGGCTGGAATGGTAGGGCCATTTGCTGAGCCATCCATGGTTGTGTGCAACAACTCCACGTTCTCTTTTTCTAGAGGGCCAACAACAAAATCGATGTTTTCATTGATCAAGCGTTGTTTAATTTGGTCAGCGTTATACGCATTGGTGTCAATCACCGTAAGTGTTGCACTAGGATCTCGATTACGATCATTCATCATCGCAAACACAAAACCATCACGAATTAATTGCGCTTGTGGTGAGAACTTACCCGTCAGCGGCAGCAATAAAGCAGTATTGTTTGGCTTCACGATATCAAGAGAGAGAATGTTTTGAATCTCTTCTGGTGTATAGATAGCAGCAGGGTGCGAAGGGTTTTCGCTTAACCAGCGCTCTAGCGTATTTTTAAGTTGGGACAGGTTGCCCGATAGCGTTTTTGCATAAACAGCCAGCTGAAGCCAGCCGTCTAGAACATCCTCATTCGGCTCTGTTTCTAATGAGGTGAGTTCATATTCTGAGTAGCTGCCAAAGTTCATCCAAATACGGCTAGAGATTTCCCTCTGCTCTGCTGACGAGGCGTATTGACCAAATGCAACCAGCTGGCGGTTTGCTTCAAACGCTTGGTTAAGGCCTTGATAAGCGTCGGCACGCATCAAGTAATAGTCTTTCCATTGCTCGTTTGGCAATTTCCACCAAGGTTTAAAGTTTAACAATTGCAGCAACTGCGAGTAATTACCTTGCTTTTGCTGTATGGTCGCACGCGCCAGTTGCCACTCCGCTTGCTGAACTTCGGTCAACTGTTGTCGAGCCAGACGTTTGATCAACAGTTCTGCTTGATCAAACTGGTTCGCTTGAATAGCGGCTTTGGTTGCCATGATCAACCAGTCATTTTGTAAACTGCCTTCCGTGCTATCAGCTTGGATCATATAGTTCTGAACAGACTGAGTAGGCTCAAGTGTTACATCAACGCCATCAGGCTGTCTTGGACCTGAAGAACAGGCGGCGAGCGTAATTGCTAGTGCAACAGGAGTAAGTATGCGTGGTACACTGAGTCTCTTATGGTTAATCATTGCCGTGAGTTCTCTATAATTTTGTACAAAATTGTCTCTATATTAATCGTTGAAGTGATGGTAAACAAATGACAGATAAAAATAAGTTGCCGAATGAGGGGCCAACTCTCTATATCGTACCGACTCCAATCGGAAATTTAGCGGATATCACCCAACGTGCTATCGAAATTCTGTCGACGGTGGACATCATTGCTGCTGAGGATACTCGACATACGGGTAAATTACTGTCTCACTTCAATATTCAAACCAAAACTTTTGCTCTGCATGATCACAATGAACAGCAAAAAGCACAGGTTTTGGTAGAAAAGCTGCTTTCCGGTCAGTCTATCGCGTTAGTTTCTGACGCTGGTACGCCACTTATCAGCGACCCAGGATACCATTTGGTGACAAAATGTCGTCAAGCGGGCGTTAGAGTTGTGCCGCTTCCTGGTGCTTGCGCGGTCATTACGGCGTTAAGTGCATCAGGCTTGCCATCCGATCGCTTTAGCTTCGAAGGCTTTTTACCACCGAAAAGCAAAGGCCGTAAGGATAAATTCCTAGAGATTGCTTCGGTAGAGCGTACGTGTATTTTTTACGAGTCACCGCACCGTATTTTGGACTCTCTACAAGACATGTTAGACGTTCTTGGCCCAGATAGAGAAGTCGTGTTGGCGAGAGAACTAACGAAAACCTTTGAAACCATTCAAGGTATGCCATTAGGTGAGTTAATTGAGTGGGTGAAAAGTGACGATAACCAACAGCGTGGTGAAATGGTATTATTGGTACATGGTCACCGCGAAACCGCGGACGACTCATTGCCAGATGATGCTTTACGCACGTTAGGGATTTTGACCAAAGAGCTGCCTTTGAAAAAAGCAGCGGCTTTGGTGGCAGAAATTCATAACTTGAAGAAGAATGCGTTGTATAAGTGGGGCTTAGAAAACTTAGACTAAGCACTGCTAACGAGACACATGGTAAAGCGGGTCGATGTGAAAATATCGGCCTTTTTTAGGCTCAATGTTTGATGGTTAGGTTAAAAAAACACCACTCAATGCATTCATTTCATCATATCTGTGATCTCACTAGACTCTGAGTAGATAACTCTATACAATCCGCCCTCGGAGTTGACTGGGTAGTCGCTGCTTTACTGATGTCCTTCGGGAGACTGACGTTGAAGTCCTTTGGGAGACTGACGTTGACGTCCTTCGGGAGACTGGTAAAGGGGAGGAAAGTCCGGGCTCCATAGAGCAGGGTGCCAGGTAACGCCTGGGAGGCGCAAGCCTACGACAAGTGCAGCAGAGAGAAGACCGCCGATGGCCCTAGGGCACAGGTAAGGGTGAAAGGGTGCGGTAAGAGCGCACCGGACGACTAGCAATAGTTCGTTGCAGGGTAAACTCCACCCGGAGCAAGACCAAATAGGCCTCCACATTGCGTTGCTCGCGTAAGGAGGCGGGTAGGTTGCTTGAGCCAGTGAGCGATTGCTGGCCTAGACGAATGGCTACCGCCGCGCAAGCGGAACAGAACCCGGCTTATGTGTCGACTCCAACTATTCGAGACCCATCACTACTTTTTGTAGTGATGGGTTTTTTGCATTTTATTGACGCAAACCCTGTCATTACCAATAAACTTGGCGTTAAATCACGTCTGACTTTAGACTTGAGGTGGCGATGATGTGGGAAATCAGTACACTATGGTAGGTTGATCTTTTGCTATAAATATTCAGCATGAGAGAGCAACATATCTTAAAATCGCTTCAAGATCATTCAACGAGAAAGCTATGACCGAAACCTTCCAACATATTTCCGTGTTATTAAATGAATCCATTGATGGCTTAGCTATCAAACCAGACGGTATCTATATCGATGGAACATTTGGCCGTGGCGGTCACAGCCGGACTATTCTATCTAAACTCGGCGAAAACGGCCGACTGTACAGTATCGATCGTGACCCTCAAGCGATAGCTGAAGCAGGCAAAATCAATGATCCTCGCTTCACCATCATTCATGGTCCATTTTCTGGCATTGCTGAGTATGCTAAAGAGTATGACTTGGTTGGCAAAGTTGATGGCGTTCTACTGGATTTAGGTGTTTCTTCTCCGCAGTTAGACGACGCAGAGCGTGGCTTTAGCTTTATGAAAGACGGCCCGCTAGATATGCGTATGGACCCAACATCAGGTATTCCCGTATCTCAATGGCTAATGGAAGCTGACTTAGATGATATTACTTGGGTGATTCGTGAGTTTGGTGAAGACAAACACGCGCGCCGTATTGCCAAAGCGATTGTTGCCTACCGTGAAGACGAAGAAAATGAACCACTGGTACGTACTGGCCAGCTCGCGAAGCTGATCTCAGATGCTGCACCCAAAAGCTTTAAAGAGAAAAAACACCCTGCGACTCGTGCGTTCCAGGCATTTCGTATTTACATCAACAGTGAGTTAGAAGAAATTGATACGGCACTAAAAGGCGCGGCAAGTATTCTGGCTCCTGAAGGTCGTTTATCTGTCATCAGTTTCCACTCTCTGGAAGACCGTATGGTCAAACGTTTTATCCGTAAAGAGAGCAAAGGACCTGAAGTGCCACATGGCATTCCAATGACTGAAGAGCAAATTCGTGCTCTTGGTAGTGCGAATATGAAAGCGGTGAGCAAAGCGATTAAGCCAAGCAAACAAGAAATTGAAATGAACCCTCGTTCGCGCAGCTCTGTGCTAAGAATTGCAGAAAAGCTTTAATTATTATGACGAAACCCACTCCTAACCTTGCTAAGTTGATTGCAACGGATCTTATCAGCGTTGGTCGCTGGCCATTACTGTTGTTGCTATTGATCGTGGCATCGGCAATGGGAGTGGTATTTGCTACCCACCATGCGCGTCAAGCGATCACCGAAAAAGATCACACTTTGGTTGAACGAGAGCGTTTAGATAGCGAATGGCGCAACCTGATGTTGGAAGAAACGGCCCTCGCGGAACACAGTCGTGTTCAAGACCTTGCCAAAAAAGAACTTGAAATGAAACGACCTGATGGCGATAAAGAAGTGGTTGTCACGCTCAAATGATTAGAAAGAAAACCAACACGAAACCAAGCAACAAGCGTAAACCTGTCGCGAAAGAAAAAAACGCTTCGGGGGATACGAAAACCGAGAAGAAAGCAGTGAAAGTGGCGGTTGAAGAATCCTTTCTGATTCGTTGGCGCTTCCATCTATTACTTTTTTTTGTCTTTTGTGCATTTGCACTTTTGGTGGCGCGCGTAGCCTATATTCAAATCATTGAACCGGATAACCTGATTAAACAAGGTGACCTACGCTCGGTTCGTGTGAAATCCATTCCTTCTGCACGCGGTATTATTTCGGACCGAAATGGTGAGCCGCTCGCTGTCAGTGTGCCTGTTGAGGCCGTTTGGGCGGATCCCGCGACGATATTTAAAGAAAATGCCTTAAGCCAGACCAAGAGTTGGTATGCACTAGCGGATGTTCTTGGTGTTGACCGACAAGGGTTGATAGACAAGATCAAGCACAATGAAAAGCGCCGCTTTATTTACTTACAGCGCCAAGTGAGTCCGGCCATGGCGAACTATATTCGTGAGCTAAAGCTGCCTGGTGTGGGTCTTAAATCAGAATCTCGTCGTTACTATCCTGCCGGTGAGGTTAGTGCTCACTTAGTTGGGGTGACGGGGATTGATGGGCATGGTCTAGAGGGTGTTGAGCGTAGCTACGATGAGTGGCTTACTGGCGCCGCAGGTAAGAAAACCATTCGTAAAGACCGTTATGGTCGCGTCGTAGAAAACATTGCGTGGCAAGACAAGCAAGAAGGTAAGTCACTCCAGTTGACAATCGACCAGCGCCTACAGGCGATTGCTTATCGTGCGATTAAACAAGCCGTAGCGGACCATCGCGCCACGTCAGGCTCCGTTGTTATGTTGGACGTGAAAACCGGCGCCGTATTGGCCATGGTGAATGCGCCTTCCTACAACCCTAACAATCGTAGCGACTGGCAAAGCTATAAAATGCGTAACCGAGTGATCACGGACTCGATGGAGCCAGGCTCTACCATTAAGCCTTTCGTTATTTTAGCCGCCTTAGAAAATGGGGTAGCCGATAAAGATACCATCGTAGATACCGGTAATGGTGTACTTCGTTTAGGTGGTAGCCGAGTAAGAGATGTATCCCGCGTGGGTAAAGCGAGCTTGACCACGATCCTCAAAAAATCGAGTAACATCGGTGTGACGAAGCTGGCAATGCAAATGCCAGTAGAGGCGCTGCTCGGTCTGTACAGCTCTGTGGGCTTTGGTGAGCTTTCTGGTCTGAACCTCGTTGGGGAAGTGACTGGTATCTTCCCGACACGAACACGATGGTCTCCTATTGAACGTGCCACGATTGCGTTTGGTTATGGTCTATCGATAACGCCAATCCAGTTAGCGCATGCCTATGCGACGCTTGGAAATCTCGGCAAATACGAGCCAATCCATATTATCGAAAGCAATGATCATGACATGTCGCGCCAAGTAGTGAGTGCAAAGTACGCACGCCAGGTCTTGGACATGCTGGAAACCGTAACCCAAAAAGGAGGCTCGGCTCGTAGAGCGGCAGTTCCTGGTTATCGAGTGGGAGCCAAAACGGGTACCTCACGTAAAGCGTCTGCAGGTGGATACAGCGATGAGTACATCACTTATACGGCAGGGCTTGCTCCGGTTAGCGATCCGCGAATTGCATTGGTTGTGATCGTAAATGAGCCTCAAGGTGATGACTATTATGGTGGTTCGGTAGCGTCTCCTGTCTTCTCTGAAATCATGAAAGGCGCGCTACAAATACTCAATGTTGCACCAGACGAAAACAAATTCCAGCAGTAAGCCGAGTGGCTTACTGAGCAAACAAAATTAAGAAAACCTGAGCTAAAGCTCGGAGAACAAATATGACTAAAGCCATCAGTATGGACGTGCTGCTTTCCCCTTGGGTGGATTGCCCTAGCTTATCGTCCGTTCTTGTTTCTGAATTGGAGCTCGACAGCCGAAGAGTTCAACCTGGAACCACGTTTGTCGCGGTGATTGGCCATGTTGTGGATGGGCGTAACTTCATTGCTTCTGCCATTGAGCAAGGCGCCAATGCGGTTCTAGCGCAAGCCTGTGATGTAAAAGCACACGGCACGGTGGAAATCATCGATGACGTTCCCGTTATTTACCTCGATACGTTGGATCAACGTTTATCTGCAATTGCTGGAAAGCTCTATGCTTACCCAGATATGGATTTGATTGGTGTCACCGGCACCAACGGAAAAACCACCATTACTCAGCTAATTGCACAATGGCTAGAGCTACTTGGCCACAAAGCGGCAGTGATGGGCACGACGGGAAATGGTTTTCTCGACAATTTACAGCAAGCCGCGAATACAACAGGGAATGCTGTAGAAATTCAGAAAACGCTCTCTTCTCTCGAAAATCAACAAGCCGCATACACCGCACTAGAAGTCTCTTCTCATGGCTTAACGCAAGGCCGTGTCAAGGCGTTGTCGTTTGCGGCGGGTGTGTTTACTAATCTAAGTCGTGATCACCTAGATTATCATGGCACGATGGAAGAGTACGCCAATGCAAAGCTGGGGTTGTTTACACAACATCAATGTGAACGTGCCATTATCAATATCGATGATGAAGTCGGTCATGCATGGGCGTCGCAGTTAAGCAATGCGATTGCGGTGTCACTCAAACCGAACACTGAATTTGAAAGCGCAATTTGGGCGACAGATGTCCGTTACGCGGAGTCGGGGATTACTATCCAATTTGATGGTAAATTTGGCTCAGGTCAATTGCACGCGCCACTGATTGGTGAGTTTAACGCAACCAACATAATGCTCGCTTTTGCGACCTTATTAAGCTTGGGTAAGGATAAACAAGCGTTACTCGAAACCGCAGGTCAGTTGCAACCTGTACTCGGCCGAATGGAGTTATTCCAGACAGAGGACCGTGCCAAAGTCGTGGTCGATTATGCCCATACTCCTGATGCACTAGAAAAAGCGCTGCAAGCTTTACGAGTTCATTGTGAAGGCCAGCTATGGGCTATTTTTGGCTGCGGTGGCGATCGCGATGCAGGTAAGCGCCCAATGATGGCGGAAATTGCAGAGCGTCTAGGCGACAGAGTGGTGTTGACTGACGATAACCCACGCAGCGAAGAGCCGGCTAAGATTGTAAAAGACATGTTAGCTGGGCTGTCAAAACCTGCCGAAGCGATTGTGCAGCATGACCGCTTCAAAGCACTGTCTTATGCCATTGAGAATGCTTCGCCAAACGACATTATCTTGTTAGCTGGGAAGGGCCATGAAGATTATCAGATTCGGAATGGCGAAACGATTCATTACTCCGACCGCGAATCCGCTATGCAACTTTTAGGATTGTCCTTATGATCAAAGTAACGTTATCTCAAATTGCCAACATCACCCGCGGTGAGCTATTCGGCGATGATCTACTTATCGACGCGGTTTCTACTGATACACGAGCGATTGACAACGGTGCTTTATTTGTTGCGCTGGTGGGTGAGCGCTTTGATGCGCACAACTTTTGCCAGCAAGCGGTGGATGCAGGCGCTGGTGCTTTACTCGTACAAAAACGTCTAGATGTGAATGTGCCACAAGTCGTGGTGTCGGACACCAAAATGGCACTGGGTGAGTTAGCCTCTTGGGTGCATCAAACTTGCCAAACACCTACCGTTGCCATCACAGGCAGTTGTGGTAAAACGACCGTCAAAGAAATGGTCGCGAGCATTCTGCAATTGAAAGGCAAAGTGCTGTTTACTGCAGGTAACTTCAATAATGATATTGGTGTTCCGTTGACGTTATTGCGCTCACAGCAGGATGACGATTATGCCGTGATTGAGCTTGGTGCTAATCATATCGGTGAAATTGCTTACACAACGCAGTTAGTAAAACCTGATATCGCGTTAGTGAATAATGTAGCCGCCGCGCACCTTGAAGGCTTTGGTTCTATTGATGGCGTGAAACAAGCCAAAGGTGAAATTTACCAAGGTCTTGCTGCAGGTAGTATTGCGATTGTCAATTTAGACAGCAATGGCGAAACAAAGTGGGAAAGCGTGCTGGCGGATAAGGAAGTTATCACCTTCTCACAAAGTAATTCTGCGGCTGATTACTATGCATCAAATATCGTGATGAATGCCGCGGGAGAGGCCAGCTTTAACCTACATATCGCAGCAAGCTCACAAGAAATTGAACTGTCTCTGGGTATTATAGGTCAACACAACGTGGCGAATGCAATCGCTGCTTCTATTATTGCGTTACAAATGGGTGCCACATTAGAAGAGGTTCGCGCTGGCCTTAAACATTTAAACAAAGTGAAAGGTCGCGTCGAGGTTGAAGCGCTGAGCGAAAAAATCAAATTGATTGATGACAGCTACAACGCAAGCGTGCCAGCCATGAAAGCGGCGGTTGACTTATTAGCTGCTTTCCCAGGTCAGCGCTGGCTGATTTTAGGTAATATGGCGGAATTGGGCGAGGAAAGTCTTGCACTTCATCGTCAAGTCGGGGAACATGCTGCCCCACAAAAATTTGAACATGTTCTCACATATGGTGCAGACGCCAAGGTGATCAGTGAGCTTTGCCAAGGCATTCATTTTGAGACGCACCAAGAGATGATTGAATACATCAAGCAGCATCTAGACCAAGCCGTTCCTGAAAACCATACGATTTTGGTGAAAGGAGCGAACGGTGCACGTATGTTTGAAGTCGCTGCTGCTTTGAAGGAGTATTATTAATGATTATTTGGCTTGCCGAGCTGCTACAGCCATACCTGTCTTTTTTCCGATTGTTTGAATACTTGTCTTTTCGAGCAATTCTAAGCGTATTAACCGCTCTGGGTCTGTCATTATGGATGGGACCAATCATGATCAAGCGTTTGCAAATGCTGCAAATTGGTCAGGTAGTACGTAACGAAGGTCCTGAATCTCACTTTAGTAAGCGTGGTACTCCAACGATGGGCGGTATCATGATCTTAGCGGCCATCTCAATCACAATCTTGCTTTGGACTGACTTATCCAACCCATATGTATGGGCGGTATTGACGGTCTTGCTTGGCTACGGTGCAGTCGGATTTGTTGATGATTATCGTAAAGTGGTGCGCAAAAATACCGATGGTTTGATCGCGCGTTGGAAGTACTTCTGGCAATCGTTGATCGCGTTTGTCGTGGCTTTTGCATTGTACGCTTACGGTAAAGACACTGCAGCCACTCAGCTCGTGGTGCCATTCTTTAAAGACATTATGCCGCAACTTGGTTTGATGTACATTATCCTGACTTACTTTGTGATTGTCGGTACGAGTAACGCGGTTAACCTGACCGATGGTCTAGACGGTTTGGCAATCATGCCAACGGTTCTTGTTGCTGCAGGCTTCGCGGTTATTGCATGGGCGACGGGTAACGTTAACTTCTCTGAATACCTTCATATTCCATACCTACCACATGCTTCTGAGTTGGTTGTCGTATGTACAGCAATCGTCGGTGCAGGCCTTGGTTTCTTGTGGTTTAACACGTATCCAGCACAAGTGTTCATGGGTGATGTTGGCTCACTAGCGCTTGGCGGTGCATTAGGCACCATTGCTGTTCTCGTTCGCCAAGAGTTGGTGTTGGTGATCATGGGCGGTGTATTTGTGATGGAAACGCTGTCGGTAATTCTACAGGTGGGTTCATACAAACTGCGTGGTCAGCGGATATTCCGTATGGCACCGATTCACCACCACTACGAATTGAAAGGTTGGCCAGAACCGCGCGTAATCGTGCGCTTCTGGATTATTTCTATGGTTCTTGTTCTGATTGGTCTTGCGACATTGAAAGTGCGTTAATCGCACTTTCCAAGAACAAGATTTACAGTGTGATCAAATATGGAACGTTGGCAAAACATACATAGTGTTGTCGTCGTAGGGCTCGGTATTACCGGGCTCTCTGTCGTTAAACACCTAAGAAAAAATCAGCCACAGCTTGTGGTCAAAGTCATTGATACTCGCGTAAACCCTCCGGGTGCAGAGCGCTTGCCGGAAGATGTTCAACTGCATAGTGGTGGTTGGAATACAGACTGGCTTTCTGACGCGGATCTTATCGTGACCAACCCTGGTATTGCGCTAGCGACACCAGAGATCCAAGCCGTATTAGCAAAAGGCACGACAGTAGTTGGTGATATTGAGTTATTCGCCTGGGCGGTGCAGAAACCAGTGATTGCGATTACGGGCTCAAACGGTAAGAGCACTGTCACCGATCTCACAGGCGTGATGGCCAAGGCCGCGGGTTTGGATGTTGGCGTTGGTGGCAATATCGGCATTCCTGCCTTGGATTTACTAGAACATGACGCAGACCTATATGTGCTTGAACTCTCAAGCTTCCAGTTGGAAACAACGTCAAGCTTAAAGCTCAAAGCCGCTGCGTTTCTGAATCTTTCTGAAGATCATATGGACCGTTATCAAGGCATGTCTGACTATCGACAAGCCAAGTTGCGTATTTTTGATCATGCTGATCTCGCGGTAGTGAACCGTGATGATAAAGAAACCTTCCCAGATGCAGAGGTGCCATTGGTGACATTTGGCAGCGACAATCAGGACTTTGGTCTCGAGGTGGATGGCAACCGTACTTGGCTGCTCGATCACGGTCAACGAGTCGTCGCAAGTGATGAGCTTAAGTTGGTTGGTAAACACAACTTATCCAATGCATTGGTCGTTTTAGCGCTCTTAAAGGCTGCGGGCGTTGATTATCACAACGCATTGAATGCACTTAAAAATTACACGGGACTGACACACCGATGCCAGGTGGTTGCGGATAATCAAGGCGTAAAATGGGTGAATGACTCTAAAGCAACTAATATAGCCAGCACTATGGCTGCGCTATCTGGTTTGGAGTCGACAGGTAAGCTCTACTTGCTCGTTGGTGGTGTTGGCAAAGGTGCTGACTTCTCGCCATTAAAACCGATCTTCGCGACGCTTAACTTGCAACTGTGCTGCTTTGGCGCTGATGGCGATGACTTTATGCCACTGCATGAATCTGCAATACGTTTCGACACCATGGAAGATGTGATTCAACAAGTATCTTCGCAGTTAAAACCAGGCGATATGGTGATGCTGTCTCCAGCATGTGCTAGCTTTGATCAATTCGACAACTTTATGGCAAGGGGCGATGCCTTCGCTGCTCTTGCTCAGAAATATGCATAATTAAAGGTTACACACTTCGTGGGTTTAGGTAACGTTAAACGCAGTATTGGCAATTGGCTCAAGCATCCAGCCCCAGAGGCGATGTTTGATCGTCAGCTAGTGTGGATTGCACTGGGTTTGATGTTGACGGGGTTGGTGATGGTAACCTCTGCATCATTTCCAATCAGCTCACGATTAACCGAACAGCCGTTTCACTTTATGTTTCGTCACGCGACGTTTCTTGTGCTGGCGCTAGGGACATCCGCTGTTATTTTGCAAGTGCCTTTGCAAGAGTGGTTTAAGAAAAGCCACTACTTACTTTGGGCTTCTTTCGCACTGTTAATCATCGTGCTCTTGGCGGGTAAGTCGGTCAATGGTGCGTCTCGTTGGATACCTCTTGGACTGTTTAACCTTCAGCCAGCAGAGGTCGCGAAGCTATCACTGTTTATCTTCATGTCTGGTTACTTAGTTCGAAAGCAAGACGAAGTACGACAAACCTTCTTTGGTGGCTTTATGAAGCCAATCATGGTGTTTGCTTTCTTCGCAGTATTACTGCTTGGTCAGCCAGACTTGGGTACGGTCGTCGTGATGCTAGTAACACTGTTTGGCATGCTTTTTATCGCGGGTGCAAAACTAACCCAGTTTCTCGCCTTGATGGTGGCAGGTATCGGTGCTGTCGTTGGTTTGATTCTCGTCGAGCCATACCGTATGCGACGTGTCACCTCTTTCCTTGACCCGTGGGAAGACCCATTTGGCAGTGGCTATCAGTTGACTCAGTCTTTGATGGCGTTTGGTCGTGGTGAATGGTTCGGTCAAGGTCTCGGTAATTCAATTCAAAAACTGGAATATCTACCGGAAGCACATACCGACTTTGTGTTTGCCGTACTTGCTGAAGAGCTTGGTTTCGTGGGCGTAGTGTTGGTCTTAATGCTGATTTTTAGCTTGGTGCTAAAAGCGGTTTACATCGGCAAGCGTGCATTTGAAGAAGGCGAAATGTTCGGTGGTTATCTGGCTTTCGGAATTGGTATTTGGTTTGCGTTTCAAACCTTGGTTAATGTTGGAGCTGCCGCCGGTATTGTTCCAACTAAAGGTTTAACACTCCCACTCATCAGTTATGGTGGTTCCAGTCTAATAATTATGTCCGTCGCAGTGTCCATATTACTGCGTATCGATTACGAATGCCGCTTGAAACGCGAGCAACAACAATCAGAACAACAAGCTAATGAAACAAAATAAACGTTTGATGGTGATGGCTGGTGGTACTGGCGGTCACGTATTCCCAGGTTTGGCGGTAGCAAAACAGCTTCAAGAGCAAGGCTGGGAGATCCGTTGGTTAGGTACGGCGGATCGAATGGAAGCGGATTTGGTGCCAAAACATGGCATTGAAATCGATTTTATCAAAGTGAAAGGGTTACGAGGTCAAGGCGTAAAGCGTCTGCTTGCAGCTCCATTTCAAATTATTAATGCCATCATGCAAGCTCGGGCGCACATGAAGCATTGGAAGCCCGATGCCGTGTTAGGTATGGGTGGTTATGTGAGTGGTCCCGGTGGTATTGCGGCTTGGTTGAGCGGTATTCCTGTTGTTCTGCACGAACAAAACGCGGTTGCGGGTTTGACAAACCAATGGCTATCAAAAATTGCTAAGAAAGTCTTTCAGGCCTTTCCTGGCGCGTTCCCTAATGCTGAGGTAGTCGGTAACCCAGTTCGTGAAGACCTAACAAGATTAGAAGCGCCTGCAGAGCGAATGCAAGATCGCCAAGGCCCAATTCGTATTCTGGTGATGGGCGGTAGCCAAGGTGCACGCATTCTTAACCAAACTCTGCCAGAAGTGATGGCAAAGTTGGGCGGTGATTACTGTATTCGTCATCAAGCGGGCAAAGGTTCCGCCGAAGAAGTGAACGCCGCATACCAAGCTAATGGTGTGGTAAATGCAGAAGTCACAGAGTTCATTGACGACGTAGCAGAGGCTTATGCATGGGCTGACCTTTTAGTTTGTCGTTCAGGGGCGTTAACCGTTTCTGAAGTTTCTGCTGCTGGCGTTGGTGCGATCTTTATTCCTTTTATGCATAAAGATCGCCAACAAGCACTGAATGCCGATCATCTAGTAGAATGCGGCGCAGCGAAAATGATTGAACAACCAGATTTAACCGTTGAGTCTTTGACTCAGCAGATCCAACAATTGGATCGCCAAGCTTTACTTACGATGGCTGAGCAAGCGCGTGGCGCTGCTAAATTGAATGCCGACCGAGTTGTCGCACAAGCCATTGTCGCTTTGACCGAAAAGCGTTAACGAATTATTGAGAATAGAATTGATGACAATCCAACATACACAAGACTTAGCTCAGATTTGCGCCATGGTGCCAGAGATGCGCCGCGTGAAATCCATCCACTTCATCGGTATTGGTGGTGCGGGCATGAGCGGCATTGCAGAAGTGCTGTTGAATGAAGGCTATCAAATCACGGGTTCTGACCTATCAGAAAACCCTGTGACAGAGCGTTTAGTATCAAAAGGTGCGACGGTATTTATCGGGCACCAAGCTAGCAATGTTGAAAAAGCCAGTGTGGTTGTGGTTTCAACCGCTATCAACGAAGAAAACCCAGAAGTGATAGCTGCGCGGGAGTTACGTATCCCTATTGTACGTCGTGCTGAGATGCTCGCTGAGTTGATGCGCTTCCGTCATGGTATTGCCGTTGCGGGCACGCACGGTAAAACGACGACGACGGCACTCGTGACACAAATCTATTCTGAAGCAGGCCTTGATCCAACGTTTGTAAACGGCGGCTTGGTGAAAAGCGCTGGTACAAATGCTCGTTTAGGCTCGAGTCGTATTCTAATTGCCGAGGCGGATGAGAGCGACGCGTCATTCCTGCACCTGCAACCAATGGTAAGTATTGTCACCAATATCGAAGCCGATCATATGGATACTTATGGTGGTGACTTTGAAACGTTAAAGCAAACCTTCATTGATTTTCTACACAATCTACCGTTCTACGGCCAAGCTATTGTTTGTATTGATGATCCTGTGGTTCGAGAGTTAATCCCACGTATTAGTCGTCAAGTGATTACTTACGGCTTCTCCGCAGATGCTGACGTACGCATTGAAAACTATCGTCAAGAAGGTCAGCAAGGCAAATTTACGGTAGTACGTAAAGGGCGTGCCAACCTAGATATCACTCTGAACATTCCAGGTCGTCACAATGCACTTAATGCGTCGGCTGCGATTGCAGTGGCTACTGAAGATGACATTGAAGACGATGCAATTCTAAAAGCAATGGCCGGTACGCAAGGCACGGGACGACGTTTTGATCACCTTGGCGAGTTTGATACTGGTAATGGTCATGCCATGTTAGTGGATGATTACGGACACCACCCAACAGAAGTTGATGTGACCATTAATGCTGCGCGAAGCGGTTGGCAAGATAAACGTCTCGTTATGATTTTCCAACCACACCGTTATAGCCGTACTCGTGATCTGTACGATGACTTTGCGAATGTGCTAGAGCAAGTTGATGTATTAATCATGTTGGATGTTTATGCCGCAGGTGAAAAGCCAATTGCAGGAGCTGATGGGCGTTCATTGTGTCGCACAATTCGCAGCCGAGGTAAGGTAGATCCGATTTTTGTTCCAGAAATCGAGCAATTACCTTCAGTTTTAGCTAACGTTATACAAGACGGCGACCTAATCTTAACGCAAGGTGCGGGTGATGTTGGTAAAGTGGCGAAACAACTGGCAGGTCTTGAATTAAATATAAACAAGATGCTTGGTTAACACAGATTGTTGGCGCGAAGGACAGATAAAGACTCAGATCTCGATTTTGCGTCAATATCATTGTGATTTATTGCTATCAGTGTTTGATAGTTTACAAGAGCTCAGTATAATCCCAAGGTTAAAGTCAAGACTTTTACCTCTGCGTAATTATGTGGGTAAAAAGTACACGACAAAAGTCAGGAAACGAAGACGTTGTTGAATATTGCACTGAATGACGAGCGACCAAACACGGATAATAACCGTGGTCGCCAAGAGAAAATCTTGGGTGCGTTATTTTTCGTTGTGGTTGTGACCTTAATTAGTTCTGTTTTGTACTCGGCGATCAGTTGGATGTGGGATGACCAAAGGTTACCTCTCTCCAAAATAGTACTTCAGGGAAAACTGGAGTATGTCCAAGCTGACGATGTGCAGGCTGCATTTAGTAGAATAGATCACATCGGTACATTTATGTCTCAGGATATTGATGTATTACAGCAAAGTGTCGAAGCTCTGCCATGGGTGGCGCATGCCGCAATCCGAAAGCAGTGGCCGGATACAGTAAAAGTTTTTTTGACAGAGCATCAACCTGAAGCCATTTGGAATGGCAACGAACTGTTAGATAAAAATGGGTTTGTTTTTGATGGCGATGTGGCTCTGTTACAAGAAGAAAAAGTGAAACTGTACGGACCCAAAGACAGCGGGCCAGAAGTCTTACAGACTTACCGTGATTTGAGTCCTAAGTTTCAGCAATTGGGTTTAGCGATATCGTCTCTGGTATTAAACGAGCGACGAGCTTGGCAAATCATCCTTGATAACGGTATTCGATTAGAGCTCGGTAAAGAGTCTCTTCTTGAGCGTATAGAGCGATTTTTTAAGCTCTATAACAAGCTTGGCAGTGACACGCAAAGAATCAGTTATATCGATCTTAGGTACGATACAGGAGCCGCAGTTGGTTGGTTTCCTGAACAAGAGTTAGAAGAGAGTACAGATGACTAAGGCCGCTGATGACAACATTATTGTTGGTCTTGATATAGGCACTGCAACCGTATCGGCTCTAGTGGGTGAGGTTCTACCAGACGGTCAAATTAATATTATTGGCGCAGGTAGTAGCCCTTCACGTGGCATGGATAAAGGTGGCGTGAATGACTTGGAGTCGGTTGTAAAATCAGTACAACGTGCAATTGATCAAGCTGAATTGATGGCCGAGTGCCAGATCAGCCGAGTCTTCATTTCGTTGTCTGGTAAGCATATCGCAAGCCGAATTGAAAAAGGTATGGGCACGATTTCAGATGAAGAAGTGTCTCAAGAAGACATGGATCGCGCTATCCATACCGCAAAATCGATTAAAATCGGTGATGAACAGCGAATCCTTCATGTGATTCCGCAAGAGTTCACCATTGATTACCAAGAGGGAATCAAAAATCCGCTTGGTTTATCTGGGGTAAGAATGGAAGTAAGTGTCCACCTTATCTCATGCCATAATGACATGGCACGCAATATTATTAAGGCGGTAGAACGATGCGGCCTTAAAGTAGAGCAACTCGTATTTTCTGGGCTTGCTGCAAGTAATGCAGTAATCACCGAGGATGAAAGAGAGCTTGGAGTTTGTGTGGTGGATATTGGCGCCGGCACGATGGATGTGGCCATCTGGACTGGCGGTGCGTTACGTCACACAGAAGTATTTTCGTACGCAGGAAATGCTGTAACCAGCGATATTGCTTTTGCTTTTGGTACGCCAGTGAGCGATGCTGAAGAAATAAAAGTCAAATATGGCTGTGCTTTGAGTGAACTGGTCAGTAAGGATGACACGGTTAATGTACCAAGCGTAGGTGGGCGACCATCACGTAGTCTGCAACGTCAAACGTTGTCAGAAGTGATTGAGCCACGCTACTCTGAGCTTATGGGACTGGTTAACCAAACTATTGACTCTGTACAAGCGAAATTGCGCGAAGAGGGTATAAAGCACCATCTAGCTGCGGGAGTTGTACTCACCGGCGGTGCTGCGCAAATGGACGGAGTGATAGAATGTGCGGAACGCGTATTCCGCAATCAAGTAAGGGTCGGCAAACCGCTCGAAGTCAGCGGATTAACTGACTATGTAAAAGAGCCGTACCATTCTACGGCAGTTGGATTACTTCATTACGCAAGAGACATGCAGTCTAGCGACGATAGCGATTATAATGAACCTAAACGCTCATCTGTTACTGGCTTTTTCGATAAATTGCGTAACTGGATACAAAAAGAGTTTTAACCTGAGTTGCAGGATAAACGGAGACAACACATGTTTGAACCGATGATGGAAATGTCTGACGATGCAGTAATCAAGGTCGTTGGGGTTGGTGGCGGCGGTGGTAACGCCGTTGAACACATGGTGCGTGAATCCATCGAAGGTGTGGAATTCATCAGCGTCAACACTGATGCGCAAGCACTTCGTAAGACAAGCGTTGGCAATGTTATTCAGATCGGTGGCGATATCACCAAAGGTCTGGGTGCAGGTGCTAATCCACAGGTTGGCCGTGACGCAGCTCTCGAAGACAGAGATAGAATTAAAGATTCCCTAACTGGCGCCGATATGGTGTTTATCGCAGCTGGTATGGGTGGCGGTACAGGTACTGGTGCAGCACCTGTTATTGCTGAAGTAGCTAAAGAGCTTGGCATTCTAACTGTCGCGGTAGTGACAAAACCGTTCAGCTTTGAAGGCAAAAAGCGTTTGGCGTTCGCTGAGCAAGGTATCGATGAGCTGTCTAAGCACGTTGACTCTTTGATTACGATTCCAAACGAAAAGCTGCTTAAAGTACTTGGCCGTGGTGTCACGCTACTAGAAGCTTTTGCAAGTGCGAACGACGTTCTTAAGAACGCAGTTCAAGGCATTGCAGAGCTAATTACTCGCCCTGGCATGATCAACGTCGACTTTGCGGACGTAAGAACAGTAATGTCTGAAATGGGTCACGCGATGATGGGCAGCGGTATTGCTAAAGGCGAAGATCGTGCTGAAGAAGCGGCTGAAATGGCAATTTCTAGCCCACTTCTGGAAGACATCGATCTAGCGGGCGCTCGTGGTGTTCTTGTCAATATTACTGCAGGTCTGGATATGCGTCTTGACGAGTTTGAGACGGTTGGTAATACAGTGAAAGCATTTGCTTCTGACAATGCAACTGTTGTTATCGGTACTTCTCTAGACCCAGATATGACGGACGAAATCCGCGTAACAGTTGTAGCGACAGGTATTGGCAATGAGAAAAAACCAGATATCACGCTAGTTGCGGGTGGTAAAGCGAAAGTGGCTCCGACGCCGCAGGCTCAACCACAACAGCAAGCGGCGGCAACGCAAGCTGAAGAGAAACCGGCACAAACCTTGCAAAATAATCAAGTGCAAGAGAAGCCACAGGTAACTCCTCAGCCTACAAATACAGTTTCTTCTTCTCCAGCATCGTCGAGCCAAAGCTCTGCGGCTCCGAAGCAAGAGAAGGAAAGTGGTTATTTAGATATCCCGGCATTTTTGCGTCGTCAGGCTGATTAATCTTTAATCCATAAATTTGACATGGCTCAAAATTATGGTAGCATTCACGGTCGACGTTACAGACGGCCGTGTTTTGTAGCAAATTTTTGAGAGGCAAGCAGATGATCAGACAACGTACTCTGAAAGAAATAGTGAAAACAACTGGTGTGGGCCTCCACTCTGGTCGTAAAGTCACGCTTACTCTGCGCCCGGCTGCTGCAAATACAGGTATCATTTACCGTCGTACAGATGTAAACCCACCTGTAGATTTTCCAGCTGACCCAGCTTCTGTTCGTGACACCATGCTATGTACTGCTTTGGTAAACGACGAAGGTGTGCGTATTTCAACTGTAGAGCACTTGAATGCGGCACTTGCTGGTATGGGCATCGACAACATTGTTGTCGAAGTAGACGCACCTGAAATTCCAATTATGGATGGCAGTGCTAGCCCATTTGTATACTTGCTACAACAAGCAGGTATCGAAACGCAAAATGCGCCAAAACGTTTCATCCGTATTAAAAAGCCAGTTCGTTTTGAAGATGGCGATAAATGGGCAGAGTTTGTACCATTTAACGGCTTCCGCATGGACTTCGAAATTGAATTTAATCACCCTGCTATTGAGTCAGACGAACAGCGCTTGCTGTTTGATTTCTCTTCAAAAGGCTTCGTTCGTGAAATTTCTCGTGCACGTACGTTTGGCTTTATGCGTGATATCGAATATCTACAATCTCAAAACCTAGTATTGGGTGGTAGTTTCGACAATGCTATCGTATTGGATGATTACCGTATTCTTAACGAAGAAGGTCTACGCTTTGAAAATGAGTTTGTGACTCACAAAGTGTTGGATGCGATTGGTGATCTTTACATGTGTGGTCACCCAATCATCGGTGAATTTCGCGCCTTTAAATCGGGTCACGGTTTGAACAACCAACTTCTGCGAGCAGTTCTTGCTGATCAGGAAGCGTGGGAGTGGACTACATTCGAAGAAGAAGTCGGCTCACCAGTAGCATTCGCTGAACCAAATATGGTGCTTGCGTAAATACTCGGCATTAAAATTAATAAAAACCAGGCTTATGCCTGGTTTTTTGCTATTTGGCTTTAATCTTGGGCTTATTAATAGCATTCGAGCTTTTCAGCATATTGAAATAACGATCACTTACGGTCTTTCTTTTCTGCCATATCGGCCAATCGCTTTAAACGCTCTTGAATTTTAGGCGGTGCCATGTCGGCAATCGTCATCAATGACTTTGCTGCAGATTTTGTTAATGGTGGACGTTTAGGTCTGTCGTCTTGTTCGAAACGATTTCTGTATAATGATGGATTGATCCTCACTTCAACGCTCATCAGTTTGGCAAAGCCTTGAGTACGAAGTTTATTTAGGATCATGAGGCGATCGTAATCGATCTTCATTTTGATCGCGGCACTAGAAACATCGATCAATAGGTGGCTGTTACGAACATTCGCCACCCGGCAATGATCGGCTGTCCCTGTGGGTAAGATCTCTTGCAAAGCTTGGTTAAGCTGTAAGATTTCTCCAGCATGTTCTTGAATCTGCTTGAACTGTGATTCAGCAATAACATCTTCAGTCGAGGTTGGACGGTGATCACGCATAGGTAAAATCTAATTTTGTTGAGATATCAGCTATTCTAGAGCAGCTTTCTATCAAGGTATAGTTTACATTAACGTCTTTCGCTTCAGTTTTACAATGTAGCAAGGTAAAAAGCAAAGTCTGCTCTGAATAGATTACACATATTGTGGTATGCAATATCGTCTAATCAGTCACCACTTTAAGTAAAAACTTCAGAGTGCTTCAAACAAATACGTCTATTTATGGTTGTATCGATGAAAAATCCTTACACTAAGCCACATTGTTTCGAAACTTAGCCTTGAAATATGGATGTTTGAACTCAATATCTTTGATAAATGATTTATCTCAGTATTCTTAGTTCCAAACTGGCAGAGACTGAAGGCATTATGAGTAGATCGGGAACGGTCTGATTAAAGAGAGATTCACGAAAAATGATAACTAAGCTACTGACAAAAGTGATTGGCAGTCGCAACGACCGAACACTGCGCCGCCTTAGAAAAATTGTAAAAGAAATTAATAACTACGAGCCAACATTCGAAGCTCTAAGTGATGAAGAGTTAAAAGCAAAGACGGTTGAGTTCCGTGAGCGCCTAGAGAAAGGTGAAACTCTTGATAAACTACTTCCTGAAGCTTTTGCTACGGTTCGTGAAGCATCTAAGCGTGTCTACGGCATGCGTCACTTCGACGTTCAGCTTATCGGTGGTATGGTTCTAAATGCGGGTCAAATTGCGGAGATGCGTACAGGTGAAGGTAAAACGCTGACTGCAACGCTTCCTGCTTACTTAAATGCTCTTGCTGGTAAAGGCGTTCACATCGTAACAGTGAACGATTATCTAGCTAAACGTGATGCTGAGACGAACCGCCCTCTATTTGAATTTTTAGGTATGACCGTTGGCGTAAACGTGCCAAACATGCCTCCTCAAGAGAAAAAAGAAGCGTACCAAGCTGACATTCTATACGGAACCAACAATGAATTTGGTTTTGACTACCTTCGTGACAATATGGCTTTCCGTAGCGAAGACCGTGTACAGCGTGATCGCTTCTTTGCTGTTGTCGATGAGGTGGACTCAATCCTAATTGATGAAGCTCGTACTCCTTTGATCATTTCTGGTCCTGCTGAAGATAGCTCTGAGCTATACACTCGAATCAACCTTTTGATCCCGCATCTGAAAAAGCAAGATAAAGAAGACTCTGAAGAATACCGTGGTGATGGTCACTACACTGTTGATGAAAAATCAAAGCAAGTATACCTAACAGAAACAGGTCAAGAATACGTTGAAGAACTGTTGGTGAAAAACGGTCTGATGGAGGAAGGTGATACACTTTACTCTCCGGCTAACATCAGCATGTTGCATCACGTGAATGCTGCTTTGCGTGCTCATGTGTTATTCGAGCGTAACGTTGATTACATTGTTACTGATGAAGGTGAAGTGGTCATCGTTGATGAACACACTGGTCGTACAATGCCAGGTCGTCGTTGGTCTGAAGGTCTTCACCAAGCAGTAGAAGCGAAAGAAGGCGTTAAGATCCAAAACGAAAACCAAACTTTGGCTTCTATTACCTTCCAGAACTACTTCCGTTTATACGAAAAACTGTCAGGTATGACAGGTACAGCGGATACTGAAGCGTTCGAATTCCAGTCTATCTATGGTTTGGAAACGGTGGTTATCCCAACCAACAAGCCGATGATTCGTAACGATATGCCAGATGTGGTTTACCGTACTGAAGCAGAGAAGTTTGCGGCAATCATTGAAGATATTAAAGAGCGTGTTGCCAAAGGGCAGCCAACGCTTGTTGGTACTGTGTCGATTGAAAAGTCAGAACTTCTTTCTAACGCATTGAAGAAGGCTAAGATCAAACACAACGTATTGAACGCGAAATTCCATGAGAAAGAAGCGGAAATTGTTGCTGAAGCGGGCATGCCTGGTGCGGTAACTATCGCGACCAACATGGCCGGTCGTGGTACGGACATTGTGCTTGGCGGTAGCTGGCAATCAAAAGTTGAAGCTTTAGAGAACCCAACTCAAGAGCAAATCGATGCGATTAAAGCAGAGTGGAAAGTGGTGCATGACCAAGTGCTAGAAGCTGGTGGTCTACATATCATCGGTACTGAGCGCCACGAATCTCGCCGTATTGATAACCAGCTACGTGGTCGTTCCGGTCGTCAAGGTGATGCGGGTTCATCGCGCTTCTACCTATCTATGGAAGACTCTTTGCTACGTATTTTCACTTCTGATCGTATGGCGAGCCTTATTCAAAGTGGTATGGAAGAAGGTGAAGCTATTGAATCGAAAATGCTTTCTCGCTCAATTGAAAAAGCACAGCGCAAAGTGGAAGGTCGGAACTTTGATATCCGTAAGCAGCTGCTTGAATACGATGATGTAGCGAACGATCAACGTAAGGTTGTCTACGAACTGCGTGACGAGTTAATGAACGTTGAAGACATCAGCGGCATGATCGAGCAAAACCGTGAAGATGTGCTAACAGCGGTTATTGATGAGTACATTCCACCACAGTCACTAGAAGATATGTGGGATGTTGAAGGTCTACAAGAGCGCTTGAAAGCGGACTTCGATCTTGATGCGCCAGTGAAGCAATGGCTTGAAGAAGACGACAAGCTTTACGAAGAAGCATTACGTGAAAAGATCATCAACCTAGCCGTTGAAGTGTACAAAGAGAAAGAGGAAGTGGTGGGTGCACAAGTGCTTCGCAACTTCGAAAAATCGGTCATGCTTCAGACTCTGGATACGCTTTGGAAAGAGCATTTGGCTGCGATGGATCACTTGCGTCAAGGTATCCATTTACGCGGTTACGCACAGAAGAACCCAAAACAAGAATACAAACGTGAGTCGTTTGAACTGTTTGAGGGTCTACTAGAAGCGCTGAAAACAGACGTTATTACTGTTCTATCTCGTGTTCGCGTTCAGCAACAAGAAGAAGTTGAACGTATGGAAGAACAGCGTCGTGCGCAAGCTGAAGAAGCCGCTCGTCGTGCGCAAGCGCAACACGCTGCAGCACAAAATCCGCTTTCTGAAGGCGAAGAATCTGAAGAAGGTTCAAATCAACCAATGGTACGTGATGAACGTAAAGTAGGTCGTAATGAACCTTGCCCTTGTGGCAGTGGCAAGAAGTACAAACAGTGCCACGGCAAAATCGACTAATCTGTTAGTCGGATTATTTATCAAAGAGTCGCTTAGGCGACTCTTTTTTTAAATAAATTCTTTGGCTATCAAATTCCATAAGTTTGATAGGTCAGAAAGTTTTTGAGATGTAGAAGCTCGTTGTCACAATAGTAAAGTACAACGGTCTTGAGAGTTAGGAATCCCCATGAAAAGAATTCACATAGTCGCGGCAATTATTTTTAACCAAGACAAATCAAAGATCTTTATTACAAAGCGTCCTGATGATAAGCACAAAGGCGGGTTTTGGGAGTTTCCGGGTGGCAAAGTCGAGCCGGGAGAAAGCATTGAGCTTGCTATTACAAGAGAACTCGAAGAAGAAGTAGGAATTGAAGTTATTGAGCAAGCCCCTTTTGAACATTTGGAATACGACTATCCAGACAAATCACTCAAGTTTGATTTTATTACAGTATCTCAATTCAGTAATGAGCCTTACGGTCGAGAAGGTCAAGAAGGATGCTGGGTTGAAATCAGCGAATTGGGCGACTACACCTTTCCTGAAGCGAACGTACCTATCTTGGAGCGTGTTGTAAAAGAGTTTGCTTAAGCTCGATGAACTTGCTTGTGGTAACCACGGTATGTTGTTAGTTTAAACAGATTAAGCGAAACGAGAGAACGAGAGCAAACCTCGTTATCCAGAGAAGGAGAGAAAGCGCAATGGTTCGTATTGCAATCGCAGGAGCAGCTGGCCGAATGGGCCGCAATTTGGTTAAAGCTTCACACCTTAATCCTGAAGCGACAGTGAGCGCGGGATCAGAACGACCTGAGTCTTCACTTGTCGGCGTCGATATCGGTGAGCTTTGTGGTGAAGGTAAATTCGATGTGCTCTTAACGGATGATCTTGCTAAAGACGTCGATAATTTTGATGTAATCATCGATTTCACCGCTCCAGTAAGCACATTAGCGAATCTCGAGTTGTGTAAGAAATACGGTAAGAGCATTGTGATTGGGACGACTGGCTTCAGCGATGCAGAGCGTGATCTTATCGATGAAGCAGCCAAGCAAGTGCCTGTTGTGATGGCGCCAAATTATTCTGTAGGCGTAAACCTTGTCTTTAAGCTTCTTGAGAAAGCGGCCAAAGTGATGGGGGATTACTGTGATATCGAGATTGTTGAAGCACACCATCGCCATAAAGTTGATGCCCCCTCTGGTACCGCTATCGGAATGGGAGAAGCTATTGCTGGTGCGATGGGTAATAAGCTGAATGATGTAGCTGTCTATGCCCGAGAAGGCATTACTGGTGAAAGAACAAAAGATGAGATCGGCTTTGCTACGATTCGCGCTGGCGATATCGTCGGTGAGCATACGGCTATGTTTGCTGATATCGGGGAGCGAGTGGAAATAACGCACAAAGCGACTGATCGCATGACGTTTGCTAATGGGGCCGTAAAGGCTGCCGTTTGGTTGAGTGCTAAACCTGCGGGCTTTTATACCATGACAGATGTTTTGGGATTGAATGAACTCTAAATACATAATTATTCGCCGGCGCTAGCCGGCTTTTTTATATCTATAGAATTATTTGTAAATAAAATGATTCTGATAGAGAAGATTTTAGCACTTACTTTTGTTATGTTTTTGTCTGTTTTGGCTTTGTTTTTGGGTGTAACCGTTAAAAGTGTTCCTGTTTTTGTCTTGGTGAACGTTTGCGTTAAAAACTCATAATTTTTTGTGATCCCTAAAAAGTTCAAATTTGTAAAATTCATTAAACCTCTATCCCTCCCTATGTAATAGCATTCAAAAGTTGTCTTTTTGAGCCTTACTGATTCGAAATGACCTTACTCGCTAGAAATTGATAATTTATTTTTGATTGTAGGTTGACAGGTTTCCAGTCCAACTTTAGAATACCGCCAATTTGTCTGAAATACCTATTTATGTAGATTTTATAGGTAAAGGAAGGCATGTTTGCAGTTTGATTTATTTTTTTTGCATTTTTATTCTGGAGGTTGTCTTGGGTAAATTAGCACTGTTAGTCCTAGAAGATGGGACAGTGTTCCACGGAGTGTCCATAGGGGCAGATGGTATTTCCGTTGGTGAAGTCGTTTTTAATACCTCGATGACGGGGTATCAAGAAATCCTCACTGATCCTTCCTATTCTCAGCAAATCGTCACCCTTACTTATCCTCACATTGGCAATACCGGAACCACTTCCGAAGATGAAGAATCCTCTTCCATTCATGCACAAGGCCTTGTGATTCGCGATCTTCCTCTTATCGCTTCTAACTTCCGTAATGAACAATCCCTCTCTGATTACCTTAAGTCTCAAAATATTGTTGGCATCGCTGATATTGATACGCGAAAGCTCACTCGTATCTTGCGTGAAAAAGGTGCTCAAAACGGTTGTATTGTTGCGGGTAATAACCTAGATGAAGCTTTGGCTCTAGCGAAAGCAAAAGAATTCCCAGGCTTAAAAGGAATGGACCTTGCGAAAGAAGTTACAACGAAAGAAGCGTATCAATGGAAACAAGGTTCGTGGACGCTTGAAGGTGGACTTCCAGAGGCGAAAGATGACAGCGAGCTGCCATACCACGTCGTTGCTTACGACTTCGGCGCAAAACGCAACATCCTGCGAATGTTGGTTGACCGCGGTTGCCGCTTAACGGTTGTTCCTGCTGAAACGTCAGCGGAAGAAGTGCTTGCGATGAACCCGGACGGGGTTTTCCTATCAAATGGCCCTGGTGATCCAGAACCATGTACTTACGCGATTGAAGCGACAAAAGTGTTCCTAGAAAAAGGCTTACCTATCTTCGGTATTTGTTTAGGTCACCAAATCCTTGCGTTAGCGTCAGGTGCGCAAACCGTGAAAATGAAGTTTGGTCACCATGGTGCAAACCACCCAGTAAAAGATTTAGAGCGTAACGTTGTTATGATCACTTCGCAAAACCACGGCTTTGCGGCAGATGAAGCAACGTTACCGGAAAACTTACGTGCTACTCACGTATCGTTATTTGATGGCTCTTTGCAAGGTATTCACCGCACAGACAAGCCAGCATTTAGCTTCCAAGGTCACCCAGAAGCGAGCCCAGGTCCACATGACGCGGCACCGCTATTTGACCACTTTATCGAACTAATCAAAAAACACAGCGCTTAATTCGGAGTAGTAGATAATGCCAAAACGTACTGACATTCAAAGTATTCTAATTCTTGGTGCTGGTCCGATTGTTATCGGTCAGGCATGTGAGTTTGACTACTCTGGCGCACAAGCGTGTAAAGCTCTTCGAGAAGAAGGCTACCGAGTTATCCTAGTTAACTCTAACCCAGCAACTATCATGACTGACCCAGAGATGGCTGATGCAACTTACATCGAGCCAATTCAATGGGAAGTAGTACGTAAGATCATCGAGAAAGAACGTCCAGATGCAGTTTTGCCAACCATGGGTGGCCAGACTGCACTTAACTGTGCGTTAGATTTAGAGAAGCACGGCGTTCTCGCAGAGTTTGGCGTAGAGATGATTGGTGCAACGGCTGATGCAATCGACAAAGCGGAAGACCGTTCTCGTTTTGATAAAGCGATGAAGTCTATCGGCCTTGAGTGTCCTCGCGCAGATACAGCGAAGAGCATGGAAGAAGCTTACAAAGTTTTAGATATGGTTGGCTTCCCTTGTATCATTCGTCCATCGTTCACCATGGGTGGCACTGGTGGTGGTATCGCGTACAACAAAGAAGAGTTCGAAGAAATCTGTCGTCGCGGTCTGGACTTATCTCCGACCAACGAACTTCTTATCGATGAGTCACTAATCGGTTGGAAAGAGTACGAAATGGAAGTCGTTCGTGACAAAGCGGACAACTGTATCATCGTATGTTCAATCGAAAACTTTGATCCAATGGGTATCCACACGGGTGACTCAATCACAGTAGCACCAGCACAGACACTGACTGACAAAGAATACCAGCTAATGCGTAATGCATCGCTAGCCGTTCTACGTGAAATTGGTGTTGAAACAGGTGGTTCAAACGTACAGTTTGGTATCAACCCGAAAGATGGCCGTATGGTTATCATCGAGATGAACCCACGTGTATCTCGCTCTTCTGCGTTAGCGTCAAAAGCAACAGGTTTCCCAATCGCTAAGATTGCCGCGAAGCTTGCTGTTGGCTTTACTCTGGACGAACTACAAAACGACATCACGGGCGGTGCAACACCAGCATCATTCGAGCCAACTATCGACTACGTCGTAACTAAGATTCCTCGCTTTAACTTCGAGAAATTTGCTGGCGCAAACGACCGTCTGACTACTCAGATGAAATCGGTTGGTGAGGTAATGGCAATTGGTCGTAACCAACAAGAATCTCTTCACAAAGCACTTCGGGGCCTAGAAGTTGGCGCAACTGGTTTTGACGAGATGGTCGATTTAGAAGCACCAGATGCACTGACTAAGATTCGTCACGAACTTAAAGAAGCAGGCGCTGAGCGTATCTGGTACATCGCCGATGCATTCCGAGCTGGCATGTCAGTTGACGGCGTGTTCAACTTGACTCAAATTGACCGTTGGTTCCTGGTTCAAATTGAAGAAATCGTAAAACTCGAAGAGCAAGTTAAGGCGGGCGGCTACGCAGGTTTGACCAAAGAAGTGCTTCGCCAGATGAAACGTAAAGGCTTCTCTGATGCGCGCTTGTCTAAACTTCTTGGTGTCGCTGAAAGTGAAATTCGCCGTGCTCGTGAGCAGTTTGATATTCACCCGGTTTACAAACGTGTAGATACGTGTGCCGCTGAGTTTTCTTCTGACACGGCTTACATGTACTCATCTTACGATGAAGAGTGTGAAGCAAACCCAACAGACAAAGACAAGATCATGGTTCTTGGTGGCGGTCCAAACCGTATCGGCCAAGGTATTGAATTCGATTACTGTTGTGTACACGCATCACTTGCGCTGCGTGAAGACGGTTACGAAACCATTATGGTTAACTGTAACCCAGAAACGGTATCTACTGACTACGATACGTCTGATCGCCTGTACTTCGAACCAGTAACTCTGGAAGATGTACTGTCTATCGCTCGCGTTGAAAAACCAAAAGGTGTAATTGTTCAGTACGGTGGTCAAACGCCACTTAAACTGGCTCGTGCTCTAGAAGCGGCTGGTGTTCCAATCATTGGTACGAGCCCAGATGCTATAGACCGTGCGGAAGACCGTGAACGCTTCCAAGCCGCTGTTGACCGTTTAGGTCTACTTCAGCCAGAAAACGCGACAGTAACAACGATGGAGCAAGCGGTTGAGAAGTCGAAAGAAATTGGCTTCCCATTAGTTGTTCGCCCGTCTTATGTACTCGGTGGTCGTGCGATGGAAATTGTTTACGATGAGCAAGACCTGCGTCGCTACTTCAATGAAGCAGTAAGCGTATCGAACGAGTCTCCAGTTCTACTAGACCGTTTCTTGGATGATGCAACCGAAGTTGATATTGATGCTATCTGTGACGGTGAACGCGTCGTTATCGGCGGTATCATGGAACACATCGAACAAGCCGGTGTTCACTCTGGTGACTCTGCATGTTCACTGCCTGCGTACACGCTAAGTCAGGAAATTCAAGACAAGATGCGTGAGCAAGTTGAGAAGCTGGCGTTCGAACTCGGTGTACGCGGTTTGATGAACACGCAGTTTGCTGTGAAAGACAACGACGTTTACCTAATCGAAGTGAACCCTCGTGCTGCTCGTACGGTACCATTCGTATCGAAAGCGACAGGTGCACCTCTAGCGAAAATCGCTGCACGTGTAATGGCGGGTCAATCTCTAGAGTCACAAGGATTTACTAAAGAGATTATCCCTCCTTACTACTCAGTGAAAGAAGTGGTTCTGCCGTTCAACAAATTCCCTGGTGTTGACCCTCTATTGGGCCCTGAAATGCGCTCAACAGGTGAAGTAATGGGTGTTGGTGCAACGTTCGCAGAAGCTTACGCGAAAGCAGAGCTAGGTTGTGGTGCAGTTTACCCTGAAGGTGGTCGTGCGCTACTGTCTGTACGTGAAGGCGATAAAGAGCGTGTTGTTGACCTAGCTTCTAAGCTAGTGAAACTGGGTTACCAGTTGGATGCGACACACGGTACTGCTGTAATTCTGGGCGAAGCGGGTATTAACCCACGTTTGGTAAACAAAGTACACGAAGGTCGTCCACACATTCTTGACCGCATCAAGAACAACGAATACACCTACATTGTAAACACGGCAGCTGGTCGTCAAGCGATTGAAGATTCGAAAGTTCTACGTCGCGGCGCACTGGCAGAGAAAGTGAACTACACAACGACACTGAACGCAGCGTTCGCTACATGTATGTCTCACACTGCAGACGCAAAAGCGTCAGTAACTTCGGTTCAAGAGTTACACGCTAAAGTGAAAGCGAGTCTAGACGCGTAACAGATAAAAATCAGTAAGCTCGTTAATCAGGGCTTACATGACAACCTCATTGCCCGCTCATTTGAGCGGGCTTTTTTATATTGAGGTTTTTCTAAAATGAAGAGCATTAAAGTGTGCTAGGAACGATTGGTATGCTTTGCTTTTGAAGATCATCAAGCTAATTATGGCAAGCAATATTCCCAAAGATGAAGAAATAGTACTACCACTTGCTACAACAAAGTTGACGCTGTAGGCCTGAGGGATTAAGCCGATCATAATTCTTTAAACAGATAGGTAATTAGCAAAAGTTAAAATAAGCAGTGTTGAGCTTAAAAACTACTAACTATGGAGCTATTCGGTATATTCTTTTTTCTAAGACTAAGTTATAAGTTGATTCTTCAGTATCAAGAGAGTATCCGTTACTTTTTGCAAAAATATCTGCCGCTATTAGTGAAGGATAAAGAAGAAAAAAACTAGTTACCGATATGATTAGAAATACCTTACTAGAATTTTTAAACTCACTTTTAGTTAGGAATTTATTTGATTTTAATGTTTTTACAGACATTCTAGAGCATTCAAATAAGATCAAACTAGAGCCTATGATCAAAATATCAGCCTGATCAAAAGATGAATAACTTTCATTATTATAGATTTTAATATAAAAATCTGACAATCCATCAAAACCACATATTAACAGTGATATTGCGGATACTAATAAAACTATTAAATAAAAAAATACTTGCGTTCGGTCGTAACTCTCTTTTTTCACCGTAACAAACCTCGCTGTATTTCTTGAGAGAAGATCATACTTTGAGTCTTACGTTGAATCTCATTATATTCTTCTTTTGCTCTTTTCTTTGCTTCTATATCTCTTTGCTTTAAGTAAATATCTATAGAGGTTATTAACTTCTGTGTTAAACCTCGTTTATCATTTTCTCTATTCAATAAAAGACCTACAGCCGAGCTTATCAAAATAGCCCCTAATAATGGGCCAGCGCTTAAAGTTACAACACTGCCACCCACTGCTGCGGCAAAGTTTACAAATATAGCTGCTGCAGCTGACGATAACCCGATAGTGATTATATCACTAGCTAAAGTACCAAATAGTTTGGCTAAGGTTTGACGGTCATTGAGGAAAAAGTCAATCACTCTGTATGTGGATATTAAGATAATTGTTATTATGCCCCCACTTCTAATGGATTGTAATGCCCCTTCTGGTCCAACAGCGAACTTTGCCACAGTTGGTGTGGGAAGAAACTTTCCTAATCCAGAAAGCTTTGAGTGCATAGCAGGGGAGCCTGTGAGTATGATATGTGGAGCTCCAGAATAATTTTTGACGATAACAGAGCTATTATTTCCGTACAAATAGTTTGATAAGTTGGTTATAAAAACTAAGTCCTGTCCTGTAGCATAATAGTTTGCTGAATTTTCAAACATTCCCTTTATGTTTTTCCAACGTTCTATTTTCGCTTTGTCTTTTACTTTGTTCTTGACAACGATATCAAAACTCTCGATAGATAAGATAATGGTTTCTTTATCTCGATGTTGATTATTTGATTTATAAAGTGGGTAGGTGCTTATACTACCAGTACTTTTTGAGGATTGATGTCGTGATAAAGGGTAGTTGCTAGTCATGTATTTTCCTCAGATATCGGACTTCGAACGCTGACAATGTAAACTCTACATGCTGAACAGATTTTTTATATTCGTCTAGTTTTATATTTAAAGGTAAGCGTTTGATCTCATTATTAGGAATCGATTTGTGACAGTGATTCAATTCTTCCTAACAACTAAATTTTATATAAAAGTTTGGAATCAAGTTTATGCATTAATTCTATGAAAATTAGGAATAGATTGGTGTCTTGACTTTCCATTGGTGGTTTTGTGAATAAGTGCTACCGTTTTTCCTCTTTGATGCCTCTTTAAATAAAAAAGGATGTGTAGTGGAAATCACGGTTGAGATTTTGTTGGCCCTATTTTTTGTTGCGACTGCCGCAGGCTTTATTGATGCGATGGCTGGTGGGGGAGGGCTCATTACGCTCCCTGCGCTTTTGGCTGCGGGGTTGAGTCCGACTCAAGCTCTAGCAACCAACAAGTTACAAAGTTCGTTTGGCAGTTTCTCTGCTAGCTGGTATTTCGTGCGTAACGGTATTGTCAGCCTAAAGGAAATGCGTTTCGCGATACTCTGCACTTTTATAGGCGCAGCAATCGGTGCCGAGGCTGTGCAGTTTATTGATGCTAGCGTACTCACCAGTTTGATCCCTGTTCTTTTGATAGCCATTTCCCTCTATTTTTTACTCGCGGCAAGTACGCGAAAAATCGATGGAGAACCAAAGTTATCTGAAGCGATGTTTGCGCTATGCATTGGTGGCGGGATCGGTTTCTATGATGGCTTTTTTGGCCCTGGGACTGGATCTATTTTTACTGTTTGTTTTGTTGCACTAGGTCACTTTTCTTTGGTCGAAGCCACTGCTAGAACCAAAATCCTCAATTTCACGTCAAACATTGCGGCACTACTCTTTTTTATCTTAGCTGGGTTGCCAGTGTGGAAGCTTGGCTTAATTATGGCTGTTGGCGGTTTTCTTGGTGCTCAGTTAGGGGCGAAGGTCGTGGTAAGTAAAGGGCAAAAATGGATTCGTCCTCTAGTTATAGTGATGTCGATGCTCATGGCAACGAAACTTCTTTGGCAACAACATCAGCAATGGATTTTGTCAGTGTTATAACTCGTTCTCTACGTTCAACTACGCTTATTCATGAATCATATGTAAAGAAATACTGATATATCTATGATTTCATTATAGCGTGATATCGTACTTAAAATGAAAAAGTAATAAACAATTTTCATTTAATAAAGTTAGAATGCTATGCATTTCTATCAATGAATTTGATAAATATGTTATTAAATTTATCCCTAAGCATGAACAGCTTCGATGGAATAGTTTAAAGGGTAAGTTAGAATTTATTGCAAACTACTATGCAACTGTAGATGATTTGGCGTATTTAGGTAGAGTTGCTGTAGCCTTGTTAGGTAGCGCAGCTCCTATTGCAGTTGAGAAGTATGGTGGTTTTAATCATATTGTAATTAAAGGAACACCTAGTTTACAAAGAAAAGTTATGGCTTTGTCTGGTAAGATTTCGCCACCGATGGCCGTAAGTTTTGCTATAGGAAAAGAAAAGGTATTACAGACGGTTAAGCAAGGTGCAGTTATTACTGTTATTTTTGTCACATCTTATATAATAGCTGAGTATTTATTTAAAGAGTCAAATAAAAGAGTGTTGGCTAAATTATTCGGAGTTATAGCAAGTGACATTATTAAAGTGGGTTTAGCTGCTTTAGTTGCTAGTATAACATTAAATACGATGGTTTCTGTAGGTGTTGTTGCCAGCTTTAAAAATAGTGGTTTTTCATTATGAAAAATGAAGAAATAGATTATAGCACATTTATTATAGGTTCAATTCTATTTCCTATATGTACATATTTTATGATTTATCTTCCGGTATCTGATTTGTTGGATTTTTTTGGAGCAATTTCATCCGATCAGGAAAGTTTATCCTTAGGTGGTCAGAATATTCAGTTATTTTCATCCGGTTTTTTATTTGCTTTGCTTTCTTATGTTTCTATTTATACTGTTTCTACTAAGAGAAAGCCAAATAAAGAAAAACTTAAAAATCTTTTTAAATTATGTTTTGTTTTATTAGTTTCTAGCTTTTTGTTTTCTTATATGTTTAATGAGTGGCTGCTGTCTTATGCTGAAAGTCATGGATACCATTATTCTGAGGAACTTAGTTCTCGATGGTTTTTAAGTGAGTACTATGTTTTTGTAAAATGACTATGAAATACACTTTTACATTATACTCTACTTCAATTGTCTAGTTGTTGTGATGTCGATGCTAATGGCAACGAAACTTCTTTGGCAACAACATCAGCAATGGATTTTGTCAGTGCTTTAACTCGTTTGCTGCGATATGCGCTGTGGCGCAAGCAGATATGTATTGGTCGAATTAACTGTCCTAGTTCTTCAAAGTCATAGCAGAATTTGGGTGTGATATTAAGTGTCTTCAGGATAGATTTAGGAATTAAAGCGGGAGCCATTCCGCCCAAAGCCAGTTGTGCTGCCGCAGTGTATGAATCCATTTCCATCAAAGGCTCAATTCCGTATTTTGACAAAATAGCTTGTTGGTAAGTGTTGGCAGGATTGGTTAAGTCATTGGTCAAAATGGCTTTGGGTAGTTGCGAAAGTGGGTATCTACTGACGATTGAAAAAGGTTCATCAGCGAGGTGAAGGCTCATTAATCCATGATGAGGCGGTAAATAACCGGCACAGAATCCCAGTGTCGCTTTACCTGATTTGACGTTCTCAATAATGCGTGGTGTATGATTGGTCGATATTCGTATGTACTGGTCATGGGCAAAGCGTTCTGCCATGATCACACTAAGGTATCCAGCGACTAAGGTTTCAGAGCAGTCTATCTTGATCAAAGAAGTATCTTCTATTTCTTGCTGATCATAGATCTGACCTCTTAACTCATTGAACGTTGGCTCGATCGTGTTGATGAGCGCAAGGCCATCGGAGGTCAGCTTTATGTGCCGACCACTTGGCTCAATCAATTTTTTTCCTAACTTCTTCTCTAGATTCGAAATGCGCTTACTCACCGCAGATTGACTAATATAGAGTTGGCTGCCCGTGCGGCTCATGGTTTTTTCTTTACTGAGGACAAGTAACGTCTCAATACCTTCAAGCAACATAATAATTAATGAAAGTTAGGAATGGTTGAAATAATTTAGCGAATTGTACAAGAATTGGCGAATCAAATGAGTATAAATGAGAGGAGCCGACACTCAGTCGACTCCATGACCGAATCATGTAATTTGTGTTTAACGATTAATTGCGAAAGTTGGCAGGGATAGATGCCAACGAATAGCACCGAGACGTATAATGAGCGTTGAGATTACACCAGCGAGTAAAGCCGTTGAGTGGTCATAACCCATGTTTACCGCCATCGTATGGAAGATGCCGCCAATAATACATGCCGTAGCGTAGACTTCACTTCTTAATACCATAGGAACTTCGCGAGCCAGCACGTCTCGTATAATGCCACCTCCACAACCAGTAATGACTCCCATGATCACTGCGACCATCCCTGACGCGTTGTAAGCGAGGGCTTTCTCTACACCTATTCCTACAAATACTGCAAGGCCGATCGCATCACAAACGGGTAATACCCACCATGAGAGTCGCTTGGGTCTTCGAATAACAAGCATGGTTAGTAGACACGTAACAAATATCACCCATAAGTACGTAGTATCTGTTATCCAAAATACAGGAGTGGCACCTAGCGCCATGTCTCGGATTGTTCCGCCACCAATAGCAGTCACACTGCCGAGAACGATAACGCCGAATGGATCCATTTTTAAACGGCCCGCCAGTAACACGCCAGAGATAGCGAAAACAGCGGTACCGAACAAATCGATCATATAAAGCAGCATGGAGTCCATGTTACTTAGTACCTTTATATAGTGTGAGAAAAAATGGGCGGAAATTGTACGGTATTTGCCACGAAATCGTTAGCGTTTTTGACGAACGCTTTTAAAGTGCTCACACACTTCTGTGATCGCATTTAGTGTGCGTGGGGTTGGGCGGTTAATCCAATCTGAGTTTAGAGACCAGATGTGTTTATTTCTAAGTGCGGGAAGCTCATTGCTCCACTCTGCCCACATACCATCATTACTCATTGCGTGACGAGAAGTAAAAATAACCTCTGGTTGGCGAGTGATGACCTGCTCGATGCTGACCTGAGGATAAGGCGCGCTGGATGCTGCGAAAATGTTTTCACCACCGCAAAAAGTAAAGACTTCACTTGGCCAGTTCTTCCCGGCGACAGTGATGATAGGCTTTTCACTCAACTGATAAAAGTAACGAACTTTCTCGTGCGTGTTGTACTTCTCTTTTAGTGTATTCAGTTGCGTTCTAAAATCTTCAGCGGCCTTTTGTCCTA
This sequence comes from Vibrio sp. 1-2 (7-a), assembly GCF_013048515.1. NCBI lineage: Bacteria > Pseudomonadati > Pseudomonadota > Gammaproteobacteria > Vibrionales > Vibrionaceae > Vibrio > Vibrio sp. 1-2 (7-a). The sequence continues at coordinate 360,001 of NZ_VHSQ01000004.1, forward strand.
TTTGCGGGGTTTCGCTGTATTGGCTTAGCTGCTCGATATTATTGGCGATATCTTCCAGTGAGCCTGTAGTGGAATAATAGATAGGAATGCCGAACTGTTTAATTTTCTCCAGCTCTTTTGCCGGGTTTCCTGCCGGCCAAGCAATGACTAAATCCGGTTGAAGAGCAATAATGCGCTCTAATTTAATTCCTTGGTAATTAGAGACTCTTTCCAGCTGCTTTGCCTGCTCTGGATAATCACTCATTTCGCTGACAGCAACAAGCTTGTCTCCTAGCCCTGCCGCAAAGGCAATTTCAGTGGCATGCGGAGCTAAACTTACAATGCGTTGCACTGGTGTTTGGGCGAAGGTCGCTGTCGAAACAAACAGCGTTAATGCGAAGCATAGTTTATTCATCATAATCCTTGATAAATCATTCCTAAAAGCAGACTTTGGATAGCTATCCAAACGAAGACTCGCCAAACGAGCAGCGTATGTATTTGTGAAAGGTGAATAGCCGATGGGGCGATTCGTCCACCGATTTTTGCGCGTTCCGCACGTATACCTTGATAGATAGCAGGGCCGCATAAAGAGAGTTGTAGTTTGTGTCCGATGGTACACAACACCCAGGCGGGCCCGGGCAGTGGCCAAGACTTCGCTTGTTGCTGTACACCAGAAAGCACATTGCTTACGTTCTTTCCTACAGCTAAAAGTATGGCAAAGAGACGAAGTGGAATAATATCCAGAGCGGCAACCAGCTGAACGGCAGGTTTACCAAAGGGCAAATATTGGCGTCGGCTAGGGGACCAAACTCGAGCTAACTCTGTGGTTAGTCGATACATTAACGCACCAATACCACCTGCTAGTGCGTACCAAAATAACACACCGATTACGTTGCGGCTGTATCCCATAATCACAGCTTCTGAGCTTGCTTTACCTATGCCGATGATCGAGAGGCTGTCAGTATCGCGATTAAGATATGGTCTCAGTAATTGTCGGCACTGGGCTTTGTCTTCTCTCGACATACTTGTGACGAGTTGTTTTGTTAAGGCTTCACTGTTGCGCCAGTCCAAAGCAATGATCAATAGCACTAGTTCGTATAAAGGCACTTGCCAAACGAATGGCTCCACGGCAATCAGCAAGATCAAGCAAGGCAATAGCATCAAGCCCAATGCAAGACTGCCGGAGGTCAGGCTCTGTGAGTAACTGTGATTATTGTTCACTTTGTTGGCGAGCTGCTCAGCTAACTTTCGCCATAAAGTGATGGGATGCGATGAACGGGGGATTGGTAAAAGAAGGTGAAAGAGCAGTGCGCCCCACATAATAAGGAGCGCACCGTTGGCATAAAATGACTGAAAAACTTCTTCCATGAATGAGTCGTTTACTTAATGAGTTCCAGCATTTTGAATACCATTTCAGAAGAGCTTTTTGCTGCTAGCGGTAGGAACTCATCAAAGCTCATTGGTGACTCTTTATCAGCGACATCAGAGATTGCACGCACAACAACAAACGGCGTGTTGAATTGGTGACAAGTTTGAGCGATAGCAGATGCTTCCATTTCTACCGCGATAACGGATGGGAAGTGCTTACGAATAAACTCTTGGCGTTCAGCGGTGCAAACAAATGCATCACCAGTACAGATCAGGCCGCGAACTGCATGAGTGTTTTCCATTTGCGCTAGTGCCTTTTCTGCTAAATCCATTAGCTTTTCATCCGCTTTGAATGCAGCAGGCTGGCCAGCCATTTGGCCAATTTCATAACCAAAAGCGGTCACGTCTGCATCGTGATGACGAACTTCTGTTGAGATAACAACATCACCTAGATTTAGGCTTGAATCGAAGCCACCAGCAGAGCCTGTGTTAATCACAACATCTGGCTGGTATTCATCAAGAAGAATGGTAGTGCCTACTGCAGCTGCAACTTTACCGATACCTGATTGTAGTACGACTACTTCTACATCATTAATTTGACCAGAGAAAAACGTACAACCTGCTTTATTTACGGTTTTGCAGTTTGTGATTGCTTCTTTCAGGATGGTCACTTCTTGTTCCATCGCACCGATGATACCAACTTTCATAACACTCTCTTTCGGTAAATATTTTAGTTGGCCGAGAGTATAGCACTCCCCGTGAGCAGTTTTCTATTTGATGAGCTTAGCTTGAGTGAGCTTTTCTCGTAATTGTTCGGCGCGCTTTCTGTTTACGCCAAAGTCAGAATAGCCCACACGTGACTCTGAGCGAACAATCAGTTTGTCTCCTGCTACTTTTAATTCGAGGTCATCCACGAAGCGCATGATTTTAGATGTGCATTCTATCCGAAGGTAATCGCCCTCTTTTACCGCGGTTTTGGCGCCAGGAAGTTGAAGCGCAGCTTGCTCAATGGCATCTAACGTTGCGGATTCAGTGAGCAAAAAAGGTGCTAATTGAAACTTGTCTCTAGAGTCCTGAGTTGAAACGCAATTTGGTTTGTCACCACAAGGTGATTGAGAACGATCTGGCATACTGGTGACCCCTTGGCTGCAGGCTGTAAGGCTGAGTAAAGTGATGGAAAGGAGAGCGGCTTTTTTCATTGTATTTACTCTTATAGTTTTGCTTCTAATTATATGGATACAAAAGAAAAAGGATCCAATAATAGGATCCTTTTTGTGATGTTAGCTGTGATTAGACTTCTAGGTAATCAAGAATGCCTTCTGCCGCTTTTCGCCCTTCATCAATGGCGGTTACGACGAGGTCTGAGCCACGGACCGCATCACCGCCAGCGAAGATTTTCGCATTGCTGGTTTGGTACATGAACGCTTGCTCAACAGGTGCCTTGATACGTCCCCATAGGTCTAAATCGACACCATACGGTTCTAACCAGTCCATTTTGTGTGGCTGGAAACCAAATGCCATGATCACGGCATCCGCAGGCAATACATGTTCGCTGCCTTCCACTGGTTCTGGTCTGCGACGACCTGCATCATCGGGCTCACCTAAAGCGGTTTTTACCACTTTAACGCCCGATACGTTACCTGAGGCGTCGACCTCCACACCGAGTGGTTGCAGGTTAAACATAAACTTCACGCCTTCCTCTTTAGCGTTTTTCACTTCTCGACGTGAACCTGGCATGTTGGCTTCGTCACGACGATAAGCACAAATCACATTGGAGGCTCCTTGGCGAATAGAGGTTCGTACACAGTCCATTGCGGTATCGCCACCACCAAGCACGACCACTTTCTTTCCTGCCATGTCGATAAAAGGTTGGCTGTTCTCAAGCTCCATGACTTTGTAGGTATTCGAAATTAAAAATGGCAGCGCGTCATACACACCCGGCGCATCCTCATTTTCTAGTCCTGCACGCATGTATTTATAGGTGCCAACGCCTAAGAAAATGGCATCGTACTCATCGATTAGATCTTGCATTTGTACATCTTTACCGACTTCCACGTTCATGCGGAACTCGACGCCCATTTCAGTGAACACACGGCGACGATTTTCCATTACCCCTTTTTCAAGCTTGAACGAAGGGATACCGAAAGTCAGTAGTCCGCCGATTTCTGGGTAGCGGTCAAACACGACTGGCTTAACGCCATTGCGCACTAGGATATCAGCGGCTGCCAAGCCTGCTGGGCCAGCTCCAATGATTGCGACCTTTTTATCGGTCCACTCCACCTTGGACATATCTGGCTTCCAGCCCATTTCAAAGGCTTTGTCGGTAATGTACTTTTCTATATTACCGATGGTGACGGCACCAAAGTCATCATTAAGCGTGCATGAACCTTCACATAGGCGGTCTTGAGGACAAACGCGTCCACATACTTCAGGTAAACTATTGGTTTGATGCGATAGCTCAACAGCTTCAAGAATACGTCCCTCATTTGCCAGTTTTAGCCATTGAGGGATGTAGTTGTGTACTGGGCACTTCCATTCACAGTATGGGTTACCGCAATCTAAGCAGCGATCCGCCTGCGCAGTCGCTTGTTGTTTGGTAAACGGTTCATAGATTTCAACGAACTCGATCTTACGAACTTTGATAGGCTTCTTCGCAGGATCTACGCGTTGAACATCGATAAATTGATAAACGTTCTGACTCATGATTCAAACATCCTCCATGATTACTGGGCTTGAACGCGCAGCTCAGCGGCACTGCGGCTCTGGTGACCAAGTAGCGTGCGAAGATCTGCCGCTTGTGGTTTCACCAAATAGAACTTTGGAATCCATTCATCAAAGTTCGCCAAAATATTTTCTGCGTGGCTCGACCCTGTTTCTTCAAGGTGTTCCGCAATCAGGCCGCGCAAATGCTCTTGGTGGATGTATAGATCGGACAATGAAATGGCTTCGACAGATTCAGTATTGACTCGACCTTCAAAGCTTTGGTTTTCATCCAGAACATAGGCAAAGCCTCCGGTCATACCTGCACCAAAGTTCACGCCTGTTGCACCTAGAATGGCAACAATACCGCCTGTCATGTACTCACAAGCGTTATCTCCCGCACCTTCAATGACGGCAATCGTACCTGAGTTACGTACCCCAAAACGCTCACCCGCTTTACCTGCCGCGAACAGTTTACCGCCCGTTGCGCCGTACAAACACGTGTTACCAATAATGGTGGCTTCATGACACTTGAACGCTGTACCTAAGTGAGGTTTAATGGCGATCTTGCCGCCTGCCATCCCTTTCCCTACGTAGTCATTCGCATCACCTGTGAGGTAAAGCTCTACGCCTCCCGCATTCCAAACGCCAAACGACTGGCCGGCAGTGCCGTCAAGATAGATTTTGATAGGGGAAGCCGCCAATCCTTGGTTGCCATAGCGCTTCGCTATTTCGCCAGATAAGCGAGCACCCACAGAACGATCAGTGTTGATGACATTGTAGAAGAAACTTGCTGATTGGCTGTTTTCTACCGCATGCATGGCATCATCAATGATCTTTTGATTGAGCTCAGCTTTATCAAACGGTTTGTTTGGCTCTGTCCAAAACAGCGGATGACCTTCAGGCGAGACGGGAGCTTCTAGAATGTTGGATAGATCCAATTTGGTTTGCTTCGCGGTAAAGCCTTCTACTGCTTCAAGTAAATCGGTACGACCAATCAAGTCCGTCAGTTTTTCAACGCCTAGCTCAGAAAGCAGCTCGCGCACTTCTTCTGCCAGTCCGGTGAAGTAATTCATCACCATTTCTGGTAGACCTTTGAAGTATTCTTTACGCAGTGTCTCGTCTTGAGTCGCAACCCCAGTTGCACAGTTGTTGAGGTGACAAATTCGTAGGAACTTACAACCCATAGCGACCATTGGTGCAGTACCAAAACCGAAGCTTTCTGCACCTAAAATTGCGGCTTTAACTACGTCTAAACCAGTCTTTAGACCACCATCTACCTGTAGGCGGATCTTATGACGCAGACCATTAGCAACCAGTGCTTGTTGTGTCTCTGCTAGACCTAATTCCCATGGACTACCTGCGTATTTTACCGAAGTCAGTGGGCTTGCTGCCGTACCGCCGTCGTAACCCGAGATGGTAATGAGATCAGCGTAAGCCTTGGCTACGCCCGTTGCGATGGTGCCGACACCTGGCTCGGAGACGAGTTTTACCGAAACCAGCGCATTCGGGTTGACTTGTTTAAGGTCGAAGATCAGCTGGGCCAAATCTTCAATTGAATAAATATCGTGATGTGGAGGAGGGGAGATTAACGTCACCCCTTGCACGGAGTAACGTAGCTTGGCGATTTCTGCGGTGACTTTGTGTCCCGGTAGCTGTCCACCTTCACCTGGTTTAGCTCCTTGCGCTACCTTGATTTGTAGTACATCCGCATTAGTAAGGTAATGAGGCGTGACACCAAATCGGCCAGAAGCAATTTGCTTGATGCGCGAGTTACGTTCAGTGCCGAAACGGCGAGGATCTTCACCACCTTCACCGGAGTTTGAATAGCCACCAAGACGGTTCATCGCAGTCGCGAGGGCTTCATGCGCTTCAGGGCTAAGTGCGCCAATGGACATGGCCGCAGAGTCGAAGCGTTTAAACAGTTCGGTTTTCGGTTCTATTTGCTCAAGTGGCAGCGGTGAGTCTGATTTTTTCAGCGACATTAAGTCACGCAACATAGCAACAGGGCGTTGGTTTACCTGCTTAGCAAAGCTCTGATAGTCGTTACTTTCGCCAGATTTAACGGCCTGTTGCAGCGTGCCGACAACATCCGGGTTGTAAGCATGATACTCACCTCCATGGACATACTTTAACAAGCCGCCATGATCAATCGATTTACGTTTCGCCCATGCTTTGCGAGATAAGTTTGTAAGATCTTGTTGGAAGTCGTCAAAATTCGCGCCTTCAATTCGAGTTGTGACGCCTTTAAAACACTGGTCGACCACATCTTGGTTCAAGCCAACTGCTTCAAACAGTTGTGAGCAGCGGTAAGAGGCGATGGTTGAGATCCCCATCTTTGACATGATTTTATACAGGCCCTTGTTGATGCCGTATTGGTAGTTCTGCATCACATCGCGATAGTCTTTCTCTAGTGCCTTATCATCAATCAGTTTACCTAACGCTTCATAAGCAAGGTATGGGTAAACTGCAGTCGCACCAAAGCCAAGCAAGACAGCAAATTGGTGTGGGTCACGTGCAGTTGCGGTTTCGACTACAATGTTGGCATCGCAACGTAAGTTCGCATCAATCAAACGAGTTTGAACGGCGCCGACTGCCATTGCCGCTGGAATTGGTAACTTGCCTTTGACCAAAGCGCGATCTGAAAGTACCACTAAAACCGTGCCTTCACGTACGACTTGCTCTGCTTGCTCACAGAGATCATTAATGGCTTGTTTAAGATCTTTCTCTTGTGGGTCGTAGTTGATATCTAGAATGGTATTACGGTAGTGATCGTCACCAAGCTCGAGCAGTTGCTGCATGTCTGAATAAAGCAGTACAGGCGAATCAAATGTTACGCGATGCGCGTGGCCATCGGTTTCACAGAAGACATTCATTTCCTTACCGATACTGGTCGCCAGTGACATCACGTGTTTTTCACGCAGTGGATCGATCGGTGGATTGGTGACCTGAGCGAATTTCTGGCGGAAGTAGTCAGTTACCAAGCGCTCTTTTGAGGAGAGCACTGCCATTGGAGTATCGTCACCCATAGAACCAACGGCTTCTTGGCCCATTTCTCCGAGTACACGCAGAACTTGGTCGACTTCTTCGTTCGTCATCGCGAATTGCTTTTGATAAGTCTTAAGTAAGTCTTCATCAAAGCTGCGCTCGCCTACTTGATCCTCAGGTAGCTGAGAAAATGGTGTGAGTTTGCGAATGTTGTTTTCCATCCATTCGCGATAAGGGTGACGAGATTTCAGATCATTATCGATCTCGCTAGACTGCCAAAGCTTACCTTTACGAGTGTCGATGACGAGCAATTCACCCGGACCTACACGCCCTTTTTCGGCAACTTCATCTGGGGCGTAATTCCAAATCCCTACCTCAGATGCCAGAGTGATCAACTTGTCTTTGGTAATTACATAACGTGCAGGACGCAGACCATTTCGGTCTAGATTACAAGCAGCATAACGACCATCGGACAGTACGATACCTGCTGGGCCATCCCATGGTTCCATGTGCTTGGAGTTGAAATCGTAAAACGCCCGCAGATCCGGATCCATATCTGGATGGTTTTGCCATGCAGGCGGCACAAGCATACGCATGGCGCGGAAGATATCCATGCCACCAGCTAAGAAGAGATCCAGCATATTATCTAAGCTAGAGGAGTCTGAACCTGTCTCGTTCACAAATGGTGCTGCAGTTTGAAGATCGGGCAGTAGTGGTGACGAGAACTTGTAAGCGCGCGCGCGCGCCCATTGGCGGTTACCTTCAATGGTGTTGATCTCACCGTTATGAGCAAGATAGCGGAACGGCTGAGCCAATGGCCAACGCGGTTGAGTATTGGTAGAAAAACGCTGGTGGAACAGACAGATAGCGGATTCCATGCGTAGATCAGCAAGATCAAGGTAGAAGCGAGGTAAGTCCGCAGGCATGCACAGGCCTTTGTACACCAAAACTTGAGTCGACAAGCTACAGATGTAGAAATCAGGATCTTCGGTGATTTGTTTCTCGATGCGACGGCGTGCGATGTAGAGACGACGTTCAATGTCACGCTCTCGCCAACCAGCCGGTGCAGAGATAAAGACTTGCTGAATATTTGGAAGCGAGTTAGCCGCAATTGGACCGAGCACTTCTGAATTGGTTGGAACTTCACGCCAACCGGCCACTGTTAGCGTCTCTTGCGCAAGTTCTCTGTTGACGATGTCTTTAGCGAGTTGAGCTTTGACCGGATCTTGGTTGAAGAAAATCATCCCTACGGCGTATTGCTTGCCAAGGTTGAAACCATTTTCTTCGGCAATAAGACGTAAATAGGAATCGGGCTTTTGTAATAGAAGACCACAACCATCACCGGTTTTACCATCGGCGGCAATACCACCACGGTGGGTCATTCGGTCAAGTGCAGAAATTGCTGTACGAACCAGCTTGTGGCTTTGTTCGCCTTCCATATGCGCGATCAAGCCAAATCCACAGTTGTCTTTCTCAAGACTTGGATCATAAAGAGCCATTGCAATTCTCCCTTTGCTTATCCGTCATCCCGACAGATATATCAACACTGCTCAAGTTGATAATGATGACTAACTATGCGTCACTTTCTAAGTTTTATGTATATCTATTCAATAAAATTCGTCAAATATCTTAACAAAAATTGTGTGTTTTATTTTCACCAACTTCACAAGCTATAGCTTATTGTAAAAAAGGTCAAGTTATTAGTGAATCATCGCGTGAATATGCGATTTACCATTTAATAAGCTAAAATAGTTTAATAATTTCAAATAGATAGAAAATTGATTGTTACAAAAAAGTAACATTTGATTCTGTGGGAAATAAAAAAGACCAGCATAAAATGCTGGTCAAAATAGAAAGATTGGAAGGAATTGTTTTCTTTCTTTGCTAATAGCCATCGATATCGCTGATGGCTATTTATGGCATTGAAAGAGGGAAGCGTGAATACTTCCGTTAAGCAGAAAGCATCAGTGAATCTGCTTTTGCTTCTAGGTTTGTGCCATCCATTAGGTAGTCATCGATAGCACGAGCACATTCGCGACCTTCGTTGATACAACGAACCACCAAAGATTGGCCTGTTCGCATATCACCAGCAGCAAATACGCCTTCTTGGTTAGTAGCAAAACCTTGAGTTGCTACGTTACCGCGATCATCTAGCGCGATATCCAGTTGAGCAAGCACGCCTGTAGGTTCTGGGTGTAAGAAGCCCATTGCTAGGAATGCCATATCACATGGGATCACTCGCTCGCTGCCTTCTACTTCTTTGAAACTTGGGCGCTCGCCTGGTTTTGCATCTTGCCAAACGATATCAGCAAGACGAAGGCCTGTGACTTCACCTTTGTCATTGCCGATGAACTCTTTGGTCAGGATGTTCCAGTGACGATCGACACCTTCTTCATGAGAGGTCGAAGTACGTAGGATCATTGGGTATTGAGGCCAAGGCATATTAGCAGGACGCTTTTCTGGTGGAATCGGCATGATTTCCACTTGAGTTACGCTTGCTGCGCCGTGACGGTTTGACGTACCTACACAGTCTGAACCGGTATCACCACCACCAATAACAACCACATGTTTACCTTTTGCGTGAATCTCTTCCGTTTTCAGGTCCATGTTATTTGCACGTCGGTTGTTTTGACCTAGGAATTCCATTGCGAAGTGAACGCCTTTGAGCTCACGACCCGGAACTGGCAAATCACGTGGAACCGTTGAGCCACCCGTCAGTAGAACCACATCGAACTCTTGACGCAGTTGCTGAGCATTTACATCAACACCGACGTGTTGGTTTACTTTAAACTCAACGCCAGCTTCTGCCATTAGATTGATCTTACGATCAATGACTTCCATGCTCAGTTTAAAATCTGGAATACCGAAACGCAGCAGACCACCAACCTTCTCGTCTCGCTCGAATACTGTCACAGTATGACCAGCGCTGTTTAGCTGCTCAGCAGCCGCAAGACCAGCAGGTCCAGATCCAATGATCGCTATCGTTTTACCAGTGCGAGAACGTGGCGTTTTTGGCTTGGCGTACCCTTCACGATACGCCGTTTCTACGATGGTTTTCTCGATGTTACAGATGGTGATTGGGTCTTGGTTGATGCCAAGTACACAAGCACTTTCACATGGAGCAGGGCAAACACGACCAGTAAACTCTGGGAAGTTATTGGTTGAGCTTAGAATGTTCCATGCTTCTTCCCAGCTATCACGATAAACCGCATCGTTAAACTCTGGGATGATGTTACCGATAGGGCAGCCGTTATGACAAAACGGCACACCACAATCCATACAACGAGACGCTTGAGTATTGATCTTGTCACCAAACTCCTCGTTCAGAACGAACTCTTTGTTGTTCTTGATGCGTTCAGCTGGGTCGATCTTCTGTGGTAGTTCACGACCGTGCTCTAAAAATCCAGTAGGCTTACCCATTATACGGCCTCCACTTGAGTTTCGTTTCCTTGAGACTGTGCTTCAGCTTTACGCTTTTGAAGCACCGCTTTATAGTCACGCGGCATTACCTTAACCATAGAGGCTAGGCTTGCTTCAAAGTTGTCTAGGAAAGACTGAGCGACTTCACTTCCTGTGAATTGAACATGCTTAGTTAGCATGTCGAGTAATAGATCTCTGTCTTCTTTCTCGATTGGATCTAGGTCTACTAGCTCTGGGTTCAGTTTTGACTCAAAGTCGCCTGATTTATCCCATACGTAAGCCACGCCGCCACTCATACCTGCGGCAAAGTTACGACCTGTTGAACCAAGGATAATTGCTGCACCGCCAGTCATGTATTCACAACCGTGGTCACCGACGCCTTCTACTACTACTTTCGCACCTGAGTTACGAACACAGAAACGTTCACCAGCCATACCGCGAATGAAAGACTCACCCGAAGTTGCACCGTAGAAACACACGTTACCAACCACGATGTTGTCTTCTGCGACAATGCTTGATTTCGCATCTGGGTAAAGTACTAACGTACCGCCAGATAAGCCTTTACCCCAGTAGTCGTTCGCGTCGCCTTCTACTTCGAACTTCACGCCCTTAGCTAGGAATGCGCCGAATGACTGACCCGCAGAACCTTTGAATTTCACGTTCATTGGCTGAGGTAGACCGGCATCTTTGTACACTTTCGAGATTTCGTTCGACAGCATGGTGCCCGCAGAACGGTCAGTGTTGACGATAGGGAACTCGGCATTCACCGCTTCGCCTTTCTCGAGTGCAGGAATCGCTGCTTGAATCAGCTTACGGTCTAGTACCGATTCAAGATTGTGGTTCTGTTGCGTTTGGTTATGGATACCGTCTGACTCACGTGGCTGTTCAACGTGTAGAACAGGAGACAGATCTAGGTTCTTGTATTTCCAGTGAGAAACGTCTTGGCGAATCTTCAGCTTCTGACCTTGGCCGACCATCTCATCGATAGTGCGGAAGCCAAGTTCAGCCATGATTTCACGTAGACCTTGTGCCATGTATTGGAAGAAGGTTACGACGTCTTCTACGCGGCCATCAAAGCGCTCGCGAAGCGTCTTGTTCTGAGTCGCGATACCAACAGGACAGGTGTTCTTATGACACTTACGCATCATGATACAACCTTCAACCACTAATGCTGCGGTTGCTACGCCCCATTCTTCTGCACCGAGTAGTGTTGCCACTGCAAGGTCGCGAGGTGTCTTCATCTGACCATCTGCTTGAACCACGATACGGTTACGTAGACCGTTCTTCAGTAGCGTTTGGTGCGTTTCTGCCAAGCCAAGTTCCCAAGGAAGACCAGTATGACGGATTGAAGACATTGGTGATGCACCAGTTCCGCCGTCGAAACCTGCGATAAGTACAACGTCCGCTTTCGCTTTAGCAACACCAGAAGCGATCGTACCTACGCCAGCTTCCGATACCAGCTTCACGTTTACACGACCCGCGCGGTTCGCGTTCTTCAAATCGTAGATAAGCTGAGCCAAATCTTCGATTGAGTAGATATCGTGGTGTGGTGGCGGCGAGATAAGACCGACGCCCGGAGTTGAGTGACGTGTAGCACCGATCCAGTCATCTACTTTATCGCCTGGTAGCTGACCACCTTCACCTGGTTTCGCACCTTGAGCCATCTTGATTTGTAACTCATCAGCGTTGGTTAGGTAGTAAGAGGTTACGCCGAAACGACCCGAAGCTACCTGCTTGATTGCAGAGCGTTCCCAATCGCCGTTCTCTTTGCGCTCGAAACGCATTGGGTCTTCACCACCTTCACCAGAGTTCGATTTCGCGCCAAGACGGTTCATCGCAACAGCTAGTGTGGAGTGTGCTTCGTAAGAAATAGAACCGAATGACATAGCACCCGTCGCGAAGCGTTTCACGATGCTTTCAATTGGTTCGACTTCGTCGATAGAGATAGAACCGGCTGGGTTCTTAATGAATTCTAGCTGGCTACGCAGAGTTACCGCGTTGTCACCTTGTTTATCGACTGCTGTCGCGTACTGCTTGAACTGATCGTAGTTCTTGTTGCGCGTAGACTCTTGCAGTAGAGAAATGGTTTCTGGGTTGAATAGGTGCTTCTCACCACGCTGTTTCCATTGGTAAACACCACCCACATCCAGCATTTGAATTGGGATTTCGCGTTGTGGGTAACCGATGCGGTGACGAACGAGCACTTCTTTAGCAATATCGTCAAGGGTGAGACCTTGGATACGAGAAACTGTACCTGTGAAGTACTTGTCTACCACTGACTTATGAATACCTAAGGCTTCGAAGATTTGCGCACCGTGGTACGACTGCAGGGTTGAGATACCCATCTTCGAGAAGATCTTCAGAAGACCGCCATTGATCGCTTTACGGTAGTTGTTGAACAGATCGCGAGGGTTCGCTTCTGGGTCCAGCTTCTTCGTACGCTGAAGCTCAATGATGGTTTCAATCACTAGGTATGGGTTAACGGCGTTGGCACCGTAACCAATTAGCGTTGCAAAGTGGTGCGTTTCACGCGCGTCACCGGTTTCAACCACAATGTCACACTTCGCACGTAGACCTTTGCGGATCAAGTGGTGATGCACTGCACCAACTGCCAGCATGGCTGGGATAGCGGCGTGGTTTGAGTTCACTGCGCGGTCAGTTAGTAGGATGATTGAGTAACCATCAATAACCGCGTCTTCTGCGTATTGGCAGATACGTTTTAGTGCGCGCTCAAGCTTGCCTTGGTCTTCACTAGCTTGGAATACGATATCTAGTGTCTTCGCCTGAAGATGCTCGTTGTCAATAGCACGCAGTTTCTCAAGCTCAGAGTTCGCCAGAACAGGCGATTCCAATTCTACTTTCTGACAGTGAAGTGGTGTTTCAGTCAGAAGGTTTTGGTCTTTACCCAAGTAAGTGTTCAGCGACATCACCATACGCTCACGGATCGGATCGATCGGTGGGTTAGTTACCTGTGCAAACAGCTGCTTGAAGTAGTTTGAAAGATGTTGCGACTGATGAGATAGCACTGCAAGAGGCCAGTCGGCACCCATTGCTGATAATGGCTCTTTACCTTCATTTGCCATTGGAACGATGATTTCGTTCACTTCTTCAGTACTTACGCCAAACGCTTGTTGGCGGTGTAGAAGATGTTCTGGCTTAGGTTGGCTGAATTGGTTGCTCGCATCTGGCAGCTTCTTCAAGCTTAGTAGGTTTTCTTCTACCCACTTTTCGTAAGGCTGTGCCGTTGCGATGGTGTCTTTCACTTCTTCATCAGAGATGATGCGACCTTGCTCTAGGTCTGCAACGAAGATGCGACCTGGTTGTAGACGACCGCGGAACTCAACGTTCTCTGGCTCAATATCCACAACACCAGATTCTGATGCCATTACTAGGAAGTTATCTTTGGTCACTGTGTAGCGAGAAGGGCGCAGACCGTTACGGTCGAGTGTCGCACCAACTTGAACACCATCAGTAAAACATACTGAAGCCGGACCATCCCATGGTTCCATGATGTTCGCGTGGTACTGATAGAACGCGCGACGCTTAGGATCCATGTTTTTGTTTTCTTGCCATGCTTCCGGGATCATCATCATCAATGCGTGCGGCAGGCTACGACCAGAAAGAACTAGGAGCTCAAGTGCCATGTCAAAGTTAGATGAATCCGAACTGCCTTCCTGACAAATAGGAAGCAGCATGTCGATTTCAGCTTGGGTAAATAAATCGGATTCAATGATCGCCTCACGGGCTTTCATCCAGTTCAAGTTACCGCGAACGGTGTTGATTTCGCCGTTGTGGGCAATGTAACGGAAAGGTTGTGCAAGACGCCATTTCGGGAAGGTGTTGGTAGAGAAGCGAGAGTGTACCAGTGCCAGTGCGGTCACCATGGTCGGGTTTTGCAGATCAAGGAAGTACTGAGGGACTTGCTCGGTCGTTAACTGACCTTTGTACACCAATGTCTTGTAAGACATTGAGTTAATGTAGAAGTCATCACCAATGTTCGAAACGCTCTCTAGGCAAACACGTACAGTGTAGTTACGAAGTACGTACAGTTTGCGCTCTAGCTCTTCAGGTGTGATACCTGGACCACCAGAGATAAACACATGCTCAAACTGAGGTTCTGTGCTTAGCGGGTCGGCACCGATCATCGAGTTATCGGTTGGCAAAACGCGGTAGCCAATAACTTCAAGGTCTAGACGCTGAGCGTTGCGTTCTAGAATGTCACGGCATTGCTCGCGTTTGTATTCGTCTTTCGGGAAAAGTACGACACCCACACCATACTTTTCAAATGAAGGTAGTTTAATGCCGAGCTTAACGGCCTCTTCTAATAGGAATTCATGAGGTTTTTGTAGCAAGATACCCGCACCATCACCGCTGCATGGATCACAACCTTGACCACCACGGTGCTCCATGCGAGCTAGCATATCCAATGCTTGAGTCACTACTTCATGAGATTTACGGTTTTTAAGGTGAGCAACAAAACCGATACCACACGCGTCATGCTCCAATTCAGGAGTATATAGACCCTGTGGATTTTGCTCTCTATCTACCATAGATACATCCTTCCAGTTCAATGTCGACGTAAAAGCTCTAGGTAGGCAAATGCCACCTAGACCATTGATTACGTCTTGTCCTTTATATTTATTATCGCCACCGATCTAGGTTGACCGATCTTGATTCCTTTCCGTATCTCGCAGGAAAAGTTTTGCGAGAAAAACAATCCTTGGTGGTATCCCTTTATTTATTGCCACTATTTAGTGATTTATATAGGTAGGAGTGGGATAACACCGACAAATCCCGCAGTGTACTTTGTAATAAAAGTCACAAAAATAACGGGGTTGTGTAAGTATCCTACAATTTTGTCACTTCAGAATGCAATGAAAAAGTCGACGTTGCGACCCAATTTTTCGTTTAATTATGCATTTTTAGTTTAACATTTACGCAACATGAACGTTTTTTATCTGTATTTATGCAGGTTTATTGATTTTGAGCCGTATGATGTTTGTTTGAATTGACTAGTATTGTGTGTTTTTTCTTGCAGGGATGTAATTTATTTACATAGATCGTAGTGAGATTGATTACGGTTCATTGTTGGTGAGAATTTATGCAGTTACATGAGTTGGTCAATACAATCGGCCAAGATCTTCAGCGTCGATACGGTGAAAAAGTCCATAAACTAACGTTGCACGGTGGATTTAGTTGCCCTAACCGAGATGGCACGATTGGTCGGGGAGGATGTACTTTTTGTAATGTAGCTTCGTTTGCGGATGAAGAAGTACAGATAAAAAGTATTCACGATCAGTTGAAAGATCGTGCGGGCGAAATTCATCGAGCGAAGAAGTATCTCGCTTATTTTCAGGCTTACACCAGTACTTATGCGGAAGTGCAAGTGCTGAAAAATATGTATGAAGAAGCACTAAAAGCGGCTGATATTGTGGGATTGTGTGTCGGGACTCGTCCAGATTGCGTGCCTGATGCCGTATTGGATTTACTGTCTGACTATGTACAGCAAGGTTATGAAATTTGGCTAGAGTTAGGGCTTCAAACCGCTAATAACGACACCCTTAAGCGCATCAATCGCGGCCATGATTTCGAATGTTATGCCGAGATCACCAAGCGTGCGCGTGCGCTAGGTATTAAAGTCTGTACTCATTTAATTGTTGGATTACCGAAAGAAAGCCGCGACGATAACATTGAGACGCTGCAAAAAGTGTTAGCCGTGGGAACGGATGGCATCAAGTTACATGGTCTTCATATAGTGGAAGGCAGCACCATGGCGAAAGCGTGGCGTGCAGGACGATTAGAGGCGCCAGAGCTAGAAGAGTATGTCGCAATTGCCAGTGAGATGATTCGTATGACGCCACCGGACGTGATTTACCATCGGGTTTCATCAGCAGCTCGTAGACCTACCTTATTATCGCCACTGTGGTGTGAAAACCGCTGGCTGGCGATGACTGAAATTGGTCGCTCCCTCAGTGAACATGGTGCTCAAGGAAGTCTAACGGGAAACGCTTTTATCTATACTAAACCGGAATTAATAGCAGATCGCTCAATAAATAACTGATATATTTTAACCAGTTTTCTTTAAAGGTTTAAACGATGGATCAGTTACTCAATTGGCTTTGGGATGGTCAAGGCGGTTATGGCTATGTCGTCTTGTTATTAATTGCTAGCGTGTGCGCGTTAGCACTGATCTATTTGCACTTTCAAACATCACTTAAGCAACTCGTAACGGATTCACCCTATCCAGTCATAGTGCTGGATACTGGCCATGCTCAGATCTTGTTATCTAACCAAGCTGCGATGCAGTTATTAGGTATTCGCTCTCTAGGCACGGGATATTTGTATCCCGCTTTATTCGATATTCGTGAGCTTGAGTCGTTTCTCGACAGTGTCTCTAGTCGTCATTTTAGCCAGCAGGTATTTGATTGGCGCTTATCTGAAAGCGAATCTATCAAGGTGGAGTTGTCAGGAAGAAAGAGTTTGCTGCGCAATCACCGTGTTTGGATCATCTACGCGCAGCTATATCAAGCCACTCATCAAGAGCAGCAACAAGAGCTTGCGCAATTAACGATTGCCCGTTCGGCACTAGACTCACTCTCTGAGTTAATTTGTACCCAAGATCGCCAAGGGAATTTATTAACGACGAACCGAGCATTTGATCAATTTTGGGAAGGGCGAAGGGAAGAAGCCTGCGCATCAAAGGCTTCCATGGGTGAGGCTAGCAGAAAGAGTGAGCGCAAGTGGACGACGGATCCACAAGGTCGCAGTTGCTTATTGGAAGTGAATCAAAATTCCCTTGTGTCACCGAGTGGTGAGCTGATCGGTACATTATCCATTAGTCATGATGTGACCGAGTGGCACAAAATGCAGCAAAACCTGAGAGATGAAATGGAGCGCCGTAAAGATACAGAAGTTGCGTTGGCGCAAAGGGATACCATCTTACAAACTATTCTTGACGCTAGCCCTGACTCTATCGGTATCTTCAATGAGAATATGGTCTATCAAGCGTGTAATAAACCGTTCGTTAATGCATTAGGTATTTCAGACGTGTCTGATTTGATCGGTAAGCGCCTTCAAGATGTCATTCCTGAAGAGATGTACGCTCGCTTAGCCGCTAGTGATTTGGATGCATTGCGTCAGTCAGAACCTGTCCGATACATAGATAAAGTCGTTAGCAGTGATGGCAAAAGTACGTGGTTTGATGTGGTGAAATCGCCCTTTAAAGATAAAGCTTCAGGAACGAATGGTGTGCTGATAATGGCGCGTGATATTTCTGAACGTTACCTTGCCGAACAAAAGTTGGAGAGAGCCAATTTAGAGTTAGAAAAGTTGAGCTTTATGGACAGCCTAACTCAGGTATCGAACCGACGCCGCTTCGATGAACAACTGCAGGTACTATGGTACCACCATGCCCGCGAAAAGCTGCCGCTCACTATCATGTTGTGTGACATCGACTTTTTCAAAGATTACAACGACTGTTACGGCCATCAGCAAGGTGATGAAGCATTGGTCAGTGTTGCTACCGTATTCACAAAAGTCATCAATCGCTCCTCGGATTGTGTTGCGCGTTATGGTGGTGAGGAGTTTGGATTTATCCTGCCGAATACCACAACGGAAGGCGCGAGCAATGTAGCGCAGCGTATTCATGAACAAATTCGACAACTCGATATGGAGCACGACAGCTCAGAAGCATCGGAACGTCTCACGGTCAGTATCGGTCTTGTCTCTTATATTCCTCAACATGGTGATGAACCGGAAATGGGTATTGCCATGGCTGACAGTGCGCTATACCAAGCCAAAGCTGATGGACGTAATCGCACCTGTATTCATCCCAGTTCTTGCTAACGCTTTGTGACCGCTTGCTCTAAGTTGATAGCTGATTGTTTAAATCGCCGTATTAAACACGTTAAACTTACCGAAGCCTGTGCGTTCGTTGGTTAACTTATCTTTTTATCTTGTTTAGCAAGCGCAGTTCGCACTACGTATTTTTCACTAATCACACAGACCTAAATTGCGTTAGGCCGAATATGTCTGCTCGTTTTTTATCATTGAAGGGCAACATCTAGCCAGCACCATGGAGTAGTTAATGAAACCCATGAAAAATCTCGCCCAGTATTATGTCGACTTGCTAGTCAAACTGGGGATTGTTCGTTTCTCGATTTTGCTGGCCCTTGCGCTGGTGGCATTAGCCGTTGTGGTGCAGGTGGGGATTACTTTAGCTCTCAAGGGGCGAGTCGACGATATCGACATTGTCCGTTCGGTGTTTTTTGGTCTCTTGATTACACCTTGGGCGGTTTATTTTCTTTCTGTTGTTGTTGATCAGTTAGAAGAGTCTCGCCAGCGTTTAACCAAGTTGGTGTCCAAACTGAAAGACATGCGCTCGCGAGACCAAGAACTGAATTATCAACTGCAACAAAACATCGAAAAGCTCAACCAAGAAATTGAAGAGCGCATTAAAGCAGAAGAAGCTCGTGAAGAGGCGATGCAAGATCTCGAAAACGAGGTGTTCCAACGAGAGCGTACTCAGTTAGAGCTTGCGGAACGCACTGCACTACTGCGTTCATTTATTGATGCCTCGCCAGACTTAATTTACTACCGCAATGCCGATGGTGTGTTCTCCGGTTGTAACCGGGCAATGGAAGAGCTAACGGGCAAGAAAGAGCACCAGTTAGTCGGATTAAGCCCTTGGGATGTGTATAGTAAAGAAATCGCTGAGCACATCGTTGATACTGACCAAAAGGTCTTTGCCGATAATCAAGCCATCACTTACGAGCAGTGGCTTGAGTATCCTGATGGACGCAAACACTACTTTGAACTGCGTAAAGTGCCGTTTTACAGCAAAGATGGTCGTCACCTTGGCTTGGTGGGCTTTGGCCGTGATATCACTGAACGTAAACGTCATGAAGAGTCGTTAGAGAAAGCAAGCCGTGATAAAACCACTTTCATCTCAACCATCAGTCATGAACTGCGAACGCCACTAAATGGCATTGTGGGTTTAAGTCGCATGCTTCTCGATAGTCCGTTGACAGAAGAGCAGCGCAAACACATGCAGACCATCAATGTGAGTGCGATTACGCTAGGGAACATCTTCAACGATATTATCGATATGGATAAGTTTGATCGCCGCAAGCTAGAACTATTACCTGCGCCACTTAACTTCGAAGACTTCGTCGCTGAGATTGAAAGCATCTCTGCTTTGATGGCGGAGCAAAAAGGGCTGCGCTTTGACTTAGAACGTTTGAGTGATTTACCAAAAGCAATTGAAGTGGATGCGACCCGTTTGCGTCAGGTAATTTGGAACTTGGTCAGCAACGCAATGAAGTTTACCAAAGAAGGTGGCGTTGTGATGACGGTGAGCGCGGATGTAGAAGACGATTTTGCCACCATTATTATGGAAGTGGAAGACACAGGTATTGGTATACCGGAAGATGAGCTCGATAAAATCTTCGCCATGTATTACCAAGTGAAATCAGGTAAAGACAACCTACATGCTGTCGGGACTGGTATAGGCCTGGCGGTGTCAAAACAGCTGATCAATATGATGGATGGTGACATTACTGTCGCTAGTGAAGAGGGTTTTGGTAGTACTTTTACCGTATCGATTCACGTTCCTATTGTGGAACTCGAAGAACCTGTCATTGATGCAAAACGCGATAATGTGCATCTCAACATTTTTATGGTCGAAGACATTGAGCTTAACGTCACCGTGGCCAAATCGTTGCTTGAGAGCTTAGGGCACTCCGTTACCGTGGCGATGACGGGACAAGAAGCGCTCGTGAACTTTGTGCCAGAAAAATATGACTTGGCGTTGTTGGATATTCAGCTGCCTGATATGACGGGCTTTGATGTCGCAAATTATTATCGCGAGCATTATAACAATCTGCCTCCATTGGTCGCCCTAACAGCTAATGTGATGAAAGATCGTCGTGAATATTTAGATAACGGTATGGATGATGCCATCAGCAAACCGCTTGCTGTGAATGCCATTCAGTCTGTAATTGATAAGTTCTTCGCGCATCAGGTAGAGCCGCAAGAGCAACCTGAGAGCATTCCAGAAACAGTGGAAGAGCCGACTCCTTCTCCTGTGATTGAGACACACTTGCTCGATATGGATATGTTAGAGTCTTACGTCGACATTGTTGGTGCCAAGCCGGTCTACGACAGCATAAAAATGTTTGAAGACATGATGCCAGACTATATTGATGTCTTAGACTCAAACATGACGGCAAAAGATCAAGATGGGATTGTTTCTGAAGCGCATAAAATTAAAGGCGCTGCAGGTTCGATTGGCCTCAAACGTATCCAAAGTGTGGCGCAGAAAGCGCAATCTCCCGATATGCCAGCATGGTGGGAAAACATTTCAGACTGGGTTGAAGAGATCAAAAATGAATACCAAAACGATATTCAAGTCCTCAAAAGTTGGTTGGAACAAAGGAAATAACATGAAAAAAATCGCACCGTTGGCGTTGATTATAGCATTGATGGCAGGCTGCAGTTCCGTTCCAAGTGTGAACTGGCAACAAAACAGTCAGATTACGATTAACCAGGTGAATGTCGAGCTCAAAAGTAACTTATGGGTGAACCTGATGCCGACCGTTGGGGAAGTGCAAGAGCAAAGCATTCAAGGATCACTTTACCTTGAAGGAGACCAGTTACTCCCAGCCAACCTGACTGCCGAAGCGCTTATCATCAAGCAAGGGGAAAAAGAGTGGTGGGTGGATGAAGACTCTTTAGAAACTCGAACTCATAGTGAGAGCCAATGGGAAGTAGCTTTCACGTCTCAGGTAGACGCGGACACAGAAAAATCGGTTGATATCGCGGTACTTTTAGACGACGCAGGTAAACAGCGCTGGTTAGTGGAAAAGTACGTGAAGATTAACAAGGTTTATTAGATTCAGTGATTATCCGCTAATTGCTAAACCCAAAATAAAAGGGCTTGCTCAATGAGCAAGCCCTTTGCGTATTAGCGATTCAATTAGTCTTCTAGATCGCCACAGAAGCGGTAACCTTCGCCGTGGATAGTCGCGATGATTTCAGGAGTACCTGAAACAGACTCAAAGTGTTTACGAATACGACGAATCGTTACGTCTACAGTACGGTCATGCGGCTTAAGTTCACGGCCAGTCATCTTCTTAAGAAGATCGGCACGAGTTTGAATCTTACCTGGGTTCTCACAGAAGTGCAGTAGAGCTCGGAACTCAGAGCGAGGGAGCTTGTAGCTATCACCAGCAGGGCTTACTAGAGAGCGACTGTTGATGTCCAGTACCCAACCATTGAATTCATACTTTTCTACTGAGCGTTTCTCTTCTTGCACCGCGTTAGAGCTCATTGAGCGGCTAAGTAGGTTGCGAGCACGAATAGTCAGTTCACGTGGGTTGAATGGTTTAGTGATGTAGTCATCTGCACCAATCTCAAGACCTAGGATCTTGTCCACTTCATTGTCACGGCCTGTCAGGAACATTAAAGCAATGTTCGCTTGTTCGCGTAGTTCACGCGCTAACAGAAGGCCATTCTTGCCTGGAAGATTAATGTCCATAATAACCAAGTTGACTGAGTTGTCAGACAACACTTGGTGCATCTCTTCACCGTCACTGGCTTCAAAAACAGCGTATCCCTCTGCTTCAAAAATACTCTTAAGAGTGTTACGAGTTACTTGCTCATCTTCAACGATAAGAATCTGCGGGGTTTGCATTGGCGGTACCTAAATTTGTGACAAAATTGTGCTAATAGAATAAATTCTAGGCAAAAATATAACATACAGGTAATGTGATTTTGATAATAAATCAAGTTGATCAAAAAAACACTTCTTTCAGTTATCCGCCCTCCATGGAATTTTGCCAACTCACCAGTATCCAATGGCGACGTTTATTCTAAAGGGCTTGTTTACCTTTCATTTCCTGCTTTCTGTGGGGCCTGAAACGTAAACACCCTAAGATATGGAGCGGATTTTATATTGTTAACAGCATGCTAACAATGCTCAAATGTTAATTCCATTCAGTTTGTTGATTTATATCAATTGATGAAATGTAACTGTTATTAATCGTTTAAGACTTATGATAGAAAAAAGTAATACGAACATAGACGCATCGTTATGGAATGCTTATTCAGAATCTTTTTTCAGATTCGAGGCCGAGTGGTGCGTTTCAAACTACGCTGTGATAACCGCTTGGAACCCATACAGTAATTTGCGGTCCAAAGAAGAGAACTGCATAAGCAATCAAGCATTAGAAACACTGCTACAGCACGTTAATTACGCGCCTATCACAGTAGGTGACAGCTCTTTTACATGGTATGAGGAAAGCTTTGCCGTCGAGTTATCACCAGAGGCGGCGGTCGCATTGGCGAATGACTTTCAACAAAACGCGATTTACTACGTCATTGATGATCAACTTTACCTTATTGCGTGCTCACAGCCGAAAGTGTTGCATAAGTTAGGCTCCCTTAAGCCTCGACTCGTATAGGAAAGGATACTACTCACCGAAGCACTGCTTGGGTGAGAAAATTCACGGAGGAAATATGAGAGACATTACACCCGATATTTGTGACCAATTTGAAGACCAAGTTACCCTGCTTACTTTGCCACTGCAGAACTTTGGTCAACGCACCGCTTTTTACGGAGAAATTGTCACAGTGCGTTGCTATCACGACAACTCAAAAGTACGTGAAGTACTGGGCGAAGATGGAACGGGGAAAGTATTGATTGTTGACGGACATGGTTCGTGTCAGAAAGCATTGCTTGGCGATCAATTAGCAATACTCGGAATAGAAAATGGGTGGGAAGGCATTATTGTCTATGGTGCAATACGCGACGTAGCACAAATATCTCAGATGGACATTGGCGTGCAAGCACTTGGTACTAATCCGTTTAAGACAGAGAAGCGAGGTATGGGAGAGGTCAATGTGACCTTAACGATGCAAAACCAAATCGTGCAGCCGAAGCATTATGTGTACGCTGATTGGAATGGTGTGTTGATTTCAAAGCAAAAATTAGATTTCTAAAAACGAAAGCCTAAACCTACCTCAATACCTTGTTGCCAATCTTGGTAATCAAGAGTCGCGTGAAGATCCAGTTTATCGGTGATTTTTACGCGACTTGAGACTTCAGCTGCGAGGCTGCTGTCTTCTTGGCGAATACCTTCCGCAGTCTCATTCTTGTAAGAGCGGACAGTACTTTTTAGTGTGACACGATCATTGAAGTGATAGCTGATCCCACTCAAAAAACCGCTTTGGTTTTGGGTTGGAGAGTTGTTGACTCGTGCACCGACGTAAACGTCTACGGAGTCAAAGAGTTCGTACGCATAACCCGTGTCTATATTCCAAACATCGAAACTGTCAGATTGATAGCTGTCGCTGGAAATAAATAGTTTATGAGGAGAAGGGGATGTTTTGCCTGGAAGAGGCGGAAGCTCGTTTGCTAGACAAACGCCAGGCACAAAAAACAGCAACAGAAAAAGCCCTCTTTTCATGCTCACCACTCCTTGTGTCAACTTTTTTATTAGTATGTGCCCAAAGCTTCTCACTATTAAAGCATAGAATATGAAAGCTAGCTCATCTATTTTCTAAATAATTCGATCCTGTGAACATAGGTCACAGTTAAGTTGTTGTTAAGTGTCAACAACTCCCTTTCATAATTTGATCTTACGCTTTATGACGAAGATCAGACTAGTTATGGAGTAAAAAGTGAGACTGATGACGATGGGATGAGCCCCCTACAAAAATAAGCGACAGATTTCCTAACGAGCTATAACATCCAATTAGCTTTAAATATCAATAAGATTGCTTAGCAGAAATCGCTGTAAGACTGAAAAACAAACAATTTTTTGTTGACTATGAATCGGAAACTCGGTAAACGTAGAGTTAAGCAAACACAATTAACGTTGAATATTTATTTATGCCATCTAACAGCCTAGTAGTAATGACCACGACCATTATTATTACCGACACGACACATGTTGGGGCAGGCTGCTGAGCGAAAGAAATTCACAAAAAAGGCCTGTATCCAACAAGATACAGGCCTTTTTTTATGCTTTTTTATCCAGAATTTAGACAAGTTTGAGAAGATATACCGGAGGAAGGGATGCGAGTATTGAAGTTTGGCGGTTCATCACTAGCTGATGCAGATCGCTTTTTAAGAGCGGCAGACATCATTGCCAATAACGCTCAACAAGAAGAAGTGGCGGTTGTTCTTTCAGCCCCAGGTAAAACAACAAATAAGTTGGTTGCGGTCATTGAAGGCGCGTTGCGCAATGGTGAAGCAGAGCTGCAAATCAAAGAGTTGGATGAATCGTTTAAAACGCTATTCACTCAAATCCAAGCAGTACTACCCAATATTGATGGTTCAGCTTTCGATAACCAAGTGAAAACCTCGCTATCTCAATTACGTCAATTTGTTCACGGCATCAATCTATTAGGTATGTGCCCAAACAACGTAAATGCACGCATTATCAGTAAAGGTGAGCGTGTTTCCATTCAGTTGATGAAAGCCGTCTTGGAGGCGAAGGGACAACAAGCGAGCTTGATCGATCCTGTCGAGTATCTGTATGCCCAAGGTGATCATCTTGAAGCTATGGTTGATGTGGATATTTCAACGCAAAACTTCCGTCAAAACCCCCTTCCTCAGGGCCACGTGAACATTATGCCGGGCTTTACAGCTGGCAACGAAAAAGGAGAGCTTGTCACGCTGGGTCGTAATGGCTCTGACTACTCGGCAGCGGTTCTTGCAGCTTGTTTACGCGCAGACTGCTGTGAAATCTGGACCGACGTTGATGGTGTATACAACTGTGACCCACGTTTAGTCGAAGATGCTCGCCTACTTAAATCACTAAGCTACCAAGAAGCGATGGAGCTTTCTTATTTTGGTGCTTCCGTTCTGCACCCGAAAACCATCGCCCCTATTGCTCAATTCCACATTCCATGTCTGATCAAAAACAGCTTTAACCCTCAAGGTGCAGGTACTCTTATCGGCCAAGATACTGGTGAAGATAATCTTGCGATCAAAGGTATTACAACACTTAACGACCTAACCATGGTTAACGTATCAGGCCCTGGTATGAAAGGCATGGTAGGCATGGCGAGCCGTGTATTCGGTGCGATGTCGTCTGCTGGTGTATCTATTGTTCTGATCACTCAGTCTTCTTCTGAATACAGCATCAGCTTCTGTATTGAGGCTGAAGATAAAGCGAAAGCGCAGCAAGTGCTGGCAGATGCGTTCGAGCTAGAACTCAAAGATGGCTTACTAGAACCGGTTGAGTTTATTGATAATGTTTCAATCATTACGCTTGTTGGTGATGGTATGCGCACATCGCGCGGTGTGGCTTCTCGCTTCTTCTCTTCTCTTGCTGAAGTGAACGTGAACATCGTGGCGATAGCACAAGGCTCATCAGAACGTGCGATTTCTGCCGTTATTCCAGAAGACAAAATTTCTGAGGCGATCAAAGCGTGTCACGAAAACCTATTCAACTCGAAACACTTCCTCGATGTGTTCGTTGTTGGTGTCGGTGGTGTGGGTGGCGAACTGGTGGATCAGATCGAACGCCAACAAGTCAAACTTGCTGAGAAAGGCATTGTGATTCGAGTTTGTGGCTTAGCAAACAGCAAAGGTCTTTTGCTTGATAGCGAAGGCTTACCGCTCGAGCACTGGCGTGATCGTATGTCAGCAGCCACAGAAGAATTCAGCCTAGCGCGTCTGATTTCTTTGGTACAACGCAATCATATTATCAACCCAGTATTGGTTGATTGTACCTCCAGTGAAGACATTGCTAAACAATACGCCGACTTCCTAGCGGCAGGTTTTCATGTTGTAACACCAAACAAAAAAGCAAACACAGCAAGCATGGCGTACTACCATCAGCTTCGCGATGTGGCTCGTAGCTCCCGTCGTAAATTGATGTATGAAACAACCGTAGGTGCAGGCCTACCGGTTATTGAAAACTTGCAAAACCTGATTTCTGCAGGTGATGAACTGGAGCGCTTCAGCGGTATTCTTTCCGGTTCTCTTTCTTATATTTTCGGTAAGTTAGATGAAGGAATGAGCTTAAGTGAAGCGACGAATATCGCAAAAGAAAATGGCTTTACTGAACCAGATCCTCGTGATGATCTGTCTGGTATGGATGTCGCGCGTAAGTTGTTGATCCTAGCTCGTGAAGCGGGCATGTCACTAGAGCTTGAAGACGTTGTTGTTGACCAAGCGCTACCGCCAGGCTTTGATGATTCAGGCAGTGTTGATGAGTTTATGGCGCGTCTCCCAGAAGCGGACGCTTACTTCAAAGAGTTATCGGCTAAAGCAGCAGAAGAAGGCAAAGTACTGCGTTACGTTGGTGAAATTAACGAGGGCAAGTGCACAGTAAGTATTGCTGCGGTGGATGAAAACGATCCGATGTATAAAATCAAAGACGGTGAAAACGCACTGGCATTTTACAGCCGTTACTACCAGCCAATCCCACTTGTGTTGCGTGGCTATGGCGCAGGTACTGAGGTAACGGCTGCGGGTGTCTTCTCTGACGTGATGCGTACTTTAGGTTGGAAACTAGGGGTATAACAAGAATGAGTTCAAGTGATATGGATGTAGTGGTTTATGCCCCAGCATCAATTGGTAATGTAAGTGTTGGTTTTGATGTATTGGGGGCGGCGGTGTCCCCAGTGGATGGGGCCTTGCTAGGTGACAGAGTGCAAGTTAAGGCAGGGACTGAGCCGTTCAGTCTGAAAACTGCGGGTAATTTTGTCTCTAAGTTGCCTACAGAGCCAAAAGAAAACATCGTTTACGATTGTTGGCTGGTGTTTTCTCGCGAGCTAGATAAAAAAGGTGTTGAGCTAAAACCACTTGAAATGACGCTAGAAAAGAACATGCCAATAGGCTCAGGTTTAGGCTCAAGTGCATGTTCTATCGTGGCGGCGCTGGATGCCTTAAACCGATTCCATGGTCAACCGCTGAATGAGACTGAGCTGCTAGCACTGATGGGGGAAATGGAAGGCAAAATCTCTGGTGGTATTCACTACGATAACGTCGCGCCGTGTTACCTTGGTGGTGTCCAGTTGATGCTTGAAGAGCTTGGTATCATCAGTCAAGAAGTGCCTTGTTTTGATGATTGGTACTGGGTCATGGCGTATCCGGGAATCAAAGTATCAACAGCAGAAGCGCGTGAGATCCTACCATCTCAATACCGCCGACAAGATATCATCGCTCATGGTCGTCACCTTGCGGGCTTTATTCATGCGTGTCATTCTGGTCAGCCAGAGCTAGCTGCAAAAATGATCAAAGACGTGATCGCAGAACCGTATCGTGAGAAACTGCTTCCGGGCTTTGCGAATGCACGTCAATACGCTGCATCAGCAGGTGCGTTAGCAACCGGTATTTCTGGCAGTGGTCCAACACTGTTCAGTATTTGCAAAGAGAAAGATGTCGCTGAGCGAGTTGCTCGCTGGTTAGAACAGAACTACGTACAAAACGAAGAAGGATTCGTCCACGTTTGTCGTCTAGATAAGCAGGGTTCGAAAGTAACAGGAAGTGAGCTATGAAGCTTTACAATATAAAAGAAAATGATGAACAAGTTTCCTTTGGCCAAGCCGTTCGCCAAGGGTTAGGCCGTAACCAAGGTCTATTTTTCCCATCGGAATTACCAAAGTTTGAAGACGTTGATGCGCTACTGGCAGAAGACTTTGTTTCTCGTAGCACTAAGATTTTATCAGCGTTTATCGGTGATGAGCTGGCGGAAGAGCAAGTCAACGCGCTTGTGGACGCAGCGTTCCAATTCCCGGCGCCAATCAATCAAGTCAAAGACGGTGTTTACGCGTTAGAGCTTTTCCATGGTCCAACGCTGGCATTTAAAGATTTTGGCGGTCGCTTTATGGCGCAATCTCTTGCGGCGGTATCGGACGGTGGCAAGATCACCATTCTGACTGCGACTTCTGGCGATACTGGCGCAGCCGTTGCGCACGCTTTCTATGGTATGGAAGACATCAACGTTGTGATTCTTTACCCGAAAGGCAAGATTAGCCCACTGCAAGAGAAGCTATTCTGTACGCTAGGCAAGAACATTCACACTGTCGCGATCGATGGCGACTTCGATGCGTGCCAGGCACTGGTTAAGCAAGCTTTCGATGATTCCGCACTGCGTGAAGAGATCGGCCTGAACTCTGCAAACTCAATCAACATCAGCCGTTTGATGGCGCAAATCTGTTACTACTTTGAAGCAGCCGCGCAAATGAGTAAGGAAGAGCGTGAAAACCTAGTAGTGTCTGTACCAAGTGGTAACTTCGGTAACCTGACGGCAGGTCTACTGGCAAAAGCGCTGGGTCTGCCGATCAAACGCTTCATTGCTGCAACCAACGCCAATGACACCGTGCCACGCTACTTAGAAACAGGTAAGTGGGAGCCAAAACCAACGGTTGCAACGACATCGAACGCAATGGATGTAAGTCAACCGAACAACTGGCCGCGTATTGAAGAGCTCTGCCGAGTGAAAGAGTGGGGCCTAGAGACACTAGGTAAAGGCGCGGTTTCAGATGAGCAAAGCGCACAATCTGTGAAAGACTTGTACTCATTGGGCTACCTATGTGAACCGCACGGTGCGATTGCTTACCGCGTTCTTGAAGAGCAACTGCAAGAAGGTGAAACCGGTCTGTTCCTATGTACTGCGCACCCAGCGAAGTTCAAAGAAGTGGTGGATGACATTTTGCAATCTGACATCGAGCTTCCTGCACCGCTAGCGAAGCACGCGGCGATGGAACTGCTATCGGAAGAGCTAGACGCAGACTTTGATGCATTGAAACAAGTACTGCGCCGTGTACAGTAATTATTAAAATGATGAACGACGAAAGGTGAATGAGCAATCATTCGCCTTTTTTATTGTCAGTAAGTCTCGACTCTCTTTATGATTGAGAAACGAACTTAAAGATGGAAATAGAAGCATGCATTTTTTGATTTTTCTTGGCTCGGTAAGAGACAGCACACCGCCACGACCAGCCCGCTTGGGCATGCGAGTGAGTAGAGCATGTGAAACGTTGTTTAAGAATCAGTATTCCCAACATACCGTCGAAATCATTGACCCATTGAACTACGACTTTGACGACGTGTTTAAGCCTGAGTTTGCTTACCATCGCGCTAAAGTGCCAGCCCACTTGAGAGAACTGGCAGACAAAATTAAAAGTGCCGATGGGTACGTGATGGTCAGCCCGGAATATAACCATTCGATGAGCCCTGCTTTGGCAAACATGCTCAACCATTTTGGCAGTTCGCTGTTTTCCTATAAGCCAAGTGCTATCGTGACCT
This sequence comes from Vibrio sp. 1-2 (7-a), assembly GCF_013048515.1. Classification (NCBI taxonomy): domain Bacteria; kingdom Pseudomonadati; phylum Pseudomonadota; class Gammaproteobacteria; order Vibrionales; family Vibrionaceae; genus Vibrio; species Vibrio sp. 1-2 (7-a). The sequence continues at coordinate 389,723 of NZ_VHSQ01000004.1, forward strand.
ACTCTGCTGGGCAATGGGGTGGTGTTCGAGCTGCAGTGTCGATGCGTACCTTCTTATCTGAACTTGGATGTCTACCTGTCTCGGCGATGATTCACATTCCTAAAGCGCAAGAAGTGTTTGACGAACAGGGGGTCGTTGCGGATGAATTGCAGCAGACGCAGTGGGACAGCTATATGAATCGCACCATACATCAATTGATTTGGTGGGCAGAAGGCGCTTCACAACAAAGAGAAAGGCTTGACCCAACCTCACTGGCTGAAGTGTTTAAGAAGGATCCGTCACAGAGAAATGCTCCGTAAAGGAACAGAACGGTTAGATGCATGGAAAAACAAAAAAAGCTTGGCCATTGAGACCAAGCTTTTTAAATGTGAGTAAGTCGATTTTATTGAGATTATAGCGTCTCAGTAAAAGTACGAGCGATGACATCACGTTGTTGCTCTGGAGTTAGCGAGTTGAAACGTACTGCGTAACCAGAAACACGGATTGTTAGCTGTGGGTATTTCTCTGGGTGTGCAACTGCATCTTCTAGTGTTTCGCGTTTAAGCACGTTCACGTTTAGGTGTTGACCGCCTTCGATGCGAGGAGCTGTTTCGATTGCTACTTCACGGCTTTCGTATTCACCTAGATCGCTGATTGCGATAACTTGGTCTGCTTCGTAGCCAGCAGTTGCAGCAACACAACGAGCTTCATTTTTTTCGCTATCTAATAGCCAGATAGAGTTTAGTAGGTCGTCGTTTGCCGCTTTTGTAATTTGGATACCTTGGATCATCACTATCTCCTAGACCACTTACGTGGTGATTATTGGTGTTAATTTTCGAATTTTCGTTGAGCTGAGTATTATATAGCTAATATCCACTATTTTAATATTGATTTAAGTCAAAAAACAACCAAAAACATTATTTTTATTAAGGTGATTTTGTTGAGTTAAATCAATAAAACCTTTGAAAACAAACTAATTACAATTTATTTGATAATATAAAAAATATTTAATAACTCATTTTGTTGTAAATTTACTACAAATTGAGCTTAAAGTTTAAACTGATTAACGCAACTATCTGTATTTAGGTAGCAATACTGAAAGTCTAAAGTGATTAAATGACAAACATGAAAAACAAGCTTGGGAATAAACTCATTGGTGCACATGTCTCTGCTGCTGGTGGGGTCGACCAAGCGCCGTTGAGAGCTCGCGAAATTGGCGCGAATGCGTTCGCACTATTTACAAAAAACCAACGCCAGTGGGTGGCGAAGCCTTTAGAAGCAAAAACCATCAGTGCGTTTAAAGCGAACTGTAAAATGCTGGGTTTCGGCGCAGAACATATTCTTCCCCATGACTCTTATCTAATTAACTTAGGTGCACCAGAAGCGGATAAGTTGGATAAGTCACGCGCTGCATTCATCGATGAGATGGAGCGTTGTAATCAATTGGGTTTAACGTTGCTGAACTTTCACCCTGGGAGCCACTTAAAGAAAGTCTCGGAACAGGAGTGCTTAGCGACGATCGCAGAGTCGATCAATCTTGCGCACAAAGCGGTGCCGAATGTGATCGCGGTAATCGAGAATACGGCTGGTCAGGGTACAAACCTAGGTTGGAAGTTTGAGCATCTTGCTGAAATCATCGATCAAGTGGAAGACAAAGAACGTGTTGGTGTATGTCTCGATACTTGCCACACGTTTACCGCCGGTTACGATCTGCGTACTAAAGAGGATTGTGAGCATACCTTTGCTGAATTCGACCGTATTGTTGGGATGCACTATTTAAGAGCAATGCATCTAAATGATTCAAAAGTTGAGTTTGCCAGCAAAGTGGATCGCCACCACTCATTAGGCAAAGGAGAGATCGGGTGGGATTGCTTTGAGTACATCGCGAAAGACCCTCGATTTGATAGTATCCCTCTGATTTTAGAAACAATTGATCCGGACATCTGGCAGCAAGAAATCAACGCACTGCGTCAGTTTCATCTAGCGGCGATAGATAACCAATGATGTGATCACAGAGTTGGCACCTTTCTTTCTTAGCCACTTAAGTCAATTTGAATTAAGAAAGAAGGATGCCACTATGTCTCGACCACTCTCTTTTGCTTCTTACGCATATAGCCGCCGCGTGCTTCGTTTGCCGATGCCTAATCGTCACATTACAGGACAGGGGCATTTTCGAACGCCACAGAAGCATTAGTCTTTTATTACTATTCTCAAGTTCGTGGTAAGTTTTTGTTTGTTTGGGTTTCGCTCGTTAGAATAGAAGCAAAATTTAGGACAGGAACTTTCCATGAATCAGTCACCCACTTGGCACGATGTGATCGGCGAAGAGAAAAAACAGAGCTACTTTGTAGACACTTTGAATTTTGTAGAAGCAGAACGCGCCGCAGGCAAAGCGATTTTCCCGCCAGCGAAAGATGTCTTTAACGCGTTTCGATTTACCGAGTTTAACGATGTTAAAGTAGTGATTCTGGGACAAGACCCATACCATGGTCCAAATCAGGCGCATGGTTTGTGCTTTTCCGTGCTTCCTGGAATCAAAACGCCACCGTCACTCGTTAATATGTATAAAGAGCTGGCTCAAGATATTGAAGGGTTCCAAATCCCTCAGCATGGATTCTTACAAAGCTGGGCAGAGCAAGGTGTATTGTTGCTCAATACGGTATTGACTGTTGAGCAAGGTAAAGCGCATTCACATTCAAAAACGGGGTGGGAAACGTTCACTGACCGAGTGATTGAAGCGATAAACCAGCATCAGGAAGGCGTGGTGTTTTTATTGTGGGGCTCTCACGCTCAGAAGAAAGGGCGCTTTATTGATCGTAATAAACATCATGTGTTAGCCGCACCACATCCATCACCACTCTCAGCACACCGAGGTTTTTTTGGTTGTAAGCATTTCTCTCAAGCAAACCAGTTACTTGCCTCGCAAGGAAAAGCACCAATCAACTGGCATTTGCCATTAACTGTATAAAAGAAGAGACAGCGATAATGCTGCCATTATCGCTGTTTTTTTGAGCACGCTCGAGGCTGATGGCAAATTTCTCATGTACACTTATTAAAAGTAGGTGTTAAGGAGAGACGCTATGATGATCGAAAGAATTCGACGCGAACACGGCTATATGGTTCGTCTGTTGGCGATACTGCGCCATAAACTTAATGAGATAAAAGAAGAACGTGCGATCAACTACGCATTAGTAAGCGAGATAGTTGATTACCTCTCTAATCATTCAGAAAAAGTTCACCATCCGAAAGAAGATATTCTCTATCACCACTTTCTTGAGCACTATGGTAAGCAACAGACCATGGAAAACTTAGAGAAAGAACATCAAGAGTTAGCAAGTAAAACCAAAGAGTTTGCTTCCTTGATAGAGATGATCCTGCAGGATGCAGTTGTGCCTCAAGACATGTTTGTGGCCCACCTAGAGGACTTCATTGAATCACAAAGACGCCACTTGGAGTTAGAGGAGCGAAAAATCCTGCCTCTCATTGAGGAGTTATTCACTACCGAAGATTGGCAGCATGTTGAAAGCTTATGGAGCGTCAGTGAAGATGACCCAGTTTTTGGTGACACTATTGCCGATCGTTATAAACAGTTAGCTGAACGTGTGCGTCAAAGTGATGCTGAGTATGTTTAAGTGTGTGCGATAAAACCTGAGCGAACGAAAGTATCACTCGGGTTTGTTAGCTGCATTTCTTATTTATTGAGAATTGGACGTAAATTTATCGTTTGCGCTTCTCGACCAAAAGACGGGAAAATTCCTATTGAGTAATAACGGTACTCATACTCAAATCCTGGCGCTTAAACTCAAGTCGTTTACCGTTACTGTAAACAAAAACAAAAGGCACCCTTAAGGTGCCTTTTGTTTGAATTAGAGTTTAATGTCTTCCAAGTTGTAGTCGGTACAGGCATCAAGTTCGCGTAGCTCTTTAAGCAAATTGCGCCTGTCGTTCATCTCTTCTATTTCACGCCACTTTCGCTTTACTGGTTTGGCACGAGATTTGGTTGTTGAGGTAGTATCCAGATTAAAAATGTCATCTAGTTGAAAGCCTTCCATAAGCCACCTTTACCTTTCTTAAGCTAAACTGTTGTAACCAGTCCTTGTGGAGTTTTTTAAGTACCACAATAGCCGTGAGAATAACCATGATATATTTCGCATTTGTGTCGGTAGCATGACATTTTCGTGCAAAAATATTCTCAAAATCACACTTTTCATTGCAATGTGATGGCTAAAAAATGCACAAACGATCTCAAGAAAACGATTAAATAGAGAGATTTTCAATGTTAATTCGATTTGGCGAGTGGGGGGACAGTGCAAAGGTCAAAGTTGCATAAAACCAGTTTGATGAAATAGTGTTCAATTAGATGGTAAGGCACTAGAGCAAATTTATGTAACACCTTGTGAATACTAGCTTGGCCTTAATTATATGGGGCTCCGTTCTGTTTGGTGGGCGATAATTATTTATGTTGGCATTTGGTAATTGAAATGTTGCAGTTTATGGGTGTTAAGTCTTCCATTTATGTTATTTTTTGGTGACTTTATAGTGAAAAATAACAATGTTATTATCATAATTGCATATTGATTTTTGCGCTCCTAGGTTGCATTATCCGCCCGTCAAAAAATACGCTGGTACGTAAAATGGATGCATGAAGCGACGTTTACGATTCTAGATTGCCCATAAACATTACTTAAAAAGCTAAGCACACTTTGACACTTAGCAGGCAATTTGGTGGATGGCTTGGACGCATAGACCGGCGCAACTCACTTTGAGGTACACATGACAGACTTAATCAATTTGATGAACGATCTCCTTTGGGGTTCGATTCTGGTTTATCTTCTTGTTGGTGTTGGTATTTACTTCACCGTTCGATTAGGGTTCATTCAGTTCCGCCATTTCGGCCACATGTTCTCTGTTCTTAAGAACAGTCGTAAAGCAGACAAAGCTGGTATTTCTTCTTTCCAAGCGCTTTGTACTAGTCTTGCTGCACGTGTTGGTACAGGTAACATGGCGGGCGTTGCAGTTGCATTGACTGCAGGTGGTCCTGGCGCGATCTTCTGGATGTGGCTGATCGCAATGCTTGGTATGGCAACGTCGTTTGCAGAGAGTACTCTGGCGCAGCTATACAAAACCAAAGATGATGATGGCAACTACCGTGGTGGTCCTGCCTACTACATGGAAAAAGGCCTGGGCATGCGTTGGATGGGCGTATTGTTCTCAGTTTTCCTAATCATCGCTTTTGGTTTGGTATTCAACGCCGTACAAGCTAACTCAATTGCAAATGCAATGAGCACCGCATTTGGTTGGAGTGACCTGTACGTTGGTATCGCGGTTGTAGTACTGTCTGCGATTGTAATTTTCGGTGGTATCAAGCGTATCGCAAAAGTCGCAGAGATGATCGTTCCGATCATGGCGCTGCTTTACTTGGCTCTAGCACTGTTCATCATGTTCTCTAATCTAGAGAAGCTACCTGATGTATTAATGCTTATCTTTAAGAGTGCATTTGGTCTGCAAGAAGCGGCGGCTGGTGGTCTTGGCTACGCGATTGCACAGGCAATGATTAACGGTATTAAACGCGGTCTATTCTCGAACGAAGCGGGTATGGGTTCTGCGCCAAACGCGGCGGCTTCAGCAACGCCTTACCCACCACACCCTGCATCTCAAGGTTATGTTCAGATGCTAGGTGTATTTATGGATACGATCGTTATCTGTTCAGCGACAGTGGCTATCATCCTGATGTCAGGTGAGTATGTTGGTCAAGCAACAGAAGTGACGGGTATCGAGCTAACTCAGCGTGCATTGAGCTCGCAAGTTGGTGATTGGGGTGGCATCTTTGTTGCCGTGGCAATCTTCTTCTTTGCATTTACATCAATCATCGCGAACTACTCGTACGCAGAAACGAACCTAATCTTCCTAGAGCACAACCACAAGGCGGGCCTAAGCATTTTCCGCGTTGTTGTTCTTGGTATGGTGATGTTTGGTGCACTTGCTTCGCTCCCAGTCGTATGGTCACTTGCTGATGTTTCGATGGGGCTGATGGCGATAGTCAACTTGGTGGCAATCATCTTGCTATCTGGCATCGTGATTAAGCTAGCAAAAGATTACAACCGCCAACTTGGTGAAGGTAAAGTACCAACGTTTGATGCGAATGACTTCCCTGAGCTGAAATCTCAGCTTGAAGAAGGCATTTGGTACAACGATAAAAAAGACTAAGTGAGCTATCACTCATAGTTGAAAGCTATTAGTATGATGTAAAAAGCCATGCAGACAATGCATGGCTTTTTTTGTACCCTATTAAAAAACAAAATTAGAGAAGGGAAAGTCATGCTTATCGTAGTTTCTCCAGCGAAGACTCTTGATTACGAGTCTCCGTTAGCGACAGAAAAATTTACTCAACCTGAGTTGGTCGAATACTCAAAAGAGCTTATCGATGTTTGCCGCAAACTGACTCCTGCTGATGTTGCCTCTTTAATGAAAGTGAGCGACAAGATTGCCGATTTGAATGTTGGGCGATTTCAAGAGTGGAGTGAAACGTTTACCACAGAAAACTCACGACAAGCCATTCTTGCATTTAAAGGTGACGTTTACACAGGGCTAGACGCCGAAAGTTTATCTGAAGCGGACTTCGAATATGCTCAAGATCATCTGCGTATGCTATCGGGTCTTTATGGTTTACTAAAACCACTTGATTTGATGCAGCCATACCGTCTTGAAATGGGTACCAAGCTTGCAAACGACAAAGGTACGAACTTGTACCAGTTTTGGGGCAATGTTATTACGGACAAGCTTAACGAAGCGATTTCTGCTCAAGGTGATAACGTCCTTATCAACCTTGCATCAAATGAATACTTTAAAGCGGTGAAGCCAAAGAATTTAGATGCGCAAGTGATCACGCCAGTATTCAAAGATTGTAAGAATGGCCAATACAAGGTCATCAGCTTCTACGCGAAGAAAGCGCGCGGCATGATGGCGCGTTACATCATCGAAAACCGTATTGAGAGTGTGGCAGACCTGACTAAGTTTGATACGGCGGGTTACTACTTTGTTGAAGATGAATCGACACCAACAGAGTTAGTATTTAAACGCGAAGAGCAAAACTAAAACTGATTGAGACGTAGTCTACGTTAATCTCTATCAGTACAAACGAAAAAGGGTTGGCAGTGCCAACCCTTTGTTATGTTTTAGCTTAGGCTATTTCGCCCCAACAAGATTACTTCTTCTTAGCGGTTTTCTTTTTCGCTGGCTTCTTCTTGTCTTCTTTTTTCTTTTTCTTCTTAAACACAGGTTTTTTGTGTTTCGGACGCATCTCTTTTACGAAACGCTCTTTGATGTCTTCTTTCACGTAACGTGCAACGCGATCCATCATTGGTTGGTCGTGTGCTTCTACGATTGAGATAGCATTACCTTTCTTACCCGCACGAGCCGTACGGCCAATACGGTGAAGGTAGACATCAGCCGTGCGTGGCATGTCGTAGTTAATAACGTGTGACACATCCGGAAGGTCGATACCACGCGCAGCAACGTCCGTTGCGAGCAGCACGTTTACAGTACCATCGCGGAAGCGAGAAATCGCATTGTTACGACGATCTTGAGGCATTTCACCTTGAATCCAAGAACATGGAATCTGTGCGCTCTCAAGCTGCGCTCGTAGCTCTGCCAAACGCTCACGGGTCTTCAAGAAGACGATGGTGCGTTCTGCTTGTTGAGTAATAATGTGTTTTAGTAATTCAAGTTTGTGTTCAGCATCATCAGCACGGTGGTACCACTGAGCAATCTTCTTACGCTCACGCAGTGGCGATTTTGCATCGATCTCTGCTGGGTCATTCAACAGATCAGCGGTAAAGCCCTCTACGCCTTTACCTTCTAAAGTTGCTGAGAACAGAAGGGTTTGTTTACGCCAGCGGCACTCGTTAGATAAACGATCGACAGTAGGAGCAAAACCCATGTCTAGCATACGGTCTGCTTCATCAAGAATTAACCATTCGATTGCACGGCAATCAAAACGCTCTGCATCAATGTATTCTTTTAAACGGCCAGGCGTTGCAACCACAATGTCTTGTGTTGTCGCAAGGATATCGGCGTGCTCTTGGTATTGAACACCACCTGTGATGGTGAAAATGTTCAGTTTAGTGTTTTTTGCCAAAGCTCGTGCTTGATCGGCAATTTGCATCGCCAATTCGCGCGTCGGCGTTAGGATCAAAATACGCGCAGGTCCAGGCTTGCGACGAGGGAAGTCTTGCAAGTATTGCAATGCAGGCAGGACGAAGGCTGCCGTTTTACCAGTACCTGTTGGCGCTGACGCTAGAATGTCACGACCATCCAACGCTTGTGGAATCGCTTCTGCCTGAATTTTTGTTGGGCGTTCGTAACCCATCTCTTCAATGGCTTCAAGTAGGTTTTGGTCTAGATCAAGTTCAGCAAAGGTTCTGATCACAATGAGTTCTCCACAAGCAAAGCTTGGTTAATGGTTCGCCACAACAGCATAGAATACAAAAAGGTCGCACATTATAAAGTGATTGGTGATAAGGATCACATGTTATTTCACATCTTAAGATAAAACTCGCGGGTTAATTGGACGAAATCGTCACTGTAACCGTCATGCGAATGAATTATTAAATGTGATTCTTGAGTATCGCAAGGCTGCTTCGCCAGTTCAAATAACAGTCGATGTACCAGTTTCTTTTCTGATGGCTGTACACGACAGACTCGCGATAGATGCCAACCTTGGTGTAATGCTAGTTCAATAAACCGTTCGCCTTCGGTGATTGGTAACACAAAATTAGCTTTCCCTTGTTCATCAAGCAACTGATAGCAACGTTGTAGCAATGCGTTGTGGCGTAGCGTATCAGTGTGCCTCGCGGTTGCACGTTGACTGTGTTTCGATTGCTCGCCGCTGTTGAAGTAGGGCGGATTACAAATGATGCGTTGGAATAGATGCGTCGGCGTAAAGTCTAGTATGTCGGAATGATACACACTCACACGATCTGACCAAGGCGACTGAACCACATTTTTTTGCGCAGCTTCAATGGCTGTTAATTCAATATCGACCGCGGTTATTTGAGCTTCTGTAAAGCGTTGGGCACACATCAGGGCAAGCAACCCAGTGCCAGTGCCAATATCGAGAATTTGAGCGTTGTTCGGGCTTTGAATCCAAGCACCAAGCATGACCCCATCAGTGCTGACGGGCATACCACTCTCGCCGCCCTCAATACAAAATTGCTTAAAATTGAAGCCTTTAGTTTTCAGTTTTTTGCTCTTCATGATTGTTTTATGTTTGCTCAATAATTAAGTGAATTTCTCTATTGTTTCTTAATTGTATAGATTGTTGTTTTGTTGGTTATTAAATTGTATTGTTAATTGATCGAGATAAAGAACTGGTCTGTTATTTAGATCTGGTTATATTCACTGCTTTTAAGTTTGAAAACTAAATTAATATGGTGTTTTTTTCTTAAAGGTTGCCAAATGATGAGTCTTTCGTCATTATGCGGCGAAAATTTTATAGATTGAACCACGTGTACTTATTGACTTTAGGTATACAAAAAGTGGTCTAAGCATACACAACATTCATTAATTAAAAGACAAGGGTTATCTGTGAAGCAGACGTTAAAACTAACAGATATTATCGCAGTAGGCTTTATGCTATTTGCGTTCTTTTTAGGTGCGGGCAATATCATCTTTCCACCTCTAGCGGGTCAGCTAGCCGGTGAAAACTTAATGCCAGCGATGTTTGGTTTCTTGCTAACAGCGGTAGGTCTACCTCTTATTACTATCGTTGCTATTGCTGTTGCTGGTGGTTCTTGGGATCACTTAACGCAAGACCTTCCGAAAAAAGCAGCGGTTATTATGGCTGCGTTGATCTTCATCATCATCGGTCCTGCGTTTGCTGCGCCTCGTACTGGCCTAGTGGCTTACGAGATGGCGGTGAAACCTTTCTTCCTCGAAGCGTCACAAACGCATCTCACTGCATTTTCAGTGATCTTCTTTATTGCGGCGATGATGTTCTCATGGTTCCAAGGCCGTTTGATTGATCTTATCGGTAAAGTACTAACGCCGGCATTGTTCGTGGGTTTGATCATTCTTGCTGTCGCGGTATTTATTGATCCTCAAGGTGACATGCTGGGCGCGCACGGTGAGTACTTAACGCAACCACTGACCAAAGGCTTCCTAGAAGGCTACAACACAATGGATACGTTCGCGTCACTGATGTTTGGCATGCTGATGGTTGATGCACTGCGCGGTAAAGGCATTACTGAGCGTTCTGCAACGACTAAATATCTGATCTATGCAGGTTGTATTGCCGCTGCCGGTCTTGCGTTTGTTTACATCTCACTATTCTACTTGGGCGCGACAAGTGCAACTGTTGCTGCTGGTGCAGATAACGGTGGTTTGGTACTTAGCCAATACGTTCAAGCGCTGTTTGGTCCATACGGTCAAATCGTTCTGTCTGTCATTGTATTACTAGCGTGTTTGACAACGGCTATTGGCTTGATTTCTGCGTGTTCAGACTTCTTCAGCTCGAAAACGCCACTGTCATACAAGCAATGGGTACTTATTAACGGTTCTGTTTGTGCGTTGGTTGCGAATGTCGGCCTTGCACAACTGATTTCTCTGTCAGTGCCAGTATTGTTTGCGCTGTACCCTGTGGCGATTGCGTTGGTTGCACTAACATTTGTACGCAGCAAACTGCCAAATCCACGTTTTGCTTACCGCGCGGTACTACTTGTATCTCTGCTGTTTGCGTTGGTTGATGCGGCAAAAGTATCGGGTGTTGATGTTTCTGCGTTTAACATGTTGCCACTATTCGAAGTGGGCATGGGTTGGGTGCTTCCAACATTTGCGGCTATCGTGTGCATGTTCTTCATCGCGAAACCTCGTCCAGAGTTATCACAAGAAACGGCGTAATAACTTCGCACGATCAAGATATTAAAAAGCCCGATGAATTACTTCATCGGGCTTTTTATCTTTGAAGCGTTCACACTATTAAAGTGTGTCGTGGAACTCCACAAGAACTTGTTCACACCATTTTTCGATGCGCTCATCACTCAGTTCGTACTGCGAGTCTTCATCTAACGCTAGTCCAACAAACTTGCTGCCATCTTCAATCAGTGCTTTCGATGCTTCAAATTCGTAGCCTTCATTTGGCCAGTAACCGATAAAGGTTGCGCCGGTCGCTTGTAATTCATCGTGAAGTAAGCCCATCGCGTCCAAATACCACTCACCGTAGCCTTCTTGGTCACCCAGACCAAACAGCGCGACAACTTTACCTTTTAATGGTGTTGTTGCGATGTCTTGCCAAATCGCGTTCCAATCTTCTTGAATTTCACCAAAGTCCCAAGTTGAGATGCCAAGGAGTAGTAAGTCGTAGTCTGCCATTAGTGATAACGGTGTCTCTTTCACATTGTGAATGTCGACAAGGTCTTCACCAATAATGGTACGAATTTTCTCTGCTGCCATTTCGGTGTAGCAGGTCGTTGAGCCGTAAAAGAGTCCGATTTTCATTATATTCATCGTTATTTGTGTTGCTGTTGTGGAAGATTCTAACCATAAATTGAGGAAGATTGCAGCGAATATCCTAAGCGGGATGATTTTTTTATGGTATTGGATCGGTAGGTGCCTTAATCTAAGTACTGTAAATATAAACAGATAAGGAAGCGCTCATGACGGCACAACAGCCTGTCAATCAACAAGATTTTTCGCTTGTTGAGCAATTCTTAGATGCGATGTGGATGGAGCGTGGGCTATCAGAGAACACGCTGGCTTCCTATCGAAATGATTTGATGAAGCTGCTCACGTGGATGGAGAAACATCGCTACCGTCTTGATTTCATTAGTTTGTCTGGCTTGCAAGAATACCAAAGCTACCTTGTAGACTTGGATTACAAGCAGACGTCCCGTGCGCGTATGTTGTCGGCAATTCGCCGTTTATTCCAATATCTGCATCGTGAGAAAGTACGTGCTGATGATCCGAGTGCGCTCTTGGTCAGTCCTAAACTGCCACAACGCTTGCCCAAAGATATTAGTGAAGAGCAAGTGGACGCCTTGCTCGAAGCGCCAGACCCGAATGATCCTGTGGAATTGCGGGATAAAGCGATGCTGGAACTACTGTATGCGACTGGTTTGCGTGTGACGGAATTGGTCAGTTTAACTATGGAAAACATTAGCTTGCGTCAAGGAGTTGTACGTGTCACAGGTAAAGGCGGTAAAGAGCGCTTAGTGCCAATGGGGGAGAACGCGGTAGATTGGATCGAGACGTTTATTCAACAAGGGCGCCCTGCGTTACTTGGTGATACATCATCTGATATTGTTTTTCCTAGTAAACGTGCAAGGCAAATGACTCGTCAGACGTTTTGGCACCGTATTAAGTACTATGCTTTGATAGCAGGGATTGACACTGAACAGCTGTCGCCGCACGTACTGCGTCATGCCTTTGCCACGCATTTATTGAACTATGGCGCAGATCTCAGGGTCGTACAGATGCTATTAGGACATAGTGACTTATCGACCACGCAAATTTATACTCACGTGGCGACTGAACGATTGAAGCAGATCCACAGTCAACACCACCCAAGAGCATAACAATGGTTAGATTCATCCATGTCTTCTTGGAAAAACGATTTTATATTAAGGTGAATTTCATGAGCGTATTACGCCGACTAACTCTGCTGACTTTACCATTTTTTGTTACCGCGTGTGGTGCAGAAGAAAGTCAGGCTAAAACGGACACTCCTGCACAGCAAGTGGCACCAGCTGCGCAAAGCAGTTTTGATGAAGCAGCATTAAAAACTAAGTTCTCAAAGCTTGGTTTATCTATCGTTGATATTCAGCCATCAGAAGTTGCTGGTTTATTGGAAATCCAAACTAATGGCGGGATCTTGTTTGCTTCAAATGATGGTAGCCATTTTATCGCCGGTACGCTTTATGCTATCAATGACGATGGTAGTTACAAAGATGTCATTGCAGAGCGCCAAGCGCCGCTTAATGCGGAGAAAATCGCGCAGTTCTCCGATAGCATGATTGAATACAAAGCCGACGATGAAAAATATGCTGTGACGGTATTTACTGATATCACTTGTGGTTACTGTGTGCGTCTGCACAGCCAAATGCAAGGCTATAACGATCTAGGCATTACAGTGCGTTACATGGCTTACCCTCGCCAAGGTGCTACTGGCCCAGTGGCAGAGCAAATGGCGACGATTTGGTGTGCTGAAGATCCAAAGTCGGCAATGCACAACGCGAAAGTGAATCGTACGTTTGATAACCCTGCGAAAGACTTAAAACAGTGTAAAGAAACCATCCAATCACATTACAATCTAGGTCGCCAATTGGGAATTTCTGGTACGCCAGCGATCTTCTTACCGAATGGCGAAATGGTTGGCGGTTACCTACCACCTGCAGAGCTATTGAAACGTTTAAAGCAACAATAATCCTTTAGGAGCAGAGCCGGCAAAGTCGCCGGCTCTTTTCAAGCATGATAGAAATTCAACGACGTCCTGAACCTGATCTTTCCCTTCTTCCTGATTCCATTCCTCCGATTCTCAAACGTATCTACATCAACCGTGGGATTACGGATCCTGCGCAACTAGAAACGTCAGCTCGTGGTTTGCATTCTTACCAAAAACTCGGGGGGATTGAGCAAGCTGTCGAGCTTTTGTTTCAGGCAATAAAAGAACAAAAACGCATCATCGTTGTCGGTGATTTTGACGCTGATGGTGCGACGAGCTCTGCATTGTCGGTGCTCGCGCTGCGTATGCTTGGTAGTCACAATGTGGACTACCTAGTACCGAATCGTTTTGAAGACGGTTATGGGTTAAGCCCAGAAGTCGTTGACCAAGCATTAGAGCTTGGCGCTGAGATGATCATGACGGTAGATAACGGGGTGTCATCAATCGAAGGCGTGCGTTACGCAAAAGAAAACGGCATTACCGTGCTCGTTACCGATCACCACTTACCGGGACAAGTGTTGCCTGATGTGGATGCAATGGTGAACCCAAACCTTGAGAGCTGTCATTTTCCGTCTAAAGCGCTCGCTGGTGTCGGGGTCGCGTTTTATCTCATGATGGCACTATGCGTTCATATGCGAAAACACAATTGGTTTGCAGAACAGGGGATGCAAGAGCCTAAGTTGATGGAACTGATTGACCTTGTTGCACTGGGTACCGTCGCCGACGTCGTTCCATTGGATGAAAACAACCGCATTCTTGTACACCAAGGCTTGCAACGTATTCGTGCGGGCAAAGCGCGCCCTGGCATTCAAGCATTGATTGAGGTCGCGAAGCGTGATGCGCGTCGTTTAGTGGCGTCCGATTTTGGTTTTGCTTTAGGTCCTCGTATCAATGCTGCTGGTCGCCTTGATGACATGTCATTTGGTGTTGAACTGTTGATGTGTAACAACATTCACGCCGCTCGTCGTATGGCAAGTGAACTGGATGGTTTGAACCAAACTCGTAAAGAGATTGAAGAAGGCATGAAGCAAGAAGCGATGGCTTTCTGCGAGCGTCTTCAGTTTGGTGAAGGCAGTGAGCTTCCTTACGGATTAGCCTTGTTCCAACGTGATTGGCACCAAGGTGTGATTGGTATTTTGGCCTCGCGCATCAAAGAGAAGTTTCACCGTCCAGTCATCGCATTTGCTGATGGCGGAGAAGGGACAATTAAGGGCTCGTGTCGTTCTATTCCGGGGTTACACATGCGCGATGCGTTGGATTTCATCGACACGCAAAACCCAGGTTTGATCATCAAATTTGGTGGTCACGCGATGGCGGCAGGCTTAACAATTAAAGAGCAGGATTTTGAACGTTTCAGCCGTTTATTTGATGAAGTGGTAAAAAAAGAACTCGATGAAGCGGCGCTAAAAGGCGTGATCATGTCAGATGGTGAACTTAAGCCTGAAGAATTCTCTATGCATGTCGCTGAACAGCTACGGTCTGGTGGCCCTTTTGGACAAGCCTTCCCTGAACCAATCTTTGATGGTGAGTTTAAAGTGTTGCATCAAAAGCTGGTGGGTGAGAAGCATCTTAAATTGATGTTAGAGCCGCTTTACAAAGGTCATCCTACCAATGTGATGATCGATGGCATTGCATTTAATGTCGATTTGCGTCGCTGGCCGGATGCATCAGTTAAAACGGTACGTTTAGCTTACAAATTGGATGTGAATGAATTTCGTGGTAATCAATCACTGCAATTGATGATCGATCATATCGAAGCTAAGTAATATCTAGATTAACCTTTCTTATAGAGTACGGTTGCCCTTAAGAGGGTGTAAAATTTTATGACCGTGCTCTCTCTAACCGCAATCTGATTTCTCATCCGAAATTTTCCTGTATCTCGGTCACATTTTTCAGTAGAATTTCTCGGTTAAATTCTATTCTAAAATGTTGAGTAAACATGTTTGAAATCAATCCAATTAAAAACCGTCTGCAGGACGTGTCTCAGCGCACAAATGTCCTGAGGGGGTATCTTTGACTATGACGCGAAGAAAGAGCGTCTAGAAGAAGTCAACGCAGAGCTTGAACAACCTGATGTATGGAACGAACCTGAACGTGCACAAGCACTGGGTAAAGAGCGTGCATCGCTAGAAGCGGTTGTTGAAACTATTGATCAACTAGAGCAAGGTGTAGAAGACGTAGAAGGTCTTCTTGAGCTGGCTGTAGAAGAAGAAGATCAAGAAACATTTGATGAAATCGAACCAGAACTTGCTGAGTTGGAAGAGAAGCTAGAAAAGCTTGAATTCCGTCGTATGTTCTCGGGTGACCATGATAGTTCAGATTGCTACATCGATTTGCAAGCTGGCTCTGGTGGTACGGAAGCACAAGACTGGACCAACATGCTGCTGCGTATGTACCTACGCTGGGCAGAGGCGAAGGGCTTCAAAGCTGAAGTGATTGAAGTCTCTGAAGGTGAAGTCGCGGGTCTTAAGTCGGCAACAGTTCGCATCTCTGGTGAGTATGCGTACGGTTGGTTGCGCACTGAAACGGGCGTTCATCGTCTTGTTCGTAAATCTCCGTTCGATTCAGGCGGCCGTCGCCATACGTCATTTGCGTCTGCGTTCATCTATCCAGAGATTGATGAAAACATCGACATCGACATTAATCCTTCTGACCTACGCATCGACGTTTACCGTGCGTCAGGCGCGGGTGGTCAGCACGTCAACACCACAGAATCTGCAGTACGTATTACGCACGTACCAACGAACACCGTGGTTC
Organism: Vibrio sp. 1-2 (7-a); assembly: GCF_013048515.1. Classification (NCBI taxonomy): domain Bacteria; kingdom Pseudomonadati; phylum Pseudomonadota; class Gammaproteobacteria; order Vibrionales; family Vibrionaceae; genus Vibrio; species Vibrio sp. 1-2 (7-a). The sequence continues at coordinate 405,894 of NZ_VHSQ01000004.1, forward strand.
AGTGTCAGAATGACCGTTCTCAACATAAGAACAAAGATCAGGCAATGAAACAGCTTCGAGCGAAGCTATTTGAGCTTGAATTGCAAAAGCAAAACGCGGAAAAACAAGCTAATGAAGACGCTAAGTCTGACATTGGCTGGGGTAGCCAGATCCGTTCTTACGTATTGGATGACTCACGTATTAAGGACCTCCGTACGGGCATTGAAAACCGTAATACTCAAGCGGTTCTTGATGGCGATCTGGACAAATTTATTGAAGCTAGCCTGAAATCAGGCCTATAAAGCTTTTCACCGACAAAAACAGGATACATCGAAAATGACTGATGCTGTTCAAAACGAAACTGTACTAGAAGAAAATAAGCTGATTGCTGAACGCCGCGCTAAACTGGATGAAATCCGAAAGAGCTGCAAAGCAAACGGCCACCCAAACGACTTCCGTCGTGACGCACTAGCGGGCGACCTTCAAAAAGAGTTCGGTGAAAAGACGAAGGAAGAGCTAGAAGAGCTTAACCACGTGGTTGCAATTGCTGGCCGTATTATGGCTAAGCGTGGTCCATTCCTAGTAATTCAAGAAACATCTGGCCGTATCCAAGCTTACGCTGCTAAAGACGTACAAAAAGAGCTAAAAGAGAAATACCAAGGTCTTGATATCGGTGACATCATCGGTGTTAAAGGTGCGCTGCACAAATCTGGTAAGGGTGACCTATACGTGAACATGGAAGAATACGAGTTGCTAACTAAAGCACTTCGTCCACTTCCTGAGAAGTTCCACGGTCTTACTGACCAAGAAATGCGTTACCGTCAGCGTTACGTTGATCTGATTGTGAACGAAGATTCACGTAAAGCATTTATTGTACGTTCTAAAGTAATGTCTGCAATTCGTAACTTCATGATCTCAAAACAGTTCATGGAAGTAGAAACGCCGATGATGCACGTGATCCCTGGTGGTGCAAGTGCACGCCCATTCATCACGCATCACAACGCGCTAGACATGCCAATGTACCTACGTATTGCACCTGAGTTGTACCTGAAGCGTCTAGTGGTTGGTGGCTTCGATCGCGTATTCGAAATTAACCGTAACTTCCGTAACGAAGGTCTTTCTCCACGTCATAACCCAGAATTCACTATGATGGAATTCTACATGGCGTACGCGGATTACAAAGATCTGATGGACTTTACTGAAGAACTACTAAGCTCGGTAGCGCAAGAAGTTCTAGGTTCAACATCAATGCCTTACGGTGATGAAACGGTTGAATTTGGTGGCACTTACACTCGTATGAGCATGTTTGAAGCAATCAAGCAGTACAACCCAGATCACGCGCAAATCCAAGCGCTAACCGAAGAAGATCTACAAAACCGTGAACTGATGGTTTCTATCGCGAAATCAGTACATGTTGAAGTAGAAGACTTCTGGACATGTGGTCAGCTTCTAGAAGAAATCTTCGGTGAAACAGCAGAACCTAAGCTAATGCAGCCAACGTTCATCACTGGCTACCCAGCGGACATCTCTCCACTGGCTCGCCGTAGCGATGACAACCCGTTCTTTACAGACCGCTTTGAATTTTTCATCGGCGGTCGTGAAGTAGCGAATGGCTTCTCAGAGCTTAACGATGCAGAAGATCAAGACGCGCGCTTTAAAGCACAGGTTGAAGCTAAAGAGTCTGGTGATGACGAAGCTATGTTCTACGATGCAGATTACATCACTGCACTAGAGCACGGCCTACCACCAACGGCAGGCCAAGGTATCGGTATCGACCGTCTGGTTATGCTACTGACTAACACGCACACTATCCGTGACGTGATCCTATTCCCAGCAATGCGCCCACAAGCGTAATTTGGCAGGATGATCAAAAAAACCACCTTCGGGTGGTTTTTTTATGCCTTTTAGTTAAATAAGTTCAAGTTGTTGCATTTGCTTTTTAATAGGATATGCAAATAAACATTCGCCAAATCTCAATCTATTGCATAGTCTTAATACTGAGACAGACGTGGGGGCGCGGAGTCTCGATAATGTTACCCGCTCGCAAAGATAGGTTTGTGGCGCAAAATTTCTATTAACAATGAAAAAGGGTTAGAGAATGGCTGGGCAGTTTAAGATGGATTCCATCCCGGGATCGCTTGTGGTAGTTGGCGGTACTTATGAGCCTTGGTTATCAGTACTTGAGCAAGTGGGCTGGAAGTGTCACCAAGTGGGTGACTTACGCAAAGCTAATACGTTGTTAGAGGATATTGGTCCATGTATCGGTATTGTCGATCTCAGCCATGACGAATTCAGCTTGAACGGTTTGGCGAACTTAGTCAGTTCTCACAAACACGTGCGTTGGTTAGCGTTTATTCGTGAATCTCAGCTTGGCACCGACACCATATGCCAGTTCATTGTTAACTTTTGTATCGACTTTTTCACTGCGCCAATCCCGGATGCCCAACTTTTAAGCACGATTGGTCACCAGCTTGGTATGCTCAAGTTGGAGAAAAAAGTTTGGCCTAGTTTTGGTAGCAGCTTAGACATGGGGCTGATCGGTGAATCTATCCCGATGAAGCGTTTACGCGATCAAGTAAAGCGAATCGGTCCGACGGACGTCAGTATTCTGATTTCTGGGGAAAGTGGTACAGGTAAAGAAGCGGTTGCTCGCGCTATCCACAAAGTCTCTTCACGCTCCCATAAACCGTTTATGGCAATTAACTGTCGCGCGCTCAATGAGCAACGTTTCCAGGCGGAAGTATTTGGTATTAACGCCGATGAAGATATGGAAGCATGCATGCTCGAACAAGCGGATGGCGGTACGGTGTTGTTTAATGACATTCTTACCATCTCAAAAGAGCAACAAATGAATCTGCTGAGATTCTTGCAAGAAGGCACCATTGATACCAAAGATGGTGTAAAAGCTGTCAATGTGCGCATCCTTGCGGCTAACTCGTCAGATGTAGAAAAAGCCTTGATTGACGGAGATTTTAATGAAGAGCTTTATCACTACATTAACGTATTACGCATTAATGTCCCGAGCTTAAAAGAGCGCGCGAGCGATATTTCTTTGTTAGCGCGCTACTACTTACAAGAGTTTTCTAAAGAGTATAACTCGCAAGCAAAAAGCTTTTCTGAGGATGCACTCAAGGCACTGACACGTTATTTCTGGCCAGGTAACGTACGTGAGTTGATGAACCAAGTGAAACGAGCGGTTCTGATGTCTGACAGCGTAATGATTGAAGAGCATCACCTAGATTTGCCTCAGCGTAATGACTCAAAGCGTAGTTTGAAATCGATTCGTGAGAAGAGTGAGCGTGACGCGTTACTGGTTGTTTTGGAATCTCATTCTGGTCAAGTTTCGAATGCGGCGAAGGAGCTTGGTGTTTCACGCGCGACGATGTATCGACTACTGAACAAACATAATTTGATTTCTGATCAAGCCATGTGATTTGTTCTTTCTGAAGTTAAATTGGTGAATGAATATCAGTGAAAGAGCGGCTACAAAGCCGCTCTTTTTGTTTTGTATTCAGTTTGATTTATAAAATCCGTAATTTCATATATTCCCTAGGTGAATATGTTATATAGAAAAGTATATGAAACTGAATTGCGGTGTATTGATTTGTTTTTAATCAAAAAGACAAAAAATGTTTGATATATATTCATCAAAGCTTACAATTTAACCGTAACTCAATGAGTTATACCTTTCATAAACGGATTAATTTTTAGCTAGGAGGCGCAAGATGAAACATTACGTTGTTAACACCACTGCTTGCGCTGATCGTATGCCTATCGCTCCGATGACTCTTAAGTCGGATGATACCAATACCACTGGCTCACAAGATAAAAATTAATCCGTAACCTATCTTATTTATTACTAGGCTGCGGAAAAGTAGCGGCTTAGTATCAACAGAGCGCCTCTGTTCATTTTACGCACTATTTTTCCCAGTCGAATACATCGATAATCGGAGAAAATATTATGCGTCACTCTATTTACCTACAACTGGCCACTTTGCTATTGAAAGCAGACCTTAAACGCGAAGAAAAGCAATGGCAGCGAACCATACGTCGCACTGCTCATGATGTTCCATGGACGAATGTTCATTTATTGAGAGATATTGGTTTAGATAGCGATGGTCGTTCCACACGCGCCAATGTTCCGGATGCAGTAAAAGTTGAACGTCGAGTTCGTCACCTTCGTCGAGTTTTAACGTCGCGAATAATGACGTAATCGTTAGCGTGTTGGACTGACTGAGTTGCTATCAAGTCATTCAACACGCTTAACGTGCGATATGAAGTCATACTTCATTTGATAAACAGCTGACCTTGAAGGTCAGCTGTTTTCGTTTGAGGGGAGCTTTACTTTTAAGGGCAAGGATTCGAGTAGGTTGTACCAATTGCTTGAATCTCAGTAAGGAGCTCATCGCTTAGTTTTAGATCGATACTGTCGATGTTGGCTTTTAATTGGTTGAGGTTGGTCGCGCCGATAATATTAGATGCTACAAATGGGCGCTGATTGACAAATGCGAGTGCCATTTGTGCAGGATCCAAACCATGCTCTTGAGCTAAATTGACGTAAGCTTCGGTCGCTTTAACACCTTGTGGAGTGAAGTAGCGCGCAAAACGCTCCCACTTCGTGCATCGAGCGCCTTCAGGTTTTGCCCCGTTTAGGTATTTACCACTCAGGCAGCCAAATGCCAAAGGAGAGTAGGCCAGTAGCTGGACACCTTCATAGTGGCTGATTTCAGACAAGCCAACTTCGAAGCTGCGGTTCAATAAGTTATATGGGTTTTGAATGGAGACAATGCGTGGCAAATCATGCTTTTCAGCTAAACGCAGTAATGACATCACACCCCACGGCGTCTCGTTTGATACGCCGATATAGCGCACTTTACCTGCATTCACTAATTCTGTAAGCGCTTCCAACGTTTCAATTAACGTGACTTCTTCTTGTTTGTCAGGGTATGGGTAGTTGAGTTGACCAAAGCAGTTAGTTTGACGTTGAGGCCAATGTAACTGGTATAAATCGACATAATCCGTTTGTAGGCGGTTAAGGCTGTCATCAATTGCTGTATGGATGTGGCGACGATTAAGGCTCATGTTGTCTCGGATGTGAGGGACGCCGCGAGGGCCAGCCACTTTTGTTGCCAGCACAACTTTTTCACGTTTGCCGCTCTTTGCTAACCAATTACCGATGTATTGCTCGGTGAGTCCTTGCGTTTCCGCTTTGGGAGGTACAGGGTACATCTCTGCGGTATCAATGAAATTCACCCCATGATCAAGGGCAAAGTCGAGCTGTTCAAAGGCGTCCTTTTCTGTATTTTGCTCGCCAAACGTCATGGTTCCGAGGCAGATTTTACTGATCTCAAGTGATGAGTGCGGTAGTTTTGTGTATTGCATATCACGTCCTTGAAGAGTTACCGACTAAATAAGTGATTCCAATATAGGGGATTTTTAACCGCTATCGCAAATGATTTACGTATAAAGGAAGACCAAACTCGAAAGCTATACATAGCCTAACTACACTTAAATGATCGTGTGAAGGAGGTACGTTATGCAGAAGCATCAATTGGACATGTGGTTACACGGTCCCCATAAAGATACTTATAAAACTCCCAAAGTATTTGTGATTGGGTGTTCTGATGTCTCTGACTATTTGCTAGCAGTGGAGTACAAGCATCAACTTGAGCCAATTAAAGACGGTGAAGATCCGATACATTTCGGTTCGCTAGATTTGGTGAAAGAAGAGCTGCTGAGGTTAGGGGTAGATAAAGCGTACTTAAGGCTGCACAATGCGTATGACGAATGTGGCACTGAAGAGGCAGCCTCGTACTGTGATATCGAGTTATCGCTCGTGACGCACTAAATGGCGGAAACAACATTACTCAGATTGCGTGTTGATGTAGTGCTTGAGTAAGATCTGTTCAGTAAACTGAGTTCTGAGGTAAAAACCTCGGGGCAGAGTTTTTATCGGCTTGCCATTTGAGCTATATGCTTCGGTGAGCGCTTTTGCATTCGCGGCTTTAGGGCGAAGATGCAGCGCTTCTCCGTGTCTGGCGGAAATTTGATCAAACTTCCCCAAGACGATCATCTCCATTAGCTCTTCCCAGTCGTTTCGTAAAATACGCTCTTCGTCGTCGTCTGGTGACCAAATCAGTGGGCTACCAACACGTCTTTCTGCAAGTGGAATTTCTCGTTCCCCTTCCACTGGTACCCAAAGCACACGAGATAGCTTGTTTCGAACATGGCTTGTTTCCCATGTAAGACCATGAACACCAGTGAGGGGAGCCACAGAAACAAAGGTTGTTTCTAAAGGTTTGCCAGAGTAACTGATCGGAATACTTTTCAACTCGATCCCTAGTTTTGCGAAATCTTGTTGAGGTTTACTGCCAGCCGGAGCGCCCAAGTGCCATTCGAGTAATTGACCCACCCAACCTTTATCACGTTTTAAGTTTTCAGGAACAATCATATTCGCCTCGGCGGCCAGCTCTGCAAAGCTAAGTCCTGCCATATCATGAGCGCGTTCCAATAGCTCTGCTTCTGTTTGTGGTTCTGGTTTCATAGTCACAAGGTGGTATTACAAAACATATAGTTTATCAAACTCCGGCCAAATCTACTGTTTAAGATTTCACCGAGGCGGTGTAAGAACGATCAATTCATAACTTATCCACAGGTGAGGAAGGTGTTGACGAGATCTTTGCGGGGTCTGTATGAATAAACAGGGGTTAAAATGCATTTTTGGGGTTGATTTTGTTGTAATCATCTAAACGAATAGCAGGTGAGTGTGGATAAATAGCCTATTGGTGGATCTTTGACCGATCTGAGTTTGGTGAAAAGATCATCAAGAAACTGAAGATCGATTTATCGCTATTTTTTAAAATAAAGACTTTTTTATCAATGTTTTATGTTTATTTTTCTGTTTCTTTATTTGTTTTGCTTGTGATGGGGTTGAACAGAATTACTCATTTGAATTGAATTCTTCACAAAGTTATTCACAGAAAAGGTGAATAAATGTGGGCAATGTCTCACTCTTGTGTTGATAAGGTATGATTTGATTAAAAGATATCCAAATATGGTGAAAAGGTAATAAATCTTGCTCATATCACATCAGTAAGTTTGCTAGTAATGGGGATATGTGGAAAAATCACGGTAATAAAAAATTTATTCATAGAGGTTAGCCAGTGATAGATGGCGATGGTTACCGACTTAATGTTGGTATTGTGATATGTAATAACCATGGTCAGGTCTTCTGGGCTAAACGATACGGGCAACACTCATGGCAATTTCCACAAGGTGGAATTGACGAAGGTGAAACTCCAGAACAAGCCATGTTCAGGGAGTTATATGAAGAAGTCGGTTTAACGAAAAAAGACGTTAAGATCATTGCAACAAGTCGTCATTGGTTAAGATATAAGCTACCAAAACGATTGGTGCGTTGGGACTCCAAGCCTGTTTGTATCGGCCAAAAACAGAAATGGTTTCTGCTGAGATTAGAATGCGATGAATCTCGTATTAATATGCAACGCGGAAAATCCCCTGAATTTGATGGTTGGCGCTGGGTGAGTTACTGGTATCCAGTTAGGCAAGTTGTTTCTTTCAAGCGAGATGTTTATCGACGAGCGATGAAAGAGTTTGCATCCTTAGCCATGCCTTTTCGAGAGAGAAAAGCGAAAGGGAAAAGAAAAAAGCAACGTAGAGGATAATCATGCTCAGTCAGCTAAGGGAAATAGTTGAGAAAGTCTCCAGGGTCGATGATGTGCATCTGGCACTCGATATATTGGTGAAAGAGACTTGTGCTGCCCTTCGCACTGAATGCTGTACTATCTATCTTGCTAATGAAGAAATGCAGCGCCTTGAGTTAATGGCAACTCAAGGCCTTATTTTTGAAGGTGATAGTATTCATATCAACTTCAATGAAGGCTTGGTTGGGTTGGTTAAACGAAGCGCAGAGCCACTCAACCTTGCCGAAGCATCAAAACATCCCGAGTTTAAATTCTTCCCTCAACTCGGCGAACAGATTTACCACTCTTTTTTAGCCACTCCAATCATTCATCGAAAACAAGTTTTAGGTGTGTTGGTGATCCAGCAAAAAACACCGCGCTTGTTCAGTGAAATGGAAGAGTCGTTTCTTGTCACGTTGTCCGCTCAGCTAGCAGTGCTTATTGCGCATGCGCAGAATCTTGGGCATTGGCAGTTGGCATCTAAACCCACGGTATTAAAAGGTTTGCCTGCATCTACTGGTGTCGCGATTGGAGAGTTTTGGTTCGACAATACCCAACCGAGTTTATCGGATGTTTTCCCATCGTCCACGTTAGATAAGGAACGTGAGCACGAGACATTGCTGGTGGCGATAGAGCGAGCGTTAAATGATTTTCGCCGTATGCGGAAAAAGCTGGACAGTGAAATCAACAAAGATGCGCTGGCGATCTTCGATCTGTTTACGCACTTACTCAATGACCCGATGCTTCGTGGTGATTTGAAGAAGCAAATTGAAAAAGGAGACAGGGCAGATTGGGCGTTACGCCAAGTGGTAGAGTCATACTCGAATCGATTTGCCAGAATGTCGGATGTCTACATGCGCGAGAGAGCGCAAGACATCCGAGAGTTAGGGCAAAGGCTGCTCTATTTTCTGCATAACAGTGAGCAAGAAAATTCTGCAATTGATCGCCCCATTATTTTGGTGGCGAATGAACTCACTGCCACCTTGCTCGCGTCTGTACCTAAAGAATTTTTGTTAGCCGTCGTGTCATTAGAAGGTGGCGCGAACTCTCATGCGGCTATTTTGTCTCGCGCACTTGGAGTTCCCGCTGTCATGGGCGCCAACATTAACCCGGATGTGGTGAATGGCAAACTCGGGATAGTCGACGGCTATACGGGTGAGATCTTCTTAGAGCCAAACCGCCAGTTGTTGCGAGAGTATCGCAGCTTAGTAAGTGAAGAGTCTGAATTGTTTGCCATGGTAAACAAGGACCTCGCACTCCCTGCGGTTACGCAAGACAATCACCACATCGAAATTATGCTCAATGCGGGGCTCAGTGCAGACAGTAATATTGCCATCAATACAGGTGTTGATGGAGTTGGGTTGTACCGAACTGAGATTGCATTTTTACTTCAGCATCACTTTCCGTCAGAAGATGAGCAGTATCATCAATACCAAGCGATACTCAACAGTTATCCGAATCAACGAGTGGTGATGCGCACTTTGGATATTGGTGGTGACAAACCTTTGCCATATTTGCCGATCGAAGAAGATAATCCGTTTCTAGGCTGGCGTGGCATTCGTTTTACATTAGATCACCCAGATATTTTCTTGATCCAGCTGCGTGCAATGTTAAGGGCGAGTGCAGAAAGCGGTAACTTAAGTATTTTGTTGCCAATGGTGTCTGGGGTAAAAGAGCTAGACGATGCCATTAGCTTGATTAATCAAGCCCACAGCGAAGCCGTGTTGCTTGATGATAGAATTCAGTTCCCACAAGTTGGGGTCATGATCGAAGTGCCATCAATGGTGTATTTATTGCCAACGATTGCTCACCGTGTTGATTTTGTTTCTGTCGGGACAAACGATTTAACCCAGTATTTATTAGCAGTTGATAGGAACAATTCGCGCGTCGCGGATGTCTATGAATCTATGCATCCTGCGGTACTGTTAGCGCTTAAGCAAATCCATGACGTGTGCGATAAGTATCAGGTGCCAGTGTGTATTTGTGGTGAGTTAGCTGGCGACCCATTTGGCGCTCTTCTCTTACTTGGGTTAGGGTATACCAGTTTGAGTATGAACACCTCCAACGTGGCTAAGGTGAAATATTTGATTCGTCATAGCCAACAAGAAGAATTAGAAAAATTAGCGGAGCAAGCAATGACAAAGTCCTACGGGGAGGACATTCATCAAATGATGCATGACTTCTTCATCCAACAGGGTTTTGCGGGCTTTATCCGTGCAGGTAAAAAGTAGGAAATCGTGACCGTCTCTTTATTTTTGTTATTGTTGGCGCTAGGCGCTTTTGTGGGTGTGATGGCGGGGTTACTCGGTATCGGTGGTGGTTTGATTGTTGTTCCTGCCTTGTTGTATTTGCTTCCTCTTGGTGGAATCTCTCCAGAAATGAGTATGCACATGGCCCTAGCCACTTCGTTAGCGAGTATTATTGTCACGTCAGGCTCATCGGCGATGAATCACCTTAAGCTCGGCAATGTCGATATGTTCGTCGTAAAATGGTTGATGCCAGGTGTGGTTATAGGTGGTTTTGTCGGTGCCAATATTGCTGAGTGGATCCCTACGCACTACTTGCCGAAAGTATTTGGTGTCATTGTTCTTTGCCTGTCAGTACAAATGTTCCGTTCCATTAAAGTTACGAGCAGTAAACCTATGCCGAGCAGCCCGGTGACCGTTGCGTATGGCACGGGGATTGGCGTTGTATCAAGCCTTGCTGGTATTGGTGGTGGTTCACTGTCGGTCCCATTTTTAAATAAACACGGGATAGAAATGCGTAAAGCGGTAGGTTCATCTTCCGTTTGTGGTTGCGTGATTGCTATTTCTGGTATGATCGGTTTCATCTTACATGGCTATAAAGTGGAAGGCTTACCTTCATACAGTATTGGCTATGTTTATCTTCCCGCTTTATTAGCGATTGCCATGGCCTCGATGCTCACAACAAAAGTGGGTGCGAAGCTGGCAACTAACCTTCCAACTGCGGTATTAAAAAAGATATTCGCGGTGTTCTTAATGTTTGTAGCAGCGACCATGCTGCTCTAAGTTTGTACCCAAGTCATTCTCGCTGAACCAAGCATCTAGAGGTTACTTGGGTATATTTATTTTGTTTGTGATAAGAAGAGAATGATTTATGTCTCAGGGATATATTGAATTTCCCAATATTGATCCGGTTTTAATCTCTATTGGTCCTGTTTCGGTTCGTTGGTACGGTTTGATGTACCTTGTGGGCTTTATGTTCGCCCTATGGTTGGCGAACCGACGTGCGGATAAGCCGGGAAGTGGTTGGACACGAGAACAGGTTTCTGATTTGTTGTTCGCAGGCTTCCTTGGCGTGGTGATTGGTGGCCGTGTTGGCTACGTGCTTTTCTACAATTTTGAGCTCTTCCTGGCTGATCCTTTGTATCTGTTTAAAGTGTGGACCGGTGGTATGTCTTTCCACGGGGGCTTACTGGGTGTGATTACCGCGATGTTCTGGTATGCACACAAAAACGGGCGAACTTTCTTCGGTGTTGCCGACTTTATCGCGCCGCTTGTGCCATTTGGTTTGGGTATGGGGCGTTTAGGTAACTTCATGAACAGCGAATTGTGGGGCCGAGTAACAGATGTACCTTGGGCGATCGTTTTCCCAAATGGCGGTCCACTGCCACGTCATCCATCGCAGCTTTATGAAATGGCGCTTGAAGGTATCGTACTTTTCTTCATCTTGAATTGGTTCATCAAGAAACCTCGTCCTCTAGGTTCTGTTTCAGGACTCTTTCTTGCGGGTTACGGAACCTTCCGTTTCCTAGTAGAATACGTGCGCGAACCAGACGCTCATTTGGGGTTATTCGGTGGCTTTATTTCCATGGGACAGATTTTATCCCTGCCAATGGTGGTTATCGGTGTCCTCATGATGGTTTGGGCATACAAACGTGGTCATTACAAAGACGAATTACCACAAAAGACGAAGTAAGGTATTGGTGTGAAACAGTATTTAGATTTGTGTCAACGCATCGTTGACCAAGGTGTTTGGGTTGAAAATGAGCGTACAGGCAAGCGCTGCCTGACCGTAATCAACGCGGATTTAACCTACGATGTTGCGAACAATCAATTTCCGTTGGTCACCACACGTAAAAGTTTTTGGAAAGCGGCCGTTGCAGAGCTACTAGGGTATATTCGTGGTTACGATAATGCGGAAGATTTTCGTAAGCTGGGCACGAAAACCTGGGATGCCAATGCCAACCTAAATGATGCTTGGTTAAATAATCCATATCGTAAGGGCGAAGACGACATGGGCCGTGTCTACGGTGTCCAAGGGCGCGCATGGGCGAAGCCTGATGGCGGGCATGTTGACCAATTACGCAAGATAGTGGATGACTTAACGCGTAGTGTTGATGATCGCGGTGAAATCTTGAACTTCTACAACCCGGGTGAATTCCACATGGGGTGCTTGCGTCCTTGCATGTATAGCCACCATTTTTCATTGCTGGATGATACGCTTTACCTGAACAGTACTCAGCGTTCGTGTGATGTACCGCTTGGCTTAAACTTCAATATGGTTCAAGTTTACGTATTCTTGGCGATCATGGCGCAAATCACGGGCAAGAAACCTGGTCAGGCATTTCATAAGATTGTGAATGCGCACATTTATGAAGATCAGCTTGAACTGATGCGTGATGTTCAGTTGAAACGTGAACCATTAAAAGCGCCGACGTTCCACATCAATCCAGAGATTAAATCTCTAGAAGATCTGGAAACATGGGTCACACTGGATGACTTTTGGGTTGAAGGGTATGAGCATCACGACCCTATTCGTTACCCATTCTCAGTGTAACCAGTATTGTTCTTCAAGATATGAAAAAAGCTCCAAATGGAGCTTTTTTGCTTTTTGTACTTTGAAGGTATTACTTGAGTGCACTGACAATATAGCGGTGAATAGGGTTGGTCTGCATCGGTGCAGACAGTGCCGGGCTAATAAACTTGGGTTGGGTGAATATTTGCTTGCTCACTAATGAGCGGATAAGCTCAAAATACTTCAGTTCTGTTTTTCCACATAGCAACAATGAAAAGTCATCGCCCAGTTTATCGTAGGCATTGAGCACCTCTCGGAACCCCCTTAGATACAAGTAATCCTTCGTTAAACCGCCTCCTCGATACACACGAGCAGTCGTTGTAAATGCTTGAAGGTCAGACGTTTTATACTGTTCTTTTAATAGCATGAACGTATGGCGGAAATCGCGATCCTTGATCATCGACTCTACCGCCAGGACTCGTAAGGCTAAGGTTCTTAGGCGTTTGATACTGAAATGTCCTGACAGATATTCACACAATATAGCCAGCCCTTCTTGGGTGTTTGTATTAGCTGGGCACCCTAAGCTCAGGACCTTTAGCGGTTGTTGACGACCGTTAAGCGTAGTAAGAAGGTGTACACCCATTTCATGATGTGCGAGAGCCTCTAACTCATCGGTCGTGATGTATGCTGCGTGGTTAATTTTGACTCGAGACCCCGAAACGAGTGCGTTTGCTAACATCCCATCCAACACCTGTATTTCACATTCATATCCATTACGTTGAGCAAAGTTTTGCATGAAGTGTGCTATCGCACGGCTATCATGCTGAGGTTTGCTCTCTTCTTCCGTGGGAAGGTGTAAAATGAAATGGGCGTTGGCAATATCTTTGGCGCTCGGCTCTCCGTAATAGCGCAAGGAGTTATAAAGAAACTCTTGTGTACCGATAGTATTCACTTGATCCAATTTATCTGCGTAAGACTGAATCACATCCGCGTACAGCTTTTGTAATTGGGTGTCTTGAATATTTTCTAAAGGCAGTTCATACAGACGTCGCTTTGCGCTGTGAGTATCTAGATTGGTAGTTGAGTATTGGAAGTTAGGCTCTTGAGAGTATTTGTTCTTAATAAAGCGCTCTCTTTCCTGAGCATAATTGAGAGGATTCACGCTACTGAGGATATCAATATCAGCAACCAGTTGAGTTAGGTTTTCGTCTATTGCGAGTAGCTGATCAGAAATAGTGCCATTAAGCTGCGTCATGTTGTCGACTCCAAATGAGGTAGCCCAGCATAAGTATGCTGGTATGGCTCAAATTATCACCAGACAACGAATTTGAACAGCGTCATTAACGCAAAAAAGGCCCCACAATGTGGAGCCTAAACAATAAGCGATGGTATGTAAGTTATTGTTATGTCGTTAGGGCTAAGATCGCGCCTGGTAAAATAACGAATACAGACATTAGGTAGCCACCGACAACAGCTTTGTTCTTGATAGCCATTTCAGAAATCATCTCAGCGCCTTTCACTGGAATTTCACGTAGGAACGGAATACCAAAGATAAACAGAGTTGCCATGATATTAAATACTAGGTGTACCAGAGCGATTTGAAGCGCGAATACCGCAAACTCACCCGATACGGCTGTTGCTGCTAGTAGCGCCGTAATACAAGTACCAATGTTTGCACCTAGCGTGAATGGGTAAATATCACGAACTTTAAGAACGCCTGTACCCACAAGTGGAACCATCAAGCTAGTTGTTGTTGATGAAGATTGTACCAACACAGTCACGATTGAACCCGATACAATACCGTGAATAGGGCCACGACCAATCGCGTTTTTCAAAATTTCACGTGCGCGGCCAACCATTAGGCTCTTCATTAGCTTACCCATTACCGTAATTGCAACGAAGATTGTCGCAATACCCAAAACGATAAGCATGATGCCACCAACAGTATCACCGAATGTTGAAAGTGGCTCTTTAATTGCACCCACAACTGGTTTTGTTATTGGCTTAATGAAGTTGAAGCCTTTAATGCTCATATCGCCAGTAGCAAGTAGTGGAGAAACAAGCCAATGAGAAACTTTCTCTAAAATGCCGAACATCATTTCCAACGGAAGGAAAATAGCAACAGCAAGTAAGTTGAAGAAGTCGTGAATAGTTGCGCTTGCAAATGCACGTTTGAACTCTTCTTTACAACGTACGTGACCAAGAGAAACAAGCGTATTAGTCACTGTGGTACCAATATTGGCACCCATCACCATTGGAATCGCGGTTTCTACTGGTAAGCCACCTGCAACCAAACCTACAATAATAGACGTAACAGTACTTGAGGACTGAATTAAGGCTGTTGCCACCAAGCCGATCATTAGACCTGCAACAGGGTGAGCGGCAAACTCAAATAGCACCTTAGCTTGATCGCCAGTTGCCCATTTGAAGCCACTACCAACCATAGATACTGCTAGAAGAAGCAGATACAACATGAATGCCAAGTTAGCCCAGCGTAACCAACGAGCAGTGCTCGAAATTGGCGCCACTGTTGAAGTAGCTTGGTTCATCATAATTTTCTCCGTTGACCTTTCAGTTCATTTTTCGGTCTGTAGTTGAAACTGCGGGCGATGTTAGAGAACAAATATTTCAGTAATATTACAGATTTCTTGCTGTGAGTAATTTTTATTGTTCTTTTTGGTAGTGGTGTGAGTAGGGAAAATTGATGGTTTTTAACTATTTGAATTTAATGAATAAATTTGAATTTCGTTTTGTGTGGTTTTTGCGTTTTCTTTAGAAAGAAAATGCGCCTCAGTTCAACTTTTATGACAGTATTAATTTTATATATTCGGTAAAACTTATGTTTTTGTAATGTATTGTATGGTTTTGTCGAGTTTATTGTTTGTCTCTGTCACATTTGGTATAAAAAGCATCACTTTCTTTTCGGGACTTGATCATGTCACATCTAAATTACAACCATCTATATTATTTCTGGATGGTGTGCAAACAGGGCTCTGTAACTAAAGCGGCCGATGCGCTTTTCCTGACACCGCAAACCGTGACAGGGCAGATTAAAGCGCTTGAAGAACGCATGAAAGGAAAGTTAACCAAACGAAATGGTCGTACAGTTGAGCCAACTGAGTTAGGGCAACTTGTTTTTAAGTACGCCGACCGAATGTTTGGTTTGAGTTATGAGATGTTAGATATCGTCAATTACAGTCAGCACTCGAACATTCTGTTTGAAGTTGGCGTAGCCGATGCGTTATCTAAACGCTTGGTCAGTAAAGTACTAATGACGACTGTCCCTGAAGATAACAGTATTCATTTACGCTGTTATGAGTCAACCCACGAATTGCTACTTGAACGACTGTCTCAGCACAAGCTAGATATGATCCTCTCGGATTGTCCCGTTGACTCAACTCAAAGCCCTGGCCTTTATAGCAAAAAGCTAGGTGAGAGCAGCATGAGCTTTTTCGCCTCTTCTGAAATTGAAAATGTGCGTTTTCCTGAGATTCTGGAACAGAAAAAACTTTTGATTCCTGCAAGCCGAACAGCAATGGGGCGTAAGGTTATTCAGTGGTTTGATCGTCAAGGTCTTCAGCCTAATGTGTTGGGAGAATTTGATGATGTCGCGTTGATGAAGGCTTTCGCAAGGTACCACGATGATGTGATTTTCTTAGCGCCGACCGTATACATGTCGGAGATTGAGGACGACCGAAATCTACAGCTAATTGGTCATGTCGATGGGTTAAAAGAAGAGTACTACGTGATTTTTGCGGAACGAATGATCCAACACCCAGCGGTAAAAAATGTTTGTGATGCTGATTTCAGTCAAATGTTTGAGTAAACCCGTATCGTTGCGCAAATAAATAGATTACTATCAATAAAAATATAATTCTAAATAATACCTAAGTAACTCAAGATACTTGTTTTAGTGAGCAAAACTATTAATTATTGATGGCGCATCAATTCTTCACTTTGGTGGATAATATTGGTGTATCACTAACAACTAAATTAGAGGTTCTAATAATGAAGACTCTGGAAGTGTATCTTGATTTTCTTAGATATATAAATCAGTGCAACACAACAAGCTGGCCAGGGTTGGAATAAGTAAGTTGTAGCTAGAGGTCCAACACATGAATCTACAAGAAATGGAGCAGAACTCCGCAAAAGCCGTCGTGTTGCTCAAAGCGATGGCAAACGAGAGACGCCTACAAATCCTTTGTATGCTGCATAACCAAGAGCTGTCCGTGGGAGAGCTGTGTGCAAAGTTAGAGCTAAGCCAGTCGGCATTATCTCAGCATCTTGCTTGGCTTCGCCGTGATGAGCTAGTCACGACAAGGAAAGAAGCACAAACCGTGTACTACACATTAAAGAGTGATGAAGTGAAAGCGTTAATAAAAACACTGCATAGTCTTTATTGTGCTGAAAGCGCTTAGCGTTAATTACATATACCTAATATATCGTTCATTTTAGGCTGTGAATCTAACTCGTTGGAATATTTGAGAGTGGCGTTAAACTTTTGATGGTAGAGTTGCTGCGCATCGACCAATTTGCTTTGTTCTCAAGTGTTTTATTGGTGCTTTCCAGTTTGAGCTTTATAAGGTAAATAAGCTGATGCCTTTGAATAGGCGTGCAGAAAAAAGAAAAGCTGGCATTGCCAGCTTTTTTATTAAGAAAATTTTGTAGATATAAAAAAACCGACACAAGGTCGGTTTTTTCTTCACTGTAAAATCAGGACTCTATTAAAGAGCTTTGATTTGTGCAGCGAAACGAGACTTATGGCGAGCTGCTTTATTCTTGTGAATAAGGCCTTTAGTTGCCATGCGGTCTAGGATAGGTGTAACTACAGCGAATGCAGCAGTTGCAGCTTCTTTGTCGCCTGCTTCGATAGCAGCAACAGTTTTCTTCATGTAAGTACGCATCATTGAGCGACGGCTAGCATTGTGCTGACGACGTTTCTCAGCTTGGATAGCGCGCTTCTTAGCAGATTTACTATTTGCCAAGGGTCTAACTCCCAAAAACTTAGTTCTGTGACAATTTAAGGGCGAGGAATATCCCTCATTTGCGCTTAAATGTCAAATGATTTGTGCAAAAACCGATCTAAGCCAAAACAAATTTTGGTAAGAGAGGTTATCGCGGTTAAGATGGCGGGGATTCTAACAGCATTTTTATACCAATGCTAATAATTATCCGCTAAAGGCACACTTATTCCTTACAAGCCGCGGATAGATTTTTGACGTCTATTTACAGCACCTGTCAGAGAAACAGTATAGGGTTAGCTGTCTTATGGTGATATTCCGAGGTTACAGTGAGTAAACGACTACTCAAGTCTGGCATGATCGTCAGTGCTATGACATTTATTTCCCGCGTTCTTGGCCTAGTTCGTGATGTTGTAGTGGCAAATTTAATGGGGGCAGGAGCAAGCGCAGACGTCTTTTTCTTCGCCAATAAAATTCCTAATTTTTTAAGACGTTTGTTTGCTGAAGGTGCTTTTTCCCAAGCGTTTGTACCTGTTTTAACGGAAAGCCATGCTCAAGGCGACATGGATAAAACTCGGGAGCTCATTGCTCGTGCGGCGGGTACGTTAGGGGTGATAGTCTCGATTGTTACCATTTTAGGTGTCCTAGGCTCCGGCGTGGTCACTGCTGTGTTTGGTTTTGGTTGGTTCCTTGACTGGATGCATGGTGGCCCGGCTGCAGCAAAGTTTGAGCTAGCTAGCGTGATGCTCAAAATCACCTTTCCCTATTTATGGTTCATTACCTTTGTCGCTCTATCGGGCGCTATCCTCAATACATTAGGTAAATTTGCGGTCTCCTCCTTTACCCCTGTTTTCCTCAATGTGATGATTATTTTGGCGGCGTGGTTTATCTCGCCGCAAATGGAAATGCCAGAAATAGGGCTTTCCATTGGTGTTTTCTTAGGTGGTTTGGTCCAGTTCTTATTCCAAATTCCCTTTCTTATTAAAGCAGGCGTCATGGTTAAGCCAAAATGGGGCTGGCGCGATCCGGGTGTAGTGAAAATCCGTACTTTGATGATCCCCGCTTTATTTGGTGTATCGGTCAGTCAGATTAACCTGTTGTTTGATACGTTCATCGCCAGTTTTTTGCAAACCGGTTCGATCAGCTGGCTGTATTACTCAGACCGCTTATTGGAATTTCCTTTAGGCCTGTTTGGTATTGCGATTGCGACTGTGATTTTACCCGCGCTTTCACGTAAACACGTTGACGCACAAAGTGAAGGCTTCGCGCAAACCATGGATTGGGGGGTGCGTATGGTGATCTTGCTTGGCCTTCCTGCAATGCTTGGTCTGATGGTACTGGCAAAACCTATGCTCATGGTTCTGTTTATGAGAGGTGAATTTTCTCCTCAAGACGTACATCAAGCATCATTGTCGCTCTTTGCCTACGCTTCAGGTTTGTTGAACTTCATGTTGATCAAGGTGCTCGCACCAGGTTATTACTCGCGTCAAGATACTAAAACGCCAGTAAAGTACGGCATCATTGCGATGGTGACCAACATGGTGTTTAACGCAATTTTTGCGTACTTTTATGGCTACGTTGGTTTGGCTATCGCGACGGCACTTTCGGCGTTCGTAAATATGGCATTGCTGTATCGTGGTCTACATATCGCAGGGGTATACCAAATCACCAAACGAACCGTCTTCTTTATTATACGTTTGGTTATTGCAGGTGCAGCGATGGTGGCTGCGATCTTATGGCAATTGGAAGACATGTCAGTGTGGCTCGATTGGAGCTTTGCTCACCGCAGCGGTGTACTAGGAATGTTGATCGCTCTAGGAGCCGTGGTTTACCTAGTGGTTCTATTTTTAACTGGTGCACGCTTAAAAGACCTAAAAGCTGGGACAGACTAAGGGTGATTAGTATATAATCCGTCAGTTTCACACAGTGTAAAGTAAAAACAGAGGCAGAAAGCAGTATCCAATGGAACTGATTAGAGGCATTCACAATATCACCCCGCGACATCATGGTTGCGTGCTGACTATTGGCAATTTCGATGGTGTCCATAAAGGCCATCAACAAGTATTGCAGCAAGTGTCTGAGCAAGCGGACAGGCTATCATTGCCTTCTGTTGTGATGACCTTTGAACCTCAGCCGATGGAGCTGTTTGCCAAAGATAAGGCACCTGCACGGTTGACGCGATTACGCGATAAGTTCGTGCAATTGAGTAAGCTCGATATTGATCGCTTGCTCTGCGTCAATTTCAATCGTCATTTTGCAAGTTTAACCGCGGAAGAATTTATCCGTGACTTGTTGGTCGAGCGTTTGGGTGTTAAGTTTCTTGTCGTTGGTGATGATTTTTGCTTTGGCAAAGGCCGTACAGGTAACTTTGCAATGCTGCAGGAAGCAGGGGAAAAGTACGGTTTTGATGTCGTGAGTACCCAGAGCTTTTGTTTACAACAATTACGTGTCAGCAGTACGGCTATCCGTCAAGCGCTGGCGCGTGACGATTTGCATTCCGCGCAACAGATGCTGGGAAGAAACTACAGCATCAGCGGTCGTGTTTCTCACGGAAGAAAGCTGGGCAGAACGATAGGTTTTCCTACTGCGAATATTCCTTTGAAACGCTGTGTTTCTCCGGTTTCCGGAGTCTATGTTGTTCAAGCGCTTGGCTTAGGAAATAAGCCAGTTGGTGGTGTTGCTAATATTGGTCAAAGACCGACTGTCAATGGCGTTCGCCAGCAGTTAGAAGTACACTTATTCGACTTTCATGCCAATTTATATGGCAAGCAACTAGAAGTGGAACTTTTGCATAAACTTCGAGATGAGCAAAAGTTTGAGTCGTTTGAAGCACTTAAACAACAAATCGAATTGGATGCTGAAGCAGCAAGGGTGTGGCTGCGTCAGCTTAAGCGTTGAGCGGTTTATTCCACCGTTCAACATAATGTCTAATTTTCGCCCAATATAACGGAATTAAGAATCGATGAGTGAGTATAAAGATACCCTGAACTTACCTGAAACAGGGTTTCCAATGCGCGGCAATCTGGCCAATCGTGAGCCAGAAATGCTTAAGCGTTGGTACAAAGAAGATCTTTACGGTGAAATCCGTAAAGCTAAGAAAGGCAAAAAGTCATTCGTATTGCACGATGGCCCTCCTTACGCAAATGGTGACATTCATATTGGTCACGCACTAAACAAGATTCTTAAAGACATTATTATTAAATCCAAAACACTTTCAGGTTTTGACGCACCTTACATCCCAGGCTGGGACTGCCACGGTCTACCTATCGAATTGATGGTAGAGAAGAAAGTAGGCAAGCCAGGCCAAAAAGTGACGGCAGCTGAGTTCCGCGAGAAATGTCGCGAGTACGCTGCAGGTCAAGTTGAAGGTCAAAAAGAGAGCTTCAAGCGTCTTGGCATCATGGGTGAGTGGGACAAGCCATACCGCACTATGGACTTTGCAACTGAAGCGAACATCATCCGTGCACTTGGTAAGATCGCAAGCAAAGGTCACCTGCTAAAAGGTTTCAAACCTGTTCACTGGTGTACAGACTGTGGTTCTGCTCTTGCTGAAGCGGAAGTAGAATACAAAGATAAAGTATCGCCATCTATCGACGTTCGTTTTAAAGCGGCTGACGAAGCGGCACTGTTGTCTAAGTTTGAGCTGACTGAAGGCCATGAAGGTAAAGGCGATATCTCTATTGTCATCTGGACGACAACTCCTTGGACGCTTCCTGCGAACCGTGCTGTGTGTCTACGTGATGACCTTGAGTATGTACTTATCCAAGTTGAAGGCGAGCAACCTGAACGTATCATCGTTGCTGCTGAGCTGGCGAAAGACGTAATGGACCGTGCTGGTATCGAGCATTTCCATAACCTTGGTTTTGCGAAAGGTGCGGATCTAGAGCTTTCTCAGTTCCAACACCCATTCTACGATTTCACTGTACCGGCGATCCTGGGTGATCACGTTACGACTGATTCAGGTACTGGTGTTGTTCACACTGCACCTGGTCACGGTCAAGAAGACTTCGCGGTTGGTAACAAGTACAACCTAGAAGTAGCGAACCCAGTTGGTTCAAACGGTGTTTATCTACCAGATACTGAGCTATTTGCTGGTCAGCACGTATTTAAAGCGAACGATGCAGTAGTAGAAGTACTGAAAGAAAAAGGTGCACTACTACACCACCACGCTTACGAGCACAGCTACCCACACTGTTGGCGTCATAAGACTCCAATCATCTTCCGTGCTACACCTCAATGGTTCGTTTCTATGGACCAAGCTGGCCTACGTGCTAAAGCATTAGAGTCAATCAAGAACGTAGAGTGGATGCCTGAGTGGGGTCAAAGCCGCATCGAAGGTATGATCGAAGGTCGCCCTGAGTGGTGTATCTCTCGTCAACGTACTTGGGGTGTGCCAATTGCTCTGTTTGTTCATAAAGAAACAGCAGAACTTCATCCAAACACGCTAGAGCTGATCGAGAAAGTCGCTAAGCTGGTTGAAGAGAAAGGCATCCAAGCATGGTGGGATGTAGATGCCGCTGAACTACTAGGTGCTGACGCTGACCAATACGAAAAAGTACTCGATACGCTAGACGTATGGTTCGATTCAGGTGTCACTCACTTCTCCGTTGTTGATGCTCGTGAAGAGTACAACGGCAACAGTGCAGACCTATACCTAGAAGGTTCTGACCAACACCGTGGTTGGTTCCAGTCTTCTCTAATTTCATCTATCGCGATGAAAGACGAAGCGCCTTACAAACAAGTACTGACACACGGTTTCGTGGTTGATGGTCAGGGTCGTAAGATGTCTAAATCTATCGGTAACGTGGTTGCGCCAAAAGACGTAACTAACAAGCTAGGTGCTGACATTCTTCGTCTATGGGTTGCTTCAACAGACTACACCGGTGAAGTTGCGGTTTCGGATGAAATCCTAAAACGTAGCGCAGATGCTTACCGTCGTATCCGTAACACAGCGCGTTTCTTCCTTGCTAACCTAAGCGGCTTCAACCCTGAAACAGACATCGTTCCTGTTGAAGAGATGGTTGCGCTAGATCGCTGGGCAGTTGGTCGTGCGCTAGCAGCACAAGAAGAGATTGTTAAAGCATACGAAGAGTACAACACACACGGTGTGACTCAGCGTCTAATGCAATTCTGTTCGATCGAAATGGGCTCTTTCTACCTAGACGTGATTAAAGACCGTCAGTACACAGCAAAACGTGGCGGCAACGCTCAACGTAGCTGTCAGACTGCGCTTTACTACATTGTTGAAGCGCTAGTTCGTTGGATGGCGCCAATCATGTCGTTCACTGCAGATGAAATCTGGAACGAAATGCCAGGCGAGCGCGACAAGTTCGTATTCACTGGTGAGTGGTTCGACGGTCTATTCGGCCTTGCTGAAGGTGAAGAGCTGAACAATGAATTCTGGGCTGAGATCCAAGCGGTTCGTGGTGCAGTAAACAAACTTCTAGAAGATGCGCGTAAAGAGAAAACCATCGGTGGTGCACTACAAGCTGAAGTGACTCTATTTGCTGATGACGCTTTAGCGGCGAAGATCAACAAACTTGAAGATGAACTGCGCTTTGTTCTACTAACCTCTGCGGCGAAAGTTAAGCCTCTAGGTGAGAAGACTGATGCAGCACAAGCCACGGATATCGAAGGCTTGTTTGTTGAAGTAGCAGCAGCTGAAGGCGAGAAGTGTGATCGTTGTTGGCACCACACGCCAGACGTAGGCACAATTGAAGGTCACGAGAAAATCTGTGGTCGTTGTGTATCTAACGTAGAAGGCGAAGGTGAAGTACGTAAATTCGCGTAATTGCCTAGAACGACTGAACTTTTTTTAAAATTAACAGCCCCAGTATTTACTGGGGCTGTTTGTAGGTAAAGTAATGAGTGAAAAAGCACTGTCTTTAAAGCAATCTGGTATTCGCTGGTTATGGTTAGCGGTGGTTATCTTTTTAGCTGATATTGGCATTAAGTATGTTGTAATGAACAACATGGGATATGGCTGGGCAAACCGCATAGAAATTTTGCCATTCTTTAATCTTTTGTACGTGCATAACTATGGTGCTGCTTTTAGCTTTTTGAGTGATCAAGCGGGCTGGCAACGTTGGTTATTTACAGGTATTGCTTTTATCGTTACAGGTCTTTTGACTTACTGGATGAGCAAACTACCAGCGAAAGAGAAATGGAATAATATTGCTTATGCCATGATTATTGGTGGCGCAGTAGGCAACGTATTCGACCGAGTAATACATGGGTTTGTCGTGGATTATTTGGACTTTTTCTGGGGTAATTATCACTGGCCAGCGTTCAACCTTGCAGACATGGCGATCTGTATTGGTGCCGCGATGATTATTCTTGACGGCTTTCGAAAGAAAGACGAGGCGAAAGCCTAAGTAGTGGCAGTGTATATTGCGAAAAGTTGAATAACCCTAAGCGTCGCCCGTTGATTCGAGCGACGCTTTTTATTATGTTGGAGCGCCAATCAGCATATCAATGTATAAAAAGACCAAGCTGACAGCGTAATAACCCAAGAACAAGGAAGCAGTAACGTGACAACAATAATCAATGAATCTGTAGTAACCCTTCACTTTACGATTAAAATGAAAGACGGATCGGTTGCGGATAGTACTCATAACATGGGTAAACCAGCGAAATTTGTTATGGGTGATGGCAGCTTGAGTGAAAACTTTGAGCAGTGCTTGATAGGCCTCGAAACAGGCGCACAAAAAGCGATTGAGCTAAAAGCAGAAGACGCGTTTGGCATGCCAAATCCAGACCATGTACACCATATGGATCGCACTAAGTTTGTAGGTGATGCAGAAGTAGAAGTGGGTACAATCATGGCGTTCAGTGGTCCTGATGGTATGGAAATCCCGGGCATTATTACAGAGATTGCTGGCGATTCAGTCACTGTGGACTTCAACCATCCTCTAGCGGGACAAGACGTGACTTTCGAAGTTGAAATTTTGTCAGTAGAATAGCGAACCCAATAAAGATAATTTCCATGAGCAATGAAATGAAAATCCTATTAGCTAACCCACGCGGCTTTTGTGCTGGTGTAGACCGTGCGATTAGCATCGTAGAGCGTGCGCTAGAGATGTATCAGCCACCGATTTATGTTCGTCATGAGGTGGTGCATAACCGTTTTGTGGTTGAAGGGCTAAAGCAACGTGGCGCTGTCTTCGTTGAAGAGCTGCATGAAGTGCCAGACAACAACATTGTGATTTTTTCTGCTCATGGTGTATCGCAGGCGGTTCGTCAGGAAGCTAAGCAGCGAGATTTGACGGTATTTGACGCAACGTGTCCTTTGGTAACCAAAGTGCATATGGAAGTAGCGCGAGCAAGCCGCCGCAATATGGAAGTGGTTCTGATTGGTCACGCAGGTCACCCTGAAGTGGAAGGCACAATGGGGCAGTACGCGAGTGAAACGGGTGGTATGTACTTGGTTGAAACCCCTGCCGACGTTGAGAAACTGAAGTCGATTGTGAAAGATCCATCAGATCTTCATTACGTAAGCCAAACGACACTTTCTGTAGATGAAACTGCCGATGTTATCGAAGAGCTACGCCGCGTCTTCCCAGATATCCAAGGACCACGTAAAGACGATATCTGTTACGCGACACAAAACCGCCAAGATGCCGTACGTGAATTAGCGGGTGACGTAGATGTGATGGTTGTGGTGGGTTCTAGAAACTCATCAAACTCTACACGTCTTAAAGAGCTAGCTGAAAAGCTAGGGACACCTGGCTACTTAACCGACTGTCCGGAAGATATCAAACCTGAGTGGTTCGAAGGCAAAACAAAGGTCGGCGTGACTGCGGGGGCATCTGCTCCGGAAGAGCTCGTTAATCAGATTCTAGAGCGAATCAAAGAACTCGTCGGTGCCGAAGCGGTCGATGAAGTGCTTGGTCGTGAAGAGAATATGTTCTTTGAAGTACCCAAAGAACTGCAAATCAAGCAAGTGGATTAATCTCCATTTATCGAATATTCAAAAGGCGACCAGTGGGTCGCCTTTTTTACATCTCTCTCAGTTCATTTAGGTAATCACGAATTTGGTCTTTCCCTAAACCATCGATAATCATATCGGACATCTTCGTGATTCTTCGCTCAAGCGACTGAGCAACCCTTTCGCAATGTGCGTACACCTCTTCATCAGAACCTTCAGTCGGAAAGGCATCGACTTGCCAGTTTACTCGAACGCCCCCCGCAAGCCATTGAGGAGCTGCCTCTTGATGTAAAGAGTCACAGAGAATAATCACGATGTCAGGAAGAAACTGAGTTCGCTCTTCCCATGAGTGGGTGTGGATATGTGGAATGGGAAGTTGGTGGTCATCTAAATATTTTTGCACCACCGGGTGAACTTTGCCTGTGGGATGATAGCCACCGCTGGCGACACTAAACTCTGCTGGCAGGATATGGGTTGCGATCGACTCAGCGAGCACACTTCGTCCAGCATTGTGCTTACATATGAACAAAACTTTATACAACATCGCCTCGTCTTTTCGGAGCGTCTTATTTATACGCTAGCGGAAACTCAGCGGTGATGTGTGAATTTTTTGTGTTAGTGGCTAATGCCCAGCATCTCTTTGAGCACTTTAAGGTAGCGGCGGCTTACTGGTATCTCAAAGCCAGTTTTGGTGATGATTTCTGCTAATCCGTTTTCGAGTAATTTGATTTCGCTGATGGCCTTAATACTGACTAAGTATTGGCGATGACAGCGTACCAGTGGGGTTTTCTCTTCTAGCGTTTTTAATGTTAGTTGAGTGCTCGCGGCTTGGCTGGTGGAGCGTACATGCACGCCGCTGATGTCACTGTATGCACATTCTACCGTGTCGGTGGCCATGATAACGATACGGTTGTGCCCGATGCACGGAATCTGATCTAAAGTGTCGGGCGTAATAGCAGACAGCTGTTGAGTTAGGGCGGATTGACTAATGACTTTATTTAGCCGTTTGACCGTTTTGGTTAAACGGCATGGGTCGACAGGTTTGAGCAAGTAATCAAAGGCGTTGTCTTCAAATGCTTGAATTGCATACTGGTCGTAAGCCGTGACAAAAACCACATAAGGCATGGTTTCTGGATCAAGCATTCCAAGTAGTTCAATCCCAGTGACTTGAGGCATTTGGATATCGAGAAACACCACATCAGGTTTGAGCTCATTGATTTTTTTTAGACCAAGGATCGCGTTTGAGGCATTGCCCACCACTTCAACTTGGCCTGTTTCATCCAATAACTCTGTCAGCTCTTCACGAGCAAACTGTTCATCATCAATGACGAGTGCGGTTAACATCCAACATTACCTTTATTGCTTCAGAGTGCTTTTATGATTTTGAGGGAATGATAAAGCTCATTTTAGTAAATAGATGTGGCTCGCACGTAATTTTTAGCGATGCATCACGCCCAAATTGATTAGTGAGACGTTTGTCGACAATTTCTAAACCTAGCCCGGAGTGGTTTTCTTTTGGCGGTTCAAAACTGCCTGCATTGTCTTCGACGGTAATCAAATGACCTTGTGGGTGTGCTTCGCTGTATATATGAACTTTACCACCTTCAAGCATGTTTGAAATGCCGTGCTTAATGGCATTCTCAACCAAAGGCTGGAGTGTAAAGCTTGGCAATTTGATGTCCAGCAATTCAGGCTGAATATCGATTTCAACCTCTAAGCGGTCCGTAAAGCGGGCTTTCTCGATGCTCAAGTAAGAGTTCACATGTGCTAGCTCTTCTTTTAGCGTCACGGTATTAATGTTTTGCTTTAAATTGCTACGGAAAAAGTGCGATAAATTTTGGATCAACTCACGTGCTTTATCAGGATCACGACGAGTAATCGCACTAATGGTATTGAGTGCATTAAACAAAAAGTGTGGATTCACCTGAGCGTGAAGCAGTTTGATTTCTGCTTGAGCGAGTAAGGCTTGTTGTTGTTGGTAGTCGCCATACAAGATTTGGCTAGAGAGAAGCTGAGCTATCCCTTCCGCCATTGACATGTTGGCCGTGGAGAACAATTTACGCTTCGGTTCATACAGCTTAATGGTACCAATGACCTCTTTTCCCGCACGTAGTGGGATGATCAGCGCGGAGCCAAGTTTGCAGTCTTTTGCGATGGAACATTGGTATGGACGCTCTGCGCCATCAAGATAAATGATGTCGTTTTTCTCCATGGAATCCAATGTGCTTTGCGATGAAATCGGCGTGTTCGGTTTATGGTGATCATCGCCAATGCCCACAAACGCTAAGATTTTTTCTTGGTCGGTAATCGCGACAGCGCCCACTTTGGTTTCTTCGTAAATAATACGTGCGATTTTCTCTGCGTTTTCGGTGTTGAAGCCGTTGCTTAGAATTCCCACTGAGCGATCAGCAATGGTGAGTGCTCGACGCGAAAACGTCGCAGAAAACTTTTCAAAGATCGCTTTTCTGTCTTGCAGGATACTCATGAACAATGCCGCACCAAATGAGTTCGCGATGATCATCGGTGCTGCAATGGCAGACACCAGCTCATAGGCTTGATCAAAGGGTTTAGCGACGGCGAGCAGCAAAATCATTTGCACCACTTCTGCAACAAACGTGACGCTGAATACAACGCTTGGATTAAACAGCAATGCGCCTTTATTTCGCTTGATAAGGTAAACGTGGAGCAAGCCACCAATTACACCCTCGGCGGTGGTTGAAATTGCGCAGGCGAGGTCAGTAAAGCCACCAAGAGAGTATCGATGGATGCCACCAGTAAATCCGACGGCGAAACCTACAACAGGTCCACCAAACAGCCCGCCCATGACCGCGCCGATCGCACGAGTATTGGCAATAGCGTCGTTGATATGCAGACCGAAATAGGTGCCGAGAATACAAAAGCCAGAGAAGAGTACGTAACAAATTAGGCGGTGGCTTAAGCGCGAAGAAATACTCAGCAAAGGCAAGATGATTGGCGTTTTACTTAGCATGTAAGCCAAAACTAAGTACACACACATCTGTTGTAAAAGGGAAACGACCAGTTCCATAGTGAACCTAACCTAGAATCAATGTTGTTATTGTATACCTAAGTCACTTCAAGATGCTTGGCTCAGATAAATAAAGACACCTAAATACATGGCGCTGCGCTCCGAGTTCTGAATCTTAAAGTGACTTGGGTATAAAACAAAAAGAGCCTGCAATTGGCAGGCTCTTATCTTAGTCACTCGGATGTGACGAGTACTACGCTGTTTCTGATACGGCTTGTGGTTTCTCTTCGTCAGCCAGTTCAGTTTCACCTTTACCCTTAGAGGTTTTGATAACGTAACCAGTCACTGCTAGGGCAAACACAATACCGACGATAGTTGATAGTTGCATTGGCAGGCCAAAACCTAGCGAGCTGTTGTTTAAGATGAACGTGACACATACCGTGGTCATGAAGATAGCAGGGATAGTGGTAATCCAGTGCAGCTTGTTGTGACGTAGTAGGTAAGCGGACGCAGTCCAAAGCATCATTACTGCTGTTGTTTGGTTAGCAAAACCGAAGTAGCGCCAGATAATGCCGAAGTCTACTTGAGTTAAGATACCACCGATAACGAACAGTGGAAGTGCCATCAGTAGACGGTTACGTAGCGTCTTTTGTTCCATGTTGAAGTATTCAGCAAGGATCAGACGGCTTGAACGGAATGCTGTATCGCCAGACGTAATTGGTAGGATAACCACACCTAGGAACGCAAGGATACCACCGAACACACCAAGCAGACCAAATGATGCGCTGTATACCACGTTACCAGGACCACCGTTTTTCACAGCTTCTGATAGTGCGTCTAGAGAGCCGAAGAAAGACAGAGCGATAGCACACCAGATTAGCGCGATAACACCTTCACCAATCATTGCTCCGTAGAAGACGAAACGACCATTTTTCTCGTTTTCCATACAACGCGCCATCAGTGGAGACTGAGTCGCGTGGAAGCCAGAGATCGCGCCACATGCGATAGTGATGAACAGTGCTGGCCATAGTGGCATATCATTTGGGTTAAGGTTCGAGAACATGTCTGAAACTTGGAAGTCACCCATTACTGTGTGTTCGCTAGAAAACGCAACGGCTGTCATTAGACCAACAGACATAAAGATAAGTAGAGCGCCAAACAGTGGGTAGAAGCGGCCAATGATTTTATCGACAGGAACAATCGTCGCAATGATGTAGTAAGCGAAGATAGCGATAACCATAGTAGTCATGCTTACGCTCAAGCTTGTTTGATCATTGATGAGGTTAGTAATCATGCCTGCAGGAGCAGAAACGAACACTACGCCAACAAGAAGCAGTAGGACAATGGCAAAAATATTCATAAAGTGTTTTGCGCCATTACCTAGGTAGCGACCTGTGATAGTAGGTACAGATGCGCCGCCGTTACGCACTGAAAGCATGCCTGAGAAGTAATCGTGTACTGCGCCAGCAAAAATACAACCGACAACAATCCAAAGCATTGCCGCTGGACCGTATAGTGCACCCATGATTGGGCCGAAAA
Source organism: Vibrio sp. 1-2 (7-a) (assembly GCF_013048515.1). NCBI lineage: Bacteria > Pseudomonadati > Pseudomonadota > Gammaproteobacteria > Vibrionales > Vibrionaceae > Vibrio > Vibrio sp. 1-2 (7-a). Next base: position 435,747 of record NZ_VHSQ01000004.1, read on the forward strand.
TTGGACCAACACCAGCGATGTTAAGTAGCTGAACTAGATAAACTTTCTTTGTTGACATTGGAACGAAGTCAACACCGTCCGATTTGGTGTGAGCAGGCGTTTGGCGTTTTTCATTGATGCCGAAAATCTTCTCGACGAAAGCGCCGTAGATGAAGTATCCGCCGATTAGGGCTGCGACACAGGTTAGAAACCACATCATAGCAATTGTCCTTGGTCTTAGTTGGGTAGGGTAATTTTTTAATCTCAGGATGCATGTTATGCGTCACTTGTGTTAAATGCATTCGGTTAGTAGATGAGTGGTCGAATAGAGCACTGAGTGGTCGATATACTGCTTGAGCGGTTTTTAAAAATGGCGAATGGTTGATTGCAGTAGTGAGCGGCTGATTCGAGGCGTCAGTGGTTTAATCTGCAAGCTAAGCGGCAAACGCCAATAATTAGTGGTAAGCTTATTTTTGAAAACAATTGCTTAAGGAAGAACCATGAAAAAGGCAACGTTAGGTTTGGCGCTGGCTTTACTTACAGGATGCGCTGCAACGACGGAAGATCTTGCCAAGTCAGGAGATTGGCATCAGATCGGATATCAAGATGGTGTAGCCGGACATACATCACGCACGATGAGCGAGCTGCGTGAGTTGGGTAGCGTTAAGCAAAGTGACTACGACCAAGGTTATTTAGAAGGTTTACGTGAGTACTGTAATCCTGCTTTTGCGTATCAAATGGGGTTATCTGGTCAGTATTACGAAGGGGTTTGTGAAGGTACTGAGCAAGCGCAAAAATTCCGCATGGAATGGCAACGTGGTTGGAATGAATACAGCAACTAGATCTGTTTCATAATCAAGACTGTGGTTTTGCTTGTTGATCTTCTGACATTTGAATTTTATTGCTTTGCTGTACTTATGGCTTGAGATTCAATCAGAAGTGAAATGAAAACATGAAGAAGTATTTTTTGGTCGCATTAGCATTGTTGCCCTTAACGGTCGGTGCGACCAACGTGTTGAAAGAGTCGATTAAGATGAAGCGTAAATACGATCACGATAAGCATCGTATTACCAATACCATCAACAATACCAAGCGTAATATTAAAGAAGTCACTGACGGTACTTATGTCGAGAACCAAGTGAAGCGAGAAGTAAACCAAACCACTCGCAAGTACACCAATAAAGTAGAGAACGTTAAGAACATAACGAATCCTGATCACATCAAACGTAAAGCAAATGACAAGCTTAACCAAGAGTTTGATGAATGGTTGTATGAAGACTAAATCTTGATATCTAAAACAAAAAAGGAGACCACGAGGTCTCCTTTTTGTTTGTCTTCTATCGATAGATTTGAGCTGGCGGACTCAAGATTTATTTCGGCTGGTGGTTTTCCACTGCTTTGCGTAAGAAGCCGTCTTGGTGGTGCAGGTGAGCACGAGCAGATTCAATATCAAGATCGGTCAGGATCATTAAGATCGCCAGCTTCACCTCATAATCCGTCTGCTTAAGTACTTCGGTTGCTTGTTCTTTGCTGCAATCGGTCGCTTGCATCACAATTCGTGCCGCGCGTGCAACGAGCTTGTTGTTGGTTGCTTTCACATCAACCATCAGGTTTTGGTAGCTCTTACCCAAACGGATCATGCTTGCGGTTGTTAGCATGTTTAGCACCAGTTTCTGCGCCGTCCCTGATTTTAAGCGAGTGGATCCCGTTAACGCTTCAGGTCCAACAACGGGGCTGATCGCAATATCGGCAATATCTGCAATCGGAGAGTCAGGGTTACAAGATAGTGCTACAGTGGTGGCACCAAGTTCGTTCGCATACTCTAAGCCACCAATCACGTACGGTGTCCGTCCACTTGCCGCAATACCAACGACGACATCGCGTTGTGTTAGCGCATTCTCTTTAAGATCTTGCTCGCCTAGTTCAGGATCGTCCTCTGCCCCTTCTTTCGCGCGGAACATTGCCTCTTTTCCACCCGCAATAATACCAACGACCATCTCTGGATCCGTGCCAAAAGTCGGCGGGCATTCTGAAGCGTCCAAGACACCGAGCCGACCACTGGTGCCTGCACCGATGTAAAACAACCGACCTCCGACCTTAAATGCTTCCGTGATCTTATCAACGGCTTGAGCGATCTCTGGTAGCACTTTCTCGACCGCAATTGGGACGAGTTTATCTTGTTGGTTTAAACGCTGCACAATATCGAATGAAGGAAGAAGATCGATATCCATTGTTTCAGGATTTCGACCTTCAGAGACGAGGTGAGAAAGAGCCGCAATAAGCGCGTCATTTGTCATAGTAATTTAAGCCTTCGTGATTAATTTTTTGAATAGAGTACACCCAGTGAAGCGAGACGACTTGCCCCCGTAACTTCCGGTAAGTTGCTAGGGAGGCCGTGAATATGGCGCTGCGCAAGCCAAGCAAACGCCATTGCTTCCATGTAGTCGCCATCAACGCCTTTTTCTGCCGTTGTCGCAACGCTCCATTGTGGCAATAACTTGGCCAGTCGCTGCATCAAAAGTGGGTTTCTTGCTCCACCGCCACAGACCAATAGTTGAGGCGTGATGCCATGAGAAAACTTGTCGACTTCGTTGGCAATGGTAATCGCAGAATATTCGCAGAGTGTACGCTGTACGTCTTTGGTTGGTAAATTGTAATGAGCCAGTTGCTGATGCAGCCAGTCAATATTGAACAGTTCTCGCCCGGTACTTTTAGGTGCTGGCATGGCGAGGTAAGCTTCTTTAAGTAATTGAGTCAACAAAGTAGCGTTTACCGTTCCTTTCAGTGCAAATTGTGCATCTTTGTCGAAGCTTTGCCCAGTGTGCAGTGCACACCACGCGTCCATCAACATGTTGCCCGGACCTGTGTCATAGCCAATGACTGGTTGCTCGGGATGCAGTACAGAGATGTTGGCAATGCCACCGATGTTCAGCACGACGGTGGTGGAATCTTGCATGGCAAAGATACTTTTATGAAAAGCGGGAACCAGCGGTGCACCTTGACCACCTAGCGCCGTATCTTTACGTCTAAAATCTGCAACCGTATCAATCCCTGTTTTCACTGCGATGATGTTGGCATCACCCAACTGAGTGGTAAAGGGTAACTCTCCAGTAGGTTGGTGGAATACCGTTTGACCGTGATTACCAATCGCACGAATTTGTTCCGCGACGTAGCCAGACTTATTGAGCAGTTGTAAAACGGCGTCAGCGAAGAGGTGGCCAAGTTGGTGATCCAATTCACCTATGGCTTTTAAATTTGTGGCTTGACCGGTACAAACAGATAACAGCATTTCTTTCAGTGCTGTGGGCATTGGGTAATCGTCGTGCGCAACCAGACGAACGTGCTCATCACTTATTTCAACCAGAGCGGTATCAACGCCGTCCATACTCGTTCCAGACATCACACCAATGTACAGTTCGTTAAATTTCATAGCCGATCTCGTCAATTCTTCATTCACTTATTGTAAAGCAAATCTGAAGCGAATAACCTCATCGAATACGAGATATTCAGCCGATTTTGAGGAGAAAACATGGGACCGTTATGGGTTGACGTCGCGGGTTATGAACTGACCGCTGAAGACAAAGAAATTCTGGAACATCCTACGGTTGGTGGCTTAATTCTGTTTGCTCGTAACTATCATGATAGTGAACAGCTTCAAGCACTTACTCAATCAATCCGCAAGGCAGCCAAGCGCCCGATTTTGATCGGTGTGGATCAAGAAGGGGGGCGAGTACAACGCTTCCGTGAAGGTTTCTCGTTGATCCCTGCAGCCGAAGAATACGCCAAACATCAAAATGGTGAAGAGTTAGCATGTATGGGCGGTTGGCTAATGGCAGCGGAGTTGATAGCACACGACATTGATTTAAGCTTTGCACCCGTGCTCGATAAAGGTCATCAATGTAAAGCGATCGGTAACCGAGCATTTGGCGAAGATGCCGATACCATTCTTCGATTTAGCACCGCTTACATGCAGGGTATGAAGAGCGTTGGAATGGCAACAACAGGCAAACACTTCCCGGGTCACGGTGGTGTGATTGCTGACTCACACTTAGAAACGCCATACGACGAGCGCAGCGACATTTTTGAACAAGACATGGCTATCTTTAAAGCGCAAATTGATGTCGGTATTTTAGATGCCATGATGCCTGCTCACGTGATTTTTCCGAACTACGACTCTCAGCCAGCGAGTGGTTCAGAATACTGGTTGAGACAAGTTTTGCGACAGCAACTCGGTTTTAAAGGCTTGGTTTTCTCCGATGATCTGACGATGGAAGGCGCTGCAATCATGGGTAGTCCTGCCGAGCGTGGGGCTCAAGCCTTGAAAGCCGGTTGCGATATGCTATTGATGTGTAATAAGCGTGAAGCACACATTGAGGTGTTGGATAACTTGCCAGTATCAACAGTGCCACTGGCGGATGCGTTACTGAAAAAACAGTCGTTTTCTCTAAGCGATCTCAAGTTATCTCAAGAGTGGAAAGCGGCGAGTGAAGCGATGAAACGCTTGACCAGCTAAACCTCTTGTAAACGATTCAAAACACCGATTAGAAGCCAAAGTTAATTATACTTTGGCTTTTTATTTGTCTGTAAATAATAATTTACACCAAATGTTTTTTATTGTGTACGCTTGTTTTTCTTTTTTAGCCTGTTATCTTGTCGTTAAAGCTTAGTTGTCTCACCAAGGATTTGGTTGGGTGTAAAAATAAATATACAGGTTAGAGTTATGCAGAAAAGTGAGTTGAGCAATATTAATATTAGCGAAGAGCAGGTTCTTATTACCCCAGAGGAGCTAAAAACCAAGCTTCCTTTGAGTGAAAAAGCGCGCCGCTTTATTCAAGAGTCTCGCCAAACTATCGCTAATATTATTCATAAAAAGGATCATCGCCTGCTGGTTGTATGTGGTCCATGTTCTATCCACGACGTGGAAGCGGCGAAGGATTACGCAAAACGTCTTAAAGCGCTCTCTGAACAACTAAGTGACCAACTGTATATTGTTATGCGTGTTTACTTTGAAAAACCACGCACCACGGTCGGCTGGAAAGGGCTGATTAACGATCCGCACCTCGATGGCAGCTTCGATATTGAACATGGTCTGCATGTTGGACGCGAACTGCTAGTGGAATTGGCAGAGATGGAAATCCCGCTCGCGACTGAAGCTCTGGACCCAATTAGCCCACAATACTTGGCGGATACTTTTAGTTGGGCTGCGATCGGCGCACGTACTACGGAATCACAAACTCACCGTGAAATGGCAAGTGGCCTGTCTATGCCAATTGGTTTTAAAAATGGCACGGATGGTAGTTTGGCAACCGCAATCAATGCGATGCAAGCTGCGTCTTCTAGCCACCGTTTTATGGGAATTAACCGTGAGGGACAAGTAGCACTGTTGACCACTCAGGGCAATGCCAATGGACACGTGATCTTACGTGGTGGCAAGCAAACTAACTACGACTCAGTGTCAGTTACTGAGTGTGAGCAAGAAATGGCGAAATCTGGCCTTGATGCATCACTAATGGTGGACTGTAGTCACGCCAACTCACGTAAAGATTACCGTCGCCAGCCATTAGTCGCGGAGGATGTGATCCACCAAATCCGTGAAGGTAATAAGTCCATTATCGGCCTTATGATTGAAAGCCATATCAATGAAGGAAATCAATCTTCTGACTTAGCTCTCGAAGAAATGAAATACGGTGTATCTATCACTGACGCATGTATCAATTGGGATTCAACTGAGGCACTATTACGTCATGCACATGAAGAGCTAGTGCCTTTCTTAGAAAATCGTCTAAAGGCTAATTAATACAGGATTTAAGGAACATCAATGGCAGTTGAACTTAACGCATTGCGCGATCAGATTGATGCAGTCGACAAGCAAATGTTGGAGCTATTGGCCCAGCGTTTGGCGCTCGTAGAGAAAGTTGGGGAAGTTAAAAGCGAACATGGTTTGCCTATTTATGCCCCTGATCGTGAAGCGGCGATGCTGGCTTCTCGCCGAGCAGAAGCTGAGAAAATGGGAATTCCTCCACAGCTTATTGAAGATATTCTGCGTCGTACCATGCGTGAGTCTTATGCCAGTGAAAAAGACTCCGGTTTTAAGTGTTTGAACCCTGAATTACGCTCAGTGGTCATTATTGGTGGTAATGGCCAGTTAGGCGGCCTTTTTGGACGTATGTTCAAGCTATCTGGTTATCAAGTCAAAGTGCTTGGTAGCAAAGACTGGGAGCGTGCGGATGACATCCTAAAAGATGCAGGCCTGGTGGTGGTTACTGTGCCGATTCACTTAACAGAAGGTGTGATTGAAAAGCTAGGTAATCTGCCACAAGACTGTATTCTGTGTGACCTGACTTCTATAAAATCTAAGCCACTGCAAGCAATGTTGAATGTGCACCAAGGACCGGTGGTTGGTTTACACCCAATGTTTGGTCCAGATGTGCCGAGCCTTGCCAAGCAGGTGATTGTGTACTGTGATGGGCGTGGAAATGATCAATACCAATGGTTGCTGCAACAGTTTGGTATTTGGGGCGCGAGCTTGTGTCAGATTGATGCGCAAGAGCACGATCATGGCATGACGTTAATCCAAGCGCTGCGTCACTTCACCTCATTTGCTTACGGCATGCATCTAAGCAAAGAGAACCCGAACATTGAGCAACTGTTAAAGTTGAGCTCACCAATCTACCGCCTGGAGTTGGCGATGGTAGGGCGTCTGTTTGGTCAGGATCCAAACCTCTACGGTGACATTATTCTCTCATCGCAAGAAAACATCGACATGATTAAGCGATTCCACCAACGCTTCGGTGAAGCACTTGCGATTTTGGATAGCAAAGATAAAGCCAAATTTGTCGAAAGCTTTGAGCAGGTGAGTGAGTGGTTTGGTGATTATTCACAACAATTTATGAATGAGAGCCAAAACTTACTCAAACAGGCGAATGATAATATTCATCGCGGTTAATAACTGGTTATCTATCCGTGTGGAGCCCGAAACGAAAAGAGCAGCTTACGCTGCTCTTTTTTGTGTCGAGAGATAAATCAGTTAGTCGCGGTATTGCTGGTATCTTCACTTGATACTGTATTGATACTGGTGTCGCGATAGGGGGAGTTGGTTAAATTGACTTGCAGACGCACGACATTATCAATCAATTGAACTAAAGGGCCCCATTTCACTTTTTTCTCTTTTTCAAATACATAATTGAAGTTTTCAGGTGTCCACTCCATCAAGTATTGAGGGTTGAGTGCTCGCCCGAGAAAGCGCACCTCGTAATGCAGGTGCGGGCCAGTGGAATTACCTGAACTACCACATTGAGCAATCACATCGCCTTTACTGACAAATTGGCCGCTTTTCACTTTAAAGCGTTGTAAGTGAGCAAAGGAGCTCATAAAGCCAAATGAGTGACGAATAGTGACATAGTTGCCATAGCCACGATTACTCGGGCGAACGGTTTCCACCACTCCGTCTGCAGGTGCGAGGATTTCTTCTCCTCGTTTACAGGTAAGATCGATACCAGTATGAACGTGTCGTTTACCTGAAATAGGATTAATGCGACTGCCATAGGAAGAAGAAATACGTTGGTATGTCACTGGGCTATCATTTGGAATCAAACGAAACATGGTTGCTCGAACCGCGGAATCGATAGCTGCTGCATCAATTCGCTCTTCTAACGCCATGTTGTTTTCATCGATCATCAGCTCTTCGTCAGCGAGACCTAGAACCGATTCGACGTCGAATACCCGTTTTCCTAATAGCTGAATTTGATTGTTTTTATCGGTCAATGACTGAGAAAGCGAGTGGTTGGTATCAAGCTGCTCTTCATAAAGAGCGGTGATTTCGGCCTTTTCACTTTCTAGTTTGGCGATGGTTTGTGTTAGTTCGTCTTTATTGTGTATCTGCTGTTGATTGAGATACCACGCGCCACCAACGACGGCGGGTAATGCCAATACCGAAGCAAATACTGCTAGGACCGAACTGCGGCCCAAATAGAACTGCTGATCGCCGTCTTTCGTCGGGATCTGCATGATGATTTTTTTAGACATAGTTATTGTTACTTAAATAGGCGTTCATTTATTTTTCTCCTAAATCAGAGAGATGTTCTAACTCTCGGTTCAGAAGGTCGTTATTGCCTACATTCAATTCTATAAATCGTTTTAGTTGGCTAATGCTCTCGATGTCTATCTTGATGATCTTTAACCTAATCTCACACTTAGAAATATCCACAATTTGCGCTTTTAACGTAATCACTTGTTCGGATTGATCAAATGAAAAAGTCACATGGGCTGGAAGGGCTGGATCCAAAGCCTCAGTCTCTTCCACTTTCATGAGTAAACCATGTAAGGAAAGATCTTGAATCCTAGCTTCAATTGCCAAGTCACGTTGTTCTACCTTCGCTGGCGCTTGATGGAGAATGCGTGAAAAGCGTCGTCTCTCTGCCATGTGCATTTTCTCGTCATGTCTTCAAACAGAATTGAATAGTATATCAATGTGAACAAAAAATGTTCGATTGCTGTTTGAAAAGTGTCGAGGTCGCTACAGAGTGACGTAAGTGCAATGTCATGTTCTTAACGAACGAGACGGGCTAATGAGCTCTTTTTTATAACAAAGAAAACAAAGGCCGCTATGATAGCGGCCTTTGTACAAATTACAATCAAACTTTGCGGGTTGCGATTACTTCGCAATACGCTTGTATTTGATGCGGTGTGGTTCTGCGGCTTCAGGGCCCAACGTTTTCTTCAACCAGTCCATGTACTCGGTGTAGTTACCTTCGTAGAAGTTAACTTGGCCTTCGTCACGGTAGTCAATGATGTGGGTCGCGATACGGTCAAGGAACCAACGGTCGTGCGAGATAACCATTGCACAACCAGGGAACTCTAGTAGTGCTTCTTCTAGAGCACGCAGTGTTTCCACGTCAAGGTCGTTGGTCGGTTCGTCGAGTAGTAACACGTTACCGCCCGCTTTAAGCAGTTTCGCAAGGTGGACACGGTTACGCTCACCACCTGATAGCTCACCAATGATTTTTTGTTGGTCGCTGCCTTTAAAGTTAAAGCGTGAACAGTATGCGCGAGCTGGGATTTCGAAGTTGTTGATCTTAATGATATCAGCGCCTTCAGAAATCTCTTGGAATACGGTTTTAGAATCGTCCATGCTGTCACGGAACTGATCGACCGATGCTAGTTTTACTGTATCACCCATTTCAATTGTGCCTGAATCTGGTTGTTCAGTACCACTTAACATCTTGAATAGGGTCGATTTACCTGCGCCGTTCGCACCGATGATACCAACAATCGCACCTTTAGGGATGCTGAATGATAGGTCATCAATTAGAACACGGCCGTCAAATGACTTCGTTAGGTTCTTCACTTCAATAACTTTATCACCTAGACGCTCACCTGGCGGGATAAACAGTTCATTGGTTTCGTTACGTTTTTGGTGATCAGAGCTTTGCAGTTCTTCAAAGCGTGCCATACGTGCTTTTGATTTCGCTTGACGACCTTTAGGGTTTTTACGTACCCACTCAAGTTCTTTCTCGATGGTTTTTTGACGAGCACTTTCTTGAGATGCTTCTTGTTGTAGACGAGCGTCTTTTTGCTCCAACCATGAGGTGTAGTTACCTTCCCATGGGATACCTTCACCACGGTCAAGCTCTAAGATCCAACCCGCGGCGTTATCCAGGAAGTAACGGTCGTGGGTGATAGCGACTACAGTACCTGTGTAATCCACTAAGAAGCGCTCTAGCCAAGCGACAGATTCTGCATCTAGGTGGTTGGTAGGCTCATCAAGCAGCAGCATGTCTGGCTTAGAAAGTAGCAGGCGACAAATAGCGACACGGCGGCGTTCACCACCTGATAGATGCGCAATTTTTTGGTCCCATTCAGGTAAACGAAGTGCGTTTGCTGCTCGCTCAAGTGCGTTTTCTAGGTTGTGACCATCTTTCGCTTGGATCAGAGCTTCAAGTTCGCCTTGCTCTTTTGCAAGTGCGTCGAAGTCTGCATCTGGTTCTGCGTAAGCCGCATAGACCGCATCCAAACGTTTCAGTGCGTCAGCAACGTCAGCAACCGCTTCTTCAACAACTTCACGCACGGTTTTTGATTCGTCTAATACTGGCTCCTGAGGTAGGTAGCCTACGTTTAGACCAGGTTGTGGACGTGCTTCACCGTCGATATCCGTGTCGATACCTGCCATGATACGTAGCAGTGTGGATTTACCTGCACCGTTCAGACCTAAAACACCGATTTTCGCACCAGGGAAGAAGCTCAGAGAGATGTCTTTAAGAATTTGACGCTTAGGTGGCACAATCTTGCTCACCCGCGACATGGTATATACGTATTCAGCCATTGCCGATCGTTCCTAAATTAACTGTCATTCAAACCCATCATTTTATACCAAGTGCTTTGTTTTTGTTACCGCATTGCAAGAATTTCCCTTTCGAGTGGATTTCTTATTTTGAGCTGACCGGAAACTTACACAGTTAGGGTATACACTTTTGTTATTCGTTATAAATGACGAAGTGCTTTCTGCACAAGTTAGGAACTCCTTGTCTCCATCGTCTTAAAAGTTTCACGAGTACAATTTTTAATACACTAAGTTGCTTTACATGGACATCTGCATTCTGTGTAAATAGATGCATGTGTGAAAATTGCCTTAACATCACATGAACGCTAACAAAACGAGGCTTTGGGGCAGTATATGTCTGGGGAAAATGACACAAATGAGATTCAACGTATCTGAATTGGCTAAAAACGTATGCTGCGCCGCCGCGCTGTGTGCGATGAGTTTGAGTGCTAATGCTGCGCTGAGCTTGGAAAAGCAGCGTGAAGTTTATGAGCAAGCTCAAGATTTATTAGATAAAAATGACATCGACGGATACCTTTCGATCCGTCCTAAAATTTCTGACTATCCACTGACGCCTTATGTGGACTACCGAACGTTTATTAGACAGTTACCGGAAAAATCGCCACAGCAGGTGAACGAATTTATTTCGGAGCACGAGTCGTTTCCTTTTTCTCGTCGTGTGCGCGCTCCATACCTCAACCATCTTTATAAGCAAAAAGATTGGAAAACCATTACTGAGTTTCAAAAAGTCATTCCAAGTGGCGAGCGTTACCAATGTATTTTCTACGTGGCTCAGTTAGAGCAAGGTAAGACAGTCGCCGCGTTTAAAGGGGCTGAGCATATGTGGTTGCGTGGCAGAAGTATTGCCGATGAGTGCGATCCATTATTCGCAGCATGGGACAAGGCAGGTGAACGTACTGATGAATTAATTCTCCAGCGTATGCTACTGGCGTTTGATGCTCGTAATGGCAGTTTGATGAGTTACTTACTTAAACTGCCTAAATCCTCGCAGGCAAGGCAACAAGCGAAAGAAATGAAGGCGTTGTTTGACAACCCTTCAAGCGTTGCGGAGTTCGCGAAGAAAAAACCGGCTAATGATTTTAATCGAGCGCAAAGCGAATATGCGCTGGAAAAGCTAGCTCGCATGAATACCAGTCAAGCGCAGAGTGCGTATGATGCCGTCATTAAAGGGCAGAAGTTTTCTCCAGAAAAGGCGCAAGCCCTGGCTGACTATATCGCATTTCGATTGACCCGTACTGAGTCTGAGTCACTAGCTAAGTGGCGCGATGATAAAACGAAAACCAGCCAGTACTTACCGCTCATTGAAACTCGCATTCGCTTAGCGATTCAGAACGCGGATTGGAAGGGCGTACAAGAGTGGATTGCCGTTCTCAATAAAGAAGAGCAAGCGTCGCTTCGCTGGCAATACTGGCTTGGACGAAGTGAAATTGCGTTAGGTGATGACATCGCAGGGAAACAGCGTTTAGCGACTTTGGTCGGGCAGCGAAACTTCTATAGTGTGGCAGCCGCCAATGCGATTGGACAATCAATCAAATACCCTACGCATACGGTTAAGTTTGATAAGCGAGTGGTTCAACCCTACCAAGACTCGTTAGTTCGTATTGAAGAGTTGATCGCGACGGATAAAATCGCAGCAGCGAAAAGTGAATGGGCACATTTATTGCGCCGCGTAGGGAAAGATGAAAAGGCGATGTTGGCGGCTTATGCGTCTTCTAAGCGTTGGCATAACCTAACGGTGACCGCGAGTATCCAAGCGCAGATGTGGGATAATATCGAACTGAGGTTCCCGATTGCGCATCGCTGGTGGTTTAACTTTTATGCAAAAAAACACAACATAGATCCCGTGACGATGATGTCCCTGGCTCGACAGGAAAGTGCGTTGGATGTCGAAGCCCGTTCTCCAGTTGGTGCTCGTGGTCTTATGCAGATCATGCCCGCTACAGCAAAGTACACGGCACGTAAATATAAGTTGAGTTATCAAGGTACGCAGGATCTCTACAATGTGGGAAAAAACATCGAAATTGGTAGCCATTATTTGCAAGGCTTATTAGAGGATTACGATAATAATCGTATTTTTGCTCTTGCTGCTTATAATGCAGGTCCTAACAGAGTAAAAACGTGGCGAGAGCGTACCCAAGGAAAAGTGGATGCTTATGCCTTTATTGAGGCAATTCCATTTAGAGAGACACGCGGTTATGTACAAAACATCCTGATGTTTGAAACATATTACCGTGATCTTTTGGGTATCGATGGCGCGTTCTTGAATCAACATGAGATCAATACCAAGTATTGAGTGAGGTAACTTGATGTCGCACGAACCCGAGTACAAAGACTGGCAACAGATTATTGAGCTAATTCGAACTAGTATGGACAGTGAGCAAGATGACATGCTGTTAACCATGCTGATGTCACGTGATGAGAGAGAATCATTAATATCACGCGTTAATATTATTAACGAGCTTCTTAAAGGAGAATTATCTCAACGTCAGATCAGCCAGATGCTTGGCGTGGGTATTGCCACTATTACTCGTGGTTCTAACGAGTTAAAGTCTAAATCTGATGAAGAGAAAGACAAACTCAAGGTTTTGTTAGAGCAAGTTGCGGTATCTAAGTAGTCAGTGATTCCAATTCGCCTTTAGGTATTGGTATCACAAGTGGTTAAGATAACGTGTTAAAAAGGGCGGAAATATCCGCCCTTTTTCGTACCTAGCGAATGGGGTGAGCGTTATAAATTTGAAGGGAAGTGCTCAGGGTTTGTGAATGGAATTAGAGCCAGAATCAAGGCTTGATGGTAAACCGAACTTCGAGTCAGCTGGTTTTGGGTGAGCAGGCTGATGGCACCACCTTTCTGTTTGATGTTCTCGGTACCAAACACCTCATCCATGACATCTCCCAGCTCATTCGCATGCTTGAGTTTGTCCAATACTTTAGGCGGCAGCATTAAGCTCGCAGAGCGAGATTCACCACGGTGAGTATTTGACTCAATCACCATCCACGCAAACGTCACGTTTGTTTCAATTCCCGCTTCAAGTCCGACATAGTAATCCGCGTTTGGCATCTCTACTTTTGTGTTTTTAACGCGGTTTAGTGCACCGCGATGAGTCTCTTCATCAGTCATAGGTTGATCTGCGACTTCACTAGGTACACTGACGCCGATGAAGTTGAACTCTTTGTGCGGAAATGCACTGTTAAATGCACTTTGAACGGCATTAATTTTAGCTGGGTTTAGCGATGCGATTACGACTTTTTGGGTTGCCATGATCTTTTTACTCACTGGTGTCTATTAACTCAATTTTACTTGGGTAGGCTTTACGTTCTCACTAGGGTAACAGCCTAATACTTTCAAGTGTTTAGTTATTTTTGTTAGCTCTTCTAGTGCCTGTTGCATTTCTGTCGAAGCAAGATGAGATTCCAAGTCTACGTAGAACATTTCTTCCCATGGGTTCCCCATAATTGGACGTGATTCTAGCTTGGTCATATTGATGCCGTAACGTTGCAGCACTAATAGTGTTTCAACCAATGAGCCAGCCTCTTGGGAGGTCGACATGATCAAGGTGGTTTTTGCTGGAATCTGAGTTGAAACCTCAACTGGTTTGCGAGCAACCACGATAAAACGAGTATGGTTCTCAGTTTGGTTTGCGATGTTGCCTTGAATTGCTTGCAAGCCGTATAGCTTACCGCTTGATGCATTACCAATTGCAGCAACATCATCACGATCCATCTCTTGAACTTTCTGCATTGCATCTGCCGTGCTGGCGCAAGACTCCAGTTTTACACCTTTCATACGGCTTAAAAACTCACTGCACTGTTGGTGTGGCTGAGGATGTGAATACAGCGTTTTAATGTTTTCCAGACGAATGTCTTTTTTCGCAACCAAGCAGTGCTCGATTGGTTGAGTTAGCTCTCCAACGATGTACAGCGTCGTGTGTTGTAGTAGGTCGTACACTTCATTAATAGAGCCTGAACTGGTGTTTTCGATAGGCAGAACACCATAATCAGCATGGCCCGATTCTACTGTTTGAGTCACTTCTTTGAAGTGTTCGCAGTTGAGCTCGATAAGTTCTGTATTTTTACGGCTGAAGTATTCGCGGCTTGCCAAGTGCGAGTAAGAGCCTTTGGCTCCTAAGAAAGCGACGCGAGCAAGTGGCTTACGACTTTGTTGCGGGTTAACGAGGTTTTGCAGGTAACTTTGCTGAAGAAGCACTGAGTCTTCAATGATGGTATGGAATAGTTTAGTGATGTACTGCGCGTCGAGTTCGTATTTATCTCGGCCATTAGAAATCAGCTTAACTAATAGTTGTTGTTCTCGAACGGCATCACGAACGGGTTTTGAGGTTTGTACTTTACTTTTGGCTACTTCAATGCTGAGTTTACGGCGCTCAGACAATAAGCTGAGAAGTTGGTCATCCAGCTCATTCAAGCGCAAACGAATTTCTTCGAGGGAAATAGGTTGGTCAGTCATCAATTCTTTCCTTATAAAAAAGCCTCCCGATTTGGGAGGCTTTCTGTTTGTTTTTGACTTTTCTTTCACAAACGAGTTCGCCCCTCCGACTATGGGAGGAAAAAGAAGTCAAAAATAAACAGTGAGGTTAAATGCATAAATAGTGCTTAATTTATGAGTGTTTAAACACAATAAGCAAGGCAGGGGAGAGCGTCAAGCAAAAAAATAGCGCCTTTCGGCGCTATTTCCTCAATCTGGTCAGTTTACTCTTCTTCTTCCACTAGCTCAGGCTTATTTGCACGTCGAGCTTCAGGTTTGTGGGTCAGCTTGTTCAATTGTCGTTCTAGTTTTTGCTCCACTTCGTTGATAGCTGCGTAAAGATCTTCGTGAGTTGCTGAGGCAATGAGCTGGCCTTTAGGAACTTTAATAACCGCTTCGAATTTCTTCTGTTTGTTTGGTTCCTCACTGAAAGTTGCTTGGCAACCAATTAGGTCTACTTGCCATTTCTCCAGTTTTTTAAACTTGCTCTCAATATGAGCTCGGATTGCAGAGGTGATTTCGATGTTTTTGCCAGTGATATTCATTGTCATAAGTGTTTTTCCTCTGTTGCATCCCTCATGGGTTGAGTTCAGATTACCGCTTTAAGCATAAAAAAATGTGATTTAGATCATTATTTTGTTCGGGGTTTTTATGATGAAAAATGAATGTGATCTCACTCAAGATCTGCTGAGATTTATCGTGAAATTGCTTGTTATCGGTTAGTAAATCCGTAGATTGGATAGAGTACTCAGCTGAAAACGTCTTCGTTTTTAGGGAAGTTTTACGGCCTAATATTAGAGGTGGTTAAAATTTAACTATACGTAAAGTGTGATGATAGTCACTGAGTCTCTCAGACGAATTTATTTACAAAGCCGCTTATTGTACAAGCGGCTTTTTTGTGTCTGGCGTTTGACTGACTTTTCGTAGCGGTATCATGAAGAAGGGATCCTTTGGTGCCAGTGATACCCGCTCTAGACTTTTGACCTGGTCCAAACTTTCTAGCTGTTTGTATATAACGTAATAGCGATTAATGCTTGTGACGTACCCAACCGTTGAGCTTAAATTTTTCCGCATAACGACTTCCACGTTATTGAACCAAATATTAGGATCGTAGCCTTGCTGGGCTGCACGTTTACGAATTCGTTCTACATTCCCGGGGCCAGCATTGTAAGCCGCTAAGGTAAAGTAGAGTTTATTTTCCGCCGTAATAGCAGGATCACTGAAGTACTGTTTACGCAAAAATGCTAAATACTTCACGCCAGCATGAATATTGTTTTCTAGCTGCCGAACGTTTTTGATATTGATATTAGGGTCTCGAGCCGTGCTGGGTAGAACTTGCATTATGCCGACTGCACCTCTACTTCCAACGAGGTCGTTATTAAAGCCGGACTCTTTATAAGCGACGGCTGCGATCAGTAGATAGTCGATATCGTACTTCTCGCCATAGCGTGAAAACAACGTAGCAAGCTTTTCTAGTTGAGCAATTTTCTTGGGGTTAAGGGCTTTGTTTAGCCAATCTGTGTTATCGATGTATTTTCCGTAAATGACGTTACCGAGCAGTGTCCCAGAACGAGATTTCTGAATAAACTTGTTCACGACGGCTTTCAAACTTGGGCTGTTTTCCCGCATTGCCCAAGCGATTTTACCATTTTCACGAATAGGGATTTCTGGGTGAGCTCGAATATCATCCATCACTTTAAGCCAAAGTTTGGCTTTATGGCTATCGAGAACAATGGCTTTGACGTAGCCGTTATTGAGCATCCCCACCAGTTCGTAGTCTTGCAGTGTTTCTTCAATAAAATGTACGACAACGGGTTGTAAGCCTTTTTTATTTAGCTTCTTATTTAGTACTTGAATACTCTCAAAGTAGCTAGAACTGGCACGTACCCAAACCTCTTTGCCGCTCAGTTGCTCAATGTTAGTCATGGCTGGTGTGCTTTTGTTCGTGACTATCCACTCGTCAATACCAGTAAGAATGGGTGAACTAAAATCGACTTTCTGTTTACGTGTGTTGGTAATGGTCAGATTGGCGACGACTAGATCACCGGAGCCATTTTCTAAGGCTGGCAGAAGTTGGTCACGGGCTAGAGGAATAATTTGTACGTTAAGTTTCGGTTTGAGCTTACGAAGGTCTTTTTCGAAATGCGCCAGCAGTTCTGCACCTATTCCTTTTGGTGTACCGCCCTCAATGTAATAGAAGCCTAGATCAGCAGAAACGAGGACACGTAAAACATTCTTCTCTTTAATAACATCGAGGTCCCCAGTGTAAGGAGGTTGCTTGAGTGGTGATATTTGCAGTGCGCAAACGGAAGCAGACAATAAGAGCAGCATAACTGCGCATAGCTTAGGTATCGTCACGTTCACATCCTTTTATAAAGGGGAGGGGAACTTTAAGCATATGTAGAGCCCCGTAGATCATCAAGCAGGGGCAGAACACGCTATTGCGGGTAATAAAAAACCGCCACGGTAAAAACGGTGGCGGTTTAGTTTGAAGCGGCTCAGTTACTTCACAGGGTTGAGCTCGATAAGCTTTTCAGTTCTTGCTACGGCGTCTTCCAACCCAAGTTGTTTGTAGGCCTCTAGCTGGATAGTCAGTGACTTACGTGCCGCTTCGGTGTCTGGGAATGCTTTTTGTAGCTCTTGACTGCGATTAATTGCAGCTACCCAGGCTTCACGGCGGAGGTAGAAGTCAGCCGTCGCTAAATCATAGTTCGCTAGGCGATTTTTCAGCGCAACCATGCGTTTTTGTGAGTCTTCTGCGTATGGACTGTTCGGGTAGCGTTGAAGCAGTTTTTTGAAGTCATCAAACGCTTTTTTTACTGGCTCAGGATCGCGATCGCTTCGATCTACGCTGAACAGATCATGCATAAAGTTACGATCTTGCGCCATATGGCTTAGGCCGCGCATGTACAGTACCCAGTCCATTTTTTCATGGGTTGGGTTTAAACGCATAAAGCGAGAAATGGTTGCCAAGCCCAAAGCAAGGTCGTCGTTTTTGTAGTACGCATAGATTAGGTCAAGCTGCACCTGTTCTGAGTAGGCACCGAATGGGTAACGTGAGTCTAATGCTTCCAGTTTCTCAATTGCAGAAAGCCAATTACCACTTTGAAGAGAAATCTGTGCGTCTGCATACAGTTCCGAAGGCGGCACATCAGGAACGATTTCTTCTTTGCTTGCACATCCAAACAGAAGGGATACCGCTAAAAGGCCTGTTAAAGTCTGACGTTTCATATCAGGAGTCTGTTCCTTGAATCTAAATATTTCTTAAGCTGCCGTTACTTTCTTTCCAGTAACAGATACAATGACGTAATAGTCTATTTTTTCACAGTCGTGAGCATTAGTCTCACAGTTTTTAAAAAAGTTCGATATGGCTCAGCAGATTGTATTAACAAATACCGTAAAAGATAGCCAGTTAGGTCAACGTTTAGACCAAGCTATCGCCGAATTATTCGCGGACTTCTCTCGCTCGCGCCTGAAAGAGTGGCTGCTTGATGGGAAAGTTCAAGTTAATGGTGAAGTTGTCACCAAACCTCGCACCAAAGTAATGGGTGGCGAGGAAATTACATTGCAAGCCGAGTTAGAAGATGAAGAACGCTGGGAAGCGCAAGATATCCCGCTAGATATCGTTTTTGAAGATGACGATATTATCGTTATCAATAAGCCTCGTGACTTTGTGGTTCACCCAGGTGCCGGTACGCCAGATGGTACAGTGCTTAATGCGTTGTTGCATCATTACCCTGATATCGCAGAAGTGCCTCGTGCGGGCATTGTGCACCGTCTGGATAAAGACACAACGGGTCTGATGGTGGTGGCGAAAACTGTGCCAGCACAAACTCGCCTGGTTCGCGCACTGCAAAAACGTAATATTACTCGTGAGTACGAAGCAATCGCTATTGGTCGTATGACAGCGGGTGGTAAAGTGGACCAACCTATTGGTCGTCATTCTACCAAGCGTACGCTTATGGCGGTAGCACCAATGGGTAAACCAGCGGTAACGCACTACCGTGTCGCTGAGCGTTTCCGCGAACACACGCGTATCCGTCTGCGTCTTGAAACGGGTCGTACGCACCAGATCCGTGTGCACATGTCTTACCTTCAGCATCCGCTGCTCGGTGATATTGCATATGGTGGACGTGCTCGCATCCCGACAGGTGCTTCTGAAGAGCTAACGGCAATGATCCGTGGCTTCGATCGCCAAGCATTGCACGCCGTAATGCTACGCTTTGAACATCCAATTACGGGAGAAGTACTTGAGTTCCATGCCCCTGTGCCTGATGACATGGTGGCGATGACCGAAGCGCTTCGTCAAGATACGGAAGAGCACGGTTTACCGGAAGAGTTCTAAGATGAAGACAATCATTCCGAATTGGCGTGCGCCTAAAAATGTCAAAGCTTTGGCCTCAACACGTATAGGCGGTTTTTCGACAGGCCCTTATCAAGGGCTAAATTTAGGTACTCACGTTGGGGATGATTTGTCTTTAGTAGAGAAGAACCGAGCTTGGTTGGCGCAGCAGGCAAACATACCCAATGCGCCAATCTGGTTAAACCAAACACATTCGACTGTTGTGGCTCAAGCAAATGAACCAACAACACAAGTGCTTGATGCGGACGGTGTATTTACTTCTTCAAGCCATGTTGTTTGTTCAGCGATGACCGCCGATTGTCTACCTGTATTATTGACTAATACACAAGGCACGCAGGTAGCCGCCGTTCATGCAGGTTGGCGCGGCTTAGCAAATGGTATTGTCGAAAATGCATTAGCGTTGTTTTCAGGTGAAGTGATAGCGTGGCTTGGGCCTGCTATTGGGCCTGAAGCTTTTGAAGTCGGTGAAGATGTTCTGCAAGCTTTTGTTGATGTCGATTCTCTGGCACATCAAGCTTTTATGCCACGAGAGGCTAAAGGTAAATGGTTGGCTGATATGTCAAAGCTGGCAACGCAACGTCTAAATCGAGCTGGTGTGACACAAGTGTTTGACTCTGGACTTTGTACTTACCAAGATAAAGCCTCTTTTTATTCGTATCGCCGTGATGGTAAAACTGGTCGACAAGCCACCTTTATTTGGATTGAAGATTAGTTATAAGCACTAAAGTGCCAAGATGCATAGTGCTATTTTTGCAAAGCTATCTTTATTCATTCACTCCCTTGAAATTCCTCCTCTGAGTATCCATCTTTCTAACTGTCAAAAGAATTTCCTTTAGTTGAGGTTAGGAAGGTAGATATGCGTCTTGATCGATTCACAAGTAAGTTTCAAATCGCTATCTCTGATGCTCAATCACTAGCGTTAGGGCGCGATCATCAATATATCGAGCCAGTTCACCTAATGGTGGCTTTGCTTGACCAAAATGGCAGTCCAATTCGTCCATTGCTTACTATGCTGGATGTGGACGTAACGCATTTACGCTCTAAATTGAGTGAAATGCTAGATCGATTACCAAAAGTCAGTGGCATCGGTGGAGACGTGCAGCTCTCTAGCTCGATGGGCACGTTGTTTAACCTGTGTGACAAAGTGGCGCAAAAGCGTCAAGACTCCTATATCTCGTCTGAAATCTTCCTGCTTGCTGCTTTAGAAGATCGCGGACCATTGGGGCAATTACTCAAAGAGATCGGTTTAACAGAGCAAAAAGTTAGCCAAGCAATCGAAAAGATCAGAGGTGGTCAAAAGGTTAATGACCCGAACGCAGAAGAGCTTCGCCAAGCATTGGAAAAGTTCACCATTGATCTTACCGAACGAGCAGAGCAGGGCAAACTGGATCCGGTTATCGGCCGTGATGATGAAATTCGCCGTACCATCCAAGTATTGCAGCGCCGTACTAAAAACAACCCTGTGATCATCGGTGAACCTGGCGTAGGTAAGACCGCAATTGTTGAAGGCTTAGCTCAGCGCATTGTCAACAATGAAGTGCCAGAAGGTTTGCGTGGTCGCCGCGTGCTGTCATTAGATATGGGTGCACTGGTTGCTGGTGCTAAGTACCGTGGTGAATTTGAAGAGCGCTTGAAGTCGGTATTGAATGAACTCGCTAAAGAAGAAGGTAATGTCATTCTGTTTATCGACGAGCTCCATACTATGGTTGGTGCGGGTAAAGGTGAAGGTTCAATGGATGCGGGGAACATGCTCAAACCTGCATTAGCCCGTGGTGAACTGCACTGTGTTGGCGCAACAACACTGGATGAATATCGTCAGTACATCGAAAAAGATGCGGCGTTAGAACGTCGTTTCCAAAAAGTTCTGGTGGATGAGCCGACCGTTGAGGATACCGTGGCTATTTTACGTGGCTTGAAGGAGCGTTATGAGCTTCATCATCACGTTGAAATTACTGACCCAGCGATTGTTGCAGCGGCGAGTTTGTCACATCGTTATGTTTCTGACCGTCAACTGCCAGATAAAGCGATCGACTTAATCGACGAAGCGGCTTCAAGCATTCGTTTACAAATTGACTCTAAGCCAGAGTCATTAGATAAGCTTGAACGTAAAATTATCCAACTTAAGATTGAGCAACAGGCGCTTAGTAACGAGCACGACGAAGCTAGTGAAAAACGTTTGAAAGCGCTTAATGAAGAACTCAATGAAAAAGAACGTGAGTACGCTGAACTAGAAGAGGTTTGGAATACAGAAAAAGCCGCACTTTCTGGCACTCAACATATTAAGTCTGAGCTTGAACAAGCTCGTATGGACATGGAGTTTGCTCGCCGAGCTGGTGATCTAAACCGCATGTCGGAACTGCAATATGGTCGTATTCCTGAACTTGAGAAGCAGTTAGATCTTGCAACCCAAGCGGAAATGCAGGAAATGACACTATTGCGTAATAAAGTAACCGACAACGAGATTGCAGAAGTACTTTCTAAGCAAACCGGTATTCCGGTATCCAAGATGCTAGAAGCGGAAAAAGAGAAACTACTTCGTATGGAAGACGTACTGCATAATCGTGTGGTAGGGCAAAGCGAAGCGGTCTCTGTTGTATCGAATGCCATTCGTCGTAGTCGAGCTGGGCTTTCTGATCCAAACCGACCAATTGGCTCCTTCTTATTCTTAGGTCCAACAGGTGTAGGTAAAACAGAGCTTTGTAAGACACTTGCGAGCTTTATGTTCGACAGCGAAGATGCGATGGTCCGTATCGACATGTCTGAGTTCATGGAGAAACACTCAGTGGCAAGATTGGTGGGTGCGCCTCCAGGCTATGTCGGATATGAAGAGGGTGGTTACTTAACGGAAGCGGTTCGTCGCAAGCCGTATTCGGTAATTTTGTTAGATGAAGTAGAGAAAGCGCATCCGGATGTATTTAACATTCTGCTGCAAGTTCTCGATGACGGGCGTTTAACGGATGGTCAAGGTCGTACTGTTGACTTCCGTAATACGGTTGTGATCATGACATCGAACTTGGGTTCATCTCGTATCCAAGAGAATTTCGCAACATTAGATTATCAAGGTATCAAGAGTGAAGTAATGGATGTGGTTAGCAAACACTTCCGTCCTGAGTTCTTGAACCGTGTTGACGAAATAGTGGTGTTCCATCCACTTGGTCAAGAACACATCAAGTCCATCGCTTCTATTCAATTAGAACGTTTGGCGAAACGACTAGAAGAAAAAGGATATCAACTAGAGGTTTCTGACAAAGCACTCGATTTGATCGCTCAAGTTGGTTTCGACCCTGTATATGGTGCGCGTCCTTTAAAACGCGCAATTCAACAGAATGTCGAGAACCCATTAGCCAAATCGATTCTTTCTGGTGAAATTGTTCCAGACAAGAAAGTGCAGCTAATCGTTACTAATGACCAAATTCGTGCCCATCAGTAATTGCACAGATACAATAAGAAATGAGATAAAAATCACATTCAAGGGGCCATTTGGCCCCTTTTCTATAATGTTTTAGAACCTTTTGCCTGTTTTCTATACGAATGAACTAAAAAGGTGAGTTTTTTTTAAAAATGCACTTGTGTTCCTTAATGAACGCCCTATAATGCGCCTCCGTTGTCAAGGGAAAGCAAGTTAAGCGAAGCCTAGACAACAAGGTCAGTGAGTTAAGAATTAACTCGCAGATAAATAACTTAAAAAAGTGTTTGACACGATAAGTTATCTAGCTAAAATGGCCGTCCACTTTGAAGAGAAGTTCAAAGTGTGCTCTTTAAAAATATAGACCTATCAATCTGTGTGGGCACTCGTTGATGATAATCCAATTAGAAGCTTCGGCTTCAAATTAGGTTTCAATGAAACGAAGTGACCATTGAATCTTCGGATTCAGCACAGTCAATTCAAACATTACTTTATGTAATGTTCAGTATTCATTGAGCCGAACAAAATCTTAAATTGAAGAGTTTGATCATGGCTCAGATTGAACGCTGGCGGCAGGCCTAACACATGCAAGTCGAGCGGAAACGAGTTATCTGAACCTTCGGGGAACGATAACGGCGTCGAGCGGCGGACGGGTGAGTAATGCCTAGGAAATTGCCCTGATGTGGGGGATAACCATTGGAAACGATGGCTAATACCGCATGATGCCTACGGGCCAAAGAGGGGGACCTTCGGGCCTCTCGCGTCAGGATATGCCTAGGTGGGATTAGCTAGTTGGTGAGGTAAGGGCTCACCAAGGCGACGATCCCTAGCTGGTCTGAGAGGATGATCAGCCACACTGGAACTGAGACACGGTCCAGACTCCTACGGGAGGCAGCAGTGGGGAATATTGCACAATGGGCGCAAGCCTGATGCAGCCATGCCGCGTGTGTGAAGAAGGCCTTCGGGTTGTAAAGCACTTTCAGTCGTGAGGAAGGTGGTAGTGTTAATAGCACTATCATTTGACGTTAGCGACAGAAGAAGCACCGGCTAACTCCGTGCCAGCAGCCGCGGTAATACGGAGGGTGCGAGCGTTAATCGGAATTACTGGGCGTAAAGCGCATGCAGGTGGTTTGTTAAGTCAGATG
>NZ_VHSQ01000005.1:0-284763 GCF_013048515.1 Vibrio sp. 1-2 (7-a)
GACTTGCATGTGTTAGGCCTGCCGCCAGCGTTCAATCTGAGCCATGATCAAACTCTTCAATTTAAGATTTTGTTCGGCTCAATGAATACTGAACATTACATAAAGTAATGTTTGAATTGACTGTGCTCTTATTGGTTTTCACTTTTAAAAAGTGAAATAAAACAGCTCAAGGCTGCTTTCCAATTCGAATGGTCACTTCGTTTCATTGAAACCTAATTTGAAGCCGAAGCTTCTAATTGGATTATCATCAACGAGTGCCCACACAGATTGATAGGTCTATATTGTTAAAGAGCTTGCTTCGTAAGCTTTGCTATCGAAGCGGAGGCGTATTCTAAGGAATTAACTTTCAGTGTCAAACACTTTTTTAAATTAATTTTTAGAAGCTTTTCTTTCGCCTTATTGCCAATTGCTTTTGCGTTTCCGCTTTGCCCTGACAACGGAGGCGCATTATAGAGAGATGATTTTTCTTGGCAACCCCTTTTTAGAAAAAAAACTAAAAAAAAGCGTCGAGTGATTAAATCTCACTCAAACGCTTAATTTTAGCACTCAGTTGTTAACTTCAAGTAGCAAATAGGCAATCAGTATGTGTCTACCCAGCTCTCTTTAAAGCTGGTGATATCAAGATCCAGTGATTGCTCCGCTTCGATTTGCTCAATTGCCTCTAATTCTTTATTTACACTACTCATCGTCAATGTGTTGTTGTCTAACTCAAACACTTGTTGTTGCGTTGTGTAATAGAACTTAAGCGTAGTGAGCGCTTTTACATCGTCATTGCTCGCGGCTGCTTTAATGCTTTTTAGTTTACGAAATATTTTGTTGTGCAGTTGCTTGAGCTTCCAAACGTACAACACCTCTTCCATGTATGGCCGAGTTTTAATTTGATTCAATAAAGAGAGGGAAGTTGCGACTGCGAGAAGGACACCAATCAAATTCCAATGAAAGTTTCCCGTTGATTGTTCAGGTACGACTTCAGTGTTGCCAAACAAAACAATAAGCAAGGTACTAAAGGCAAGAGATGAGATAGCGAGCAACGCAACAAAACCGCCAATCACCAGGTTTACTTTCTTTTTATAAATGTCTTTATTTATCTTTTTGATTTCCATATACCGCTCCTAACAGGGTTGCCTCCTATTCTAACCAGCACACTCCGCACGACAATCGAAGCTTTGTAAGTAAGTTCACATTTACTATTAAACTCGCATCCGTTCCCTGCTTGGGTATATACTTCCGCGCATTCACTCTTCCTATATAGAGGCTAAATTCATGCGCTCTTTTGTTTTACGAGCTCGCGCGGCGCCAACCACCAGCAAAGCACTATTAGAAGGTGTTGGTAACGAGGCGCATACCGAGATCCTTGCTCATACCATGATGAACACCATGTTCGTTGCACAATCTCACCGTGAAGATGTGGTTGTCCACTTAGTATTAGAGAGCACAAAGGATTACTCGCGCACGATTACCATTCGTTCAAACGACATTACCAATATTGGCGGTTTTCACGAGTCAACGTTGATTGCAGCAGTGGCTCGCGCTTTGGATGCTTCGGTTGGTATGGGTAAAGAGCAACTTCGTGAAGTCGAACTTGGTATTACCGTTCGTACAGTGAGCTTTGAACGCCTAGTACAAGAGCTGGCAGAAGAGCACCAACTATATATGCTGGATAAGAAAGGCGAATTTGTTCGTGATGCAGAAATTGGTGAAAATC
Organism: Vibrio sp. 1-2 (7-a); assembly: GCF_013048515.1. Lineage (NCBI taxonomy): Bacteria > Pseudomonadati > Pseudomonadota > Gammaproteobacteria > Vibrionales > Vibrionaceae > Vibrio > Vibrio sp. 1-2 (7-a). The sequence continues at coordinate 1,706 of NZ_VHSQ01000005.1, forward strand.
CATGTTTCTTGCTAACTGACCATATACCGATGCCGAAAAAGTCTTTTAACAGCTTAAAGCGCCTTGGCACAGAGAAGATCAGCTTAGGTCCTAAGATGCTTTTCGCTTCTCAGTGTGTAGTATTGATCCACAATGAGTTGGACATCCGCGAATTTTAGTTATTCGCGTACACGTTGCTAGATGATGAAAGAGGACTCGATTGAGTCCTCTTTTTTTGTTTCTGACTTTCTATGCAACGCTTATTTACCACCAATGCTCAAACGAGCAAAGCGAACGTCTGGCGAGAAGAAAGTGCGGCTATCGTTGATTAGCTGAGTATCACCTACTGCCTCAACTTCTTGCAGCATCTTGTAGAAGTTACCCGCTACCGTGATCCCACGAACTGGTTGAACGCGCTCTCCATCACGGCACAAGAAGCCACTCGCACCAAATGAGAAATCACCACTGACAGCATCTGCACCAGAGTGAACTCCTTGCAGTTCGACTAATTCTAGGTATTCACCTGCTTTGACTTCTGGCGCACTGCTGTTGCCTGTCGCAATCACTTTATGATTTGCCGATACGTCTAGGCTCGATTTTGCACCGCGAGCGGCACTTGCTGTCGAGACTGCGCCCAAGTAACTTGCGGTCTGGCTGTTGTGTAGCAAGGTTTTCAACTCACCATTAGCAATCATCACATTATCTTGAGTAGCGAAGCCTTCACTATCAAAACTCGCGATTGCCATACCATTTGGCATGTAAGCCGCATCGGTAAAGGTGATCAGTTCACTTGCAACGCTTTGACCAAGCTTGTCACCCAGTGGCGAGATGCCTTTCATCGCACTCACACCAGAAAACGCACTGCCGAATGCACCAAACAGGCTGCTTAAAGCATTGATGTGGAAAATAGCAGGGTAGTTACCTGTCGCAACCGGAGCGCCTTCCAGAAGATCGCGAGCAAGGTTGTAACCGCCTTCTATACAATAAGCTGGATCCAACTCATCAAAACGGCGACCTAGCGACATTCTTCCCGCCATCGACTGTTTGCCGTCTTTTTCAAACAAGGTATACGCGTAACAAGTGAACGATCGCTCGAAATGTTGACATAACGTACCTTGAGTATTCGCGATGATGAGCTGAGTTTCACCGTCACTGTAACCATTGTATGGTGAGCTTGAAGCGTGAGGCAGAGCCACAACACCTTGCTCAAGCGCAAGGGACAGTTCAATTTTCTCATCGACCGATGTGGTATCGTCTTGCGCAATCTCAGCAACATCAGTCGCGATTTGGCTGTTCACGCAACTAATAGTCTGATGTTCATCTTGCTTGGAAAAGCGAGCGCTTTGCAGTGCGTTGGTCAGCATCAAATCTAAGCTTGGTTGCTCTAGTGATTCAGAATAACTTGTCGCGACACGAGCATCTTTCACAACACGAACACCCAGAACTTGGCTTGAGCTTACTTTGTACTCATCCAACTGCCCTTGGTTCGCTTTCAGAGAAAAGCTGCTGTTGCGGTTTACAATGACGTCCGCTTCTGCGCCTTGGCGTTTTGCTTCTGATAGGACGTAATCAACCGCATTAAGAAGTTGTTGTTCTTGGCTCATTAGTTACCGCCTCCTACCAGAATGTTATCGACTTTCAGCGTTGGCTGACCGACAGTTGTTGGTACTGAACCACTTACAGAACCACACATGCCCGGCGCAAGCGCCATGTCTTTGCCGACCATGCTGATTTCTTTCAGCACTTTTGGACCCGTGCTGATCAGCGTTGCTGTTTTTAGAGGCTTGGTGATTTTGCCATTTTCAATGAGGTAAGCTTCACGAACGGCAAAGTTGAACTCGCCCGTTCCCGGTTGAACCGAACCACCGCCCATCTTCTTCGCATAGATGCCGCGTTCGATGCCAGCCAGCATGTCATCAAGTGAATGCTCGCCTTCTTCGATAAAGGTGTTACGCATACGCGAGGTTGGTGCAAACTTGTAGTTTTGACGACGACCAGAACCCGTAGGTTGGTAACCCGTCTTCATGCCACCCATTTTATCAACCATAAAGCTGGTTAGCTTACCGTCTTTGATCAATTGAGTTCGCTGAGTCTTCATGCCTTCGTCATCAACGTGAATCGAGCCCCATTCGTTGGTCATGGTGCCATCATCGACTGCATTCACTGCGGTGTGAGCAATCATTTCGCCCATCTTGTCGTGGAATACGGACGCTTTCTTCGCAACTGAAGTGGTTTCTAGCAAGTGACCACACGCTTCATGGAAGATAACGCCGCCAAAGCCGTTACCAATTACCACTGGCATTTCACCTGATGGACAAGCATCCGCGCCAAGTTTCACTAACGCTTGCTGCGCGATAGTTTGACCCAGCTCTTTTGCATCAAGCTGTTCGCTGAACTCCCAACCAGCAAGAGCGCCAGGACCTTCCATACCAGAAGACTGCTCATTACCTTTTTGAGCAACGGTGTTACCCGCCACACGAATGTAGTGACGCGTATCGTCTACATGCAAACCTTCTGAGTTGAAGATAGACACTTGCTGCTCGCGCTGAAGCACACTACCAATGAACTGGCTGATGTAATCACTTTCTGCACGCGCAGCTTGGTCAACTTTCAATAGAAACGCGATTTTTGAATCTAAGTTGGCATCCTGACTTAACGGCATGCGGCAACCGTGTTGGATTGGGTAGCGGTTCAAATTTAAAGAACCTGCTGACGCGATTTGCTCACGCTTGTCTTTTGCCGCAAGCAATGAGGTTACGCGTTTTAGCTCGGCTTCGTCCGTGCTATTGGTGTATCCATAAAGCACTTTGTGACCGAAGAAGAGGCGAATACCGATACCAAAATCAATCCCCGAATTGATCTTGTCCACCTCACCAGATGCGATCTGGACGGTGTTAGTTTGATGATGTTCAACGAATAGTTCAGCGAAATCAGCCCCTAAAAAGAGAGCATGATCGATCACTGACTTCGCTGTTGCAGAATTAAGCATGAAGTCTCCTTGCTCGATGATCGTCTTAGCCTTCCTAATTAACTGTCGAAAAGTTCAACAAAGTTAAATTGGCAACGCGTTAAATTTTAACAGTTTTTTAACCTTGTTTTGTGCTAATCCTTGCTTAGCGAGACCACGATTATTTATTAAATATTCCAGGTTCAGCTCTTTCACCAGAGCGTTGCACTAGTAAATTCCACACGACGAACCATTTAGATGCTTACTCTATCACTCACCTCGCATAATTGAATACTCAATAATAATTACTCTCAAAAAACGTATCCCTTCTACAAGGGTCCTGCTATCATCCGAGCGAAATAGTCGGGGGGCCACGCGATAAGCGTTGGCTGAGATCGAGATTCGAGACCCGTTGAACCTGATTCAGTTAGCACTGACGTAGGGAACTATGCGCACTTTGCCTTTCGCCGCTCCTCTTTGGCGAGCGAAACGATCGAACAATCGATCTATCCACAACGGTCAAAGTCAGTTCCTATACGTCTTGTAGTAGGAGCGACCATGACGCAGCAATCACAGCCATCTTTACACCAGGCACAATCACCTATAAACACCCCTGTTGTCTTAACCATCGCAGGCTCCGACAGCGGCGGCGGCGCAGGCATCCAAGCCGATATCAAAGCGATGTCCGCCACTGGCAGCTTTGCCTGCTCAGTGATTACCGCCATCACCTCACAAAACACGCAAGGCGTTTCTGCGATTTTCCCGATCCCACTTGATCACGTTGAAAACCAACTCGATGCGGTGTTTACCGATCTCAATATTGTGGCGGTAAAAGTCGGCATGCTGGCGGATTCGAACATCATCAAAGTGGTGGCAAGCAAAATAAGACAGTACCAACCCAAGCATCTTGTGATTGATCCCGTCATGGTCGCCACCAGCGGTGATTTGCTACTTGAGCAATCAGCAATCAGCACATTAAAAGAAGAACTAATTCCACTGGCAGACATCATTACTCCTAACCTGCCAGAAGGTGCAGCATTGACGGGTAAGCCAGTGCCTCAATCAGAATCTGAAATGAACGATATGATTACCGACCTTCGTGCACTTGGTGCCAAAGCCATTCTGCTCAAAGGCGGTCACCTTGAAGAAGATGAAAACAGCAACGATCTGCTGATCATGCAAAACAGTGCCGAGTTAATCAGCGCCAAGCGTTTCCCAACCCAAAACACCCACGGTACGGGCTGTACACTGTCTTCCGCCATTGCGTCTTACCTTGGTCAAGGCAACAACCTGCACAAAGCCGTACATTTAGGAAAACAGTACATCAGCCAAGCTATCGCACACGCTGATGAATTGGAAGTGGGGAAAGGTCACGGCCCTGTGAATCACTTTTTTTCGGGTCATACTTATGTTCGCTAACGCGATTGGCATTCAGCTTTCCGACGCCAGTTTGCAATACAAAGACAGCCAAACACCGACTTTAGCGGGAGTGAACATGACCATTCCTGTCGGTCAATGGACGGTATTACTCGGACGAAGTGGCTGCGGGAAAACCACAATATTGCGTTACTTAGCTGGCCTACTGGATGACCAAGTTGACTGGCATGGCGAACTCATCACAACCGATGGCGCTGCACTGCATGACCGTATCGCTTACATGGCTCAACAGGATTTATTGCTACCGTGGTTGAATGTGTTAGACAACGTCTGCCTCAGTTCTCGATTTTCTCAAGAGCAAGCAACAGAGCAAAATAGACAACGTGCACTGACTTTACTCAGCCAAGTGGGACTCGCCGATTACGCGGATGCTAAGCCAGCTCAGCTCTCTGGCGGTATGAGACAGCGTGTTGCCCTTGCTCGTACTCTGATGCAAGACAAGCCTCTGGTTCTGATGGATGAGCCCTTCTCTGCGCTGGACGCGGTTACTCGCCATAAGTTGCAAACCTTGTCTGCCGAATTATTGAAAGATAAGACGGTTGTTCTGATTACCCACGACCCACAAGAAGCGGTGCGATTAGCTCACCAACTCTATGTGTTGCAAGGCACGCCTGCGCAAGCTCAGCACTTGGTCGTTCCAGACTCCAAGCCGCCACGGGTTCTCGATGGAGAGTGCGCGGCGCTGCAACAAGCGATTTTGGATCAATTGGAGAAAGACTATGAGTGATATGACTCAGTACAACTCCGTTTCGGCACGCATTAGTAAAAAAGAACGCGTGACCCATCCGGCTCTGCGCTTGGTCATTAGCACAGCGGTGATCTTGGGATTGTGGCAGTTGGTTGTTATGGTATTCGACATGCCAAGCTTCATCTTACCTTCACCAATTGAAGTGCTGGATAGATTGGTCACTCGTTACGATGTCCTGCTCAAACATACTTGGGTTACCGCGCAAGAGATTTTACTTGGCTTGGCGCTTGGATTATCGATGGGTTTGCTGTTCGCATTGCAAATGCTGATGTTCGAGCCGCTGAAGCGTTGGTTACTGCCCATTCTGATTGCTAGCCAAGCGATCCCTGTGTTCGCCATCGCGCCAGTGCTCATGCTTTGGCTGGGTTACGGCATTGCTTCAAAAGTTGTTATGGCGGCGATCATCATCTTTTTCCCCGTCACGACATGTTGCTACGACGGCTTACGCAATACACCAACAGGTTACCTCGACCTTGCCAAGACCATGGGCGCGTCTAAATGGCAGTTACTTCGTCATATTCAATTGCCAGCCGCCCTACCAACTTTAGCTTCAGGTATTCGTGTTGCTGTCGTTATTGCGCCAATTGGAGCAGTGGTCGGTGAGTGGGTAGGTTCAAGTGAAGGCTTGGGTTATCTGATGCTCCAAGCCAACGCTCGCATGATCATTGATGAGATGTTTGCGGCGCTGTTTATCCTCGCCGTGCTGTCTATCTCACTCTACTTCATCACCGATAAATTATTGAAAAAAGCCATCCCTTGGGAAAGCAAGTAATTACAGAAAATAACCAAAGAAAATTGGGAAAGAAAAGGAAGAACCCCGTGAATAAAAACAAACTTATGAGCGCTGCTGCTCTACTCGCTTCAGTGGTATCAACCAACGTGCTTGCTGCTGAAAAAGAGATGACACTGATGTTGGATTGGTTCGTCAATCCAAACCATGGCCCTATCGTTATTGCCAAAGAGCGTGGTTACTTCAAAGAGCAAGGTTTGAAGGTCAACATTCAAGAGCCGGCAGATCCAAGCACACCACCTAAGTTGGTCGCGGCGGGTAAAGTCGACATGGCGATTTCTTACCAACCAAGCCTGACCATCGATGTCGCGGCTGGTTTGCCACTAATCCGCTCTGCGACTTTGATTGCTACGCCACTCAACACGCTGATGGTGTTGGACAACGGTAAGAATGAAAACCTTGGCGACTTAAAAGGCAAGAAGATCGGTATTGCGATCGCAGGCAACGAAGAAGCAACAATCGGCACCATGCTTGCGCAAGAGAACGTGAAGTTTTCTGACGTACAAATCATCAACGTAGGTTGGGCGCTGTCTTCGTCCCTTGCGTCTGGCAAGGTGGATGCGATTTGGGGCGGTCTACGTAACTTCGAAACCAACCAACTGGCACTAGAAGGTTATAAAGCTAAAGCCTTCTTCCCTGAAGAACACGGAGTACCAGCGTATGACGAGTTAGTCTTCGTAGCCAATGCAAAAACCTACGACAAACAAGCCATCAAGGCATTCAACAAAGCACTAGAGCAAGCGACCACTTACATCGTTAACCATCCAAAAGAGTCGTGGAAAGAGTTTGTGGCTTATTCACCAGACACACTCAACAACGATCTTAACCAACGCGCTTGGAATGACACTCTAACTCGTTTCGCTCTTCGTCCATCTGCAGTAGATCTGAAGCGCTACGATGATTATGCCGAATTCATGTATTCACAAAAAATCATCGAAACACTGCCAAAAGCGAAAGATTACGTACCGAGCTTTGACTAATTCTACTGACCTTAGGATCTAAGCCTAGGGTCGTTTGATAACGAGATACCCATAATGAAATACCAAGATTTGATCGACGCTTGCCGCCAAGATTGGCAAGAATACACTGAGCATGCTTTCGTGCAGCAATTGGCGCGAGGCACTCTGGCTCAGCCTTGTTTTCTGCACTATCTAAAGCAGGATTTTCTTTTCCTAAAGCAGTACGCACGAGCTTATGCGCTGGCAATCTACAAAGCACGTACGTTAGACGACATGCGCCGCGCACTACCAAGTGTACATGCGCTTTTAGACTCAGAGATTGCCCACCATGTTACCTACTGCGGTCAGTGGGGATTGACGGAATCTGATCTCGAAAACGAGCCGGAAGATTTTGGCACGGTGGCTTACACGCGCTACGTATTGGATGCAGGCATGACGGGCGACTTAGTTGACTTGTATGCCGCGCTCGCCCCTTGCTCCATCGGCTACGCCGTCATTGGTAAAATGCTGATTGAAGATGAAAACACGGTATTCGAAGGCAATCCTTACGCAAGTTGGATTAACTTGTACGGCGGTGAAGAGTTCCAATCAGGCGTGGCAAGTGGGGCCGAACACTTTAACCAGTTGCTGGCTGAAATCGACATCCACAGCCAGCGCGGTCAAAACCTGATTCAGGTCTTCAAAACCGCAACGCGTATGGAAGTGGCGTTTTGGCAACAAGGTCTAAACGCACAATAAGGTTAATTGGAGAATCTCATGTTAATAGAACAAATCACTCAAGCATTAACCGCAGTGCGTCAGAAAAAGCCTTTAGTCGTGAACATTACCAACTACGTGGTGATGAACAACACGGCGAACGCTTTGCTGGCTATCGGTGCTTCGCCAATCATGGCGCATTCAAAGCAAGAAATGGCAGAAATGATGTCGTTTGCTGGCGCTTTGGTGATCAACATCGGCACCCTAGACAGCGTTTGGACGCCGCGCATGAGCTATGCCGTCGAGCAAGCCAACTCGAACGGTAAAATTGTTGTGCTCGACCCTGTCGGTTGCGGTGCAAGTTCACTACGCACCGAAACCTCGCGCGAAATCGCCCGCCTTGCAAACAAGTTAATCATTCGTGGTAATGCTTCCGAAATCATTGCTCTCGCTGGTGAGCAAGCGCAAAGCAAAGGTGTAGATGCACTCGACAGTAGTGATGCAGCCCTTGGGGCGGCTCACTTCTTAGTTGAAGAATACGGAGCGAGCGTGGTGATCTCCGGCGAAACTGACTACATCGTGACAAAAGAGCAAACCGTCCAGCTGAATAATGGTCACGAGATGATGCCATACGTAACGGGCATGGGTTGCACGTTAACCGCACTGACAGGCGCGTTCGCAGCAATCGGCGACGAAACAGGCCTTGCTGCGGCAGCGGTGCTTGGCGTTGTGGGTGAAATTGCGGCAGAGCAAGCGCGAGGGCCAGGTAGCTTGCAAATGCATCTTTTGGATGAGCTTTACCAACTGGATGAAGAAACACTGGCAACACGTCTTAAATTACAAGTGAGATAAATCACTTCTCAATGCTTTAAACGCCTCTCACTCCAAAGACAGTGGGAGGCAAAAGGAAACATAATGAACGCCTATCGTTTGTATTTGGTCACCGACGACCAACAAGATTTATCCACTCTCAAACACGTTGTAAGAAAGGCGGTAGAAGGTGGGGTAACCATGGTACAGGTACGCGAAAAACATGGTGACGTTCGTGCATTTATTGAACGAGCTCAAGCCGTAAAGACGGTCCTTGAAGGCACTGACGTCCCGTTAATCATCAATGATCGTGTTGATGTTGCCCTTGCCGTCGATGCCGATGGGGTTCACCTCGGGCAGTCAGACATGCCAGCAGAGATCGCTCGTCAATTGATTGGCCCAAACAAGATTCTAGGCTTGTCGATTGAGACTGAAGAGCAGTTGGCAGAGGCGGATTCTCTGCCCATTGATTACATCGGTTTGAGTGCCATCTTCGCTACACCAACCAAAACCAACACCAAAAAACACTGGGGTATTGAAGGTTTGAAGATGGCGCTGAACACCACGTCTTTACCAATCGTCGCTATTGGTGGCATCAACGAAACCAACATTCCTACACTGAGTGCGACAGGTGTGCATGGTTTGGCTTTGGTTTCTGCCATTTGTCATGCAGAAAACCCAACCAAAGCAGCAGAATACTTACGTTCTCTGATGGATTAAGACCCCAACGCTTAAGGATGAGCGCCTTTACCCTCCGGATAAATGTCATCAATTCATCACTCAGCCTTCATTCTCTCGTCAAATTGACAAAGCGTTGATAAGTTTTTCACGCCAGATAACGTAAGATAAGCCCCTTATTTTCACGTGGTTGAATAACCCTCAATAAAACAAAACGCTCTCAATGAAAACCAAAAAATATGGATTGATGATGCTCGCCTTGTTTGTTCTTGGCATCATCCCAATGTCGCTGTTTGGCTCTTATCACGATCTCACCTCACAGGTGCCAGAAAGTCTGGGTATTACTCTTACTTTGCTCACTGACTCTGCTGGCAGCAAAGGCTTTTTAATTACCTTAACACTGCTACTGCTTTCTTTATTTTGCTTTAAACCAAGTCGCACTGAGTGGATGCAAAAACTCTCAATGTTAGTGCTGTTACTTGTGATTGGCTTTGCCAGCAAAACGGGGCTAAAACTGATGACAGAAAGCCCGCGCCCGTACACGGAATTGCTCGCAGCAGAACAATTGATTGAAACACCAGAAACGTTTTATCAGTTAGATACAAAACAACAAGCCAACGTAATTAACCAGATTTCTGAACACGTCAGTGATTGGCGGACACGCCATTGGCAAGGCGAGAAAGACTATTCTTTCCCGTCCGGCCATACGATTTTCGTTTCGATTTGTTTGGCTTTCTTTGGTGGGTTGTTCTTACAGAACAAGTGCTATATCTCTGCACTGTCATTATGGATGTGGGGAATGAGCGTCGCATATAGCCGCTTATGGCTGGGCATGCATCGCCCTGAAGATTTAATAGGTTCGGTCTTGTTTGTCGCGATTGTATTTACTTTACTCCCGACATTTCAGATTAAGAAACAGATGCCGTTTGTTTCTCTCGCTTCGCGCTAATGCGAACGATGACTAGATAAAAAAGAAGCCAGCGATTCGCTGGCTTCTTGCTTTCAAGCGCTACTTTTTTCTAGCCATTTTTTGGTGGTTCAAACGCTGTTAGTTCTAATTCTGGGCCAGTGTATTTTTCAATACGAACCAGTGCCGAGTTCGCCGCACAGCCGTTTGCAAGTCGAGAGGTCGGAATATCCAACGTTAACACATTACAACCGCCGTTCTTACAAATGCCGGTTTTCGGATCCAGATCCGGCCAACCGCCTTCATGAATACACACTGAACCTTGCTTGATTCGGTCAGTCACTTCTGCGCCAACCAATACTTGGCCACGGTTGTTAAACGCACGAACTAGATCGCCCGTTTTAATACCACGCGCTTTCGCATCTTCAGGGTGAATCCAAATAGGTTCACGGTTTGCAATTGCGTACTCTTCTCGAATCTTCGCGTAGTTAAACTGGCTGTGTAGACGATGCGCTGCGTGCGCGGTCATTAGCTGCAACTCGCCATCTTTTGCATTGCCAGTGTACTCGGTTGGTGCCATCCACGTTGGGTGTGGAGGACAGTCTTCCAACTGGTAACCTTCAATCGTTTTCGAGAAGATTTCAATCTTACCACTTGGCGTACCTAGCGGGTTCATGATCGGGTCTTCACGGAAATCCGCGTAACGAACAAACTGTGCGTTCTTCTCGTTCCACTTCATCTCGATCAGTTGGTTATCTTCCCAGAACTTGCTGAAGTTCGGCATTGCTACGCGAGAGCCACGGCCACCTTGTTGCGCCGCCTTGTAGAAGCCGTACAGCCATTCCATTTCAGTCTTGCCTTCGGTGTACACGTCACGGCCACCCGGAGCTAGCATCTCTGCCATGTCCGCGAATACATCGAAGTCATTACGCGCTTCACCTTGCGGCTCAACCACTTTCTTCATTGGCACCAAGTGTTGGTTACTGTAGTCACCCGTCATCGTTAAGTCGTTACGCTCGAACGATGTGGTGATTGGCAGAACGATGTCCGCATGCTTCGCAGCCGCAGTCCAGTAAGGTTCTGAAATCACGATCAGCTCAGGCTTTTGCCATGCTTTAATCAAGCGGTTGGTGTCTTGGTGGTGAGTAAAGTTCGCACCACCTGCCCACCAAATCATCTTGATATCTGGGAACGTCAGTTCATGACCGTTGTGATGGTAGGATTGACCTGGGTTTTCCAACGCCTCGACAATACGCGCCACAGGGAAGCTTTGCACCGCGCCAGATACCGCCCAGTCGTTACCCGCAGAAGAGCCGCCACCCAGTGATGCTGAAATCGCAGGAAGCACGCCAGCGTCACGAGCAGGGTTACCACCGTTTGAGTAGTGGTAAGAGAAACCAAAACCACCACCCGGTAAACCGATTTGACCCAACATTGTTGCCAGTGTAACCAGCATCCAGTGACGCTGTTCACCGTATTGTTGGCGCTGCATGCCCCAACCCGCCATCAGCATGGTGCGGTTTTTACTGAAGATGTCAGCCAGTAGCTCAAGTTGCTTCGCAGGTACGCCACAGATTTGCGATGCCCACTCCGCTGATTTTTCTACGCCGTCTTCTTCGCCCATCAGGTACGCTTCAAATTTGTCGTAACCAGCGGTGTATTTATCGAGGAAGGCTTTATCGTGCTTACCTTGTTTCACCAAGGTGTGTGCGATACCCATCATCATCGCTACGTCGGTCATTGGGTGAGGAGCAATCCACTCCGCATTCTCACCAAAAAACTCAATGGTTTCAGAACGAATAGGGTCAATCGCAATAACCGTCTTGCCTGATTTTTTCAATTGATGGAAGAACTCAAGCCCCGCGCAGTCTGTTGAACTCCACGCGATTTTTAGGGTGTTGATCGGGTTTAAGCCCCAAAGCACAACCACATCACTGTGCTCTAGCACCACTGGGTACGTGGTTTGTTGCTCGTACACTTCGATAGAGCCCACAACGTGCGGCATGATGATCTGCGCAGCACCCGTTGAGTAGTCACCCAAGTGGCCTGAATAGCCACCCGCCATACTCATGTAACGTTGCAGCAAGGTTTGTGCTTTGTGCAGCACGCCACTTGAACGCCAGCCGTAAGAGCCTGCAAACACAGAAGCTGGGCCATATTCTTTACGAATGCGCATGTGCTGTTCGTGGATCAGCTTGTAAGCCTCATCCCAAGACACACGCACAAACTCATCACTACCGCGCACACCTTCTGGCGACGATGGGTTTGCCAAGTAGCCTTTACGTACCATTGGGTACTTCACACGCGCCTTGGTATGCACTTGGTCAGGCCCAGTAGTTTGTAGACTATTTGGTACAGTTTGTGGCAGAGCATTAGTGGTCGATACTAGCTTGCCATCTTTCACTTCACATAACATTGGGCCCATGCGGCCCGCAGTCAAAATGCCCTTACCACGCTGGTTTGAAGACGCAACAGACATAGGCGCAAAAGAAGTAAATGCCATGGCGCCAGCCGCCAGACCTGTGCCTTTTAGAAATCCACGACGGGTTAAATTAGTCATAATCTTATCCTTCTATTTATCGTTAGTGACCAACCACATCTTTCGCGTGGTGCTGGAAGAACTTAGTAAGAATTTCTAGGTTTTCGGCAGTGATGTCTGTTCGATCACCCATACTCTTCGCCACTGGTCCCCATGCGTTCACTGTGAAGTGATTTGAAGGAATTTTCGCGTGACAAGTTGCACAATAAACGTTGTCTAGCTCTTCTGCGTATGACCAAACTGGGTCAAGCGTATCCACAACAGGAGAATCGATCGTGCCTGTTAGTGACACTGCGCGCCATTCGTTGCCGTAAACGTCGGCCTTAAACTCACCGCCCTCAAGAGCTTGCTGACCTTGCTCGGTTAGCGTTGCTACGATGGCACGTTGACCTTCACCCATGTACAGCACTTGCTCTGCGCCTTTCATTTGGAATGCGTCCAACTTAACAGTACGCTCATCACCTTCAGAGCTGATTACTTCTAACTTCGTCGTTGGGTTAATTTTACCCATTTCACCCATTGCGATTTCAGTCACAGGGTAAACGACTTTGGCACCAGGTGATGTTTTTGTGGTGAAGCTCATCAACGTTTCAAATGCCTTGCTGTCTAGCTCAGCTTCTGGTGCAAAGTGAGCAACGCCTTTGTGACAATCGATACACGTTTGATCGTTCACTTTTGCGTACTCGTGCATTTTCGCTGCATCGCGAGATTGCTCAAATTCTTCCATCGCGTCAAAGTCGTGGCAAGAACGGCACGTTGCAGAGTCGTTTTCACGGAACTGCTCCCACACCATCTCCGCAAGCTCTTTGCGGTGCGCTTCGTATTTTTCTGGCGTGTCGATCTTGCCAGTCACGAACTCATGGTAGATGTCTTTCGATGCACGAATCTTCGTGATCAGGTAGTCCATCGGTTCTTGTGGGATGTGGCAATCAGAACACTCGGCACGAATGCCTTTCGCATTACTGAAGTGCACCGAGCCTTGGTACTCTTTGTAAGGGATTTCCATAGAGTGGCACGAGAGACAGAACTCAGTATCAGAGGTGTAATGCATTACCGCTGCAGTACCACCTAATGTTAACCAGCCCACACCAATGCCGGCAGCAACCAGCAGTGCAACATATCGTTTTTTTATTGACATAATTAGCAACACTTCCAAATAAAATGTAATTATAGATCGCAAAATACTACTTTATGGGTAGTTCTCTCTTGATCCACATCATTTCCGTGTTGCTCTAAGTGTCTCAAGTATGAAATTTCGTTATTTTCATCCCATAAATGAATATTCAGTAAGAATTCATTACCCAACCAGGCATTCACCACACAAATCACTTTTGTAAGTGCAACCGTTTGATTAAAGAGATAAGAGGATGAGAAACTGGCTCTCTACATAAATGCTGTAAGGACACGCATGTCAGTTTATATTGAGACTCACCGAAGCCGATTAAGACCTATCGAAGCCAGCGATTGGGAACTATTTCAGCGATTACATTCCGAACCAGAGCTCATTGAGCTCTGTTTTGAGCGCCCGAGCGAAAAACAAATAAAAGAAAAATTTGCTTCGCGATTATTACCATGGACACCAGACAGTCCGCACTGGCTTTGCCTCGTCATACTCGATAAGCAATCTGAACAACCGATTGGCGTCACTGGCCTTGCCATTGAAGAAGGTAACGCAGAGGTGGGTTACTTACTTTTGCCTGAATTTCATGGCCGACAGTTTGGAACAGAAACCCTTCAAGCGCTTCTAAATTGGGCGAGAGCAACACATGACATCGACCGCTTTTCCGCTACGGTCACTGAAGGGAATATTGCTTCAGAGCGTGTTCTCATGAAGTGCGGATTCGAGCTATCTGAAGTCATTCCTGACGCATACCAAATTGGCGACAAGCGTTACACCGACAAAATCTACTCGCTACAAAAATAAGGATGTATTTTGAATAAAGTAGTCATCGTTACAGGCGCAAGCCGAGGCATTGGAGCCGCAACGGCGAAAAAACTGGCCGAGCAAGGCTATGCCGTGTGTGTTAATTACCGTGCGCAAAGTGAAGCAGCTCACCAAGTGGTCAGAGACATACAAGCAAATGGCGGAAAAGCGATCGCCGTTCAAGCAGATGTATCTGACGAGCAACAAGTGCTCAACCTTTTCGATGCAACAGAAAACGCACTAGGCTCAGTCACCCATTTGGTCAACAACGTTGGCATTCTATTTACTCAGTCACCGTTGGCGGAAATCAGCTTAGAACGATTTCAGAAAGTAATGAACACTAATGTGAATAGCTGCTTTCTCTGTTGTAGAGAAGCGGCGAAGCGATTCAGTACTGGTGGTGCAATTGTGAATGTTTCTTCTGGGGCATCACGCTCAGGCGCGCCATTTGAATATGTCGATTACGCCACATCAAAAGGCGCAATGGATACCTTAACCAAAGGGCTATCGCTTGAATTGGCAGACCGAAATATTCGCGTCAATGGCGTTCGACCTGGTTTCATTTACACCGATATGCACGCCGATGGTGGAGAACCAAACCGAGTGGATAGGCTCAGCCCTCAAATTCCACTGAAACGGGGCGGTACGGTAGAAGAAGTGGCGAATGCGATCGCTTGGCTACTCAGTGATGAAGCTTCTTATGTTACAGGCTCTTTTATCGATCTTTCAGGCGGTAAGTAAAATGGAAGTCAACATTCGACAAGCAACTCCTGACGATTTGGATGCAATTTTTGAATTAAACCTACAAATCAACGTACTGCATTTTGCCAACGCGCCTGAAGCTTTTGTAGCACCTTCGGAAGACGACCGAGCGTTCCTCACTCAGGCTCTCGAGAATGATGAACGCTTGTTTTTAGTCGCAGAACATGAAAAGGAGGTAGTCGGCTTTTTAACCGCGATGATCACTCAGAATGAAACCGTCAGCTTTCTGATCAAAGATCCAATTTGTCGAGTAGGAACTATTGTCGTCAATGAAGAACAAAAACAGCAGGGTATCGGTCGCCAACTGCTTGAGGCCTGTGAGCAATGGGCGCGCGATGCCAATGCTACACAAGTTCGATTAGAAGTGATGGAATTCAATCAACCAGCACAGCGGTTTTACGACAAGCAAGGTTTTAAAACTAACTCACGCATTATGCTGAAACATTTGTAACGATAACGACAATTAAGCGCTTTTCACGACTAAAGCCACCTAAATCGCATTTATCGATGCAATTTATCCCCTGATTTTAGAAAAGACGATATGATGTGCGGATAAAGGAGATTCGAACATGATTTATCTTTTCGATTGGGGGAACACCTTAATGGTGGATTTCCCTCACGCACAAGGAAAAATGTGCGATTGGGAACACGTAGAAACGATCCCTCTGACCAAAGAAACACTGGCAACACTTTCCCAAAATCATGCTATTTACATCGCGACCAGTGCATCTGATTCCAACATGGAAGAGGTTCAGCGTGCATTCGTCCGCGTCGACTTAGACCAGTACTTAAATGGCTACTTTTGTTTTGCCAATCTCGGCATCGCTAAAAACCAATCTGAGTTTTATCTTGCTATCGCAAAACAGCTAAGGGTTAACGTGAGTGAGTTAACCATGGTTGGCGACTTGCCTCATAAAGACATTTACCCTGCAATGCAAGCTGGCGTAAATACGATTTGGTTTAATCCAACAGGAGCCAGTGCGCCAGCCGATCCCATTCCGAACCAAATTCGCTGTTTATCTGAACTCGTACCTTAACCATCACTAACCTGCACTAATCAAGGAAGATGAATGCAAATCAGACCCATCCAGGTAAGCGATATCGAGCGCTTTACCGAACTGTGGAACCGAGTCTATGCCGAAGGTAAATACCTGCGCAGTCCGGCTCCAGATAAAGACACCCTGACCAATATTTTACGTCGCGTAGAACTTGAATCGATTCCTCAATTTGTTGCTTTGGACAATCACGTTCTGATTGGTAGTGTAGAGGTTTTTCCTGCCGAACTGTGCGGTTATGAAGGCTGTCAACTCACTAGCACAGGCATTTTAGGTATTCATATCGATAGAACATTCAGAGGAAAAGGGCTAGGTAAGCAGCTATTGTCTGTCGCACTTAAAAGTGCCTGGGAATATGGTTACGACACCATTGTACTTAATGTTTATAAGGACAACCTTGCCGCGATAGCGTTGTACGAGCGATTTGGATTTGAGCACCATGGTGAACTAGGAGAAGTCACTCTCCCCAATGGCGAAGTGTTGATGAGTCAGAAGATGATGTTAAGCGCGCCTAACAACCCTCAGTAACGTGCCCTCGGACGATAGACTCTGTGGATGCTTGATTTACATAATAGAAATAGCATGCCTCTTCTGCCAAGGTATACCCTTGCGGCCAAATGTACACCACCCGATCAAGACCTGACTGGTCGACAAATTGATAATCGGGAATAGACACAAAGTGGGTACTGTTTGGGTGTTGCTGACCAATAATACAAAAGTCACTGCCTTTGCAGGGAACATCAATTTTGGACACGCCACTCTGCGGCAAATCGATTTCTAATAACGCGCCAATGCTATTGGCGCTCGCTTCTGGCATACCGCTTAAGGTTTTTACGTTCCTATCAATATAGTGGACTTGGTTTTGCTCGACGGCATTGTCTATCGCCACTCGGGCGTTGAAAAATTTAAGCGCGGTACCCAATGACGAATTGGAACTGTGTAACATCGACGCATAGGCTTGGCGATGAATGTGGAGTAGTGTTGGCAACGCAGCCAAAGCGATGAAAGCCAAAGTGGCGAGCACTATGGTGATTTCCATCAGCGTAAATCCCTTTAATCTCACTTTTTTATCTCAGCAGAATGAATGGTCGTTTGCCTCACATCCATGTGAGACCTTGCCAATATATCGCTGATTTAAAAGGTTTAAAGCCCTAGTAGATGACAAACAAGAGTCATGGGCCAAAGTTGAGACCGCTCGCCAAGTTAATATGCAAACGCACACATTTATGTGTCAGTTTTAGGACTTTATTTATCAATCACTTATTTACTGAAGCAGATTACCCGAGTAGTGGAACGTTATTACGCACAAGTCCGCGACGTACGTTAGTGCACATCTTCCCGAAACGACGGATCTCATCAAACTGCGGAATCACACCCCGCTCCATTGCCGACTCCCAATAAGTAACCTCTGAATCCACCATTTCCAGTAACTTCTTCGGACAACCGATGCACTGCCCCTCCGGCCCACACACAAAGGTTTCCGGTTCGTAAATCGGTAGTTCAGCTTTTACTTGGTCGATGATATTACGCATCGCGGTCATTCGGTCTGGCTTTGCCGTCATCACTCTGCTCCACGGATTAAGATGAAGCAGAATTGTACTCACTGGCACGTGAATGTCCCTACCTAATTTAGGTATACTCCGTTTTGATAGCCTTTTTTATCGTCAGATCTGGTTTTTTAACCACCAAATACACCGCCGTAGCCGCTAGGACAAAGCCAGAAATGCCCATCCAATCAAACGACTCTCCAAACGCGAGCCAAGCTTGAATCGCGGTTGTTGGCGGCACCAGGTAGAACACAGACGCCACACTCGAAGACGCGCCATTTCTCACCATGTACAGCAACAATAGAATCGCCACACAAGAGAGCACGACGACCAACCACAAGACGGTTAAAATAAACTCCAGTTCCCACTGAACTTGCATCGTTTCAAACTGCATCGCAACAGGCAGAAACATGATGAGTGCGGCCAAATATTGCACCGTCGCACCACCAACCATATCCACCTGTTGGCAATGTTTTTTCTGATACAGCGTCCCTAGCGTGATACCAACCAAAGACAGTAAACAGACTCCAATGGCTAAGAACTTATGTTGCTCAGACTGCCACTCCATGTTTCCCATCAGCACCATAGCGATGCCGACAAAGCCTAGAGCCAAACCCAGCCATTGCGAGGGTTTAAATTCCTCACGAACAAACACCACCAGCAAAGCCGCGGTTAAAATCGGCTGAATGCCCACCAACAACGAACTCAGCCCTGCAGGCATACCCAAATCAATAGCGAAATAAGTGCCGCCTAAATAGAAGCCATGGATCAACACACCCACCACACAGCTGTGCCAAAAATCGCTTCCTGTCGGCAACCTTCTACGCAATACCGCCACAAGAACCAAAAACAGTAAGACATTGAATGCCATACGGATAGAAAGTAGTGTCGCTGGCTCGGCATACTGCAAACCAAAACGCGCACCAACAAATCCAGAAGCCCAAAGGATGACAAATACAAAAGGGATGGCTCGGATTAACATGATCGCCTCACTCACGCTTGTTTTATGTTTTGAGATACTGTTAATGTAATTAGGTACAGTGTTTGCAAAAAGTGACAGATGGAAGTGTTTTTATGGGTACAGATTTGTTGGAAAACGGTGAAGGGAATAAGTACCTCGTGGTGGAAAAGCACCTTAAACAAGCCATCAATGGTGGCGTTTACCAAGTGGATGATCGACTGCCTTCCATTCGCTCATTGAGCCAAGAATTAAGCGTCAGCAAAAACACCGTGATTCGTGCGTATCAAGAGCTGGAAGCGCAAAACTTGGTGTACTCGGTTCCCAAGTCGGGTTATCGAGTGAAAATCACCTTGCCGACTTCTCGCCCAATTCCGGATCCGACTCGCGTGGATTTGCTCTCGATCTGCAAAGAAATCCTCACGTACCCTGAATACCAAGAGCGTTTGCCCGCAGGCTCTGCCCACCCAAACATTGACTCCCCCGCGATCAAAAGCTTGTACGCCGAGATTGGCCGCCACAGCCGCCAGCAAACGCATGTACCGAGCCATTACCAATTACCACCCGGTGATCACCTCTTAATCAAACAACTGGCGAAAATCACGCAAGATTTGGGCACGCCAGCCAAGTTGGATGAGATCATGGTGACGCACGGCGCGCAACAAGCAATTAGCCTAGCGCTGCGCGCAACGACACAAAAAGGCGATATTGTCGCGGTGGAGTCCCCTTGCTATTTTGGCAACTTATTGATGCTCGAATCACTCGGCCTCAAAGCGGTGGAAATTCCGAGTTGCCCACGAGACGGTATGTGCCCCGAAGCCTTAGCAAAAGCAATGGCGACATGGGACATAAAAGCGATCATCGTAACGCCAAACTTCACCAACCCAACTGGTGCCATGATGCCGCTAGAAAAGCGCCGGCAATTGCTATTGGCGTCTGGCAATATTCCTATTATCGAAGACGATGTGTTTGGCGGGTTAAGTTATAACAAGCCTTTGCCAAGCTTGAGGTTGCTCGATGACAAGCAACGCGTAATTTACGTGAATTCGTTATCCAAAACGCTCGATTCGCGTTTGAGAATTGGTTGGATGTTGGCGGGGCGATATAGAGATCAAATTGAGCAATATCTACTGTGTGAGAACATGGGCAGTTTGAACCTGATGCAATCAGCCGTGGCAACGTTTCTAACGTCAGGCAAGTATCGAACGCATACTTCGCGAATGGGTCGGGTTTATCAAAACAACATGCGCCGATTTATCCAGATTCTTCATCAATACTTGGATGAATACGAATCTCTAAAAAATCGATACCAGATCAACGCCGTGCAAGGTTCGTTCTTGCTTTGGTTGCGCCTGCCCAAAGAAACGGACAGCTATGCGTTGTATCAAGCGTGCAATAAGCACAGAATCAGCCTACTTCCCGGCACCGTATTTGGCACTCAAGAGCAATATCGACATTGCGTGCGCCTCAGCGTGGCAAACTTTGGTAGTGAAACCAATTGGATTCACGCGATGCAAACACTGGCAAAGTTGATAGCAAAGCATGTTCGTTAACTCGCTCTTGCTAAATGAACTTATGCCCGCATACGCAGACTGGTAACAACAAAAAACTCCACGCAAAGGTGGAGTTTTCTCGTATCGTTATCGCCCTCACTGCGACTTAATTTGCCACATTCTCGCGACGTTTTCGGCTAAATTGGCAACGTTGACGTCGGCCTCTTTCATGGCCTCAGATAAGCTCATCGCCCTTGGTACACAAGCAAACACCGCATCAATACAGCACTCATAGACCGCCTGATAGTTGTCGCCCACACAACCAGCCAATGCAACAACTGGTAAATCAAACTGCTTGGCCACCTGAGCAACTCCCATCGGCGTTTTGCCATGTGCGGTTTGATGATCGATTCGACCCTCGCCTGTGAATACAATATCCGCATCCGCAACATGCTGAGCAAGCTTGACCGTTTCAAGCACAATCTCAATTCCCGGTTGCAAACGTGCCGGCGTGTACCCGAGCAAGGCCGCCCCCATACCACCAGCAGCACCTGCGCCTTCACGCGTCAGTACGTGCTTACCCGTCGCTTGTTCCGTCAACTCGCCAAACTTGCGCAATGCGTTATCGAGCAGAGTGACGTCTGACGTCGTCGCTCCCTTTTGCGGGCCAAAGATAGCCGACGCGCCTTTGTCGCCACAGAGTGGGTTGTCAACATCGCATGCTACCAACACTTCACAAGTTGCTAAACGTGGGTCAAGACCAGAAATATCGATGGAGGCAAGCGCCGCTAACCCGCCTCCATTTGGGGTAATTGCATGACCAGATTCATCAAGAAACGTTACCCCTAACGCGGTCAACATGCCCACGCCACCATCATTAGTAGCGCTGCCGCCCAAACCAATGATTAAGCGTTGAATACCGCGGTCTAGCGCGTGTTTGATCAGCTGTCCGGTACCAATGCTACTGGTCAGTTTTGGGTCGCGAGCGTCACTCGGCACAAGGTGCAGCCCACTGGCCTCCGCCATTTCAATAACCGCGGTTTCGCCGTCGCCGAGGATGCCATAAAACGCTTCAACATCATTCCCTAATGGCGCGGTCACTGTTGTGAAGACTTGTTCGCCTTGAGTTGCATCTATCAAAGATTGAACCGTGCCTTCGCCACCGTCTGCGACCGGAACCGTAACAAACTCGGCATCATGCCATACGCGAGCAAGACCCGTTTTGATCGCCTCGCTCACTTGTTTGGCGGTTAAGCTTTCTTTAAATGAATCAGGTGCAATTACCACTTTCATACTTATTTCCAGAGACTTATAAGAGAACGAGACTCAAAATGTACACCAATGCCATTGCCGTGACACCTTGAACGAGCGTAGCCATGGTTTGTGCGCGATACGCTAAGCCCACCGACATGCGGCTAAACTGCGAAACTACCCAGAAGAAGCTGTCGTTTGCATGAGAAACCGTCATCGCACCAGCACCGATCGCCATCACTGTCAATACGCGGCCCATTTCTGAATCGAGCCCCAATTGCGTAAGCATAGGCGCAACCAAAGCCGATGTGGTCACCAATGCAACCGTTGACGAACCTTGCGCCGATTTTAGCGCAGCCGCAACGATAAATGGCATGAAAATGCCCACACCTAGCGCTGATAACGTCGTACCCAAGTATTCACCTAGCGGCGTTGCTTTTAATACCGCGCCAAATGCGCCACCCGCACCAGTAATCAAAAGAATAGGCGCAGCAGCCGTAATACCTTGGCTGATTCGCTCGCCAAATTCTTCAATCTTGTTGTCTGATTTTAGTAGGCGAACAGAAAGGAACAGGCCAATCACCAATGCCGTTAGTGGCTGTCCTAAGAAAGTCAGAACATCAAACACAAAACCTTCGCCCAGCGGTAAGCTTGGGAATTTCGCGATAGAGCCAAAACAGATCAATAAGATTGGAACAAAAATAGGAGCGAATGCTTGGCTCGCCGTTGGCAGTTGGCCGTAAGACGCTTTGAGTGCTTGCCAGTCATGCTGAATTTCATCTGCGGCTTCAATGCCATCTGGTTCAACATGTTGGAATCGGTTCGCCCACAACATACCCGCTAACGCCGCAACTGCTGCAACAAACACACCCACACCAATCACTAAACCAAGGTTAGATTCCAGGCCTAGGTTACCCGCAGCGGCAATCGGGCCAGGAGTTGGCGGCACAAACGTGTGCGTTGCGTATAGGCCAGTTGCCAACGCCACACTCATTGCAACGCTTGAGGTTTTTAAACGCTTCGCGAGTGATTCTTTGAGCGAGTTCAGAATGACAAAGCCTGAATCACAAAATACCGGAACAGAAACGATGTAACCGATGATGCTCATGGTCAATGTTGGGAAACGCTCACCCAGCACTTTGATGACCGTATCAGCCATGGTGATCGCCGCACCACTTTTTTCCAAAATAACACCGATGATGGTACCTAAAACGATAACCAAGCCAATGTAACCAAGGATGCCACCAAAGCCAGAAGCAATGGTTTTGGCAATGCTATCTGCCGGTAAGCCGTAAGCAAATGCCGCAAGGAACGCCGCGATGATCAGCGCTAAAAAGGGATGTAATTTGAATTTGGTGGTCGTGAGCACAATAAATGCGATCACCCCGAGCAGGATTAATATAAGGTTCATGATAACTCCATTTATTCTTATTTTGCTGAACGAGTCCGTGTTGGCTCACTCAACATGTAGGGACGCATGAATTATTAATCGTTTGCTTTCGAATTCCTTTAGGCGGAGTGACAAATGATGTGGTCAAAAAATGACGCGTATTGTGCAAATGCACAATATCAAGCCATTTTTGAGATCCGAGTCGCAATATAAAGCTCCGCTAACCCCACAAAATTGGTGGTTGGCAGCCCTGTTATCTCGGTGATTTTTTCTAACCGATAACGCAGAGTGTTCCGGTGAATAAACAGCATTTTAGAGCATTCCGTTACATTGCCATTGCATTCAAACAATGCATCTAGGGTTTTCAGTAATTGCCCAGATTTGTCTTTCTCTTTCAACCGTTTCACGCCATCAATAATTTGTTCACCTTGCCAAATATCCGCCAACGGCGCCAACAGCACAGGCAAACGAAGTTCATCGAACAGGTACTTACGTTTCTCTGGGTAGAATTGCTTGCCAATGGCTAATACCTGCTTCGCGCTTTGGTATGACAACGCGACATCTTTAGGTTCATTAAACAACTGCCCTAGCGCAATGTGAAACGTATGCGAATCGTGATCGCTTAAACGCGACATCAACTTATCAATGCGTTCACTTTCGATTTGGCTATCCCACTGCTTGGCGGAATGACACGGTTTCAGCACCACAATTTCATTCACTGAGACAATCGCAACTAGGTTGTTACGCTCTGGGTATTCAAGCAGCTCAACAATATTGCGCACACTCTTCATGCTTTTTGAGGCGGACGGCGTCGAGACTTCAATCACCGTTGCCACCCGTGGTTGAGTAACATCGATAGAAAGACGCATCGCCCAATCTTTCAGCTCTTCATCGGTCAATTTGCCATTGATCCAAGCCAGAATAAACTCTTCGCGATGACGTCTATCCCACTGAAATTTTTCCACCAGCGCGGCTTGCTCGATTGTCAATTCAGCGGTCATTTTGACCAGTTTGGCGAAATCTCGGATTTTCTCCGGCTCGCCTGTGACACCAACAATACCGACCACGTCACCATGCAATTTCAACAGCATATTGATTCCGGGTTTGACCCCCTGCAACGTCAAACATTGCTGCTCATTCAGCTCTAGCGAATCGCCGTGATTCAACGCCAATACCGCGCCATCATGCACTTGCCCAACGCGTTTAGGGTCGCCACTGCCAATGATGATGCCTGCCGAGTTCATCACATTCACATTGTGACCAATGATGGACATGGTTCGATCAACAATTTGTTGTGCTAAAGCGTGGTCGAGAATCACCATTTCGAGTTTCCAGATTGACAATTTAATCGTTCAATAAATCACAAATAACCAACTGTCGCGATGATGCAGTTAAAAATAACTGAAGCAGCTCAAAGCATTACTCAATTAACCACACGATAAAAATGGATTAAACCCTCATTTTGAGCTGAGAGTTATATACTTAGAACAAAGGTCACCGATGCATTCGTCACTGTGCATCGATACCGCTCGTCTACCTACAGAGGAGGAAACAACATGGAATTACGTAATAAATCGGGTGAAGTCGCAAAAATTGCAGATAATCTCACATTAAAGGAAATCACAGAAATGGGCTACACCGTAGATTTATGCGATGAAGCATTTGACCCCGGTGAGCATTGGAAAGCGGAAGGTAAAACGCAAGGTATGGGCGAGTACCCAGAGGAGTAAACGTCCTGACGGGCCAGCGCACGAAGCGCTCCATAAACAGAAAAACCGAGCGACTTAACGCTCGGTTTTTTACTTTTGAACTTCTTGAATAAACAAGCCCATCTCTTCAAGATAATTGCCGTTTGAGCATCCCCAATCGGTGACTTCAATCAGCTCGGTAACTAACTGTCCAGATTCATCATTTTGTACTCGCTGCACAAACGCTTCAAAGCGTTCTAACTGCGCCTGAGTCTTAATGCCATGCACAGCATATTCTACAAACAAGCCGTTGTATGTCTGCCAGCGCTGTTCACCTGAAACATCACTGCTTAAAATTACAGAGCACTTTTGTTGAATGTTCTCAACCGCATCATTTCTTGGCGGCGTGACTGAAGAGCATCCAACCAAAATCGTACCTAGCGCCAATAGCGTAACTTTTGTCTTATTTATCATATCGTTTCCATATGAACTGCCGCGATATAGAAATATTATTACACATGACAAAGATCATCGAGAGCGCCTCGCAGATTAATTACCTGATGAACTGTAAACCCCGTGCCAATCTTAACACTGCGCACTCCGAACTCGTAACAATTCTTGCTAACTCATTAAAATGTAAACAAATAGTAAAATCACGTTTACGCAGTACACTACCAGCAAATTAATTTGTCCCTCCTTTATTATCAACAAGCGTGCAATAATTAGGGGTCTACTCCCAACCATTTGAAGGATCAAAATGACCGCAACGGATTATCTCAACGACCTCAATCAACGTTACCTCGCGATTCACCGCACCAAAGAAGATTTCTTTTGGGAAACTTACATGGGGATCAGCGATGACCATGATGGCTCGACGCAAGCACAAACCGCATGGACAAGCTTTTTAAGCAACGCCGAGCAAATTACTGCCATCAAACAACAGCTTGAAGCCGCGGAATCAATTACCGACCCACAAGAGAAACAGCAAACCATTACGGGTCTTTCTGGTTGGCTGGCGATGTTTGAATCTCACGCAATCGAGGGCGAAAAGGCACAAGCGTTGAAAAATCAGCTCATTGCCTTTGAAGCTGAGCTGTTCGAGAAAAAACAGAACCACGTACAAACGTTTACCGATGAAAACGGCGAGCAAGTGGAAGGTTCACTGCCAGTATTGAGCTCAACCATTCGCACCAACAATCATGAAGAAGTTCGCCAATCGGCTCATCAAGCGTTGCTGAACCTTGAACAATGGCTACTGCAAAACGGCTTTATAGAACTGATCAAACTACGCAACCAGTTCGCTCGCTCACTTGGTTATGCGACCTTCTTTGATTACTCCGTGCAAAAAACGGAAAAGATGAGCTCTGAGCAGCTATTTGAGATTTTGGAAGATTTCGAACAACGCACGCGAGATGCACACCTAAACAGCTTAGAAAACTTGGCGAAAGAGAAAGGCGCAAGCGCGCTAACAGGCTTCAACTTTGTTTACTCGTTCGCGGGTGACGTCATGCGTGACCTTGACCCATACGTGCCGTTCTCAAAATCTCTGAGACGCTGGGTAGAGTCGTTTGGTCGTCTGAATATTGATTACTCTGGCGCGACGCTAACGCTTGATTTGTTAGACCGCAAAGGTAAGTACCCGAACGGGTTCTGCCACGGCCCTATCCCTTCTTTCTACAATCAAGGCGAATGGGTCGCAGCACAGGTAAACTTCACCAGCAATGCCAAACCAGACCAAGTGGGCAGCGGCTACGATGGCATTAACACGCTGTTCCACGAAGGTGGCCACGCAGCACACTTTGCGAACGTAAAAATGAACGCGCCTTGTTTCTCGCAGGAGTTTGCGCCGACTTCAATGGCTTATGCAGAAACTCAGTCGATGTTCTGTGACAGCCTGTTAACCGATGCCGATTGGCTAAAACAATACGCACTGGATGATGAAGGGAATCCGGTTCCTGATGAGATCATTCAAGCGATGATCAACAGTCGTCAGCCATTCAAAGCTTATGAAGAACGTAGCATCTTGGTTGTGCCGTACTTTGAACGCGCGTTATATCAACTTAGCGATGACGAGTTAACGCCAGAGCGCATCACTAAGCTGGCTCGCGATTGTGAAAAACAGATCCTTGGTTTGGAATGCAGCCCTCGCCCACTGATGGCGATTCCGCATTTGCTATCCGATGAAGCAGCTTGTGCGTATCAAGGTTATCTACTCGCGCACATGGCGGTGTATCAGACCCGCGCATACTTCCTTGAGAAGTTTGGCTATCTGACGGATAACCCAGAAATTGGCCCACTGTTGGCAAAACACTACTGGCACGCAGGCAATCACTTGTCGCACAACGAAACCATTGTCAGCCTGACTGGTGAAGGCTTTAACGCCAAGTACCTAGCGGACGTGTGTAACCTATCCCCAGAACAGGCATGGGAAGCGCAGCAGAAGAAAATCGACTCACTTGCGACGCGAGAACGAGCACCAGTCGCTTCATTGAACGCGACGATTAAAGTCGTCGACGGCAGTAAAGAACTGGCAAGCAACGTCATATCTGACGAACAAATGTGTGACGATTTTGAACGTTACATCGTAGAGACTTACGGTCGATAACACGCCAAGAGCCAGAAGCCACGCTTCTGGCTTTTTACTATTAAGGCATAACAAAAGGAAGCGCCATGCATCAACAAATCATCAAGTTCTGGTTCGAAGAGCTAACGCCTCAAAACTGGTTTGAAAACGACCCAGAACTGGACAAACATATTGCGTCACGATTTGCCTCGGTACTAGAACAAGCCGCTCGTTGTGAACTGTTTAATTGGCGTGACAGCGCACAAGGACGATTAGCCGAAATCATCGTCCTCGACCAATTTTCACGTAATGTGTATCGCAACACCCCAAAAGCGTTTGCGCAAGACCCGCTCGCATTAGCATTGGCTCAAGAAGCAATTCGGTTAGGACACGATCAAGAATTGGCGCCTGAGCAGCTAAGCTTTTTGTACATGCCGTTTATGCACAGCGAATCTCGACGTATTCATGTCGAAGCTGAGAAATTGTTTCGCGCATCAGGGCTTGAAAATAACTACGATTTTGAGCTAAAACACAAAGCCATCATCGACCAATTTGGACGTTACCCACATCGCAACGCCATCTTGGGTAGAGAAAGCACACCTGAAGAGTTAGCATTTTTGCAGCAACCCGGTTCCAGCTTTTAACCATCAATAACAACGAGAACGTTGAATGAAATTAGACGCCATATTGTGGGATTACGATGGGACACTCGTAAACTCTGTACCGAAAAACATCGACATCACCAAAGCGATCTTAGCCATCGTTGCCCCGCATTTAACTGGCGATAATTTACCGAAATATCTCCATTCAGAAGCCAACTATCACTACGCAAACCACGCGGCGAAAAACTGGCAAGAGCTCTACGTGGATTACTACGGCATGTCCCATGATGAAATGCTAAAAGCTGGTGGTTTATGGGCAGAGCATCAAGAGAAAAACCAAACACCGGTAACCCTGTTTGAAGGCATTAATGGCGTTATTAAAGAGTTTGCGCAGCTGCCTCACGGCATTTGCTCTCAAAACTCACAAAGCAATATTCGTCGAGTGCTGTCCGACAACGGCATCAGTGCGCCGTTTAAATCCATCATCGGGTATGATGACGTCTCGAACGGACACCAAAAGCCCGATGCGTACAGTGGTATCAAATGCGTTGAGTCGATTTTTGGTCACGCAGAAAATCGACAGCTGATGTACATCGGTGACCATGAAGCCGACACGCAATTCGCACGCAACATCGAACAGCAGTTGGGTGACCAAAGTAAAGTGATTGCCGTTGCAGCAGCGTACAGCGGCGCGATGCCAGAGCATTGGAGCGTGCAACCAGATTACGTGGCAAGAACGGTTGACGAGCTGTTTTCGATTATTGCTCAACACACGTAATTTTTGACTGCGGTTTAAGGCCAACACCTTGAATGCCAGCGCTCACCTTGCCCTTTCAGACATTGGAACAATTTTAGCCACTACACCGGAGGACCCATGGTTACATGGCCATGTTTATTGAAACTCGATGGCGACGATGAACTTATCTATTTGCGTTCTCATGCCGATCTTGATTCCGAATGCGAAGCGCTCATTTGGGGGCCAGATGATTACGTAATTGACTCAAATGGCAACACGTTCGGGTTGCAATACAACGATTCGAACACCACCGTTTTACAACCGGAAGAACGCACTCTGTCCGTCGAGGAAGTTACGTCACTCATCCAGTCGCATGAGTTTAGTCTCGCACAAAGATGCATCATCAAAATTCACTTCACCTCGGTACAGCAAGCTGTTGAGGCATTAGCCAATTAGCTCGAACCCCGCTCATGATGATTACACAAAATTATTATTTTTATAATTTATGATAATTTCATGTAATTAAAACCGCGCCATATACTCTCCCACATCGAAACAAAACAACGTTTAAGCACACATGTTGGGAGCAAACAAATGAAAATGAATCATGTCGGTATTATGGTCGGAGATATGGATAAAGCGGTTGAGTTTTACACACAAGCGCTTGGTCTAAAAGTCGTTATGGGCAGCACGAAAGTGATTGAAGAACGCGAAACCGCAATTGGCAGAATGTGTATTGCGGTCTTTGGTGAGGGCTTTAAAGGCTTCAACATTGCGCATCTAGTGACAAGCGATGGCATCGGACTTGAGTTATTTGAAATGAAAGAGCGTCAAGAGCGCCATGAAGTGGATTTTTCTCGCATCGGAATCTTCCATTTCTGTTTGCAGACGGACGACTTTGAAGGTGCAATCAAGCGCACTGAAACGTTGGGTGGCAAAGTGCGTATGGACATCATGCGTTACCACCCAGAAGACGATAACAAGCCTGCGAAAATGGTCTATCTAGAAGACCCATTCGGCAACCTGTTCGAGCTTTACTCGCACACTTATGAAGAAACTTACGCTTCTGATTACGAGTAATAGCCCCATCCATATTCCAAAAGGCTAGCAATACGCTAGCCTTTTTTGTTTGCTTTGAGTTGCAGTGTTTCTGCACTCGCTCTAGCAAAAAAACGTCTTGAATTTGATCATTTCTCTCACCACTTTTAAGGTCACTTTATACTTACCTCAACACAATGCCAAAAGGAGTGAAGCATGCCCACCAACAACCCAATCGCAATCCAAGCCCTTGATCATGTCGTGTTAAGAACGTGCAACCTCGACGCCATGTTGCATTTCTATCGAGATATTTTGGGCTGCCCTGTCGAGCGCGAAGTAATGGAGCTTGGTTTAACCCAGCTCAGGGCTGGTAACGCATTGATTGATGTGGTGACGGTGGACAGCGAGTTAGGGCAACTTGGCGGAAAGCCACCAGTTCAAAATGGTCGTAATATTGACCATTTTTGCCTGCAACTAGCGCCTTTTTCCGAAAATGAAATACTGGAATATCTGCGTTCGAACGGCATTGAAACCGAAGAGTTTGCGAAGCGGTATGGCGCACAAGGGTTCGGTAGATCACTCTATATACATGATCCGGAAGGAAATGTCGTCGAGTTAAAACCTCAAGTGATTGATGAGTAAGCTACACTTAACTGTGTTACTGACCATTTGTTTCTCATCATTGTAGAAGGCTCAAAAAAATGAACGCGATCTCGTTAGTCCAAGGCGACATTACCACCGCACATGTCGATGCCATCGTGAATGCAGCAAACCCGAGAATGCTCGGCGGAGGTGGCGTCGATGGTGCCATTCATCGCGCAGCAGGGCCTGCGCTTATCAATGCGTGTTATGCCGTTGATGATGTCGACGGTATTCGATGCCCGTTTGGTGACGCACGCATTACTGAGGCTGGCAATTTAAACGCGCGTTACGTCATTCATGCCGTTGGCCCGATTTACGATAAATTCGCCGATCCAAAAGCGGTGTTGGAATCTGCATATCAACGTTCGCTGGATCTCGCGCTCGACAAGCATTGCCAAAGTGTGGCGCTGCCTGCGATTTCTTGCGGAGTGTATGGTTACCCGCCCCAAGAAGCAGCAGAAGTCGCGATGGCCGTTTGCCAAAGACCGGAATACGCGGCACTCGACATGCGCTTTTACTTGTTTAGTGAAGAGATGCTTTCGATTTGGCAACGCGCCCTGACCCAGCACTAAAATCTGTGTGACAAGAGACATAAAAAAACCGGACTGCCAATACAGTCCGGTTTGTCTTATTTATCAATGAATTATCATTCGTTAAGCGCTACGAATACTAGGGGGGTCATCCAAAGCGCCTAATGTGTGCGATCTAGTTTTTGAAGAATCCGTTGTACATCATGTACAAATGCGCCGCAGACCAAGAGAAGTTCGACGCACCTTGTACCGCGCCCGTCTCTGGGTTGTAGTTTTCACGGATTGGCATGTCACCCGTCATACCTTCTGCGTTGTTAAACAGCTCATTCGCCATCGCAATCGCTTCTTCTTTGTAGCCGTAGTTTTCCATCGCACGGAAGCCAAAGTACACTTGGTCTAGCCACACGCGACCACGCCAGTACACATCTTTACCGTAAGCAGGGTTAGTTTGCGATGCGGTCGGCAAAGGCACACCCGTTCCTTGGAATTTATCTGGCGTGTTGAACTCGTCTTGATCACGCATCACCGCGATCACTTTATCGGCATGCTCTTGCGTTGCTGCACCATTAAACAGCGGCGACCAACCTTCAGGGCCACGTCCACGCTCTACAATAGGCAAACCCGCACAGCCATTTGCAAGAGGCGCAGGAGTAGTGCCATCTTCAGCCACATTTAAGTGAATGTCGTAGAAGAATCCTGTGCTTTCATCAAACATACATTGGTTAATGTAAGTCTTGATTTTTTCCGCGCCATTTAGGAATTCTTGCGCTCGATCTTTACCTTCTACGCCATCGGACACCAACTTCGCCATTTCCGCTAAGTATTTGTTGTCTGAGTACATGTAAGAGGCTTGATCCACCGATTCTTGCAGCATAGAGAAGCCAAGCAACTCGCCGTCCGCAGCATTATTGTTGGTGCGATTTTCTGCAAAACGAACTTCCCAATCTTTCTTCGCAAGATCGAGTTTCGCTAAGTTTTCCGCTGACGTATTGCTGTACACCCACTCTTCGCCTTCCAGCTTGATGCTGTTATCAAAGCCGTACGCACTTGCCGCGTAGCGACCAAGTTGATCCACATTTCTGTCTGGATTGCTGATGTCTTCAGCTTGCGAATTCATATTGTGGATGTTGTAGATAAAGCCAAAACGAGCCGCGTTATCCATGCCCGATTCCCAGCCCGCCGCTTCTTGTGCGCCGACGTGAATCGTCATGTAATCCACTTCATCGAGAATCTTATTGTAAGACGCCATGCCTTTTACTTTATAAGAATTACCGTTTTGCTCGATGATGTCTTCTGCTGGAATAATGGTCGTGAAGTTAGGATCGCGCGTTTCTACCCAAACGTACATCACGCCTTCTTCCGTGTTGTGTGCTGGGTCCACTGCCGCGCCGTATTCAGGCACACCATTTTGGTTGTGATCGCGGTTGGATAGCCACCAATCGTGGTATGCCACCAACTTCGGATACATTTCATCAATGAATTTTTGCGCGTCTTCTGGGCGATCAAACTGGTTCACGAGAGCGTAATACACCTCCATCACAGACCATGCCGCCAACGATGGTTTCGTATTGCGTTCGTTCCAGTTTTCAGAGCCAGCACCACCACGACTAACAGGTTTGGTGTACGTCAACACATCCAGCAAGTAGCCTTTGTCTTGCGGACGGATCTTGTCATCAGCTTGAACTTGCTCTTGGAATACCGTGCGAATGTTGTCCATCGCAACATCTGGGTTGAAATGCGCCATCGCGTACGCTTGTTTCCACGAATCCCACGGCCACGTTAAGTTACCAGAGAACCAACGCGCAGTGACCGATGGCGTGACTGTCGCTTGTTCAATATCGCCCGCCGCAGAGCGCCAGTTACCGTTTAGGGTCTCCATCGCTTTTACCGCTACGCGAGCTTGGTCTGCTGTCGCTTCTTTGTTGATAAGACCATTCGCTAAATAGCCGTCCCAACGCGCTTTCGACGCTTCCATGTATTGAGTTGGATTCGCCAATACATCTTGCAATTTCAACGATTCTGACTGCACTTCTTTCGCATTATGCAGGTTAGAATACGCCGTATAAACCGCCGATGTTTGCTCAGCTGGTAGGCTCATCTCCGCGGTAGAACTGAATGAGGTTTCGTTGGTGAACGTCTTCGTCGGTAGAGAACGAGTAATGCGGAACTCGGCATCGCGATCATTACGGATCGCCCAGTTGTCTTTCATCTCGCTAAAGTTAATTTTAATGCCGCTCTCGATGGTCGAAATCTGGCGCTTGTAATCTGGGTAGTACTGCGCAACGGTTTGGTCTTTGCGCGTCGACAGCGCGTATTTCACCAACTCGCCGTCCCACTCCAACGCCAAGTTCATATCACGATCAGTTTTGTTAGTGATGAGCGTTTCCACCAGCGAAGAGCGATCAGTGACGAAGCGCAGCACCATTTGCACGTGAATATCCTCCAAGTCCAACACCTGCACTAACGCACCTGGAATGGAATAGACTTTCGCTTCTGCGTTCGATAAGTCGTAAGTTTGGCCACTCACTTTGTCGGTCAACGTGAGCTTGTCGAACGTTTGGCCAGACATAAAATGCGCGTACTCTTGCGTCACTTGCATAATACCGCCGAAAGCGCCATAACCCGCCGCATCTTCAGGTAGCAAATGGCCATGCCACGCGCCGTTATCCGTCAACGCGTTGTACTTCAGGTTCGAATAACTGTCGTAATCACGCAGGTAAGTTGGATTACCAGTACGATCAATCACGTTAGTAAATTCCGAAGTTGGCGCCTGTGGTAAACGGATTTCAGTTTTATCATTGGAACCACATCCAACAAGCGAAATAGTAGCCCCGATCAGAATGGCAAGTGTGCTCTTTTTAAACATACTTTTTCCCTATTATTTACGTTATTTTTATATTCTCATTTATATAAATGAGTGTTTTTAGTGTGCAGAAGCCCGGCTCGCACTAAATAAGCACAAGCTTCCGATAATTATTCTTTTATTTTTCTTTAGCGATAGTGATGGCTTTTAATAAATCGCCATTAATATTCGGAATTGTGTCAGCCAAAAATATCTGATTACCAGGTGTAAAAGTGAGTAAAACGTTTTTTAGTCGTTGACTGTTTTCACTGGTTTTATTTTGAACATCAAACTCAATTAATTTGTTGTACACTTCATTTGCCAGCTTTTCTTCTTGTTCTTCGGTAATCGCAATACGTCCAACACAAATTGGGGGTCGAATATCGTGACTAAACACTTCTTCACGAAAGCGCTGTGCAAATAGCGTGTCTAAATTTGAACCTTCTTCAAAAATAAAGCGGCCTGTATCTTTAAATTGATAGTGTTTATCCCCTTTCAGTTCAATGTAATCCATCATTTCTAGTGCACGTAAATAGAGCGCAACGGAAGTATCACTCAGCTGGTATCTCCGTGCGATCTCTTCTAAAGACCACTCAGGTCGACGCAAAAGATAAAGAAAATCAAATAAGTGAGGATATTGATGAAAAATCTCACTGTTGGTGTCGGTGATAAACTGTTCACTCTCTTGCTGCAGTTGCTTACCTCGCATGGATAACTCAACCAAATCCGTATCAAGGTGCGTGGCGTACAACAAGATTTTATCTAAACCAAGAGACGTATTGTGAAGCTGCCTTTTTATAGTGGAAAGCGGGATTCCAAGTCCAATAGAAAGCTCGGAATATCCAATGCCTTTTTCTTTTATTTTTTCTCGTAAAGCAGCAAGTAAATACGTTGCAGAATTATTCATCTAACAATGCCTGTATTTTATTTATTCAGCATCCATGATGATAAATTCAAGAGAGTCCTACTCTTGTGATTTTGGTCTCAATATTCTATCTTGTTGGCGTAAAACATATCTTATCCATTAAATTTTTTACTTTTCTTTAACTGGATGTATTTTACCCACCCTGAACAAGTTATGGCCATTTCTCTATGGGCTTATCAAGATAATAGTCAGTATAATTGTTTTGAAGAGTAAAATTAAGATGGCAAAGATTTTTACTAAAACTTTTCTGATAAGAGCGCAAATTTTCAGATGAAAAGTATCAAAAAATGACACCAATCGATTTATAAAAGCGTGAGATCACAATTGGAAAGTGAACCTATGGAAATTTTTAATTTCAATGACCAGTAAAAACCTTGTTATATTCTGAAAATAACAAGGTTAATTTATAAAATAATTATTGAAGTAAGATCATATTATTAAGTCAAAATTATATCTGGCTCACATATTTCTTTTTCTCGCCACCATTGTTTATTTATATGTTCTTGATGAACGTAAAAACTCTCCCCCGGCATTGGCGTCAGCAGCGTTATATGTTCTTTTTGACAATGGGTAAGCAAATCTAAAATCGGTTCGTCCCAGCGGTGAGTAAACAGTTCGTATGTAGCCCAATGTACTGGCAACAGTTTTTTCGCATTTAAATCGCGAAACGCTTGCACGGTATGATGAGCCTGCATGTGCCCCCAGTTTTCGACCGGATAACCTTGGTCTTTCACATCGGCAGCCACTTCCAAACAGGCAATGTCGATTGGCCCACATCGCTGTGCGATCTCAGAAAAGTGCGAATCGTAAGCTGAATCGCCACTAAAATAGAGCGTCTCTTCTTTGCCTTTGATGACCCAAGAAGCCCACAAGGTCGAGTTTTTATCGAAATAAGTACGACCCGAATTATGGTTAGCGGGCGTACAAATCAGTTCGATTCCGGCATAGTGCACGCTATCCCACCAGTCGAATTCCACGATGTTGTCTGCGCAAACGCCCCACTTTATCAGATGCTTGCCAACCCCTAAGGGTACATAGAACGTCACGGGCTTATCGGCGTAGAAACGTATGGTCGATGCTTCTAAATGGTCGTAATGATCGTGCGAAATCACGATAATTTCAGGAATCGGCAAACAATCTCTGGCGTGAGTATTGGGAATATTGCGTTCAAACCACGCTTTTGCGATGAACGGAGAAGCGTAATCAAATACCGGATCGGTCAAAATTCGAATGCCATCTACCTCCACCAGCATAGTGGAATGGCCCAGCCAAGTAAGGCGCATCGATTCACTTCGCTGCGCAAACTGTGTAGGTTGAATTGGGGAATGTGGCAGATGTTGGTTAGGACTCAACGGCGTTCTACCACCAAGATAACTCCAACACACCTGCCAGAATGATTGCGGACTAGGCACATTTGGCATCTCGTTTTTAACGCGGCCGTTTTCAAATTGAGGCGAGTGGTGAACACGGTGCGCCAACTGCGCATGGTAGGTTTGAGGGGAAATCAGTGAACTTGGCTTTTGTGTCTTTTGTTCACTCGTTAGGTATGTGCGCTTAAGTATCGTTTCAGACATATCGTAGTTTTGTCTCGCTTGCGAACGCTCAACAGTAGGTTTATTAAAACGTGCGTGTATGTCTATTTCGTGACCAAAATGAGGTATAAGATGAAGATTCAGTTTCAATCAAACGTCTTCTATTTAAGGAAACGGTTCTCAAACCTTCTTAATACTGCGTCGGTTTGAAAGGAGAAAACTATGGTGACTTGCAGCCAATACGATTTTATTGAAATCGCCTGTATGTTTAAGCTCCCGATCGAGATCACACTAAAAAATGGTGAAACTCATCAGGGCAACGCGTTCGACACAGGCTACGACATGCAGCGACAAGAGTGCTTGTTTTTAGATATGGATGGTAAGCACATCGCCTTCCCGACTGAACAATTAGTCGCAATGCGCGCGCTCAAAGCCAATCCGCATTTTGACGAAGTGACGTTTGAGTAAACGTCCGTCTTTCATTGACACCGTCCAATAAAAAACACCTCTCAAGCAAATACAACTTGAGAGACGTTCTCTGACACGATTCACCGGAACTTGTTGTTATTCACGCGACCTGATGAAAACCAGCATCGGCATCATGATCACGAACATCACTCCCACAAGCTGGAAGGTGTGCACAAACGCGACCATTTGCGATTGCTGTTGCAACATCTGTTGGTATTGCTCTAACGCAACCGGATCGGTAATAGAAAGCCCCTGATTGGCCGCCCAGTCATGTAAGTTAGGATTATAAGGATTGATACCCTCTCCCAGCGCATGCCATTGCTGCTGACTATCACGATATTGGAACGTGGTGGCGATAGAGATACCAAACGAACTACCAATGGTACGGAACAAATTGTAAATACTTGCCGCCGCGACAGATTGCTCTTTCGGAATCGT
Source organism: Vibrio sp. 1-2 (7-a) (assembly GCF_013048515.1). Lineage (NCBI taxonomy): Bacteria > Pseudomonadati > Pseudomonadota > Gammaproteobacteria > Vibrionales > Vibrionaceae > Vibrio > Vibrio sp. 1-2 (7-a). The sequence goes on from NZ_VHSQ01000005.1 coordinate 38,580, forward strand.
TAAATACGCCAAGGTGGACAGCGTCGAGAAGGTTAAACCAAGCCCCATGCCCTGAATCATACTCGGCATCACAATCCAAAATGTATCGATCTGCAGTGAGTATTGCGTCATCAAATAACTACCAATCCCGATGCAGCTCAAGCCAAAGACTATTTTGATTCTGGGATCGAATTGCGGATTGAGCTTAATCACCAAAATCAACATCGCCGCTGACGCCAACCCACGCGGTGCCATTAATAAGCCAGTGGTTGAGACCGGATAATCCAGCAAACTTTCCAACAACATCGGTTGTTGAGTCGTCAGACCAAACATCGCCATCGACACCACGGCAATCATCAACGACGAGACCATAAGATTTCGGTCTTTAAGCAGCCATAATGGCGCTATTGGGCTTTTGGTTTTCCAACTACGATAGATCCACATCACCAATCCCATGACTGCGAGCAATATCGCCGTCTGGATCATGCGTGAGTTGAGCCAGTCTTCTTCGTTACCTTTATCCAACACAAACTGCAACGCGCCCACACCTAACGCCATGTAACCGATGATCCACCAGTCAAAGTTAGGTTTGGATTTGTTGTCGATGTGGATATAGCGATAAATCAAAGAGGTACAGATCAAACCGAATGGCAAGTTGATGTAAAAAATCCAGCGCCAGTTGATGTTGTCGGTGATCACGCCACCCACAACTGGGCCCAAAATAGGACCAAGCAAAATGCCGATGGAGAAAATCGCCATCGCTTTGCCTTTTTGCTCATACGGATAAATCTGCACTAACGTCGACTGCGCCAATGGAATCACCGACGCGCCGAAAGCGCCTTGGATAATGCGAAATAGCACCATCTCTTCAAGAGACTGTGCTTGCCCACAAAGCGCACTGGCAATCACAAAACCGATCACAGCAACCAGCATGACTTTGCGTTCACCAAAGCGCGACACCCAGAAACTGGTCATCGGAATGAAGATCGCTTCCGCCATGCTGTAACCCGTCAGCACCCACGTAATTTGGTCTGCTGTTGCGCCCAACGCGCCCATCATGTGCGATAGCGACACGTTCGCAACTGTCATATCGATTAACACCATGATGGCAGAAAGCATCACGGCGACGGTGGCAATTCCCCGTTTGTCTGCCGTAATTTGATGGTTCATTGCACGCTACTTTGCAAATCAATGGTGACTTCTGAGCTCGCACCCACGCGAAGTTGCGGCGCATCGGCTGGTACTTCTAATGCCAAACGTACAGGGAAACGCTGTTTGATTTTAACCCAGTTACCCGTTGCGTTTTCTGGTGGCATCAAGGAGAACGATGTACCACTCGCAGGCGACAGCTGTTCTACCGTTGCTTTCCACACCACGTCTGGGTACATATCAATCACCACATCCGCATACATGCCAGGTTTGATATGCGTAAGATCGGTTTCTTTAAAATTCGCGCGTACCCAGTAGCTGTCTTTTAAAATTACAGGGAACAGCGTTTGACCCACGCTAACGACCGAGCCCACGTGCGTATTGATTTCACCGGCAATGCCATCCACTGGTGACGTAATGTCGGTGTAACTCAAGTTCAGCTCCGCTTGCGCTAACTGTGCTGCCGCTTGTTGAACGACCGCAGCCTCTGCGCCTTCTTCACCACGGTTCGCAATGGCTTTTTCTACCGTCGCGCGCGCTTGCTCTAGGCTCGCTTGGGCATTGGCTAGTTTGTTTTTCGCCGTATCTAAATCTTGGTACGACGCCAGTTTGCGTTTCACCAGTGAGTCTGTACGTTTGTACTCCACTTGAGCTTCTGTCAGGTTAGAGCGCGCCGCATCTAAGCCCGCTACGGCTTCAGTTACCTGCTTATCGGCAACGTCATGTTGCTGGACCGCCAATTGGTATGCCGCTTTTGCTTGCTTCACTGCCAACAGATATGGGCGTGAATCTATCTTCAGCAGTAGGTCACCTTTATTAACAGATTGGAAATCTTTGGCATCCACAGAAACCACTTGGCCTTTTACCTGAGGCGCTACCGACAAAATTTTTGCCCTAACGTAGGCATCTTCCGTGCTTGGATGACTGTCAGAATACTGCCAAGACCAATACATCGCACCAAATGCGATAACACAGAGAGTAAAGAAAAGAGTTTTTACCAGCTTAGATCTGGAGGAAGAATGCTTCGCGATGTCGCCGCTCATTTATATTGTCCACTTGTTCAATTATGTGATCAGTGTAGGACTTTTCGATCTTCGGACAATAAAATGATCTGCAAGGTAAAGATCCAATTTTGCGTGTTGCTAAGTTGAGTAAATGATGTGCAATCAAAACGAGGATAAAAAAGAGGGGCAGTCCCCGTAACCGCCCCCAAAGTCATGCCAATAATAGTAATGTGCGTGTAACTACTGGTTTTTCTTAGAACTTGTAACCGCCGCTGATCATAAATACCCAAGGGTTAATTTTGACGTCGGTTTTTTGCTTCGCTCCACCTGCTTTGTAAGTTGCTTCTGTTTCAATGTTTGCGTACCACGCAGCAGCGTTGAGGAACCATTGATCGTTGATCATGTAATCCACACCAATATTCGCTGCTAGACCGAATGAGTCATCCAACTTAAGATCTGAAAGACCAGCGCCTTTACCCGTGCTATTGAAGCCCTCATCAAAGAACATGGTGTAGTTGAGACCTGCACCAACGTATGGACGGAACTTACTTTGTGGCTCGCCAAAGTAGTACTGCACCATTAGCGTTGGTGGTAAATGTTTGGTTTTCGCGATATCACTACCAACCAAATCTGTCGAAATATCGTGGCTGAATGGTGTTGCTGCTAGAAGCTCTAGGCTGATGTTATCTGTGAACATGTAGCCAAACGTCAAACCAAGCTGCGTATTTGAATCCACTTTCAATTCTTCTTGAGAACCAAGAATCTTATCGCTGCTGTCATTAGGAACGACAGACGCCGCACCAACACGAAGAACGAAGTCACCTTGTTTATGAGCGAAAACACTTGGTGACACGAGTGCAGCAACCACTGCTAGACTGCAGATTGTTTTTTTCATTTTTTATTTCCTTTTATAGGGCTTCGTTATGTCGTACCCAAAGGTGTGCCTGCTGACTGGCCTTAGATTTCAAGTAAACTCAGCGCCTTGAAGCACACGGGCATCTATATTTTTTTGAGCTGCGCGCAATCTAGCACATAGAAACCCTACTATTTTGATGGAAATCAATTTGTGAAAAATATAGGTTTTTTGTATAGAGAAACGCCATACCGATCAACAAATTATGCAAATCGGATACAATTCTGTAATGCAAACTGTGCGTGTGAGAAGCCATGCCTACTCAAAAACACGAATCCTCTCGCTAGGGCTCGTAGCCAGCAAAAACTTTTTTCTTCCTCTACGTCTTCTATTTTCAAAAAACAACCCCCTTAAAACGCTCGTTTGACCCCTTAAAATTGCGATTTGAGTGGTTTGTAAAACACTGAAATACAAGAAGTTATTTTTCTGGAAAATCAGTCACTTGGAGTGCTAGTCTGCTCGCAGCTAAGGAGAAGACATGTTAAAAACCGATCTCATTTTTGAACGAGAAAACTTTTCTCATCACGATTTTCAGAATGCCACCTTTAAAAACTGCCACTTTTATATGTGCAGTTTCGACCATGCCGATCTGCGCGATGCTAAGTTCATCGACTGTCGCTTTATCGAATCCAAAGCGCTAGAAGGGTGTAGTTTTCGCTTCGCGAACTTAAAAGACGCCAGCTTTACGAACTGTATGTTGGCGATGAGCCTGTTTAACGGCGCAAATTGTATGGGCTTGGAGCTGCGTAAGTGCGATCTCAAAGGGGCAAACTTCCAAGGTGCGAACTTTGCTAATCGCGTCAGTAACACCATGTTTTTCTGTTCTGCTTTTATTACTGGCTGCAACCTCACCTACTGTAACTTCGAGCGAGTGTTACTAGAAAAATGTGACCTCTTTGAAAACCGTTGGAACGGTGCGAACCTAGCAGGGGCAACTCTCAAAGGCTCGGATTTATCTCGCTGCGAATTCTCGCCAGAACAATGGGGAACCTTTAACGTTGAGCAATGTGATCTGACTCATGTCGAACTAGAGGGGCTGGATGTTCGTCGCGTTTCTCTATTTGGTGTTAAAATTTGTGATTGGCAACAAGAGCAATTGCTTGCGCCTTTTGGACTGATCATTATCTAAGGAAAGGCCATGAACCTGTTTAAAGACTTACCGAATAACCTCGACGAGGAAGTGTTCGAAGACCTGCTGACCCACAAAAACCTGCGTATAGAACGCATTGTCTCAACAGGGCAAACCTCGCCCAAAAGTGGCTGGTACGATCAAGAAGAACATGAATGGGTATTAGTTCTTCAAGGAACTGGAGAGCTGACTTTTGAATCAGGTGTAGTGCAACGGCTTGAAGCAGGCGATAACGTGACAATTCCGGCTCATACCAAACACAAAGTGAGCTGGACTGACCCAACGCAAGAAACCATTTGGTTGGCAGTGTTTTATCAATAAACACAAAACGATCTTAAATCGAAAAATAGGCTCTGAATTTGCTCGATACTACCAAGCCGTCACTGGCACTGTTTGATTTTGATGGCACCATCACCCGAGAGGATATGTTTAGCCTTTTCCTCCACTATTCTGCTTATGGCCTGCGCAAGCGAGTAGGAAAGGTCGCTATCATGCCATTTTATGCGCTGTACAAACTAGGAGTGTTACCCGCTCGTCTTATGCGTCCGCTCAGCAGTTTTATTGCATTTTCAGGGAAAGAAACGCAGCAAATTGAAGCGATTGGCGCTCAGTTTGCCCATGAAGTGATCCCGCTGTACTTACGGCCAGAAGCGATGGAAAGGTTGGCGTGGCATCAACACAGAGGCGATACCATTGTGGTGGTGTCGGCATCACTCAATGCGTATCTCAAGCCTTGGTGTGAAGCGAACGGTTACCACTTGCTGTGCAGTGAACTGATCTCAGAGCAGCCAAAACTGAGTGGCTTTTACCAGCAAGGTGATTGCAGTTTAGAAAGAAAAGTCTCGCGTGTTAAGGCGGCGTTTTCGCTCGACGAGTTTGCGTCTATTTATGCCTACGGTGATACACACGAAGACATTCCGATGCTCAAACTGGCAGACTACGCGATGCTCAACTGGATCGAGTGGAGAGCAAGCGAATAACGATATGTGCTCTGGTTTTCAAGACAACCACTCCGCCAAAGTGGTCGTTTTAGACTGAAAAAACAAACCCTTCTCACATGAGAAGGGTTTTATTGATCAGGGCCCGAATAACTGGCTTAACGCCATACACCCCATTGACCCGTTGTGCCTGGTTCCTCACCAGACGTCCACCACTGGGCAGTCCATTCTTTGCCGTTGTGCGTCACCACATCACCTTGGTTGTATACGGCCGCCTTGTCCCACAAGTTGGTTGGTTCAACTGGTGGCGTTACATCCGCTTTGATAAGTGACAACGCATAACTGAAGTCTGCACTTGGCGCTAATACTTGGTTCGCATTCACGTTGTTACTATCGAACATGTAGTGGCTCATCTCTTGATGCCAAATGCCCACGTACCAATCGCCCGTTTGCTGCGCATTAAATTGATCCGCAATTTCTGCCGCCCAAGTCGTCGTATTGTTTGCGCTGATTGGTAGTGAAATATCAACAATTTCATTGCCTGTCGCATTAAACGTACGGAAACGGATGGTGTCACCCGCTTCTACTGGCCCAAAACCCTGCTGAACAAAGTAGCCCAGAGATGTCAGATTGTTGCCCGGTTCGGTGGGATCAACAGGGTCAGTCGGTGGCGTCGTGCCCGTTCCGTTTAACGTAATGTCACTACAGTTGTAGAAACCTTCCCCAGCAACATCAATGCGCTGCCAACGAGTATAAAGCACCGCGTCGCCGGAACGATCAGCAGGGAAAGTCACCTGAATACGGTAGCGTTTTTCCGCATCAACATACACATCACCTGCGGTGTCGATCAGCTCTAAATCACTCCAAGTAAGAGGTTTTGAATCATCATAAGTCGGCTTGGTGAGATAGAATTCCCAGTACGATGGGTTGTGCGGCGCCTTGCCGTAAAACACCAATTCAATCTGGTTATTTGCATCTGGCGTAACATTGGTGCGCTGCCAGTTTGGAGAAGGAATGTTCAAACCTTTTTTAGCCGCGTCTCCAGCAGAACACAGTTCGCCATCACGGACTACGGCTTTAACATGCTCCATATCTCGGTAATTTGGTACGTTTGCTGCAATTTCACTGCGCTGCACAAACGGGTAAGCACCAGATTCTTCAAAAGCCGCTTGACACGCTTGGTTGGGGATCTCATTAGTCCAAAAGCCACCGTCTAAATAACACGTATTTTGACGAGCGCTTGGAAATTCTACCCAGCCGTGGGCATTGACGTTAAATGAGCTCAATGCGGCAACAGCGCTTAAGCTCAAAAGAGGAAGTGTTACATGTGATTTCATCGTTCATCCTTAAATTTGCTGACTCGCCGCTCATGAACACAAGCGGTTTAAGCAAAACTAGCAGGATGAGATTATTTCGAAGGTGAGAATAAAGGTGGAAATTGTAAGAGTGCCATCTGCTTTCCAGCATTTGTTGTGTACTTATCTCATACTCGACTGACTCTTTCGAGTCACTTCAAATTCATGTGCCACAAAACCATGCCATTCTTGACCGACTAACGTTCGTCTTTCGGTGTGTCCATTACTACCATGGTTGTGATCGACTTGACGTGCTCACACTCACCCAGTACATCGGCATGGAACGCTTTATATGCGGCTAAACTTTGCGTTTCTACACGTATTAAATATTCGTTGGCTCCCGTAATGTTGTGACATTCCACCACTTCATCCACAAAGCGCACGTGTTCTTCAAAACCAAGCTGTGCTTGCTTAGAGTGCGAGGCCAAACCAATCGACACATAAGCAACAAAACCCACGCCAAGTTGCTGATTATCCAGTACCGCTCGGTAGCCTTTGATCACGCCTTTACGCTCTAAATCTTGCACTCGGCGTAAGGTTGCAGACGGAGATAAACCAACGCGTTCCGACAGCTCCACATTGGAGATTCTTCCGTCTAGCTTGAACACTTGCAATATTCTTTCGTCAAATCTATCCATGATGATGTTTCATTGCTTATTTAGTTTCTAATCATCAAATAAAAGCACAATATTGACCTCAGTTCTACTTATAGTTGTTCTCAACTTATCGAGAACTGATTCAAGGAACAATCTATGGAATATCATCAACTAGGCGCTTTGGCGTTGTTCGCTTTTGTCTCCACTTTTACGCCGGGTCCCAATAACATTATGTTGATGACCTCAGGGGCAAATGTTGGCTTTAAACGCACCATTCCACACATGTTGGGCATTACCTTCGGTTTTGGTGCCATGCTGATTTTAGTAGGCATTGGTTTGATGAGCCTCTTCAACGCTTACCCGATTACTCACTCCATTTTGAAAGTATTGAGCTTGAGTTATTTGCTGTACTTGACGTACAAAATCGCCACGAGCGGCAAAACCGAAGCAAAACACGATTTTCGCCCAATGTCTTTTTTAGGGGCGGTGGCATTCCAATGGGTGAACCCAAAGGGTTGGTCGATGGCGTTAACGGCTATTACCGTGTACAGCAGCGGTGGCGCATGGCTAGAGCTGACTTTTATCGCGGGTATCTTCTGCTTAGCTAACTTGCCATCGGTAACATTTTGGACTGCGGCAGGCATGCAACTTCAACGCTGGTTGACCACATCTAGGCGTGTAAAAGGGTTTAACTATGGGATGGCAGCGCTTTTACTGCTGTCGACTATCCCAATGATATAGAAGACAAAATAGCCGTAAAACCGTGATCTAATACAAAGTTCAGGTAGATACTGAATCAATAATCACAATCTAACGCCACTTTTGGACAATGCCAGGGTCATAGTAGCGAAGCAATGCGCTATTTATTAAAGGCACACTAATCATAAGCCACAGCTATTTTTAATGTTCGTTGCTTGCTCGCAGTAACTGCGATGAATCTATCACCCTGGCCAAAAGCTCATGAGCTTAAGGTCCTTTACACAAGGAGCGTTACACAATGCACACTCGCAAGCTTATTCTTGCTGCCACTTTTGGATTATTATTGGCGGGTTGCAGTCAAACATCCACCACAACCAATGCTGAAATGATTCCACCCGAGTATCCAGTGGATTATTTCTTTAAAAACAGCGAAGTTTCTAGCTATCAAATCTCTCCTGCTGGTGACTACATCTCAATGATGAAGCCATGGCAAGACCGTAAGAACGTCTTTGTTTATCCCACAGATAACCCCGATCAGATAAAACGCGTCACATCCGTAACAGGGCGCGACATTGCATACTACTACTGGGTTGGCGAAGACACCGTAATTTACTCTCGTGATACGGGAGGAGATGAGAACTTTTATCTCGTGACGGTTAATGTCAAAACAGGCGAAGAGAAAACCATCACACCGACATCCGGTGTTGTGGCATACGTTATCGACACACTAGACAATCAACCCGATGACATTTTGATTTCGAGTAACGAGCGTAACCCGCAAGTCTTTGATGTCTATCGACATAATCTAAAAACAGGCGAAAATACTCTCGTCGCGCAAAACCCGGGCAATGTGCGCTCATGGGGTACCGATCACGATGGCAACATTCGTGTCATCACCACATCAGATGGTGTTAATATCTCCGTTTTATATCGCGATACGGTTGAAGATGAATTTAAGCCGCTAAAGAATCTCACTTTCAAAGAGAGCTTTAGCCCCATTTCATTCACGCCGGACAACAAAAACTTATATGTGGCATCACGAATTACGCGTGATAAATCAGCCATCGTTGAATACGATGTAAAAGCCAATAAAGAAATACGAGAAATCTTCTCTCACCCGGAAGTTGACGTGAATAGCGCTCACTACTCTGAAGCGCTTAATAAGCTGGTTTCAGTCTCTTACGTGACAGATAAAAACCACTATCACTTCTTAGATGATTCTTACCAACAAACCTTCGAGCGCCTCTCAGAGAAACTGCCAAATGTAGAAATTTCTGTAACTAGTGCGACGCGAGATGAAAGTAAAATGATTGTCGTCACCTACAGCGATGTCGATCGACCAAATTACTACTTCTACGATCGTAAAGCAGACAAATTGGAGAAATTGGCAGAAAACGCTCCATGGCATAAGCCAGAACATATGGCGAAGATGACGCCTATCCAATACACCGCTCGCGATGGAGAAACCATTCATGGGTACCTAACGCTGCCGAAGGGTCGAGAGGCCAAAGATCTGCCTTTGCTTGTGCTCCCACACGGCGGTCCATGGGCTCGTGATCACTGGGGATTTCAGCCTGAGGTACAATTATTCGCTAACCGTGGTATCGCAGTGCTGCAAATGAACTTCAGGGGCTCAACTGGTTATGGTCGCGAGTTTTGGGAGAAGTCGTTCAAGCAATGGGGACAATCCATGCAGGATGACATTACCGACGGTGTCAAATGGGCTACCGAACAAGGTTACGCACAAGATGGCAACGTATGTATTTATGGTGCCTCTTATGGCGGCTACGCAACTCTGGCGGGGGTGACATTCACTCCTGATTTATATAAGTGCGGAATCGACTACGTTGGCGTATCTAACTTATTTACCTTTATGGACTCCATTCCACCTTATTGGGCACCATTCCTTGCAATGTTACACGAGCAAGTAGGCAATCCGAATGATCCTGAAGACGCGAAAATGATGAAAGCCTACTCACCAGTGTTCCATGTCGACCAAATTAAGGCACCTTTATTGGTCCTACAAGGTGCACAAGATCCACGCGTGGTGAAGAGCGAGTCAGACCAAATCGTTGATGCACTGCGCGAACGAGGCGTCGAGGTCGAATACATCGTGAAAGAAAATGAGGGGCACGGATTCCGCTCTTTGGAGAACCGTCTTGATGGTTACCAAGCGATGGATAGATTCCTAAAAACACATTTACTTGAGCAGACTCAGTAAGCCTTTACATCGTTAAGTTCGAAAGGGCATGTTAGCGTGCCCTTTCTTATTTTTTCTACGTATTTTGCTCGACCCAGTCCCCAGTACTACTGCAATACTCCAATAATCCAGCTCAATTCACAGTGTAAATTTATATAAAGACACTACCCTCTTATGAGAGATCTTGATAACCTTAAATGAGAAAGAGAATAATTATCGAGTAGAGTCAAAGATGAAGAAGAAGCCTCAACCTAAAACGATTGTTGTCACAGATACAGAGACAATTACCCCAAATATGCAGCGTATTACTTTGCAAGGTGAAGCGCTAAGCCAGTTTCCACGCGACTGCGAAGGTAGCTACATCAAGCTATTGTTCAATGAGATGGGCGGTACCGATTTGAGTACGCTAAGCGACGATGACCGACCATTAATGCGAACCTATACTATTCGTCGTTTCCATCCGGAAACACACACCATCGAAGTCGATTTTGTCCGCCACACCACACAAGATTTACAGTGTGGCTTTGCCGCGCGTTGGGCGATGGCCGCACAAAAAGGCGATACGATTAATATCGTAGGTCCAGGCAGTATCTCTAATTTGAATACCGAGGCTGACTGGTTCTTTATGGCCGCCGATATGACAGCACTTCCTGCTCTTTCAGCGAAAATTCGTACGCTACCAGAAGAGGCAAAAGGCTACGCCGTGATCAGTGTGATGTCTGCGGCAGACATCCAGCCTCTGCCCGCACCAACTGATATGGAGCTAATTTGGCTTACAGAAGGTCAAACCCTAGCAGAAGCGGTACGCGAACAAAAATGGCTAGATGGGGACGCTTCGATATGGTGTGCCTGTGAGTTCGATTCAATGCGCGCGCTACGCCAATACTTCCGCAACGAGAAAGAAGTTGATCGTGAAAATATCTACATCAGCAGCTATTGGAAGCAAGGCGTGTCGGAAGACGGGCACAAAGTGATTAAACGTGAAGACGCGGAATCCAATCAATAGTAATTCATGTCTGTGTAATTCAGGCTCTCACCCAAATTAATAACGCCCGGCATCACCGGGCGTTTTAGCAACATACCTTGTAATGAGGTACTTTAAACCGCTAATCAACAAGCTCTTGCGCCAAAAAATCGATCAATAACCGCACTTTTGGCGACAAATTGCGACTTTGCGGATACAGCGCCCAAATGCCTTCGCGATCATCACGGTAATCGGTCAGCACTTCGACCAACTCACCACTGTCTAATGCTTCTTGAACGTAGTAATCCGGCAACTGCACTAAACCCAGACCGCGTTTCGCTGCGTCCACCAAAGCAAAACCGCTGTTGCATTTAATCCGTCCCGACACGCGCAAAGACTTATCGCGTTTATTTTCTTTAAAGTGCCAATAGTCGACAGAGCCAACCAAGCACTGATGCCGCCCCAATTCCGACAACGTATGTGGCTCACCAAAACGCTCCAAATACATCGGACTGGCACACACATAGTTTTGGCGCGACGAAAGACGTTTAGCAATCATGCTGGAATCTTGCAAGCGGCCAAGACGAATCGCCACGTCCACACCTTGCTCAATCAAATCCAGCTTTTGGTTGGTCAGCACTAAATCAAGATCCACACGCGGGTACTTTTCCAAAAACTGATGCAAAAGCGGCGCGAGGTTCATTTCCCCATACGTCACAGGAGCCGTCACGCGCAGCAAACCGCGCGGTTCGGTCTGCATTTGCGTGACGGCAAGCTCGGCCAGTTCTAACCCTTCCACCAAATGTTTACACTGCTGGTAATAGAGTTGTCCGGCTTCAGACAGGGAGACTTTTCGCGTCGTGCGATGCAGCAATTTCACCGCAAGTCGTTCTTCAAGTGCTGATACCCGACGACTGATTTGTGCCACCGATGTTTTCAGCTTAGCTGCTGCTCCGGTAAAACTGTTGGTTTCCGCCACAGCAACAAATTCGCTGACCCCTTCCCAATTCGCCATGCTGTATTCCTGTCGACCTCTTTTAGACAAATAGTGATGAAAATATTCTCGTCGCGCTACGCTTTGAAAACGGGAGAACTTTACGCGTCAGGCAACGGACGAAGATCGCCGTACTGCGCATCAAGTTCAATGCCGAAGTGTTCTTTCAAGGCATCCAGATAAGCTTGGCCTGGCTCTAACTCCAATTCTGTCTGCTCACCTTGGCTGGTGTATTTGAGTGTGTAGTTAAGCAATGTCACCAACCCACTTTCTGTTGCTTTCGCCGCGACTCTTGCGCTGGTAAAACGCGAGTGAGGAGAAGTGGAAGTAAAAAAGTTGCCACACGCGATATCACCCGCAAACACAAACTCTAAATCGAAGCTATAAAGGTTGTTCCATGTGTCCGTTCCATCCGTTGACAACACTTGAAGGAAGTAACCAAACTGAGCATCTTCGACAAAGCGGAAGGTTTGTAAATCCGTCTGAATCACTTGGTTGAGGATAAACGGCAATGGCGCGCGCGGCGTATTGGAGCCAAAGCCCACATCGACAATCCATGCTTGTTCATCCAGCGTCACCAACGTGATTTGATGACTACGGCCCGTTGGTGTGCCCGACACATGCACACGTCCTAGTAAACTGCGTGCTTCAAATCCGAGAGTATTGAGTACCTCAAGCATTAAGCCATTCAATTCAAAGCAGTAACCACCGCGAGAGTGATACACGGTTTTTTGAATGATGTCTTCAATCTCAACAGAGATGCCGCGCTGCAACGCAATATCAAAGTTCTCAAACGGCAGGCTGCGGTGCTGTGCCACGTGTACTTTATGTAATGTTTCTAAATCGGCAGGTAGCTCTCTTGGCATACCGAGCTTGGTTAAATAGGCATTCAGATCCGTCTTGTTCATAATCACTCTTACTTCGCTGATGGGTTGATTGCGTTCTACTCTAGCCCCTCTACCTAACTTCAGGTCAACTGCCTTTTCCGCTTTCCCTTCCGCGTTGAGGAGGCATCACACTCTTGTTGTCTACTCACCTTACCATTATTACGTATATGTAAAAATCATTTTCAAAATGGACGGATTATCATTTTTATTGAAACACCTAGAATGGACATCAACAAAACGACGCAGCGCAGTAAGCAAACCTTAACTACGCTTATTACGTCACTCCATATACTGAGAATATAAAGGAAAATCCAATGACTGTTGAAATCAAACCTGGTCAAACTCACATCAAATCCAAGGCAATGGTTGCATGGGCCGCTGGCGAACCACTGAAAATGGAAGAAGTGGATGTACAGCTTCCTAAAGCGGGTGAAGTGCTAGTGCGCATCGTCGCAACAGGTGTTTGTCATACTGATGCGTTCACTCTGTCAGGCGACGATCCAGAAGGCATCTTCCCTTCTATTCTTGGTCACGAAGGTGGCGGCATTGTTGAAATGGTGGGCGAAGGTGTCACTAGCGTTAAGGTAGGCGACCACGTAATTCCACTGTACACCGCAGAATGTGGCGAGTGTAAGTTCTGTAAATCGGGCAAAACCAACCTTTGTCAGGCCGTGCGTGAAACACAAGGTAAAGGTCTGATGCCCGATGGTACAAGCCGTTTTTCTATCAACGGTGAAACCATCTTCCACTACATGGGTTGTTCTACTTTCTCTGAGTACACGGTACTCCCTGAAATCTCTCTAGCGAAAGTAAACAAAGATGCACCACTTGAAGAAGTGTGTCTGTTAGGTTGTGGCGTAACAACCGGTATGGGCGCAGTTATGAATACGGCAAAAGTTGAAAAAGGCGACACGGTTGCGATATTCGGTCTGGGTGGTATCGGTCTTTCAGCGATCATCGGTGCACGCATGGTGGGTGCAAGCCGCATCATCGGTATCGATATCAACGAAAGCAAATTCGATCTTGCAAAACAGCTAGGCGCAACCGATGTGATTAACCCACAGAAATTCGACAAGCCTATCCAAGAAGTGATTGTTGAAATGACTGACGGTGGTGTTGACTACTCTTTCGAATGTATCGGTAACGTAAACGTGATGCGTCAGGCACTTGAGTGTTGTCACAAAGGTTGGGGTGAGTCGGTGATCATCGGTGTTGCGGGTGCAGGTCAGGAGATCTCAACTCGTCCATTCCAGCTAGTAACTGGTCGTGTATGGCGTGGCTCGGCTTTCGGTGGTGTTAAAGGCCGCTCTGAGCTTCCAGAAATCGTAAACCGCTACATGGCGGGTGAGTTTGGCTTGCAAGAGTTCATTACTCACACGATGGGATTGGCAGACGTAAACAAAGCGTTTGATCTGATGCACGAAGGTAAGAGCATCCGTACTGTTATTCATATGGATCAATAATGCTGCCTCAGGCTCTCCTTTTGGGGAGCCTGAATTCATTCTGTTGTTAGAGAGTTTATTCATGACCATTGAAAATGTAAGCCAGGCCAAAGTGTTTGGCGGTTGGCACAAACAATATACACACGAATCCAAAGCCCTAAACTGCACGATGCGCTTTGCGATTTTCTTACCACCGAATGCCACTAAATCGAACCCCGTACCCGCTTTGTACTGGTTGTCGGGCTTAACCTGCACCGATGAAAACTTTATGCAGAAAGCGGGCGCATTTCGTATGGCGGCCGAGCTTGGCATTGCGATCATTGCTCCGGACACGAGTCCAAGAGGCGAAGGTATCGCTGACGATGAAAACTATGACCTGGGTAAAGGAGCTGGCTTTTACCTTAATGCGACTCAAGCACCTTGGTCACTGCATTACTTCATGTACGATTACGTGACTAAAGAGTTACCAGAGATCATTGAAAGCAATTTCCCTGTCTCAGAAGTAAAATCGATTTCTGGGCACAGCATGGGAGGTCACGGAGCATTAACCATTGGTCTGAAAAACGCAGAACAATATCGCTCAATATCGGCGTTTAGCCCTATCTGTAACCCAGTCCAATGCCCTTGGGGACAAAAAGCCTTTACTGCCTACTTAGGCAAAGATATTGAGAGCTGGAAGCAATACGATGCAAGTGAGCTTCTCAAGCAAAAACCATCACCACTTCCTATTTTGGTTGATCAAGGTGATGCTGATGGCTTCCTTAACGAGCAACTTAGGCCAGAAGCGCTGGTTGCTGCAGCAAAAGTGCATGATTCAAACCTGAACTTAAGAATGCAATCTGGTTACGACCATAGCTATTATTTCATCTCAAGCTTTATTGACGATCATCTCAACTTCCATGCGAAGTATTTGTTTGCCTAATTCATAGAAGTAACTTGATGAATTAAAAAATAAAGTCACCTACCTAGGTGGCTTTATTTTTGGTGCGTATTAACATACCAATCTTAAATAACATTGGAATAAAGATTGAGAACAATGTAAGGATGAAATCGGATTTGCTTGTACCTCAATCATTAACCCTTCTAATTCTCATTCACAATACAAATCATCGGTTGAAAATAGGATTAATTTCCATTAAAAATCTGCGAACTGACACGAACTCGTTATAGAGCGAAATAATAACGCATATTTCTGACCTTTTAATTAAGAAGTCACTTAATAACCTTGACGTACAGTAAACCGACAGTTACTTTTCAAACATAACATATTATAAAATCTCATCCGGTTGGCTCTATTATTACAATTACAAATAAAGTACCGCTAGCACCTTTGTCCTAGCTCAGCAAAAAGAATAAAACTCAAAGGGCATATGATGAAAAAGATAGTCGCGCTAGGTCTGTTTTTTGTTGCGCCATTCTTATCTGCAAGTACGATCGTATTTAGCAGTAGCCAACAACCTAGTGTCACATTAAAACTGGAAGAGATTCAATCTTTACCAACCACCAGCTACACAACCACGCTGCCTTGGATCCCTGCTTCTTCTGAATTTCTTGGGGTCAAACTTAGCACGCTCCTCACCCACGTCTATGGCAAAGTGCCAGAACAAGTTGATGTCAGTAGCTTGAATGACTATCACTCGACACTGTCTCGACAAGACATTCTTAGATACCAACCAATACTGGCTTACCAACAAGATCAACACTATATAAAAGTCAGGAATAAGGGGCCATTTTGGGTAATATACTCTCTTAGTCTCTATCCTGAGCTCAACTACAATAAATATCACGCGCAAATGGTCTGGCAAGTAAATGAGATGAAAGCAAAATAATAAGAATGAAGTTATCAGAACCCACCCCTCCAAAGCAGAGAGCACCACAATACTCTACAACCAGTAAAATGTTACTTGTGGTGTTTGCCACTTCTTTGCTTCTCGCAAATGTATTGCTTCTGCAGCAGACACGCGCACTGTCACAAAACTTTAATAATGAGCAAAAACAAGCAACCTGGTTTTTATTCCAACTCTCTAAAGAGCTTTCGGAACTTGTCGGAGAAGCGAGACGAGTCGATGAAAATGTATTAAATATCGAAGGTGCAGAGCTGCAATATGAATTGGCCTGGAGTAGATTCGATTTATTAATTAGTAGTAATGAAGCCTACACTTTTTTCTCTCGAAATAATATGCATCAGTATTTCATTGATCTTTTTGAGGAATTTCAGGGTCTGGAAGCGCAATTAGTTGAAGCAAGAACTGGCGATAGCCAAGCTGCGGCTCAATTTTATCGATCCACTCAAACACTGTACTTAAGCTTGGTCGATTTCGTTAATCAGAACTTTCGCCTAAGCAGCAAAGTCTATGAGGCTCAGAAAGGAGAAACGCAACGGTTAATGCAAGCGCAGTATATGCTGTTTGCTACGTTCGTTTTGTCGATCCTGTCTCTGACTTATTTCTTTTATCGTGAATCCCATTTCCATAGAAAACTGGCGCTCAGCGACCCACTGACTCATCTTGGAAATCGCAATGCACTATTTATCAACCTGAATGAGCTCACTCAAGAGAAAAGGCCTTTTTCTCTGTGGATTTTAGATTTAAATGGTTTTAAAAGCGTCAACGATACACACGGTCATCAAGTGGGAGACACCGTACTGCGTGAAATTGCTAGACGGCTTAAATCTATGGCGTTGAATGATTTTACCGTCTATCGCATGGGAGGCGATGAGTTCGCCGTCATCCTCGAAGGGGAGCATGTTGATGAAGAAGGCGTTCGTGAGCATATCAATGCGGTATTTGATGCGCCAATACTAAACTCCGACAACGTCGCAACACTATCAACCAGCATGGGCTTAGCCCAATACCCAAAAGACAGTAACAATGTTGACTTTCTTATCAGCATAGCGGATAAGCGCATGTACAAAATGAAATTTCAACGTTAAACGGTATTTATGATGAGAAAGTTCATGCAAATACTGCTTCTACTGGCAGTCATTGCGGCAGGTGTGTTGGCTTGGGTATTTATTCCATCGCACGAAACCATCGGGCAAAAAACGCTTGAGCAGGCACTCAACGACGACTACAGCCTCGTTGGGCATCGAATCTACTCAACCGATCCGGATGCTGGCAACCGATTCGGCTACTTCGTATTGGCAACGGGCCAGAGCATTGAAGAGCAAGAGCCGTTTTTGGTCACTTCGGATCAGTTTATTCGCATGGAACAAACGGGTGATAACACCTTGTCTGTGACCGTCAATGGCCGTATCTACCAATACCACAACGACTTGTGGGTACCAAAATCGAATGGAAAGTTGCAGCACTTTTTGGTCAGCGCAACCGCTAAGTACGTGCGCTAAAAAACGGGAACATTACTACCCCCCTCCCACCACACAAAAAACAAAGCCCCGCATACACTGCGGGGCTTTTTACGTTAACAAGAAAAGAACATCGAAAGGATGAGCGTTACTTCGCTAACACTTTCTCTTTAATCACTTTGAGTACCCCTGCCTCTTGGTTGCTTGGCGCAGAATAACGAGCGATTTTCTTAATCTCGTCATGCGCATTGTCAACCGCGTACGAATGCTCACTGACTTGCAGCATTTCAAGGTCGTTGAGGTAATCACCAAACGTCATGGTTTCTGCCGGAGTAAAATTCATCGTCTCTTGAAGGTGCTGAATGGCCGCGCCTTTAGAGGCCTCGGCATTCATCACATCCAGCCAAATTTTTGCGCTCACCACGACTTTATGCGTTGCGCCAAACTTCGCGTTCATGGTCGGGAACAGGAGCTCTTCCGAACCGTCAAAGTGACAAATTGCCACCTTAATAAACTCGTCTTCGACCTCAAGCAAATCCGGCACATATTCACAGCGGTGGTAGTACTTTTGAAATTCTTCCAGCGATTGCTGATCATGCGTTTCGATGTACGCCGAGCGCTTGCCACACAATACGATGTTCGCCCCGTCAATTTCACGAGCCGCTTTCACAATCTCCGCCACTTCCGCTTTAGGAATGGTGCAACTGTAGAGCTCTTTGTCTTGGTACATCACCAAGGTGCCGTTTTCGGCCACATACAACACTCGATCTTTGATTGGCGCGAACGTGTCTCGCAGACTGTAATACTGACGACCAGACGCAGCGGAGAACAAAATATCTTGCTCTTCCAGTTGCAAAAACAGGTCGAAAAACTCTGGATCCAAACGACCGTACTGGTCAAGCAATGTGCCATCCATATCGGAAGCAATAAATTTGATGCGAACTTGTGACATTAACTAAAACTCTAAATGACGCTGCGAAAATATATCCATGTAAGGTACAGGATCTTGTATGAATCTCAAGTCGGGATGACGACGCCTTTCGCTATTACCAAGGATGCTGTTTAAAGTAATCTTCACTGTGATCGATGAAAGCTCTCACCGCAGGAGACAAGTGTTTACGTGATGAATACAGCGCGTAAATGTTGAGATCATTTGGCTTCCAATCCGGCAACACCGACTCAAGCTGACCCGATTTGAGATAGATATTGCTCAAGTAAGTTGGCAACATCGAAATACCCATGCCTTGCAAAGCGCCATGCAATAACGCTGTGGCCTCATTGCTGGTTAGGCGACACTCAATTCCCACCGATTCGAACTGCTCGCCCTGAGACAAATGCCACACGTGACGCTCAAAGTTTTTGTAACCCAAACAGTCGTGTGAAGATAAATCTCGCGGATGCGCGATCGCGCGATGAGTTTGCAAGTATTGCGGCGATGCCACCAACACCGATTCACACACCGCAATCGGCTTACCAATCAAAGAAGGATCGGGATCTGACGCAATTCGGATTGCCAGATCGATGCGTTGCTCGGTTAGATCACTCACTGAATCTTGCAGATCTATGTCGATATGCACTTTGGGGTGATTTTGCATAAAACTGTTTACTGCTGGGATCAACTGTGAGAATCCAAATGAAGTGCTAGACGCGAGACGGATTTTTCCGGACAGCTCACCATCAACGGCAATGTTCGACGTCAACGTATCGGCCTGTTTTAACCAGCGCTCAATCTGAGGCAAGCTGCGTTCCCCTGCGGTGGTGAGCGACACTTTGCGCGTGGTGCGGTGCAACAAACGAGTTTGCAACCAGTTCTCCATCGCCTCTACATAACGAGTCACCATTGGCCGAGACATGTCTAACCGCTCTGCGGTCGCGGTAAAACTGCCAGAATACACCACATCCACAAATACTTTTGCTGCCGTTACTCTGTCCATACATTTGCTCGAAATAAGAAATAGTGATGCACATTATTGTGTATTTTTCCGAGCGTATCAATTTCCTAATATAGCTCCCGTTCCCAAGCCATGGTCGCTTGGCCCCAAATTCTTTAGGAGCTTATTATGAAAAAATTCACTTTGATTGCTGCATCCATTTTAATGGCAAGCCCTGTTCTAGCGGCAAACCACTCTCCCCTTACTCTTGAGGTTTACAACGCCGACGGTAACAGCTTCCACGTAAACTCAACCTTGGTATACGGTGAGACTGACGCCATGGTTATCGACACTGGCTTCACCAAAGCTGACGCGATGCGCATTGCCGCTAAAGTGCTGGACTCAGGCAAAACACTTAAAACCATTTTTATCAGCCAAGCGGACCCAGATTACTACTTTGGCGCAGAGGCCTTACACCAACAGTTCCCTGATGCGCAGATCATCACAACGCCTGCGGTTCAAAAAATTATTAAAGAGAAATTGGCTGGAAAGCTGGCGTACTGGGGGCCAAAGCTTGGCGCAAACGCACCGGTAAAACCAGTGATCCCTGTCGCGTACGATAAAGCATCATTAGAGCTAGAAGGTCATAAGATTGAAATCCGTGGTAACCATGGCACATCAGCACACCGCCCTTACCTATGGATTCCAGATAACAAAGCGATTCTAGGTAACGTAGCCGTGTACTCAAACGTACATTTGTGGATGGCAGATGCCGCTGACCAAACCGCCATCAATGCTTGGGAGCAGCAACTTAGCGAGATGCTTGCGCTTAAACCTCAAGTGGTCATTCCTGGTCACATGAAAGCAGGCACAAAGCTGAACGCAGACACCATTCGCTACTCGCAACAATACTTGCAGGATTTTCAGCAAGCGAAAAAACACAGCAATAACAGCGCTCAACTCATTGACACCATGTCTGCGAAATACCCAGAAGCTCAATTGCCAATCGCGCTAGAAATCGGTGCGAAAGTGCATACTGGTGAAATGTCATGGTAACCGTGCATTACTTCTTCGATCCCATGTGTGGTTGGTGCTACGGGGCATCACCACTCATCGAAGCCTTGATGGACACCTCTCAATTTAAGGTAGAGCTTCATCCCGGCGGCATGATTGAGAAACGCGCGATTGAACCTGAATTTCGTCAGCACATCATCAACAGTGACGCTCGTATCGCAACCGAAACCGGAGCAACGTTTGGTGAAGCATATCTGCAACGCGTGAAAAGCGAAGATGCGTTTGTTCTTGATTCTTATCTACCAACACAAGCGATCTTGAGTGCGGAAAAAATGGGGGTGAATCCATGGTACATGCTAAAGGCCATCCAATCTGCGCATTATCAGCTCGGGTTAAAAGTGAATGAAGCATCGATGCTCAAAGCCATTGCAGAATCGCTAGGTTTAGCAAACAATGTGTGGGAGCAAAACATGACGTTAAGCGAAGCCGAGCTAAACGAGAGAATTCGCTCTAGCCGACAGTTGATGCGCCAGTTACACGTTGGTGGTTATCCAACCCTGATTGCAGAAGTAAATGGCGAGTACTTGACCTTGCCGCACTCGACCTACTACGACAAACCGGCACAGTGGAAGCTTGCATTACAAAAACTGCAATAAGCTCTTCCCCACTCGCTCTTGTTCTTAATCCAAGAGCGAGTGCCAACACCGACATGGCAATCCTGACTCAAACAGGTACAATCCTCGCTCGAATTTTTACTCGCGCGGATACCCACCATGCACTCGCCTGAACATTGTTTTACTCGTTTTACTGCTGATACTTCTGGCTATGAATTACCAACGCAGTTTACGTTTCCGTTCTACTACACGCCGCATCCTCTTTGCGTTATGGCCGCAAAGCAATTGCAACAGCACCTATTAGCGCAAACCGACTTCGAACACGATTTTGGTTTAGTTAATGAAGAAACGGGGCGAGGCAAAATGTTTGGCGTATTGCTGGTAAAAAGCCCTCAAGGCGAGCTCGGCTTTTTAAGTGCATTTTCTGGCAAAATTGCTGACCAAAACTTGATTCCAGGATTTGTCCCTCCTGTGTACGACATGCTGACCGATGAAGGCTTCTTCCGCGCAGAAACGGATGCCATCAACGCCGCCAATGCGGAGTACAAAACCTGTGCCGCGAATCCGGAATTGGCGGAGCTTAAAGCGCAAATCCAAGCCGACCGAGCCGCTTATCAGCAAGAGGAGCAAACACAGCGCCAAGTGATGATTGACGGCCGCGCCGCACGCAAACGACAGCGCCAACAGGGCGAGCAAACACTCAATGCCGATGACCTCAAAATCTTGTTGGATGAGTTGGGTAAACAAAGTGTCGCCGAGAAAAACGTTCTCAAATACTTAAAGCAAGCGTGGGATGAAAAGCTTGCAATCAAAGAAGCGCGCTTGGCCGAGTTAGAGCAGCAACTTGCTCATCTGAAAGAGCAGCGCAAGACACTCTCCAACGCTTTGCAGCACAAACTGCATAAACAATACCGCTTTCTAAACAGCCATGGCGAAGCACGCGACTTGGTGGACATTTTTGCGGACACCACAAACCCAGTCCCACCAGCAGGCGCGGGGGAGTGTGCTGCGCCAAAACTGCTTCAATACGCGTTTAAACACGGATTCAAACCGCTGGCGCTGGCAGAATTTTGGTGGGGTGTGTCGCCAAAGTCTGAAGTTCGCCAACACAAAAAGTTCTACCCATCGTGTAATAGCAAATGTCAGCCGATTTTAGGTCATATGATGCAGGGGCTGGATGTCGAACCCAACCCATTGGCGGAGAATTGGGCAGAAGACAAAGAGCTAGAGATAATCTACCAAGACGACGCTATGGTCGTCGTCAACAAGCCCTCGGGCTTACTTTCAGTGCCGGGTAAAACCATCAAAGACTCTGCTTATTCGCGCCTACAAGCGATGTTCCCTGATGTGGAAGGGCCGTTTGTGATTCATCGCCTCGACATGGCGACCTCTGGCATTTTGGTGTTTGCCTTAACTAAGCGCGCGAACAAAAGTCTGCAAAAACAGTTTATGGCTCGCGGCGTACAAAAACGTTATATGGCACTACTCGAAGGCGTATTGAACGAGCCTGAAGGGGAAATTTCACTGCCAGTGCGTGGTGACCCAGACGACCGCCCACGTCAACTGGTGTGTTTTGAACACGGGAAACATGCAGAAACCTACTGGCAACTGATTGAAGTGAAAGATGGACGCAGCAAGGTATACATGTATCCGAAAACCGGGCGAACTCACCAACTACGTGTACACAGTGCTCATCACATGGGGTTAAATATGCCGATGGTTGGTGATGGTTTATACGGCGAAAAAGCGAATCGCTTACACCTGCATGCTGAGATGCTAGAGCTGGATCATCCATACAGCAAAGAGCGCATGGTGTTCAGAGCTGAGTGCGAATTCTAACTTCTTCCAGATTTTAAATAACAAAAAGGCACTGACTATCAGTGCCTTTTTTGGTTTCTAACAACAGAATAAGCGTGATGCGTGATACAGCAAACCGTTAGCTCACCTTAAACTTGGTCCACACCTGAGAGCGCCAACGCCTTGCCATGATGATACCACGCACCCATTCATCGAGAGCGATTGCCATCCAAGCCCCTAAAACGCCATAACCCATGTGGATGCCAAAGATGTAGGAGAAAAGCACGCCTAGTCCCCACATACTCAAAATCCCCATTTGCACTGGGAACTTGATGTCACCCGCGCCTTTCAGCCCCGCGATAAAAATCAGGTTAAACACACGTCCGGCTTCGAGCAAAATTGAGCCCATGACTAACGAACCGGCCAATGCGAGTATTTCTGGTTGATCGGTAAATACGCGCAAAATCTCTTCTCTAAACAGGTAAATCAGTGTGGTTGCCGCTGTTGATGCCACAAATCCCACTAAGAAGTAGATTTGTACGCGTTTTAAAATGCTGCTCACCCAACCTTTACCGATGTAGTAACCAGTCTGAATTTGCGCAGCCTGACCAATTGCCAACGCGAAAGCAAACGAGAAACGGGCAATGTTTTGTGCATAAGTGAAAGCCGCCAACGATGCCGTCCCCATTTGCACCACAAAGTACACAATGCAGATTTGCGCCACGTTATAAGACAGCACTTCACCCGCGTTCATGCCGCCGATTTTTAAGATTTTTTTGTAAATCTCTGCGGGCACTTGTTTCATGGTCGACATTGGTAGTTCAATGCTGCTGCGAGCGAGAATAAACCATAACATTAACGTACCGATGACTTGGCTGACGACAGTTGCTATTGCTACACCTTGCACACCATACACAGGTAAACCGAATGGCTGGTAAAGCGCAATGTAGTTACCAATGATGTTGAACACACCCGAGATCAAGTTCACCACCATTGGAGAGCGCGAATAGCCATGGCTACGCAGAATGGTCGTAAAAACAACGCCAATCGTAACGTTAAACGTCATCGCACCGCTGATCAGCAGATATTCACGTGCGTATTGCTCGACTTGTGCCTCCAAACCGTAATATGGGAGCAGGAATATCGCGCCAAGCACAGCAATCACACTCAATAGCACACCGATGATCACAGACAGCGCAATACTTGCAACGCCGACGCTCACAGACTCTTGCTCGCGCCCTGCGCCATTGTATTGGGCAATCAAAATCCCCGTTCCGCTGCTGACAAACGTCGAAACGATGATTAAGAAAAAGGTAATCTGCGTGATCACACCAACAGCGGATACGGCTTTGTCCGAGTAGCCACTCAGCATGAACACGTCACTGGTTCCTAAAGCCGTCCGTAGCAAAATTTCGACAAGAATCGGCCAAGCCAATGCCACGATGGACATTCGTTGGTTGATGTTTTGGCTTTTAGGCATGTTTTTAACCTTTCCTACAACTAAAAACTGCCTCACAAAATGTGTGAAGCAGTTTGGAAAAAGAGTAACTCGAATGAAGCTCGATATGAGGTCGTGATTTAGCGCGGATTCTAGTCGCATATTGGTCACAACGACAACAATATTTCGCTCTGTTTCGGAAAAATATTTCTAATGCTTTTTCACAACGAAAAACTCATTGCCGGAACTTAGAGGTCGTTGATTGACGAACAATGAGCTCAATAAGTAGAAGGCGCAGTTCATGCTACTCCCAACAGAGTTGAGTCAGGATAGATCCTGCAAATACGGCGGTGGAAATGCATTACTTTGAATTATTAATCGAACCATCTGAAACCATAAAGATCCGCCATGGAAAACTTTATAAGCCTGTGTTGCGCTTTGAGCACTCTCACCAAACCACACTTCTAGGCCCATACTAAAAATGACTGACATCACATTTGGAAACTTTGTTGTTCTATTCATCGCTAAAATACCGCCTAGAATAAGCGTACACGTTAATTAAGCAAGGATACGTAATGTCGACATTGGCTGGAGCACGCTTAGAGGAAATGGCGGATATCCGCTCAACAAGAAAAAAGAAAATTGTCTTTTTATGCTCCAGTATCGCCGCGGCATGTTTAACTTATGGCTCTATTGCTCAATTGTTTGAGGATAATTGGGGATTAAGCTTTTTCCATGCTCTGTGTGCCTTAGCCTGTTTAGGTATCAGTTATGTAATAAAGGTCCAACGACATCATCAATATGCCGACCTATGGCTGAGTGCAGTCTTGATGTTCGAAGGGTTATTGCTACTTCTGTATAACGATGCCCCCTCAGGTAAACTATTATGGCTATACCCCATTGTCGCCACTCTGGTGCTGATCAATGAGTTTAAAGTCGGTCTGCTGTTTAGTGGCACCTATATCTTACTGATCTTTTTTGGCGTCGTTTTTTTAGATCGGCTACCAACAGCCAGTGACATCATAGAACGACGATTTATGCTGACCCTGATAGCAACTGCATTTGTGTGTCACACATTCTCGTATTACTACACAAAAGTCCTCAACTACATTCAAACACTTTATCGTGAAGGGATTGAAGAGTTGGCGTATTTTGACCAACTCACAGGGCTTGCCAACCGCTGGAGCTTTGAAACTTGGGCGCGAGCAAAGCTCGATGAGATCAACCATTCATCTGATGACAGTATCACTGCTCTGGTCTTCCTAGATATTGATAACTTCAAACATATTAACGACACCTACGGACACGATATTGGTGACCAAGTGCTTCAAGCCTTTGCAACTCGATTAAAAAACAATGTTCGCCATAAAGACAGAAAAACCGACAAACACGACTACTCCATCGCTCGATTTGCGGGCGACGAGTTTGTGCTCATGCTGTACGACATAAACAGTAAAGATGACCTCGACAGCATTTTGAAGCGTATTGTGAATCTATTCCCAAAAGGCTACCGAAGCTACGATATGATTAACGAGTTAACGATGAGTGTGGGCGCTGCTATCTACAAACAAGATGCGAAGGATTTATCTGAATTGACTCGGTGCGCAGATAAAGCAATGTATGCGGCTAAACACACAGGGAAAAACCAATACGCGTATTACGAGCACTGCAATACCGAAGAGAAGTCAGCCTCTGAAACGCCGGCTGTGTCAGAAGCTTGCTAACGGTTAAGCGAATACATGCATCACCCATAGCCCCAGCACCAGAAATACGATTAGCCACACAGCTTGCAGCACTCTGCTCGGCTTATCTTGCTGGCGACCGAATTGGCCTTTAAACGCACGGTCCTTCACTTTGCCCATTAAGCCTTTTCCTAGAGCACGTCGATAGAATTCACGTCTCTTATGGGCTGCATTGGCGACCTCGGTAAAACGATGTCTTTGCTCATTGGTGAGATCTTTGTCCTCGTAACGAGGAGGGAGATCAGAATGCTTGCGTTGTACTGCCATCACTTCCTCCCTGGTCGATGGGTACATTTTTATTAAGTATATACCCAAATAACCAAAAGATGCGTTATAAGTGAAGGACATAGACGAAAAAACCACCCGAAGGTGGCTTTGTTACAGGCAAAAAGGACGCTTTAGAAGTACTCACATAAATACGCAGTCGCGTCTTTCACTTGAAGCTCAAATGAGGAGTTCCCTTCCACTTCAAAAAACTCACCACTTTGGTAAGTCGTCCAATCACTCTCGCCGACACGCTTGACCACAAGTGCACCTTTTACAACCGTCATACGCTCAGGCGCTTGAGTGCCGAACGTGTATTCACCAGGAAGCATTACACCAACGCTAACGTCCTGATCATTCTGGTTAAAGCCTAGTGATTTTACACTACCTGCAAAATAGCTATTTTCCTTAATACTCATTATTGGTTTCCTTATCAAAAGTCCGCTCTTTTTTACCTTGTTTCTTCCTGTTACTCAAGCTCTGAAAGCCATTAAGCTCAACGTTATAAAGCACATCCTTTGCTACTGAGCGAGGCCACCTTTTTCTAGGCTTAACCAGACGACGTAATTAGTGAGATAAAGTCGGTGAATTAGTTAACGCTAGCAAACAATAAAACCATCAATAAGAGTGTATCCGAATGTAAAAGTGGACATTAGATCATAATTTCTTAGTCTTAATGGCGGGATTGTTTGTTTTTGAGAAGGAAGGTTTCCACCATATTAAAAAAGGGAAGAAAAGTAGACCAATGACGGACTCAGCTCGCCGAAGGCGGAAAACAAGACAGGAACCAAAACTTTCATTTTGGGCTCGCAACCAATCCAAAGTCCTCAAAAGCGCATTTGCCGTTTTCGGGGTGGGTCTTTTGACGTTTTTCAGCTATCAAATCCACCTATCCTATCAAGACCATATTGACCCGGAAAAAGTCTACGGCGAGTGGATTGAGATCGGCGCGCCACCCTACCAAACAGAACGTCTGACTTTCACAGAGGATGGGGTATATCGAAACCATCGACTCATCACGACAGAATTTGAATTCGATGGAAAGATCATCACGTTGAACACTGGATTAGGAAAAACCGCGTACCAGATCTCGGGCTCTCACCTTTCACCTCAGATTCGCCGTATTGAGCCTCTTATTCCAGATCAACGATTCATCCGTAAGGGATTTGAGCATACCGTTCAAGGCTCAGAAACCGGAGCGGCTTCAAAACGTCGCGCTGCATTAAGTGAACATTTCAGCCGTGACTAGCACGTCTTCACGGCTATTTCTCCTTTCAACTCTCTTTCTACTTCAATGAAACAAAACCTTAATAAACAATGAAATAAGGTATTCATCGCATTTATCCCACCCGATACTGAGTAAACAATAATTTTAGTTTCTGCTGAGATTTTATAAATTATTGACTCAGTCTGACACTTTCTGTGTAACAGAGTGCGAGTTTTAGTTAAGTTCTCTCAAGTGCCTCGAAAACCGTCTTAATTTTTTTTGACGAAAAAAAACTCTCTGAAATGCTGAGTGTGATGCTTTTGCACATGGAGTAAATCCAATCATCTTATCTGGTGCAAGAGCAGCCTATGTTCTAGGTAGAACATGAATCCAAGGATTGAGAGAGAAGTTATGATTCGATTTAACCTATGTGCAGCTGGCGTTGCTTTAGCACTATCAGGTGCTGCAGTTGCGGCTCCAACCGCGCCAAGTATCGATATGTACGGTTCCAACAACCTTCAGTTTTCTAAAATTGAACTCGCGATGGAAACCACGTCAGGCTACTACGACATGGTGAAATACCATGAGCAAGCGAAGATCACTGTTAAGTTTAACCAGTGGAGTGGCACGCCAGGTGATACTTACAACGTCTATTTTGATGGTGCAAAAGTAGCAACCGGCCCAATCACTGGTAGCCAAACAACAGCGACATTTGAATATGGTCAGGGCGGCCTATACCAAATGGAAATCGAGGCGTGTGATGCGACAGGTTGTGCGAAAAGCGCACCAGCTGAAATCACGATTGCAGATACCGATGGTTCTCACTTGAAGCCACTGACGATGAATGTTGATCCAAACAACAAAACGTACAATACCGATCCAAGCGTCGTGATGGGTACGTATTTTGTTGAGTGGGGCATCTATGGTCGTGACTACACGGTCGATAACATGCCAGTCGACAACTTGACTCACATCCTTTACGGTTTTATCCCAATTTGTGGCCCAAATGAGTCTGTGAAGTCTGTTGGCGGCAACAGCTTCAATGCACTACAAACTGCTTGTACAGGTGTACCTGATTATGAAGTCGTGATCCACGACCCTTGGGCTGCTTATCAGAAGAGCTTCCCACAAGCTGGTCATGAATACAGCACACCTATCAAGGGTAACTACGCAATGCTAATGGCATTGAAACAACGTAACCCTGATCTAAAAATCATCCCATCTATCGGTGGCTGGACGCTGTCTGACCCATTCTTCGATTTCGTAGACAAGAAAAACCGAGACACATTTGTCGCATCGGTTAAGAAGTTCCTGAAAACTTGGAAATTCTACGACGGTGTTGATATCGACTGGGAATTCCCTGGTGGTGGCGGTGCAGCCGCGGATAAGGGCGACCCTGTAAACGATGGCCCAGCTTACATCGCACTGATGCGCGAACTGCGCGTAATGCTTGATGAATTAGAAGCTGAGACAGGCCGTACTTACGAGCTAACGTCCGCTATCGGTGTCGGTTACGACAAGATTGAAGACGTAGACTATGCAGATGCGGTTCAATACATGGACTACATCTTCGCGATGACTTACGACTTCTATGGCGGTTGGAACAACGTTCCTGGTCACCAGACTGCGCTTTACTGTGGTTCATTCATGCGCCCTGGTCAGTGTGACGGTAGTGGCGTTGATGAAAACGGCGAAGCTTACAAAGGCCCTGCGTACACAGCAGATAATGGTATCCAACTTCTTCTTGCTCAAGGCGTTCCTGCGAACAAGCTAGTCCTTGGTACTGCAATGTACGGCCGTGGCTGGGAAGGCGTAACACCGGATACGCTCACTGATCCAAACGACCCAATGACAGGTACTGCGACAGGTAAACTGAAAGGCAGCACTGCACAAGGTGTTTGGGAAGATGGCGTAATCGACTACAAAGGCATTAAGTCATTCATGCTAGGTGCCAACAACACTGGCATCAACGGCTTCGAGTACGGCTACGATGCCCAAGCAGAAGCACCATGGGTATGGAACCGTACTACGGGCGAGTTGATCACATTTGATGACCATCGCTCAGTTCTAGCAAAAGGTAGCTACGCTAAGTCTCTAGGTCTAGCGGGTCTATTCTCTTGGGAAATCGACGCGGATAACGGTGACATTCTCAACGCAATGCACGAAGGTATGGCTGGCGGTGTGGTTCCTCAACCAAAC
This sequence comes from Vibrio sp. 1-2 (7-a), assembly GCF_013048515.1. Classification (NCBI taxonomy): domain Bacteria; kingdom Pseudomonadati; phylum Pseudomonadota; class Gammaproteobacteria; order Vibrionales; family Vibrionaceae; genus Vibrio; species Vibrio sp. 1-2 (7-a). Next base: position 68,279 of record NZ_VHSQ01000005.1, read on the forward strand.
CGTAAACCAACCGCAGCTGCTGGCGCAGATCAATCTGTAACTGGCCCTGCAAGTGTGGTTCTAGATGGTAGCCTATCGAAAGACTCTGACGGCACTATCGCAAGCTACGCTTGGGAGCAAGTCTCTGGTACAGCAGTGGTACTAGCAGGTGCCAGCACTGCGAAAGCAAGCTTTGATGCAGCAGAAGTTACTGTTGAGGAGCAATTAACTTTCAAGCTGACAGTGACTGACAACGAAGGTGCAACGGCATCTGACCTTGTTGTAGTAACGGTGAAGCCAGCAGGTGTGGTTGACCCAGCGAACAATGCGCCAGTAGCGCAAGTTGTTGCTCCAGCAACAGCAAACGCTGGTGACGTTGTGGTTGTAGATGCGTCAGCCTCTAGCGATGCAGACAACGATACTCTTACTTTCAACTGGACGCTTCCTCAAGGTTTGAACGCAACGGTTGAAGGTTCTAAAGTCACGTTCACTGCTGCTGAATACCCGCAAGACACTAGCCTAAGCTTTACCGTAAGTGTGAGCGACGGCAAAGCGTCTTCAACGGCAAGCGCAACTGTTGTTGTTGCACAGCATACAACCGACCCAAACCCTGGTACCTGTGACAACGCATGGGATGCAAGCGCAGTGTACACAGGCGGCAACCAAGTCACTCATGCAGGTAAAACTTGGGAAGCGAAATGGTGGACTCAGGGTGACGATCCTAGCCAATCTGGCGAATGGGGCGTTTGGAAAGAAGTTGGCGTAGCTAACTGTAACTAAGCCCGACCTTGCAGATTTTCTGTAAAGTTAACGCTCAAAGGACAGCTTCGGCTGTCCTTTTTTTGTTTTTATCTCATAACGAGAAAAGCGATACCATAGACGAAAAACAATCCTAGGTATTGATTTCAAATCGAATTAGCCCAAAACGGACCGAGCCAATTAGCAAGCATGAAGATTACCAAGCACGATCGAGTAAACGGTCAAAACTACTGAAGACTTGTGCACACTTCATCACTCGGCCATGGCCTTGACCTTGCGTTGTCACTAACTCAACATTTTCAATCTCTTCAGCGGCTTGTGCAGAGATACTGTACTTAGTGAACTTATCCTGCTCATCATGAACAATGATGGCTGGAGACGAGCGCTCTGCCAAACGCTTCAGCGGATCAATTGACTGTAATGGGTAACCAAATTGATCTTCAACTTCTGAAACCACAGCATTAAAAAGCTTCATCGAATAACCTGAACGCGCAATGCTACCGAATAGGTTCTCTACGTAATTCAATACCGGTGCAATAAGCAGTAAAGGCTTGTTTTCTAATTTGCTATGTCTGCACTCAAGAGCAGAAGCGGTGCCCATGCTGTGCCCAACTAGACCAACAATATCGTCTACCGTATCTAACACATCTTCTAACCCTTTGACAAAACCCGGAATGTGCCCATACTGCCCTTCACTCTCACCATGTGCTGGATGATCGTATGCCAAAGCGGTGAAACCTTTCGACGCAATATGTTCCATCAACGGATAAAACTGACTTGCGGTGCCAGACCAACCATGAGTTAACACCCAAATAGGTCCAGAGCCCAAAGTGTAGGTTTTGATAATGCCTGCATGCCCTTTAATTTCACCCTTGGCAAGTCCTTGAGGTTCGGTGTTTTTAGGTGCTGTGCGAGCAGGTGTCAGGAGCAACTTACGCGCGGTATTCTTTGCATGGGAAGGGGCCAGCGTATGGTGTAAACGCGTACTGATGTTCACCAAACTGCGCTTAATACTGAAACGTTGCGATGTATTAAAGTAAATTTTTTCACTCATGATTATGTCCTTAACTATCAGCTACGCACAAAAATAGAACGGTCGTGCTTTTTATGCTGATAAGAAAGAGCGAACTCAGCCGCTCTTTATGATTTTATGTCTACAAATCTGGAAAGCGAATAACTGGTATCAGCCTTTCCAGCGAGAAAATAAGTTGTCGATCCCTTGCCAAAACAGGCGCAAGCTTTCTTCCTCACCTTTAATTGAGTAAAAAACATGCGCACTCAAATAAAGACCGTATAAATCAAACGTTGCTTGGCGTGTATCTAAGTCTGCTTCAAATTCTTGCTTCTCTTTGCCTTTCGCTATTTGGATCTCCAAATAGCTCAGCCAAGTGTCTATGGATTTACGCAGTCCGGCCTGAAGTGGGCAATCTTTATCTGCCGTGTCATTCCAAGCGTCTAGAAACATACAACTTCCTTGAAATGCGTGGTTCCAAGTCATCCAAGAGTCGAGCAACCCTCGAATTTTACGTTCGATATTGCCATCCCCTGCTTCACGAACAGGCTCAATAACCCGAGCAGCGAACACTTTATTGGCGTGCTCCAATACCGATAGTTGTAAATTCAACTTCGAATTGAAGTGAGCAAACAGACCACTTTTCGACATACCGCATTGCTTGGCTAACTCACCAATCGTAAGACTTTCTAATCCGTCTTCGCTGGCGATCTCAAAAGCCCGTTGCAGAATAAACTCTTTTGTCACTTTTCCTTTTTGCATAATCTTATTTTTAGCACGATCGTTCTTTTTTGCAATCTAGAGTTAACTGGTCTAACCATACATTAGTGTCATTTTCGACTCGCTAATCACGTATTGAGTTGGTTAATAGGTTAATAATTAAGAAGTTTGAAGTAAGTCTTAAATTTAAACACAGCTTCAGTGTAAGCGCGAGTCTGTTGACTTTTTCTCGCATTAATTCAGCCACAACCTGCTACTTTCACCTAAGTTTTTTTATTTAGGTAAGTAATGTAATGGCAAAGAAACAAAAAATAGCCAGCTTAGAGTTTGCGCGTATTATTGCGATGTTTGCAATTATAGGATTGCACTGCCAGATGGCCCTGACATACTGGCAATGGGATGGAATACCGTGGGTTGGTTATATGCTCAACCAATTGGCTCGTTTTGCTGTGCCACTGTTTTTTCTCATTTCTGGTTATCTTATCCAGCCCAAGTTAAGCCGCGCACCTATCGAAACACTAAAAAACTACGCCAAACCACTGATGAAGGTTTGGCTCATTTGGAGCGTGATCAGTTTATTGATGCCATTCCAGTGGCAAACTGTCGCTGAGGCGGGGTATCTCGCCGAAAGGCAGGGCTACTGGGGCTACTTAATGTCGACCCCGTTCAATTCACTCGTCGAAGGCGGGCTCGTTCACCTGTGGTTTATTCCAGCTCTGGTCATTGCCGTTGCCTTAATTGCCTTCCTCGTGCATATCAATATGGCTCAATTGGTACTGCCAACCGCCGTATTGCTATACATATACGGCGTGTTTGCTGGCAGTTATTCGACCATTACCGATCTGCCAGCGCCTTTCTTTACTCGTAATGGACCGTTTTTCAGTACTTTGCTGGTAACACTGGGTTATCTAGCACGAGAAGAACAGTGGCGATGGTCGCGAAACAATACGATTCGATGCATTCTTCTTGGTATGGCGCTGTATTTTGGTGAAGCTTATTGGCTAATGCAACACGAGGTCGCTTTTAATTCTCACGACTTCCTGTTTGGTACTGTTATCTGGGCCGTGGGTGTCTTCATGTGGCTCTTAGTCCACCCACATTTTGGCGATATGCCTTGGGTATTCAAACTATCTCCTAGCGTGTTAGGCATTTATGTTAGCCATCTGCTTGTGATAATTATTATGATGAATGTCGCTGGATTTATCGGGTTGCAACACCTCGCGAAAGACGCATTTATTTATCCTGCAACGATTGTCGCAACCATAATACTTGTGAAAGCAATTGAGGCTTCGCCGTTGAGAAAATGGCTGCTGCGCTAAATCCATTCAGTGCTCGATATAGCTAGCTCTAGCTCAAAAGGGTTAGAGCTAGCCAGTTAAAAATGAGATTTCTCTCTCACTGACCAATTTTTGACTTTCTAATCCTTCAGAATTTGCCGTCACTCACAAAAAACATTGTTCATTTCCTTTAAATTGGCTCGACTATTACAACATTGCTCATTAAACGGAGGCTGTATGTGGGCAGGTCAAGGACTCGTTCCTTTTTTAGAGATTAGCCATTGGTTAACTTACGGTTTGTATGCCGCTGTGGTTTTATTTGGCGCAGCAAGCATTGCGTCACTCAGAAAATAGTGGCGCACACTATCATTTCCTAACTCCTGCTGTTAATTCGAGCTCTCTCACAACTAACTCATTAATTTGTGGCTAATATTTCTCCAACCAGACAAAGGAGAAATGTCTATGCCAATCTATCCAATTGTGGCTTTCTGCTGTTTGTTATTCTCTAGCGCCACCTTTGCTGCCCCCACCAATGAACTGAACCTTGTTAATTCTGGTGTCGGCTACGCGGCTCTCATTATCTTTTCGATTGCTTACATACTGGTTATGTTGGAAGAGTATCTGAAAATGAGAAAATCCAAGCCTGTGCTGCTCGCTGCAGGGTTAATTTGGATTCTGATTGGCTACACCTTTGCTCAACACAACCAGCCAGAAATCGCCAAATCCGCACTAGAGCACAACTTGTTGGAATACGCGGAACTGCTGCTGTTTTTGTTAGTAGCGATGACTTACATCAATGCTATGGAAGAGCGCAAACTCTTCGATGCCTTACAGGCGTGGATGGTCGGCAAAGGCTTTGGCTTCAAAAAGCTGTTTTGGCTGACGGGGTTTCTCGCCTTTATTATTTCACCGATTGCCGATAACTTAACCACAGCCCTCTTGATGTGCGCTGTGGTGATGAAAGTCTCTGGTGATAATCCTAGATTCGTGAATCTTGCCTGTATCAACATTGTTATCGCTGCCAACGCTGGCGGTGCATTCAGCCCATTTGGTGACATTACGACCCTGATGGTGTGGCAAGCCGGGCATGTCAGCTTTGCTGAATTCATCCCGTTATTCGTCCCGTCACTGGTGAACTATTTGGTTCCTGCGTTTTTGATGTCACTCTTTGTTCCAAACACCAAACCGAATACGATTCACCAACACGTAGAACTGAAACGCGGCGCGAGACGTATTGTCGCACTATTCATTCTGACGATTGCCACCGCAGTCTCTTTCCACGCTTTACTGCACTTCCCACCCGTTATGGGCATGATGATGGGCTTGGCTTACCTACAATTTTTCGGTTATTTCTTACGCCAAACACTCAAACATTCTTTGGCAAAAAAAGCGGCCATGGCAATTGCCAATGGCGACGATCACGCATTAAAACGCTTAGGTTCAGTCGTTCCGTTTGACGTGTTCCACCGTGTATCTCGCGCAGAATGGGATACCTTGCTGTTCTTCTACGGCGTAGTGATGTGTGTCGGCGGTTTGAGCTTACTTGGCTATCTCGAACTGGTTTCAAACGTCATGTACAACCAATGGAATCCTGTCTGGGCCAACGTGATGGTTGGTGTTCTATCTGCCATCGTCGATAACATTCCGGTTATGTTTGCTGTACTGACCATGGAACCAAGCATGTCGATGGGGAACTGGTTACTTGTCACATTGACTGCGGGTGTGGGGGGCAGCTTGCTTTCAATTGGCTCTGCGGCAGGTGTCGCATTAATGGGAGCCGCGCGTGGTCAATATACCTTCTTTGGCCACCTAAAATGGGCTCCCGTCATCGCCTTGGGTTATGCCGCCAGTATTGCAGTGCATTTGTGGATGAATAGCGGTTTATTTACCTAAAAGCACCGCGCGTCAGGCGCTTAACTTGCGATATAACCTAGCGGTCGGATGGATGGTTAACGCCATCCATCACTTCGATAGTTCCCAATTCATATGGGTTGATGCCCTCTAAACAGCCGACATTATAGCCGTACTCACTCGGGTCAGAGCGACGCTGATGGTGCGTATAAATACCACATTCGCCACAGAAAAAGTGCTTCGCTGTGCGAGTGTTAAATTGATACAGCTTCAAAACGTCTTCGCCTTGCACGATACGAATACCATTCAGAGGCACAGATGCCACAATCGCGCCGCGACGTCGACACATGGAGCAATCACATCGCCTCGGCTTCTCAATACCATTAGGTAAGGCAAGTTCCAGCTCAACTTTTCCGCAGTGACAACTCAGTCGATGTAATGCGTTGATTTGGGTAGTGCCGACTTTCTTAATCATAACTTTTCCTTGTTGTTTTTCTACCTGTGTACATTATGTTAAACAGGCTAGCATCAGCACAATCTTGTCCAAAAACTCGACATTCATCACTTTTCGCGACATTTTATTGGCCGATTTGTTAGTTGCTATTTTGGCAACTGTTTATCGCGTTGAATGGACGTGTTGTCTCCGGCGCGGTTTTTAAACCAAGGAAAAAATTTTATGGATAAAGATCATAGTCTAAGAGAGAATCTCTTGGCTCTGACGCTCGGCAGTGCATTAGTGTCGCTTGGGGTAATATTTTTCAGCAAAGTAGGATTGCTCACCGGCGGTACGGCTGGTTTGGCGATCTTCCTTACCAAAGTGAGTGACTTCAGCTTTGGTCAGATATTTTTCGCTCTCAACCTCCCTTTTTATATTTTGTCTGTAATGCGCATGGGATGGCGCTTCACCATTAATACCTTCATTGCGGTCTCGATTGTTTCTTTTGCGGTCGATCATCTGCACCATGTGATTGAAATTTCACGAATCGAACCTTTCTATGCAGCACTTCTAGGTGGTGGGTTAATTGGAATAGGTATGTTGGTGATTTTCCGTCACAAGATGAGTTTAGGCGGTTTTAACATTCTAGCGTTGTACCTTCAGGAACGTTTTGGGATTCGAGCTGGTAAAGTTCAGATGGCGCTCGATTGTGCCATCGTAGTGATGTCGCTGTTCATTGTGGATGTGCACCTTATCGCTCTATCCGTCCTGGGTGCCGTGGCGACAAACTTGATTTTGGCGATGAACCATAAACCAGGACGATACCAGGCAAAAGCGCAAATAGCATAATCAACATCGTGTAATGAGTGAACTTACAAAATATGAGCCCGAGCCATTCGCTCGGGGCTTTTTTATTCAACGTTGAGATCATGTCAACGAACTCGTTGTGCAGTATTGCTGCATCCCCACATCCACTTGAGCTTTATATTTCTGGCTAAGATGGAAGTGCACTTGCATCAGCAAATCATGCGCATGGAACAGCTCAAACGCGTCACCACCATTTTGCTGACAAATGGCTTCGCAGCGCTCGGCATGCTGCTTGGCTTGTCCGGCTTCACCCGCTTTGAGTAAGCTCATCGCTAAGCGATACTCAGCACGTTCTTCTTGCATCCAACCACCCGCCACTTTCCAGTAATCCAACGCGAGCTTCGCCGCTTCTAGCATCCTCGATTTTTCCACATCCGTGCGCTCAGCCAGCGCTTCATACTGGCACGCCAAGTTGTTTGCTGTGATTGCGATAGAGCGCGCTAGCGGCCCTTCAGCATCTTGTGGTGTCATACCTAGCGCGGCTTTCTCCAACCATTGGCTCGCCAGTTCAAGCTGAGCAAGCGCAGAAAGTTCATTCGAAATCAGAGCGTAAACTCGGCGTTGGTCATGCTCTTCCAATAATTCCATATTGTCAGTGCCATCTACGAAGTAGCGCGCAACGGCAATACTGCGTTGCAATGCCGAACTCTCGGCAACCTTGCGTTCATCAAAGCGCTCTAAACAAGCAAGAAACGGTTCTGGACGCTGGAGGTGCCCAATCGCGGTGTGCAGCATCAATGCGAATATTCGCTCGATGTGGCTAACGTTTTCCACCTCACTCAGAGCCGTTTCCAATTGAGCATAAGTTTGTTCGGGCTGTGCTTCGTGATGCTGCCAACACTCACTCATGAATGCATCAAAATCCGTTTTGAAAGGCATGTCCTTATTATCCTTTTTCTATTCGTATAACGAATATGAAACTCTACACTATCGTTTCCCCTGTGAAGCACGCTTAATCACAATATGAGAATCGCCTCACTTAAAGTGGTGTACCTTGCTCCAACGCAAGTAAACGTTGCTTGCGCTCTACTCCACCAGCATACCCTGTCAATTTACCGCTTTTGCCAATAACGCGATGACAAGGCACCACGATAGAAATAGGATTTTTTCCGTTTGCCAACCCAACAGCGCGCACAGCTTTAGGGTTGCCAATCGCGTTGGCGAGATCTTGATAGCTCCACGTCTCGCCGTATGGAATGGTCGTTAGTGCCTGCCAAACTTGATTTTGAAAATCCGTGCCTGTAGCCGCCAAAGGCAGCTCAAATTCATTACGTAGGCCAGAAAAATATTCATTCAACTGGGTAACAGCTTGGCGCAAAACCGGGTGTTGATCGTCTCGCGCTCCCAGTACACTCGGCTTAGTGGTGCATGTTTCAAACCAAATGCCAAGCAAGCCCTCAGCGTTAGATTGGATGGTCACCGTTCCTAATGGGCTCGGCATTTCGGTATAAAATGTTTTCATGATTGATTCCATAAGTGAAACGTCGCGTAGCTTCCCCAAGGGGCCGCAGTGTGCGTATTCAGTGATGGGTAACGCTGCATCACCTTCTTCACCACTAAGTCTTTATCTAAAAAGCAATCGGGTTGAGATTGCCCTCGCAGTTGAGCATAACTGACTGTCCAAGGTCCAATGCCTTTCAAAGCAAGCCACTGCTGGGGGTCGGCTTCTGAGTTGTCCTGCATGAACTGGGCGAAGCGCACTAGCGTCTCTTTACGGCTTTGCGGCATGCGCAAAAAGCTCACGTCGGCGTTCGCAATATCACTGGGAGTCGGGAAAAAACGTTTATCTGACTCTCCACTAAGTGTGGCCACCAATAAGTTAAGTTGACCAATCGCCGCTTTAACCGACACTTGTTGGCCTAAAATCGCTCGAACTCCGGCTTCCCATGCATCCCATACACCAGGAATCCGAATACCTTTACTCGACACAAGCCCCGGTGCAACATAATCCAAATGCTGCTCAACAGTACAAATATCGGCGTCAAGATCGAACATACGACGAATGTCAGACACCAAGTTTTGCAGCTTCGTTACGTCTTCAATTTCAAACGCTAGCTCTAGGTACCCTTCACCTTTGGTTGCTTTAAACCATGCTTTACTGGTATCCAGACAAACATTGCGCTGGTAACTCTCATCACTCACCAGCTCAACCCCCTCAATCGCTCGTAAACGGTAAAAGTTCAACATGTGCTGCCAATTCAATTCACCTCGATAAGGCAAGGCAATTCGATTGCTACCCATACCGTCAAACTCTTTGCGACGGACTTGAGAAGGCGTCAGCTTGAGAAACTTTTGGAAAGCATCGTTAAAACGGCGCGTACTGTTAAAACCAGACGCAAACCCTACCTCGGTGACCGACATAGAACTGGAATGAAGCAACTGTTTGGCGAACATTAATTGTTGATATTGCGCATACTGCTTGGGTGACATGCCTAGATACTGCTCAAACAACATACGTAAGTAGCGATCCGAAATCCCAACACGCTCTGCTAGCTCAGACACCGAGTGGTGATGCAACTCCCCTCGATCAATTAACGAAATCGCTCGTTGAAAGGTCGTTTCTACGCCTTTCCATGCCCAAGAACCCGGCGCGCTATCAGGTCGACAGCGCAAACAAGGACGGTACCCCGCTTGGAGAGCTTGCGCTTTATCGGTGAAGTACTCTACATTTTCTTCTTTAGGTAAATTAGCCGGACAAATTGGGCGACAAAAGATCCCCGTTGTTTTCACTGCCACATAAAATCGCCCATCAAAACGGCTGTCTCGCGCGACTCGCGCCTTATGACACTGCTCGAAAGTCAGTGAGGTATGGGGGTGAATAAACATAGTGCTTTCCTTGCTCATGCCTTTTGTCATTTATTGTTCATAGGCATCGTTCAATATAGTGTTATTGTAGCTTGCTTAAGCGCCTACAATTAGCCATTTTCGGAACTCAATATTGAGATTTATTGGCATTAGCGCTTTTGTACACTAAAGTTAGATTCAGAACATCACAACAACGTCGGCTAAAGGGAATTGGCATGGACTTACACACTTGCGTAATTGTACTAAGAAACCAAAAGGTTATTACCAGTAAATCCGTAGATCATTCAATTGGAATTATCGAACGAGACTCAGATAACGAGATCTCAGAAATTCAAATTAATGCCACGGATGGACGTAATATTCGAACCTATCACTACAACAATGTAGAGGAGTCACTAGAGAGCTTAATGAACCTCTGACGGTTTTCTTTAACACACCTTTCTCCCTTGTTAATAGCGAAAGCAATAGAGCACAGCAACCTGTGCTCTTTTTTTGTTTAACAGCAAAAATGTTTATCGAAAATAATGATGGTTCCTGACTTAAAACACGACAAAACTGGCATAAAAAACTCATAAAAAACACTCAAGCAACTGATTAAAAATAACAAAAAACCATTATTCAACTTTTTAGAACGAGTTTATCAAAATACTCCCGTTATTTTTATTCTCACCGCCACCTAAACTGTTCTCAACAGCACGGGAGCACACGCTTCCCACTCATTGAAAAGAGTCAGAGGACAGAATCATGAAAGCACTATTACAGAAAATCACCACTTCAAACGCAGGTTACAGCGCACTATCACTTCGCATTCCAATCGGCATTATCTTTATGGCGCACGGCGCACAAAAACTGTTTGGTTGGTTTGGTGGCTACGGGCTAGAAGGCACAGGTCAGTGGATGGCATCCATCGGTTTAGGTCCTGGCGTGCTAATGGCATTCCTTGCGGGCAGCGCAGAGTTCTTTGGCGGCTTGTTCATCTTGCTTGGCCTACTAACTCGCCCGGCAGCCGTTGCTTTAGCGTTCACGATGGTGGTAGCGATATTCTCCGTCCACTTTGAAAACGGTTTGTTCATGGCAAACAACGGTTACGAGTTTGGCTTAGCTTTACTGGCAGCAAGTGTTTCACTGGCGTTTTCTGGCGCAGGTAAGGCCGCGCTAGATAACTTCTTGAACAAAAAACTCTCTTAGGGAGGCTCTATGATTACGGTAAGACATGCAGCAGACCGAGGTCGAGCAAACTTTGGCTGGCTTGATAGCAGACATACGTTTTCTTTCGGTAGCTATTACGATCCTCAACATATGGGCTTTTCTGAGCTGAGAGTCATTAATGACGATGTAGTCCAACCTGGCGCAGGTTTTGATACACATGGCCATCGTGATATGGAGATCATCAGCTATGTGCTGGAAGGTGTTATCGCACACAAAGACAGCGAAGGTAACGTGAAAACATTACCTGCTGGGGAATTCCAACTCATGTCGGCAGGGAAAGGGATTTACCACAGTGAGTACAATGCGTCGAACCGCGACACGCTGCGCTTTCTACAAATTTGGATTCAGCCAAATACATTTGGAACCAAACCAGGTTATCAGCAAAAAGACTTTGGTCGCACGCCTGGATTAACAACTATCGCGACTCCAACAGGAGAAAACGGTACGCTACTTATTAAGCAAGATGCCACATTACATCAGTTAATTCTTGAACCAAATAGCGAACTTAACTTTGAGATAGAATCGGGTAGAAACTTATTCGTTCACCAAGTAACGGGGAGCCTTAGCATCGACAATACCACCTTGACGGCGGGCGACGGCGCGAAGATCGAACAGAAAAGTAAGGTTGTTTTACACAATACATCGAACGAGAGCACAACCGCCCTGCTATTTGACTTGCCATAACTATCGATTCATCGAGATAAAAAGAAAGCCGCCTGGATTTTCCAAGGCGGCTTTTTAATTTCTCTGACTTTTCACTCAAAGCTATTCGCCGGAAGTGCCGGAACCAATTTGCTGAAAACTGTAAGCCGTCAGTGGATCAATCTCTTTGACAATTTCTTCCACTTGCTTAATCGCGTCTACAGACGAGCTAGCTTTACGATAGCTCAAATAGATAGGGCGACACCAATCTTCTACGCCAGACACCTTGTGAAGCTGCCCGTTGGCGATAAAGGGCTCTACCAGAGAGATGGGTAAGTAAGCGGCACCGCCCTTCTCTAAAATAAAGTCCAATGCTATACGCGCTGTTGAGGTGCGCAGATACGGAGCCGGGATCTTAGGGTGACGTTCAGAATGTTCTGATGAGAAGCGCGTTCCCCAATCCACATACACGTATTTGTTTTCAAAAACGGTGTCTAAAGAGTCTTTCTCAGTCGATACCAGAACGAGAACAACATCGGCCACTTTTTTGCAGTTAAGCTCATCAGCTTTGATTTGGTCGAACGCAAATGCCATATCTAACGTGCGCTCTAGCAAGCTGCGACTGAGCATTTCCCGCCCCATCACTTCTGCCATGAAGCCATAGCCTCCAAATGAATCCGTGACGACACTTAAACAGTTCTGCAAGTAGGCGTCCCAAATATTTGGCGTACCGCCTAACGTTAATTGCAGCGCTTTGCCATCTTCAAGCGATAACTCTAGCTTCGCTTGTTGCAATGTGGTGACCATCACCTCTGCATAACTGATTAAGCGCTCACCTGCAGAGGTCAACTTTATGTTATTTCGATCACGAATAAACAATTGCGTATCGAAGTAACTTTCCAATTGTTTGATACGTGCGCTCACTGCAGCTTGGGTAATATAAAGATTCTCAGCGGCGCGTCCGAAGTGACGAACCCTTGCCAGCTCTAAAAATGTTCGAAAGACTTTTACATCCATAAACCATCTCCTGGTTAATATAAAACCAGATTAACAACTAATTAAAATCATGACGACAAAAAAGTTTTGTTTTTCTTTTGTTAGCTTTACGCCTAATTTTCGCCGTAGTTCACTACATTCATCAATAACGGTTACAGAGGCTGTTGACATGTCTGACACTGAATTCCGTCATGGCAAAAAACGTTTTTACGACAACGTAAAATTCCCACGCGGCTTTGCAAAGTCTGGCGATTTTACTCTCTCGGAAGAGGAAATCCTAACAATTTATGGGGATACTATGCTTGGCTTAGAGTCAGGCGAATTAACACCTGAAAATAGCGAAGAGAAACACTTCATCAAGGTGCTAGAAAACCCAGGCAAAGCAAAAACAAAACTTGAGCGTACGTGGCTAAAGTACACCCAACTTGCTCGTGGTCGCAAGCGCTTCCACACGCTAAATGGTCGTAATAAGCCTGACGCGACAGAAGATTACATTGAAGAGAGTTTGGTCGAAGACGATTAATAACCAAATAAACTAATTCTCGCCTTTTTCTAGCAGTAGGCAGTAGGCGAAAGCTCGTTTGGTTTGACTGAGCGAGCAAAACAAGCTCATTTCTTCTCCTAAAGCCCAAGGGCGCGTTCTCCCAAGGGCTTTTTTAGTATTTAGTGCTAGTCTACTTGGCAAGCATCGCGATCTTTTTCAAAAAGCTCTCTTTCAAGTGCTCTTGGTCGTACTCCAATTGATAGGTATTGTGGAAGCCAACCTTTAGCTCAACACCATTCCCTCGTAAGAAAACGTTGTACCCGTCGTAATCGGAAAACGCTTCTACACCTTCATACATTTTGCCAAATTCGGTTGGTGTACCGTTGTTCATCACACATTCGTAAGCCTGTAGTACTTTGCTCGGATCTAACTCATTTTTCATACCGAATTCCTCACTGGTTTACACATTTCAATTATGGTTAAGGAATGAGCGTCGTGCCATGTCCATCCCATAATATTTGAAGTTCGTGTGCGGTTTCACACTCTGTAGGTTGTTAAAAAACAAGGTTAAGTGCGAAGACAGAACTTAATTTATATCATAAATTTTATCTATCAATTCGTCAGTTTCATAATGCAATTTCTTTGTAAAAAATCGGCTTATAAAAGCATTTAGATATAAAAACAGTCGATAAAATCAACACTGGTTAAAGAAAAAGCAAAATTTTGACCTAAAACAATAGCAGTTCGTCATTACTTATTTTATAATGCGAATTAATGTTTCGGTACATCGTAAATTCCAATAACTAGGGGCACAAAATGAGACTTATCCCGTTAACTCGAGCAGCACAAGTAGGTAAGTGGGCAGCTGCGCATATCGCTAAGCGTATCAACGACTTTAAACCTACTGCTGAGCGTCCATTCGTTCTGGGTCTACCAACTGGTGGCACTCCTCTAGCAACCTACAAAGCCCTAATCGAGCTTTACCAAGCCGGCGAAGTGAGCTTCAAAAACGTCGTGACTTTCAACATGGATGAGTACATTGGCATCCCTGCAGATCACCCAGAGTCTTACCGCTCGTTCATGTACAACAACTTCTTTAATCACATTGATATCCAAGAAGAAAACATCAACCTACTGAACGGTAACACTGACGATCACGACGCAGAATGTAAGCGTTACGAAGACAAAATTAAGTCTTACGGCAAGATCAACCTGTTCATGGGCGGCGTGGGTAACGACGGTCACATCGCGTTCAACGAGCCAGCGTCATCTCTGTCTTCTCGTACTCGTATCAAGACACTGACTGAAGACACTCGCATTGCGAACTCTCGCTTCTTTGACGGCGATATCAACCAAGTGCCTAAATACGCACTGACTATCGGTGTGGGTACACTGCTAGACGCAGAAGAAGTGATGATTCTGGTAACAGGTCATAACAAAGCTCAAGCACTTGAAGCAGCAGTAGAAGGTTGTGTAAACCACCTATGGACGGTTTCTGCACTTCAACTTCACCCTAAAGCAGTGATCGTATGTGACGAGCCAGCTCAACAAGAACTGAAAGTGAAGACAGTGAAGTACTTCTCGGAGCTAGAAGCGGAAAACATCAAAGGTTTTTAATCCATAGGATGACAGCCTAGATGCACGCTAAAAATACGAAACCCGTGATCAATCACGGGTTTTTTCTTATCTGAACAGCGGGCTTAAGTCGTTAATAAGCTTTAATACCAAACTGACGAAGACGCTTAGGCAGCACTTCATCTAACTTGTCTAGTTCACTCGGTTCGACTTCGATAAGGTTAAAATGATGCTGCTCATAAACAGTACGAATGGTCTCACGGTCAGCCTCAGCCATCTCCCCAGTATCACTTCCCCAAAACTGTAAATAGACTTTACCGCCTGGCAAATAAAAATCACTGGTGACATCTTGGTCAATCGGCAGTTGACGCTCATAAGCGTGCACCACACCAGCCAAGTACAGCCAGTTGTCGATGAGCAACTCCCCCTTAGAACGCACGTAATGCCCATCTAATGTTCGGTGTTTGGCTTCAAACTTTTGGCGAAAGCTTGAGTACGATTTATCCGTGGAGTGTGACTCCGCATCTTGCCCTAAAAATTCAATGACAGACTGCTTAAGACGCTTATTACGCAGCACCACATCGTGCCATACGACAAAGGTATTTTGTGTCTCTTTATCGGTTCTTTGCTGGCCACCAGCGCGTATACCAGCTTCAGTGACACTCCAACCTTCTTCAGATTTGGCGATCCACCCCAACTCACTCAACAGTTGGTTCATGCGCTTCGCATTCAGTTTCAGCTTTTCACCCAGCTGCGTGGCGCTTAATGTTTTCCCTGAGCTGGAAGTCAGCTCAATATGTAAATTGGTCGGCCAGACGATGAACAGGCCAAATTTAGGGTGATCCACATACTCGCCGCCAAACTTGGCGCCTTCTTCCGTCAGAATCCATTTTTCGTCTTGGCGAACAATGTAGCCAGCACGTTTGAGATCGGCAAACAACAGCTTGGCTTCAACCTTGCGCATTTTCGCTAATGCCGACGTCGATATTTTTTCAGACATGTGGGTACCTCATGCTGCTGTAAAACTGAACACTATGTCATCATAGTAACGTATTGATTTCACGGCTTGAAGTCAGAGAAACAAGATTTCGTGTTACAAATAACAAAGCCAATCTCAAGGGACTGGCTTTGTTATGTTAAGTTGAAAGAAGCGGGGGCTATTTAATAAAAGCAATGCAGCCTTGCAAAATCACTAAGTTCACAATGTCGATGAAGAATGCACCGACAATTGGTACTACCATAAATGCTTGTGGTGATGGACCATAACGACTCACGATAGAGCCCATATTCATGACCGCAGTCGGTGTGGCACCTAAACCGAAACCACAATGTCCACTGGCGATCACCGCGGCATCGTAATTACTGCCCATCATGCGGAATGTTACGTAATAAGTGAACACCGCGAGTACGGCAGACTGAATAGCAAGAATAATAAGGAATGGGATCGCAAGATCAAAGATATTCCACAATTTCAAGCTCATCAGAGCCATGGCAAGGAACAGCGATAGCGAAACCGTACCAAGAATATCAATGGTTTCTAAATCAACCTTGCGCACCTTGGTCACTTCCATGATGTTGGTGATGACAACACCAATAAACAGCGCATAAACAAAATCTGGGATCATCAACCACTTGATGCCAAAACTGCTCACCCAACTCTCCAGATAGCTCGCGCCTGTCACGCAAAGCAAAATAATGGATAAGCTTTCTACAACTCTTTTTGCCGTGACACGATCTTCTTCATGTTCGTTATAGGTCACCAATTCAGGGAAACTCTGATGACTTTGGTTGGTGCGTCCGTATTCCGATTCTAAGTTGTGCTTGTTGAGTAACTTTTGCGCGACAGGACTGCCAATAATCCCGCCCATGACCAAGCCAAACGTAGCAGAAGCCATCGCCACTTCTAGGACATTGTGCAAACCATACATTTCTTGAAAAGTTTGCGACCACGCCGCACCAGTTCCATGTCCGCCAGAAAGCGTAATAGAGCCGGCGATCAACCCCATGAGTGGATCTAACCCCAATGCGGTTGCTAAGGATACGCCGACCGCATTTTGGATAAGAATGTAGACCGATGCCACAACAAGGAAGATGAAAACCTTCGCACCGCCTTTAATCAGTTGGGTGTAATTTGCCGCTAAGCCAACCGTCGCAAAAAACATCAGCATAAAGGTGTTTTGCAGTGGTAAATCAAATGATACATCCACACCATTTAAGTGCATCGTCGTGATCACGCAAGCCACCACTAGACCACCAACAATTGGCTCTGGGATATTGAATTTCTTTAAGGTTGGTAATTTGGTGTTAATGAACTGCCCTAAAAATAACACGCAAATTGCGACGAGAAACGACTCTTGTGGGCCGATAGATATTACCTGATTCATGAGACCTCTTTACTCTCCTCTTTCTCATTCATTGAGCAAGCGCCCAACGTGAGATAGGTGCCTAAGTCAATCAGATTGCCTCTCGAACCTTTTGTTTTCTAGGGTGTATTTGCCACAAATTCTCATCATGTAAGAAATTGATTTACCCAAAATCCCACTGATTATCATTATATGAGAATACCAATACCAAGCTGGTGGTAAATGCCTTGATTGGATTAGAAAAATAACACTTCTCAACTTATGAGAAGTGTTTAATTTATGTTCATAAGAAAGTCTTCAAAATAGCTATCACATAGGTAGATATTTAGGGAAAGCGAAGGCTGGTACATACGCTTTATTTTAAATTATTACTTTCTCTCCGGCACACTAGGTGTTATACCTATATATAACACCATTTCAGCCAAGAGATTCACTCATGACCAATTGGCATGATCGCCAACCGATTTTTCGACAGTTGGCTGACCAGATCACTCAACAAATACTGCAAGGTATCTGGCAAGAAGGCGATGCTCTGCCCTCCGTTCGTAGCATCTCTGCGGATATGAAAATTAACCACCTCACCGTCATGAAAGGCTATCAATTGCTTGTTGATGAGGGATTAGTGGAGAAAAAACGCGGTCAAGGTATGTTTGTCGCTTCAGGGGCAAAGCTCAAATTGCTCGCAGACGAGAAGGCACGTTTTCTTCAACAACAAATTCCGCAGATAGCCGACACAATACAGCGTCTGGATATGTCACTCGACGAATTCATTCAACAACTAAAACCACACTTGAAAGGTGACCAATGAGCGCATTAGTCAGTGTAAACAATGTCTCCAAGCAATATCAGCAACAAGGAGAAGCACTGCATGAAGTGAGTTTCGACCTACATGCAGGACAAGTACTAGGCTTACTCGGCCATAATGGCGCAGGTAAATCAACGCTTATTAATGCCCTACTCGGCGCACATGAATATCAAGGCACTGTTCGTATCAACGGATTTGAACCCATTATGCAACGCGACAAAATAATGCAGAGCTTGTCCTACATCTCGGATGTGAACGTTCTGCCAGATTGGATGACTGTCGCTCAACTGCTTAACTATACCGAAGGCGTGCATCCAGGGTTCAATCGCGCTCAAGCAGATACGCTGCTTCGTCAAACGGACATCAAACCTCGTGCGCGCATCAAATCTTTATCCAAAGGGATGAAGGTGCAATTGCACCTTGCGATTGTAATCGCGACTAACACCCAAATCCTCATATTGGATGAACCGACACTCGGGTTAGATCTCGTTTATCGTGATACGTTTTATCGTCACTTATTGGAATGGTTTCACGACGGCGAGCGCGTGTTGATCATCGCCAGTCATGAAGTATCAGAGATTGAGCACTTGCTGACAGATGTGCTGATTCTTAAGCATGGTCGCCCCGTTCTGCAAACCTCGATGGACAGTATCAGTGAAGACTACTTCATCCTTGAGGCCAGCGACGAATACCGCACACAAATTGAAGCGATGAACCCACTCTCGTCACAAAAAGGCCTCGGTTCAACGAAATGGTTACTCACTGCCCAGTATGCCCAACAAGCAGAAACAATGGGGGCCATCCATGGGGTGAAGTTAGCGGATCTATTTTTAGCATTGCAGAAGGAGGCAGCGTAATGCGTTCAGTTGTCGCGATGTTGCAAAAAGAGTGGTTAGAAAACCCTCTTGTTTTACGTATTCCACTGTTTGTGTTGGCATGTGGACTTATCCTCTTTGTCAGTTTAATGAGTAACGACACTCTACAACACAATATGTTTTTTCAAATGAGCTTTGGTGGTGATGTTAGTGACATTCACAAAGAGCTTGGTGACGATGTAAACATGTTGATTACCGGCGGGGCGGGACTGCTGTCTATCTTATTAGCCGTTCAATACTTCCCGAGAACACTGCGCAAAGAACGCGCGGAGGGCAGTATTATGTTTTGGCGTAGTATGCCGGTCAGCGACATAAAAACTCACTTAGTGAAGCTAGGGTTTGGCTTATTGGTGATTCCGCTCGTTTGCTCGGCGCTTGTGCTCGCAGCAGATTTGATGTTGTGGTTGCTGAACATCTCTACCGATCACCAATTGGCTTTATTGTACCGCCAAGCCTCGTTAGGTTACGTGCTGCTGCATTGGGGAGAGTTTTTAATCAGAATGTTGTTCGCCGGTATTCTACTGTTACCGCTGGCATTAACCGCAATGGCTATTTCTCAGAAAGTGAACTCACCACTGGTCGTTTTGTTTATCGCTATTTATGCGCTGCGCTGGATGCCAATCGCACTATTTGGCTATTACGGCCTAGATCAGTTCTTCTCCGAAGTGCTTTACCTTCCACTGCACGCCATTGTTGCACCAAGCCCATTTAATGCAATTCCTCAGGCGGGCTGGTTAAACGTTGGCATTTACGCTTTCATCGGCGTTCTTGGTTGGACAGCTAGTCTCAAGTTCAGCCGAACCATTCAATAATCCGTCGTTCGATAAACGGCCAAAATCGAGCCATAAAAAAACGGTCACAACCTGTGTTGTGACCGTTTTTATTTCGACCTTAGGAGATCATGAACTTAAATTTAACCAAGGAATGAAATGTAACCTTGTAAAATGATTAAGTTAACGATGTCGATAAAGAAAGCCCCCACAATTGGCACCACCATAAATGCCTGCGGCGACGGGCCAAATCGGTTAACGATAGAGCCCATGTTCATCACGGCTGTTGGGGTTGCCCCCAAGCCAAAACCACAGTGACCCCCCGCAATAACCGCAGCGTCGTAATTGCGTCCCATCACTTTGAACGTAACGTAGTAAGTGAAGATAGCTAAGACCACAGACTGCACAGCCAAAATGACCAAGAATGGAATCGCTAAGTCAAAGATATTCCATAACTTCAAGCTCATTAATGCCATCGCCAAGAACAATGACAAAGAAACGGTACCGAGCATATCGACAGTTTCTGCATCTAACTTACGAAGCTTGGTCACCTCTAAGAAGTTCGTGATGATCACACCAATGAACAGCGCATATACAAAGTCTGGAATCATCAACCATGAGATTTCATACGTGCTGACCCATTGCTCAACATACTTCGCACCCGTAACACAGATCAGTAGGAAGAAGAGTTTCTCCACCACTTTTTTCGCCGTTACTTTATCTTCTTCGTATTCGTTGTAGGTCACCAACTCAGGGAATTTTTCGTGAGTTTTGGCATCTCGACCACCACGACCATACTCCGATTCAATGCTGTTTTTTTCTACGAGGCGCTGTGCCACTGGGCTACCAATGATACCGCCGATGATCAAACCAAAAGTGGCTGATGCCATCGCTATTTCCAAAACGTTATCCAATCCATACACGTCTTGGAAGGTTTGTGACCACGCTGCACCTGTACCATGGCCACCAGACAGAGTAATCGAGCCAGCAATTAACCCCATCAAAGGATCTAAACCGAGCGCCGCCGCGAGTGAAACGCCAACGCCGTTTTGTATGATGATGTAAAACGATGCGACAGCTAAGAAGATAAAAACCTTCGCACCTCCTTTCATCAACTGAGTGTAATTTGCGGCCAAACCAACCGTCGCAAAAAACATTAACATAAACGTATTTTGTAACGGCAAATCGAACTCCAAGTCGATGCCGTTGAAATGAAGAGCAGTAATCATGCAGGCCACAATAAGGCCACCTACAATCGGCTCAGGTATGTTGAACTTCTTTAAAATCGGTAGCTTAGCATTAATAAAATGCCCCAGGAAAAGCACACTGATTGCGACCAAGAAGGACTCCAGTGCACCTACAGATATTAAATGATTCATATCGCCTCTTATTATTGTTCTCTTCATCCTCCGTAATGATCGAGTGTTAATTTAACCTTCATTCAATAGCAAATGTTCTCTCTTTACTGTTTCGAAAATACTCAAAAGTTGGTGTAGATGCGCCTTAGGCTAGTTTAAGGGACGCTCCTTTAGCGATGTGTCAGTTTTCCGCTGTTAGCAAGCCCTTAAATGTGAAAGGAGCCGATATAGCTCCTTCAAATGCCCCCTCGCAATACCTGTGCGTTACTGCTTGGGGTATAGTGTTGTGAGTAAATTCTGGGTGACACTTTCTGAACCACATTGGGCTCCCTTACTTAAACAGAATGTGTCAATTACTATCAAACAAAGTTCCTTCCCGTTGTAACCTCTAAACGCCGAGATCGCGTTCAAAACAATTGGGTTTGCTTGTTCCTGTCGTAGTTTTTTAACTCTGGCTCATGGTGTGTAAACGAACCGAATCCAAGGAAACTCTCAAGCTGCAACAAACGTTTTCGTCACAACGGAGCCGGATTATAACATATTGCTGATAATTTTCTTCAATTCAGTGACATTCACCACTTCCATAATTCCACTCCATAATGATTAACTGCTGAATGGCATTTTTACAGACAAAAGAGCGAAGCGAATTCAACTTAGCCTCACCCCCAAAATAAACCTTAAAAGCCAATCACTTATCTATCGTCTCCTGAGTAAAACGTGTTTTGATAGGCTTTCTGGAGGGCCCAGCAACCAAAATGTACGGTGTTGTCATGGTAGTCTTTCGAGGCTAACTACCCGGTTCTGGGTGATAAAAACAATCCCAATTATGCATCACACAAAAACATGTATAATTTTTATGTAAGTTATTCAAATAACAAGAGCCCTACATGAAAATTCATTCGCGTTTCCCTGTGCTATTACTCTGTGCTATCTCATCTGCCACTGCAGCGGAAAATATCCGTATTGAATATTCTCCCGTGGAAACAACCCATGAAAACATCGCCCTGCAATCTATCCAAAACAGCGATGTAAACCCAATTTTTGTTGAGCTATCTCAGATCCACTTTCCATTTCGCAAACCACTCACACTGGTTTACGGCGGAGAAGATGGCCCAATGTACGATCCCGATACGCACACGATACACATTCCCTACACTTTTTATTTGGAATCACTCAATTACTTCTCCAATAACCAGTATGAAGAACGCCTTGGAAAATCCCCAAAAACAGGGGCGTTAGATACGTTATTACACACCTTGCTGCATGAAGCCGGGCATGCTTACATCGAAGATCAAAACATCCCTGTTCTCGGAAAAGAAGAAGATGCCGTCGATAATTTTGCCACGATCTTAATGATTGACTTCCTAGAAGATGGCGCAGAGATGGCCATTAGCGCCGCCGACATGTTCGCATTTGAGTCCGATGACAGACCGGACTACTACGACTTCGGTGAGTACATTGATGAACACAGTTTTGATTTG
Organism: Vibrio sp. 1-2 (7-a); assembly: GCF_013048515.1. Lineage (NCBI taxonomy): Bacteria > Pseudomonadati > Pseudomonadota > Gammaproteobacteria > Vibrionales > Vibrionaceae > Vibrio > Vibrio sp. 1-2 (7-a). Next base: position 90,543 of record NZ_VHSQ01000005.1, read on the forward strand.
CAACGCTACTTCTCTACCTTATGTTTGGTGTACGGCAGTGATCCGGAACAGTACAAGTCGCTTCTCGATGAAGTTGAAAAAGACTACCTACGAGATCGCAAAGACTTTTGCCAATACAACTACGAGAACATACGCGCGAATTGGAACCACTACCTGCAACATAATGAACCAAAAGAAAAATCGCCACGTAGAACTCAGTAAGCCAAATCAAATAATAAGACGATCGCAATGACAAAACTCACCATATTTTATGACGGAACTTGCCCACTGTGCGCCAAAGAAATGCACGCACTTAAGCGACGAGATGTAAAACAAGCGATAAAAATCGTCGATATCTACAGCGATGAATTTTCTGATTACCCACAGATAGACGCGCAAAAAGCCAATACGATTTTGCATGCGCTGAATGACAACAATGAACTGATACTTGGTCTTGATGTGACTCACCGAGCATGGCAGTTGGTCGGACGAGGTTGGCTATATGCACCACTACGTTGGCCATTACTCAAACCAATTGCCGACTGGCTTTACCTGCGTTTTGCCAACAATAGGTATCGTGTCTCATACTGGCTTACTGGTAGCTCCCGCTGCAACTCGGGCCAATGCTCTCGCTAATTGTGATCCTGCTTAAAAATGTGAGTCTCTCTCGTCCACGATCACCAACTTCCTGTACTTCTCACCCGCCAACTCGGTTAATCTGCAATCAGTACAAAAATAAATATTAACTCTTTTATTTGGTAAAGCTATTGAAGTTTACCAGTTTGTAACGCTGCGCCGAGACGTAAGGAAGTACCTATGAATCTAACGATAAGAAAGCGACTTTATATTCTTTCCATCATTCCCGTGTTAACGATTGCTTTGGGTATGATGTGGTTTACCTACCTCCAAACCAGTACCTACAACCAACAACAAATCAATCATACGCACACGACGATGATGGCGATGAAGAAAGCGGAACTGAAAAACTATGTGCAGATGGCTCATTCCGCACTCAAACCGTTATTGGATCGTAATGCCTCATTGCAAGAAGCTATTCCAGTGCTCAAAGAGCTAGAGTTCGGCCAATCAGGTTATATTTTTGCGTACGACTCAAAAGGCGTGCGTGTTGTTGTCGGAAAAAACAACAAAGGGGTTGGAGAAAACTTCTATAACCTTCAAGACAAAAAAGGCAACTACCTGATCCAAGACCTGTTGAAAAACGCCAAAACGGGTGACTTCACAACCTACTACTTCCCTAAGTTAGGGCAAACCGAAGCATTACCAAAACTCAGCTACTCCATGTTCATTCCCAAGTGGGATATTATGATTGGCACAGGTTTTTATACTGATGATATCGATGCGATCATTACAGAGATGGAAAACACAGCAAACGATGAGCTAAACAATACCTTAGCCGCTATTGCTATGTTTTGTGTCTCTATTGCCGTTGTCGTGGCCATTTTTGCCGTACTCGTCAACCGTAGCATTATGCGCCCTATCGAACAGTTTGACAGCTCAATCCAATCTTTCGCGCAAGGTGACGCCGACTTAACCGCGCGTATGGAAGAATCTAGCGTGCCAGAATTTAAGCAGCTCGCGCATAACTTCAATATCTTCGTTGAGAGCTTGCAAGGAATTATTAAGAGCGTCAGCCATGTCGGACAAGAGGTAGTATCAGAAACGAACAACATGTCTCAACGCGCCTCACAAGTGGATGAATTGGCTTCTGGTCAACGTGAGGAAACGGAACAAGTCGCGACAGCAATGACAGAAATGACGGCCACCGCTCACGAGATCTCTGGCAATGCAAACCAAGCCGCCGATTCCGCTAAAAACGCCGATGACAACGCACAACAAGCGAAGCACATCGTAGATTCCGCCGCTAATTCCGTTGAAGCGCTAGCAAATGAGGTATCTGAAGCAAGCACTGTAATTTCACGTCTAGAGAGTGACGTGCAGAACATCTCATCCTCACTTGAAGTCATCCAAGATATTGCTGAACAAACCAACTTGCTTGCGCTAAATGCCGCCATTGAAGCAGCACGAGCGGGCGACCAAGGACGCGGATTCGCAGTTGTCGCGGATGAAGTGCGTAAGCTTGCAAGCCGCACTCAGGACAGCACAGGTGACATTCACAAGATGATCGATCAACTTAAAGCAGGATCGGATGCCGCAGTAAAAGCGATGGAATCTAGCCAAGCACGTGGCGAAGCGACAGTAGAAGAAGCACGTGCTGCATCGGTTGCGCTGCAAGATATTCAAGCAGCGATTGCGAATATCATGGACATGAACACGCTGATCGCTACCGCGACCGAAGAGCAAAGCCAAGTTGGACAAGAGATTTCACAACGCATCGAAGTCATTTCTCAGCAAAGTAGTCAATCGGCACACCTTGCCAATCAAAATCGCTCGGGCAGCCAAAACCTCAATCACAAAGCCAACGAGCTTTACGACTTGGTGGGACGCTTCACGGTTTAACTTCCTTAACCATACTTAATAGTAGAAACAGCGACGCCTTAACGTCGCTGTTTTTATTTCTGCTATCCTCAAGCGACTTAGCTATAATGCCGCCAACTAAGCACCCATAAGGGCAAAACCAGATGATTATCATGACCACCAATTTCGGTGACATCGAAATTGAATTGAATCTAGAACGAGCGCCAGTTAGCTCAAAGAACTTCAAAAAATACTGTGAAGATGGCTTTTACGACGGCACCATTTTCCACCGCGTTATCGACGGCTTTATGATCCAAGGTGGCGGTCACACCGAAGACATGGCAGAAAAGCCAACACGCGCCCCAATCGCAAACGAAGCAAACCGTGGTCTAAAGAACCTTGTTGGCACTATCGCAATGGCGCGTACCGATGCACCGCACTCTGCAACGGCACAGTTTTTCATTAACTTGGAAGACAACGATTTCCTAGACCACACCGCAACCACCAACCTAGGCTGGGGTTACGCGGTATTTGGTAAAGTGACCGCGGGTATGGATGTCGTAAATCGCATCGCGAAAGTGAAAACAACTTCTAAGCTTGGTCATGATGATGTGCCATGCGATCCAATCATTATTGAGAAGGTGACGATCAGCGAATAAGCACACTCGCCTCTTCGAAGAAGTCGTCACTATAAAACGATAAAAGCGCCTAACGTCTTATGACTTAGGCGCTTTTTGTTTTGAAGGCTCAGCTTATTAGTTTAAGTTTAGTAACGGAGTTATTGATAGAAAAGCTCGGCTTTTGCTCCAACCAAATCCAGCTCAGAGTCCTGAAAATCAGCCAGATATTCCGCGACAAGGTTGTACCCGACCCAATACCCCATGTACTTCGGCCAGCGGCTTTCATCACTGCCAAGAAAGTAAGCATCGAAGTTGTAATCTAAACTGGTCAGCTTGTCTTTCATCTCAGCATAGAAAGGACGCCAATCTTGATCTTTGATGTTCTCAAACAAGCTCGGAGTGACGCCACCATTCACCTTACGTTCGAAATGACAAGCTAACCCTTCCATAATCAGCACATCACCAAGTGCAACGCCATTCTCTCCTGCTCGCATACGGAACAGGTGATGCAACTCATGCGCTAGCACCGCAGCTAGTTCTTTCTCAATCACGTTTTTAATATCTGCACGTTGAGTATCAAGCAAAATTTCTACACGATGGGCGCTTAAGCAATAGCCACCAATCCCCGTCTGCGGTACGTCATTGCGATCAAACGGGCTAATGGTCAGGTCAACGTTACTTAAATCAAAGTAACTAGAAAGCTGTGAGCTCAGGTCATCAAGTTTCTGATGTAAATACTCAGCGAGTGGAGACAACTCTCCCGTCGCATTTAAGAGGGTGACGCGATAACTCATTTATCTTCCTTGATAATGTAGGTTAAGAGCAGCGAGTTTACAGTGTAAAGAGTGAGCAGTTCTAGCGATTACATCCCTTTGAACAAACTTTGAGATGCACGGCTCACAGCGAGCTTGTTTTCCCCAATGTGAACAAACATTCTTCCAGCAAAGTCTTTGTTTACTTTGCTAATTTTGCACACTTGCACCACGCTTGAACGGTGCACTTGCCAGAACTGTTCTGGGTTAAGCTGCCCTATCAACTCTTTCAACGATGTGCGAATCAAATACTCCTGCACTTTACCTTGTCCTTGTTGGGCATACACAGAAACGTATTTTTCTTCCGCTTTGAAATACAGCACATCAGACGTGGCGATCAGATGAATATCTTCCCCTTGCGTTGCTTTGATCCACTGAAGATATTGCGGCGTTTGTGGCGCGGATAATTGTTGTAACTGTTCTAACAGGCTGTTCATCTGCACATTGCTGCTTTCTTGCTCTCGCTTAGCAAGGCGTGCTTTCACTCTTTCACACGTCGTCAGGAGGCGCTCATCCGAGATAGGCTTGAGCAAATAATCGGCGGCATTTTGCTCAAAAGCTTTGATGGCGTAATCATCGTACGCAGTGACAAACACAATCAAAGGTGGGTTGGCGAGTTGATTGAGTTTTTGCGCTAATGTCATGCCATCCAAAACTGGCATACGAATATCGAGAAACGCAATATCAGGTTGATTTTGCTCAATGGCTTGCAACGCTTGTTCACCATCGGCGACTTTGGCTATTACCTCTAGCTCAGGCCACACTTCAGCTAGGCTTTTATCAAGATGACGCCTCAATAGCGGTTCATCATCAGCAATAATGGCAGTAAACCCTGTATTCATTCCTTTCTTCCTTGATTACGATTCCATTGGCCAGCGCAAGCGAACACAAACGCCACCCTGAGCAGACTCACTGATAGAGACCTCTCCTTGCCCTGCGAACAAAGCTTCAACTCGCTGCTTGAGATTACTTAGACCCACGCCAGAGCCCATGTGCCCACTAACATGATTTAAGCCAACACCTGTGTCTCTGACTTCAATCTGCAAGTTCTGTTGTTTGCGCTTGATGAGCAAACTGACTTCGCCGCCTTCTCGCTTTGGCTCAATACCGTGAACAATGGCATTCTCCACCAAAGGTTGCAGCATCATCGGTGGCAGTTCTGTTGTTCCTAAACCGTCTTCTACTTCAATTTTGTAGCTTAGACGTCCATCCAGACGTATCTTCTGAATACTCAAGTAGGCTTCAATTAAGGCAATTTCATTCTCAATCGTGGTGTGCTCTTCACGTGAGCTTTTTAGCGTCGCACGTAATAGTGCGGTAAGTTGATCCAACATCTGCTTGGCCTTATCAACGTCCTGGGACATCAACGCGCTGATATTTGCCAAGGTATTAAATAGGAAATGCGGTTCAATCTGGCTTTGCATCTGCTTAAGCTGACTTAGCAACAGTGCACGTTCCTGCTCTGCCTTTTCACGCTTGATACTCTCTAATTCACGCTGAGCAATCGCTTCTTTCTCTCGTGAGTGGAAATAAAAGTAACACATGCCGCTGAATAACAAGCCCATCAGCAACACTGGCAGCATGCCCGAAATGCCGAAGTATTCACCGAGCCAAAACTGCGCATTAATGACGCCAAACAACAAACAGGCGGTCAGTGACAAAGCAATTTCTAGTCTACGAGGGATGCTAGGAAACAACTTGTCGACTAACCAAGAGAAGAACAAGGCGGAGTAACCAAAACCAAAGCTCACCAATACATGCACATAGTAAGGACCACCCCAAACAGACAATGTCATTACCGAGATAAACAAACAGAATAAAGTCGTGACAACCACACTGCGTAGCCATCCACTTTCTACCATTAACTTAGCTGAATACATTTAGAATTTCCCTTTGATGTTAAATACAATCATATGCTTATCATTGATTTGTGCGTAAGTAGATTGGTCGTCTCCGGTTAAAAAGCGTGCGGCAACTTCCACTTCTACACTTTGATCGCCAGTATCAATCCATTGGTAGTTAAGCCACTGCGTGACAATCACACCGCCACCTTGTGGCGACAGCATCACATCCAACGTAGGGGTTACATCACTTAGCCAGCCCATATCCGCTTCGCCGTTCCATGCAGCCCACGCTTCCACATCCCAACTCCAGTGCAGCATTACGTTATGCTGAACGATATTGGCATGCTGAAACCCTTGGGCGTAGCTTGTCGCAAGTAGAGCGCTGCTAGCCAACAGAGAGTTGTTAGGTTCAGGGATCTGAGAGAGTGATTCGCCACGCTCTATTGCTTGCTGCCATTCGCTTTTCGACCATGCTCGGCTGTCGTACCAATATTCAGCAATCACGTTGTGTCCGGCTTGGTTTGCCCAGTTCACCCCAACTAAAGCTTGGAATGCACTTCCCTGCTCCTCAACTGAAACGGGTTGGTAAAGATCATCCTGCTGAAACTGATAGCCGACACTTTGCTTTTGCCACAGCATGGAACCGTGCATGGCGATGTATTCATCCCACACGGCAATGGCACTGGCTCCGAGTAAACCTCGGCGCACATCATCGTAATAACCAATAAGTTGATACTCGGTGTCACCCACCAGCGCATAACGACGAATACCAACACCTTGTTGCTCTGCGGCTTGATCAAGTGCACTTTGGTCTTGTTGCCCCCAGCTTGAATCGGTCGCAATGACGGTCCATTCGCCGGCCATATCGTAGTGTGAAAGTGAAAACACACCCGCACCCTCTTCTGCGACTAAGCCAACCGGGTTTTGTCGATAAGGCTTAAACAGATCCAAAGGTCGGTAGCCATAACCCACGCCCCAATCCACGCGCAACTTACCCAAACTCACATCAAGAGTGGTATCACCGACTTGCCACTCCCCTAGCCAAGCAAGCTCTCTAATCAGCAATTGGTTATCAGCTTCACTCCACCAATCACTCTTTCCTTGTTGATTGAGGTACAAACCTTGGCTATACAGAGCGAACAAACCACTGAAGTTCTGATAATTCACCTGCACATCCAACAGTGCATTAAGTGAATCACGAGAACTGCCCTGCGCCTGCATAAATGCGCTATCACGCTGCTTGGCAGTTTCGTAGCTGACAGCCCAATCCCACTCAAAACTCAGTTCATCATTGGCAAAAGCAGGGGCTGACGCGCCCACACACAATGAGGCAGCAAGCAACAAACTGGTGCTTTTGTTAAGGTTAGGCTGGTGCGGTTTCATGTAACTTCCTTGCTCGTTTTCATGGATCTATTTACGGAGTTCAGGCTAAAGCTGAGTCGTATTGGCTTTAGGCAGATAGCTTGGGTTGTAGAACTTGTTATCCAGTTGCCAAGGCACGATTTCTTGGTACTCGATAACGGTCTTTTTGCTCGGCTGAATGCTATCAAGCAAGGTCATCTCACTGACGTAGTCTTCACCGTTGTCGCTTGCACGTCCGTATTGCGCTTGCTTGGCGAGCTTGCCCGAGCGCAAGTAAAGATCAGCTTTGATTGGAAACGCATCTTGCTCAGACAACCACAAGTCGATCTTCTGATAGCTCGCCCCTTTGGTTTTCGCGGTTAACGCAAGGTGATAAGCCACGACACTTTCTCCGTTCACCGAAACAGTTTCTGTCGCTTTCCATTCACCTTGATAATCTTGGCTCCACGTCAGGGTTGAAATATCGCCGATAGACGCTTCACCGAGCAGCTTTTGCATCGGCGTAATGCGAATCGGGCGACGGCTCTTTGGCATTTGCAGCCAGTAGTTGTCGCCCATCATCAACATCTTTTGCCCGGCTTCAACCGCAGATTTGAACACCACCAACGATTCACGATTTGGACGCGTGTACACGTGGTAAAGGCGAGTTTTATCTAATTCTTGGTCTTGATATAGGCGCACTAATGACACCACTTTGGAGGAGTCATCTTGCAAACGGTAGCTGTCTGCTTTTTCAATCAATTGCGCAACTTGCTGTGCATCTAGTGCTGTTTCATTCGCACTGGCATTCATGCCTACAACGCCGCTTGCCGTCAGCAATGCAATTGGTAATAGTGATTTGAAATTAAACATAAATCAGTGCCTCCGTAATTGGCTTGTTCACCCCTTTGCGCGCCGAGAAAAACGCCGCAACCAAACAAATCATCAATACTGCGAATCCTGCGACAGCCACCAGCTCCCAAGAGAAGTAAATCGTTAATGGGTAACCTTCTGTGCGTCCTGGCGGTGGCGGCATTTGCACATCCACGACCATCAGTAAGACGGTAACTAACGCAGTAAACAAAGCGCCGATTAAGCTGCCAATCACCGCAAGTAACCCTGCTTCGCGCAAGAACCCAGCAATGATTTCGCGAGGATAGCTACCAAGAGCTGACAAGGTGCCGATTTCACGTGTACGCTCGGTGACCGACATGGTCATGGTGTTGAACAGCGCGACAAAGACCACCAACGCCATTACTGCGCCCATGATGCCGAAGATGCGGTCGTACAAATCTTTCACTTTGAGATAGAAGAACGCGCGCTCTTGCCAAGGCGTAATCTCAATATCTTGGTCGCCAAAGTTCTGCTTTTGCTTACTCAGGACCGAAGCCACTTGTTGCTCGACTTGGCTCGTTAAACTGGTATCGAACAGGAAGACAGATAACGCACTGACTTTGTCTGAACCGAGCAACGATTGCGCGCTGTTGATGTGCACGTAAAGCTGGCGTTTATCAAGCTCTGGTACGCCGGTTGAATAGATGCCACGGACTTTGAAGTCATACGCGTTCAATGCGCCATCGGTTGTGGTCGCCAGCAAGGTGATCCAATCACCAACGTGCACGCTTAGGTTGTTCGCCAAATCAAAGCCAAGCATCACTTCTGGCTCTGCTGGGTCATAACGCGATGCATGAATGTTGGAAAGTGTTTGCCCTTCGCGCACATCCAAAAACGGTCCTTTCATATCGAATTCGCGTTCGTTAACGCCAATGCCGATAAAGATCGAAGACTTGTTGCCGTTGGAAATCAAACCACTGAACTCAACTCGTGGCTGCACGCCTCGCACTTCATTCAAGCCAATCAATTGCTTGGTGATGTCGTCTGCATGAGTTAACCCATTACTCAGTGGCATCTCTTCTTCTTTAGCGAAGTAACCTGGCGTGGTTAACGTCAGATGCCCCGTATCACGCGCTGTCGATTCTTTCAAACTGTCGTAGGTGTACAGACCAAAACCACCCGCACTGGTTAAGGCAAACACGGCAATGGCGATGATCAGCATCGACAATAAACTGCGACGGCGATTGCGTTGTAGGTTCAACCAGGCAAGGCGAACTGAAACTGGAATTAGCTTGCCCATGAGACCTCCTCCACACTTGCGTGCGTTTGGGTAATTTTGCCATCCACCAATTCAATGGTGCGATCACAACGGGATGCCATACGAGGGTCGTGTGTGGCGACAATAAAAGTGGTGCCAAGCTCGTGTCCAAGTCCTTTCATAATGTCGATGACCTTGTTGGCAGTTTGGCTGTCAAGGCTTGCGGTTGGCTCATCGGCAATCACCAATGCCGGTTTGTGCACTAAGGCGCGCGCAATTGCCACGCGTTGTTGCTGACCGCCTGATAGGTTGTCTGGCATGTGATGAATAAACTCGCCTAAGCCAACGTGCTCTAGCATTTGTGTGGCGAGCTCGGTTTGTTCCGTTTTTGAAAAACCGTTGAGATGCAGCGGATAAGCCACGTTCTCTAGCGCCGTCATCACGGGGACAAGGTTGAATTTTTGGAACACAAAGCCAAGCTTTTCACGACGCATTTTCGCCGCCTGCATTTGTCCGGTTGGGTATGGGCTGCCGGCAAATGTCACCTGACCTTGGTATTGAGTATCCAGCATGCCAAGCACGTTAAGTAAGGTGCTCTTGCCTGAGCCAGACGGCCCGCACAATGCCACCATTTCGCCGGCAAATACTTCACCAGACACGTCTCGCAATGCACGCACCGTTTGGCTGCCAAGGGCGTAATCGCGACTAAGTTGATTAAAAACGATCATGACGCCTCCCTAATATTTCGCTAGCAGCGCTTTCGCGGTTTGCGTTTCTAGATTGCTGTCGCCCAATTGCTCCATTTGCGCTAACCATGTTTTGGCTTGTTGAACATCTTCAGCGCGCAATGCAGCTTCAATGGCGTAGCGATAAATCCAAGACGTTGCCGCAAAAGGTTGCTGACTAAAACTCGATTCATCGAGCAGAGAAAGGTACAGCTCGTAGCCACGCTCAAAGTGATTGAACATGTCAGGTAAAGAGGTAAACGTAGTGGCTGCCATGGCGGTGGCTAGTTGGTATTCCGGCAAGCCTTGTAAACGTTGTTGTTCTTGCAGTGGTACTGGCTGATTCGCCATTAAATCCAAACCCTTTTGGATTGTGGCAAGACCGCGCTCGGTGAACTTCATCTTGTTCCAAGGCATAAACGCCTCACGACCTTGCAACGTCTCAGCACTGCCTAAATACACCAAGGTCACCGGCGTTGCGCCCTGCTCTTCGAGTTGTTTGGATAGTTCGCCGTAAACGGTATCAACCAAACCAGAATCACCCTGCGCTGCTTGGTTGAATTGACTGAGTGTACGCTCGCTTGGGTTAGCCAGTACCAGATTGCTGCTGAGTGCAAATGCGGCGATAAACGTACTTGCCAGTTTGAGAGTTTTGATTGAGCGAGATTGAGAAACCATCATGTACTGTCCTTAGTTGAACGTGATTTGATGGTTTCAGATTAATGGAGAAGATCGCACGCTGCTTTTGCATGCGACCAATGGCAGTTATTTAGAATGAACGGTTGTTTGCTGCGATGAATGACATTCCATCCTTAAAGAGAACATTTATCCCAGCTTGTTTGTAAGCGTCTGTCTTTCACCACAATAGGAATAAAAATACTGGCTTAAAACCTGCGTCTAGTGTATTTATCCATTCCACAGCTTTCCAAGCAGCTTACCCATAACAGACGACATCGACGCTCCTCTCATACACACCTTTGCATGGTGTCTGTTATTTCCAAATAGGATTCTTAGCATCGGAATAGTTCGAACTCTCGAGTTCTGGTTGTTTTCGCGCTCGAACTGGGTGCGTTATTAGGTCGTAGAAAATGAATAAGCGTTTTTTCCCCAGGGTCGATTTGCCACTGCTGATGGCGATCATTCCGATCATGCTATTGAGTACACTAACACTTTGGAGTGCCAGTGGCTTTAATGAGGCCATGCTCTTCAAGCATTTAGCACGCTGCGGACTGACCTTGGTTTGTATATTGGTCATGTCATCGATTCCCGCCACTAGCTATCAACGCTCAGCTCCATATCTCTACATTATTGCGATTGCGCTGCTACTTGCTGTCGCTTTGTTTGGCGATAGCACTAATGGCTCTCAACGTTGGCTCGATATTGGCTTTTTTCGCTTTCAACCCTCGGAGCTAATCAAACTCTCGATTCCAATCATGATCGCGTGGATGCTACATATTGAAGGTGGCAGACCAGATAGTAGGAAAATCGCATTCTGCTTACTCATCACAATGATTCCTGCGGGGTTAATAGCGCTACAACCGGATTTAGACGGTGCAGTTTTTACCGTCATTTACGCCTTATTCGTTTTATTTTTAGCTGGCATGAGCTGGAAAATAATCGGTGGCTTTGTCGCGAGTATATTAACGTTGGCGCCAATTTTGTGGTTCTTCGTCATGGAGACGTATCAAAAAAGCCGCGTTACTCAGTTCTTGCACCCGGAGTCGGATCCGTTAGGTTCGGGCTACCAAATCATCCAATCTTTAATTGCGATAGGCTCCGGCGGAATGAAAGGCAAAGGTTGGATGAATGCTACGCAAGGAACACTTGGCTTTATTCCAGAAAGTCATACGGACTTTATTTTTTCGACTTATGCCGAGGAGTGGGGTTTTGTTGGTAGTTTAGTCTTGCTCGCACTGTACTTGTTTATTACCGCGCGCGTCATGTTGCTTGCATGTCAGTCTGAACACTTTTTTAGTCGGCTTGTGAGTGGTGCATTAGCGATGAGCTTTTTCCTGTATGCTTTTATCAACACAGGCATGGTGAGCGGCTTGTTGCCTGTAATGGGAAGCCCTCTACCGTTCTTTAGTTACGGCGGCACGGCCATGCTGACGCAAGGCATCTGTTTTGGTGTGATCATGTCACTGTGTTATTCCAAATATCGCAACGCATAATGCTGCTAGCAAAGAGAGTGATCAAAAAAGGCTTCCCTCGGGAAGCCTTTTTACAACGGTGGAAGCTAAGAAATTATAGCTCTGCGTTGTGGTAAACCTGCTGAACGTCGTCACAGTCATCTAGAAGATCTAAGAATTTCTGGAACTTCTCAGCATCTTCACCCGCTACTGGAGTGTGAGTTTGAGGAACGAAAGTGATTTCTTCCACATCGATCGTTAGATCTGGGAACGCACCATTTAGTGCTGTTTTCGTCTTGAAGAACTCTGTATGAGGAGCGAATACAGTGATCACTCCGTCTTCTAGCTCAACGTCAGTTACGTCCACATCTTCCATCATTAGCGTTTCTAGGATGATTTCATCATCGTCGCCTTTGAACTGGAATACCGCTTGGTGATCGAACATGTGAGAAACTGAGCCCTCAACACCAATTTTCGCACCCACTTTAACAAAGCATTGGCGTACATCTTGGAAAGTACGGTTGCCGTTATCGGTCAGACAGTCAACGATAACACTAGTACCGCCAGGGCCGAAGCCTTCGTAGCGCGCTGGTTGGTAATCTTCACCACCGCCGCCACTCGCTTTGTCTAGTGCTTTGTCGATAACGTGCGCTGGTACCTGATCTTTTTTCGCTTTCGCGATCAGGTGGCGAAGAGACAAGTTCATGTCTGGGTCACTACCGCCGTTTTTCGCGCACATGTAAATTTCTTTACCGTATTTGGAATAAACTTTAATTTTCGCGCCTGCAGTTTTCGCCATAGAGGCTTTGCGCACTTCAAAACTTCTTCCCATCGGGATGTCTCTCTAAATTCAAATTTAATGCGAAGGATTTTAGCAAAAAGCGAAACCTTTTCAATTTCGCTTAGCAAAGGAATGGGGAGGTTACCTCATTCGCCACATAGTTTTATACCGTTGTCACGATTCGCGTTAAGCGACACCCATTACTCGTTTGTACTTTTCGACCGATTGCTGAAAAAACGCTTTTTCATCAGCATCGTTAATCTTGGACAACTGTTCTTCTATTGCTTCAGGACCAGATTTGGCCTCTCTGAGCTTCCAAACCAAAAACGACGCTTGTTTATCCAGTTCGATTTTGTTTTTTTCATCAGGCGGCAATAGGGATAGATTGAACGACATTTACAGCCTCAAGGTACTTTAAATACTAGCCGCGCACTATAGCATACAGAGTTACAATTGCAGAATAGAAACGCACTTAACTTGATCAATTTCAAGTTAACTATTTGGGACCCGCACTGATTTTCAGCGCTTTTGGTAAAAACTGCTCGAATATTTGATGCAACCGATCTTTGGTCACAGGTTTGGCGACAAACTCATTCATACCGACGTCAAAGCAATGTTGTTGATCTTCTTTAATAACATTGGCACTCAACGCAATAATGGGAACGTGTTTCCCCCACTCTCCCATTTGTCGAATACGCTCAGTAGTAATGAAGCCATCCATTACTGGCATTTGGCAATCCATAAACACCAAGTCAAAAGCTTGCTTCTCACATAGCTGAAGCGCTTCTTCACCATGATTTGCGACGCTCACTCGAACGCCGAGCTTTTCCAACATAATACGCACGACTTTCTGGTTTACGATGGTATCTTCAACAATCAATACCCAAGGTTGATTGTCATGCTGGAGGCTGGTTTCATTATCTTCAACTTTTGGAAACGTCAAAACATTAGGTCGTTCCGAGTAGGTAGACCGTGCTTTTACTACAACTGGAATCGAAAACTCAAAACAACTACCGAGCCCCAACTCACTTGTCAGCTGGATTTCTCCTCCCATTAAGTTCACCAACTGAGCACCAATCGCCAAACCAAGGCCGGTACCACCGTACTTTCTGGTTGTACTGCCATCGGCTTGTTGGAAACGTTCGAAGATCGCTTGTTGGTTCTCTTTCGCAATACCAATGCCAGAATCAACGACGCGAAATCGAATCATGGCGACATCATGCTCTTGACGTGTTAACTCAACAAGAAGCTTCACATGACCACGATCAGTAAATTTGATCGCGTTGCTCAACAAATTGTTCAATACCTGTTTTAAGCGCGCAGCATCACCTTGCACTTCCGCTGGCAAGTGAGGATCAATATCGCTAAGCAATTGCAGATTCTTCTGCTTGGCTTTGACGGTATGTAAGCTGCTCACATCATCCAAAATACGGCGCAGATCATAACTCGCATTTTCTAATTCGACTTTACCTGCTTCTACTTTAGAAAAGTCGAGAATATCGTCGATGATCGTCATTAAAGAGTGAGAAGAACTATCGATGATCTCTACAAACTCTTTTTGCTGAGGATCGAGTTTGGTGTCACCCAGTAATGAAGCGACACCAATAATGCCATTCATCGGTGTTCGAATTTCATGGCTCATGGTGGCAAGAAATTCACTTTTTTTGCGGTTGGCGACTTCCGCTCTATCTCTTTCTTCTTCAAGCTCAGTCTGATGTTCACGGACTTTCTCAACGCTTCGGTTGTATTTCTCCGCCAACACGCTCACTTCATCAAAACACCAACGCTTTGGGAGCGTAACTTTGCTTGGGACCTTCCCGCCACTAAAATCGCTCACTGCGCCAGAAAGCAGTTGGAGAGGATTGACCAAGAGGCGGAAGGCGACCCAAAGCACGCCAATTATGAGCAATAGGATCTTGATCGCTTCTGTCGTGAGCAAGAAAAAAAATTGTTGCCAAAGATCTTCATAAATCGAGCTCAGATCCGCCTGAACAGTCAATGTCGCCAGATCATAGGTTTTATCACCAACACGATATTGCATCGGCCAACTTCTTTCTACGACATCCTCAGAAAGAGCGGTGCCCAGTTCGATGATAACTTCATCTTCATTAGCAATACGTAAATAATCCACAGAGGGCATGCGCATTGCGCCCTCTGCCTGAGTGAGTAACAGCTCCCTATCCTCCACCCATAAGCTGGCAGAAAAGCTCGATAAGTAACTGGATTCGACCTGCTTTAGCTCGACGTGCAAATGGGCTACATCTTCGTTAAAAACTCGATATAAACTCACAGCGGAAATAATGACGGTAAAGATTAAACTCAACGTTAGCACCGCCAACATAAGTTGGTTACCGATACTAAATCGACGTTGAGATCGCTCTTTTTCATCCATATGAAATCGCTCCGATAAACTTGCGCTACTCTAAATATAGCCACGCGTAAATAATAATCGAGGATACGATGAAAAGACTTCTACTTAGATTGGCTTTTAGTTTTATTGCGATAGGAACTTATGCTACTGCCGCTGAAGTGAACTATTACGTTATCGCCGACCAAGCAAGGCCATTTCAAATAGAACAACAGGGGCAAATGCATTCCGGGATTGTGACTGACATAGTCAGTGCCATTTTCGCTGAATCGGATTATCAGGTGAATTATCACACTTATCCGTTTAAACGAATGATTTCCATATTAGAAGAAGGTGGCGAACCAAACTGGCTAACTTACGGCAGCCCAAATTGGGGCAAGGTGCAATCAGAAAATTTGTCTGAAGAGCCCATTTACACTGTAAAACATGTATTGGTCTCTAGTAGTGAGAAACCGTTAGAGTTCAAGAATATGGACACCATGCATGGCCGATCTATCGTATTGCTACTCGGTTTTGATTATCCGAATTTAATCCCATTCTTTGAGGATGGTAGTGTGAATGAAATGCGAGTGAAAGATTATGAGGCTGCATATCGAGTAGTAACCCGAACACCAGGAGATACAGCCTTCGTCGAAATGGAATCGCGCGTTATGTACAACTTAAAACGCCTCAATTTGCCACTTGAGGATTTTCAGATCCAACCTTTCAGTTCAGTTATCCCCGACTACTCAATCTATTTGGCCTTTTCGCCCCAAATGCAACCAGAAACTCAGGACTACATCAATACACGTTTGGTTGAGTTAAAAACATCGGGCGAAATTGATGAGATCATTCAAAGATATCAATAAATGGCCTAACGAATGAAAACGCCAACGATAGTATCGATGGCGTTTTCATCTATTGATGACATAGATGATGCTTTACTTGGTGTGATTGACAAACTTAGGATCAAACATGTGCCCTAATTTACTCGCCTTAGTTTGCAAGTAGTGTTGATTGCTCGGATTATTACCTTCTTGCAAGGGCACACGCTCAATGACGTTGATATCAACCGCTTTTAACGCAGCCAGCTTACGTGGGTTGTTCGTCATTAGTCGCACCGCATCAATGCCCAAATGCTCTAACATCCCTTTACAGAATGCGTAATCACGCATATCGGCAGCAAAGCCCAAACGTTCATTGGCTTCTACAGTATCGGCGCCATCGTCCTGGAGGTGATAAGCTCGAATTTTATTAATCAAGCCAATACCACGTCCTTCTTGACGCAAATAAAGCAGTACACCACATCCCTCTTCGACAATATTTTGTAGCGCCCTGTTGAGCTGAAAACCACAGTCGCAACGTGTACTAAACAAGGCATCGCCAGTAAGACACTCCGAATGCAACCGAATAAGCGGTGCAGCGCTGTTTGCAGGCTCCCCATACACGAGGGCAAGATGCTCTTTGTTCGTGGCAGTTTCAACGAAGCCATACATCATAAATGTGCCCCATTGGGTTGGCAATTTGGCTTTATCGATGAACTTCACGAGATTGTAGGGCTCGACATGTCTCAGCTCAGCCCGAACGTTCATCAGAATTTCTCCTAAATGATTTTCTCCTTTACCGTCTCCCCCATCCCCCCAAAAGGCATCTTTGTGAGAATGCTCTGTAAGACAAGCGTTACCCGTTCTCATTAACTGCTGCGCTAAAGGTGGATTTTGCAGAAACTTTTCTCTAACGATGAAAGCCATAACGGCCAACTTCATATCCTCCCAGTCACTTCTGACGAAATGTTCGTACTTTCGGCTTAAGGCGAATGCTTCATCGGGAGTGCTCGCGTGTTGAATTTTGCTTTGTAACTGCGCATCGAGGAACTTTTGGGCTTGATAATAATGTTCGCTGGTGGGCCAAGTTTGGGAGGATATATTAACTGGGGCATGGCAAAAGTTGGAAAGAAAACCGTGGGGCTCATCGGGCTCATAAAAAAGGATTTGGTCAACCATACTCGCGCTCCTTGCTTTGTGGTCGCGATAATCAACAAAAAGCATATCGCTATTTATATATCTTTTAGTAACGCTAGGTAAGATTGTCAAACTTCTACACAGATGAAAATGAGTTTGGATCTAGAACTTTTTAGGTGAAATAGAGGTGAATTAGAACGTATGGATAAGAAAAATAAAGAGATGTGAGATGTTGTGGTAAGACGCAATGGCTAAAATGGAGCGAAAAATAAAAAGGGCAGCCCGACGACTACCCTATGGATTGCTATACCAAACTAGAGCAATCAGTGTATCAAGCCAAGCTCCCTTGCTTCTTCAATGGTCAATCCACTTTCACGGATTTCACGTAGCGCTTCAATGCGTCTTCTGGCTTCTGCTGATTTCACTGTTTTCTCAGGCTTCACAACGGCTTCTTCATCAGGTAATTCCCATTTGTGAGCGATGTTGGTCATCTCGTCATGGTCGATAGAATTAATGGACATATTTCCTCCGAACACACCATGTTTTCGATGCGTAATCTATAGCAAAACAGGAACGAGGTGGTAAGAAAAACTGTAGGGAAATGTGACCCCTCCCGCCCTTTCGTTAACTCCTTAATAGATCCATCATTTAAGTTTTGCCAAGGGGCAAATTTACGATTAGATTTGAATAATTCCCCCTAAGAAAAGTGTGCTGATCCAGCTCTCAATTCTCGTCTTCCTTGACTTCATTAACAACGCCGGATACCACTTTTTATTTCGCCTAACTTTCGAGTCACTTCACTGATTCACCGCTTGCCACTTTCTAAAAACCATCACACCTGATAATGATAATAATTATCTTTTACATTAGTAAGGTGTTTATATGGATGGTATTAACTTAAATCATGCATACCACAATAATCCGGTCATCCAGATCCGAGATTTATGCGTCGATTACATCACCGATCATGGTGATTTCAATGCGGTAAAATCCGTCAGCTTCGATATCGGCAAAGGAGAAGTATTTGGACTTGCTGGTGAATCGGGGTGTGGCAAAAGCACGATCGCATTCTCGATCAATCGTCTCCATAAGCCGCCAGCGTTCATTTCTGGCGGTAAAATATTGTTTGATAGCAAAGACATTCTTAGCCTCTCAGATTCTGAGCTAACCGCTCTGAGGTGGAGTGAAATCGCCATGGTGTTTCAAAGCGCGATGAACTCACTCAACCCTGTCTTAACGATCCAAGAGCAATTCGCAGACGTATTGCGTCATCACCAAGGACTCACCAACGCTCAAGCGAAAGATCGAGCAGAAAAACTATTGGACTTGGTCAATATTCCACGAGAACGGTTAACGGAATACCCTCACCAATTTTCAGGTGGAATGCGTCAGCGCTTGGTGATTGCTATTGCTTTGTCTTTGAACCCTAAGCTGATCATTATGGATGAGCCCACAACCGCTTTAGATGTGGTGGTACAAAGGGAGATTTTACAGCAAATCTATCAGCTTAGAGATGAATTTGGCTTCTCAGTACTCTTTATTACGCACGACTTGGCGCTGATGAGCCAATTGTGTGATCGCATTGCCATCATGCGGCATGGAGAAATCGTCGAAGTTAATCAGGCATACGAAATTCGTAATAATCCTCAACATCCCTACACACAAAAGCTATGGGCTTCTTTCCCAAACATCCACGACGTCCACAAACAACCAGAGCGACCAGGAGCGCAATCATGAATCAGCCTATCATCCAAATGAAAAACGTGATTAAAGAATTCAGAGTAGGCGGTGGTTTAGCGAAAGAGGAAACCTTCCGTGCGCTCCAAGGCGTGAGCTTTGATCTGTATGCAGGAAAAACGCTGGCTTTGGTTGGAGAATCAGGCTGCGGTAAAAGTACGTGTGCTCGCTTGATCACTAAAGTCTATCCGGCAACAGAAGGCGAGATCCTTTTCAATGGCACTAATATCAATGAGATTACGTCACGCTCAGCGCTCCAAGAGTATCGCAGTAAAGTACAAATGGTGTTTCAAGATCCGTTTGGCTCACTCAATCCAACTCATACCATTCGCCATCATCTCACACGCCCTTTAAAGATTCATAAGCAAATCCAAAGCGAGCGTGACATTCCTGCCCGCTTGGAAGCGCTTTTAAAGCTGGTGGAACTACCTGAAGAGACATTAAATAAGTTTCCTCACGAGCTTAGTGGTGGACAACGTCAGCGAGTAAACTTAGCACGTGCTCTCGCCGTCGGTTCGCAAATCATTCTTGCGGATGAGCCAACATCGATGCTGGATGTCTCCATTCGCCTCGGGGTACTGAATCTAATGCAGCGCATGAAGCAAGAGCTAGGAATCGGCTTTTTGTACATCACTCATGATTTGGCGACCGCACACTACATCGCGGAAGAAACAGCTGTGATGTACAAAGGGCAAATCGTTGAATGGGGTGATACACACTCAATACTGAAGAATCCGCAGCACCCGTACACCAAACTATTGATTTCAGCCGTTCCCGATCCAGATCTTCCTTTTGGTAACTTAGTGAAAAGTGAACCAAACTATTCGATAGATGCCGATGAAATTCGTAGTCGTAGCAGCATCATTGTCGACGAATTTGATCAAATAGGACCCAATCACTATGTAAAACAATGGACTGAGGCTGCGTAATGGAATTGAGGACTTGGCAAGATCAGATCGCCATGTGGTATGAACATCGGAAGCATGATCAAGTTGAAAAACTGGAAGCGATCTTATATCAAGCGCCCGACGGCGTGTTTGGTCCAGAACTGAACGAAGTTCAAAGCAAAGCGATTGCTTGCTGGCTAGACGGTTGTTTACGTGTGTTTCAACATGCTAGGTACCGAGATCCTCAAAAAGCGTATCAAACCTTGCTTTACACGAGCGCAAAGCTCGAGCAAGCGGCATGTCAGGTATCGACCGATATTCTGATCAAAGATTGGTGTTTAAAGCGACTTCAGCACCTTACCGTTTTAGCGTTAGAGTTTTGTAATCAGCAATGTGATCAAAATGAGTGGCAAAAACAAGCACATAACTTGATCGAGTCGCATGTTGCTTTGATGCGTTCTTTACATTGGAATGAAGCCAAGAAGCATGATCAAGGTTTATCTCATTAATCTGGAAAAATGATCAAGGCTTACTTTGAGGAATTTGAGGTAAAAAAAAGCGAGTTTCCTGAGGAGAAACTCGCGAAGTCTATTCAGAATGAATGTAACAATATGAGCCAATCTATTAATCATCAGAAAGGACAAAAGGTTGTCTATTCGTGATAAATAGTAGTCTCAGGCTTGGCTCCTAATGTCAGTGATTTGTTAGAGTTAAGTCTGTTTTTTATCATCGAAAGACATTGTTACATTTCAAATCAATACGCCACGCCTATTGCTTGATACACATCAAGCAACGCTTTTAAATCGCCATTTCATCCAGAGCGCGGAATACCATTTCATCCATGTGGCCATCGAAGATTTGACGGCACACCTTCCTACGTACCGCTAATCCAGCAATCAAGCGTTCAATGGTAAGATGCTTAATATCATTTTGAGTGTTAAACAGCTCGACGGTTTTGCTTAATGTCTCATAAGGAATTGGCTCATCCCCTACCCTTAGCCAATCAAGCTTCTCTATGTAATCAGAGCACTCTTCTTTGATTGAGGCATACGAGTGCCCTGTCATCGCAGATAAAGCCGTTATACTGCGTTCTAGAGCCTCTGGTGAGGTATATTTAGATAAAGTAATGGTGATCTCGTCTGCATTGATCTCTACCAGGTGTTTTCTTTGCTTCACGCGGCGGCCTAAATTCCCTCTTGGAGATGGCGCTTTGCGTTGGATAGGCTCAAATTCGCCGTCTATGATGCCTGAGAGCTCTTCAAGCTGTTGTCGGGTAACCATCTCATTACGAAGTGGGTTTGGCAGCGTAGGCGCCATGTTACGCTTTCCTGCGTTGGTTGTTCGCGCACGTGAATAACGTAAGACTTCTTCCACATCGCATTTAATATCGATCTGGTAGTCCATCAATTTGTCATTCTCGATCATAGTTTCGATTGTCAGGTGATAACCCCACAAATTCACGACAAACAGCTCATCCGTTCCCTTACCATCCGATAAACGCTTCAGCTCTCGGATCAAATCCATCGAGAATCGTCGCCATTCGATGTTACGTGCCAGCTTCTGGTTTAATTCACTCAGCAGCATGCAGTCAGTATGACGACGCACCATGCGGCTACGGAAGAAAGAATACAGTTGGAATACCAAAGTATGTTGCTTCAAGATCTCTGGTGGGAACAAGAAGAAATAATCACGCGTTAATAGTTCTTCATAAAACGAAGGCTCCCAAACCAAAATGTACAAGTTTGGCTTGATACGAATTTCACCATCGCTTCCCTCTACAGGCGCTTCTTCAGACGCAGTGATGGTTCGAGCAAGAAAACGAAAACGATCACTTTTGAATCCTTCTGGCATGTTTTCACTTAGCCAACGACCAGTAAGTTCATGCAGCTGGAAATCGGTAAACTCAATACGATCAATGCTGTCGCGAATAGAATCACGTGCTGGACCACTGTCTTTTTTGCCTCGAAGCGACAAAATATCAGTAATGTATAACGGCGTCTTGTTCGGCACGTGTGCTGCGTCGAGTTGATACTGATCTTTGTGATGATCATGGTATTGCACGGTCAACGTGAACAGAGCAAACAAGGTCATCAGATCATCCACAGTCATGATATTTTTGGATGATCGCGTTTCAATAACCGCTTTTGTGCCAGAGATCGACACCATGGATTTCTGATAACTTTTTCGAGTTCTTGGTGGTGCAAGTGCTTGGTCAATGATCCCAGCCCAATTCGTTGGAGACACGACAAATTGATCGGCTTCATCTTTCATCGTTGGAGGGGTATTCAACCCATGTTCATTCAACAAACGCTTGTTCACTTTGGTTTGAGCCAATGCTTTTGAACGTTTTTGCTTTTCGTTTTGGCGTACTTTGTCTGTAACAAGACTTGTTGCACCCAACACTGAAATAAGCTGATTAGGATTAACAAACTTATGTAACATCGTCTTACCAGCAAGTCCTTCTTCAAACCGCACTGGAGTTTGAGTAAACAAACCAATGTTTACTGCTGCACGTAAGCGTTGTTGCAGAGCTGCACGAGTGAGTTGTCCGTCCGTTGCTTCCACAATCTCTGTGGTTGAAACCAATCCATCTTTGCTGCTGAAACCTCGCAATGAGATCAGATTAAGCAACTCTAAGATGCTTTTGGTCACCCCTTTGAAATGTTGGTACTGCTCTACCCAATCTGCAGAGGATTCATGTACCTCAAAAAGATGGCCATCCTTATGGCTTCTAGGTGCTTTAATCAGAATTTTTTCATCAGCCGTCATTTTAGATCCAGATCACACTAGCCGTAGTTGTGCTATGGTTCCGAAGAATAAAGAAAAACAGATCATAAATAAAGAAAAAAGATTGTTTTTTAAATAACTGATCTTTTTGATTAATCTGATCTTAATTGATTATATGATCTAATGATCTGGCTATCGTTTTCCCGCTAAGTGCATGTTCTATAAAGTGATTATTTTCATGCATGTCGGAACTATGATCATGTTAATTCTGAAACTATGATCAACAATAGCCTGAAAGCATGATCACATTTGCTCGTAAGCATGATCATTAAGTTTATGAAAAGATGATCAAAAGAGTCTTGAAACGATGATCATGATGTTTTTACAGGTTATCCACAGATGCTGTGTTTAATAATGATCTTAATGAGAATTTTATTGAGCATTGTCGATGTTATTGATACTCGGATCGATGATCAAGAGCTGAGATAGCTATCGTTCTGGAGACAATATTGATGATAAATTACGCATGTGATGAAAATACATCCAAGTAGCTCTTATTCCGCAGTAAAACCTAGTTTCGGACTATTCTTAGGAAGCATGATCATGAGAGTAAGATTTATCATAGTCACTTGAACAATTTCATTGTTCCGGCTTCTCTATCCACTAATTTCTTCTCCATCCCCCATTCTGACTGCATTCAACCGTAAATTAGAGACAAAAACTCATGCTTCCGAGAGATTCTATAGCTTGATCATATTTCCGATTGATGGATCTTATTTAATCCGCGTGTTTACACCCTCGTCTACTCTATTTTTCCATGATCATGCTTTCGTATTTGTGTTTTATCATGGAAGCATGATCATAAGTATGCCTTGATCATACTTCCATAGGAACATCACTTGAACTGCCCTTTTTGGCTCGGATACATGATCAAGGTTGTTATTAGCGTTCATGTTGAAAGATTGCTTTCTATTTTTTGTTTAAATTAGGTTGGCCTAACATAATCCGTAATTTAGCTTAAGAATATAATCGTTCCGGTAGAAAATTGATTTACATTGTAAATGAGTGACGCTGTAACACTTTTATTTTTAAGTTTAAGGTGTCCATTTATTCGAAGATTGTTTAATTAAAAATAGTTATGTTTTTTACCATAAATCATAAAAGCGTCGATTTGAGTGTTTTTTTATGTGATGGTTATTCAAAATGTTCGTGCACCTTTTTGTTGTTTTTGGTCTTTATTGCTGTACAATTGCAAGCATAAATCCTTCCAACGGAATTTGGCATGAAAAGAGAAAAAACGATTGAAAACCTTCTTGAGTTGGCGGAGCTGACTCAGCAGGTTCAAGCTGACCGTATTGAAATTGTTTTAGAAGAGCGAAGCGATAACTACTTCCCACCAATGTCTAAGGCGATGATGGAAACCCGTTCAGGTTTAACTCGTCGTAAGCTCGATGACGCGATTGGTAAGATGGAAGCGGCTGGCCATCAATTTACTAAAAATAACGCGAATCATTATTCAATTACGTTAGAAGAAGCACATATGCTTATGGATGCGGCTGAAGTGCCTAAATTTCATGAGCGTAAGAAGAATTCAGGTAACAAACCTTGGATTATTAACGTGCAGAACCAGAAGGGTGGTACAGGTAAATCAATGACAGCGGTCCATTTAGCGGCATGTTTAGCGCTAAATTTGGATAAACGCTACCGTATTTGTTTAATCGACTTAGACCCACAAGGCTCACTACGTTTATTCCTCAACCCGCAAATCAGCATGGCAGAGCATGATAATATCTATTCTGCGGTAGACATTATGTTGGGTAACGTGCCTGATGGTGTGGAAATTGACAGTGAATTTTTGCGTAAAAACGTATTGCTGCCAACGCAATACCCGAACTTAAAGTCGATTTCAGCGTTTCCAGAAGACGCAATGTTTAATGCTGAAGCATGGCAAACGCTATCTGAAGATCCATCACTCGATATCGTTCGTCTGCTAAAAGAGCAACTGATTGATAAAATTGCTGATGACTTCGATATCATCATGATTGATACCGGCCCACACGTTGACCCACTAGTATGGAATGCGATGTATGCATCAAATGCGTTGTTAATCCCTTGTGCGGCTAAGCGTCTGGACTGGGCTTCAACAGTAAACTTCTTCCAGCATTTGCCTACGGTATATGAAATGTTTCCGGAAGACTGGAATGGTCTTGAGTTTGTTCGCTTGATGCCAACCATGTTTGAGGACGACAATAAGAAGCAAGTTTCTGTTTTAACTGAAATGAACTATCTTCTAGGTGACCAAGTTATGATGGCTACTATCCCTCGTAGCCGTGCGTTTGAAACCTGTGCCGATACCTACAGCACAGTATTTGATCTGACAGTAAGCGATTTTGAAGGCGGTAAGAAGACGCTAGCCACCGCACAAGATGCTGTTCATAAAAGCGCACTGGAATTAGAGCGTGTGCTGCATTCTAATTGGCCGTCATTGAATCAGGGGTAATAAGTAAATGGCTTTGAAAACGTCTGAATTAAACGCGAAATTATTTGGCAAAACGAATAAACGTCGTGTTGTGACTCCACAAGAGGCGCAAACCGCGGCAAAAGAAAAAGCTCAAACGATTGAGCTAGCTGTCGCAGGTGAAAACATTGTTCAGTTTGAACTTGTTCGTATTCCTGCAGAGAAAGTCGCGACAGAAACAACGGTGTTTGTTGATAACGCTCGTGAGCAATCGTTCTTAAACGAACATGCTTTATCTGATGTTTTAGTCACACTCAAAGAGCGTGGCCAACAATATCCAGCGGTGGGTCGTAGAACTAAAGATGGCAAGATTGAAGTTTTAGATGGTAGCCGTCGTCGCATGTCTTGTATCCTCGCGGAGCAAGATTTTTTGGTTTATGTTGCTGACAATATCAATACTGACCATGCAAAGTTTTTGTCTGATGTGGCAAATGCTCACAAGCCGCTCTCTTTGTACGAAAAAGGTAAAGAGATGCAGGCTAAACTAGATAGTGGTGAAGCTGAAGATCAGAAAGCATTGGCGAAAATGTTCCAGTGCAGTGAAGCGTTGGTAAGTGGCGCTTTAAAAGCGGCGGCATTACCGTTAGAACTGCTTCAAGCGTATCCCAATGTCGGCGATCTTGGTCGTCCAACTATCGTGAAACTGCACAAACAGTTTTCAACGTTGACGCCAGAGCAGCAGCAAGAGCTGTTAGATAAGTGTCGCTCTAGCGAAGGCTTTTTATGGCAGCGAAGCACAGCTCAAGGCGTTGCTCGTCTGACAAAAGAAGTCACGGAAAGCATCGAAAACTGGATTGCTGAGCTTGCACCAGCAAAACCTGGCAAGAAGACCGAAAAAGTCGACTTAGTAAAAGGTCGAGCAAGCTACAGCCGAAAAGGTAGCAGTCTGGCGTTGAACTTGAAGAAAGTTGACGACAGCTTGATGGAAGAGATTCTTGCCTTTGTGCAAAACAAGCTGCAATAACAAAAGATGATTGAATCAACCGCCCCCGGGCGGTTTTTTTATATCTGAGAAGCGTCAAATTAAAGATGTGATACCATTGCGTCAGTTCAACGTTGGATAGACAAAATGCAGACACAATCTGATTTCCTTTCATCACTTCAACAACAAGCTCACCAATCTTTCCAAAGATTCGGCATCGTTATTCAAGGCGAGTCTTCTTGGCAAGATGCATTGGTGTCAGAGTTCCATAAAACACAGATGTATCAACGTTGGTTTTGTGTCGGCGATTTTGGTTTGGAAAACGCATACAGTGTTTCGCCTAAACAAGGGCACATGTTGTTAGGCAGAGAGTGTGACGTTCTATTGTTTGATGCTCGAAATGGTTTTGACGCAAATAGCTTTACCGCCGCGCTTGGTTCATTGGTTGGCGGTGGTCTTCTTATTGTCATTACTGAGTCGCGACAACCTACGAATTTTGCTCAGCAATGGATGCACAAACAATGGGAGAAGCTCGTTGTTATTGAGCAAGACAAAGCATTGCCAACGGCTCCAGACATCAAGCAAGCAGAAAAAGAAAGCCACTACACGGAACAAGAACATGCCATTTCTCTAATTGAAAAGGTGGTAACTGGACATCGAAAGCGACCGTTAGTTTTGACCGCTGATCGTGGGCGCGGAAAAACAAGCGCCCTCGGCATTGCGTGTGCGAACTTATTACAGCAGAAGCCACTTAGAATCTTAATTACGGCACCATCTATAAAAGCTGTTGAGCCTGTTTACCAACATGCTTTACGTTTACTCCCTAACGCACAGCGTATTAAGAAGGACAGATTAGAATTAGGGCAGGGAGCCATTCAATTTATTGCTCCTGACGAACTTCTATTGAGCCGACCTGAATGTGATTTGTTACTTGTCGATGAAGCGGCTGCAATTCCAGTTCCTATGCTCAAAATCATTACCGAACATTATCATCGACTCGTTTTTTCTACGACTATTCACGGTTATGAAGGTTGTGGCCGGGGCTTTACGATTAAATTTGTTGATTGGCTTCAGAAACAGCGTTTGGGAATGAAAACATGGCACATGACACAGCCCATCCGCTGGAGCATGAATGATGCACTCGAATCATGGCTCTATGACGCGTTTTTGTTGGATGCGGAGTTAATGCACCATCAACTTAACCAGGTCGACTCAATTTCCCTTTCTAAAGCCGATAAGGACGATTTGATATCGCAGCCTAGTTTGCTGCGCGAGTGCTTTGCTCTTTTGGTGAATGCTCATTATCAGACCTCGCCGAATGATTTGATTCACCTTTTGCAAGACGACAACAGTCAGCTCTATTTTGCTAAGCAAGATAATGCGGTTGTGGGGGTAATATTAGCGGTCGAAGAGGGGGGGCTTGACGCTGAATTGGTTGAAGAAATTCAGCTTGGTAAGCGTCGTCCTAAAGGACACTTAGCCCCAGTTACGATTGCAAACCAATTAGGATTTCCGAATGTCGCGAATCTATCGACGCTGCGAGTCATGAGAATTGCTGTTCATCCGGAATTGCAAGGAAGAGGCATCGGTCAAAAAATGCTGCAGCAACTTGATCAAATGTCGGCTAAACACATTGCTTACTTATCCACGAGTTTCGGTGCGACGGAAGAGTTGGTCCATTTCTGGCGACAATCGAACTTCCGTGCAATTCGCTTAGGGTCAATGCGCGATGCTGCTAGCGGTTGTTATTCAGTCTTGATGGTCAAAGCTTGTGATTCCAAACAGACGGCTTGGGTCGATGAATCTCAGGCGCTATTTGAAGAAATGTTGTCTAACAATGTGGCTGACGTCTATCCAAAATTAGAAGCCTCAATTTTTCGAGCTCTATTACCGCAACCTTTGGGAATGAGTCCACTTCATCCCGCTAAGTTATTACTAATTGAATGCTATGCTGATGGTGGTAACAGTTATGAGTCCGTGTCTGCTTGGCTTCAGCAGTGGTTACTTAACTTAGGTTTGAACTCCGCTTCCGACTTGATGATCAGTAAGCTTTTTCTTAACCGTAGTTGGACTGAATGTGCTCAGCAATTTGGTTTACCTGGAAGAAGGCAAGTTGAGCAGCAGTTAAGGGACGAAGTTAGACACATTTGGAACGATTTACACTGTAAACAATAAAGGGAAATTTACACTGTAAATGAAATAAAAAGGAGCTGATTTTACACTGTAAATCCAGCTCCTTTTTATTTCTGTGTGTATTTTGATTGAGCTTTAGGTTAAATCGAAATGCTCTCCTAATATCTGTTTAACCGTTATTAATGGATTACTTTCTTTAGTGACGTGAGCCCTATAATAAGAAATGCGAGGTTTGTTCAGAAAACGGATTTGGGTAGACTGAAAGTGTTGATGGGAAGCAAAGTGGTAAGGGTATGTGGAAGCTGTGTCTTGAGTTATCTGAAGATAAGACCAAGGTGATAGCCCGTCTTCCGGGAGAAGTGGACCTCGGTGGTGAGCTAAATCAAAATGAATTAAACGAGCAGCTCGTCGCAATGAACGCTGAAAAGATGTTTGTTGTTGAGGGG
This sequence comes from Vibrio sp. 1-2 (7-a), assembly GCF_013048515.1. Classification (NCBI taxonomy): domain Bacteria; kingdom Pseudomonadati; phylum Pseudomonadota; class Gammaproteobacteria; order Vibrionales; family Vibrionaceae; genus Vibrio; species Vibrio sp. 1-2 (7-a). The sequence goes on from NZ_VHSQ01000005.1 coordinate 118,980, forward strand.
GAAGTCGTGAGATTCATTAACTGCGCCAAAGAACGTAAAGCCGAAGCTTACGAAGGCATCGTCATTGCGGAAAAACGCAACGCGCAAGTTGAGGTTGAATTATCGAATAATGACATGCTCGCCAGTATGAACGTTGTCGGCGCGTACGGAGGCCGAGGTTTACGTGGCCCCGAGATTGTTCAAGCCCTTGCTCAAGCGCGAGTTTCGAAAGGCATCAACAAACTGGCTTTGAAGAAAGTGTTGGTTGTCAGCACTCAGCTCAAACCCGGCGAAACTTTTTCTCAACCTGTAGCGGTTGGTAAGCAACCTATCAAAGGCAAAGACGCTCTTTTTACTCCTCTCGTTAAAGACATCACCAAACGCATCCTCAAACCCAAAGACGGCCAATCTGCTAGCGACAAAATTGATTTACGTAACCTCGGTGAAACTATCGCGGTTGACGTAGGCGATGAGGTGATGCGCCGCACGCCTGCGACCAAAGGTACGCCAGGTTTTACTGTTCAAGGGCGAGTGATTCCTCCACAAGCTGGAAAAGACAGCCCAATGAAGCTAGGCAAGGGCACCGAGATAAGCAAGCGCGACCCAAACCTATTGATTGCATCGGTATCCGGTACGCCTCTGATTAAAGACAAAACCATTGAAGTTGATAACGCACTTTGCCTCAATAGCGTTGGCGTGAATACAGGTCACGTGAAATTTAAAGGGAATGTGATTATCGGTGGCAACATTGAATCCGGAATGATTGTTAAAGCTACGGGCTCTATTACTGTAGGCGGCTTCATTGAATCGGCTGACGTACAAGCGCAAGACGACATTCAAGTTGGTAAAGGGATCATTGGCCACACCGTGAGTGATGGCCAGCCAAAGAGTTGTCACGTCAAAGCCAAAGGTTCGATTCGTGCCAGCTACGCCCAATATTGTGATTTGCAAGCCGGCGAAGATATTGAGTTGGCGGTGCACAGCATGAATAATGATATTGTTTGTGGGCGCAATCTGACGGTGCTAGACGCGAACGGTAGGAACGGCACGCTCAGCGGCGGAGATGCAAAAGTCGGTGGCAAAGTGGTGTGCTTACAATTGGGCGTAGAAGGCGACACCGCCACTAAGGTAGAAGCGTTCGCACGCTATTCTGCATTTAAGGAACGATTAGCAGAGCTTAAAGAACAATACAAACGCGCTCAAGAAGGCACGATGGATGTGATTCGTAAAGAGCTCGAATTTAAGAAACGTCCTAAAGCCGAACGTACCGACGAAGAACAAGCTCAGATTGACGTGATGAAAACACAAAACAACGAGCAGCTTGAAGCGATAAAGCAAAAGCTAGAACAAACGGAACATGACTTTGAAGTCGCGTTAGAAGAAAATATTGTCGAAGCCAAAGAGCGTGTCTTCACTCGCGTGACGGTGCAGTTTGGCGACGAACAAGTAACGACAAAGCGCACTCATGGCGGTTGTTCGTTCCGTTTCAATCAATACGAAATTAAAGTCTCGGCGAACTTGGAAGAAGAGGACGTCGCTGCGGTTTAAGCTTTCTTACTCACTGAGCCCACACGTCGCAACAAGATGTGTGGGCTTTTTTATCTACAAATCGACAATGTGCTCTTGATAGTAGTCCGCAAGCACACCGACTTGGCTGCTACACATTACTTTCATTGCTTGTTTAATATGTTCTATTGGCCAGTTCCACCATTGGATATTGAGTAGAGTTTCAATCTCTTTATCGCTAAATCGTTGACGTACGACTTGGTTGTTTCCAACCACCACAGAATAAGGTTGCACGTCTTTCGTCACTACGGCGCGTGCTCCGATGACGGCTCCATCGCCGATGTTTACTCCGGGCATGATCATCGCCTCACTGCCAATCCAAACATCATTCCCCACCACTGTATCTCCGGCACGCTCGAAACCGTCTTGTACGCCTTCTCCAAATTTTTCAGGAGAGAAGGGGAATGTCGAAATCCAGTCAATGCGATGACCTTGATTTCCTGCCATCATGAAGGTGGCTCCAGAAGCGATGGAACAAAACTTGCCGATGATTAATTTGTCGATGCTATCGGGTTCTCTACTTTGCCATTCTTGAAGTGTGACGGGGTCACCCAACAAGTAGCGTACCGCTTGCTCTTCGAAGCTTTTTTGATGATAGAAGCCCGAGTAATAGCTGTAATCGCCAACGATGATATTGGGATTTGTGATGTGATCTTTAATGACTTGACCTTTTAACCACGTGTCGAAAACACTCATAACTCATCTTTTCAAATTTAGGTTGTACAGAGTTTAGATGCTTTCTATTATTTCCAGTAGTTTGATTTTAGAGATTCAGAATTACTGTATGGAAATAAAATGGCTCAGTTACGTACCACTTTACGTCGCTTTGTGCGAAGAGCGAAGTATTGCTGGCGCGGCAAAGCGCCTGAATTGTTCGAATGCGCATGTAAGTCGGCAACTTAAACAGCTTGAAGACATATTGTCGGTGCAGCTTATTCAGCGAACTACGCGCCAGTTTAATTTGACCTACGATGGTTTGCGGTTTTATCAGCAGGTAAAGAAACTGCTTGAAGGCGCTGAGCAGATCAATGAGCAAGTCATGGCAAACGAGATCGTATCGGGAAAATTGAGAATAGCGGCGTCTGCTTCTTTCGGAGCCGCGTTACTCAGCCAAACATTGATCGAGTTTCGATTGCAGCATCCACAAGTGAGCGTCGAAGTGATCTTTACAGAGACACCTCTCGACTTGATTGAAGCTGGGTTTGATATCGCATTCTACTTTACCGAGACTCCTCCAGAGGGATACGTCGGCCATCAGCTACGCACTTTACACTGTAAACCGATCGCTCATCGCTCGTATTTAGCTGATAAACCAAATATAAGCACGCCAGAGGAGCTTGGCGACTTGGAGCACATCCTTTATAAAAGCCGCGACTTGGTGTTAGATAAATGGACGTTTACGCATAAGCAAACTCAGCAGCAGTACAGCATTGAGTTAGAAAGTACGCTGAGTTTTAATCTTGTCCAGTCCATGTTGGATGCTACTTTGGCTGGCTGTGGTGTAGCCATGTTAGATGAATTTGCACTGGCTAAACTCGAACCTGCACAAAAAGAACAACTAATGAGTTTGCTGCCAGATTGGCAAACGGATGCGATTTTGCCGCTTTATCTGCTTTACCCAAAACGTGAGCACTTACCAAGAAGAACGCGAGCGTTCATTGATCACTTTAGGAACATATATTCTGTCGGCGAATAACGACAACAAACTTAGCAACAATTGAGGAAGCAAAGGAATGCGAAAACACTGTCACCAGTTTTCCTGATGCAGGCGTGTTGGTCAAAACAGGTAACGAAGAAAACATATTGCGAGGGTGAGCTTCTTCAAATCAGCATTAAAGGCAATAACTACTGACCGGACACAGAAGAAGCTCATGGATTCAGCTAACTTACATTAAGTATCGTGCTTACAGCTCGTAACGCAGACCTAAGTGGTAGTAGCTTTCGTCTGCGTGCGCACCGCCAAACGAGACTTCTTGTCCATTGCTGTAGCCACGCGAACCGTTACGATCAACGTAGTTTGTGTAGATAGAAGAACGAGGAGTCAGTTTGTATTGCACTTCTAGCGTTGTATCTTTCAGCTCTAGCTCGTCACCATCACTGTTTTCTAAAGAACGATAACCAGCACGCAATGCCCATTTGTCATTTACACTGTAAACCGCCGTCAATTCCATCACTTTGTCGGTACTGGTTTGCGAGTAATAGCCCTCTAGTTCATCTTCCGAGTACAACGCACCCAACATCAAATCACCTAGGTAGTAACGCGTACCTGCGCCCCAGAATGTGTAATCGGTGTCGTTGCTTTCACGTGCATCACCTTTATTTTTCTGCATCGCTACCACTGGTGCCAAGGTACCCAAATTCCCCATGTCTAGCGTATAACGCAGTGCAGCGTTGTAACCGTAGTCGAGCTCAGAAGTGTTGTTTCCTAAAATGTACGCGACAGAAAAATCGAAATTACCTAAGCTGTTTTGGTATTGCAGCGTGCCATCTTGACGGAAAACTTGCGTCGCGGTTTTGTCGACTTTATTCGCTTGGCGCGCCATAGAAACATCGGAAGAGGCGAACACATCACCAATGTCGGTAAACATAATCAACCCAGATGCCACGCGACCACCAGTAATGCGACCATAATCTTTCGCATCAACACCCGCCCATACATAACGTGCAGTCAGAGACGGTTTGTCGTTTACTTGGTTTGCGTATTCAGCGGCACCCACTTGGTATTGCGCTTGGCCGATGATCGACGCGTACTCGTTGATGGTTTGTGAACCGTTTAAACCAATACGGCCATCAAACTCGCCATTTGCATCGCCGTGCTCGTCATTTTTACTGGTGACATTGAAACCAAGACGAGAGTAAATATTTAAAACTGACCCATCTTCCGCTTGATACAGCTGCGCTGCCATTGCGTTTGATGCCATCAACGTAGGGAGAAGTAGAGTCAAAATGTGCTTTTTCATGATTAACGACCTTTCATTTCTATTATTTTAGGTACGACAAAGCCCCTTCCGAGTAACGGAATAAGAAAAATTGTCGTGAAGTAGAGAGAGGGGGCGCCCTTGTTTGCCAAGGGCGCGAGCTAGTCCATTCCTATAGGGGAAGAATGATTTAGCTTAAATCGACGTCTTTGCAGCCAAAGAAGTAAGTCGCGAGGAAGCCGACGATGTAAGAGATAAGCAGGCCAGCAACAAACACCATCATGCCCGGGAAGATGCCATTTTCTGATGTCATGAGAGGAATCGCCACGATACCGGACGGGCCAAACACCGTATTAAGACCAACTGGTAAGCCAAGGTAAGAAACTAAACCGATAAAGAAGCCGCCCGCAGCGCCGCCAATACAAGCGGTAACGAATGGTTTTACGCGTGGTAATGTCACGCCGTAAATCAATGGTTCGCCAATGCCTAGAAGGCCAGGAATAATAGCGCCTTTAACTTGAGTGCGCAGTAGAGCGTCTTTTTTGGCTTTGAAATACAGCGCCATTGACGCGCCAACCTGACCGCCACCAGCCATCGCCAGGATAGGGAATAGCGAGTTAAAGCCCTGTGCTTCCATCAATGCAAAGTACACTGGAACAAAACCCTGGTGGATGCCAAATACCACAGAAATTAAGAACAAACCTGCCAAGATTGCAGCGCCTAATGGGTTATCGTTCAAGTTGAGGAACAACCAAGACATCCCTTTAAACAGCTCGCCGCCGATTGGCATGATGATCAAGAAGGTTACCGCACCCATGATCAACAGAGTGATAACGGACGTTAAGATCATGTCCAGATCATCTGGCATGTATTGACGAACCTTACGCTCGACTTGCGCACCGATGATCGCCGCCAAAAGTACGCCGATAATGTTGCCGCGCGGATCAATCGCAAAGCCGAAAAACTCGTTCATGCCAGAGTAAATGCCGGATGTCGCCTCAGGGTTGTAACCCAGTACAAACAAAGAGGCGAGAATGGCACCATTAACACCAGAGCCGCCAAACGCTTGCTGCGCGTTGTAACCAATCAGAATACTTAAGAAAGCAAACAGACCCTTACCAAAGACTTTCATGTAGGCGATCAAATCCAACATAAACTGGCTTGGTGTCTGGTCGAGAACAAACATCTGTTCCAATAACGTCGCAAAACCTAGCAACAAACCAGCTGCAATAAAGCCAGGGATCAACGGCGTAAAGATGGTGGCAAACTTGCTTAAAAAACGCTGAACCGCACTGGTTTGTTTGCTCTTCATCTGTTTTTTCTGCTCGGCCGCGACGGCAGAAAGATCTTGTTGCGGCATATCTGGTTCTTCACTGTCACCAGAAGTTAAGCTGTCGATCAATTGATTCATCATCTCAGCCGCTTGTTGAGCTTTTCCGGGACCGAGAATGATCTGAAATTGCTCATCGCTTTCCACCACACCCATTACGCCGGGAATTTGCTTGATAACAGACTGATCAGCCAAACCATTGTTGGCGAGCGATAAACGCAAACGCGTCATACAGTTACCACATTTGCTTACGTTGCTGCTGCCACCCACTGCGGACAGCAACTGCGATACTGTGTTTGAAGTTATTTTTGCCATAGGGTCTATCCTTCAGAACTCGGATTATTTAGTTATTATTTAGTGCTGCGCGAATAAAACCGTTGTGCGCGGCGAGGCGTGATTTGGCTTGTTCGGCATCCAAATCGGCCAAAATCATTAAGATGGCAGTTTTGCAGTGGCGATCGCAGGCATTTAATGCTCGCTCTGCTTCTTCTTTTGATGCGCCAGTTGCTTCTACAACAATGTTGGTTTGGCGTTGGATGAGCTTGGCGTTGGTGGCCTCTACATCCACCATTAAGTTACCAAATACCTTACCGCTACGAATCATTGCGCCTGTCGTGAGCATGTTTAACACCAGTTTTTGTGCAGTGCCGGCTTTCATGCGAGAAGAGCCAGTAACGACCTCTGCGCCAACAATCGGCAGAATCGCGATGTCGGCCGCTTTTGCCATGGCACATTCTGGATTACAGGCGATAGATGCGGTCGTAGCTCCGATGGATTTAGCGTACTCCAAACCACCTATCACATAAGGTGTGCGGCCACTTGCTGCAATGCCTACAACCACGTCATGCTTGGTGAGGTGAAGCGCCTTTAAGTCGTCTTGACCCATTTTCGCGTTGTCTTCTGCGTTTTCTACCGCTTTCAAAATCGCCTGATGTCCACCAGCAATTAAGCCAATCACCATATCTGGATGCGTGCCGTAGGTAGGAGGACACTCGCTCGCATCAAGAATGCCTAAGCGACCTGACGTACCGGCTCCCATGTAAATTAAACGGCCACCATTTGCAAAAGCTTGGGTAATTGCGTCAACTGTCTCTGCAATTTGTGGTAGCACCGCTTTTACCGCGAGCGGGACTTTTTGATCCTCTTCATTAATGACTTGCAGCATCTCGATGGTCGAAAGCGTATCGATCTCGGCACTGGCTGGGTTACGGCTTTCTGTCACCAATCGGCTTAAATCAATTTTCATGTTTTGCACTCTTCGTAATGTTTAATCTGAGGGCGATTTTATGGAATAAAATATTCAGGTTTGGTGATAAAAATCACACTTGAGGTTATTCTTTATGCAGGAGAAATTTGGAATAATGAGAGAAAATATACGTCTATTACATCCGGGATTAACTGGCTTGGTTAGAATAATCAGGGGGTTAAATCAAACTCCTATTATTTTTGTTTTGGAATAATTTATTTAAAATTTTTGAGGTTTTTGTTGTGTCAGTTATCAATAAGATAGTCGCGAGGCGTACTCAGCTTTCGCAAAGTGGTCGTTTGGTCGGCGATTGGATTGTTGAAAACGCAGAAAAGGCGGCGCTGCTCACCAGCCAAGAACTTGCGGCGCAAGTAAAAGTGAGTCAATCGAGCATTGTGAAATTTACTCAGCGTATCGGCTTTAAAGGTTACAGCGAGTTTAAATTAGCTCTGAATGAAGAGATTGGCCGTAAGCATGCGATGCAGTCGACACCGCTGCACAGTGATATTTTGGCTGACGACCCCATTGCGGTTATTTCACAGAAACTGGTGAAAGCGAAAACCGATGCTATGTTTCAAACCACCAATACGCTGTCTTACGAAGCGTGTCACCAAGCGGTGAAATGGTTGAGTGAAGCGCGTCGAGTGCAAGTGGTCGGGATTGGGGGCTCTGCACTGACCGCGAAGGATTTAAGCTTTAAACTGCTTAAACTTGGTATTACGGCGCTTTCTGAACAAGACAGCCACGTGCAGATTGCTGTTGCCCGCACGCTCTCTCCAGAAGATGTTCAGATCGCAATCTCGTTTTCGGGTGAGCGCAAAGAAATTCTCGTCGCGGCAGAAGCGGCAAAAGAGCAGGGCGCGAAGGTGATTGCGTTATCTGCTCCTGGGAGAAGCCGCTTGCGCGGTATTGCCGATATTACGTTTGATACGATTGCCAATGAAACGGAACATCGCAGCTCATCCATTGCTTCACGCACCGCGCAAAACGTGATCACCGATTTGCTGTTTATCATCTTGGTTCAGCAAAGAGACGACAGTGCCCGTCAGTTGATCAGCGATATCAGTACCGACATCAAACAGATCCTCACATGATCGCTTAACCAACAGCGAACTAAAGATCCGGATCGTGCATCAGTAAAGCAATAAAGGCGGGGAGATGCTTTTCAATGGTGAGATCGGCAGAAATTGCCGGTAACTCCAACGTGATGCAAGGTAAATCACGTTCACTACACCAAGTGCCGAATGAGCCGGGTGTTTCGTAGTCGACATCGTCAACGATTGGCAGTTGAAACTGCTCGCCGAGCCATTTGGCAAGGTTGGAATGTTTGGGATCATCTACAAACGCAAGCGGTTCATGAAACGACACCACAAACTTTGGCTTGCGCAGTTCAATCAAGTTAATTAATGCGCTAACTTCTGGCTCTAGCTGGTTTTTAGTGCCAGTTTTCACTTTTACGTCTCGAACGGGTGTGTGAGAGCTCCATCGATACACGGTGCCATGCTCTGTCCAATTTGGGGTTGGAAACGCGCGATTGAGATCCACTTGGTTTGCATTTGCACGTGTGCCTAGCTGGTTGCCGTCAGGATTCATTGACAGAATCACATCATGTCGTAAGTTTTTAGCTGGCAAGCTTCTTAGCGCACAGGACAAACCTGCAATCGAGGCTGTCTCATCCCCGTGAGTGCCTGCCAAAATCAAACCTCGCGAAGCACTTTCGACTTGAGCCGGAAAATACAGTAATGGCGCACCAAGCACGGATTGACCGTATATTGTTGGCCGAATTAAAAATGCCGCTCTTTCCGTTCTTGGAATTAGACTCACCGTAATCTCCTGATTGATGAAGTAGTATCAATATCTAAGCTAATTACACCTAGCTAAACTGAACCGTTTAAACTCGTCAACGGTTGAAATGTTAATTGTGGCACTTGCTTCACAAGACGCGTTAGGAGAACGAAAAACGATATGGATTTTAAAAAACATTCAACGGCGTTGCTGATTTCCTCTTTATTCACCCCTTTTCTTGCTACATCAGTTGCTGCGGAGACCTTACCTAAAGGCATTCAACTTGCCGCAGAACAGCATTTAGTACGTGCGAATGACGCAGAGGCGGCGACGCTTGACCCAGCGAAAGCCGAAGGTCTGCCAGAAATGCATGTGATTCGTGACTTATTTGAAGGTCTTGTGATTCAAGATAGTGACGGAAACATCATTCCCGGTGTGGCAGAATCATGGGAAACCAAGGACAACCAAACTTTTACTTTTCACTTACGCAAAGACGCAAAATGGTCGAATGGCGAGCCTGTGACGGCGGATGATTTTGTCTATTCACTGCGCCGAGCGGTGGATCCGAAAACCGCGTCTCCAAATGTTTGGTATCTCAAGCTCACCAAGATCAAAAACATCGCCGATGTGGCAGAGGGCAAAAAGCCTCTGGACGATCTCGGTATCGCGGCGGTGGATAAATACACCCTACGTTTTGAGTTGGACAGTCAAGTTCCGTACTTTGTTGCTATGACTGGGCACACGTCCATGATGCCAGTGCATCAAGCCACAGTGGAAAACCGCGACAAGCCGTGGAGCGATCCAGACCAATTTGTTGGCAATGGTGCATTCACATTGGATAAGTGGGTCGTGAATGAGCGCATTGAACTGGTTAAGAATCCAAGTTACTGGGACAGCGCAGATACGCATTTAAACAGAGTGACTTACATTCCGTTTGAAAACCAAAACGCGTCGATCAATCGTTATGCGGCAGGAGAGCTGGATATCACGTCAGATGTGCCGACTCATATGGCGCAGAAGCTTAAACAAGATTACAAGCAGGCTTACACGGTGGTGCCATTACTGTGCACGTATTACTACGCGTTCAATACCACTCGTCCGCCATTTGATGATGCGCGAGTGCGTCAAGCGGTGTCGTACTCCATCATGCGTGATGTGATTACGAATGGTGTCACGCAAGTGGGCAACCTTCCTGCTTATACCTTTGCGCATCAGTACACCGCCGGGTTTGATGCGACGCCGCCTGAATACAGTAAGTGGAGTCAGCAACAACGTGACGAGAAAGCGCGTCAGTTGTTAAAAGAAGCGGGTTACAGCCAAGACAAGCCGCTCGATTTTAAATTGCTGTACAACACCAGTGAGGCAAACAAATCGATCGCGGTTGCGATAGCGTCGATGCTACAAAAAAATCTCGGTGCAAACGTGGAGTTAGAAAACCAAGAGTGGAAGTCGTACTTAGTGGCGCGTAAACAAGGCAATTTCGATGTGATGCGCGCTTCCTGGTGTGGTGATTACAATGAAGCGTCTACTTTCCTGAGCTTACTTCGCTCAGGTTCTTCGGGTAACTTTGCACGTTACAGCAGTGAAGCGTATGACAACGTGATGAACAGTGCATTGGCTGCAACCAATGAGAAAGCGCGCCAAGGATTTTACGACCAAGCTGAACAGTTGCTGGCGACAGATATGCCTATCGCACCGATTTACTACTACATGCAAGCGCGTTTGGTTCGTCCTACGGTTGGCGGTTTTGCCAAGAACAACGTAGAAGGTCGTATCTACTCGAAAGACCTCTACATCAAGAAGTAGCGCTCAAAACAAGCGATAAATATGAAGCCCCGAAGATGTATCTTACGGGGCTTCTTTTTATTGTTAGCGAGTGGAGAGCTTGTTCACGAGCATAGCGACTCGTTTGCCAAGATACTCTGCTGTTGCAACATCAGAAGCATGCAACTGACCACCTTCACCACCTTGTGCAACAATACCACCTTGTACACCATAACGATTCAGGTTTTGCTCCCCAGAATTGCTGATCTTATCCAACCCGACCCACATCATGCCGTGTTGGTTAGCGAGCGTTTGTAGATATTGTAATGTGCAAGATTGGTCGCCATTCATTGCTCCACCACTGGTAAAGCCAGCCGCGATTTTGCCCGCCCATTTTTGGTAATACCAAGATTCACTGCTTGCATCTGCAAATGCTTTAAACTGCGCTGCTACACCGCCCATATAGGTCGGTGAGCCAAAGATAATCGCATCACACTCAGCAAGCTCATCCATTAAGTGAGGGTTCACAAAACGTCCCTCAATAATCTCACTGCCTTCAATTCGGTGAGAGAGGATTTCACATTCGCCTTGTTGCTCAACGCCTGCGGCAATCGCTTGAGCAAGCTGACCAGTAACGTCGGTTTTAGAGAAATAAATAATCGCAATTTTGGACACAATGGTTCCTTTTTTCATTGTTGATTTTTAATCGTGCGACTAAGGCTAAAACCTCAAGCCAAGTTGAGGTCAAGAAGAGATTTGAGATAGATAAAGTACGAATTGGTATCTAAAGAGCTTTCTTATAGGGTAAATCGACGGCATAACTACAGTGAATGCAACGACGATGAATGTCGTGTATAAAAGCGTTAAAGGAAGATCTTAAAGATGTAGAAAACTCTCTTGGAAACAATGATAAAGGTACCGATACTAGTGATGATTAATAGGCGGAAAAATAGATTAAAATATGTAAACTCAGACCTGATCCAAGGAGGGAAAAGTACATTTCATCGTTTCTTAAGGCGAGGGATTATTATCATTATGGTAGGAGGCCTTTCTACAGCCTCTTCCACGGTATTTGCACACTTTATAGGGGGGGGTTGATGTGGATATGAATGTTCATCCAGAGAGCTTAGAAGAAAAAGTGCATGCACTACTTTTTGTTTCGGTCAGTCTTGTTTTTTACCTCTTTTCTGCCCTTATCTCGCTAAATATTAGTGGGTGGCTCATAATGAAGCTAAAAATATAAGCTTAACTAAAACCATGTCCTTGTATTTTAAGGAAGATGGAACTAGTGACGATTGTTTCTTTGCTTGCACCATCTCTATTTTTTGTATTTATTTAAGGTTCGTAAAGAAGAAGCTTACTTTGGTTAAAGTGGCGCTTTTGGTTTCGGCGATGTGTCATGTGTTTATCATGAAAGAATACAGCGGTGACCTTTCAGTTTATACGTTTTGTCTCTTCACTGTTGTTCTCCATTAACTTTGGGTTATTTGTGACTACCAAGTGATATTAAAAAGCCGATGTAGATACATCGGCTTTTTAGTGGGTTATTTCTTTCTGCGAGTATAAATCCGAGATTTTGCTTTACTTGGCTCTGGCTTGTTTTTTGCCAGCTTTAGCACTGCTTTTTGCAAAATCTGGTTGTTTGGGTAAGTGATCAAGTTTCCGTTGTCGTGCTTAATTAACACGTGAAACATGCTGATTTCCTGAATCTCGCCGCTGATGTCTTCGTCTTTGTCTACGACTTTAATGCGATCGCCCACTCGGTATGGGAAGACAAAAAAGATCAAAAAGCTGGCAGTGATGTTGCTTAGAATTGACCATTGCGCGATAAACGCTACACCCAATACGGCGAAAATGGACGATAGGAACAATGACACATCACCATAGCCAATACCGGTGATAATGGCAAAAACAGACGCGGTTAAAAATAAAAGCACGACGTTAAAACAACGCTGAATAAAACTCAGGCGGGCCTTTTTTACACCTTTTGAGGTCGCTAAGTTTAAAATGGCTCGATTGACGATTCTCTTCAGAATGCGATAAGCAATCAGGACAATAATGCCCATTAAGACTTTGTACCCGAGAGAGCCAGCGGTGAAATACTGGCTCACTTGATCTAGATGGATCCAATCATTCATTTCTTCAACTCGACGATATTAAGAAAACCGCTGTTATAGCTGATTTTCTGATGTAAGTAATCACAAATTTTTCTCTCCATTTTCGTCTCTCTACCTAGGAATTTCGCCCTAGAGCCTACGGAGAGTTGTAGAGTTTTATCAATAGTGTGCAGAGCTTTACTTCTGTTTGCGCTCACCGCATATATTCAACCAAAGTTGATGCGGTTTTAAAGTGTTTAATGTTTGAGCTGTATCTCATATCCGGTATTGTATGAGGCTAGGATCGTATAAACGTGCTGAATATGATTTTTGTCCTGATAACCTAAGACGTGTTGAGTGAAATGGCTTGCTAGGATATCTATCAAATGGAAGAAGATGAAAAGGCGATTATGATTTTATTCGTGATTGTTGGCCTTGTACTCGTTTGGATAGTGCTTGAAGAGCTTAACTATCTTGGATTCTCAATAAAATAAGCCCCGTTAAACATGAGTCAAACGGGGACTTTCTCTTTTCTAAATGCTAATTTCGGTTAGCTAACCGCACGTACTTTGCCTTGCTTCAGGTCATTCAGCACTTGCGCTTTAGGACCATCAGCAATGATGCTGCCTTTCTCCATCACAATTACTCGATCAACGATGTCGAGCATCGACGTTTTATGCGTAATCAGTATCAATGTTTCGCTCGGTTTGAGCTGAGATAGCTGGTGTTTAATATGCATTTCAGAGCGGTTATCCATCGCGCTGGTCGGTTCATCCATAAGTAGGACGGGAGGACGGCCCAAAAATGCACGAGCAATCGTGACCGCTTGACGTTGACCACCAGAAAGCATCGCACCTCCTTCACCAACTTGACGTTCTAAACCAGCTGGATCCGATTGTGTAAATGCGGTCACGCCTGCACGGTTTGCTGCATCAAGCACGTCTCGGTCATCCGTTAGTGGGCGACCCAAGGTAATATTGTCGCGAATCGAACCGAAGAATAGATTCGAATCTTGAGGCACACAGCCGATGTTACGTCGAACATCAACGTGGTGAAGCTGTGCGATATCAGTATCATCTATACGTACGTGTCCCTCTGTTGGCTTATACAAGCCCATAATCAAGCGCTCTAACGTTGTCTTACCCGAACCAATCCGACCGATTATCGCGACTTTTTCACCAGGATTTATCGTGAGAGAAATGTTACGTATAGACGCGACAGGAGAGTCTGGGTAATGAAACGTTACGCGATCAATTTCAATCTTACCTTGGATGATTGGGCGATGGATGTAGCGTTTCCCTTCTTCTTGCTCGTCCGGCATTTCCATGACTTGATTGATAATCGTCATAGAAGACTTCGCTTGGTTGTAGCGCGTTGAGAGCAAAGACAATTGAACCAACGGTCCTATGGCGCGACCACTCAACATGGTTGCGGCGATTAAGCCACCCATAGTGAGCTCGCCCTCTGCAATCAGATAAACACCGAGAATGATCATCCCAACGTTACTACTTTGCTGCACGAAGCCTGCCGCATTCTGGATGCTGTCGGTAATGCGGCGGCTTTTGATGTTCCAGTTCGCCATGTGCGCCACCGCTTCTTCCCAACGGTATTGGAATTGGCTTTGCGCGCTGAGCATTTTTACGGTTTCTAGCCCCGCTAGACTCTCAATTAAGTTGGCGTATTTTTGCGATGCTAAGCGTGACCCTTCCTCTATAGAGCGACGCAGCGGTCCTTGAATCAGTAGTGAATGAACAATCAAAATGACCACGCCGACCATTGGAACATACACAAGATCGCCAGCCATTAGCCATATAATCACCAAGAACAGAATGGCAAAAGGCAGGTCAATTAGGGCACTGACGGTTGCAGACGTGAAGAATTCTCGAATAGATTCAAACTCTTGAAGATGGCGAGCGAATGCGCCGACTGAAGGCGGCTTGGACTCCATTCGGATGCCCATCACTTTGCTGAACAGCTTGGAGGAAATCAGAATGTCAGACTTCTTTCCTGCGACATCAATAAAGTAGTTTCTCAACGATTTGAGTATGAAATCGAATAGAAAGACAACAAAGATGCCGCTTGCCAATACCCATAAGGTTTCAAACGCGAGATTCGGCACCACTTTGTCGTACACCAAACGAGTGAACAGCGGGGCGGCAACGGCAAAGAGGTTGATGAGAAGTGAGGCGATTAAAACATCGCGGTAGATACGTTTTGACTGCCACAAGGTTGACCAAAACCAGTGACCTTCGTTGGTTTTGAGCACCTCGGGAGAGCGCTCATCGAAACGGAATTGCTTTTTAACTAAAAAGTAGCGACCAGTGTACTGCTCAAGTAGGTCTTCTAATGGAATGGAGATTGGCACCATTCCACTTTCTAAGGTGGTGACTTCGGCTTCGCGTGTCTCCGCATTAATGCTGTTGAGAACGCATGAGTCACCGCCTTTAAGAACTAAGATTGCCGGCAGAATCAGGCTGGAGATGTTCTCCAGCTCTGCACGGTTTTCCTTGGCAACCAATCCGGCCCTTTCCGCTGCTCTTGGTAGCAAAAATGGAGTTAGCTTGCCGTCTGAAAGCGGAAGGCCATTGACCAGCGCTTCTGGCGAGTTAGCTAACCCATAGTAACGGCTAACGTAGATGAGCGAATTCAGTAAAGGGTCTTTCATCTGTGGTAAACCTTTTTATTCCTTGTCGACGATGAATCCTTGGAATACCTCAACAAAATGCTCGGTGAGGAAGTCCAACTGGATTTGAGTTTCAATACGCGACGCGATAGTCGTAATGCCTAGGTTATGGGCAGTACGAGAAATCGACGTTAGCGTGAATTTCTGTTTTTCGTCGTGTAAGTTGTGTGTGAATAGGTAATCGAGCTTCACATAGTTAGGGCGGAACTCTTGGATGTACTCCAATGACTGGAAGTTACGTCCATAGTTATCTACGCCAAACTCAGCCCCAGATTGGCGAATGGCATTACATAACAGCGCCGTGTGGTGAGGCTGATCAATAAAACACTCCTCTGGAATTTCAAAGTGTAGCTTAGAGGCCACTTTTGCGTGTTTTTCCAGCATGCTGGTGGTCCAGCGAATGAACGATGGCTGAGACAAGCTGCTTTGTGCAATATTGATCGCGACAGGATCGGTTAGCTCGCCACTTTCCAGCATCTTAATCATCGACTCAATAACGTATTGGTCGAAAATATTGGTGGCGTCTAACTGCTCTAGTGCGAATAAATATTGGTTGGCACGGAACGTTTCGCCCTCTTTTTCGATGCTTGAGAACACTTCGTTATGGAACACTTTACCCCAAGTGTTCTTCGCTGCTTGGAAGCGGAATTTAACCCAATCGCTATGAATCGCTTCTTCAACCAGCGCTTTCCACTGCTGTTTACCCATTAAGTTAGAAGGTGTGTCACTGCCGATAAAGCCGTAAGCTTTGTCTGGTTGAGCTTTGGCTTTCGAGAGCGCATTATCCACCATAGATAAGATTTCAGAGCGCGTTTTTTGGTCTTTACTATGCGCAACACCTAAGGCTGCTTTTGGTTTGGCTAGACCTGTTGGATCAGTGTTCAACCCGTTAACGCAGTTCACGATGCTGTCCGCCAAAATGCGTAGTTCGCTTTCATCCATGTGTGGGAAAAGCAGGCCAAACTCATCACTAGATAGGCGTGCAATGGTAGCTCCCGGCACATCAATGGTGTTTTTCAGACGTTGAGACAGCTCTTTTACGTGGGCATCGGCGCGTTGGTAGTCTTTTGTCTCGTAAATGTCACCAATGTATTCTGCATGGAGTAGCGCGATACCCCCTTGCGTTTGCTCTGCCAACCATTGGTCGATTTGGTTGATGTAGAACGAGCGATTACCCAGTTTGGAGATAGGGTCGAGGTAAGCTTGAGCACGCAGTCGTTGCGCCTCTTTCGCTTGTTCTTTGAATGACAGCTCAATTTGAGCAGACATCATGTTAATGCCATCTACGACCGCGATCAGATCTTTAGTTCTTGGACGAGCAAGTGGTTCACCAAATTGGTTATTAGCGATTTCATGCATTTTCTTCACGATGGCCGCTAATGGTTTTAGTGAGCGACGGAGGATGTACGAAATCGCAATTAAACCAGCCAGGAAAATGACACTGAATGCAGATAACAAACCAATAAAGCCTTGCCAGAGCTGCTCGTAAGCTGCTCCTGGGTGGCTAATGATTTCCACTTCAGCAAGTTGCATCCAACCACTGGTCACTACGCGCTTATCGTGAATGGCTTTGAATAGATTCATGTCGATAAACCATTGTGGCACCGTACTAGGTTTAACCGGGTAAGTGCGCACGATTTGGTAGTCAGAATCTAAAGCGGTCAGGCGAACAACCGAGTAGGTGCTGCCGTCAAACAGAGCATTAATCACGGATTCTACCGCGACTTTATCTTTGTCTTTAAGGTAAGGAGCCAATGCCAAACCTACGGTGTTAATGGTGTTGTTGACCTCTGAACGTTGCTGTTGTTCCAAGCTGTCTCGAGTCGTGTTGAATTGGATTACGAATACTGATGCCAACAAGAGTATAAAGACCGTAACCATTCCCACTACAAGCTTCTTATATAGGGTCATGTTTCTCACTCGTCATAGTTAATTTTAGGTTTATTTAACTGCAACTTACGTTCGCGCGAGCGTAAGTCATTCCAAAGGCTCAACCGTGATGCTTTCCCTGCCAGCTCTCCAGTGCTAGCAGAAGACTTCATCAACCACAGGTTTGTACCATTAAAACTGTATATCGGTAGCAAGTCGCTACGTTTAGAGGCTCGGACAATATCAGGGTTGATATTGTCGAGAATGAGCGGCTCAGAGCTTGGGGTTGGGTAGTAAGCTAATACCATGTGAAACTGATTCAGTTCGATGGCTTTTACGTAGATCAAACGCATCTTAGAATCTGGTATTCCTAGCTCGAGTAACGAGAAGTACTTGGCGATGGTGAAATCCTCACAATCCCCTGCATTACTCCCTAAAAATTCGAGTGGCGTAGCCCAATAATCTGTCTTTCCCCACAGTTTTATGTCGTCAACAAAATACAGCTGGTTAAAAAAGTCGTTGACGCCAGCGAGCTGTTCATGTGTCTCTAATTGTTTAAATAAGTCGAGGTTTTTTCGCCATGTATTTACGCGCAATCCCGCACGTTCGCCGTACACCGCTGTGACCGTATTGACCCATTGTTGTTCTTTACTGCTTAACGCACCAATTTGGAACGAAAAACAACTTAAACTGATTAATAATGTAACTTTACGCTTCAAATTGGATCGCATATTCGACTCATATCACAAGTATACTCTTCTAAAGGGTTCGTCAGTGAGAAACAAGTGCTTTTTATTTAATCACTTATCGCTCAATACTCGCCGTTGTGAGTACCTTGGTGTGATTTACTCCTTCAAGGCGTTCGTTTTGGCACTTAAAATCGGTTTAAGTAGATATTCCAAAACGGTTCGCTTCCCTGTGATGATATCGACCGATGCCGTCATTCCTGGAATGATTGGTAAATCTGCATCTTGACCAAAATTCGTTTTATCGGTGCGGACACGAACGATGTAAAAGCTATTTCCTTCTTCATCTTGGGTTGTATCTGCGCTGATGTGCTCCAATTCACCCTCTAAGCCGCCGTACTTAGTGAAGTCGTAAGCCGTAAACTTCACGATGGCGTGTAGGTCTGGGCGCAAAAATGCAATGTCTTTTGGCGCAATTTTCGCTTCTACTAATAACGTATCTTCAGTTGGTACAATTTCGACGATATCCATGCCTGGCTGGATAACCCCCCCAACGGTGTTGATGTTCAGCGTTTTGATTTTGCCTGTTACTGGCGAGTTCACAACGGTTCGATTAACTCTATCTTCTAAACCCACTGCTGATTCAACCAAGGCAGATAACTGGTCTTGGGCGCTGTTGAGTTTCTCTTGCTGTTCAGAGCGGAATTTGAGCGCAACATCGATGCGATTAAGCATGGATTCTCGAATCGCTGATTTTAATACCGGGATTTTGAGCTCACTGGACGTCATTTCGCGGCGGGTGTCGTTGACTTGGCGTTGTAATTTGAGTAATTCAATACGAGGTACAACACCTTCATCAGCCAACGGTTTGGTGATGTCTAATTCTTTCTTTGCATATTGATAGCTTTGACGTAAGTTCCTTACTCGCGCTTCAATCTCTACTAAGTCCTGCTGCTTTTGCTGAACTTGTTGGTCAATCACCGAAAGTTGGTTGCGTAAATTGTCTAAATCTTCGCGGTACTCTGCTTTCTGGCGCTGAGTGAGTTTCGGCTGAGTTTCTTCTAAAGTTGGTGGAAAGGTCAGTTTGCCATAATCGAGTACTACGCTTTGGCGCCAGTTTTCCGTTTCAAAATCACGCTTCACAGCAACACTGTTGATTGAAGCTGAGAGTTGCAGAACAGACGCAGTTAGGTTGGCAACTTGTTGTTCACGCTCACGAAAATCAGAGCGAAAGCGAGTGTCATCGATCAGAAGTAACTGCTGACCTTTTTCAACCAACTGACCTTCTTTGACTAAAATTTCTTTGACTAAGCCACCTTCTAAGTTTTGGACAACTTGAATCTGTGAAGAGGGAATGACTTTTCCCTGACCAACAGTGACCTGGTCGATTTCAGCCCAAGATGCCCAGCCTATTGCAGCAATAAAAAACAACACCATCACCCAGAGCATCAAACGTGCGCTGTTGGGGGTGTTGAGGAGCAATGCTGCAGTTTTGTCGTCAACAAAATCCAACTCTTCATTGTTGAGTTTGTTGTAGTTATCTCGGCTCATCACAGTCCCTGCTTATATAAATGCTGATTATCTTTTTGATCTTATTATTATTAACCGATCATGTCAGTATGCTCGGCGAATAAAAATATGAGACGAAGACCATTCTCTCTCCGAATGAGCGTTTTCAATGCTTCTCTAGCAAAAGAAAAGTGAAGATATCGTCAGAGTATGGCTATTGCGCCTTGAACTTGGTTTTATCCAACTGATGTTTTTTTAGTTTGTCGTACAAGGTTTTGCGTGATACCTGTAATTCTAGTTGAACCTCTTTGAGTCTGCCTCGGTGTCTTTGTAGTGCATCGAATAATAAGCAATATTCAAAGTATTCTGTGCGCTGAGTCATACTCTGAATTTCGATACTTTTTTCACTGTTCCAATCTTCCATTCGGAAGGTATCTGGCTTGAGTGCGCGAAGTTCTGCAAATTGGCGCAGCTGCTTAATATTTTCTGGCCATTCTAAATCGGTCAGATGTTTGACTTCTTCTAAGCTAATGTGTGGCGGTTGAAGCTGATAACGGCTCGCTGCGTGGCGTACAAAATGCTTGTATAAAGGTCCAATGTCTTCTTTTCTTTCATCGAGTGTCGGCAAGTGAATTAGAGTAGCCAGGGCTTTGATAGACGGATCAACTTGGGTTGTTGCACCAAAAACACGCTCAAGTTTCGGGTGCTTAAACAAGCATTGCCATTGTTCATGTGACACATGTTCAGCACTATGTAAGTACAAGCTGCAATGGCTTTTTCCTTCAATCAAGCGATGTATGGCTTTATCGAGGGCTTCTAATGAAAGCTCATAGAGATCCTCACCAGAAGCGGCGATTAACTCGCTGTCTGGCGTTGCATGTATGTCGTGGGCAAATTGTGCGGCGAGCCGGCGACCTGTGCCATCTTGACCAACAAAAATGATCGGCTGGTTCGTTGGTGCGCTGATCAAAGCGCGACGAATGCTCACCATGGCTTTACTGTGACCAATCATTTTCGGACCAACATGAGTTTGCATGTCGAGCTCTTTCTTAAGCCAGATGTTTTCCTGCAATAGATTCAACTTATCGCCAGCATTATTGAGCGACTTCATAAGTTGTTCCGTTGAAAAAGGCTTTTCGAGAAAGTCGTACGCGCCGCTTTTCATCGCATCTACCGCGGTTTTGACATCACCGTGTCCTGTGAGCACGATAAATTGGAAGTGATCGTTTTTACTTCGCAAGGTTCGCATGAACTCCAATCCATCCATCACGGGCATATGGATATCGGTGATGATGATCGCTGGCGTATTTGGGTCGATAACGCGTAAGGCTTCCACGGCGTTTGGTAAGCAGGTGACGTCTATCCCTTCAATAAGCAGTGCTTGAGCGACGGCATCACGAATATGTGGTTCATCATCAACAAAGAAAACGGGATTATTCATGGTTGTTTTCCACTTCTGGGTTGCGTTGGTTTTGGATAGCGATTGGCAGCGTCACGATAAAGGTCATGCCTCCTGCTTGTTGTTCCGTGTTCTGATGTTTATAAGCACTGAGTGAACCGTGATAGCTTTCTAAAATGCGTTTGGAGATGGTCAAACCTAATCCTAAGCCCTCTGGCTTAGTCGTAAAAAATGGGTCAAAGACTTTTGCTAAGGCTTCGTCCGACATGCCGGGCCCGTTGTCAGAAACAAGAATGTCACAGCTGTCATCATGACACTGAACGGCAATAGATATTTGCGGATCAATGCAGTAGTTTTCCATCGCTTGTGCAGCATTATGGAAGAGATTGATCAGAACTTGCTCTAACTCAACGCTGTGAATTGCTAGCTTCACATTATAATCGATGGCTGGGACTTTTAATGTCACCCCTTGTTTAATGAGTTTGTTGCTCAAAATGCTGGTGGCCGTATGTACTGCGTCGTGCAGTACCGCGATTTCATTGTGTGAATCGTGCGTGGCTTTCCGAGTAAAGACTTTTAAGCGAGCGATCACTTCCGAAATGGTGTCATTGAGTGTCAGCATTTTGCCCAAATTGTCGGCGACCATTGGGTATTTTTCCATTGCCAACAAACGCTGCGAGTTTTCGGTATAGGTTCTTAGTGCGGAAAGTGGCTGATTTATCTCATGATTAATACTGGCAGACAGCTCGCCCAACAGTGCCAATTTCGCGGCTTGAGTCAACTCTTGTTGTGTTTGTTTAAGCTCTTGTTGGCTTTGCTCATATTGGCGGATGGTCTGTTGTAGCTTTTGGTTGGCCTCACTCAACACTAAGGTTCGTTGCACCACTTTTTCTTCTAGGCTCACATTAAGGTCGGCTAGGCGTGCCTTGTTCACGAGTGTTTGGAACCACGCCAACGCAATCAGCGCAATGAGCGCATATAGAATCAGGAAGACGATATCAGCCTGTAAAACGGCGGCAAGGACGGTATTGTGGTTTATCAAGGCAACGACGCGAAATCCTTTATCCAATAAATGTGTCGCGTATGCGAGGTAATTGGGTGAGAGGAGCAATTGATTATCAGCAAACTCGGTGACGCCACTTTGCGCGGTAAGCTCACCAAAATACTCTGGTAAGGTATCGCCATACTGACGCGTTTCGGTAAGCTCGTTTATCGCACTCGGTGACAGCGGGAAAAGTGCACGATAGCGCCAGTTAGGCAAATTGCTCATAAACACGACATTGTGTTTATCCGTGATGAGTACGTCCGTCGTGGTTTGCGAAAGACGCTGTTCTAACTGCTCCAAATTCACTTTTACCGTGATCACACCAACGACCTCATCATTTACCCACAGCGGAGATGAGAAGAAGTACCCACGTTTATTTGAGCGAACGCCTAACCCGACATATTGAGCAGGTTCACCGCGTCGCGCATTTTTAAAATAGGGACGATAGCTAAAGCTGGAACCAACAAACGTATCTTCTTGCTGAAAGTTACTTGAGGCAATGACTAACCCTGTGCGGTCATGAACGTAAATCGTATCGGCCAAACTTTGTTTCAACCAATCTGCTAACAATAGGTTGAGCTCGTGAGAGGGCGCTCCGCGTTCTACTGCTTTGAGTAATCTCGGATCGTGACTTAATAGGTTTGGTATCTGTTCAAACTTTGCCAGCTCGTAGTCGACTTCTTGCGACACTTGCGCTGCTTGTCTCTCTAGCTTTTGTTGCCACTGATCATGTTGGTATTGAGTTGCGTAATGATGAGTAAGCGCAAGCCCTGAAATGCCAACGGCACACAGTAGGAGTAAAAAATGACGTAGGGCTTTGGGGTTAAGTAAGTTCACGATCAGCTCACTGGTTTTTTGTGTCATGGTATCAAATGACACACTGTGATGCTGTGAGCGGCAACGATAACAAGCACAATGATGTCCTTGTATTTCCTCAGTATCGGGAGCACAATCGACAAAAACGAGTGAAGGAGTAAAGATGGAACTTGCTGATATTCGTCGTGAGTACACCAAAGGTGGGCTGCGTCGTAAAGATTTGAAAGCTGATCCTATTGATCAATTTAATCTGTGGCTAGAGCAAGCAGTTGAAGCGGGTTTAACGGATCCGACTGCGATGACAGTTGCAACGGTTGATGAAAATGGCATGCCGTTTCAACGCATTGTTCTATTGAAAAACGTCGACAAAAATGGCTTTGTATTTTACACCAACCTAGGCAGTCGCAAGGCCCAGCAGCTTGAGCATAACAGCAATATTAGTTTGCACTTCCCTTGGCATCCGTTAGAGCGCCAGGTTCATATTACTGGTGTGGCGGAGAAGCTCACCGCCGTAGAAAATATGAAATACTTTACTTCTCGTCCAAAAGAGAGCCAATTAGCCGCAATCGCGAGCAAGCAAAGTAGACGTATTTCTGCTCGAGGTGTATTAGAAGGTAAGTTTTTAGAGCTAAAACAGAAATTTGCGAAGGGTGAAATACCGGTTCCAACCTTCTGGGGTGGCTTTCGCGTAAAACCACAGAGCATCGAGTTTTGGCAGGGTGGTGAACACCGTCTTCATGACCGCTTTCTTTTCTCCCAACATGATGGAAGTTGGGACATTGACCGTCTAGCACCATAAACTCTCGTGCCTCATGAATAAACAAACACCGCCCACTTGGGCGGTGTTTTTGTAGGTAGAAAGTGGCGCGAATTATCGTTCTCCATTCAACACTACCGATAATTGATGCTTAAGCAGCGTTTTGGGTACAACAGAGCCGTAGCCAGCTTCCATTGCTTTATCTATTAGTTCGTTCTTGCTGTTCGCTGCAAACTTATTACGTAAGCGTGCGACGTGACCTTCAACGGTTTTTGTTGATATGCCCATGACCTGAGAGATGAATTGTGGCTTCTTGCCGTAGAGCAAGAGGAAAAGCGTTTCTTGCTCACGACATGTGAGCTTCTCAGGTTTTGGTTGTAAATCAGAGAAACGAAAGATGGATTGCTGATTAGGGTTGGTGCTGATTGCACGACAAACCCAATACCCAACTTCAATCACGGCGGTGTCGGTGAGTTCTCTTCCGTAGAAAATGGTCCCTACGATGTTACCATTGTCATTTCGCCACGGTGTTTTAGTAAAGATATGCGCTCGCCAGCGGCCATCTGGATAAGGATGGATATCAAGAATTTTGAGTGACTCACCAGTTTCGATGACGTGTTTATCTTGGCGTTGAAATTCTTGTGCACATTCAGTGGTTGGGCTTGCCATCTCAAAATCAGTTTTACCGACGCACTCCTCGGGCGACGTGTGTCCCAACAGTTCTGCGTATTCCTGATTTACGTAGCGGAATACCGAATCTTTATCTTTGCATCCCCAACAACCTGGTAGCTGTTTAAGGAGGGATTGTTCTATGGTATCGACTGAAATATTCACAAAAGGACTCACTACATACTGCTTTTACCAATACAGAGACGTTTGTGTTGCGTTGTTAATATTGACATTGCCAAGTAGGCAGTCACGTTGCTAGAACACGTTCGTTGATTGGCGCTCAATCCAATTAAGTTCATGGTGTTCGATATTTTCGTCACACAGCGACAAACAACAACGAAATTGAACGAAGAATTTAATTGGGAAAATGGTCTGTTTCATTACAGATATGTGCGCTCACGGATGTCCGCCTGATGTTCGGCTTACAACTCGTATCGTCCTTGATCATGCTTCCTACAACTCAGTTGTAATTTAGTTGGCGTTCATATCACTCATCGAGAGGGAGAACGGCGCCTAAGTCATATGAGAGGGACAGTGAGACGAAATCTATAATATCAGCTTATGCCATTGTTTTCATTGTTGAGAAGCGAAAAAAAAGCCAGCCTGAAGACGGGCTGGCAACACAAGATATAATCTTGTCGACGTGTAGAAGAGGTTCTAAATTACCTAGCGAGGGTCTGCTAAGTAAGTTAGAGGTATCAATGAGATACCGAGAGCTTTAGATCGTATGCATCTTAAAGCTCGAGGACTAATGTATTGAATCAGAAGCATATTAGTAAGGGGGGAAATCCCTCTATGTTGATTTCAAGAGGTGGCTTTGATCTGTTTATGAGGCGATTTATCTATTTTGAACCGCAGTGTTCTACCAAATAACGGATTGTTCGGTAACAAGGATCTTTATATCTATTGGTTATGTATACGTAAGGTGCTTCTATCTATCCGTTTTTGTTAATAAAGTTGGTTGCTCATTGACCGTAAGTTAACCTCGCATGATCATCGTTCCGGAACTATGATCATGTAAACCAACTTGATCATGCTGTTTTGATCTTGTGCGATTGAGTTGGGGAAAAGTTGCAACCCAACAAGGAAGGTATATGATGCCAAGACGTAAGCTGACCGTGTAAAGACGACTGTTTAAAATGAGTGATTCAGATAACCCCAAAGCCCCGCCATATCAAGAGATTATGCTGCCTAAGCCAGCAGAACTGATCACACTTCCGTCTTATATGGACTGCCATGATCATTCTTACACACAGATCGTGATTGGTTTAAAAGGACAAGCCGAATTTGAAGTGCGTGGACGAGGTAATCTTGTCGGTCCTGGCCAAGGTTGTGTGGTAACCGCATGCTCTGATCATGCTTTCGGTGGCGTCATTAATCAATCGGATATTTTGGTGCTGAATATGCCAAAACCGACAAATGATGATCCTGAAATGCTGCAGAAAATCAATAATCTAGAAAGAGACCATGTCTACTTTCAGTTAGACGGTCAAATTCAGAAGCTGATACAGATGTTGGTTCAGGAAATGCGAAACCATCCGGACGACCTGCTGTTAAGTCGCGCGTGCAACGACACCGTGATTGCATTAATGCAGCGCCATATCTCGGCATTTGAGACTAGCCGAAAAGAGTCACGCTTTGATTTGGAGGCGATTGATCGCTACATCGAGCAGCACCTTAGCCATAAAATCAGTGTGGCTCAGTTAGCGGGACGAGTGTTTCTAGGGGAAAGTCAGTTCCATTGCTTGTTTAAGGAGCAGATGGGGATTACACCTCATCAATATGTTCTCGGAAAGCGTATCGACATGGCTCGTGAATTAATCGAGCAAGGCCACCTTTCTTTAGGGCAAATTGCCGAATTCACTGGTTTCTCAAGCCAGAGTACGTTTACTCATACTTTTACTCGCTTACAGGGAATATCGCCATCCCGCTATAAAAAACAAGTTGGATAACAACGCGTATTTTTAGGTCAAATTAGCAGCAATCAGAACAAAGCCATGCAATATGCATGGTTTTTTTGTGTTTTATTCACGTGACCTATCTCTCGTTTTGTTAAATTCTCTGTCCTTTGGTGTGACTGATATGCCACTTGATCCTACATTTTCTCTTAGAACGAGCGCTTCACAAAAATCTTATTGATATTCCTGACATTTTGTTGTGAATGCAATGAAAAAATTAAAATTTACAACACAAAATATTACCTATTTGAATGTGACTATGTGGATGTTTTGTTATAAAAGCGAGTTTTTGGCAAAAATGTCGTAGTTTTTGACAAGTATTCTTATCGGCCTCAAAATACACTGCCAGCCATTGATAATCCTCGAAGCGGTTTTCGAGGAGTGAGATTGAGGAACACACATGTTTACAGCTACGAACGTGTTGACACCGGAATTTATCGGGCAGCCGCTTGATAAGTTGTGGTCACTGATCTCGCCATTGTATATGGTGGACGAGTCTCAATGGCTAGAGCAACTATTGCCACTAGCGACGCCGACAGAGGATGAAAAATCGGCGATCACTACCCAAACGACCCAACTTATCGAAGCCATTCGTGCCGATAAGAAGTCAATCCAGATGATTGATGCTCTATTGTTGGAATACAGCTTAGATACTCAAGAAGGTATCTTGCTGATGTGTCTTGCAGAAGCATTAATGCGCATCCCAGATGCCGCGACAGCAGATTCTTTGATTAAAGATAAGTTGAGCGTCGCAGACTGGAAATCTCACCTGAAAAACTCTGACTCTGTGTTTGTTAACGCATCAACATGGGGCCTCATGCTAACAGGTAAAGTGGTTGGCCTTGGTGAGCAAGGCACCCAGAGCCCAGGTCAGGCTGTAAACCGTCTGGTAAATAAATTCTCTGAGCCTGTGATTCGTAAAGCCATGTATCAGGCAATGAAGATCATGGGTCATCAGTTTGTTCGTGGTCGTACGATCGAAGAAGCGCAAAAGAACGGTCGCCCAATGCGCGACAAAGGTTTCACCTACTCATTTGATATGTTAGGTGAGGCGGCGTTAACTACAGCGGACGCGAACAAGTACTTCAAAGATTACCTAATGGCGATCGAAGCGGTAGGTCGAGAGACTTACGGCAATGACACCAGTCCTGCGCCTTCGATTTCCATCAAGCTTTCTGCATTACACCCGCGCTACGAAGTCGCAAATGAAGAACGTGTAATGACAGAGTTGTATGACTCACTAATGCAGCTATTGAAACGTGCAATTGAAGTCGACGTTGCAATCACAATCGATGCAGAAGAAGCGGATCGCCTTGAGCTTTCTCTGAAGCTATTTGAGAAAGTGTACCGTAGCGATCTTGTGAAAGGTTGGGGCAAGTTTGGTTTGGTTATTCAAGCCTACTCAAAACGTGCTCTACCAGTCTTGGTGTGGCTAAACGCACTCGCAAAAGAGCAGGGTGACCTTATTCCGCTGCGTTTGGTTAAAGGCGCTTACTGGGACAGCGAAATCAAGTGGTCTCAACAAGCGGGTTACGCTAATTACCCGGTATACACTCGCAAAGAAGCGACGGACGTTGCGTACCTAGCTTGTGCTCGTTTCCTACTTAGCGAAGGTGTTCGTGGTAATATCTACCCGCAATTTGCAAGCCACAATGCCCACACGGTGACGGCAATCGCCGTTATGGCTGAGCACAAAGAGTACGAGTTCCAGCGTCTACATGGTATGGGTGATTCACTGTATAACCATGTTATGGAAATGTATGGTCAGCCAGTACGTATTTACGCTCCTGTCGGTAGCCATGCTGATCTTCTTCCGTACTTGGTTCGTCGTCTGCTGGAAAATGGCGCGAACAGCTCGTTTGTACACCGTCTAGTTGATGCGCGTTGTCCGATTTACGAGTTGACTCATCACCCTGTGGATGTGTTGACGGGGTTTGACACGCTACACAACGACAAGATCCCATTACCTGCCGATATCTTCCCTGAGCGTAAGAACTCATACGGCGTCAACATTGATATCGACAGTGAGGCGAAGCCATTTGAAGCGCAAGTAGAAAGCTTCATGGACAATCAGTGGGTTGCAGGCCCGATGATCAATGGTGAGCGTTTTGCCGAAAGCATGATCAAGGAAAATGCGGCTGAGATCATCACCGCACCGTACGATCGCCGAATTGAAGTCGGCAAGGTGGCATTTGCAACACTTGATCATGTTTCCGCTGCAATTGATGCGGCGCAAACCGCTTTCTCTGATTGGAAAGGTGTGCCTGTTGAGCAAAAAGCGGCTTGTTTAGAAAAGCTTGCTGACTTAATGGAAGAAAACCTGGCTGAGCTGGTGGCGATTTGTCACAAAGAAGCGGGCAAGACGATTCACGATAGTATTGATGAAGTTCGTGAAGCAGTGGATTTCTGTCGTTATTACGCGAAACAAGCGCAAAACCTACAGCCATTTGAGCTAGAAGGTTTTGACGGTGTGAAACGCATTTCTAGCCGTGAAGGTCTTGGTGTGTTTGTATGTATTAGCCCTTGGAACTTCCCTCTGGCTATTTTTCTTGGTCAGGTAACGGCAGCACTGATTGCGGGTAACACAGTGGTTGCCAAACCTGCTGAGCAAACAAGCTTAATTGCCGCTCGCGCTATTGAACTAATGCTTGATGCGGGTTTCCCAGCTGGTGTGATTCAGTTACTTACTGGTCGCGGCGCTGAGATCGGTCATGCACTGACTTCTCATGATGCCATTGCTGGTGTGGCATTCACTGGTTCAACGGCAACTGCGCAACGCATTAACGTCACGCTCGCGGAGCGTACTGCGAAACCGGTTCCGTTTATTGCGGAAACAGGTGGTCAAAACGCGATGATCGTGGACAGTACTGCATTGCCAGAGCAGGTGGTGCGTGATGTGATTCGTTCGGCGTTTGCATCTGCCGGTCAGCGTTGTTCTGCCCTTCGTGTTCTATTTGTACAAGAAGATGTAGCAGACCGTATGATCAACCTGATTCAAGGTGCGATGAATGAGCTGCATGTTGGTTTACCTTACCTACACAAAACGGACGTTGGTCCGGTTATCGACAGCAATGCAAAACAAAAGCTCCTTGCTCACCTTGAGCAAATGAGCAAAACACAGACTAAAGTCGCTCAGCTACAGCTGGATGAATCGTGCCAGCATGGTGACTTTGTCTCACCAAGTGCGTTTGAAATCTCGGGCATTGATGTGCTGAAAGAAGAACAATTTGGTCCAATCTTGCACATTGTTCGCTTTAAAGCGTCTGAATTACCGAACGTGGTTGCGCAGATCAACAAGACGGGTTTTGGCTTGACGATGGGTATCCATAGCCGTAACGAAACCACGTACCGTTGGATTGAGAAACACGCTCGAGTGGGTAACTGCTACATCAACCGAGACCAAGTTGGTGCTGTGGTTGGCGTACAGCCGTTTGGTGGTCAAGGCTTGTCGGGTACTGGCCCGAAAGCTGGTGGTCCACACTACCTATTCCGCTTTACTCAACATCTTCTTGCTCAAGCAGAAAACGCATAAGGAGTCGCATTATGGTTCATCAGATCACCTATTTTAAAGATGCATTCTCTGCGTGGGAGCAGTGGAATCTGACTGATTTTGATTACAAATGCGAGCATGTTCTGGCATTTAAATCTGCATTAGAAGGGCAGCAGTCTACCGTTGCCAAAGTGGTTTCTTACCACTTGCAACAAGCATCAGCTCTTCTTGCAGAAACTCACCAGTTAGTTGGCCCTACAGGGGAAACTAACGAACTGTATGCCGCAGGACGCGGTGTGGCTTTGGTGATTTGTGAAAACAACATCGAGCCTGCTGATAATGCGTTATACAGTGCTTTTGCGATGATCACCTGTGCCTTAATTGCAGGCAACAGTGTGGTCGTTTGCAGTGACAATGCAGAGCTAAACCAACTGGTTAAGCAAGCTGTAGCGTTGGCAAACTTCCCATCTAACTTAGTCCAGGTTGTTGCGTACGATGCGTCTGCTCCGTTGCTTGAGAGCGATGTACGTAGTGTGGGTTATGTTGGGCGTTCACAGGTTGAGCATGCGCTCAATCTTCAACTAGCTAAGCGTGACGGTGCAATCGTCGGCTTAGTTTCTGAAACGGATTTAGAGTCACCGAAATTGGCTCATGATCCTCATCTCTCGTTGCGCTTCATTACCGAGCGCACTCGAACGATAAATATTACTGCGGTGGGTGGTAACGCGACTCTACTCGAGTTGGGGAACGAAACTCACTAACCTGACTTGTGATACCAATCTGGAGTAACTGGACTGAGAGCCGGTCCAGATTGGTTTCTTATACTCTGATGTATTGCTGAGACGGTAAAATATCAGGGCAGGCAAGGAAGGAAATAATTATAACGAGGACTATCTAATGATAGAAAATAGCTTTGCTATCACGTCCACTTTTGTGGCGTATTTACTGATTATGGTTGCTATTGGCGTTTACGCGTATAAGAGGACTTCCAATTCATCTGATTACTTCCTAGGTGGCCGTAGCCTAGGTCCGTGGCCTGCTGCATTATCTGCAGGTGCTTCAGATATGAGTGGCTGGTTGCTGCTAGGCTTGCCTGGCTATGCGTACGCTGCGGGTATCGAGGCCTTCTGGTTAGCCGGCGGTCTACTTCTTGGTACATGGGCAAACTGGCTCATCAGTGCAAAACGCCTACGTACCTACAGTATCCAAACTGACGCGTTAACGTTGCCAGAGTTCCTGTCACGTCGCTTCAACGATAAGTCGAAACTGATCCAGACAATCTCTGCGTTTTTCATTCTTCTATTTTTCCTTTTCTACACCAGCTCAGGTTTGGTCGCAGGGGGCAAACTTTTTGAGACGGTATTCGGTCTAGATTACACCTACGCTGTTATCATCGGTACGGTGTGTGTGGTTTCTTACACACTATTCGGTGGTTTCCTTGCGGTATCTTGGACTGACTTAGTGCAAGGCTTGCTAATGGCGGCTGCGCTAATGATTGTTCCTGTTGCAGTAATGGACGGTGGTCTAGGTCAGCTAACTTCTGATCTGCATGACATCAACCCAGAACTTGCAACGCTATGGAATGACGCCAAAGGCGAACCACTGTCTGCGATTGCTATCATCTCTTTAGCGGCATGGGGTCTTGGTTACTTTGGTCAGCCACACATCCTAGCGCGTTTTAAAGCGTCTCGTTCAAATAAAGATCTAACGACTGCACGTCGTATCGCTGTGATCTGGACAGCACTATCTATGGTTGGTGCAATGCTTGTTGGTCTTGTCGGTCTGGTTTGGGTTACGGGTCATCCGGGCACTCAACTAGAAGATGGCGAGAAGATCTTCATGCTATTGGTTAACGCAGTATTCCACCCTGTCGTTGCGGGTATGTTGTTAGCAGCAATCCTAGCGGCGGTAATGAGTACAGCAGACTCACAGCTTCTTGTTTCATCTTCAGCGCTTGCAGAAGATTTCTACAAGCAAGTATTCAAGCCAGAAGCCTCTTCTGAAGAAATCGTAATGATTGGCCGTATCGGCGTTATCGTGATTTCGCTTGTTGCGCTATTCCTAGCAATGACACCAGATAGTTCAGTACTTGGTCTTGTTTCTTACGCTTGGGCTGGCTTCGGTGCTGCATTTGGTCCTGCGGTTGTACTTAGCCTTTACTGGAGCGGTATGAACCGTAACGGCGCACTAGCAGGTATCCTTGTTGGTGGTATCACTATCGTAGTTTGGAAGCAGCTAACTGGCGGTTGGTTTGATGTGTACGAAATCGTACCGGGCATCATCTTCTCTACGCTTGCTATCGTTGTTATCAGCAAAGCGACAGGCGGTGCAGCGCAAGACGTATTAGACCAACATCAATCGTACGAGAAGAAACTAGTTGAACTAGACTAATTACTTCCTTTTACGAACACAAAGCCCGCTTATACAGCGGGCTTTGTTTTATCTGAACTTAATAAACGTTAATGGTGATTGCTTGAGGCCAGATTTTCACGTCGCTTTATTCGTTGTGAGTGTGTCAGTCACGACGAACTTTGGCGTAAATGACGGTGTTACTCAGCTCGCCAGAAGGCGCACGCCGAGCATTGCGTAGCTCACCTTCAAACTCATACCCACAGCGCTCAGCAACCGCACGACTTTTGCGGTTATTCGCATCGGCTAAAATCGCGATTCTTTTCGCGTCCAACGCTTCGAATGCATAGTTTTCAATCGCCGCTACCGCCTCAGAGATATAACCGTAGCCTACCGCGCGATCATCAAGCCAATAGCCAATCTCAAATGCCGGTATCTCTTGATCATGGATCATTAACCCAATGGCGCCTAGTAAACGATCGCTTTCCTTGTCGATTAGGTAGTAGCGCAACTCTTCTTCGAAGTTTTCAAAGTTTGCGATGGCTTTCTCTGTCCCTGCAATCATCGCTTCTAAAGTGAGCACGTGAGGTACCCATGGCAGGTAAACTTCAAGCGTTTTTTGGCTACGAACAACGGCCTGATGTGCTTCTTCTGCACGTTCCAAGCAAGCTGGGATGAGCTTTAAACGTTTGGTTTCCATGTCGAATCTCCTAGGCTTTTATACTCCAATCGTCTCGTAATGCAGGATTCAGAGCGTTATCACTAAAAATCATTTAAACAGAAACACTTAGAGACATCTAGCCTTCGCAACAACATTATTCACTTGGTTTGTAAGGGAGAAGCTGAGAGAATTGAGGCGTTATAAACATAAAATGGTTTAATATGAAACTTCTAGTAAGAAACTTAGCTCGTGAGACGACAGAGCAAGACATCCGTACTCTGTTCTCAAACTACGGCAAAGTTGAGCTTTGCACCGTCGTGCTTGATCAAGAGACGGGTTTATCAAAAGGGTTTGGTTTTGTGATCATGCCGGATGAAGCCGAAGCCGTTGCGGCGTTGGAGGCACTAAACCTGTCTTCAGTACACAAGAGCAAGATTCGTGTGAAAGTCGCACAAGACTAGTATTTTTGCCTTTCAAGGTGAAAGATAAAACCAGCTGAGAGGCTGGTTTTTTAGTGCCTTAATTTTGAGAGGTTGCTACGGTTACTTGAGGCGAAAATATTTGCTGGTATACGCAGACTTCTCGTTCTTTTCCCTGCATTTTGATGATGTGATTGTCGATATACGTCATGCCCAACTTTTGAATGACTGATTGGGATTGTCTGTTTTCGACCAAGTGCATCGCTTTTAGGCCCGATAACTCAAAATGTGGTCTGGCAAATTGAATTAAAGCCATTGACGCTTCTTGAGCAAACCCATTACCCCAATAATCGACGCCAAGCCAATACCCTAATGTGCCGACTCCCTCGGAGATGTTTAGCAGACTAACAGCACCAATTAACGCTTCGTCTTGACGCAGGGTAATGGCATATATGATCCCACTACGTTGGTGATATAGGCCAACATGGCTCTTAATCCAAACTTGTGCCATCGGCTCTTCATAGGGATGAGGAATATTTGCCGTCATATCTGCAATGCTCTTGTCTCCTGCGAGTCGTGCGACTTTTTCGCTGTCTGTCGGATGAAATGGGCGAAGAATAAGCCTTTGTGTCGTGAGTGTTGGTTGAAGCGTCATCGTGCGTCCTTGAGATGAGTCAGTATCGTGGAAATTGCAGATTCACACTGTAAATCAGGCTTGTTTAAACAACCAAGTAATGCCTGAATCGAAAATGTGAGTGAAAGCCATATTTAAAGCGCCATAAAATTGATCATTGCAGATTGAAATAGCGAGTAGCAACAATTGCTTATGTGTGATGTGTCGTATTATTACACACATAAGCGCGTTCGTTCATAATAATGGTACAAAAGTTGAGGTCTGACCAATGTCTCAATTTTTTGATACTTTCGTCCAATTTTTTGAAGATAGAACACAAAAAATTAAAGGGGCTTTTTTATTGTGGAATTATTTTGAACAAAATATGTCAATTGTCAGTAGTACTGAAAAACAGGGAGAAGAGAAATGCCGGATATATATTGCGCAGCTTGTAGAAAATCAACGCAACATAAAGTGATCATGAAGCGTTGCGAGCCACAGCCCGTTGATTCGTTGACAGGTAAAGTGGTGAGTTTTACACAGCTGATGGCGAAATTTGTATCAGGTGAACACTACTACGAGATGGAACCACAATACTACTGCCGATGCTGTAATCATCGTGCAATTGGAGAAGTGATTCCTCATCCTACCAGGCATACGTCGGCAGCTCTCTAATTCAGAGCGATAGCTATGATTAATAGCTAAACAGGGCGGCTTGCCCCGCACGCCAGATCTATAAAGGCGTATCACACGCTTTCAAATTTGCGACTCTACGTGAGCCGCTAGATTACTTTTGTTCTTCATACTCGGTTATGGAGAGAGCGGCAGTAATCGCAGCCCTTTCCTTCCTTAGTTATTTTCTAATTATTCTCTGCTGAATTTCACATGCTGTGCATTTGATGGTTTGCAATTGTTTAAGCAACGATTAATGTGATGCTTCCTGAGTGGTTACAAGGATGTGGTTAATGAGTTACCAATTGGACCGGATTGATTTACACATTTTGAGAGTGCTTCATTCAAGAGGCAGAATTCCAGTTGTTGAACTCGCAAAGCAGATCAACTTAACGACCTCGCCGTGTTCTGACCGCGTGAAGCGGCTAGAAAAAGAGGGGTATATCAATGGCTACCATGCGGAGCTGAATGCGGAAAAATTAGGGTTGGATGTGCAAGTATTCATCCATATTCGCTTAGACCAAACCAGTTTTTCCATTTTTGAAAAGTTTGCGAAAGCCGTCGAATTGATGCCGGAAATTGAAGAGTGTTATTCGCTCTCTGGGGACTTCGATACCATGATAAAGGTTCGTGTTAAGAGCATGAAAGCGTATCAGGAGTTTATGTCGAGTAAGTTAGGCACGCTTCCGGGGGTGATCCAGACTCGTAGTGAAGTGGTAATTGAAGAACATAAAACAGGATTTGGCGTGAACCCGGAGCTCCTTGGTTAGGCGAGGCTGATGTCTATGACTGCAGCGCTTATGCGTTGAGCATATTATTTAACGTGACCTGGCGTATTACTTTTTCAAGATCAAAAAAGGAGCCGAAGCTCCTTTTTGATAAATCGGTGAGCGACTATGCTCCGATAAAGGTGCTGATAAGGCCAATTAAACCGCCAAAAACACCGCCCCAAACGACTAGCCAGCCAAGGTGTTCTTTAATCATTTTTTGCACCATTTCTTTGACCAGTGCGGGTGTTAATTCGCTCAAGCGCTGATCAATGATGCCTTCAATGTTCTGCTTTATCTCATCCATCATAGCAGGAGACTCGAACTGCTCTTTCAGTGCTTCTTTGATGTTATCGCTCTTGCTCAACTCAATAATGGATTCTTGCATCTTTTCGACGAAAGGCTGCCGCATAGGTTGTAATGCCTCCGCGCCGCCAAACATCGCTAGCATGCCGCCAAATTGAGAGCCTTCGATCACTTCTACCAAAGAGTCAAACGCTGGGTTTAAATCCACTTTCTCAATCACAGGTTGAAGATCGATGTTTACACCGCCCGCCATTTCTTTGTTCAAGAATCGATCGATGTTCGCTTCGGTAAAGAACTGCTCCATCATCAAGTTTTTGATAGCCAGTTTAAACTCTTCAAATCGCGCGGGGATCACGCCAGAACCGTATAATCCAGGCACTTTTTCAAACAGCATGTGGATGGCAAGCCAGTTAGTGATGGCGCCTGAGAACGCAAACAGCCCCGCATACCAAAGGTAGTCGTTTTGTAATTGATGACCTCCAGCCATCAAAGCGATAGCGAGGACATTCGTTAGCAAACTTTTGTTCATAGTGACCAGTTATATGTGAATATCGGAATAAATAAGTGGGCCTGATTCTATACCTAAGTCACATTGAGATGCTAGGTTTTGCCGTGATGAGTGACCGTGTTGCGAAGGGATAAAAATGGATGTGCAGAAAAACAAAACCCGACAATTACTGTCGGGCCACTGCTTTTTCTTAGAAAAACTAAGATTCTATTTTTAATTTTAGATGCGGTAGATCTTACAACAAAGTTGGCATTTCCATCTTTCTGAGTAGCCGAATAGCTTGTCAGCCCAACTTGGTTTGAGTTGTACGATCTGCATTGAACCACATTTACACATAAGCTAATTACCTTATTGTTAATCTAATAACTAAGCCATCTATTGAGTATAGCTGCTTCTCAAAAAGTGAAATGACAAATGAAGACGGCTCAAAACTCTGTATTGTGTTCATTGCAATGGATACGCAACGAGGCGGTATATTAGCAGAAAAAATGTGAGCTTTATCATGGAGGATGTTTCATATATGAGAAACTATAATGGCTATATGAGTATAGGGTTATCAATAAAAATGAAAAACGGCGCTTCATGCGCCGTTTTTATTGGGTTTCTCGCTAATTAAGGAACGTGTTGATTTTCTAACTCTTCAGCGATAAATCCGCCAGTTTGATGGGCCCAAAGCTGGGCATAAATACCGTTGTTCGCGATGAGCTCTTGGTGAGAACCTTGTTCAACAATACTGCCTTTATCTAGCACGATGAGGCGATCCATTTGTGCGATGGTCGACAATCGGTGCGCAATCGCAATAACGGTTTTTCCTTGCATTAACTCATTCAAGCTTTCCTGAATGGCTGCTTCGACTTCTGAATCCAGAGCTGATGTAGCTTCATCCAGTACCAGTAATGGTGCATCTTTGAGTAGCACACGAGATATTGCGATACGCTGACGTTGGCCGCCAGACAGTTTCACACCACGTTCACCAACTTGTGCATCGTATCCGACGTTGCCAAATGGGTCGGTCAGAGTTTCAATAAACTCATGGGCATGCGCTTGCTTAGTGGCTTTCAGCAAATCTTCTTCTGTCGCATCTGGGTTGCCATACAAAATATTGTCTCGAATCGAGCGGTGTAGCAGAGAAGTATCTTGGGTCACCATACCGATCTTTGAACGCAAAGAGTCTTGTGTGACTTCTGAGATGTTCTGTCCATCGATCTTAATGCTGCCGTCTTCGACATCGTGGAAACGAAGTAACAAGTTCACCAGAGTTGATTTTCCGGCGCCGGAGCGCCCAACCAAGCCGACTTTCTCTCCTGGTTTGATGTTGAGATCGAGGTGGCTAATCACGCCTTTGTTCTCACCGTAATGGAAGCTGACGTTATCAAAGTGAATGCCACCTTCAGTGACAACTAAGTCTTTTGCGTCTGGTTTATCTTTAATATCAATTGGCTTAGAGAGCGTTTTCATTCCATCGACTACGGTTCCCATATTTTCAAAGAGGGCGCCAACTTCCCACATGATCCACATCGACATACCATTTACGCGTAATGCAAGGCTAACAGCAATCGCAATCGCGCCAACGCTGATGGCACTATCCAACCACAGGTAAATCGATAAAGCAGCAACGGAAAACACCAAAATATAGTTTGAGATCTCTACAGCAACGTCAAAGCCGGTCACTAGGCGCATTTGACGATAGACCGTATTCAAAAATCCCTTCATGCCTTGCTCAGCATATTGGGTTTCGCGCTGGCTATGAGAAAACAGTTTGACCGTCTGAATATTGGTATAGCTGTCGACGATGCGTCCTGTCATTGTCGAACGAGCATCGGCCTGCGCTGAAGCGACGTCTTTGAGCTTAGGGACAAAATAGATTTGGATAGCGATGTAAGCGAGCAGCCAGACGATCATTGGGATCATCAAACGCCAGTCTGCCGTCGCTAACATAATGATCATACTGGTGAAGTAAACCGTAACATAAACAAATACATCCATAGCTTTCATGACGGTTTCGCGCACAGCTAATGAGGTTTGCATGACTTTAGTTGCAACTCGGCCTGCAAAATCATCTTGATAGAAGTTTAAGCTTTGATTGAGCAAATACCGGTGTGCAAGCCAGCGGATAGACATTGGATAGTTGCCCAATAATGTTTGGTGAACGAGCAACGAATACACGATCACCAAAATGGGCATGACAACCAACAATAAGGTTCCGTAAAAAATCAAATCTGCTTTATTGTCTTGCAAGAACGTTTCTGGATTGCTGGTGGACAACCAATCAACCAATTGTCCCATCGCGCCAAACAACATAACTTCAACGACAGCAACAATCGTGGCCATCAAAGACATGATGATCAAAGGCTTTTCGTAGCCGCGGGTGTAATAACGTAAAAAAGCGAGCATCCCTGAAGGAGGCTGATCTGGTGTGGATTTGGGGAACGGCTCTGTAAAGCCTTCAAATCGTTTAAACATAACTCATCCTAAAGTTAAAACAGTGCCATTTGGGGTGGCTAAATCCATCGATTCACGCAGCTTTGGACGAAGCCGCGTGTATAAGAGTTTTTGGCTGCTCTCGAGAAAGCAGACAGATTGACGAGAGGGGCGAAAAAATAGTCTAACCGATTGTGTTTTAAATGTAACTAGTTGGTTATGGGTGTGGTTGTCTATGGTTCTGATTCTTATGATGAATTCTTCGCATGTTCATCGCGATGCCATAAAACCTTAAACCTGCATAGTGACAATAAAATTTCGGGAGAAATAAGCTAAGTTCAGTGAAAATTACTTCTAGATAATTAAATTAATTGTGAAAACAGCAAAACTGAAGTTAACAATAAATTTACAATCTCCTCATTCTAGTGATAAGGAATGTATTGGATGCTATTACACGAATCAGTGACCCAATTTGCTAATGGGAAAGAAGAAAGCACGCAAAGTGCTCAGCGCCAAACCGCAAACTGCGTAGTGATGGTGCCACCGAAAGAGTTTCGTTTTAATGAAGAAACCGCACAAGATAATGAGTTCCAACATAAAGTGTCACTCAGCCAAGAAGAAGTCTCGCGTAGAGTGATGGCCGAGTTCGCGAGTATGGTAGCAACGCTGCGTCAAGAGGGCGTTCAAGTTGTTGAGTTTGATTATCCAGCTTCAGATGTTGCGACGCCAGATGCGGTATTTCCAAACAACTGGTTTAGCACTACGCCAGATGGCACGTTGTACACCTTTCCAATGGCCTGTGAAAACCGTCAAAAAGAAGTGCGTCCCGATGCGCTTGTGGCGGCACTAGCGCAAGCTGGGCGAGAAGTTCATCGACGTAGCAGCCTAACTGAATATCTTGATGAGCAAGCGTATTTAGAAAGCACGGGTGTGATGGTCTTTGACCACTTAAATAAAACGGTCTATGCCGCACTCTCACAACGTTGTGATCGTCTGGTTTTAGAAGATTACGCCGATCGCATTGGCTATGAACGAGTGATCTCTTTTCAAACTCGTTTGCCATCTGGTGCGCCTATTTATCACACTAATGTGATGGTGGCGGTTGGCGAACAGTTTTGCGTGATTTGTGACGAAGTGATCCCAGAATTTGAGCGTCGTTTTGTCATGAAATCTCTCGCTAAAGATAAACAAGTGATCTCTATTTCGATTGAGCAAATGAACCAGTTCTGCGGCAACATTCTTCAGTTGGAAACCATCAATGGAGACAAAGTCATTGCGATGTCGCAATCGGCATACGATGCTTTCTCTCCAGCACAAAGAAATCAACTTTCGACGCACGGTAAATTGCTGCCATTCGATGTTTCTACCATAGAATCTATTGGTGGTGGCTCGGTTCGCTGTATGTTGGGTGAGGTATTTTTGCCTAGTCGACAAGCGGTGTTATAAACAATATTGCGCAGTTTTGCTTGCAAATGCAGGTGACGTTCATTCTCTCCCAAATAATAAAACCGTTAGCCTCGAGGCAGTACGAGGCTGACGGTTTCACTTTCTAACTTCTTCCTAGGATATTCCGAGCTTAACCCATACTCTCGCGCAAAGACTTGATGTCTTTGGATGGTGGCGCACCAAATAAACGGCTGTATTCACGGCTAAATTGAGAAGGGCTTTCGTAACCCACTTTAAACGTAGTCGCCATGGCATCGAGGTTTTCTGTCAGCATTAAACGCCGAGCTTCGCTGAGTCTTAATTTCTTTTGAAATTGCAGTGGCGTCATAGAAGTCATAGAACGAAAGTGGGTATAAAACGCCGATTTACTCATGCCACTGTAGGCAGCTAACTCACTGACACTTAACGGTTTTACGAAATTATTCTTCAACCAATCAATGGCCTTCGCGATTTGATGGCTGTGACTTCCTGCAGTCACGATTTGATTAAGACGAGCGCCCTGTTCGGTGATTAACAGTCGATAAAAAATCTCTCGTTTAATGATCGGCGCTAAAATTTTGATGCTTTGTCCTTCATCCAGCAGCTCTATTAAACGCAGAAAGGCGTCAAGTAATGGCTCCGACAACTCTCCAACCGCTATGCCTTTTTGTGCTTCTTTGCTTTGATTAAACGTCAGTTCACTATCGACAATAAGTTGAGATATTTCAGTCAGATCCAGCTCCATAATCACCCCTAAATAAGGTTTATCTTCACTGGCTTCAATGATATTGGCGATAATCGGCAAGTCGACAGAGGAGATCAAAAAGTGGTTCGCATCGTAAACAAAGCTATCTTCACCCAACAACACGCGCTTTCTCCCTTGAGCAATTAAGCAAATACTTGGGTTATGGGTGTAGCTTGTCGGTGGTGTTGGGGTTGCCCAGCGACTGAACCTTAATCCTGGAATTCCTGTGTCATATTGGTTCGCGCCATTTGCCCATTTCTCAATGTTCTTGGCAAGCTTTTCTATTGCACTGGCCAGGGTTGACGAAGTGTTTGACGGTACCTCTTGCATAAGTCAGTGCTCTCCTCTGGTTTGCCTCAGGTTCGGGGTTAACGGCATGCGATTTCTGCCTTTGTAGTTAACGCCTCTTCGGAGTCAATTAAGCGACTTCATTAAGCATAGTTATAACAGTTCATTTCTTTAAGTAAAGAATATTGGGCAAGTGTCTATTTCGAGGTTAAGCGATCAGAGAGTGATCTTTCTGGTTGGTTTTTGAGCGGGTTAATTGTCTGTCATGAATTTTATTATTTAATAGTCAACTACTTATGTATAGATGAGTTTTTATTCCGTTTTTTCTAACCGGTCTCAAGTATGGTTGTCTTTTGTATTGGTTTGGAATATTGGGCAAGTATTAGCAATGAATAGGCTAACGGTCATCTATCAAAGCGCAATACAGTGAACCCATGGTTTGGTGAGTTGTAAGCACTCAAGAACACTATTTGGAGTCATGATGAATAACAAAAGCAATACTCAAATCCCTGACGTACTGCAAGCCGGTGTATTTCAAGGTCGAGGCATTTTCGAGTTTGGTGAAAAGAATGAAGCGTATGCGGATTACTTTACCGGTACGAGTTATCTGGCGTTGCTCAATCAGCCTGGTCTTATCGTGGCGAACGTAACGTTTGAACCAGGGTGTCGCAATTTTTGGCATATTCATCATGAAGGTGGGCAGATTCTGTTAGCGACAGGAGGGCGAGGTTGGTATCAAGAATTTGGCCAACCAGCACAAGAGTTGAATGTTGGTGATGTCGTGCATATCGCGCCAGGTACTAAGCATTGGCATGGCGCAGCTAAAGACAGTTGGTTTTCACATGTAGCAATAGAAATACCGGCTGAAGGCGCAAGTAATGAATGGTGCGAACCAGTCTCTGATCAAGAGTACATGCAACTAAAGTAGCCCGAGCTAAGTTTTCAGTGAGAAAAGGGAATCTCGATGAGACAGGCATACCGTTTCAATCAGTGGGTGAGATGCGTTTTGGTGGAGTAGTGCCTGGATGTTCCCCTGCATTGTAAACGCAGAAGTTAATAGCGCTGGATTGGAGGAACATATGGTGAAAATTCGTTTTATTTTCGATGATTGCAGTGTTTTAGGCACATTGAAGAGCAGTGCGAGTACAGACGATTTTGTTCGTCAATTGCCTCTTACATTAGATCTACAAGACTACGCAAACACAGAGAGAATTGCTTACTTACCGAATAAGTTAACTCGCGAAGGCGCACCTTCTGGAACTCAAGCAAAAGCGGGTGACATCTCTTATTACGCCCCTTGGGGAAATTTAGTTATCTTTTATAAAGACTTTGGTTACGCGTCTGGGTTAATTAAATTAGGTCAAATCGATGATGGGATTCATTGCTTTATTTCGAAAGAAACAAACCGTGTCACTATCGAAAAAGTAAATTAATGACCCAGTTAACAATGTGAATTATTAATGTAGAAATCAGAACGCTAATAAATATATTTCTAGAACTTCTATGGATTAGAACACCGTTACATAATGGAATTTTTATATGAAATCATTAAACAAATCTGTTAAATCAATATTAATATTGGTGCTCACTATGACAACGCTATGCACAACGAATATCGCTTCAGCATCAGAAATATTCAGTGATAAAGAGCGAGCTATTATTCCTATTTCTGCTTTTACTGCGAGTGGTGAAATAGAAAAACTAACACAAAGCCTTAATGATGGGTTAGACGCAGGCCTAACGGTCAACGAGATAAAAGAACTGCTGGCTCAGTTGTACGCGTATGCTGGATTTCCGCGCAGTTTGAATGGACTAGCAACATTTATGACGGTGTTGGAGGAACGTAAAAGCCAAGGTATTACTGATACCTTAGGGCGAGAATCAAGCGCGTTACCTAACGATAAAACCAGCTTAGAATTTGGCGCTGAAAACCAAACACAACTTGTTGGTGCAG
Organism: Vibrio sp. 1-2 (7-a); assembly: GCF_013048515.1. Classification (NCBI taxonomy): domain Bacteria; kingdom Pseudomonadati; phylum Pseudomonadota; class Gammaproteobacteria; order Vibrionales; family Vibrionaceae; genus Vibrio; species Vibrio sp. 1-2 (7-a). The sequence continues at coordinate 161,673 of NZ_VHSQ01000005.1, forward strand.
AAGTAAAAGGCGCGCTATTCGATTTTTCTCCGCAAATTGATGAATACCTAAAAGCACATTTGTTTGGTGATATTTTTGAACGCGATGTGCTCACTTGGAAAGAGCGTGAAATTGCTACGATTGCAGCATTAGCAAATATGAACGGTGTTAATAGCCAATTAGCAGCTCACTATAATATCAGTATGAATAACAATGTTTCTATTCAAGAGTTAGAGGAATTTATTGTTGTATTAAGTGAGTACTGTGGTGACAGTGTGTCTAATAATGCCCACTCGGTCCTAAAAACAGTTTTGGGAAAATAAATATTATTTGGCCAATCATATCAATTAGAAAGGAATTCGTTTTATGAAAAATAAATCATCATTGTTTATTTGGTCTGTGCTGTTGTCGACGGGATTTATGCTTCCAATTGCTCAAGCAGCCGATGGTAACTCATCTTCGCAGCAAGTTTATCGCTCTGCTGATCAGAAATCGTTTCAAGGACCTGAAAACCTATTTACCGGGAAAGTTAACGTCGAGATGTTGTTTCCTGAAAACGAAGTTGCAAACTACAGCGCCGCCTATGTCACTTTTGATGCAGGAGCTCGAACCGCTTGGCATACTCACCCTGCAGGACAACACATGATCGTCACTTCTGGTACCGCACTTACAGGAACGCGTGATGGGCATGTAATTCGATTTGCTGCTGGTGATAGTGTTTGGTGTCCGCCTGGTATCGACCATTGGCACGGTGCAACACCAAATGCGCCAATGACTCACCTAGTGGTTACGGCGTCAAAAGACGGTGAAAACGTTATCTGGAAAGAGCAAGTTACCGATGGTCAATATGCAGCAGGACAGCAATAACAAAGGCCACGTTTTTATAGCGAGCGCAGAGCTTTTACTCTGCGTTTTTTATTGTCTTGTTGGGCCAACCAAGCGCATGTCCCAATCTTCGACTTCGCCAGTTTCTAGGCGGCGCTCGACCAACTTGCCCCAAGACTCGACTAACGGCAGTTCAGACAGCTTAGTGAGTTCTTCTCTATCTAAACAGCCAGTGAAAACCGCGCCCATGATGCGAGCCAGTGGCCATTCTGGATAAGGTCTTTCGCACAGAATAATCTCGTCACCTGCACCGATATCGCCTTCTTCCAAAACTCGGAAATACCAGCCTGTTCGAAGCGTATCTTGCAGTCTTCTCGCCATGTCGTGTTGGTCAAAGCGTACGTTAAGTTTCCAACAAGGCATGCGACCTTGCGACACTTCCAGCAGTGTTGAGCCGATACGGATTTTATCTTTCAAGCAAATCGTGGATTCGGTGACGCTCTCGGAGCTGATGTTTTCGCCAAAGCCGCCAGCGGATTGGAAAATTGTTCTTTCGCCTAATTCTTGTTGCCAGATTGGGTAGTGCTCGCTTGGGTAAATATGAAGCGCTTTTTGAATGCCACCATGAAAGCGTGGATCGCCTTGCTCATCACTGGTAAAACCAAGCTCTGTTGCGTGCTGGCGATCGGGCAACACTTGTTTGTTGATTGCGCTTTGCGCTCCATGAGCATAAGGGACAGTTTTCCCTGCTAGCACAGCTTTTACGACGCCGATTTTCTTCATGTAACCTCCTTATTATTTGAATGAGAGATAAAGTGTTTACCTTCATTCGCGATGCGGAGCATGATAGCCTAGTGAACTCGTGTCGGAATAGGGATGAAAAGACAATCAACAATGCTAACTCGCCAAATTGATTCGAAGTCAGGCGTCATGACCTCCAATGAGATGATGGCCGCGAATCCCCATTCTCCTGTTTTGGTGAAAACCATCGACATGCCAAAAGGTTACATTGATGCGCTGCATCAACACACTTGGCATCAAATCATCTTTCCTATCAAAGGGTTATTGCAAACGCAAACGGAGCATTATCAGCATTTGGTTCCGCACACTTCTGCGTTATTTGTTCCTGCGGGTGTTCAACACGAGTCGATTGCTCTGAGCAACACGATATTTGTTGGCATTTACCTCAACCCTGAGTTTGGCGCAACGTACGAGCCACAAGTGAGAACCATTGCTTTAACGCCGTTTTTAAATGAGCTTTTACAAGAGATCCGCAGACAGTGTGAAGGTGAGACAAGCCACGAAGAAGTGCTGCATTTGCTGGTGGTGTTGCATGATCAAATTTTGAAAAGCAACGTGCAGACATTTCAGTTATTGCTGCCACAAGACAGACGACTAAAACTGATTTTCGAACAGTTGACCGACGAGCCCGCGTTGAGCTGTTCGCTAAAAGAGTGGGGGGAGAAAATTGGGGCGTCTGAGCGCACTTTATCACGGTTGTTTGCCAAGGAATTCAACACTTCATTTCTGCTTTGGCGGCAACAAATTCGGCTGATTTACTCGCTTTCTTTGTTAGATGAAACGTTGCCAATCCAAGCCATTGCAGACCTAGTGGGTTATCAAAACGACTCATCCTACATCAAAGCATTTAAAGCCTATTTTGATATGACGCCACAACAGTTTAGAGTGAACGGCGCATCGCGCAGGTAGAAATACAGAGCTTCGACTTCACTTAATGCTTTTGAGTAGAAGTCGCGAAACTTCCTTTTTGAATTTCAATTACATGGTATGAATAACAATGGCACCAACGATAAATACTCGAGTGAATCAATTCTGTTTTGGTCAGTCCAAAACGTCGCTGTCGTTGGAAAAAGAGCCCCTCAAATCGCTTGTTCAGGGCAAGATTCGGGTGAGGCTCGAAGCTACAAACATTAACCCAAGTGACTTGCTTTCCATTTATGGTGTTGGGCAATACCGCCGCGTTCACGTACCACCTCGCGTGCCGGGATTTGAAGCGGTTGGGCGTGTGGTGGAAGTCAGTGCTGTTGGTCAAACTGACCTTCAAGTTGGGCAAAAAGTGTTGGTGGCGATGAGTGGTACTTGGCAATACTACATAGATGCTTCGCCTGAGAATCTTTTTCCGCTACCTGAGAGTTTGGATAACGGCTATGCCTGCCAGTTGTACATCAACGCGTTAACCGCGTGGGTGATCACCACTAAAGTGGCTAAGTTGAACAAAGAGGATGTGGTGATCATCAATGCGGCGGGTTCGGCGATCGGTAAGATATTTGCCCAGCTCGCCCATTCACTGGGTTTTACACTGATTGCTGTCACTTCAAAGCCAGACGAGTATCCGTACGATACGATTCCAGTGTTGGACGCGAAGCAAGACTTACACGCGCAACTGCAAACGCGCAAACTGCCACAACCAACGGCCGCTTTGGATGCGATAGGTGGTGAGGCTGGCACGTATCTCATTCGTACCTTGAAAGAAAATGGCCAATACATCAACTACGGAACGTTGTCGTTAGCGCCTTATACGCCTGCGTTTTTTGAATCGATGAAGATCAACAACATCGACTTTAGCCCCTTCTTTTTGCGGTATTGGGAAGAATCGGTAGGTAAAAGCGTGAGAAAGGCGGTATTCGCTGAAATGTTAGACCACTTTATTGCCAACGATATAAAGTTAAATGTAGCGTCTGAGCTGCCGCTAGAGGATTTTCAAACTGCGATTGAAATGGTTGAGCAACGCTCATCGGCGGTGTCAGGAAAAATCATTTTGACGCTATGAATTACAGTGAGTCTGTTGAGAAAAGGGAGGATAAAATCCTCCCTTTTTTGATGGGTTATTTGTAATGATGGGACTATTTTAGATGGAAAATTTGCTCTGTCTCGAGCGATGTCATCGTACGTACTTGACGCCAAATATAATAAAAAATACCGAACATCATTAACATGCTTGGAATTGCAATCATCGGGTAGCTGTAAAGCGTCATCTTACCCAACTCTTCATTAAAGGCAGCCGTGCCCGAAGGACTGGTCACGATCCAAGTCGCAAGGAAGTAGTTCATCGCGGATGAGAACGCAAAAGTACTCGCAAACAGATAGTTTGATGACATTAGACAACGTTCAAATGCCTCTGATTGACCGTTCTCTTTCAAGCGTTCGTTAATCAGCGATAAATTCAATACCGTGTCATTCAGTACTAACTTCTGCATCAGTGGGTAGCGGGTAAACGTTGAGCCCAAAACCGCTAAACCGATCAGGCCAGGGATCAGGGCTTCTTTCAAGGCTAACCAACGTGTATCAAGCTCTAACAAGCCAATGCCGCCAGTTAATAAAACACTGATAAAGCCAAGTGCAGAAATAAAGTTAAATTTCTTGTTCCGGACAAGGTCCATACCGCCGTAAATGATAGGAAATAGCAAAGCGACAACCAGCGCCATTGCTGTTCCTAGGTGTTCATCGCCGCTAAACTTCATCAAGATAAAGGAAGGGATAAATACGTTAAAAAGAATCTCGAATAGGGGATTCGGCTTTTTCGCCGTTGTGTTACTCATAATGTTTTACTGACTCTACTCTATGTCGGCTGTTATTGTACTTTGACGAGAAGTGTTCATCTAGTCGCGCTTGATGTAAAGCGTTAAAGCGCCGAGTTGTGTAACGACTTATGAAATAGACCGGAGCATAGCCAGTTAGTTGACATGATTGACTACTTTTTTTGTGTCTTAATCGCGCTCCCTCTGCGCAATGATCTGATTGCGTGCTCTGAATAATCGAGTCGCCACGGTGTTGTGATTAAGCTCTAATACTTGAGCAATTTCATTATGATTAAACCCGACTACGAGTTTTAAGACCAATGGCTCTCGGTATTTGGGTTCGAGAATCATCATTTGTTTTTGAAGCCAATCTTGTGCCATGTCGTGGTCACTGCCAGGGTAGGTTTTTGCCTGTATTACACACTCATCAATATCGACAAAATCGTACTGCTTTTTATCAAAGCGCCGAGCATTCTCACGACGCAAAATGGTGATGAGCCAAGGCTTCGCGGCATTGGGATCATTTAAGTTATCAAAGAATCGCCACGCTTTCAGGAAGGTGTCTTGCGCCAAATCTTGAGCAAGGTGATGATCTTTGCATAGCCAATATGCGAGACGATAGATATCTTGGTATCGCTCCTTCGTCAGTGCTTCGTATCGTTTGTGTTTTTCCATAGGATTAAGATCAGAAGTGTAGAGCTGAGTAGTAAGGTAACCTCTGAAGCTCAAAGGTTACCTGCGGTTTAGTTCTTGCCCGCTTAAAAGGGCTGGGTAGAAAAACGTGAGTATTGAAGGGCGTCTGCGACTTCTTGAGCTTTAGATTCTGAAGTCATGAGATGCAGCAATTTAAGGGCGGCTTGATAGCTAACTAGGCTGCCGTTTGAGGTGATGACACCCTCATCAACAACAAAATTCTGGTCGACCTGTACATCAACTGCTGGATAGTCTTTTTGTAATCCGTTTTCACCTCCTGCCCACGTCGTCGCTTTCTTACCGTTTAACAGGCCAGCCTCGGCCAATAGATACGCACCAGAGCAATTACTTGCCATCCAATCTGCCGCCTTTGATGTGGTTTGAATAAAGTGAATGAGATCCTTGTTTTCGATTAGCGCATCCATGTCGTAGCTGGATGTTAAAACCAGCACGTCGAGTTCCGGCTGATCGCCAATCCAAGCATCCACACCAATTTTTAATCCCTCTTCAGTGGTGATGGTTTTCTGTTCAGAGACGGAAATAGTGACTACTTCATAATCGCTAAACCAAGTCAGACGACTTGCAACGCCAAAGACCTCTAAAGGCGCAGTAACATCAGAGGTCAGTACGCCGTCGTAAACTAGAATGCCAATGCGTTTATCCGTCGCATGTGCCGTTTGAAGCACCCCAAAGAATAGGACTAAGGTCGCTATCAATAGTTGTAGTGCATTCTTTAATCCATTTTTACCCATTGTTTTTTCCTCGCTAACAGAGCATCAAGTTATTGAGATTCATTATATTTGGGCTGATTGGTGATTGAAGAGCCACTTTGTCTTTACTAAAGTGAATAAAGTTCACGAATGGAGTGCACGAGTTTTATGGATAAGATACGGTCCCTACGATTTTTTATTGCCACTTTAGAAGGTGGCAGTTTTGCTGCGGCCGCCAAAGCGTATGGCACAGACCCTTCTACGGTGAGTAAGGCCATCCATCGTCTTGAAAGCGACTTGGGAATACAGCTTTTCCAACGTTCTACGCGACAGATCCGTCTGACAGAAGCCGGTCGTCGATACGCAAATACCGCTAGGTTTGTACTGGACGAACTGACGGCGTGTGAGGATTCATTGAAAAGCCACAATGATGCGCTTTCAGGACTGCTTAAGATTAACGTGCCGATCTCCTACGGTCGCCTTTACATTCGCCCTTTATTAAAAGAGTTTTGTCGCCGCTACCCCAGTATCACTATCGATATTCATTACGATGACGCCTACGTTGATATTATTGAACAAGGGATTGATGTGTCGATTAGATCTGGTGTCGTTCAGGACAGCCAGTTGATTGTGCGCCAGCTGAGTCCTATCGATTTTATTATTTGTGGCAGTCAGGATTACTTAGCGCGCCATGGTGTTCCGAGTGGCCCGGATGTATTCAATGACCATTCTTGGGTTCGTTTTCGTTTTAAACAAACGGGGAAACTGTTGCCGATTCGGATGCCAGAATCAGACGGTGCAAGTGAGTATAACCCCGAGAGAAATTTTATTGTAAATGACGGCGAATCGATGGCAGAGCTTTGCGCAGAAGGTTTAGGGTTAACTCAGATTCCTCATTTTATCGCGAGAGACTGGCTCAAAGCGGGGCGTTTAGTGCCGATATTTCCGAGTATGCGCCAAGCAGGAAATGGCGTGTATCTTCTCTATGCTAACCGGGAATATGTGCCTGCCCGAGTGAGGGTGTTCATCGATTTTATCACTCAAGCAATACAGGATATGGATGAAACGCCATTCCATACGTGGGCTGAAACGTTGCCAATTTATCAACCGAACCAAGGCGATTGAAAACTTCATGTGAGTCTTTGGTTAAAACACTCTAAGTCATATGGTGCTTTTATTGGTTTTTGTTAGGTTATTGGGCGTTATTATCGAAAAGCGCAGTTTGCTCTTCGTCACTCATAAAGGAAAGACAATGCCAACTAAGATCTTAGTGCCAGTTTTGGCTCTACTTCTCAGCGCATGTGGCGGCGACGGGGAGTCGTCAGCACCTGTAGAAAACGGTTCTCAAAACACAGGTTCCACATCATCACAAGGCATATTTGCCGAGCAGATGCTCGCAGCGGTGAACAGCGCTCGCTCTACTACACAACAGTGTGGCGCAACCACCATGCCACCTGTTGGGGCACTGACTTGGAGCTACGATTTGGAAAGCGCCGCTTATCGACATTCGAGCGACATGGCGAACAGCGATTTCATGAGTCACACAGGTTCTGACGGCAGCAATATGTCAGATCGAGTCAACGCAACGGGCTATGCTTGGAGCGCTATTGGTGAGAATGTCGCCGTAGGGCAAAGCAGCATTAACGCCGTCGTTAATGCTTGGTTATCGAGCGAAGGTCACTGCCTCAATATCATGAGTGCGGATTTTGATCAGATGGGCGCGTCGCTTGTCGAAAATCACTCGGCAAGCTACGGGTATTACTGGACTCAGGTTTTTGCCAAACAGCGCTAATGCGATAAAGAAACCTGATAGATAAACTAAAACGCCAGCAGTAACCATCTGCTGGCGTTTTATTGTTTACGTCTCTTTTAGCTTGTCAGGTTACGAAGTTTTGGATCATCCGTCAGGTATTCAACAAATTCGATCTCAAAACCTGCAGGGTCAACAAAATACACATTCTTGCGATATGGCTCATCAGCCCCAGGTTGGGCAATCGGATAACCTGCATCGGTCAGTCTTTTTATGATGGCATCGACGTTGTTGGTCACATAAGCAAAATGCGCTAGCCCTACTTGGTGGCCGCCCAACTCGCGGTTCTCACCTTCACCGTGGTCACTCATGGCAATGTATTGATACTCGTCGCCAAAATGTAGCCAGTTTCTTGGCTTGCCACTCCATTCGCCTTTCCCCTCATCACGCACGTACCAATGTGGAAATGCAGTTTGATAAAACTTCAGCATTTCAGGGATGTTTTTCACGACTAAATTAATATGTTCTAGTTGGATCATGATGTGCTCCTTTTTGTCATTTGCTAGCCAACGATGAACATGCTAAAACCTCAAGTTAAGTCGAGGTAAAGGGCTTTTTTAAATTTTTTTAGGGTTGGTGTCTTTGGAGCTTGATACATGGAGAGATTCGGTGGGGTGGTACTTTGAATCTGCGAGTTGGGTTATGTGCTTGCAACCCTCATTCATCTTTTGTTTGTTCGTGCTAATCATTTTCGAGCGAGTTTGTGGTGAGTAGATTCCCAGTCTCACCTAGGTTCGCGGGAATGACGTGAAGAGAGCGCTAAACGAACAGTGTCATTCTGAAGGAGCCTAAGCGAGTATTCAGAATCTATTCTCAGCGCTTTGTGATGCTGGCGGTGTGGAGTTAACTGTCCACGATTGCAGAACCAGTCCCTCCCCTTTGAGCCCGGTGTGTTGAGATCTTTAGAGTTTGATACAAGCGAAGGTTAGGTGGGGTTGGTGGTTTGAGGTTGAAAGGAGGATCATGTTCAGAACCCTCTAACCGTTGATGCATCACGTGTATGTGTGTGAATTTCTTTCGTTCAAGCTTACGGTGAGTAGATTCCCAGTCTCACCTAGGTTCGCGGGAATGACGCGAAGAGAGCGCTACACGAACAGTGTCATTCTGAAGGAGCCTAAGCGAGTATTCAGAATCTATTCTCAGCGCTTTGTGATGCTGGTGGTGTGAATTGAATTATCCACGATTGTAGAACTTGCCACCTTGAGCTCGGAGTGTTGAGATCTTTAGAGTTTGATACAAGCGAAGGTTAGGTGGGGTTGGTGGTTTGAGGTTAAGAGGAGGATCATGTTCATGAATCCTCTAACCGTTGATGCTTCACGTGTATGTGTGTGAATTTCTTTCGTTCAAGCTTGCGGTGGGTAGATTCCCAGTCTCACCTAGGTTCGCGGGAATGACGTGAAGAGAGCGCTAAACGAACAGTGTCATTCTGAAGGAGCCTAAGCGAGTATTCATAATCTATTCGCAACGCGTTTTGATGCTGGTGGAGTGAACTGAATTATCCGTGATTGTAGAGCCATTCCCTCCAGTTTGAACTCGGAGTGCTGGAGGATGTGCTTACACCCCTCCCCAAAACCAAAAAAGCCAGCAGTTGGTACCTGCTGGCAAAGTCTTTGGGCTTCTAGGTTTTTTGCTTTTATTTCTTGTTACTCATCGCTGTCACGGTGCCCCGATTGGTTTTCCGGGAAAGAAAACACAGCACCGCGCGCTTTGTGCTCAAGAAATTGGAGATTAACCTTGCTTACGGATTAGGTAGTCAAACGCGCCTAAGCTTGCTTTTGCACCTTCACCCATCGCTATGATGATCTGTTTGTAAGGAACCGTCGTTGCGTCACCGGCTGCGAAGACACCTTCTAGGCTGGTTTCACCACGGCTACCAACTTCAATTTCGCCGCGCTCAGAAAGCTCTACTTCTGAATCTTTTAGCCATTCTGTGTTTGGTACTAGACCGATTTGGACAAAGATACCTGACAGTTCAATCTCTTTGATTTCATCTGTGTTACGGTCTTTGTACTTCAAGCTTGTTACGCGAGTACCGTCACCCACTACTTCTGTGGTTTGTGCCATCGTGATGATGTCGATGTTTGGTAGTGAGTTCGCTTTGTCGATAAGCACTTGGTCTGCGCGAAGTACGTCTGCAAATTCAAGAACGGTTACGTGCTCAACAATACCTGCAAGGTCGATAGCCGCTTCGATGCCTGAGTTACCACCACCGATAACCGCGGTTTTCTTGCCTTTGAATAGCGGGCCGTCACAGTGTGGGCAGTACGCGACGCCTTTGTTGCGGTACTCTTGCTCACCCGGAACGTTCATTTCACGCCAGCGTGCACCAGGGCTAAGGATGACACTCTTACTTTTCAGCGTTGCGCCGCTTTCAAGTTGGATATGAATCAAGCCATCATCTGTGTGCGCTGCGCCCATCAGTTTTTGCGCTTGTTGCTCAGTCACGACGTCTACGTCGTATTCTTTTAGGTGCTCTGCTAGGTCAGTCGCCAGTTTTGGACCTTCAGTACGTTTTACCGAGATAAAGTTCTCGATTGCCATGGTGTCTATCACCTGACCACCGAAGCGTTTAGCGACAACGCCAGTGCGAATACCTTTACGCGCTGCGTATAGTGCTGCTGCACTACCACCAGGGCCACCGCCGACAACTAGCACGTCGTATGGGTCTTTTTCGCTCAGTGCTTTGGCTGCTTTCTCGCTCGCGCTGTCATCCACTTTGTTTAGGATTTCAGTCAGAGACATACGACCTTGACCGAATAGCTCTCCGTTTACGAATACGCTTGGTACTGCCATGATGTCGCGTTGTTTCACTTCATCTTGAAATAGTGCACCGTCGATCATGGTTGCTTTCACTTTCGGGTTGATCGCTGCCATCATGTTGAACGCTTGAACCACGTCTGGACAGTTTTGGCACGACAGTGAAATGAACACTTCAACTTCCAACTTTTTATCTAGCGCTGCGATTTGTTCAATCACTTCCGGCTCTAGTTTGATTGGGTGACCACCAGAGTGCAGCAATGCCAATACCAGAGAGGTAAATTCGTGACCCATTGGTAAGCCAGCAAAGCGAAGTGCTGTGCCTTTTACTGGATTGGTCACCGTCATCACTGGTTTACGTGCGCTTGCGTTGTCGTCACGTTCAACGGTGATAAAGTCGCTCATCTCTGCGATTTGGTTCGCCAGAGACAGAATGTCATTCGATGCTTTGCTTTCATCTAGACTAACCACTAGACGAACGTCTTCTTTTACATTAGCCAGATATTGTTTGAGTTGTTGTTGGATCGCTTGGTCTAACATAGTTGTTGTTACCTTAAATAAACAAAAGAGTGGTTACTCTGGATAAAATCAGTAGGGAGAGAGCAAACCAGGCAGAAGGTCGTCAAGGTATCTAACCTGGAACGCTCTCTAAGTTAAGCGTCAATTAGCATGTTAAATTGAGCTTAAATTCAGTGGCTTAGATTTTGCCTACTAGGTCTAGAGAAGGAGCTAGCGTTTCTTCGCCTTCTTTCCATTTTGCTGGGCAAACTTCGCCTGGGTGTGCTGCTACGTACTGAGCTGCTTTCACTTTGCGTAGTAGGTCTTCTGCGTCACGACCGATACCTTCAGCAGTGATTTCCATTGCTTGGATAGTACCTTCTGGGTCGATTAGGAACGTTGCACGGTCTGCAAGACCTTGGCCTTCACGCATCACACCGAAGTTGTTTGTGATGTTGCCTGTTTGGTCACCAAGCATGTAGTACTGGATCTTGCCGATGGTTTCTGAGCTATCGTGCCAAGCTTTGTGAGTGAAGTGTGTGTCTGTTGATACTGAGTACACTTCAACGCCGCGTTTTTGTAGCTCTTCGTAGTGGTCTGCTAGGTCACCTAGTTCTGTCGGACATACGAATGTGAAGTCTGCTGGGTAGAAGAAGAATACAGCCCATTTGCCTAGAACGTCTTGTTCTGTTACTTCAACGAATTCGCCGTTTTTGTATGCTGTAGCTGCAAATGGTTTGATCTTTGTATTAATCATTTTTACTTTCCTCAGAATGTTTTAGGGTGAGCAGTTCTTGCTTTCGGAAAGTATATTCGCATTGGATTGTGTTTAAGGAAAATCGCTTGTAACTATCCTATTGATAGTCATTTCCTATCTTTATTCATAGGGAAGCCCGATGTAAGTGAGTTTGCTTTGATAGGTTTTATTGAAGATGAAGGCCGAGTGGTAATAGAGATACCGATGATGACCTTTAAGATATCGTCTGGCTAAGATCGAAAGAACCTGCATCTCGGCAGGCTCTTTCTAATAGGAAGTGGGGAAGCTGATGCTTTTATTTTTTAGTTCAGATTGTCGAGCACCTTGCCGCACAACTTCTTCAGCATGATCATTTCATCCAGCTCTAACGTGATTTTACACATCATGGCGTTTGGCACTGATTTGGCTTGCTCTTTGAGGTCACGACCTTGCTCTGTAAGGTTGAGTACGCGTACGCGCTCATCGGTGTCACTGCGACCACGTTCTACATAGCCTTTTGTTTCTAATCGTTTAAGCAGCGGCGTGAGCGTGCCTGAATCCAAATGCAGTTGCGAGCCCAGTTCTTTAACACTGGCACCGTCTTTCTCCCACAACACCATCATCACTAAGTATTGCGAATAAGTCAGATCAAGTTCGTCCAGCAAAGGGCGGTAAGCTCGGATCACCGCATTTGCTGCACTATAGAGCGGGAAGCAAACTTGGTTTTCGAGTAAGAGTTTATCGTCGTTGGTCATGGTGTTGTCGGTGTAACACTGGCTCATTGGCGTTGCCTACCTGCTTACAGAGAAAGAGAGTAACAAAATAAATTGTGCACAATATAGTTGCAAACGATCTTTACTTCGATATAAGATTGTAAGCAATTAAATTGCGCGCAACTTAAATTAAGAAGGACAATCGCATGACTACTCTATACAAAACTCAAGCTACTGCTTTGGCTGGTCGTAATGGTCAAGTAAAAACAGATGACGGTCTTCTCGATCTAGAGCTGTCATACCCGAAGGAAATGGGCGGCACAGGTGCAGCAACTAACCCTGAGCAGCTTTTCGCAGCGGGTTATTCAGCATGTTTTTCTAACGCGATTCTGCACGTAGCACGTGAAGGTAAAGTAAACCTGAAAAGTGCACCCGTAACAGCGGAAGTGGGCATTGGTCCGAACGATAACGGCGGCTTTGCATTAACAGTGAGCTTAGCGGTAGAGCTAGATATGCCACAAGAACAAGCATTAGAGCTAACGCGCATTGCACACCAAGTTTGCCCATACTCAAACGCCGTTCGTGGCAATATTGATGTTGCTGTTACAGTAAACGGCGAAGCGATCTAATCGATTTAGACATTATTTCTAATAGAAGGAAAGCCTGCGAACGTGCAGGCTTTTTTCGATTATTTGATGGCAGTGCAGAAGCAGACGTCTGCATGGTGCGTTTGTGGATCGTAGCTATGATAAAGTTCGAAGCAAGGTCGACAGTCGTTTTCAATACCAGATTCAACCACTTTGCTCATCAAATCATCCCATGCTTTAGGGTATTGGCTGAATTCGGTAATTTGCTGGCGCATCACCGCATATTGACCGCCGGGGAAGTCTTGCAGCTCAATGCCTTTTGGTACTTCGGTATCTTCTGGCACCATTAGACAGATATCAGTACGACACTTCTCGTCTGGCGTGATTTCTGGGTTATCGTGATAAATGAAGATACAGGTATTGCCCGCCAAACCTTTCATTCCTGCCCATTGATACAAGCGACCTGATGGTTCTTCATAACCTTGGCCATAAGGGCCGTTTACGCGAATGTAAGCCAGTTTTGCTTTATCAAAGTTTTGCGTTTCCATATTGTTGCTCCATGTTGTGAGTTCAGAGTCAGTATATGAATCGCTTAGGGCTCGTTCGTTTCCATTCTTGCGCAGTGCGTGTCCAATCTTGCTGTTTCGCGCGAGTTCAGAAAATTGCTGGTAGTTTTTACAGTCGCGAAAGGCGGTTGGTGTTACGCCATAATGCTGCTTAAACGCCTTAGCTAGGCTTTGCGAACTAGAAAAACCGTACTCTAACGCGATGTTCAGCACTGGTTGCTTTGATTTGAAAAGGTCGTCTGCTGCCGCCTCTAGCCGTAAACGTCGGATGAAGTCGGCTAATGTTTCGCCTTGTACCGCCTTGAAGGTACGGTGAAAGTGATAGGGAGAGAGGTTTGCTAGCGCTGCCACGTCGAGCAAATTGAGAGGATCGTTAAAGTGCTGTTCCAGATAGCGAATAACAGGAACGAGTCGTTGGTGATAATCGACACGCATGAGAGGGGCCACCCTTGTTTGATTTGCTCAAAGCGTACCGCAACGAAGCAAGGATTCAAGGCTAGTATCGAATAAATGCGTCGTAGTCATTTATTTCTGATTATGATGCATTCTGTTGCGGGTAGGAGATGGTTCTTAAGATGGCTTCTCAACGGTAATTGAAATCCGTTCAGAGCGCTTAGTATCCCGTCAGCTCCATATAACCAGTCCCAGAATGAGAGCCCTCAATACGCACAGGGCCTTCCCAATAAGGCACAGAAAGGGGCATTTTCGCGTTCGGGTTGAGTGCAGAAATAGTAAGCTCGATTTGCTGATTAGGAATCGACACTTGCCACTCGGTTGGATACTTTCGCCCTTGGATTTCTGTTTGCTTGGTCGCCTCTAACTGAATGTCTTTTTGTGGGATAGCGATGCCAGAACCATCTTGCTGCATCAGCCTTGCGTTGGCGTAACTGGCTTGTCCTGTTTTGGCATCCCGCAATTGGAACACTACCAAGCTGGTTTCGTCACTCAACCTTAGAGCAAACCAGTCCCAGCCTTGTTGTGAGTCGAGTAAGAATTGCGAGCTCCACTCTCGGTCTATCCAACCTTTGCCCGACACTTGATGGATTTCACCGTCGATAGTGACTTCACCAGAGACATCAATAAACGGTTGGCTGTAGTAATACGAAGCCACCTGACCATCGGCGCTTTTGGTGCTGTAACCTTGCTCGCCTTGCTTTTGATAAGGCGCACTGCTGTTAAGCGTCAGCGAATAGCCAAACTGTTCGGAGTTCGCCTTCAATGTGGCAGGGAAGAGGTCGTTGGTTGAAGAAGTCCACTGCCAATCATCGAGATAAACCCGAAATGGTGAAGTATCAACACCTGCTAGAGAGGCTTGAGCGCGTGACCATTTCTCATCTGCATAGTGTTTGTCCTTCGTCGTGACCGCGCTGTGCGCCATGTAGATTTGTTGAGCTTGCCATTCGGTTTTCTTCACGTCATCTTCGTCCGTTGGTGGCGCAGCAGAAAAGCGAAATTGTGTCCATTGAACGCCAAGTGGGTTGCCGTCTTCATCGATTAAGTTAGCGGTTAAGTACCACCATTCATGACGAAAATTCGGGTGTGCTTGATGGTCTGCTGGGAAGGTCAGTTCGACACCTTTTTCCACGGGTGTGAATGGGTTGCTCTCGCTTTGTGTTTCTCCACTGCCCAGCAAAGTGCCCATATTTTTTTGTTGGGGATCTTCACATCCAAATAGGATCAAACTGCCTATGAACAGAGTAAGTTTGCTTGCCAATCGAACCATCACAACACCTCGCTTTGCAAACTGGACACGACAGGCTTACTGACCAATCGCCACAGCGGAATCAAGGTTGCAATCACTGCCACCAAGATGGTGATCGCCGCAATGCTGAGGGCATCACTCCAATTCCACAGATAATTTAGGCTCCAACCAAAAGCGCGCAAGGTGACGATGTCTGTCAGCACATAACCCACCATGGCTCCGAGGGGTAGGGCGATAACCAGAGTAAAACTGACCAAAGCGACGATCTGTCCGACCACCATGGTCATTAATTTGCGACGGCTGACGCCAAGTGCATATAGCCTTGCGATGGCGGCTTTGCGCGCGTCGAGCAACATGAAACAAGCACTGAACAAACCAATCACCGCGACCATCAACGTCACGCCGTTGAGTGCGCGTGTAATGGCGAAGGTCTGCGAGAAAATATCCAACGCGATGGATTTGATTTGCGCTTGATCGTAGAGCTGACTTGGATGCAGATTCAATTGCTCGCGCAGTTGCTCGTAGACGATTTGTGGGTCCCCCAATACTTTAATGCCAAGGCTTGTCGGCAGGTCGGTAAAGCCACTCTCTTGCCATAATTTGGGTGCCAATAACACTTCACCATTGGGTGAACCGTAATCGTGGAATATCGCACCCACAATCAGGTTCTTATTTGGAACGGCATCAAGCGTGAGCTCGCTACCCAGTGATAAACCCAGTTTGACCGCGGTTGGTTCACTGATGGCGACTGATTCACCTTGGTAAAAACGTGACCAGAAGTTCTCCAAATGCGATTTGAACACCATGGTTTGCTCTAAGGTGTCTTTGTCTTTGGTACCAAGCAAAATCGGTAAGCCTTGCAGGTTATCTTCGACGTAGTATTGCTTGTAGACGGTCTCAACTTTGTCGAACTGCCCTAACGCGCGCTCCACATCTGCGATTTCCCCTTGAGCAGGGCTAACGTAAATGTCGGCGTGTAGCCTTTGTTCTAACCACTGTTTTAGGGTGGATTCAAAGCTGCCCACTAAGGTATTCATGCCCATATTGGCTGTAACGGCGAGTAGCAGTGCCATCATGGCGAGAGAAAGCGGAGAAATCAGCTCGCGCAGCTCTGCAAACAGATACTGCATCAAACCGGAACTGGTGCGTTTTTCACACCAATTGGCTAATACGCTGAGTGTTTTGGGTAGATATAAAGGAATCGACACCACAAGCACGCCGAGCCACGCCATGGTAAATCGGTGGTGCTCACTCAGCCATAACCCTGCAAGTGCGAGAGCCGTCAACGCCGCACCTATCACAAACAATTGGTTTTCGTTAGAGGCTTCAGGTGCTTGATAAAATCCGCCATGAGAGGAAAGCGGCTGGCGCACTCGCTGTTTAAAGTGCTGCCAACACGCCAATAGGGTTGCGGCTAACGTGAGCAGCAGCGCTTGCGCCCACCATTGCCACTGCCAAGTGCCGGGCAGCAGTGTCGCACCATAAAGTTGTTCTAAAGTCAGTGCTACGGTCGGATGCAACCAATGGCTAAGCTGCATGCCCAATACAAAACCGAATGAAGCGCCGATGGTAA
Source organism: Vibrio sp. 1-2 (7-a) (assembly GCF_013048515.1). Classification (NCBI taxonomy): domain Bacteria; kingdom Pseudomonadati; phylum Pseudomonadota; class Gammaproteobacteria; order Vibrionales; family Vibrionaceae; genus Vibrio; species Vibrio sp. 1-2 (7-a). Next base: position 178,361 of record NZ_VHSQ01000005.1, read on the forward strand.
CGAGAATAGTGAGTTCAACTAGCAGCGCAGAGAACACAATGCTCGGCGCAACACCCGCCTGTTGAATCTGCACTAACAGCCGATTGCGTTTCAGCAAGCTGTACTTTACGCCGTTGTAAGCGATGAACAGCCCGACTAAAAAGGCAAGTAAGCTCATTGCTGTGAGATTGAGATGAAAGCTGTCGGTCAGTGAGCCAAGGTCTGTACTTTGATTATTGGAAATCCATTGTCCTTGCTCGCCAATCAGCTTCTGCCATTTTGTTTGCTTGTCTTTATTCCCTTTATCACCCGAATGGAAAACTGCAATGTAACTGAGTTGTCCTTGTTTATTGAGCAGTTGCTGGGCAAAGCCAATGTCCAGCAACATTCGGCTACCTAACTGCCATTCGTCAGGTAGCACCACCACTTGGGTTGGGATGTCGTCCAGAGTTAGGGTGTCCACCTCTCCTAGGTTTTGATGTTGAGATTGGCTCATCATCACGATGGGCTTGCCAGCTAAAAGCTCTGGCAAAGGTAAAGCACTGTCGAACAAAGATACGTTCTGCTGGTTTTCTGATGAATAGCGAGAACGTGAAGAGATGGCGGCAATTAACTCGCTACCTTGTACTGACCAGCGACGCCCTTGTTTGTCTCTCACTCTCCCTTCGATTATAGGTAGCGCTGCACTGAGTCCGTTTTGTCTAAGGGTGAAGTAGAGCGATTCGGGCAGATAGTTTTGCCCTGCTGGTGGAATAATTAAGTTCTGAGCTTGTGCGCTAAGCTGCTCGGTAGACTCTGCATAACTGCGCTTGGCATTGAGGTTGATGGCTTGCACCGCAACAAACAAGGTCACTGCCAGCACGATACCGATCAGAATTGCGGCGGCTTGCAGTGGCGCCTGCCGATAGTGCGCTGCAAACAGATTCAGTGCGAGTCGAGTATGTGTGAATCTGGTGTTTGAGAGCCTAGCTTGCTTCATGATGTTGCTCATTTACATCGCGCTGATTTTGCGTCAGTCCGCTTTGCAAACGACCATCCTTTAAACGCCCATCCTTTAAACGTAATTGGGTTTGCATAAACTCGGCACACTCAGAGCTATGCGTCACCAAGAGCACGGCGGTATTGCCTTGGGTGGTGATTTCATTCAACAGTTTCATCACTTCCAAGCCAGCTTTTTGGTCTAGGTTTCCTGTGGGTTCATCAGCAAGCAGTAATTTAGGCTTGTGAGCCAATGCGCGTGCAATAGCGACTCGTTGTTGTTGACCGCCGGAAAGGGCAGAAACATGTCTGTCGAGAAGTTGGCTGATGCCTAGAGTCTCGACCAAATAATCGCACCAGTCGTTCCATTTCTGTTGATTCAAATTGAGAGGAAAGGCGATGTTTTTCTTTACGTTAAGAGGTGTTAAGAGGTTGAATTGCTGAAAAATAACCCCGAGTTTTTGATGGCGAAATCGGCTCCATTGTGGGTCTTTCCAAGCCGCTGTGTTATCGCCATCTAACCACAACTCACCTTCGGAAAGTGGCTCAAAGCCAGCGATGATATTGAGTAAGGTACTTTTACCGCTACCACTTGCGCCCGTCAGCGCAACATTCGCTCCTGTGCTCAACGTGAAGTCGACCCCTTCCAACACGCGATGTGTCTCTTTGCCATCAACAAAGCTTTTGCTGGCGTGTTTGAGTGTGACAAGTGGGCTTTCCATTTCCTCTCCCTACAATCAAAAGGTGTCGTTTCTTTTGGCAATGGTTATTACAGTAAGTTCTATAGAAACTTTAGCCAACAATCAGATAAAAACAGCGATTTACATCGATTTCTTAATAACTTGTACTGAATAGAGGAGGGAATAGATTAATCGAGAAAGGGATATGACAGGCATTAAAAAAGCCCGAGTCAAACTCGAGCTTTCAAAGATATTCAGCGTGGTCAGCTTACACGTAGTACGCTTCAACTTCGCCTTTAAGTTTGATTAGCATTGGGTTACCGAAACGGTCTTTTGCTTTAGGAGAAGCAATTTTCACCCAACCTTCGCTCACGCAGTATTCTTCTACGTCTGTGCGCTCTTTGCCGTTAAAACGGATACCGATTTGGTGATCGAAGCATTCTTTGATGAAGAATGGGCTACGTGGGTTACCCGCTAGGCGATCTGGTAGAGCTGGTTTAGCTGTATCTGTCATTTTGTGTGACCTTGAAGTCATTAAAAAAAGTGCGTCATTGTAGTCAGTGCAAGGCGAGTGTTCAAGGATTGTGACTGGTTTTAATGGACCGAACTGCAATAAAGCCCTGATTTTTATCTATCTCCTTTTGCTCTTTCGGTGAGCCCTTTTAAAACTAATTCAATCATTATCTTTTTATCATTTTGATTCTCTTACTAGTAAACAGTTTCTCAGGTTCTCGTTGTTTATACTATGGTTATTAGGTGCGATAAGTATTAGGAAAACAAATGGAACTTGTGATCTTAGCTATCGCTAGATTTCGAAGTGATCAAAAAGAAGCAATGAGTAAAAACTTCGTCAATTTAGCGCAGTGCTTAACTGAGAATGGACATCATGTTGTCACTGTTTCTCCAACTGAGTTTCGTTCTCATATTAAGGTTGAACAACATACCTTTCGTAATGAGAGTCGATATGAATCTCTGTTTGAGGGGCTGATGAATCTAATTTACTTATGTAGAGAGCTCAACAGGCTGCTCGAGAAAACCAACAGTGCGAAGGTTAACCTACACATTGCTACGCCTGTAGAACTATTGGTGGTTTTTTTCTTTTTAAAATCTCGATATCAAAAGCAGACGACTTTATCCATTTGGCAGTCATATTTGACCTTAGACGAGGTCCGTAATAACAAGCATTATTTTTTTCGGAATTGGTTTAAGTATTTACATTTACTTCTATTTAATTCGTTTATCAGTGCGCCTTTATACAAGAGTTTGTTAGACAATTTTTGTCAAGCGATTGTGCACAGTAACTACCAGAAATTTCAGTTATCTTCTCTGTCTCATTTGCCAGTCTATTTCATTCAAAATGGGGTTTTTTCTGAGCACTTTTCGCGACCTAACCCTGCAAAGAAGACACAAAGAATGTCTTTACTTTATATCGGGCATTCTAAGCCATCAAAAGGCGTTGACGCTTTAATTGAATTGGCTGCAATACTAAAGAAGCGAGAATGTATCGATTTTGATCTAACGCTCTGTCTCAGTGGCTTCGGCGACCAAGCAAATATAGAGAAACTTGTTTCTAAACATGAGCTACATCACCAAATAGAATTTAAAGAGAGCATTGATATTTCAGTTGAGATGGCGAGTGCAGATTTGTTGGTTTTACCACTAAGGACATGTGTCGGAACGAGCCTAACACCTAACCTAATCGTGGAGGCGGTATCTTGCGGATTACCGATTGCGATTCCTGATTTCGAGCAATTATCGGATGTTATTCAATTTGGTTCTAATGCCATTGAAATTGATCTGGATGATTTAGAAGCGAGTGCAAGTGCGATAGAGAACGGTTTTAAGTTAGGTCAACTTGACCAGATGTCTAGAAATCAAATAGAGCAGTTTAAAGTTCGTTATACGTTAGAAAGTTTTGTGTCTGGCTATACGCGAACACTCGGCCTTGGGTAGGAGGGAGTATGGATAAAATTAGCTTTATCGCTCCGTGTTTTAATGAAGAGTCTGTCATCGAGGAGTATTACTCGCGTTTGTGCGAAATTGCTAAGCAATACGATCAGTATTTGTTTGAGTTTGTTGTAGTTAATGATGCTAGTGTTGATAAAAGTGCAGTAATTTTAGACAAGCTGGCTATGGCGGATGAACGATTAGTGATCGTGCATCTTGCTGCGAATGTAGGGCAGCAAACCGCTTTGTTTGCTGGAATCGAAGCTGCAACTGGAGATATTAATATTACCATTGATATTGATCTTCAAGATCCCCCAGAAGTTATTACACAGTTCTTAAAAGAGATCGATAAAGGCTTTGATATCGTCCATGCCCAACGCTTGTCGAGAAGAAATGAAACCGCTTTTAAGCTAATTAGTGCAAAATTGTTTTACCGCTTTTTATCCCTAACTTCTCCCGCTAATTTAATTGAAGATTGCGGTGATTTTCGGGCATTTACTAAGCCAGTTAGAGAGGCCATTTCATGTTACCGAGAGAAGCACAAATACTTGAGGGGTATTTTTGCCATTATCGGATTTAATCAAACCATTATTCAATATGAACGTGATGGTAGACATGCAGGAGAAACGAAGTATTCACTTACTAAGATGTTTGCTTTAGCGTCAGACGCGGTACTTAATTTTTCCCGCTTTCCTATTCAACTGATGTTTGTTATCTCAACATTGATGTGGTCACTTGGCTTGTTATATCTCACCAAAGCACTAGTAAGTAAGTTCGTTTTTGGCACAACTGTCGATGGTTGGACATCAATCATCTTTTTCCAAGTCTTTTTCTCAGGGATTTTATTGTTCTTTATTGCCTTAATCGGCTCTTACGTCGGGCGAATTTTCGAGCAAGGTCAAGACCGACCCGATTACATTATTCGTTACACAAGGAATATAAAGAGTAGCGATGAAGATAGTTAAGTTTGGTTCAGTGGGTATCATGAATACTCTGGTCAGTTACCTCGTTTTTTGTGTGCTTATTTATTTTGATGTCTATTATTTGACATCTTCTGTTTTGTCTTTTTTAGTGGGTTCTGCCTTTAGTTACATCATGAACTCAAGATATACGTTTTCTGTTTGTGCAAATGTAAGAAGCTTTTTTAAATTCATCACAATAACGGCAGGATCATTGTTCTTGAGTGTTTTACTGCTTTATATCTTTAAAAGTATTGTAGGCATTCATGTTCTCATTTCGCAGATTTTGGTCGTGTTGATTCGTTTCCCAATTGTATATCTATTAATGAAACGCATTGTCTTTAATCAAGCTCATTTGTTTCAGCGCTGAAAAGAGGTGACTTATGAAAACGAATCGGCAAGAAAAACAAGATTTCTACAGTGATTCTGAAACGGTGAAAAAGTATGAAGATCTACGTTTTTCAAATGTTGGTGGACAATTTGTACATCAGTCTGAAGTGTCTTTGTTTTCACAGTTTCTTAATATCTGCTCCTTGCAAGAGTCAATTCTAGATATACCCTGTGGCACGGGAAGAATGCTTCCAACTATTACGGCGTCTGGCTTTCAACAGGTTTATGCGGCAGATTACTCTGATGAGATGCTCGCAGTTTGTTACGAGAACCCTTTGCTCCAAAAAACACATTTTTCTAAACAAGACATCTATTCAACGACATATCCAGAGCAGCAGTTTTCAGTAGTATTATCTAGTCGTTTTCTGTTTCATTGCGATGATCAAGATCGGTTGTTTGCAGAGTTTGAACGGTTAATTGCACCAGAAGGATATCTTATTTTTGATAGCCTAAGGTGGTCTCCGCGAACTTGGACCCGACTTTTTTCGGAACAGCTAGGAGGAGATGTTTACACCAATAGCACATCTAGTATTTACAAGCTGGCAGATGCACACGGTTTCGAAGTTATAGACTCTCAAGTGATCCTGCTCTTTCCTAGCTTTGTCTATAACTTTATTCCAGGCATTTTAATGCGCCCGTTGATATGGCTTGAGTCAATTTGGCCGAGTTTACTCAAAACGAAACAAGTTTGGATACTTAAGAAGCGATGAGTGAAGAAAGAGTTAGATGGCTACTTGGGATTAACTTAAGTCTGTTATTCGGTTTTTATGTTTACATCATATTCAATCTCGCGCTCGTTAATGATGATTACATGGCGCTTTATACCACATGGTTAATGAGCGTTGGGAAACGGCCGAATCTTGACTTCAATGTTGATAGCTATACTTTGCTTTTTGATTGGATGACGCCAGTTTACTTTTTCTTTGGTGATCGATTCGAGCTTATTTACGTTTTTCGTTCGTTTTTTGTTTTGTTTTTGTTGGCGATAGGTTGGCAAGTCTATGTGCTTCTTCGCCAAATATTTACAGTCAATATTGCACTCACTACATTGTTATTGCTCTTTGCCTCTTCTGCGATGGTGATGCGTGGCATTGACCTTCGTCCTGACCTCGTTATTCTTTTTCTTTGGTTACAAATAATCATTGTGTTGTATGTGTGCCCAGGAAGTGATGCTCATAAATTGTTTTGGGTGGGGTTATTATTCGGGCTTGCGATACTCTTCAAATTTAAGGCGATTTTGATTGGCGTAGTGATTGGTCTCTTCGGGCTTATTCGGCTAATTCAAAAGCGCTCCGTACGTGACTTTGTCTTGGATGTCAGTGCGCTGTTGTTAGGCATTATCTCTTGCACGGCTTTGTTTGTTGCGACCGTTGGAATTTCTTCACTTGAACTGTTTTTGTACACGACGTTTGATTTATTTCTGTATTCGACATCGCATGTTAGTGACGCAAACTCTCTGAAGGTTGATGTACTGATACAGTACTTTTTACATGATATTGTTTATTGGCTGTTTGCTCTCATAGGCGTAGGAATATGTGTCGGTAAGTGGAAAGTACTGTCGTTTAAGCAAGCTCAGTTTTTGATAGCTCTGGTTATATTATCTGTGTTGTCGGTTTTGGCTAACCCCCACTATCATGCATATAACTTGGTCACACTTTACCCTTTGCTTGCGGTATTTGTTGCGTTCTCAATCCAGTACGTTGTTTCATCTACTCGGGAGTGGTCGAAAGGAACGGTTACCACTTGTATCGTACTATTCTTGATTGTGATTGCTCGTATCATCCACTATCCGGTACAACATAATAATCAGCACCAAATCGCCCTACACACATTCATAGAAAGGCACACGCAAGTTGACGATGCGGTCTTTGCCTATGAAGGAATAGGTCTTTTTCGTCCATCGACTTATCATTGGCGAACATCTGCCATCATGATAGACAACTACTATCGGGGTCAGTATGACGTTTGGCAGGAAATTCGTGCAGTAAAGCCGATACTCATCATCGAAAGTTATCGAATTCCTGATTGGTTATTAGAGGAGGACCGTGATGCTCTTCGGCAACACTATGTATCTATTGCTCCGTTTATTCTGACTCTTGGGTTAAAAACACAATCTAGTGTTCGAGGCGATTTACTGCGCTCGGGTTGGTACGTGCTTGAGAGTGATCGCTTGAACCGTTGCTTTATTGATGGTGTTGGTGTGTCTGTCGGAGAGAAGATATGGCTCAACTCCGGAGCGTATACACTGATGTCCCAAGATGGTACTTGTACTCTTCATTGGTATTTTTCTCATCTTGGCATTGAGGCGCTCAGGCAAAGCAATCCTGAGAGTTCCCCCTATTTGTTTGGCCCTTAGCAAAAGTTGTAGAACCTAGATATATCCCTCTACAACCCCTTTAAATACTGCGCGTTGGCTGTTGGTTGAATCATGGCATTCAGCGTTTGGACGGTTTGTTCGCTGTGTTCTTCAAGTAGAGCTAAGAACGCGTCAATCAACTCAGGTTTGCTTGCTGAGACTTTCGTTTCGGTCTGGATATCACGCAGATCGATCAACACATCGGTAAACAATTGCGGCAGATCGTGCAGCACTCGCAGGTTTAAGACGTTGTGTTCGCTGTAGATCGAATTGTGGCTGCCTTTCTGTTTTTGCACCACGTAAGGATTGTCTTTTAAGTTGATGATAGACGTGCGTTTATCACAGCGTTTCAAACAACCTTTGTTGACCTTCACCTTACGGCACCCTTCGGTTTGTTGGAACAAACATTGGCGGCTCGTAAGTAGGGTATTTGGATGATAAATGCTGTAGAAGCTGCGCATGTTTTTCGGACGCTTGATGTGGCGCATCTGCTTCATATTCAGCTCGTTAGAAACAAACGCGCCACTTGCCGCGAACTCGTCTTGAAGGCATTTAAACGCGTATGAGTTCACCGTGTTCATTTGTGGGCCTGCCACCCAGCCTAAGCCGAGCTCTTTTGCGATCATGCCGACGCCTGAGTTGTTGGTGATCGACAATTTAGGTTGGATGGTTTCCAAAAATACGCGTGCGGCTTGGTAGTCTTCGCCAATCAAAATGGCAGGAAACCAAGGTTTGAGCATTGGGTTGGCTTGGAACAACTCAATCATCGCGCTCAGTTCACCAGACAATCCCATTGGCAATTGATAGTAAACATCTATGTTGTGGTATTCGCACAGCATGGCTTCTTGTGCTGACGAGATCAGAACCGATAATTTTGGCGCACCTTGGCGAGGTTCTGGTTGAGGTAACGCTGGCAGAGTTGGCACATCAATCGACCCTTTCAAGCTGCTGCCGGATACTTGTGTCGAAGTGAGATCGAACGACTTAGTTTGCTCTGCCACTTTCTCAATGATCGCGGTTTTGTCGTCGTAGAGTTTCTTTTTCACCGCTTGCACATCATCAGCAGACTGGCATTGATAAACCTTCGAAAAATGCTTTACAGCGTGGTCGCGCGGGTTGTCGATGTACATCGCCTTGCCGAAATCACCTTGCAAAAATGCGTTGGAGAAATCGCGGTTGAACACCGTGTATAACTCGGTGGTGTCTTCAGAGAGTTCCAAACCCTCGCACAAGCGATCGATTTGCTGACGCCAATTATCGACCACGGTATAGACGTAGTGCGATTTCTTGATTCGCCCTTCTACTTTTAAAGAATACACGCCAGCATCGGCAAGCGCTTCCAAGTCCCCAAAGGCGGAGTTGTCTTTCATATTGAGTGGGTAGTTGTTGCCCGTTTTGGTCGTTTCGTACTGTTCGCGACAAGGTTGGCTGCAGCGTCCACGGTTACCTGATGCGCCATTGCGAGCGGAACTGATATAGCAAATTCCGGAGAATCCGATGCAGTATGAGCCGTGGACAAACACTTCCATCATTACGTTGTGCTCGCGACCAAATTGCGCCAGATGTTTTATTTCATCGATGTTAAGTTCGCGAGATAAGTTTACTCGGCTTGCGGTGAGCTGGTTGAGAAAGAGGATCTGGCCTTCGTTATGCGTGTTCAGTTGCGTTGAAGCGTGCACATCCAAATCGGGAAAGTGATGTTTGAGAGTGTAGGCCAGACCGAGATCTTGCACGATCACGCCATCGATTTTGGTGGTGTTCAGTTGGCTGAGTAAGCGAACAATTGCTGGAATTTCACTTTCTAAAATCAGCACATTCAACGTTAGGAAAATCTTACAGCTGTGCTGATGGGCCAACGTTAACACGCCATTTAAGTTATCTAAGGTGAGGTTGGTCGCTCGGTTACGAGCATTGAAGCGGTCGAGCCCACAGTAAATTGCATCGGCGCCAGCGGCAATCGCGGCTTTGATGGAATCTAAATCACCACCGGGTGCTAATAACTCAAATTGATCACGTGTCACTACTTTTCTCTTTCTTACTAAAATAGGCTGCAAATGTTACGTATTTCACGCTTTTGATGCTCAGCTAGTTAATGCTTTATTAATCTGAATCAATTAATCCGTGTTACACGGTCGACTCTTGAGTAGGTAGAGTGCAATTCGCGATAGCGGAATCTGACTTCTATAGTTTTCCTACACTTGGTTTTTATATAGTTACAGTTTTCGACTCAGATAGAGAGGAAGGGACGACAAATGAAAAAAGTAATCATCGGGTTGGTCGTGGCGTTGACGTCATTGAGTACGTTAGCTGGTGAGGGTGTGGTAACCGTTGCGAGCACGCATTCAGCAAAAGATACGGCGGATAAATTTGTCGCTATCGCGCAAGAAAAAGGGTTGAACGTCTTTGCGCGCATTAACCATCAAGAGAATGCCACGAAAGTCGATATGACGTTGCGACCAACTGAAGTTATCGTGTTTGGAAACCCTAAAGTGGGCACGCCACTGATGATCTGTGCGCAGGAAGTGGCGCTCGATTTACCCCAAAAAGTGTTGGTGTATGAAGATGCTGAAGGCAAAACGTGGTTAGCTTACAACGATCCTATGTATTTAAAGCAGCGCCATCATATTGAAGGCTGTGACGAGGTATTGAACAAAATCAGCGGCGTGCTGGGCAATTTAACCAACGCGGCGGCGAAATAGGCCTGGTTATTGGCTTCGCTTTTTTTACTCCGAAAACGAAAAAGCCAACCTCACAAGGAGGTTGGCAAATCTTACCTAGATTGGGGGAGGTAAGATCAGGAGGTGGCGAGTACGCTGTGCACCTCTGACTTAATTGAGTCAGACTGCGTACCGAAAATCGCTTGTAAACTGTCGCCAATCATTAACACATCTCGCGCGCCAAGTGCTTTTAGCTTAGCAACATCAACGTTGGCAATGTCTTTCACCGAGACACGCAGACGGGTGATACACGCATCGACTGACTTGATATTTGCTTTACCGCCCAATGCAGCCACTACATCCACCGCGATTTCATCAGGTTGTCCGGCAATCTTCACTTCTGCAATGTCAGTTTCGCGACCCGGCGTTTTCAGATCCAACTTTACAATTAGGAAACGGAACAAGCCGTAGTACAGCGTCGCCCAGATTGGACCAATAATGATGAACATCCACGCGTTGCTCGACATTGGGTAGTAAAGGAAGAACTGGATCGCGCCGTGCGCAAAGTCAGTACTGTGTTTGATTTCCAAAAATGCGGTGATCGCAAACGCAATACCGGTAAGGAAAATATGGATCACGTACAGCACTGGCGCGACGAATAGGAAGGTAAATTCGATTGGCTCTGTGATACCAGTTAACCAAGAGGTCAACGCCGCAGACATCATCAAACCGCCGACGATTTTCTTACGCTCTGGAGACGCGCAGTGGTAAATCGCCAGTGCCGCTGCTGGTAGCGCCCACATGGAGTACATAAAGCCACCAGACAGATAACCTGCGGTTTTATCGCCTGCGAAGAAGCGAGTGAGCTCACCAGTAAACTCTTTGCCGGTTTCTGGGTCTACATAGCTGCCAACTTCAAAGAAGAACGGCGCATTCCAGATGTGGTGCAAACCAACAGGGAGTAATGAACGTTCGCCCGCGCCGTAAACCGCCCACGCGAGAACAGGGTTTTGGTACGCTGCCCAGTGAGAGAATGCATCAAGAAGTTGTCCGACAGGTGGCCATGCAAACGCGAGAATCGCACCAACGACGATCGCCGATAGACCGGTGACAATGGGTACAAATCGCTTACCCGCGAAAAAGCCCAAGTACTCCGGCAGTTTGATATTGTAGAAGCGGTTATACATGATTGCCGCGACCGCACCGATAAAGATGCCGCCAAACACCCCGGTTTGCAGCGTCTCAACGCCCATGATGGTGGCGTCAGTTTCTAGGCCGCGCAGGCCAGTCACGATACCGAGCGATGCGTTCATAATAATTAGGCCAACTAAGCCTGCGAGCGCAGCGGCACCGTCATTGCCTTTTGATAACCCGAGCGCCACACCGACCGCAAACATCAACTGCATGTTGCCGAACACGCCTTCACCGGCGGCGAGCATCACTTTGTTGACCGCGTCTGGAATAAACGCAAAACCCGCGTTACCAATACCCAGCATCAAGCCAGCCACTGGTAACACCGCCACAGGCAGCATCAACGACCGCCCTATTTTTTGTAGTTGTCCAAATATACTTGCAAACATGGTTTCCTCCTGACGAATGCCAGTGTTGTAGGACCTGATTCCTTCAGGTCATGTTGTTTCACGTAAGGTCAGGATGATCATAGCGAGCAAGGCGGCGCCTAAGGTTACAAAAGGCAATCAGTTTGTAAGTGGCCGCTTACAAATCTCTTACACTGAGAAGTGAAAATTGTAATCGGCTCGATTGTGCATGGGCGTTTAAGAATGCATCATATTGGCCAGCGCTAAGCACAGGCACAGGGAAAGTAGGATGGAAAACAAGCAGATACTGGTCGTCGATGACAACCTCGACCTTCGCGAAGCGTTGTCAGATTACCTTGGCCGCGCAGGGTTTGAAGTGCTTTGCGCGGAAAACGGCGGCGTGATGTGGCAACTGCTCAACGATCACCATCCTGATTTAATCATCCTCGATATTATGATGCCCGGTGAAGACGGCTTTACCCTGTGCCAGAAACTGCGCAAAAACTCCGATATCCCGATCATCATGCTGACCGCCGTCACTGAAGAAGCCGACCGAGTCGCAGGGCTAGAAATGGGCGCTGACGACTACATCACCAAATCATTCAGCCCGCGAGAACTGCTCGCGCGCATCAAAACGATTTTGAGACGCAGCCAATCGACCGCCAATAGCAAACTGACGCGTAAAGTGCGTTTTGACGATTGGTTATTAGATACCGTAACCCGGCAACTGACCCACGTTGCTAGCCGCGAGGTTAAGCAACTGAGTGGCGCGGATTTGTCGCTGCTCGGTTTGTTCGTCAACCACGCGCAATCGATATTGTCTCGCGATGACATTGCGCGCGAGATCTGGGGACGCGATGCCGACCCGTTTGAACGCGGCATCGACGTGCAGATCAGCCGCTTGCGTCATCACCTTGAAGATAAAGACCGCTCGCTGATCCTAACGGTGCGCAACAAAGGCTACATGCTGACCACGGACGTGCATTATGAGAATTAAACGCTGGACGGGGTCACTGGTCGTTCGTACCAGTGTGTTCCTGTTGCTGGTGATCATTCTGGCGCAGGTATTATCCGGGATTATCTGGTATCAACACGCCAGCGAACGCGATAAAGAAGGCTTGACCACCACAGTCAAAAGCTTAGCACTGAGCGCTTCTTCCACCATCGCTTTCTTTCAAACCCTCCCTTCGGAATATCGCCACTTGGTGCTCAATCAACTACGCAACATGGGTGGTACGCGCTTTTTCGTCTCACTCAACAATCACCAAATTGACGTCGACCCGCTGCCAGAAAGCGAACGCAAAACGTTGGTCATCAACCAAGTTCGCGAGGTATTAGAAAGCGAGCTGAGCGGCATTCCTAATATCGAGGTGGAGTTCACCCAGCGCGACAAACTCAAAGTGTTCAACAACGAGCTACCTATCGATGAACTACCACTATTGTGGGCGCATTATTCGCTTTCGTTTGGTGACCTCAATCCACCCATTCTGGTGATGCAGGTCGAAGTCGCGCAGAACGAATGGTTTTATCTCGCGGCGGTGCTACCCGCGCCTTACATCAACCTAGAGACTAACTATTTTGAGCTGCGCCAATGGCTGACGCTATTGGTGTCCGCACTAATGCTGTTGCTGTGCACCTGGTTTATCGTTCGCAAAGAAATTCAACCAATTCGAGAGCTGGCAAAAGCCGCAACCCTGATGTCGAGCCGATTAGACGTGCCCGAAGTCTCTGAGCGCGGCAGTAACGAACTGAAAGCGGCGGTACGTGCGTTTAACAAGATGAATCGACGCATCGACAGCCACATTAAAGACCGCGAGATGCTGTTCAGCGCCATCTCCCACGATCTGAAAACGCCGATAGCCTGCCTAAAACTGCGGGCGGAAATGCTGGATGACGACGCCGACCGAGAACGTTTTGTCCGCCTGAGTAACGACCTAGATTTGATGGTCAAAGGCGCATTGCAATGCATTAAAGAGACCGATATCCACGAGGAAATCGAGCCGATCAATTTCACCCAACTGATTCAGCACATTTCCGCCAATATCGCCGATGCGCCGGACACAATTCGCATCCACGGTGAAATCCGCACCCACTTTGCTGGTAAACCGTTAGCGATTAAGCGCTGCATTCAGAATCTGGTCGATAACGCGCTCAAATACGGCCATCAAGCAGATATTACGCTGAGTGAAAGCCCAGAGTCGATCCAGATTGAAATTGAAGATCACGGTGACGGTGTTGACGATTTATTACTTGAAAAGCTCTGCCAGCCATACTTCCGCGCTAGCAACGATAAAGAAGGCAGTGGGCTGGGGTTAACCATTTCACAGAGTATTGCAAAGGCTCATGGCGGCAACTTGCTGCTGAGCCATTCTCAGTTTGGCGGCCTCTGCGCCACGCTGACTTTCCCGAGAGACTGACTATGAACAAACTGGCATTCTTGTTCCCACTGTTGCTCGCCCCTTGCGTCGCTCACGCTGAGTCGCCACAAGGGGTAGAGTTTTTACATTGGTGGACTTCTGACGGCGAACAGCAAGCGCTGCAAACACTTAAAGCTCAGCTAAAACGGCACGATATTGAGCTGCTGCAAAGCCCGGTGCTAGGCGGTGGTGGCGACAGCGCAATGACGGTACTGCAAGCTCGCGCGCTGGCGGGCAATCCACCGAGCTTCGCGCAAATCGAAGGGCCAAGTATTAAGGCGTGGGATGCCATCGGTATTTTGCACAACGTCAACGCGGTAGCGGATGAGCAGCGCTGGGACGAGGTGCTCTATCCGCTGTCTATCGAAATCAACAAAACACACAACGGCTACATCGCCCTACCACTCACGCTGCACCGCTTGAATTGGCTGTGGGTCAACCACAAGCTGCTTAAACAACTGAATCTTTCCGCGCCGAAAAATTGGCAAGAAATGTTCGCCGCCATGGAGCTTGCGAAGCAAAATGGCATCGTGCCAATCGCGGTCGGTGAGCAGCCGTGGCAAGTCGCCCAACTTTTCGAGAACTTAGTGATCTCCACTGGCGGCGTTGAGTTCTACACCAATGCAATGGTTAAACTTGAGCGAGACAGCATCGACAGCGATACACTGCGCCAAGCGCTGACGCAATTTCGCCGCCTGAGCTTGTTGATAGACAACCAATTACCTGACAGTAAGTGGGATACCGCTACCCAAGCGCTAGCCGACGGTCAAGCGCTGTTTCAAATCGGCGGAGATTGGATTTTGGGTGAGCTGCTCGCCAATCAAGTCTCAGTTCCGCAAGAGATCGGCTGTTACCCAACGCCGGACAGCGATGGCGTATTTCTCTACAACATGGACAGCTTGGTGTTTATGTCGAGCAAGTCGTTTTCTGCCCAGGCAGCTCAGCAAACCGCAAGCGCGCTGGCAGACGTCGAGTTTCAAGCTAAGTTCAATAAGGTAAAAGGCTCGATTCCGGTACGTACCGATATCGACATCAGCGATTTTAATCCGTGTCAGATCCAGTCATATCAAGACTTTCACTACGGCGTTAAACACAACCTCGCTGTGCCGAGTATGATTGATTCGATGGCGGTCAATCCGGTTGCTCAGCAAGCGATAAACTCGGAAATCTTCCGTTTTTACCGCAATCCCAAGATGGAACCCGACGAGCTGATAAAACGCATTATTGCGATTTCGAAAAGCGGTTAATGGCAATGAATCTGTGCCGAGTGGAATAAAAAAGCCCCAATGATTGGGGCTTGAGTGAAGCGAAGTATGCCGTTTAGAAATAATGGAAGATCGGCGGTTCATGCATCAAGAAGTTTTGATGGGAGATGTTCCACGCATAGGCGCCCGCTAAGGTAAACACAACGTAATCACCAATATCGACGTGGGCGACGTGTTGATCGCGTGCCAGCACATCTTTGGGCGTACAAAGCTGGCCGACAAAGGTCGCTTGTGCATGCTGAATTGGGTGAGAAATCTCATGGTGTTGCTCGCTTTTCAGGATGACGAATGGATGATTATGGCTCTGCGCTGCTGGCGTGCGGAAATGGTGGGTTCCTCCGCGCGCGATGACAAAGTTTTCGCCAAGATTTTGCTTAATATCCAGCACTTCCATTACGTAATAACCGCATGCCGCCGTGATGAAACGTCCGCATTCAAAACGCAGTGTCCAGTCTTGCACTTGCTCTTTAGCGATCAGGAATTCCAACTTGTCGCAAAACTCCATCCACGGAAAGTGTTGCTCAGGGTTTTGGTAGTTGATGCCCATGCCGCCGCCCAAGTTGATCATCAACTCACCGAGTTCAAACTCTTGTTGCCACGTTTTCACGACTTGGAAATAGCGCTGCATTAACGCTAAGTGACGCTCAACATCGAGCTGATGCGACATCAAGTGAAAATGGAAACCTTTCAGTGACACTTGCGGGAAATCGCGCAGCAACATCAAAGCATTGCTCAGTTCGGACTCGTCCAAGCCAAACGGAGTCGGCTTGCCGCCCATTGCCAACTTGCTGAGCGTGATGTCGCCAATATCGATGTTCATACGCAAAAAGATCGAGGCAGGGCGGTTGAGGCGCTCGGTTAGTGTTCCAATGCGTTGCAGCTCGGTGAGGCTTTCGACATGAATTGCATCAACATCCAGCTCAATCGCTTGTTGCAATTCACTTGGCATTTTTCCTGGGCCACCGAAGATCAATGGCTTATCGAGTTGTTGCTGGTGGAGGTGTGTCAACTCCCCGCCAGATGCCGCTTCAAAACCATCGACATACGGCGCGAGCGTGTTGAGAATCGGGCCCGACGGATTGGCTTTGGCTGCGTAAAATAGCTCGACATTTTTCGGCAAAACGTGACGCAGTTGTTTGATGTGTTCTTCTAAGGCTTTTAGGTCATACAAGTACGCGCACAAGGGTTGATTTTGCTGCTGTGCGAGCGTGTGAACTTGCTGGCTAACGCGTGTCGGTAGGGAGAGTGAATTAGACATGTTGCGCTCCTTTTTCGTGTTGCTGCCAAGGCGCGGCGACTTGGGTATAGCCCGACTCCTTATCGGCTTTTTGCATCAAACGCGTGGTGAAATTATTTTTGCTTGGGAAGTGACCGCCATTCAGCAACGCTTCTAGTTCCGGCTGTTTTCCATTCACTGACTGCCAACGCACAATGGCACTTTGCACCGCATTCCATAGCGTTTGCTCTAGTGGCTCATCACCTTCTGCGATGAAGAAAATCGCTTCGCTGATGTTGTTGATAAAGGTGCAGTATCCGATGCGATTCCAGCCTTGTTCGCGACTGTAGTAAACCGATTGTCGCGCGCGTTCAGACAAATCAGTTAATGTTTCTGCTGGCCAGAACTCCGGCAGTAACTTGGTGCCTTCCAAATCACGAATCCAAACACAACACGGCATCTCTTGCTCAAAGCCAATCAAGGTGTTTTGCAAATGCGGCTCAAACGCCACCCCGTGTTTGAAGTAGTAGTTAAACACACCCGGAATTAGGCAATGCAAATAGCGTTCAAACCACAGTGTCGCGATGTCGGAATAGCGATTTTGCGTAGTATGCGCTTTGTTTTTAAGGCGTTGAGCAATGCAACTGTGGCCGTTTTTGTCGTAAGCAAACAGAGCGCCAGCGAGGGTTGGTTTTAAGATGTCGACTTCGCTCAGCGAGAAATTTTCGCGGTATAAAATCCCAAACGATTCGCGCGCTTTGGTGTTGTCGTCCCAATTACGCTCAGCGACGCTTTCTAGATTCAACGTGGTGGCGTAAGGCTCTGTCATCACTTTAAATACGGGGTTGTGCAGCTGTTCGTTTTCTCGAATCGGTTTGAGAATCGACGTGAGCTGCACGGCGCTGTCGAGTTCGTACCACGCGTTTTTTCGCACGCAATTGGTTAATCGTACGTTGATGGAGAATTTCGCAAACCAATCCATATCTGGGTGGTAGAGGGTACGAACTGAAGAGGTCGGCTGCATCTTTTCACCACCTAAACCCAGTGGCGTGATCTTGCCTTGTTCAATGGCACGCTTCACGCTTGGGTTGCTCAAAATGGTGTAGCTTTCCCAAGGATGGCAAGGGTAGAGTGTCTTCCCATTGCTGGTGGCGTGTTGTGACGCGAGCTGTTGTAGCATGCGTTGCGCAGGGTTAGCTTCTCCGTCGGAACTCAGCACATCAAGTAAGGACGTATCCACTTCAAACCAGTACAGCGGGACTTGCGCGCCGACTTCTGGAGAAAACGCCAAGAGATCATCCATGGTGACGCCCGAACGACTTTTTGGGGTCGGATGGAAAGTGTGCCCCCAAATCAGAGACTGTTCCGAAGCGATAAATTCGTTGTGATGCGATTTGGGCGCGACGTTGAGAAACTGCTCGGTAACCAGCACGCTATTTTCCAGTTGTTCGATCAACTCATGGTTAAACGGGATCGCCAACACCTGCTTGAGATAGTTAAGCAAAAGCGTAAGAGTTTGCGTGGCATCCAATTTCGCCCAGCCAGATCCCGGCATTTTCGCCCACGGCAGTTCTGCCAATTTGATTTTGCCCAGTTTGCTCGCGTAGTGAATCGGCAAAACCAGCACGCCATTTTGTTGAGACAGATGAACGGCTACCCGTTGCTTGGCGGAATAGTTGCGTTTTAACGTTTGGGGTAGCGATGTCGATTGGTAGCGCCATTCCACTTGTTGATTCGGTAGCGCAAATTCACGTAAGTAACAATTAAGAACACCCATTATCGTGTTGAGTTGGGCCTTCTCCCGATTGAGCTGCACATCATGCGCGCGCAACTCGCTAGTCTGAGAGGATTGAGTTTGTAACATGTTGATTTCCAAATTTTGAATGGAGAACCAGCGCGATCAAGGTGATTACGCTGACTATCGCAGAAAGTAGGAAAGGAACCTCAAGTAGCCCCAAGCTAGAAATGAAAGAAGCGCAAAATCCCGCCGCCACGCCACCCCATTTGGACATGGCATCAAAGCGAGAAAATACTTTGCCACTGAGTTTGCGATCCAGATTGCTCGCAAGATGCTGATGCAATCCGTGATAACAACACACCATCGCGATGCCGAAGACAATTCTCGCAGCAATGAGTGCGGTTTCGGACGCAATCAAATGCAAGGCAGAGCTCACGGCAAGCAATGCAAACCCGAGCCACAACGTGCGCAGCGGTTGATGGCGATTCAGCCCATCTGACAACACGTGGATTTTGCCTGCCAGCAACAGATAGACGCCATGCGGCAGTGCGTACAAAAAACCGATCCATGCGTGGTGAGTGATGCCATATTGCTGCACAAACGGCGAGAAATAAGGAAAGGTCACCACCATGGAAAACGCAAACCCGAACTGAGCAAAGAAGATCCAGCGAATGGCATGCATTGCGTTTTTATGTGCAACCGGTTTTTCTTGCTGAGATTCTGAGTTTGGCTTTTCGAGGTTTCGTTCGGCGGGTTTATCCGCAGGCAGTGTTAGCGTGATGCCCATAGCAATTAAAGGCAAAACGCATAACCACAGGTACGCGTTGAGTGGGTTGGTTTCGGACAAGCTCCAGCCGAGCCCAATGGGCGCAACGATCAGCGCCAAGCGAGCAGATAGTTGGGTTTTATTGAGTGACTTGCCGAGTGTTTTGGCTTCTTTAATTTGACTAGATAAGTAGCTGTTCGAGGCGGCCATGGTGCCGCCAAAGGTTCCTTGAACAATAAGACCAAACACAAACATGGCGAGGTTGTCTGCCAAGCCGCACAGCGCAAACCCTGCTGCAAGGCCAAGTTGCGCACGCAAGAGTGAGCGGCGGCGACCGTAGCGATCGGCAAAGTTGCCCCAAAATCGCGCCGCCAACGCAGTACAAAACGTAGGTAGGATAAACAATACCCCTGCCCAGTCCGCATCAATGCTTGCGCCTAATGTTGGCAACACGACGGGTAGAAATAGCGGCATACCTAACGCGGCAAACGCAGCGATAAAGTGGCACAACAACACACTGTAGATGAGTTTGGTCATAATCGTTTAACGTACGCTTTTTTTGATGGCTTCTAAGTAGGCGCGCTGCGCTTCTTCGCTAGAAAGCAGTAAGAAGTTCGGGGCCGACAAACCATAGAACTTATTGATGTCACTCGCGCCGGAGGCTTCTTTCGAGAGCAAACTGCCAGAGCTCAACAAGTACTTGGCGTACAAATCAGGCGCCTCTTGCAGTAACTCGCGTGCCAGTTTTGTTTCTAACCCTTCGCCTTCCAATCGGTTGAGTTGCTCTGCAATGCTTTTGGCCACGATGGCGTAAAGCGATGCTGAAGAGGCAATGCCCTTCGCTGCCATGGCTTCTACAATCGCTGCAATATCCAGTTGTAATGTGATGGTGGTAAACATCTGACCGAGCGCCAATTCATTGTCGACTTTGATGCGTTGGTCGAGCAGTTCATCGCAATCCACTGGAATTGTTCCTGCGCCGTGTTTTTGGGCTGCATGCTCTGTTGCAAAGTGGAAGCGCTCAGGCCAAATTCGCGCCGCGTCGTTGTCTTTCATCGCGAGCGTCATTTTGCCCTGTTGATCAAATGCAATGATGGCGTTTTGCTGGTTGGACTCCAATGCGATGCCATAACGAAGCCACAGTGTGAGGTGCACTTGGCATAATAGGTCGACGTAATCTTGGAACCACGCCAGCGTATCTTGTTGATAGTAATGCTCTGCCAAGTGTTCTAAGAACAAGCGGTCGTCAGGCATTGGGCTTGCCAGTGCGGCAACCGGAACTAACGCTTTGTCTTCGCAATGAGTAAGTGGGTACTCACGTACGATGTACGCGAAGGTTTTATCATCGCCGACGTGTCCACCGTGTTTTTCGTTGCAATGGAACAAGCGACTGTTTAAATCGGCGTCCGTTTGTTCAAGGTGGCTGAGTAGGCGTTCAAACCAGTGGCCGTCATACAGTGTTGAAGGCTTGATTAAGCGAATGTTTTTCGTGCCTAGCGATCGCATGATCAGCGGAACTTTGATGTGAATGTGCGGCGCGTCGTTGGCTACCACAGTACGAACGGAAAGCGTTGGCGTCACGTCTAGGTACGTAAACGGCGCTTCTATCATGCCTTCGGGTAAGGCTTCTAAAGAGCGAAGGGTGAGCGGATGCGCAGGGAACAGTACGTGGCTCAGTGCAAAATCAGCAGGAAGCCCAACTTGTTCCATCGTCGGCCAGCAATCAGGTTGTTCGCTGGTTAATGTCACCAGTGATTTTTCAATCGCAATCCAATGCAGAGCAAAGCTTTGTGCGAACTCGGGCGCGTACTTAGCAAGGTCTTCATCGCTCAGACCAAACTTCGCACGCGCAGTTGGATAGTACGGGTGGTCAAGGTAAGAAGCGATCTGGTCGGCAAGCAGCAGTTTTTGATGCCAAGAGCCAAGCTTGGATATTGGTTGAGAAATGTGGTCTGCGTGATGATGAAACGCTTGGTCACACAGTGCTTTGTGTTTCTCTGCGCATTCCAGTTCTTGAAGATACCCCGCCAACAATTCGTGAGAGCTCTCATGCGCCAGTGTCGTTAGTAGCGCAATCCACTCTTGATAATGCTGCTGATGCTCGACTTGGCCATTTTTCTCCACCCACCAACCTAGCGGCGCTTCGCCATTGGTTTGGCCGTAACACCAATGCTGCATGTAATACGTTGGCACAACAGGTAAATAGAGCGTGAAATCCGGATTATCAAAGGTTAGCCAGACTTGCTCGCCTTGAGGAACAATTACCCCTTTTGGTGCGGCGCTACTGAACTTGGCATTCGATAAGATGCCAAACATGTCTTCGCGTAAGCAAGTGTCGATCAATCGTTGCGTTAGATACAAAGCGTTGTCATTCATGCTGCCACCTCACGAGTCGGAGCTAGATTGAAATTGCTAAGCGCGTTCTGCAGCGCTTGGTCGAGGTTTCGCCCTGATGGTGAGACAATCGAAATTCGGGCGAGATAATCCTTATTGGAATAACTCTGTTGGAAGTGTTCTCCAGCGGTTTTTAGTACCTGTTGCTGGGTGATGATATCGTCATCGTGTTGGATGAACGACGTCGAACCTCCGTCGATCACACCACTGTGTTCCGCAACTACGTAGTGCACGTGCGCTGACCCATGAATTTGGTAATCGCCGTCCAATCTTCGACCCAGATGCAGACCCAAAATCGTGCTAAACCAGCCGAAGTGAGCGAGATTGTTGAGCAAGAATTCGCGGCCATCCCCAATGCTGCGATAGTTGATTTCCACCAGAACTGGGCCGTTTTCAGTGATAATAAATTCGCTGTGGCAAACACCAAAACCAACGCCAAACGCTTTCAGGTGAGCCAAGCAAGCTTCTCGGTGAGCAATGCCGTTTGGTCCGTTCCAGTCTGCGGCCGTTTCGATAAAGTAAGGCGGCTCAGAGAGCGACACATCAAAACCGCCCACGGCGATAAGGCGCTCACCATCTCCTAAAGTTTCTAGCGTAACCAACGGCCCTTGAAGGAATTGCTCCACCAGAATGGCGGCGTTTGGGTGTTTTTGCCAAAACGCATCGCAGTATGCGTCGAGCTCGCTTTGGGAGTCACAGCGCTGCACATCTAAACTTGCCACGCCTTCTTTGGGTTTTGCCACGACAGGAAAGGCCATGCCTAATGCCACATTCGAATGGCGGTGCAGCAAACAGCTTTGTGTGTTGGGTAGGGCTTTTTCATTTAACACTTGTCGAGTTAAGTGTTTGTTTTTGGCTTTTAACGTGACAGACCAATCTTTGGATGGGAGGCCAAAAAATTGCGCGCAGATGGCGGTGGAAGTTTGTAAGTGATCACTATTGCTGAAAATAGCGTCTGGCTTTAATTCATGCTCCGTGATGGTTTCGATGAGTTCTAATGGGTTGAAGACATCACATTCTAGAATGGTATCCGGATTAAAGTGACTATCACGACTTGCCTGCTCTAAATGGCTGAGCTTGTGGTCGGTGATAAGAACGACGTGAAGGTCCATCGCTTTAGCTGCAGGCACGAAGCCGTGAGTGACTGCATCGTTAACGACATGACTTACGATAATCATCGTAGATTTCATGAGCTTTCCTAATTTTCTAACATTTTCTTCTAACGTTGATAAAGTCGCTCACGGTCGTCTTCCAATGTGCCTCTCGCGAGACGGAGGGCAGAAGTTTTAGTGTTTATTGTTATTATGTTTGGTTTTTTTTGTTGTTAGTTGTGTTTTTAGGGTAAATAAATATAGAGCATAAAATTAATATTGCAAATAGAAATAATATTTGTTCTTATTTACATCCGTTGGCTTTATAACAACTAAACGGAATTATGGAATGAATAAATTATTGACCCTGACCCCCTTGGCGGTCGCGATTGGTTCTTCACTAGTAGCACCAAGCGCAGTGGCTTCAGAAGAGACGAACTCAACCTCATCAGCAACTGAAACGATTCAAGTCTTCGGGCATCAGTACGAAGGTTATGCTGAACACATGCCTCAATCAGGCACCAAAACCGATGTGGAATGGCTTGATGTGCCACAAGCGGTATCCGTAGTAACGAAAACAGAAATGCAAGACCGAGGCGTGGTGCGCTTAGTGGATGCGCTAGATGGGGTAGCCGGGGTCAATAACACCTTGGGCGAAGGCAGCCGCGATCAGTTCATGATCCGTGGTTTTGATTCACTCAACGATATGTACCGTGATGGCTTGCGAGATGACGGTACGTTGCAGTCTTACCGCAGCTTAGCGAACGTTGAACGCGTTGAAATTGTGAAAGGCCCTGCGGGTGCTTTGTATGGCCGTGGTTCGGCTGGGGGCATCATCAACTTGGTGACGAAACGCGCTAACGGTGAGAATTTTACTCACATAAACGGCAGTGTAGGTAGCAACAACCAGTATGTCGGTCAGGTCGACAGCTCAATGGCGTTTTCAGATAAGGTCAACGGGCGTATTAACTTGGAATACCGTCAAGCCGACTCGTACGTTGATCATGTTGATTCAAACGATTTCTTCATTGCACCGACCATTCGTGTGTTACCAGCGGAAGGTCACACCATTGATATTGACGTGGAATACGCCCATCAAGAACTAGTGCCATATCGTGGTGTGCCATCAAAAAATGGCAAGCCAGTTGATTTGCCAGTAAGCACTTACTTTGGCGGCACAAACGACTATCAGGAGTCAGACAGTCTCCGTATTGCGGTGGATTACGAATGGCATCTGAATGATCAATGGGTATGGAACAACCGAGCGGCGTTCAACCATATCGAACTTGAGCAAAAAGGCACGCGTCAGGGCAAAGTGACGGGTAATGAAGTGTCTCAAACCGTTAACAACTTTGGTTACGATCCACGTACTACGACCACTTTGCAATCTGAGTTGGTTTGGGAAACCAGGGACAATCAATTGATGGTGGGTGCAGATTTCAACCAGATCGATATCGACCTAACGTTGGCAAGTGATAAAACGCTTCCTCCGCAAAATATCTACGACCCAGTCGTTGGTCCAACGACTGATCCGGGCTTTAAGCCATTTCGTGACAATACCACCACCACGACAGGTTTGTATGTGCAAGACGTCTATACGTGGGGCGACCTTTCTTTGATCGGTAACGTGCGTTACGACTCGATGGAGCTCGAACAACAAAAAGCGGGCTCAGATAAGGAAAAATTGGATGATGACAAAGTCAGCTACCGTGCTGGTTTGGTATACCGTATCAATTCCGACACATCCGTATACGCCAGTTTAGCGCGCTCTTGGCAGTTACCGTACGCTGGTATCTACATCAATCCAAAATTGGCGGAATTCTTCCACACCGACTTAAAAGAGGTGGGTGCAAAAGCGTACCTTTTGGATAACGCATTAATGTTGAATGCGGCACTGTTCCAGATTGATCAAGAGCAACCACAAACTAACTTGGACGGCGATGTGATCGATAAAATTGAAGTGCGTCACCAAGGCATTGAATTAGAGGCTCGCGGTCAAATCACCAAACAGTGGGACATCTCTGTGGGTTACAGCTATTTGGATGCGGAAGACAAAGCCACAGGCAAAAAGCCGAACGATGTATCAGACCACTTGTTCTCTCTTTGGAGCACTTACCAATTGGATGACAACTGGCGTTTAGGCGGTGGTGTGAAGTACGTGGGCGATCGTTACGCAGGTAACGACGAAGCAGTCGCACTTGGCGATTACACAACGGTGGATTTGATGGCGGCGTACACCACTGGTCGTCACAAAATCCAAGCGAACGCTTACAACATTTTGGATGAGAAATACATTCTTGGCGCAACAAACGGCACGTCTGGCTTAAACCAGATTGGCTACGGCGCACCAGCCGAGTTCATGCTTAGCTACGGATACCAGTTCTAGGCTTGTTGTGCGTAGTTAGCGCCTGTTAGCCAATTTTTACCTCATATTGAGGATGTTTAGCCCCGAGAGCCTACGGGATGTATTCTGCCCGAGGCTCAATTTCTCGCAAAGGAGATCTTAATGTCTTACCAGAATTTGGATGGTAAAGTGCGTGTACGTGCTGGTTTGTCTACCACTTACAGTGTGCTTGCGATTGCAATCGCTTCTGCCACATCCATGAGCGCGGTTGCCGCTCCTGCTAAAAAAGAACAAACTACCGCGATGGAAACCGTCGTTGTCACTGGCAGCGTGATTGGCAACTCTGACATTGAAGACGTCAAAGAGTACCCTGGTGCTCGTACCGTCATTACCCGTGATCAAATTGAGAAAACCGCAGCGGGTTCGATTGATAATGCGCTACAGCGCGTTCCGGGTATTAAAGTTCAGGATGAAAGCGGAACGGGCGTATTGCCTAACATTTCTGTACGTGGTTTGAAAGCAAGCCGTAGTGGTCATGCTCAGTTCTTGATGGATGGTGTACCGCTAACACTTGCGCCATATGGTCACACTGGTCAGTCTATCTTCCCAGCAACACTGTCGATGCTTGATCGTATTGACATTGTACGCGGTGGTGCCGCAGTACAGTACGGCCCAAACAACGTCGGTGGTGTGATCAACTTAGTGACCAAACCGATTCCACACACGTGGCAAACTGAAATCAGTAACCGTCTTACCGTGTTTGATGGCGGTGATGCGCCGCTGAATGATTTTTACCTGCGCACGGGCGGCTGGTTAAGCGACACGTTTGCACTGCAGTTGGAAGGTAACTTCCTAAAAGGTGAAAGCTTCCGTGAACATTCCGATACGGACGTGAAGAACTTTCAAGCTAAAGCACAGTGGCTATTGAGTGACACTCAAGAGATTCAAGCATTCCTGCAACGTTACGATGCTGAAACGCAAATGCCTGGTGCACTTTCGCCACAAGACTACGAACAAGATCGTCACCAATCGAAACGTCCTTACGATGATTATGAAGGTAAGTCGACACGCTGGAGTGTTAAGTACATCCACGATTTGCCATTTGCCGACAGTGCTGAGCTAGAAGTGCTAACGTTTGGTCACAAGTCAGAGCGTCTTTTTAAGTGGGGCTTTAACAGCGCGGGTGGCCATTGGGCGGATCCGGCTTTGCCAGCGACGGACGTTCGTACCTCTCCACGTGAATTTACCGTGTACGGCATAGAGCCAAAAATGGCGATGTACTTTGGCGAAGGTAAATCCGTTACTCAAAACTGGATCGTGGGTACCCGTTATGTTAACGAAGACATTGACTACAAACTCACTCAGACT
The DNA here is from genome assembly GCF_013048515.1 of Vibrio sp. 1-2 (7-a). Lineage (NCBI taxonomy): Bacteria > Pseudomonadati > Pseudomonadota > Gammaproteobacteria > Vibrionales > Vibrionaceae > Vibrio > Vibrio sp. 1-2 (7-a). Next base: position 204,444 of record NZ_VHSQ01000005.1, read on the forward strand.
CCAATCGCCGGTGGTGCAACCAGCGTTCCGCGTGATTGGCATTTAGATACGGACGCGTTTGCTGGATACGTTAGCAACGAAATTGGTTTGTTCAATGATACATTGAAGGTAACGCCTGGGTTGCGTGTTGAGTCGGTTCGAATGACGTTTACCGATCATGGTAAAAAGCAAACGGCAGACAACACGGTGACCGAATGGTTGCCGGGTTTGACGGTGGCATATAACGTGACTGATCAATGGATAACGTATGCGAACGCGCAAAAATCACTTCGTGCGCCACAAATTGCCTATATCCGAGGCTTGGGTGAAGAAGGTAGCGAACTGGCTTGGAACTACGAAGTCGGCGCGCGTTACACCCAAGATGCGACCAGCTTTAACGCTGCACTTTATCGCATCGACTTTGAAGATCAATTGCAATGGCAAAGCTCAACGCAGACCTTCGATAACATCGGAAAAACACTTCACCAAGGCATAGAGCTTTCTGCTCGTTACGTGCCTGAAGCACTACCTGCACTGAGTTTAGGCGCAAGCTACAACTATCTAGACGCTACGCTTGAAGAAGAAGGCGCGAATAAAGGTAATCAACTGCCTTACACCTCTAAGCATCAGCTTGGTTGGGATGCAACCTACGCATTTTACGGCATGGACACCACGCTATCGGGCTTCTACTTCAGTGATTCGTATACCGATAACGCCAACACCAGTGCCGAAGACGCAACAGGTGCAACGGGCAAAGTGCCGTCTTACATGGTGTGGAACTTCAACTTAGGTACGGATTTATACAAAGACGACAAAGGCAAGTTGCGCATGAATGTTGCGGTAAACAACTTGTTTGACGAGGAGTATTACTTCCGTGGGATTGATACCAGCCCAGTTGGTCGATACCCAGCTCCGGGACGCTCTTACACACTGGATCTGAACTATCAGTTTTAAGCGTTTCGTTCACCGAGTTTGAAAAGAAAAGTCGCCAATTTACCTTGGCGACTTTGCCGATCTTAGGTACTGGAAAACTCTAGCACTGGAAAAAAGCAAGATGAAAAATAAAAAACAATTTACGATCAAACACTTTTCAACCGTTTTGCTGATGCTGTTGAGCTCAGTTTTTATGTCATTTTCCGCAAGTGCTCAGGTGCGTAGCGTGCAAGATGAGCAAGGCACGTTTGAGCTAGAAGCGATACCTCAACGTATTGTGGTTTTGGAGTTTTCGTTTGTGGACGCTCTGGCGGCCGTCGATGTCTCACCGGTAGGCGTTGCCGATGACAACGATGCCACACGAGTCATCCCTGCTGTTCGCGCCAAGATTGAACCTTGGCAATCGGTCGGCATGCGTTCACAACCGAGTTTAGAGGCGATTGCGGTGCTCAAGCCTGATTTGATCATTGCCGATGCTGAACGCCATCGCGCGATTTATCAAGATTTGCAGCGAATTGCGCCAACCTTGCTGTTAAAAAGCCGTGGAGAGACGTATAAAGAAAACCTCGAATCTGCACAGAAAATCGGGGTTGCGATTGGCAAGCTAGAGCAAATGACGCAACGCATTGAGCAGCACAAACAGACCATTGCGGAGTTCAAACAGCATTTTGCGACACAAGAAACCATTCAGTTTGGTGTGGTTTCCGACAAAGGGATGTGGCTGCATAGCCCGGTTTCTTACGCTGGTGGCGTTTTGAGCACACTAGGTATCCAAAGCCCGCTGGCTCCATCTGAGCAAAAAGCGTATATCCCAACCAGCTTCGAACTTTTACTAAAAACCAACCCTGATTGGTTGTTAGTTGGACTTTACTCTCAACCAAATATTGTGGATGAATGGCGCAAAAATCCGTTATTTAAGCTGCTAACTGCTGCGAAAAAACAGCAACTTGTTGAGGTTTCTCCTGAGCTGTGGTCGTTAAATCGCGGCATGTTGGCTGCGGAAGAAATTGCTCGCAACCTTGAAGCGTTATTGGAGCGCTCATGAGTGCGGCGATAAGCTCAGAAAGCGCGTCTTCGGTTAGCAAATCGCATTGGAAAGCGAGCTTGTTTGTCTGTGCTATGGCGTTGTGTACGCTGTCAGGCTATACCGCCTCAATGATTGGCTGGTCTAACTTTTCCTTGAGTGTTAATGACCTGACAAGCTATTGGTTTGCGTTTGATGAGGGCAATATGCTGCATCAAATCCTCGCGACGTTGCGCGCTCCTCGCACCTATGCTGGGTTATTGATTGGTGCTTCGCTTGCGGTATCTGGCGTTCTGATGCAAGGATTAACTCGCAACCCTTTGGCGTCGCCATCCATTCTCGGCATTAATGCTGGTGCGGCGTGTTTTATGGCCTTGGCCTCCATCGGCGTACCATTCTTTAGTCAATTGAACCCAATCATCAACGCAGTATTCGGCGCGCTACTAAGTGGTGGTGCGGTCATGTTGTTGGGTGGTTTTTTCTCTGCGCGTTCTCACCCGTTGCGTTTGGTGTTGGCGGGCATTGCCATCAGTGCGCTATTGATAGGGTTAACTCGTGCGTCGGTAATTTTGGCGGATGACATGGCTTACAGCGTGTTGCATTGGTTAACGGGTTCACTCTCTGCGGTAGATTCTCAGCAGTGGCAGCAACTGTGGCCTTTTGCGACTTTAGGTTTGGTGCTCGCCATGGGATTAGCGCGAAACTTAAATTTACTCGCATTGGGGGACGAAGTGGCTGTCGGGTTGGGTGGTAACATTCGTCTTACGCGATTAATCAGTGGTTTAGCGGTTGTGCTGTTGGCAGGTACTAGCGTGGCGATTGCTGGGCCAATTGGCTTTGTCGGGCTGTTGGTGCCGCACTTGGTACGCCCGATTGTTGGTCACAACTATCACATTCTCATTCCGGTTTCCGCTTTGTGTGGCGCGGCATTGGTGACGTGGTCAGATGCTTTATCACGATCGATTGCCTTTCCGGCTGAAACGCCAGTGGGCGTGATTACCGCGCTGTTGGGCACACCTTGCTTTATCGCGATTGCAATGAGGAAATCATCATGATGAATCAAACCAAACTGTTTGCATTACTTGGATTGTTGCTGATTGCGTCTTCTCTCACGTTGTTTGTTGGCGCGGCGAATCTATCGGCTCAACAGGTTTTTGCATTGCTGTTTTCTTTCTCTGATTCGGACTTTGTGATTCACCAATATCGACTGCCGAGAATGTTGCTCGCCATTGGCGTGGGCGCTGGGTTAGGGCTATCAGGCGTTTTAGTGCAAGGCGTCATCCGTAATCCACTTGCCTCCCCAGATTTAATGGGGATAAGCGCAGGTGCAGGGTTGGCGGCTACCGCTTGTTTGGTGCTGTATCCAAATGCGCCAGTGGCAATGTTGCCGATGGTCGCCATGGCGGGAGGTTTGCTTGCTGCAGGCTTTATTGCTGTGCTGGCTTATTGGTCGAAGCCAACACCTGCGCGCTTGGCGCTGATTGGTGTTGCTGTCAGCGCATTTTTAGCCAGCGGTATCGACTTTCTTCTGATTGTGCACCCTATTGAAATCAACACAGCGATGGTCTGGCTAACGGGCAGTTTGTGGGGACGAAACTGGCAACAAGTGCCGTTTATTTGGAGTGCTTTATTGCTGCTACTACCATTGGCGTTTTGGCTGGCTTGGCGGCTAGATGTGATGGGACTGGGAGAAGAAAGCGCTACTACACTTGGCACGAAACCAAGACAGATCCAAATTCTTGCGTTGATTGCTGCCGTGCTATTGGCGAGCATCAGCGTGTCTGTGGCAGGCACGATCAGCTTTGTTGGCCTGCTTGCGCCGCATCTTGCGCGTTTGCTGTTTGGCCACAACCACAAGTTGTTGATTCCAGCCGCTGCAACCCTTGGCGCTTTGTTGGTGATTTGCGCCGATGGTTTAGCGAGAGGTTTACAGCCACCAATTGAGCTACCAGCGGGAGTGCTGACATCTGTTATTGGCGCACCATATTTCATTTTTCTTTTGTATCGTTATAGAGGTTGGTAAGCATGTTACGAACGCAGAACTTATCCGTCGCGTACGGCAAACAGACCATCATTCCAGATCTCTCTTTGTCGATTCCTCAAGGTAAAATTACCGCACTAGTTGGCCCAAATGGTTGCGGTAAATCGACATTATTAAAAACCTTGGTACGCATTAACAAGCCAGCTTCCGGCCAAGTGTTGTATGACGAAAAACCACTAAGCAACTACAGCGATAAACGCTTGGCGCGTTCGTTGTCTTTGCTGCCGCAAATTCTTGTCAGCCCTGAAGGTATTACCGTCAGAAAACTGGTCGAATATGGCCGCTCGCCTTACCTCTCTCATTGGGGCAGGTTAAGTCAACAAGACAAAGCCTTAGTCGAGCAAGCAATGCAAGATACTGGCGTGATAGAGTTTGCTGACAAGCCAGTTGAATCGTTGTCTGGTGGTCAAAGACAAAGGGCGTGGATTGCGATGGTAATGGCGCAAGATACTGACGTAGTGATGCTTGATGAACCAACCACTTACTTGGATCTCTCTCACCAAGTTGAGCTGATGAAACTTATGAGGCAGATGAACGACAAAGGCAAAACTGTAGTGGTAGTGCTGCACGATCTAAACCAAGCTTGCCGTTACTGTGATCATTTGGTGGTGTTGGAAAAAGGTCAGTTAGTCACGCAGGGAACGCCGCAAGAGGTACTGACAGAAGGCATGTTGGCATCGGTGTTTGATTTACAAGCGAGAGTATTTAACGATCCAATCTCAGGCACGCCGATGTGTGTGGCGGTGTAGGTCTTACGTCTTTCGAAAGCTATCTGCAATTAAAACGCTGAGCCATAAAAATAAACCCCGCTAGTTATACATTTGCTAGCGGGGTTTGTTGTTTTTAAGTGCGTTCCTAGCGTGGCGTTTAAGCCAGTTTAAACGTCGCTACTTTCGAGTTGAGATCCTCGGCTTGTGATTTCAGCTCAGCAGATTGATTCATCGATTCTTCGGCACCAACCACCAAGTGATCGGTCACATCTTTAATTGACGTGACGTTTTGTGTGATTTCATTGGTTACGTGCGTTTGCTCTTCGGCTGCGGTCGCGATTTGCGTAGCCATATCGCTGATCAACGCAACGGCCGCGTTGATTTCATCCAGAGCCAGTGCTGCGCGATCGGCATCTTCCACTGATCCTTGCGCGAGCTGAGAGCTTGTATCCATGATGGTCACAGCGCGTTGTGTGGTCTGTTGCAAAGTCTCGATCGTCGAGCGAATTTCTTCGGTTGAGGTGTGTGTGCGTTGTGATAGCACGCGAACCTCGTCTGCAACAACGGCAAAACCGCGACCTTGTTCACCTGCACGCGCCGCTTCAATCGCCGCATTCAGGGCCAGTAAGTTGGTTTGCTCTGCGATGTCTCGAATCGTTGATAGCACGGTTGAGATGTCTTGCGCGTGCTGGTTGAGCTCACCGATCACAACGCTCGCTTGGTTGACTTCAGAAGACAAGTTATTGATGGACGATTTGGAGTTGATCACCAACTCATGACCGTTTTGTGTGCTTGCTGAAGAGTCTTGAGCGGCTTTAGCCGTCTGCTCTGCATGTGCTGCAATCTCTTGCGTTGCCGATGCCATTTCAGTCACAGCGGTCGCCACCATAGTGATTTCTTGTTGCTGATGGTTCAGATCAGAAACCGACTGATTCGCGCGAGTCGTGCTCAGCTCCGATTGTTGGCTCAGTTCTTCCGCTTGGTGACGAATGTGACCAATAAGTTGCTGCAAACTTTCAACGAACTGGTTGAAATTTTCAGCCAGTTCACCAACTTCGTCACGGTTTTCTACTTTGATGCGTTGAGTCAGATCGCCGCTACCGTTGGCGATTTGCGCAAGCGCATTCGAAACGTTGTAGAGTGGACGGAACAAGATGTTACATAGCAGGTTAAACAAAGCCACACAGATGACGACGACGATAGTGGTTGCGATGATTTGATCCCAAACGGCTTCGTAGAGAGGGGCAACTAACGAGTTTTGATCTAACACTGTAACCGTTGTTAGTTTGGTGCCCTCAATATGGCGCGCGTAAACCACATATTCGGTGTTGTTAATCGAGACGCGACGCTCTGTGCCGGAACGTGCGGCAGAGGTAATATCGCTGTTGTTTAGGCCTAGCTTGCTAACAGGTTGGTTCAACAGCTTACCGTCGTTATGGGTGAAAATATTGCCCTGTTCATTGGCAATAAACATATAGCCTTCACCCGGTAGGATCACTTGGTTGAGGCTGTTCAGAATATCACCTATCTCGACGTCAGCACCCAGAACGACGGTTTGACCATGTAGTTGCAGTGCTTTACCAAGCGACACGACGTTGGCCCCCGTGGCCGCTGCGACGGTTGGGTTATCCATAAAGACTTTCGATGGATTGGCAATGGCGTTGGTGTACCAACCCCACTTGCGAGGGTCGTTATTACCTGGTGGCAAAACCACCCCATTAGCGTTGTCTTGTGAGCCGTCTGGGTAAGCGAGAAAGACGTTATCAAACGCGCCAGAGTCTCGGACTTGTTTCAAGTGCGTAACCAGAGAACGCTTCTCTGAATCGGAAGAGAGTGACGTCAGTGCACGCTCTTTTGAGAGTAACCAGTCCTTTACGTATTGATTGTAAGATGCGCTGGTGCTTTCTAGTCGTTGCGCGACTTCGACATCCAGTCTGTTTAATGAATCTCGAAAAGACAGCCCTTCTACCAGCACTCCCCCGAGAATGATGGCAGCACTGGCAGAGATCGCCAGTTTGTTTTTTAATGATAGATTTTTGAACATAAAGCGAATAATAGATCTTTGAATAATAGTTGTTGTGTTTTTATTCTCATCAGGACTCACCGAGCCGTTGAATATGCAGCAGAAAGTCAGATTCGAATCTGTTCAATAATTATATTTTATTGCTCAAAATAAATACTGACTCCATGTCGCGAATTTGAGTTTTACATCAAATAAGAAAAAGGCTTTTAAGCTGTGTTATTTATCTATTTGTAAAGTAAGGATTTGTCTATTTTTGTAAATGATAATTAATTTCATTAAAAGGTGATTTACGTCACGTTTGAGTAGTAAATAATCCATTAAAAATGTGAAGGTCATGGAACGAGGATTATATTGATCGGCTTAATCATTGTTATGGGCAATAGTTATGCGCAGTATATTGTTAGTCCCCGCGTTATTACTGTCAGGGTGTGCTCTGACACAACAATCGACGCCGATTCAGCCTGACGCCAATTGGCATGTCGACCAGTTATCGAACGGTATGAAATACCATCTTTACCCAACAAAAGACCAAGAAGTATCGGTCCGTTTGGTTCTGAATGTCGGCTCATTCCAAGAAGAAACCAATCAAAAAGGTTACGCTCACTTTGTTGAGCACATGGCGTTTAATGGCAGCACGCATTTTACCGGCAACGACGTTGTTAAACTTTTCGAGCAATCTGGTGGTAGCTTTGGTGCCGATATCAACGCCTTTACCACTTATCAGCAAACTTCTTACCAACTTGATCTTGCCAATAATACAAAGCTGGAAGATGCCCTGAAGTGGATGAGAGATATCGGAAACGGACTTCAGTTTGCTCCTGAACAAGTAGAGAAAGAAAAAGGGGTGATTCTTGGTGAATGGCGACGTGCTAACCCGGATGATAAGTCCTTTTCTATGCATGCTTATCAAGCGTCGATTGAAGGCACTATGTATGGTGAACACGACCCAATTGGTACTCGCGAAGCGATTCAAAATGCCTCATCAAGCAAGCTAAAAGCGTTTTACGACAAGTGGTACCAACCACAAAATGCCGAGTTGGTTGTGACCGGTAATATCGACGTGGATTCACTGTCCAATATTATCAAAAACAAATTCTCGAACTGGGAAAGCACCTCGGATACCGTAATAGAGAAGCGCCGCGATATTCGAGTGAATAACCAAAACCGAATCTTGCCAAGTAACACGATGGAATCACCAAGCCTTCATTTAGTGATTGAGCGTGGTCTAAGTGGCAGCACTACGATTGAACAGCAGCATCAAGTGTGGCGTGATGAAGTCGCAACACAGCTAATTCAACAACGTCTGATTCGTGTACTTAATGATGCCGCTGAACCTTTTCAGTATGCTTATGCCCAGCCTTACTATTCCAACTACCAGCGCATGATGTCGGCAGGTATTTCGTTTGGGCCTGAGCGTCGTGAACAAATGCATCAAACTTTCATCAGCACGTTGGCGTCACTGAGAGATTATGGTGCGACCCAATCTGAGTTAGAGAGCATCATGTCAAATTGGCAAGGTGAGCTCGCAAATATTGATTCAGACTGGGACCAACGTAAGCCAAACAGTTATGCAGAAGCGCGCGTTTTTCAAATTGACCAAGGCAGTGTGAGTCAATCAAAAGAGAGTTACGCCCAGAGTTTGTCTGAATTCATCAACAACGAGAATCTAGAGAGCATTAACACGCAATTGAATGCCTTGTTGTCTGAGCAACCAATCTTTGTGGTTGGGTTGGGGAAAAGTGAAGCGTCAGCTCAGTTCAATGATGTATTTACCGATCTATACAGTGCCTACCTCCAAACTGGGGAAAAACCGTTAGAGATGTATGACAAAGTGGATGGATTCTTACAGCCTACTCAAGAAGGTATCATCACCAGCATGCGTCAGGAAGCGGGTGGCTTTCAAGTTTATACGCTATCAAACGGTGTCGAAGTGTGGTTCCAAAAAGATGCCAAAGCGGGTGGCCGAGCTTATATTTACTATGCTAGCCAAGGCGGTAAAGCCGCCGTTGATCCAGCGTTATATGCTGCGTATGAAATCGCTGCAACGACGGCGATACGCAGTGGGTTAGGGGCATTTTCTGGTTCAGAGTTAGACAGTTACTTACGCAAAAATAACATTGCGCTTAGCGCGATTCTTGGTGCGACCAGTCACGGTTCACAAATTACCGCGCCAACAACGCATTTAACTTACGCGTTGAATGGACTATACAATCTAGCGACGGAGATTAAAGTCGACGAGCGCCAGATGGCGGCAGCGAAGCAAGAGTTTAAGCAGCAGAGCGGTGCTTTTTTTGAATCGCCGATGGGAAAACTGATTCAGAAAGTAAACGGTAATTCTTATTTGCCGGGTAGTCGTCATCGTATCGTGTCCAGTGACGATGTGGAGCAAGTGACTTCTGAGCAAATATTGGCGGTGCATGAGCAACTTTTCAAAACCAATGATGGTTTTAAGATGGTCATTGTGGCAAATGTCGAGCCGGAAGAAATTACGCCACTCTTGCGTAAGTATGTGGCCTCCATCGAGATGAAACCGAGTCGTTCGATTGATTACCATGTTGCGTTCAACACCGACGTGCCGGCGCGAACAGTCGTTGCGGATGGTCATGAACCTTCATCCTTGTATGTAATGCGTTTGACTAACACGAACGATTACCAACGTACGGCAAGGGATACGGTTATCGAAGATATTTTGCAACGTATCAGTAATGCGCGTGTCTTGGATATTGTTCGAGAAGAGTCTAGTCTCGATTACAGCCCAAATATTTACACTGTGACGCAAGATCGCGAACCAATCTCTGATTGGCTCTTGGAATCTCAAGTTGAGCCCGAAGACGTGGCAGTTTTAGATAGCAAGTTAGGCAAAATGTTTGATGACTTAGCTTCGAACATCACGCAAAAAGAAGTGGATACGGCAGCGAAGCAATTGGCGGTAGCGATGCAAGGATTAGATGATAACCCTGCTCAGCGCGCATGGTCGTATACACGCTACTTGGTGCATGATTACGGCGTCGATGTGTTACTTGACGTTGAAAAAGCGGCTAAGAGTGTGACATTAGAAGAAGTGAAAGCGCATGCGAGAGCGGCTTTTGGTCCACAAGCAAAGCGCTCGGTGATGATTTTAAACCCGGCCGAATAATCACTGTAGCTTCTGACGAAGCTCGTGTCTCTAGTAATAAAAAAGACGGCGTGAAAGCCGTCTTTTTTATGCACTTTAACCAAAGAGTTTACGCTGATTTACGCGTAGGTCGCTTTTCATTGTTGGTATTGTTTTCTTTCGTGCTGGCGTTTTCTTGAGCCTTTCCTTTCAGTGTCACCACTTCTTTTTCAGGTAATTCGGCCGCCTCACCAAAGAATTTACCACCAGGTTCGATGCTGAGGTTATTACTCCAGATCCTCCCACTTACACGTCCCTTGGCAAGTACTTGAATGTGTTCTGCGTGACAGTTACCATCCATCATACCATTGATGATCAGTTGCTTAGCGTAGATCTCACCATTTACTCGGCCGCTTTCTGCAACGACGAGAGTGCCTTCTACATTAATTTGACCATCGACGATGCCATCAATCTGGACATCGTTTTCTACTTTGAGTTCTCCGCTAACAGCACAGCCTTTGGCGATGAGAGTTGAAGCTGCTGAGCTACTCGTTGTTCCACGGTTTTGATTAAAGATTCCCATCGTATTCTTCGCTCCTTAGTAAAAATGTCTTCGAAATCATTGAGGCTCCAATCGACAAATGGCTTCGGATTCAGTGCTCGCCCAACAAAACGCACCTCGTAGTGAAGGTGAGGGCCAGAAGAGAGCCCACTGTTGCCGGAAATTGCAATCAGTTGCCCTTTTTTGACGAACTGACCGCTTTTTACTTTGAACTTTTTCAAGTGCGAATAAGAACTCGAAAAACCGAAAGAATGTTGCAGCCTGAGGAAGTTACCAGAGCCTTTATTGCTGCGGCGGGTGACTTCCACAACCCCATCTGCTGGGGCATAAACCTTAGTACCGGTATTCACGGCAAAATCGAGCCCGCGATGCATCTTAGCGACTTTTGTCACCGGATGAATGCGCTTACCGAAGCGAGAAGAGAGCCGCGCTTTACCGACCGGAGACCCGCTTGGTATTTGGTTTAACAACACCATGCGAACGTTCGACGTAATCGCCGCCGCATCAAGTCGGGCATCCAAATTATCCGTGGTAGTATGTTCTCCAACTCCAAGGACTTTCTCTAACTCTCCCAAACGCTCCGAAACAAGTTGTACTCGTTCTTCTCGCTCTGAGAGATCACTTTCTAGCTCGGATTTTAATGCTTTCAGTGTGCTGAGCTCTTCACCCATAGTGCGCGAATGTTCTGTCAATTCAGCTTGTTTTAACGCGGCATTATCGACGCGAGTGTACAAGTGATGAATTAAGATCGCGGTTGCGGCCAGAGCAATGACAAAAAAGCATAAAAACGTTTTTAGATTGCGTTGCATCCTTTTACTGAAGTACCAATGTCTGGAGCCATTGATGGTTGATATAGAGATCGTCAACTGGTCTTTCATCGTCTTCTACTGCTCGTATCTGGTATACGTCTCGTCACTGAGTTAATGGGAATGTAAGGAAAACAAACGGGGACCGCTAGAGGCAAATTGGAAAGAAGTGTCAGGCCGTGAGGCGTTTTCAGATATTAGATAAAAGACTCAATAAAGATTTAATATCCTAGTGCTTTTGGTCGTAGTTACTCCAAATCGCTTTATTGAACTGAAGATTTTGATTTATAAGGTGGTTATCCGAGAAATTAGATTGTGAATATTGCCAATAGCATCCTCACGCAATTCAACTTACTTCACGGTTTACCTTATAAATGTTGGATAATTTATCAAACCGACATTCATTATATCGATAACTTGTTTATGATAGCGGTCGATATAAAAGTGCTATTCAAAGGCTTTAAACCTAAGCGTGATCTTTCGCTTAGGAACACATAACTATGACAACGGAGTTGGTCGTGAAAAAACTACTATTGGCTACAGCAGTGGTCGCAGCTGCAGGGGGCGCTGGCTACCTGTACCAAAACAATACTACCCCGAGTGATTCAGTATCACTACTTTCGCAAGTTCCTGCGGATTCGCTCATGGTGACGTATCAGACGGAACCTTTTAATCATTATAAATACATGAATGCATTTGGCACGGCTAACCAAGGCTCGATTGCTGAACTTTTTGCCGATGAACCACTTTCTCCACAGCAACAGTTTGCCGTTAACTTGTTTGATGGATATCTGGAGAGCGCTGCATCGCCAGAAACGTTAAAAGCCTACTTAGGTACCGGAGAAAACATTAATCCAGTGTTGTACACAATCGGTATGGTACCAGTGTACAAATTGAAGATTGAAGACCCTGCCGCGTTATGGAAAACATTGGATCACGAAGAGCAGATGAGCGGTGCTAAGCACGAGCTGGTTAAACTTGGTGAAGTGGAGTTTCGTCGTTACGAGATGACAGATTCGGTTGACCCGCAAGATGGCATTGGCTTGGTTGTTGCCGTGGTTGACAACGTACTTACGTTAACGGTTGATATTCCGCAACTGGGTGTTCAAAACCCGCTTAAAATGGCATTGGGACTTGAGTCACCAAGTCAAAACATTGCGGAGAGTGGACGCCTAGCGGCGTTGCAGGCTAAATACGGCGAAAACAATAACTCTTTCGGTTACTTTGATCACCGTGAATTGGTTAAAGGTTTGACGACGAAAGATGGCAATATCTTTGCGCGTCAAGTCAGCATGCTGGATGCCATTGATCCTGAGCCGACTATTCAGGAGATGCGCTCACCAGCCTGTCATACTGAACTTACTCAAGTTGCAGAAAACTGGCCTCAATCCGTCGCATTTGCGGAATACAAGTTGAAAGGCGAGCAGGCATTCATTAAAGGTGCTTTTGTTGTTGAATCGAAAAATAAAGTGATTCTAGATGCGCTTAAGTCGATTCGTGGCGTTTTGGCAGAATCGAACAATGATAAGAGCTTCTTTAGCGTGGCGCTTGGTTTAGACATTAATACGCTAGCGCCATCGATTGGTCAGATTTGGAGCGACTTGACTCAGCCTCAGTACCAATGTTCTTTATTGACACAAATGCAGCAAGAGATGGGTGGCCAAAACCCAGCCGCAGCTGTGAGCATGGGCTCCGGCATGGTTAACGGCCTGAAAGGATTAAGCCTGCAAATGTTTGATATCCACGTTGACACTAATGCTCAGCACGGTGAAGTATTTAGCCAGCTAGATGGTATGTTGTCTCTATCTGCCAATGATCCAATGATGCTGATTCAAACCGCGCAAATGTTCGTCCCTGAGCTTGCTCAATTACAAATTCAGCCGGATAACCAGCCTGTTAATGTCAGTGACCTGCTAGAAATGCATACAGGCTTGAAGATGGATGTGTTTGCTCGCTTAAACGAAAACCATTTTACGCTCTACAGTGGTGAGAATGCCGAAGACGCGAGCAAAGAAGTGATGGCACAACCACTTTCTCCAAATGGCTTGTTCAGTTTTGACTTCGATTCAGAACGTATTTTGGAAGTGTTGGAAAGTGCGTCAGCCGTGACTGGTGAGCCGTTACCTGATGATGTTATGAAAAGCTTACAAGGTGAGCTTGTTGGTGGTATGACGATGGATGTAACAGATCAAGGTATTGGTTTTGAGTTTGATTACCGTGGTGCGACCAAACCCGTGACGGTTGCACAGCAGTAAAACATCGAGTAGAAAAAGGCGGCTAGTGCCGCCTTTATTTCATCGTCGAACTCAGATTTGTTTACCATCGAGTCGGACATTCATCAAGATTATGACTGCAACCAAACAGGGTTACTCCAGGCTGTGCTGCCGTCTTTATCTTCGACTTCTAAACTTATCCATCCCTCTGCGTCGCTAGGTATAGGTAGCGACAGCTCTATGCGTTGAGTATCAACTTTCGGGTTAATCGTCAGGGTATTCAGCACGTTGCCGCCTTTACCGATCAATCGAATTTCTTTTAGACCATCGGCTGCAACGACGTGGATGTCCCACGTATCGCCAGCTGTTGCTGTTTCACCAAACATAATGTTTTGCGGATAAAGAATAGGGCCTTGTGTTGCGTAGCCATGGCCGGCTTTAAGTGCTTGCGCAAACTTCGACGGCGATAGCTCTCCATCGACTCTTGCCATCATTCGAATCTGCCCCGTGAGTTGGTTCCACGCATCGTGGGTGTCGGTTCCCGCCGTAAAGTACATTGCTTCACCCAGGTCCCAGAGTTTATGCGCTTTCTTCAATGTTGGTTCATTGTCTACGCGCGCATTAAGCTCCATAAGGTCGAAGCGATCCGTTTTACCACCAGGGACTGCATTTTTAGCGATATTCGTAAAGTAGCCATAATCGTTGTATGGATGGTTCATCGGTACGACTTCAGCCCCCATCTCATGTACGGCGTTAAGTAACGTGTGAACGTCAGCAGTGCCAGGATCGACCGTTAGCTCGGCGCCATTATCGATAGGAAATGGGTTCATATGTCCCCATGATGGCGAAACTTCGATCGACGGGATGAAAGGCACGCCACGTTTCGCAGATAGTTCTGCAAACTTCTGGTGGTTAATGGTTGAGTCATGATCGCTAATGAAAGTCAGGTCAAGATCCGTTGCCAACTGAGCGCGCACAACAATTTCTGGCGGAGTAACGCCTTCCAACACGTTGCCATGATGGTGTAAATCTGCGCCATACCAATGCTGACGGTTAGGAAACGTCACTTGAGGCACTTCTACTCGTTGCTTCGTCGTTTTACCGGATGTTAGGGTTACGTCTAATGTTTGGGTTTTAGCTGTAAAGCCTCCACCAGAGTTGATACCTAATTTGTATTGACCGGGTGCCAGTTTTAGCTCCGCATGACCTGCAGGCAGCAGATCGGTAAAGAAGGTGCGTTTACCCAAAAATTCAACCGGTGGCGCTTGACCTTCAAGGATGGTGATTCTCGCATCTTTGGCCAGACCTGATGTTGCCTCTTCAACTTGAAGTGAGAGAGTTGCTGGGCGTTTTAGAGACGTAAAATCGAGTGTTTGCTCGCTATTTCTCGCCACTTGAATCGATTGCTGCTCGCTGTTTGCGTGACCAGTCGCTGTGCCGTAGATTTGGTACTCACCCTCAGGCAGCGCCATGCTGTACTGGCCATCTTTGGCCAATGTCCAGGCATAGGGTTGTCCTTCTTTTTCGATCATCACGATGGCATCTTCAGGAACACGACCATTATCTGCGCGTAATTGGCCGTTGATGGTGCCTGTCGCTTGTCCTAGTCGGTCAGCTTCTGCCTTGACAATGGGGGCCATGTCTCCATTTGGAACCACTTGTAATCGGGATTGGAAAGTGCGGCTTTCACCTGCTTTCAAGGTATGCCCTAGGTACATGTCACGACCATTGTATTTGACGCGATCAAAATAAGGAGCATGAAGTGCAAAGGCCCAGTCTCGATCATAAGCGACCATGCGATCGGCGAGGGCATTGTCGGCCATGGATTCTTCTTTCCCTTCCAATCCCGGCACGGCAAATTGGTAGCCAGTATCTGGCCAAATGGTGTGCCCTGATTCTAACGCGAGATCTTTTTTACCTTGGTTGGTCATGACCGTTTTAAGCGCAATTGAGTCAGCTCCAGAAGCGAGTGTATACCATGTTGTGATATCAACGTTATCGAAGTTGCGGCTCACTTTAATGACCGCTTTATTGTCGCTGTCTTCGATAATTTCAATGGATTTGCGATCATTCGGCCATGCGGACCAGCTGTTAGGAATGAAGTCAGCAAAGGCAACACGGTCAAGGTCTACTTTGCCATTCTTTACTGCTGCCAAATCGACCAATGTTCCTCGCGGTACGCCCCATGGTGGTGCGGATTCAACAGCGAGAGCGAAGGCGACATGTTCGTTTTGAACGGTAATGTCTTGAGCGTGTGTAGCTTCGCCATCGGGGATCGTGGTCTTTCCTTGTGTGATACTCACTCCCGCATTCGCTGAAGTTCCAAGCAAAAGGCCAGAGATTAAAGTTGCCACTGCACTTTTTGAAAAATTATGCATGAAGACACTTCCTTTTTTTCATGATTTATTATGTGAGTTGTCGATGGCATTGTGCGTTAACTTGATTAGACGTTCAATTAAAAAAGCGAAAGAAATGAAGAGGTCAACTCGTTTCTATTATTGTTTTACAATTGATTCCTGAATCTTAAGTTTTGATTTTAAATGTATTTTGTTGTTTGATTCGTTTTTGTATAGAGTAATAAAAATATTTAGAACACTAATTATTTTGGGATAGATGTGAACGATTTTTGGCAGCATTGAGCAAACAAAATGATAACAATTACACTGTATATGTGAGAAAAAAGGTCAAGATAGTTCTGAGAACGCATATAATATTTTGAGTTAAATTTGACTTTTTATTCTTTATGTTTGGGTTTTTATCTTGTCTCTGACTAAAAGGCCTTTAATAAAGATTAGAGCAAACATAGAGACACTATGTTTTTTGAGTGAACTATATACGGTGGCAATATGTCGAAAACATATCAATTGATTGCTTGAGGTTTAGATGGGGTTTATTCGTAAATATAAACTGAGCGTAGTTTTATTTTTGAGCGGTGTGACATGTTTAATTGCGTACCACGCTCAGGGCTCTTACGTAGATGAAAATGGCTTATTAGTAGAGTCATTTGGGTTTATCCCTTTGTTTTGGCTCTTTTTAGGGTTAGCCTTCGCCTCTTTTGTGGGCACTTTTTTCAAACACCGTAATCGTAATTAAAGAGCAAACGTGAAGTTTACTCCTTTATCTGAGGATGGGAGTATTGCTGATATTTTGGTAACTCTTTCCTTAGGTTACTAAATGTTGCTCGTGCACTTTGTTTTGATAGTTTGTTGATTAGCCAGATTGGCAAAAGGCCTCCGGGGTCAGCAAACGCTTTGTAATCAATGAGTGTCGTGCCATTAGTGAGCTTCTGTAATTCCCAAGTTGCAGCAACCGAACGAATGCGAACATAGCCCTTTTGTTCAGCAAGATATGAGTCTGGTGCGCTTTTGATTTTTATCGTGAACCCAAGCTCATCGACCCAATATTCAGAGTAGGTGAGCATATCACGATTTTTTGCAGGCCATGGCGCCGTAAATTGGGTATAAACGATGTTTTCGGTGGCTGATATTTGATTTAAAACCCGGCTATGACTGGCATTGTCAATCCAGTTCGGGATATTGTCACTATCTTCCAATAGCGTTAAAAATGCGCCATAGCTGGTGGGTGTGAACATCCGAGCACGAATCTCAACTAAACCGTCGGTATGCTCTCGAGAGTAGATAGTGATTCCGTTATCGTCACTATCAAATTGCCAGTACTCGTTGGCTTTTGCGGCGGTGCCAGCGGATATAAAAGTGGCGAGTAGTAGCGCGCCAATTCGTAAATGCAACATCATGTTAGTACCCGCCAACTTATCCTTAGTTAAAGCTTATACGATGTGTTCTTAATTATAAGGACAATAGTAAGTCTTTTCGTTACTGTTCTGAAGGTTGCTCTGCTCCAAAACCTCGTTGAATATTGGTGAGCGTTATTGCTGCAAACACCACAATAACGATTGATAGATGCCAGGCTTGGCTTAAACCAAGCTGTACCAATGTTAAGCTGACCAATGAGGATACGATCATTTGTCCACCTCCAGACATGGCTGCTGCAGCACCAGCCTGCTTTTTGTAGGGTTGCATTACCATGGCTTGCGCGCAGGGTAGGGCAATGCCGTTACCTAAGATCATTAATAGTTGCCCCAACATTAAATACAGCGGTTCTACCGGGCAGAAGAACAACCATATTGCAGCACTGAGATGCAGGAATGGACTACAAAGTAGCATTCTTTTGTTGCCGATAATTGGCCTTACTCGGTTACAAATCGTGGTGCCGCCTAACATACCTAAAGCGGGAATGAGTGCCCACATTGCGTATTGATCGGATGTCATGCCAATTTGGTCTTGCATGATAAATGGCATCACGGACACGGTCGTTATCATCAGGCTGAAGTTTAACCAACTGATGCTGGCAAAACTCATAAAGTAACGTGACGTCACCAAGTCTCGATACTGGAAAAGCATGTTGCGTGGTGACGGAATAACAGATCGTTTTGCAATGGTTTCTGTAAACTTAAAGGCGATGATTCCCCAAGCGAGTGAGACATAACCTAGCAGTGAAATGAACACCATACTCCAACCAAAGTGGAAGTTGATAAAGCCGCCAATCACAGGCGCAATGAGTGGCGTGATCGAAGCTGCCATAGCGATATAAGACATGGCGACAGGGAGCTCATCACCGCTAAATCTATCTCGAGTCGATGCTCTTGCGAGTACCGCGCAGCACCCAGTTCCTAAGCCTTGTAGAAAACGCCCCATCACCATGCCTGTGAAGGTGTCACTAAGGAAAATGATCATTAATAGACCAGACATCGCGATGAGCAAACCCGTCAGTAGTACTTTTTTTCGACCCAAAGCATCCGATACCGGACCGTAAATGAACTGAGAGGGACCAAAACCGAGTAAGTAAATACTCACGAGCAGTTGGGCTTGATCAAGGGAGATAGAAAAGTCTTTTGCGATCCATGGCAAAGAGGGCATAACAAGCCCCATGCTCAATTGGCCAACACTGATAATAAGACAGGCGAGTAAGATAGTGCGAAAGTTGATTGGGCGACTCATGATGGATCACCATCAGAATAACCTCTTTGCTTTCGTGTTCTGAGGCAGCCTTCATCATCCACTTCATTTAACTTAGATTTGACGCGTTTTACGGTAGATAGGCTGACATCACACTGCTCCGAAACACTCTTCAACGTATAGCCTTCTAACAGCAACGTTGCGATCTGTTGGTGTTTAGTTTTGTCTGCTGGGCGTCCGCGAAATTTCTGTTTCCACAAATCTGGCTGCTCTTTAATGGCTTGTCGCCCTTGCTCCGCGGCAAACAGGCGATGTTCAGTCTGCACTTTTCCATATCCAGATAGCACGGTGAGTAGCGTTTGAGTTTGAACAGAATCCGGTTCAAATGTGAGTGGTTCACAAACGGTTTTCAGTGTGACCCCTTTTGCTAGTAATACTTTTATTGTATTTAACGCCTGACTAAAATCTCGACCAAATGCCGTTAGCCACCAGAGCACAATCGTATCACCTGCTTTGACGATATTGAGTAGCTGTTGGAAAGCTTCTCGTTCTGCTGGAGGCATGCAACCGCGAACCTTATCCTCAAAATGTTGGGCGTCAGGCACGAACGCTTTTAGGACACCGAGGTGCTCTTGATAAGCTCGATTCTTTGGCGAGTAACGTGTGTAAAGATAAGTAGCCATATGGACTATACGCCTTTTTAATTTGGTTCATATGCTGTAATAGCTCATAAATATACAGAGGTTCATTAATGCTTACAACACTAAGTGAACCCGAAGTCGTTAACGGACTTCGGGTCTTTTACTATTAAGTCGTGTATATAAGCTTTCCGGGCTGTTGCTCTATGATTGCTCCAATTTCGGCTGGTAATGCAAAATCACCATCGAAGTAGGTGATAGCAAAACCTCGCCTTCAGCATGCCCTGGGTTAAGGTTACGTACGTTTGTGTCGCAGATCGTTACCCATTCTTGCTTTCGCTCATTGGGGAGCTTAAAGCGCGCTGTAGCGTTAGTTTGGTTGATGAGATAGACCAGCTCTTGTCCTTCTTTACCGATGCCAAGGTGAAGTGCGACAGAACTTAAACGGTTCCAATCATCATGCTCCATTAAGCGACCGTCTGTTCGGCGCCAGAAAATGCGGTTGTTATTGCGGTTTTCGCCACTGAAAGCTCGGATAAATGGCACCATGTATTGATTTCGGTTGGCGACCATTTGTGACATCCACGTTTTGAAATGTTGCTTACGCTCCGTTTCTCCCCAGTTAAGCCAACTGGTTTCGTTATCTTGGCAATAGGCATTATTGTTACCGCCTTGGCTGTGAGACAGCACGTCAGCAGTGAGGATGTGTGGGATTCCAAAAGCAAACAGCAAGCTGGCAATAAGGTTGCGTTTTTGCTTCTCACGTGTGGCGATGATCATCAGATTTTCTGTCTCGCCTTCGACACCGTAGTTTTCTGAGCGATTGTCACCGTGGCCGTCGCGATTTTCTTCGCCATTAGCTTCATTGTGTTTGTGCTTGTAAGACACTAAATCTTGCAGTGTGAAGCCATCGTGATACGTGATGTAATTCACCGTGAGTTTGTATGGCCAATTCGCTGCACTATAAATATCACGAGAGCCCATTAATCGAGTGGCAAACTCTTTTAAATAGCCTTGATCACCGCGCCAAAAACTGCGGGAAATATCACGCAGTTTGTCATTACACTCGTTCCAACCAAATGGAAAGTTACCCACTTGGTAGCCATTTGGACCAATATCCCAAGGTTCGGCAATCAATTTGGTTTCACGCAAAATAGGGTCTTGCGCTACGGCTTTAAAGAAAGCTGCTTCTGGGTTGTAATCATCGCCCTGTCGACCTAACGTTGCAGCCAAGTCAAAACGGAAGCCATCGACTTTAAATTCGCTAACCCAGTAGCGCAATGTATCCATCACAAGGTTTAAAGCGGGTTGATAGGTGAGATCGACCGTGTTGCCACAACCAGTGTAATTTGCGAAGTGGTTGCCATGTTTGATGTAAAAACGGGAATCGAGCGCTTTCAGGTTGAAAATTGTAGGCCCTTCCCCCCCCTCTGCGGTGTGGTTGTAAACTACGTCGAGAATCACTTCGATGCCGTTTTTGTGCAGTTCTCGAATCGTTGTTTTGAGCTCTGTGACGGCGTCTTTTTCTGCATAGCGCGGATCGGGCACCATAAAGAGATAAGGGTTGTATCCCCAATAATTGACCTTTTCCATCTCTAGTAGGTGAGGCTCATGCATGCATGCTGCGACAGGTAGCAATTGCAGCGTGTTGATGTTTTGCTGTTTGTAAAAGGCCAGCATTTCAGGTGATGCAAGACCTAAATAGCGCCCCTTCAGCTTGTCCTCAACCTCAGGGTGGCGTTGGGTAAGCCCTTTGACGTGCGTCTCAAACAACACCATCTCTTCTCTGGGTATACGCGGGTGATCCGTGTTTTGCCAGTCAAAATCATCTTCGATAACGACGCACTTCGGCATATCGAAACTTTTGGCTGGAGAGTAGGGAGGATGATAGTGGAGGGCTTTATCAATTGACTTTGCGTAAGGGTCAGAAATTAATAGTGGCTCGTCCTTGTGGGAGACAAGATAACCGTATTTTTGCCCTGGCTTAATATCTGGAATAAAAGTATGACGTATGCCAGCGTATTCATTCGGTAAATCATGAAGCGCGTAACTGCCATCGTCTGCAAACAGGGCGAGTTTTATGTCTTTATTCCCTGGTGCGTGAATAGAGAAGTTACAACCTTCTTTATTTACAGTTGCACCCAAGGGGTATGGGCGAGAGAGAAGTCGTGTCATCGGAGATACTTTATTTAATATTTATTGCTACCTTTAGGAAACTATAAGTTAAAAACTTTGTCTTACTAAGGTCAACCACCCTAAATATAAAAATATTCATGTAATTTAATTACTTTATGTGACGGCTTAGAGTCAAAAATATGAAATGGCTATCACTTTGTAGCGGCTCAAAACCGAATAAACTTACTAATTCCTCCCTAGATTGGTGATCTGACTCGAAAAAACACCATTCGGTAAATTTTCTACTCCCTTCTCATCCCCCCTAAATTAGTTTGGGGCGGAGGAAGTCATCCTTGTACGCCTCGGGTAATCTCATAACTGTTGAAACAAACGGGGATTCGTTCCCATCTTACCTCTCTTTCTTTAGGTGTGTTTTTACTGCCTATATTCACCTAAAAGAGTGAGCAGGGAAGACAGAATTATAAATACCCTTAATGGAGTTAAGAATGAAAAAAGTAAGTGCAATTGCTGCTGCTGTGGCTGCAACTTTAGCTGCTGGTTCTGCGTTCGCAGTGGATTTCCACGGTTACATGCGTGCTGGCGTTGGCGTGAACGCTGACGGTGGTCAACAATTAACATTCGAAAAGAACAAGATCGGTCGTCTAGGTAATGAAAGCGATATCTACGGCGAGATTCAACTAGGTAAAGAAGTTTACAACAACAACGGCAAAACGTTCTACGTAGACTCTATGGTTGCAATGACTTCTAATGGTTCAAACGACTGGGAAAGCACTTCTGCTAACTGTGGTTTGGATAACGGCGAAGTGAAATGTGTTGACGATGCACAATTCGCACTACGTCAATTCAACGTTCAAGCTAAAGGCCTACTAAACTTTGCTCCAGAAGCAACACTTTGGGCTGGTAAGCGCTACTACCAACGTCACGACATTCATATCTCTGACTTCTACTACTGGAACATCTCTGGCGCGGGCGCTGGTGTTGAAGGTATCGAAGCTGGTCCAGGTAAAGTTTCTTTCGCTTGGGTTCGTAACGACCGTGGCGATATCGCAGATCCAGGTAACGATGGCGGCGATACAAACGTTAACACTCTAGACGTACGTTATGCAGGTCTTCCTCTATGGGACAACGGTTCTCTAGAAATGGGCTTGAACTACGCAATCCTTAACGAAACTGACGCTGCGCCAAACGGCACTAAAGATGCGAAAAACGGCGTAATGTTCACAGCAGAATTGACTCAAGGTCTAGACGCTGGTTTCAACAAAACAGTGCTTCAGTACGGTACTGAAGGCTACTCAAAAACAATGGCATTCTACGGCGACGGTAGCTGGTACGGCGCAGAAGCTGACAACGGTGCATCTGGTTACCGCCTAATCAACTGGGGTGTAATCGGCATGGGTGACAGCTGGGAAATGGGTCACCAGTTAGTGTACGGTGTTGGTGAAGACATGTGGGCTGGCCAAGACAAGTGGGAAACAATGTCTGTTGTAGTTCGTCCAATGTACAAATGGGATGACAACCACAAAACTATCTTCGAAGCTGGTTACGCTATCGACGATAACGACGGCGACGAAAACAAATACGGTAAGCTAACTGTTGCTCAAGCATGGTCTGCTGGCTCTAGCTTCTGGGCTCGTCCTGAAATCCGTGTTTACGCTTCTTACCTAACGGCTGACAAAGAAGACAACTCAAACACATTTGACAACGGTCGTTCAGACGATACGTTCCAATTCGGTGTACAAGCTGAAGCTTGGTGGTAATCATCTAACCACTAAGTCCTAAATTGTCCTAGAATGATACAGCCAGAACTTATCTGGCTGTATTTATTTAAAAAACAATAAAGAGTCGAGGTAGACAGTAATGAAAAAATGGCTTGCTCCCGTACTGCTGGGCATGTTGGCTACTGGTTGTGCGTCTGTAGAACAAGTAGAGATGAGTCCAAAAGGTCAGCAACAAGTGATCACGCAATCGGGTGATATTCAATGGGTACCGCTTAACGTGCCTGTGGTTACTGAATTCGCTTTGACTGATAAAAGCCAAATGTTGTTGGATGGTAACAGTGCTGGCGCTATTGCAGCGTTTGCTCTTCCAGGTAACCGTGGCAGTCTCGATATCAAATTAGAGACATTCGTAAGTAAAGAACTTCAATTTTATGCTCCTAATGTCGCAGTGATGAACTCGGCAGGAGAAACCATTTACCAAGCAGATTTTTCAAAGTTTAAGTATGAACCAGCAAAACTGTTGGACAACGATAAATTCGTACTTGATCTCAATGTGATTCCAGACATGACAGGTAACGATCTGCATGTGTTGGTTTACACGACTTCCGCCGATCTAAAAGGAAGTACACAAGTTTTACACCCTGCAAAAGCCTTCGCCATGGCGCGTCACACTCAGCCGCCAGATATTGCAGACCCTCTAGCGAAACATAGCCCACTCGGTCAGTTCCGCTTTTCGGTATCCGCGAATGATATTGTGAATACTAAGATTGTTGCGAAAAACGATAACATTCCCCAAGGTACGGACCTTACTAGCTACTACTACAGCTCAATTGAAGCGGCAGTCGCAGCGAACGATATTCCGAAAGCGCTCACTTTGCTTGATGAAGCAAAAGAACTGGGTATCGAAGGTGCGCAACAAGTGTTTGTGAAAGCCGTAAATAAAAAATAATCGAATATAAAAGGCCAGCAAAATGCTGGCCTTTTTTTCATAGAATATAAACCAATAAAAATACCCCTACATAGAGTTATCTTATTCACATAATTATTTTTATTGTTTTGTTTTTTATATTGGTTAGATCAATAATTATTGACAGTTCCTAACTTATTTTTTGTAATTAGGAAATAAATAAACTTCTCGAAGTAATTTAAATTCGCAATCCGACGATATTTATTTAGCGTTTGATATTTCCATTTTAATAACGATTAATATTTCTTTTAACCGTTGAGTTTATTTTGCTTTGGATATACTAAAAAGGAATTACGTGAAATGAACATGATGAAGACCTCTCTTGCTGCTGCCCTACTTGTTGCCTTAGTAGGTTGTCAATCGACGGCAGAACCAGAAGCGGCCGCAGAGCCTGTTGTTAATATGTCTCAAGACGAAGTAGTTGCTTTCATGAAAGCGTGTGACAACCCAGATAGCACAGCGAAAGGACCTATTTCTAAACCACTATTTGTGGTGGGTACGTTTGCGGATTCCGATTGGAAACACGTGCCTCAGCGTCAATACACCTACAAAGGGAATAATTTCTACCAAGCCGTGGTTCAAGAAAAAGTAGGCTCCTACAAAATGCAGTATGCGACCGAGTTGTGGTTCCCACAATTTACCGCAAAAGGTAATAGAATGAACGTTGGTGAATTAACACCATTAACATTTGGTGGTTACGGTACGGATACTTCGGTTGATATTAAAGAAGATGGTAAATATGTATGGAGTCTTCAGTTTGAAGGAAAAAGCAAACCTGTTCATGTCATGGTAAATAAGTGCCAATAATATTCAATTCAATTATTTAAAATCTATTTTTATTTATTAACCCCTGCATGAAACACATGTCGGGGTTAATTTTATTACTCAAATTTCCGTAGTTTATTTGAGTAAGTTAGGGAGAATAAAATGCGTAATATCCTACGTAACCATCGCCTGTCTCGATCGTTGCTTGCGTTAAGTGTGATTGGTGCTTTATCTGCGTGTAATTCTTCTGGTGGTGGCGACACTAATAGCAGCACTCCGCTACCGGATACCAGTTATGCTTGCCAAGCCAATGTCATGGCGCAAAGTAACCAACTTCGTACTTATCAAATCATGGTAGAGAGTTTTGTGGATGGTGATGCGAGCATTGGTCACGGTACAGGTTATGGCACCAGCCATCATAACGGCGATTTGCAAGGAGTGATTGATTCACTCGATTACATCCAAGATTTAGGGATGAACGCGATTTGGTTGACGCCAGTTTTTGAATCGGAAGCGATAGCGGGCCAAGAACACTGGGCCGATCGTCTGGATGCCACGGGCTACTTTGCAACGGATTACTTCACCATTGATCCACGTTTTGGTGATTTAGAAACGGCGAGAACCTTGGTCGAGGAAGCACACAAACGCGGCTTATACGTGTTTTTTGATGGTGTATTTGGTCATCACAAAGATGGTTTGATCAAACCATCTCCCTCCGGTTTGTTGCCATCGGGATCGAGCAATCCCGTTGATTACCCGGCCAGTCTCGATTTCTACAAAGAAGTGGCAACGTATTGGATCAAAGAACTGAAGATTGACGGCTGGCGTTTAGATCAAGCCTATCAAGTTCCGACAGACGCTTGGACACAACTTCGTAAAGCCGTCGATGAAGCCTCACAAAGTGTGACGTACACCAATAGCAAAGGCGAACAAGTGAATCCGTTGGGTTACATGGTGGCAGAGATTTGGAAAGGGGAGTCTGAGATCGCGAATGAGGCGTATGGATCGAACAGCGATCCAGCATTGTGCTCTGCGTTTGACTTCCCTATGCGATATCGCATCGTTGAAACTTTGGCCGTGAATGAGAGCGGCGTGGGGGGGCGCGGTGCGGATTGGTTAGACAATGGCTACAGCACACACAACCAATATCCAACACATGCGCAGCCGAATTTGATGATCGGCAACCATGATTTAGTGCGCTTTGGTGACTTGTTACAGCGCGGAAATTTAGCGGATGTGAATGATGTAGAATATTGGTTACGCCATAAAGCCGCATTTGCTTTCCAAGCGGCGTACACCGGGCCAATCACGTTGTACTACGGTGATGAAATCGGGGACCAAGTGGATGGTTTTGCCGCAAAAGAAGACAACAGCACCTGTGCCATTCAAGGTTTGTGCGATGATCACGTTGCGCGCAGCAGTGCGAAAATTGAAGGCGTGACGGCGACGCTTGATGCAAACCAAGCCGATCTCAAATCTTATGTGACATCGCTGATGACAATGCGCGATGCGCATCCTGCACTTTATCAGGGGTCACGCACGAATTTAGTTGCGAGTAACGGCAGTTATGTGGACTTGAAACAATCTGGTTCGGACAAAGTCTTGTTTGCGCTAAATACCTTAGAGAGCGCTAGAAGCGTCACTCTTACTCAGGAGAGTGTTGGTACTGGTGAGTTGGTGGATTTGCTCACGAATGAAAAAATTACTCCGAGCAATGGTCAATATCAGATTCTGATGTCGCCACTACAAGGACGATTCTTTGCGGTAAAACCTTAAGGAATTATCCAGAATTGATGCTCACCAGTTGAGCTGACCACAAGCTTTCTTATAAACAAGCCAAGTGTTGTTGCTGACCCCCATAGGCGCACACTTGGCTTTTTTCTGTCTGTTTTACTTTTCCCTTAATGGTTTTACGACGATGTAGCCAACAAGTTGCTTCGCTTTTTGTATTGGCGTTTGTTTTCAGCAGATGGATATTTGTGAGATAAGCTGCACATTAAAAAGTAAATTAACACTTGTGCAACGTAAAAATGTGACTGAAGGATTATTTATGCCCCACTAATATGTTTATCGTGTCTGGGATTTATATAACTAATGGAAAAGTATAATGAAATCCATAACGAACTCCCTCTGTCTCCTTGCTGCTGTTAGCTCTCCGTTTGCATATAGCCAAATTATCAACGGTGACTTTGAACAGTGGAATGGCAATGTACCTACGCAGTGGTCAGTGATTGACGCTGGCATCGCGGTGTCGCCAAGCAGCGAACAAATCAAATCGGGCGGCCTGGCTGCTCAAGTCGTCGTGAATACAGGTACCCAAAGCAACACTGACCTTTTGCAAACCATTAATGTGGAGCAAGGGAAAACCTATCCGTTTTCTGTCTCGGTTTATCACACCGAAGGAAATGTAAAAGCACGTCTGGTGGTTGATGGTTATCACAATTACTCAGATCCGCAGCAGGTAAACCAGTGGCAAGAGCTGGCGCATAACTATACTGCGAGTTCGAACAAGACCATCAATGTCGGGTTGCGTTTTTATGATGAGGCCGGGTTTGATGGCTCAGAAGTTGTCTACGTCGATAATTTTCAACCGACCGAGACAAGTACACAACCTCCTGTAGAAAATTGTAGCGATCATGAAGTGGTTCTTACACTCACGACGGACAACTATGGCTCAGAAACTAGCTGGGAGTTGAAAAATAGCCAAGCGCAAGTGCTTTTCTCTGGTCAGGGGTATGAGTCGTCAACCACTATTGAAAAGACCATGTGTTTAGCCGATGGTAACTACCAATTTACGATTCAAGACAGCTATGGCGACGGCATTTGCTGTGGCAATGGTTCGGGGTCTTACGCGTTGAAGGTGGGGGATAATACACTTGCCTCTGGCGCTGAATTTGCGAAAAGCGAAACCACTGACTTTACGTTAGGTGACTCAACCACGACCCCACCAGTAGTTGATGGTTACTACCAAGCGGCGTCTGGCAAGACGGGCTACGCTCTAAAAACAGCGCTGTTTAACATCATCAACAACCACACTAGCCGAGGTTATTCTGCGGTGTGGACCTTGGTAAAAGATGCTGATATTGATCGCTATTACGAAAATGATGGCTCTATTCTCGATATGTATTCAGAGAAACCTGCGGGCAGTGATGCTATCAGCTTCACGAAAGTGACAGACCAATGTGGTCAATATAGCCAAGAAGGGGATTGCTACAACCGTGAACACTCGTTCCCGAAAAGCTGGTTTGGCGGCAAAGTTGAGCCGATGAACTCAGATGGTCACCATTTGTTTGCGACCGATGGCTATGTGAATGCGAAGCGCAGTAACTGGCCATTTGGTGAAGTTGCCACCGCGACGTACGTGTCTAGTAATGGTTCTAAACTTGGTCAAGCAAGTACTAGCCTAGGTTATTCCGGTACGGTGTTTGAGCCGATCGATGAGTTCAAAGGCGACTTTGCTCGTGCCTATTTCTACATGGCAACCCGCTATGAAAATGTTGTAGGTAACTGGGAAGGTAACTCAAGTAATGCGGATGCTGTCCTTGATGGTTCAAGTTCAACGGTTTTTGAACCTTGGATGTTAAACATGCTGAAACGTTGGCACAAAAATGATCCCGTTAGTGAAAAAGAACAAAACCGCAATCAACAAGTGTTTGAGTTTCAGGGCAATCGTAATCCATTCATTGATCACCCTGAGTTTGTTGAACAGATTTGGGGAAACTAACACCTTCTTGATTTTGGTATCCACCATTTAGTGACGCCAACAAAACAAAGGGGAAGCGTGATGCTTCCCCTTTTTCATTACGGATGTTTTTAAATGAAACTAGTTTTTCGTTACCGTCACGATTGGCGCCGACTTGTCAGCCGCGTTGAAGTGGAAGTTGTAATTTCCTGCTTCTGCAATCGCAATTTTGAGGTTTGCACTACCGCCACCGACTTCCATCGTTAGCGCTTTACCAAGCTCAACACTGCCTTCGCCACCGAAGTTGGTGTCTGCTGCCCAGTCTGCGCTCGCAACTTTCATCTCGTAGTTGCCCGCCGCTAGGTCAATGTCTAGCGAGTAAACGTCATTTGCTACATAGCTGAACTTCGCAGTGGAGTCTTGCGCTGGAGTATCCCATGTGGTGATAGTGCCACGTAGGTAAAGTGCTGTTTCACCGAACGTTGGTGCATCTGCTGACTTCGTCACTGAAACGACAGGTTTTTCTACGCTTTCATCTTGAACATGTAACGCGTTCAGAGTGAAGTTGTACTTACCAGTTTCAGCGACAGACAACGTACAGTTTCCCGCAGAGCCTAAGTCTAGTGAGCCAGAAGCCAAATCCGCAGCATCACAACCGATGTTTGGATTTGCCCATCCTGAATCCGCAAATTTGAACTCGTGTTCACCAGCTTCAAGCACGCCAGTTACAGAGTACATGCCATTGCCAATAAAGGTCATCGCCCAGTCACTGCTATCTGACCACTCGTTCATGGTGCCTTTGACGTAAACCACAGTTTCGCCGTAAGGAGGAATGCTCGATACGTCTTTATTGTCCGTGTTTACTGATAGGCCTGCACCTTGCGCGCCGTCTTGTGGCTGTACGAATACCGCTGTTGTCAGTGCTGGTACTGTGAACGTTTCATTGGCGAAGCTTGCACCTTTCACGATGTCATCCGCAGAGTTGTGTTGAACTTCATGCAGCTCGAAACCAGTTGCGCCAGCAACTTTGAAAGATTTCTCAGTTGATGTTGAGTTCACAACGGCCACGATCGCATCGTAGTTCGAATCCAAATCGGCACCTGCTGATGTGCCATCGTCGATAGACATCACAATCAAGCCTTCTACTTGGTCTTGGCCCACGTTGCGGAAATCAACACGATTCATCACTTCTTGCGCGGTGTCTAAGCGGAACAGTTCGCTTGTACTGCGGATTTTTAGTAGCTCTAGGAATTGTTGCTTCGTCAGCTCGATGTCCGTTGAGTCTGGTTTCGCCGTGCTGTCACCGACGATGGTTTTGATCAACTCCCAGTTTGCACCGTCTTTGTCTTCACGTGGTAGACCAACGTTCCAGTTATTGTCGCTTCCATCGAAGAATACACGGTTGAACCAGTCACCAGAATCGTACGAGTCACGCTGCATTGACTTAGAGCGCAATAGCTCAGAACCCATGTGAATGAACGGAATACCTTGACCTAGCATCACCGTTGATAGTGATACAGACTGCATTCGTGCTCGCTCAGCAGATGAAGTACCTGTCGCAATCTTGTAAGCGTTGTTGTCCCACAGCGTTTGGTTATCGTGCTTAGACACGTAGGAAATGTTCTCTGATGGCACTTTTGTGTAGCCTGCTGGAGCACCATTGTAATCAACATTCTTACCAAGTTTGGTTTCGCCTTTGTAATCCAGAAGGACGTAGTCAGCTAAGTTGCCAGCCATACCTAGACGGACCAGATCTTGGTTGTGTAGGCGGCCATTCACAGATTCTGCATCAGTTTTAGTTTCTTCGTTCGGGTAAGCGGCGTTACCAAAGCCTTGGTTGAAGCGAAGTGGGTGCTTACCTTCAGAATCTACACCGCCATCAAAAGGGCTTCCGCCACGAACTGCGTCACGCAGACGATCAGAGAAAGTACCGATTTCTGTCCCCGCCATGTTGACTTGTGTCGCTTGATCGAAGCGAGCGTTTTGCGCAACTTCACCGAAGTCCCAGCCTTCGCCGTAGAACAAAGTATTCGGATCAATTTCACGGACTTTTTCAAGTGCGTAGACCATGACATCTTTCGGCTGGTGGCCCATAAGGTCAAAACGGAAACCATCGACTTTATAGTCATCCGCCCACACCATCAATGAGTCAACCATCAGTTTACCCATCATTAGGTTTTCGGTGGCGGTGTTATCACAACAGGTTGAGTTTTCTACGCCGCCAGTGTTGACGTTTAGGCGGTGGTAGTACCCAGGGACAATTTTATCCAGTACTGATTTTTCGTTCACACCAGATGCATTTGTGTGGTTGTACACGACGTCCATGACCAGTTTCAGATCCATTTTATGCGTCGCTTGAACCATTTCGCGGAACTCAAGAATACGCTTAGACCCGTTAGGATCGGTCGCATAACTGCCTTCTGGCACGGTGTAGTGGTAAGGGTCGTAACCCCAGTTGAAGCTGTCTAGCATGCGAAGATCGTTCATCAACGCTTGTGCTTTGCCCGTTGTTGGGTCGTAGCTATTTAATACCTCTTCAATCACTTTGCCGTCATCTTCGGTCTCACAAATGGAGGCTTCTGGCTTGATGCCACAAAGTTTACCCACGGTGTCGGTGATATCGACTCGCTTGTCAGCGTCTTCATCCACGGTTGCAATATCAAATGCTGGCAGGATATGTAGCGTTGTTAGGCCAGCATCTTTCAGAGCTTGTAAGTGAGATACAGACTCACGCTCAGGTTCTGTAAGCGCCAGATATTTGCCATCAAGACTTGGTGTGCCTTTACTGTCGTTAAAACTGAAATCACGAATATGTGACTCGTAAAGGACGTGGTCTTCGTCTTTTTTAACCGTTGGGCGTGCGTAGTTTTTCCAATCTTGAGGCATTAAGCTTGGATCATCTAAATCAACCACTTGCGAGTATCGTGAGTTCTTAGACAAGCTCATTGAATATGGGTCTGTTACCAAACGCGTTTCAACGACGCCAGTTGTTGGGTGGTATACCTTAACTTGGTAGCGATAGTATTTGTTAACGACGTTGCTTTGTGCCTCAGAAACCCAGATACCTGTTGCTGGGTCTTCCGTCATGGCAACGGTCGCTTCTTCTGCTAAGTTTTCATCGTAGATTATCAGATCAACATCTTGGGCAGTTGGTGCCCATAGTTTGAAGGTTGCGGCACCGCCTTCCACAATCGCGCCGAGTTCTTGACCAATCGCGTTACCTGCCTTGGAATCGGCAAACACCGCATCCAAAACGCCCGGCTTTTGCACTTCAGTTGCAGAAATGACGTCACCATTTGCGTTGTAAGCTACCATAACGATTTGTGACTTCAGGATCGTGCGTAGGGTTGCGTCATCGACATCAATGCCTGCAGCTTGGAGGCTAGCAAGGTGACGGAAGCGTGATTTCAGGCCATCAGATAAATCACCTGCTTTCGTCAACTCAACCGCTGTGCCACCGGAGATTTGCTTGTCTTCATCCATTTTAATGTCATTGCTAAGGCTGTAGAACAGCTTCATGGAATCCGCATTGGCCGCCGCTTCCCACGCGATGGTGTTGGCATCTAGCCAATGCGCTTTTTGACCATCAATATCAACAGGGCGTTCTTCGATTGGCTCGTAGTAAAGTTCACTGCTGCCGTGGAAGCCAAACAACCCTTTGGATTCGCCGATTTTCGTCAGCTCTACTTTTGAGTTTGCACTGCCGAATGCTTTCTCATCACCTTTGTGCAGAATGAAGTTCATGCATTCGTGTGGGTCAGAGGCATCTGGGTTCACTTTCAGTACGTAGTAAGCACCGTAGGTGTCGTTGATGCCATCGAATGGATGCGGTGCCGACCAATCCGTTCCTGTGCCAGGAATGCCCATTGCGTCTAAATCTGTGCTGGTACAGCCTTCACCGTTCCACAGGTGCAAGCCCCAACCTTCGTAGTCGCTGGCCGTTGAAGCGGACGCCACATCGCGTTTGTAATAAATGACGACCTCGTTCTCTCCCGCAGGGTACAAGCCTGAGCCCGGGTTCGTCGTATCTTCGTTCGTGCTATCACTACCACAACCGCTGATGACTGCGACGGAAATCAAAGGCAGTACGGTTTTGGCAATTGTTGATAATTTAAATGTCTTATTGTCCACGTTTACAAATCCATTGTTATTGAATTGATATTGAGCTGCGCGCTGCCTTCGCTGACTCAGTCATCAAGAAGGTTTCGCACACGCTAGAAAGGCAGATGCCGAAAAAGGAAATGTTCAACTAGATGCTAATACACTGAATCATCAGCAAAATGTGAGAGCAGGCAGTTAAGTTTTTTACAAGTGAAAATTTTCTATCACAGTCGATTTTGTTCACAAATTAAATAATAAAACAGACGCATAGTGAGAGCTTCTGCACATCATTAAAATGTAAATTTTTATAGGAGGAGCAAGGGGGGATGATAGGGGAGGAGAATATCTCAGCCCCAAAACCGTGACTAAGTTCTATAAAAATCACAGTGATATTTTTCAATTAAAAATAAGTTGCAGTGATATTGCATAAAATACCGCCATTAAGTCTTGGCAAGCTTCAGATTTTCGCTAAGTGGTCGTTATATAATGAAGGTAGTCGGCGTTATGTCGGCGCGTAATCTTAAGATTTCCCTGAGAGGGAGATGAATTGGGCCCTGAAACCAAAAGAGGCTATTTATGAGTAGTATGGGCATTGCCATTGCGGCAACTGGCCTTTCACTCGTCCTGATATTTGTGTGGATGATCTCGTTGTCGATGCGGAAACAGAGACTCGAGGCAGAGAGGAAAGCTCGCGAAGCCGCTTATCGAAAGGCGATGCAAAAAGCGCGAGAGCAAGAGCGTAAAGAGCGTGAGTTCAAAGCAGAAACCGGACATATTCCCACCATTTTATTTCTAGCGAAAGAAGCTGAGAAGGACAACATTCGTCAAGCGCTGTATTGGTATGATAAAGCCGCTAAGTTGGACAATGTGACGGGAATGTACGGTATTGTTCGCTTGAGTGAGCGCATGCGTGAAGATGTGATTTTAAAAGAGCAGGCAAACTTTTGGCGTACCGCCATTGCCGGAATGGAAGGGGATACCGAAGCGAAATTTGCGACAGGCAAAGCGTTGGTTTTTGGTCGCGGAACGGAAAAAAATATTCCCAAAGGT
This sequence comes from Vibrio sp. 1-2 (7-a), assembly GCF_013048515.1. Classification (NCBI taxonomy): domain Bacteria; kingdom Pseudomonadati; phylum Pseudomonadota; class Gammaproteobacteria; order Vibrionales; family Vibrionaceae; genus Vibrio; species Vibrio sp. 1-2 (7-a). Next base: position 237,862 of record NZ_VHSQ01000005.1, read on the forward strand.
AACCAACTGATTGAAACTGCAGCCGAAGAAGGCTGCATTGATGCCATGCTTTACATGGGTGAATGGCAACTTTCACCAGACAATAGTGCAGGACGCAGTGCAGATGCGCTTTATTGGTTTATGAAAGCGGCTGAAAAAGACAGTGCGGACGGAAAGATCCAAGTTGGCTTATGTTACCTAAATGGTGTTGGTACAGAAAAAAGCATGGTCAAAGGCTGCTATTGGCTTGAAAGAGCCGCAGAAGGTGGCAGCGCCGAGGCGATGTATCATGCTGGCGAAGCGTGGAAGGACAAAGGTAAAACAGGCAATGCGATTGCTTATGTTTGGTTGTTTCTTGCTGCCAATATGGGGTATCAGCCAGCGCGTACGTTGCGTGACGAAGTGGCAACCAATATTGGTGTTGATGTCGTCGTTGGATTGCAATCCATAGCGAAACCGTTGCAAAGAAAGCTGGCGTCAGGGATGGTGAGAAAGCATTCCATTATTCGGGCGCTGAACAAGGTGTACAAACGCGAAGCGTATTTTCCTGCAGAGGAGGAACTTAACGCGGTGTTGAGTGACGAAAATAAAGACGATGCTAACGCATGGGATGAAGCATCGGCGCCGAACTTCCAGCCTGACATGACGACCGCAACGACGGAGGGACAGACAACCACATCGTCCACCGAAAAAAAGCTCTCTAAAGAGGCGCTCGATTTCACGCAGAATTTCCTTCAACCATAATTTATCTTATCCATAAGCCTCATAATTGAGGCTTTTCTTTTGCCTTTCTGTCTCAGTATCTCTGTCGATCACAATTACAGACTGTAAACTTATCTAAGCGATTTATTTACTGGATTGCATACTATTTATTCGATTTTTCAACACATTTTTAGTACTTCGCTAAGGCGGGATATGTTTATCTTCAAATAGAGGGATTTCCCTCTTTATCTACTTCTCCTGTTGGGCTCAAATCAAGTCTCTTCAATTGATAGTAATAATGATTGAAGAGCAATACTTGATGCCCAGAGTAATAGGTGAATAGTATTCATTACTTTATCTAATAATGTAAATTAAAAATTGTATTATAAATCTTAAATTGTGTTTTTATATTTAGGCATGGATTATTGATTTTATAATTAATTAGGCGCAAGATGACGTACAAAATAAAATAGCATAGATAATATGCAGAATTACACTAGGAAGTAACTTTTTCATTACATGTTTCAGCAGAAATGGAGCGAATTAGTTTTCTCTGTTTTTATTTCTATTAGAGATTTGTGTATGTTGAGAATCATTAGTGCAGATAAATTCATCTCTTCAAGATTTATCTTAGAGTACAGCAAGGCTGAGTTCGCTTCTTTATTAGGCGTTTCCGTTGCTAAGATAAGTAATATTGAAAGTGGAAAATCTTCAATCCCCCCGGTGTACGATTACGCCATTAATTATTTACTTAGTGAGCATCCTTTTAAAGATAGTGCTGTTGACGCTTTATGCTCTCACGAAACGTTAAACTTTGCTCGGCGTATTGACGTCAACACCAAAGTAAAGCGCCTGTCCTGCAAGCGCTGCGATAGCCGAAGGCTGCACGTTATGGCAGGAATGAGTGGGTTGTATTTTGTTGAGTGTATGGATTGTAAACATACCATGTACTCGTCAGGCATGTCTGTAAAGCGTTATCAACAATGGTCGAATGGTGGAGTCAAGCTAGATAGTCATTTATTCAATTAAGTTGTTTTTTCTTTATATCCAAAGTAAAGAGCCATCAATACATGTGTTGATGGCTCTTTTATTATGTGTTTAAATTTGGTTAAAAGTGGAGTATTTTAAACTGCAATAATATAATTTAACTTATTATATAGTGATGGAAATCTCAAAACTTTATTTTCTTATAATAACCTTCTTTTTAATAATGGGCGTTGTCACATAATTATTGAAGGTTCTTTCCTTTTAGGTGCGTTTCAATATCATTGAGATAGAAGCTGGAAAGTGATGAAAGTCTCTAAATTTTAATTCGATAAAATAAGTCTTTTAAATATGAAAATTTAATCACGAAATTTGTAATTTGAATTTTAAATAAATATTTCGTTTGTAATATCTGTCCTTGTCATTTTTAAAGAACAAAAAGAGATATTTCAAATGAAACGTTTAATTATAGGTGTTAGTAATTACATGCCTGAAGACTTTAGCTTATTAGCTGAATCTTTAGATGAACAATTTAATCGTCACTTACTGCCTTTAGAACAAGTTGAATTAACCGACGTTGGTGCGGCTATTATTACGTCAGCAGACATTAAAGCGGGTCTGCACAGAATGATTTCGGAAACAGGGTACGGAATTCCTGTTTTCTTAGTGACCGATGAAACTCCAGTTTCGGCAGAAGATTACGTTTGGTTAACGGGGGTTATTGATTTAGAAAGACAATCTATCGATTACTACTGCCGTCAAATTAATGAAGCCGTGACTAAATATGAGTGTCGTCTGCTCCCTCCTTTCTTCAAGCAATTAACGCACTACGTTGAGATGGGTAACTCGGCGTTTGACTGTCCAGGGCACCAAGGTGGTCAGTTCTTCAAAAAACACCCTGCTGGTAAACAATTCTACGATTTCTTTGGCGAAAACCTATTCCGTAGCGACTTGTGTAACGCGGACGTGGACTTAGGTGACTTACTGATCCACGAAGGTTCTGCACACCAAGCGCAAGCACACGCTGCAAAAGTATTTAACGCTGACAAAACTTACTTCGTACTCAACGGTACTTCTGCTTCAAATAAAGTGGTGTGTAATGCGCTAGTAACTGAAGGTGATTTGGTATTGTTCGACCGCAATAACCACAAGTCGAATCACCACGGCGCGTTAATCCAAGCGGGTGGTATGCCAGTTTATCTAGAAACAGCGCGTAACCCTTGGGGCTTCATTGGTGGTATGGATGAGCACTGTTTCGATGAAGAGTACATTCGTGCTCAAATCGCGAAAGTATCTCCAGAGCGTGCACGAGATGAGCGTCCGTTCCGCCTGGCCATCATCCAGTTGGGTACTTACGACGGTACAATTTATAACGCTCGTTACGTCATGGATAAGATTGGCCACCTTTGTGACTACATCTTGTTTGACTCGGCATGGGTAGGCTATGAGCAGTTCATCCCTATGATGAAAGATTGTTCGCCACTGCTACTGGATCTGAAACCAGAAGATGCGGGTGTGATCGTGACCCAGTCTGTTCACAAGCAACAAGCTGGTTTCTCTCAAACGTCGCAAATCCACAAAAAAGACCGCCATATCAAAGGCCAAGCTCGTTACTGCAATCACAAACGCTTTAACAACGCGTTTATGATGCACGCATCGACATCTCCTTTCTATGCGTTGTTTGCTGCATTGGATGTGAACGCGAAGATCCACGATGGTGAAGCAGGCTTACGTTTATGGAGCGACGCGGTTAAGACAGGTATCGAAGCGCGTAAAGAAATTCTCAAAAGTTGTGAGTTAATTCGTCCGTTCATTCCAAATGAAATTGAAGGTCAACCTTGGGGCAGTTACGACACTGATGTGATCGCGACCAACAAGAAGTTCTTCATGTTCGAGCCAGATGCAAACTGGCACAAGTTTGAAGGTTATGGCGAAGGTCAATACTTTGTTGACCCATGTAAATTGTTGCTAACCACGGCAGGCATTGCCGAAGACGGCAGCTACGCAGATTTCGGTATTCCGGCAACGCTATTGGCGAACTTCCTTCGAGAAAACGGCATCATCCCTGAGAAGTGTGACTTGAACTCCATCTTGTTCCTACTCACTCCTGCCGAAGATATGGGTAAGATCCGTCACCTTGTGGCTCAAATTAACCGATTCGAAAAATTCATTCGTGATGATGCACCTCTCAGTATCGTGCTACCAGGCGTCTACGAAGCGAACAAAGAGCGCTACCGTGGTTACACCATCCGTCAGCTATGTCAGGAAATGCATGACATGTACAAAGAGCTGAACGTGAAACAGCTACAAAAAGCGATGTTCCGCAGTGAATACTTCCCACAAATGGTTCACAAACCGGACGTGGCAACGCGCAAATACTTTCGCGGTGAATGCGATTACTTACCACTTAAAGAGGCCGTCGGCCGCGTAGCCGCCGAAGGTGCACTGCCTTACCCTCCAGGCATTATCTGTGTGATCACTGGTGAAATCTGGACTCAACAGGTGGTGGATTACTTCTTATCTCTAGAAGAAGGCATCAACCGATTCCCAGGCTTCGCGCCAGAAATTCAAGGTGTGTACCTTGAAGATGTCGACGGTCGCACTACCGCACATTGCTATGTCCTAAAAGATTAATCTACCCGTTCGCACCACGCTCCGGCGTCGGTGCGAACCGCTTATTCGTGGAGAATAATTTATGAGTACTGAAACTAAAAAAATGTCGGTGGTGCAGTTAACCATTCTGACGTTCATCAACATGGCTGGCTCCGGTATCATTATGCTGCCAAGTAAACTGGCGCAAGTGGGCACCATTTCTGTGTTATCTTGGCTGATCACGGCAGCGGGCTCTTTGGCGTTGGCTTATGTGTTTGCAAAATGTGGTCGCTTTAGTAAACGTGACGGCGGTATGAACGGTTACGCGTCTTACGCATTCGGTAAATCTGGTGCGTTTATGGCGGGCTGGACTTACGGTTTGTCGCTCCTTATTGCGAATATTGCGATCGCGATTACCTGTGTGGGTTACGGCTCCGCATTTTTTGAAGTGACCCTATCTCCGGTCGAAACCTGTTTGTATACCATCGCCATTCTTTGGATTTGTACTTTCGCTAACTTCGGTGGTGCGAAAATCACAGGTCAAATCGGTACCTTCACGGTATGGGGTGTGATCCTACCGGTATGTTCGCTAGGTATTGTTGGTTGGTTCTGGTTTAACCCAACCATGTACATAGAAGCTTGGAACCCACACCACCTACCATTTGGTGAAGCTGTGAGTGCTTCTATTGCCATGACACTATGGGCGTTTCTTGGTCTTGAATCGGCCTGTGCGAACTCAGAAGCGGTAGAAAACCCAGAGAAGAACGTACCAATCGCAGTATTGGGCGGTACGTTGATTGCTGCGGTGGTTTACATTGTATCGACAAACATCTGTTCTGGTATCGTTGCAAACTCTGAGCTTGCCGCTTCTACCGCACCATTCTCAACCGTATGGTCTGTGATGCTTGGCTCAGCAGCAGGTAAAGCGGTTGCTGGTATGGCGGTATTGGCTTGTGCGGGTTCTCTATTAGGTTGGCAGTTCACTATCGCGTCAGTGTTCAAATCATCTTCTGATGCGGGCTTCTTCCCTAAATTGTTCTCTCAAGTGGACAAACGTGGTACGCCAATCAAAGGTATGGTGGCCATCACGGTTATCCAATCGGTGCTGTCTTTAATGACTATTTCTCCAACGCTGAACGAGCAGTTCGAAGCGCTGGTTAACCTAGCGGTAGTAACGAACGTTATTCCTTACATTCTATGTATGGGCGCAATTTTCATCATGCAGCAAGTGGCACACGTGCCAGAGCGCGAGATGAAAACCACCAACATTATCGCTCTGATTGGTTCTCTATACAGCTTCTACGCGCTATATGGTTCCGGCTACGAAGCGATGATGTGGGGCTCAATCGTAACCTTCTTAGGCTGGAGTGCTTACGGTCTGATTGCTGCCAAGCATGAGCCTTTAGCAAATTAAAAAATAATAATGAAAGAGCCTTCCCAAACGCGGTGTGGAAGGCTCTTTGTTTTTAGGCGCTTATGCCAAGCCCAAGTCAGAACAAGGCTCTTGGGAATAAATATCCAATGATGTGAAAACTCATTTTCGACATTTGGAGGACGAAAGATGATAAGTCAACCTGTTAAAATCGGTGACGATACCGCCGTAGTCATTCCAAGCGTAATCCTGACTCAACTCGGGATAAGGGAAGGAGATACCCTAGAAATCGCACTGAATAAAGACAAAATGGAAATCAAGAAGATGGTGTTGAAAACCAGCGCTCCAACTTACTCTGAAGAAGTTAACGAGAATTGAGTTAGAGAATCTTGGTTTGTCGGATACACTACTGGTTTCGCAAAACTGGCGCTTGCCGCTGTCTTTGAACTATCGATAACAACAATAAGAGGTAAGGTACTATGCAAGGTATCCTCTCTATACAATCTCATGTTTCTTTTGGTCATGCTGGTAACAGCAGTGCCGTTTTCCCAATGCAACGCATGGGCTTCGAAGTATGGCCGATTCATACCGTTCAATTTTCTAACCACACGCAGTATCAAGAAGGCTGGACTGGGCGAGCGTTTGCGGCTGAAGACATCAGCGAGTTAGTTCGTGGTCTTGGAAACATCGGTGCATTGGAAAAATGCCAAGCGGTGTTGACGGGCTACCAAGGCAGCGCAGAGCAGTGCCTTGCTGTTGAAGAAACCGTGACGAAGGTGAAGCAAGCGAACCCGAAGGCACTTTATGTTTGCGACCCTGTGATGGGCGCGCCAGACAAAGGCTGTATTGTGGCGCCGGGTATTGCAGAAAACTTGTTAAACCGTCTGATGCCAATGGCAGATGTGATCGTGCCTAACCAGTTCGAGCTAAGCCAATTTGCAGAGATGGAAATCCACTCGTTAGACGATGCGATCACGGCATGCCAACGTGCACTAGCGAAAGGTCCAAAAGTTGTGCTAGTTAAGCACCTTTACTGCCTAGAGAATGGCAGCTTCAACATGTTACTGGCAACGCAAGAAGGCATTTACTTAGCGAAGCGCCCTCAGTTTGAGTTTGCCAAACAACCTGTGGGTGTAGGCGACCTTATTTCGGCGATCTTCACCGCTGGATTATTGAAGGGGTGGTCTCCTAAGCAAGCTTTCCAACACTGCCATGACGCGTGTTACGGGGTATTAAGCGCCACTTACCATGCAGGGGAGTGGGAGCTGCAAACTATCGCGGCACAGCAAGAGTTTGTTGAGCCAAGTAAGCATTTCTCAATTGAAGAGGTGGCTCTGGCCACCGCGTAATTGAGCGCAAATAATTAGTATATAAAAAAGGGGAGCCATCATCGGCTCCCCTTTCTATTTGTTCTGTCAGTCTTACTGAGCTTTTTGCTGTTCTGATTTACAAACTGCTGCTGTGAAGACAACGTCTGTTGAACTGTTTAGCGCAGTTTCAGCAGAGTCTTGAATCACGCCGATGATGAAGCCAACCGCTACAACCTGCATTGCTACGTCGTTTGAGATACCAAACAGACCACACGCAAGTGGGATAAGTAGTAGCGAGCCACCTGCAACACCTGATGCGCCACATGCAGAAACCGCAGCCACAATACTTAGTAGTAGCGCAGTCAGTAGATCAACTTCAATACCCATAGTGTGCACAGCTGCAAGCGTTAGCGTTGTGATAGTGATTGCAGCACCAGCCATGTTAATGGTCGCACCTAGTGGGATAGATACTGAGTACGTATCTTCGTCCAGTTTTAGCTTCTCACATAGTGCCATGTTTACCGGGATATTCGCCGCACTTGAACGAGTGAAGAACGCGGTTACACCACTTTCACGTAGGCAACGGAATACAAGTGGGTAAGGGTTTTGCTTAGTTTTAACGAACACGATCGCCGGGTTTACAACGAGAGCGATGATCATCATAGCGCCAAGAAGAACCGCCAGAAGGTGTGCGTAGCTTGCTAGTGCGCTAAAGCCTGTTGTTGCGAACGTTGAAGCAACTAGGCCAAAGATACCAAATGGTGCAAGACGAATGATAAAGCGAACAATGTGAGACACGCTGTGGCTGAGATCTTCAAACACGGCTTTCGTTGTTGCAGATGCGTGGTGTAGCGCAAGACCCAGACCCACACCCCAAGCAAGAATGCCGATGTAGTTTGCTTCTACTAGTGCATTTACTGGGTTGTCGACCAGTTTAAACAACAGTGTGCGTAGAATTTCAGCAATACCTTGAGGCGGCGTTGCACCTTCAGCGCCGGTGACAAGCGTTAAATTGGTCGGGAAAAGGAAGCTTAGAACCACTGCTGATAGCGCCGCGAAGAACGTACCCATCAGGTACAGTACAACGATTGGACGCATGTACGTGTGCTGGTTTTTCTTTTGGTTCGCAATTGAAGCGGCAACCAAAATAAACACAAGGATTGGCGCGATCGCTTTAAGAGCACCAACAAAAAGGCTACCAATTAATCCTGCACTTTCGGCATGGCTTGGGGAAATTGTGGCGAGCAAAATACCAAAGACAATACCGACAAGGATCTGGACGACGAGGTTACCACGAGCAAATCGGGCAACGAGGCTGTTGTGTTGCATACATCATTCCTGCAATTTTATGGCAGAGCGAGCAGGGCAATAGTCCATCATTACACGGCGATAATGCCCTTGTATTGCAAGGGGTGAGCATTGCTTCTGGTCACTAAGACACATGATTATCAATTATCCTGTTTTTATAAATTCAGCCATTTTCTTGCTGAATATCACATATCTTAGCTTGGTAATATTTTGTGTCTAGTTTTAGTTTGTTTTTGGATTAAATGTTTGCTCAATGTTATTTAAATAAGATTTTTATGTTGAAAATTATCATTAGTTATGAGTAATGGTTTTTAATAAAGTTGTTAAAAAGGAGACTTTCGTCTCCTTTGATTTTATTGACAACTCAAACGTAACAAATCAATAACTTTGTTGGCGCCTGCGCTTATCACTCATGGCATTTCGAGTGAGTTTCCCGAACTGTCGACTTTGAGCTCGTTGCTCTGCCAAAGTCGCGCCGTTAAAGGCTTGTTCTCGCAATAGTTTTTGATAGTTATTGAAACGACGAACCTCCAGTTTGCCATTTTCAATCGCAGCTTGAACTGCGCAACCCGGCTCAGTTTGATGCTGGCAATCACCAAAGCGACAACGCTGAGCGAGAACCTCAATGTCAGAAAATGCCTCACTGACGCCCACTTCGCAGTCTGCTAGTTGAAGCTCGCGCATTCCCGGAGTATCAATCAAGATGCCGCCATCAGGTAATAGATGGATAGAGCGCGATGTGGTTGTATGTCGCCCTTTGCTATCGTCTTCACGAATATGCCCAGTCGCCTGTTCTTGCTGCCCGAGTAATGCATTCACAAGAGTTGATTTGCCAACGCCTGAAGAACCGATAAAAGCGACGGTTTGCCCCTCATTACACCAACTCATGAGCTTAGAAGTACTTTCTGCATCTAAGCCGTTGACCGTCTCAATGACTAGCAGAGGGTCTAGCTTCTGTACTTGGCTTTTGAGTTCATTGACGTCGTCACACAAATCGGCTTTGGAAAGGACGATGACGGGTTCGACTTCGGCTTCATGAGCCAAGGCGAGATAGCGTTCAATACGACTTAAATTGAAGTCGTCGTTAAGGGAACAGACGATAAAAACGGTATCCACATTTGCGGCGATGAGCTGCTCTGCCACTTTGCTGCCTGCTGCTTTGCGGCTAAAGAGGCTCAAGCGATCCAGTAAACGAACAAATTGCTGATCGTCATTTAAGATAGCCCAGTCTCCGACGGTCATATTGGGTAGAGAGTGGTGGGCATTGAGGTGGACTTGCCCCGTTTCTGTCGCCAATAGGTAACCACTTCGGTGATGCGCAATCACACGTGCGAAGATAGTGTCGTCGTAATCGTCTAGTGTAAGTTGTTGCTGAAAAAATGGTTTCCAACCCAATCGTTTTAGTGGGTTTGAAGTTGAAATTAATGTGTCACAAAAAGTATGTGTTTGATTCATTGTTGAATTATCCCAGACGCAAAAACGCGCCTTAATACAAATCGCATTAGGGGCTAATTCGGATAGAGTTGACCCCGGTGAAGACCGGGCAGAGAAGGGGAGTTGTGGCTATGCCACGCAATTGGTGCGGTTAGGGTTACCCTTGCGATGCCCAGTTAGTGTTATTCAATACAATCATCATTTGTCCTCTTCGTTGGTTAATAAATAAGTGAATTAATTAAGCCAAGAGAGTATAGCCGCCCTTTTTCTTAGAGGGTAGCTATACTGCGAAAATATTAGCTTTGTTTGTTGATGCGCTCTTCCATTATCTGCGAATACGTGTTGGCTTTTAAGCCGTATATGATTTGGACATGACGCTCATCCAATATCACGACGCCATGTGCGCCATGATTTTTGAGTGCATTTTTATCGATGATGGACGTCGTTCTAAGGGTAAGACGCAGCCGAGTCGCGCATGCCCCAGTTTCTAGCAGGTTTTCTATCCCCCCAATGGCGTCAATGATCGTATCGACGTCTTGTTCGACATTGGGGTTGGTTTGAGTTAGGAAACTGAAAAACTGTTTCAGCACTGACTTAACTGTCATTTGAGGAGCCTTCAGTCGTCAGTTTTGAAATGGCTTCAACAATCGGTGCCGGCGAGAGTGTATGCGGTACCTTGGTGATTAACGTGCCATCCGGCTTCAAGAAGTAAAAGTAAGAGCTGTGATCAAGCGTGTATTTGAGCTCCGAGCCTTCCAATTCGGTTTTGCGGAAAATAACACCATAGTTGTGTGCCAGAGGTGTGGTTACATCAAGCGGTGCCGATAGGCCTTCAATCATTGGATGGAAGTAATGGGCATATTTCGCCGAGGCATCGGCCTCATCACGCTCTGGATCTAAAGAGATGAACATTGGGCGCAGTTGCGCTTTTTGCGCTTCATCGATTTGATTCAGGGCCCCTGCCAGCATAGCAAGCGAAGTTGGGCAAACATCTGGGCAGCGAGTAAAACCAAAATAGACGACTCGAATGCGAGGGTCATTCACATCGAAGATATTGACGGCTTGGTCATTTTCCCCAAACAATACCGTTTGTTGAGAGGTGGAACTATCCACTTGCTCTGGCTTCGTTTTCTGATTATCTAAATAGCTTTTTACGCCAAACCCGAGGGCGAAAGCAACTACGAGAAATAGGGACCAATTGCGGCTCATAACGATTCCTTATCTTTGCATTTTTATAGCAGGGTAAACGGTACTCTCTCCATCACTGAGTTCACCAACCCAGGTCATGGCGTCTTGAGTGCAAACCGGCAGAATGATGTCACCTTGATATTGACCGGGAGCGACTTGCTTCAGTAAAAACTTGGGTTCTCCCATCTCCATTTCTCTTCCTGAAAGGCTTAGGACGAGTTGTTCAGCATCGCTTGTGTGCCACTCAACATTCAGAGTAGTAGGGACCAAGGGTTGAGCAGTATCTGCGTTGAGCGTCATCGTAACATTCTCTTGAACGCACGAGGCAGTAGAGAGAAAGCAATACTCATCTATCGGTTTGATCGGAGTGGATGAAGAAAAGCTTTTTAGTAAAGTTGGGGCATAAAATCCCGCAACCAGTGCGGCTGAAACAGCGGCGACTTGTAACACTTTCATTAAGGTTCAGCATTTATCACTTAACATTACCTGCATCGTAGCACAGAAGCGTCATTCGCCAACTCGTGGCCTAGATAAATTGTGCGTTGTGCCTCGATGACAGAGATCAAAATAACCGCGCGGTATAGGGGTTGTTGAATCAAGCCCATAAAGATTTTCAATTGCGATGATTTTCTCTTAGCCAACAAACAAGAACGAAGCCAATTGGCTCCGTTCTTGTTTGTTGATTCCGAATTGATTTGATACCCAGTTACTTGTCTGAATCTGCAAATTTTTCGAGACTCAAAACCAGCGCAATGGCAGCAAGCATCATCACAACGGCAAGCACTAACTGAGAGGGTTGTGATGTCACGTGTTCAAATTCAAATGGTGATAGGTTGTGCTGTAGTAAGGGCACTTGCTCACCCTTTGAATTGGTGCGCCAAGTGATGGTTTCTTTCCAAGGCCAAATCTTTGGCAACGTACCAATCATTAATCCAGTCAAAAACATCAGAGTGAAATCGCGGAACTTGCGTAGTAACCACGACAATAGATGCGAAAAGGACAGCAAACCAATCACACAACCTGACAAAAACAGCGCCAATGTATCGACTTGGAAGCCTTTCACGGCGGCTAATACTGGCGCATACATCCCAATCAATAACAAGATAAAGCTGCCAGAGATGCCCGGTAAGATCATCGCGCAAATCGCGATAGCACCAGCGAACAATGTGTTAATAGCCGTTGGTTCCATGTGCAGAGGTTTAAGCACGGTGATGCTGTAAGCAAACCCGACACCAACAAGTAAAGTCACGAAGCGGATAAGATCACGTTGTTCAACCTGACGAATAATGTGATAGACCGATACCAAAATCAGGCCAAAGAAAAATGACCAAAGTGGGATCGGGTGTGTGTCAAGAAGCCAAGTGATCAACTTTGCTAGCGTAGCAATGCTGGTGAAAATACCGGCAAACAGAGCGATAAGGAAGAAACCGTTGATGTGATTAAAGGCAGCTTTAACCCCTTTTTTTCGCCAAATAGAGAAAAGTGATGGGTTAATGCGTCGAATGCTCTCAAGCAGCGTATCGTAAATGCCGGTGATAAACGCGATGGTGCCGCCTGATACGCCAGGAACAACATCTGCTGCGCCCATGGCGATTCCTTTGAAGAAAGTAATTAAGTAGTTCATTGCTCTAATGCTAAGTCGTTTCGATGGCACAGAGTATACAAACATTGCGACGAAAAAAGTATGAAATAGTGCTGTAGCTACTGGGTTTTATATCCAAGTAATTGCTTATTTTTGTTACAGGTTATGAGGTGATTCCAATACAACGATCTCTTAATATTTGGTTTACATTATTGAGATGATTAACTGTACTATCAATGGCTACGTTTGTTGCATTATGCAAATGCAATTTGATAATTGAATTTGCGTTTTGCTATATTTTATATAGACAAATTCACTTTATATGAGATCCTGTGCCCAAAAATAAGTCTTTGCATTTTGGCACGATTAATGCATAATACTGCTCGACCCTTCTTAAGCCGAGGGTCACCTAGCCAACTGACGTTGTTAGTGAATACAATTTGTTCACACTAAATATAAGCCAATCGCGATTATTGCGGTTGGCTATTTTTTTATATGAACAACGTTACTTACGTGCTTTGCAAATTGCACTTCCCTCGTTCTAGACTCATAAAAAAGGGCTGACGCATCACGCCAACCCCTTATATTTCACTTTAGGTTTTAATCTGTTTTCTTGAGCTGATCAGTACCCCATCAACTGGAGTAAATTTTCAGCTGTCACAATGGCCTCTTTACGATTGGCGATATTGAGCTTTTGGTACAAGTTGCGAATGTGGGTTTTAATCGTGGTGCCTGCCACATCAAGCTCTTGCGCGATTTGCTCATTACTGAAACCAGAATAAATCAAACCAAGCACCTGCCACTCACGTTGAGTCAGTGGGCTTGTGCGAACCAGTTCCGGTACGTTAGGGTGGTTTACCAGCTTCTCAATGAAGTCTTCATCAAAGTGAATAGAGCGGCTGCGCTGATTGGACGAAATATCCTTCATCAATTGTTGAGCGCGGTGACGTTCTAGATCGCCTAGCTCATGGCGTAGGCTTAACTTCTCCAGTAGCCCGCCAATGGTGGCGCCATCAATGAGGAAATTACCTACCATCCCCGTCTGGTTTGTCATCACTAACGCTTCTTTTAGCAAAGCTTTTGCTTGCTCTTCGTCTTTTTGACGAGCAGCAAACACCGCTTCGACCACTAAGTTGCGATTAGTATCTGTGATCAGGTTGGTTCGACGAGCTTCACTTTGGAGGAAATCCAATGCTGCGCGCGCTTCGGTATATTGACCTAAGTTGATGTGTGCGCGTGCAATGTTACGCCATTGCAATTGTGAAAAGTGGTTGCATGCCGATTCAGGACGAACCGCAGTGTTGAGCCATTCTTGCATTGCATCGGTGTTACCGCGCGCTTGCCAAAATAGGATCAACGATAGTGAAGCGTTTGCTGTCCAATCTACGTGGTAAGTCGACTGTTTCATCAAGTGTTGGATATGCTCAATGAATTTACCAGCTTTGTCTAGCTCGCCACGGCCAACCGCAATACGCGCCAGCATCGAGTAGCTGTGTAAGTGCTTACTTGGCGAATGGTTTTCGAGAATTTGTAGACCTCGGTAGGCACATTCCTCTGCTTCATCAAGTCGGTTCCAGCACCAAAGCACTTGCGCTCGAATACGCAGCAAAAACTCGTGCAGAGGAACATGTTGAAGTTGCTGATCTTCAATCAGGCGGAATGCGGAATCTTGCAGCTCAAAGGCGGCTTGTACGTAACCTTGCGCAATCAAAATCTCGCTTTGTTGTAAAATCGCCCATAACGCTTGGTGGTAAACTTGGTACTGACGCGCCAATTTTTCGGTTTGTTGCATCATCGGTAACGCGCGGTCGAGTTTACCTAGCACGTGGTTAACTTCGCCAACAACCGAAGTTGCCACAATGCGGCTACGGTAAATCGTGTTATCAAGTTGGCTAAGTGCTAGCTCCGCTAATTCGAGTGCTTTCTCTGGTTGGTTGCTGTTGATAGCTACTTGAGCAAGCAGCGCGTTTGCTTGACCTTGATAATGAATATCTAACTCGATGTTACGCTTTTTATGCTCCTCTTCCGCTTCTTCAAGCAGGTGGCCTACTTGGTTATAACGGTGCTGACTTTGAGCCAACCAAGCTCGGAGCATCGTAAGTTTTGGGTGGCTGAACAGAAGCTCAGCATCCAACTTATTAATTGAGCTTTCCAGTGTGCTGAGCTCGCCTTGGTTAAACATCTTCCAGCCGAATTCGTTTAGAATTTCTACCACCAAGTCTTTATCGTTCGACTTTTGTGCATGGTGAATCGCTTGGTGCGGTGCTTTTTGTTGTAACCAGGCAACAGCTGCATTGCGGTGGAGATCTTTTTCTTGCTGAGGAATACGCGCTTGGCGCTCATGAGACAAAAACTCACCAAATAAGTTATGGAATCGGAACCAGTTTTGCTCCCCTTCGAGCGGGTAAATGAATAAGCCGTAGCGGTTTAATGATTCGATCAAACCAAGCGCATCTTCGCGTTGGGTGAGGGCAAACACCAACTCATCATTGAAGTGGTCAAGCACGGAAACTTGCATCAAGAAATGACGAGTTTCGTGATCGAGTAGGTCAAATACTTCTTCGACCAGGTAATCCCACAAATGCGCGTGATTGAACTGAGATACCGACTCTACGGTTTGTGCCAATGTACGGTTTTGATGTTGCGCTTGCAACGCGATCAACTGCATCGCCGATGGCCAACCTTCCACATAGGTTCTGAGGCTGTTTGCCATGTCTTCGTCGATGCCATCAGCAATACGCTGATTAAAGAAGCGAGTCGTTTCTTCGGTATCGAACGCCAACATCTCGTTGCCTATTTCGATCATTAAATCACGAACACGTAAGTTTGCAGTACCCAGAGGCGGCGCTGCACGACTTGTTACCACAACGGTGAGGTTGTCTGGCATGTGTTTTAAGAAGAAACGCATGGATTCATGAATTTCATCGTTGGTGATCAAGTGATAGTCATCTAGCACCACGTAGCACTCTTGATGAAAATCAGCCATTTCCGCGAACACTTCGCTGAATAAAGAACGTAGAGAAGAGATTTGGCGTTTTTCCGCCAGTTTTTGTGCGTTAGAGCAACTGAAGTTGGTGGCTTTGTTTAATGCTTGAAGCAGGTAGTTCACAAAACGAAAGCCGTCGTTATCGCTGTCATCAATGCTGTACCAACCGACGTTTGGTTTATCGGATAGCCACTGCGCTGCCATGGTGGTTTTTCCGTAACCTGCTGGGGAGCGGAATAAAACCAATTTGTAGTAAGGCGCTTGCTGTAGTAAGTCCAACACTCGTGGGCGCACGATGGCATTGTGCAGGCGTCCTGGTCGAGTAAGCTTAGATGGAATCCACATTAGTAATTATGTCCTTATTTATGTATACCCAAGTGATTGCGACGTGATCATTTCAGTAAGGCCCCCTCGAAAGCTTCATCTTACTGAATGATGTCATCTGCATCAAAAACTGATTGAATGCCGGTTAATGTCGCCTCCTGTTGGGGCTTGCATCCGTCTGAAAAAGCATTCCATACGGTCACTTAGATATAAAAGCTAGCGAAAACTAGAAATAACTCACACCGCCTAATTCTAGTTTGTATAAAAAGCGTACAATCCTGTGAGCCGTGTGGGATGGTACGACATCAGAAATGTCCGTTACTTTGATCCACTTCCTAATTCTCAAGGGTTGATGGATTTACCATCAACTACGCCCTTTATTTGTGATTTTTGTCACTTAAATATCTTTTGTTTCGAACGTATTAAGATCTCGTTGCACATCGATTATGAAAAATCTTTCCATGTTAACCAAGTTAATGTGACCAATATTACAATTTTCACATCATCAGATGAGTGGGCTATAAAAAGCGTCATGAACGGGTTTTAACCTTTCTCATATTCCATTGTGATCAAAATCACTAAGAACTGGAGCAAAGCTCACTTTGTTGAGATTTGGATCACTAACCTAGCAATGGTACCCCCTCTACGCCCTCAGCCCTCCTCCTTCAAAGGAGGAGAATTAGGAGGATGTTTATTCACAGAGGTAAATGCACGATGTATGGCAGATGAATTACCAAAAGACGTGAGAATTTCGTAATGAAACCTACTCAACAAAAACAATTTGACAAAAAGTCGTTCCAAGAAAGCGTAAAGAAACACCTATCTGTAACTTACGCTCACACGATTGAAAACGCAGACAGCCGAGCTTGGTACCTAGCAATGGGTCATGCACTGGCTGAGTTCACTACTTTAGATTTGCTTGCTACTGAAGAAGATCCACGCATTAAAAGTGCGAAGAGCGTTAACTACCTTTCGCTAGAATTCCTTATCGGTCGTTTGACGGGCAACAACCTAATCAGCATGGGTCTGTACGAACAAGTAACAGAAGCAATGGCTGAACTGGGTTACAACCTAACTGACCTGCTAGAAGAAGAACGTGACCCATCATTGGGTAACGGTGGTCTTGGTCGTCTAGCGGCATGTTTCATGGATTCATGTGCGGCACAAGAATTCCCAACCGTCGGTTACGGCTTGCACTACGAATACGGTTTGTTCAAACAGTCTTTCAAAGATGGTCGCCAGCAAGAAGCACCTGACGCATGGCGTGGTGTAGAAGGCTACCCTTGGGAAATTGCTCGTCCAGAACTTGCACAAGAGATCGGTTTCTACGGTCACGTTGAAGTGGTTAACGAGAACGGTAAAGAAGTTCGCAAATGGGTTCCTGGCATGTCTGTAAGAGCAATGCCTTGGGATCTACCAATTGTGGGTTACGAATCAGACACGGTTTACCCGCTACGTCTTTGGGAATGTCAGGCAATTGCACCATTCTCGCTAGCAAGTTTTAACAACGGTGACTACTTCGAAGCGCAGCACGCACTGATCGACGCAGGCAACATCACTAAAGTGCTTTACCCGAATGACAACCACGAGAAAGGTAAAACACTGCGTCTAATGCAACAGTACTTCCACTCTGCTGCGTCTGTACGTGACATCCTACGTCGGCACGAAGCAGCTGGCTACTCGCTAGCGGATCTACCGAAGCAAGAGACTATTCAGCTTAACGATACGCACCCAACGATTGCGATTCCTGAGCTAATGCGCATCCTGATGGACGAAAAAGGTCTAACTTGGGAAGCGGCTTGGGAAATCAGCTCTCAAACATTCGCGTACACAAACCACACGCTACTTCCAGAAGCACTAGAGACATGGCCAGAGTCGCTAATTCAGCACCTACTACCACGTCACATGGAGATCATTTACGAGATCAACCACCGCTTCCTACAAGACGTACGTGCAATGTGGCCGGGTGATGTCGCGAAACAACAGAAGCTTTCTATCATCGAAGAAGGTTTCCACCGCATGGTTCGCATGGCAAACCTATGTGTAATTGGCTCTTACGCAGTAAACGGTGTAGCGGCACTTCACTCTGAATTGGTTAAGAAAGATCTGTTCCCAGAGTTCCACGAAATGTACCCAACACGTCTACACAACGTAACGAACGGTATTACGCCACGTCGTTGGTTGAAGTTCTGTAACCCAGGTCTTTCTAAGCTAATCACAGAGAAAGTCGGTCCAGAATGGCCTGCGAAACTAGAGCAACTAGAAGGCATCGCTAAGTACGCCACTGACGAGAAATTCCAGAAAGAATTCATGGCAGTGAAGAAAGAGAACAAAGAACGCCTAGCTAACTGGGTGAAAGAGAACATGGGTATCGAACTCGATACTAATGCGATCTTCGATGTTCAAATCAAGCGTCTGCACGAGTACAAGCGTCAGCACTTAGACCTTCTACACGTACTGTCTCTGTACCATCGCATTATTAACGAACCAGGCTTCGAATGTGTGCCTCGCGTTGTGTTCTTCGCAGCGAAAGCGGCACCGGGTTACCACCTAGCGAAAGAAATCATTTTCGCTATTAACAAGATTGCTGAGAAAGTGAACAACGACCCTCGCATCGGCAACAAGCTGAAAGTGGTCTTCATTCCTGATTACCGCGTGAGCATGGCTGAAATTATTATTCCTGCGGCGGACGTATCACAACAAATTTCACTTGCGGGTAAAGAAGCATCAGGTACTGGTAACATGAAGATGGCGCTTAACGGTGCCCTAACGATCGGTACGATGGATGGTGCTAACGTTGAGATTCGTGAAGAAGTAGGCGATGAGAACATCTACATCTTCGGTCTAGACGTTGAAGGTGTGAAAGCGCTGAAAGCTCAAGGTTACAACCCATTTGATTACTACAATGCGGATCATCTACTCAAAGCGTCTATGGACCTACTACTGGGTGAAGAATTCACTCCAGGTCAACCAGGCTTACTGCGTGCAACGTACGACAGCCTACTAGATGGTGGTGACCCGTACTTATGTCTTGCGGACTTCGCATCTTACGTGAAAGCGCACGAAGACATGAGCGAACAATACAAAGACCAAGCTGGCTGGGCGAAGAAAGCCATTCTTAATACCGCCCTTGTCGGCAAGTTCACCTCAGATCGCTCAATTCGCGACTATGTGAACAACATCTGGAAACTAAAAGCGGTTCACCGTTAATAGAACAGAGTTAAGACCAAGGTAGCCAAGCGCTACCTTTGGTCATTTTCCAAAAGAAGTTATTGATAACAATAAAACCCTACATGGAAGGTGTTGGTATTACCTTCGGAGAAAGCGATGAAAGAACAAACAGCATTAAAGAAAGTCGCGGAAATGGCGAGATTGGCTGATAGCTATGTCAGTGCTTGGGGAGATGAGGCAAAAGTGTCTGAGGAGACGCTACGCCGCTTGCTCGCTTCGCTTGGCTACGATACTAGCAGCGATGAAAAACTATTGGCTTCTGCTGAAAAGAAACATAAAAAAGACGTACTAGCCCCTGTTCTTGTTTTACGCGACGGCGAACCAGTCGAAGTGGAACTAAACCTAGGTACGAGTGCTCGTGAGAGTGAATTCAGCTGGCGTTTAGAAACAGAACAAGGAGAGGTACTTGAAGGCTATCTTCAGTCCCAAATTGTTCGTGATGAGCGTGCTGAGGGTGGCCCTCTAGTGTTTGCATTGCCAAAGAACTTGGCTTGGGGTTATCACAAATTGATTGTCAGCCGTAAGCGTCGTAAAACGCCTTACGAGATGTCATTGATCATCACGCCGAAAGCGTGTTTCAAACAAGACGATCTAAACCAACATAAAAAGCTATGGGGTCCTAGTATCCAGCTTTACACACTGCGTACTCAGCACAACTGGGGTATCGGTGATTTTGGTGACCTAAAACAGTTGGTGAGCGATATCGCTTCTCGTGGCGGTGACTTCATTGGTTTGAACCCGATTCACTCACTGTTCCCAGCGAACCCAGAAGGCGCGAGCCCATACAGCCCGTCTTCTCGTCGTTGGTTGAATATCATGTACATCGACGTAAGTTCTGTACCTGAATTCGCACTGAGTGCTGAAGCTCAGCAACGTGTTGGCAGTGCAGAGTTTCAACAGCGTCTACAAAAAGCACGTGACTCTCATTGGGTGAACTACACAGAAGTTTCGCAACTGAAAATGAGCGTTCTTCCGCTGCTGTTTAGTGAGTTTAAAGCTCGCCATTTAGACAAAAACACCGACCGCGCTCGTGCATTCTTGGACTTTGTAGAAAAAGGTGGCGACAGCTTGTTACACCAAGCTGCATTCGATGCGCTTCATGCTGATTTACACGCAGAAGATTCAAACATGTGGGGTTGGCCTGTATTCCCTGAGAAATACCGCACATTCGACGCAGCCGGTACTCAGAAATACATCAAAGACAACCAAGACCGCGTTCACTTGTACATGTACCTACAGTGGATCGCAGACGATCAAATCAAAGAAGCGCAGTCACTGGCAGAAGAAAAAGGCATGGCTGTGGGCTTGTACCGTGACCTTGCTGTCGGTGTTGCCGACTCAGGTAGTGAAACTTGGGCCGACGACGGTAACTTAGTGTTGGACGCCAGCATCGGTGCGCCGCCGGATGTACTTGGTCCACTAGGCCAAAACTGGGGTTTGCCTCCGCTTAACCCTCAGGTTCTAGAAGCGACGGGCTACGACGCTTACATCAAATTGCTACGTGCTAACATGAAGCATTGTGGTGCATTGCGTATCGACCACGTACTTGGCCTGCTTCGCCTTTGGTGGATTCCAAAAGGCGAGAAGGCGACAGAGGGCGCTTACTTGTACTACCCAGTGGAAGACATGCTCGCAATCCTAGCGCTTGAATCTCACCGTCATCAGTGCTCTGTGATTGGTGAAGACTTAGGTACTGTGCCAGATGAAATCGTCGATATCCTACGCGATGCAGGTGTGCACTCATACAAAGTGTTCTTCTTCGAAACATCGAAAGAAGACGGTGGGTTCATTTCTCCGAAGCACTACGCAGAGCAATCGATGGCGGCACTGTGTACGCATGACATGCCAACCCTGCGTGGTTTCTGGCACTGCGATGATTTGAAAATGGGTCGTGAGATTGGCCTGTACCCAGATGAAAAACAGTTGGAAGGCTTATTTGCTGATCGCTTGAAGTGCAAACAAGGCATCCTAGACAGCGTTCGTTGGCACGGTTACTTGCCAGAAGGCATTGGCCATGATGCGCAGTTCGTACCAATGGATTCATACCTAAGCGAAGCGCTGCAACTGCACGTAGCAGCGGGTGACTCTGCACTGCTTAGCGTTCAGCTTGAAGACTGGCTAGAAATGGATCAACCTGTCAACATTCCTGGAACGGTGGATGAGTATCCCAACTGGCGTCGTAAATTGTCGATGAACCTAGATGAAATCTTCAGTCGTGAAGATGTGAATCGCATTTCTAAACGCCTCACTGAAGTTCGCGCACAGGCGAGCAAATAAGATGCGTAGAGTGACGTAGATGAATGAGCGGATTACCAATTTTGTTAGCTCAGAGGTACGAAAGTTCCGTCTAGGTCACTCATTCAACCCACACAATCCGTTAGGATGAAGTACCGTTATTATGCCCGCGACAATAGCGGGCATTTTTGTATTTTGACGCCGTTTACGCGACGAACGTGAGAAGCGGAGTCTTTTGTGAGTTCACAACGTTGGCTGTGGAGAAACCAACATTCGGTTCAAACGAATATTGGCTCTAGGGAGAAAGATTTGAAAATCACCAAAACAAAGAAAATAAAGAAAAAACACGAACGCGCGTACGAACTGCTTGCTGAGGCGGCTTACTCAGATCCATTTGCGGCGTTGGGCCCATTCATTGATGACGGCGAAGGTTCGCTGCGAGTGTGGATGCCGGGCGCAAACAAGGTTGAACTGCTTGTTAATGGTGAACCTCGCGTGGCGCTTGAACGCGATGGCGACAGCTGTTTTATCTTAAAAGAGCAACGCGACTTACACCTGACCCACTACCGTTTAGCGGTCGATTGGAATGGTGTTGAACAAATTATTGATGACCCGTACCAGTACCACAATATCTACCAAGAGTACGAGCATCTGCATACGCCCAAAGACATGTATCACTACATGGGCGCGCACTTTGTCACGCTAGAACGTGGCGGTGAAAACATTTCCGGTGTTCGTTTCCTTGTCTACGCTCCGCATGCATCGGCTGTTAGCCTTGTGGGTTGCTTTAACCAATGGGATGGTCGTCGTCACCCAATGCAACGTTTAGATTATGGCATTTGGGGTTTGTTCATTCCTGGCTTAGAAGAAGGCGTTCAGTACAAATTTGAGCTCAAAGGGCCAAATGGGGAAGGGCTGCCACACAAACAAGACCCTTGGGGTTTCTACTCTGAGCAATACCCATCGTTCGCATCCATTACTTACGATCACAAGCGTTACCAATGGCAAGATGCGAAATGGCAAAACCGCGCAGTGACACAAAAGCGTGATGAAGCGTTATCGTTTTATGAGCTGCATGCTGGATCATGGAAGCGCGACGAGAAAGGTGATTTCCTCAACTACCGCGAACTCGCAGAGCAGTTGGTGCCATACCTTGTGGATATGGGCTACACCCACGTTGAGCTGATGCCTGTGTCTGAGCATCCATTCTATGGTTCATGGGGCTATCAACCCGTTGGCTTATTTGCGCCAACCAGCCGTTACGGCTCTCCTGATGATTTCAAATTCTTCGTGGATGCGTGTCACCAAGCTGGTATCGGTGTGGTGTTGGATTGGGTTCCGGCGCATTTCCCATCGGATGACCACGGTTTAGCAAACTTTGACGGCACACCGTTGTTCCACGACCCGGACCCGCGTCGCGGTTGGCACCAAGATTGGAACTCATACATCTATGATTTAGGCCGTGAACATGTGCGTCGCTTCCTTGTATCGAATGCGCTGTACTGGTTTGAACAATTCCATATTGATGGTATTCGCGTGGACGCAGTCGCATCGATGCTCTATCTCGATTATTCACGTAGCCACGATCAGTGGGTACCAAACGTCGACGGTGGTAACGAAAACTACGACGCAATCGCAACCTTAAAATGGATGAACGAAGAAGTGTACAAGCACTTCCCGAATGCGATGACGATTGCGGAAGAGTCAACGGCGTTTCCTGGAGTGTCTGCGCCAACCTTTATGGGTGGTTTAGGTTTTGGCTTCAAGTGGAATATGGGGTGGATGCACGACAGTCTTTCATACATCAAAGAAGATCCTGTTCACCGCAAATACTACCACAATACCATCACATTCCCACTGGTTTATGCGCACAGCGAGAACTACGTCTTGTCTCTCTCTCACGATGAGGTGGTGTACGGCAAAGGCTCTATCCATAACAAGATGCCGGGTGATGAATGGCAGCAAACCGCAAACCTACGTGCATACTACGGTTACATGTATGGTCAACCGGGCAAAAAGCTGAACTTCATGGGTGCGGAAATTGGCCAAACGGCGGAGTGGAATCACGATGATCAGTTGCAATGGTTCTTGCTGGAATATGAGCGTCATCAAGGCGTGCAAAAGCTGATGCGAGATTTGAACCACTTGTACCGAAATGAAGCGGCGATGCACGATCAAGATTGTGTTCCTGCTGGTTTTGAGTGGCGTCTACAAGACGAAGCCGATGCGAGTATCCTAGCGCACGAGCGTATCAGTAAAGAAGGTGAGCGTATTCTCATCATCACTAACTTTACGCCCGTACCACACGAGCGTTTCCGTTTAGGCGTTCCAAATGCAGGTCAATACGAACTGCTGCTGAACACGGACGACAGCAAATACGGCGGCAGCGATTTTAAAGTGCTGACCAGTGTGAAAACGGAAAAAGTCGAAAGTGAATCACTGCCTCAATCACTTGAGCTTCGTTTACCACCACTTTCAACCGTGTTCTACAAGCTGAATAAATAATTCAGTCTAATCAAATTCTAAGCCCGTTTTACATTGTAAATCGGGCTTTTTTTGACCTATTTTTTACCTCAAAAACTTGTTGTTCCTGATTGAATCAGGCAAGCTCGCTGGTTTGTTTATCATCAATCGCTAATGCATTGGGGAACCACACATGTTGAAAAGGCTTAAGTCATTTCTATTTAAAATGGTGTTGATATTACTGATTGCCCCAATCGTTTTGGTTGGTGTGGTGAAATATGTCGATCCACCAATATGGGGATGGAAGTTAAGCCGCATTGTTGTGCCACCAAAGAACTATCCAGACAGCAGCCAACACGAATGGGTACCCTTGTCGCGTATTTCAAAAAATATGCAGTTAGCGGTGATTGCGACCGAAGACCAAAAATTCCCTCATCACTATGGATTGGACTTCGAATCGCTATTCGACGTGATTTCCGAGGCTGGTGATAATGGTCCGTCGAGAGGCGCGAGCACCATTACCCAACAAGCTGCGAAAAATGTGTTTTTGTTTCCTTCTCACTCCTACGCTCGCAAGGCTTACGAGCTTTACTTTGCCTTGCTAATGGAGCTGATGTGGAGCAAAGAGCGCATTCTCGAAGTGTATCTAAATGTGGTTGAATTTGGTCCCGGTATTTACGGTGCTGAAGCGGCGGCGCAGAATTATTTTGGTGTCAGTGCAAAGCAACTCTCGAAGTGGCAAGCAGCGCGTTTAGCCGTGGTGTTGCCAAACCCATATCGAATCAAAGTCTATCCACAAAGTGATTACACTGCTCGCCGCACAAGATGGGCGATGAACCAAATGAGCAATCTTGGCAGCGTGCAACTTTAAGTCCCTCAATCCATTGCGCTTAAATAGAACTACGCCCCTATATCAATAAAATGTGAAGCGTCACAACCTTTGGGGCGTAGGCAATTAGAATGATGTGTTCAGTTTCTTATCTAGGCACAATTAGTGTGAATAAAACTAATAAATGTGCATGGTTACCATGTGCTGCCAATGGACTGAACGATGAAACTGAACCTGATTACCACTACTTTATTGCTTGCGTCGGCAAGTGCCATCGCCGAGCCTAACATCACCATTTCTACCACGACCAACAGCCGTGACTTCCCACTAAGTGCAGAACAGCCTTTGGTTGTGCCTCTAACCAAAGACGGATACACGCTTAAAATCACGGGCGTTGAAGGCGACTGCATTGCCCCCGATGGTCAGAAAGTGAAGTTCAATAAACCTCTTGCGCTGAACTGCGGAAAACCAACGGAACTACCGTTAAAAATCCGCTTTACCGGCGATTACTCTTTTGCTTTTGATGCAGAAGCCAAAACACTGCGTTTTAAGCGTGAACCTAAGAAAGCCGCCAAGAGTGAGTTCAAACGCCCAATTCCACAAGTGCAATGTGAGGTTTACCAAGGCGAAGAAGTCACCATTGCGTTGGGTGATAGCTTCCCAGATGGTACCAAGTTGCGTGATGCCTATTCTGGTCAAATGGTCGAAGTAAAAGATCAGCAAGTATCGCTGACGCCAAGCAAAGACTCTGGCGGCCTAGTGCTTTTAGAGCCTGTACAGAAAACCAAAGAAGCGGTGCTATTTGATTACCGAAACGCGAACATTTACTTCGTGATGGTTGACCGTTTCAACAACGCAGACGCAAGTAACGACAACAGTTATGGTCGCAAAAAAGACGGCAAAGAAGAGATAGGTACTTTCCACGGCGGTGACCTTAAAGGCGTGATTGAGAAACTGGATTACATTAAGAGCTTAGGTACAGACGCGATTTGGTTGTCGCCAATCGTTGAGCAAGTGCACGGCTTTGTCGGTGGTGGCGATAGTGGTTCATTTCCGTTTTATGCATACCACGGCTACTGGACGCGTGACTTCACCAAGATTGATGAGAACTTCGGTAATGAACAAGATTTAAAAACGCTGGTGGAAGAGGCACACAAACGTGGCCTCAAAGTCTTGATGGATGCGGTTATCAACCATTCTGGTTACTCAACATTGGCGGATCTACAGTTCGATGATATCGATGTGTTAAAGCCTAATGCCGATCTGACCAAGAAATGGGGCGACTGGCAACCAAAAGCGGGTGAAAATTGGCATAGCTATCACCAGAATATTGATTATCAGAGTCCTAACTGGGCGAAGTGGTGGGGCGGCGATTGGGTAAGAACCGGCTTGCCAGGTTACCCAGCTCCGGGCAGTAGCGACATTACGATGTCTCTTGCTGGCTTGCCAGATTTCATTACTGAATCCAATAAAGCAGTCACGCCGCCGCAATGGTTGTTGAATAACCCTGGCACTCGCGTAGAAGCTCGTGACAATTACACCGTCTCGGATTACTTGATTGAGTGGCAAACTGACTGGGTGAAACGCTTCGGCATTGATGGCTATCGCGTCGATACGGTGAAGCACGTTGAAGGTGATGTGTGGAAACGCTTGAAAGAAGAGGCATCGAACAGCTTAGAACAGTGGCGTAAAGAAAATGGCAAATCAGGTCAGCCGTTCTGGATGATGGGCGAAGTCTGGGGACACACCGCGTATCGAAGCCCTTATTTCGATGATGGTTTTGACGCGTTGATCAACTTCGATATGCAGAAGAAGCTAGACAAAGGCGCGGCGTGCTTTAGCCAAATGGCAGACACTTACCAAAGCTATGCGGAAACTATCGCGAACGAGAAAGACTTCAACCCAGTGAGCTACATGTCTTCCCACGATACCGAGTTGTTCTTCTCTCGCTTCAAAGACCACGGCATGCAGCGTAACGCCGCCAATGCACTGCTTCTGAGCCCAGGTGCTGTTCAGGTTTACTACGGTGATGAAGTGGGTCGTAACATTGGTCCTTACGCGGATGATTTCCACCAAGGCACACGTTCAGACATGGTTTGGAAACTATCGGATGAGAAGCAAGCGCTGCTCAAACATTGGCAAACCCTTGGTCAGTTCCGTCAAGCACACCCTGCCATTGGCGCAGGTCAGCATCGAGTGATTGAACAGGAAGGCGCGTACGTTTTCTCTCGTTCGCTTGGCAATGACAAAGTCATCGTGGCGTTTGTAGGACGTAATAAGTAACTAAACGCTCTTTATGTCGATAAATAAAAAGCCCTTCCTTGAGTTATCAAGGAAGGGCTTTGTTGTTTTAGTTCGCCAGTTCTTGGTCGATGACTTTTTCTAGCTCGTCAAACGGCACATAGCCAGGAATGACTTGATCATTAATGATCAACGCAGGCGTGCCGCGTAAACCAAGTTGCGTGAAATACTGATAGTTCTTATCAAGCAGCGCTTTGGTCTCTTTGTCGTCGACAAGCTGCGCTTCTGTCCCCGTTTTTTTCGCGATTTGTTTTAACGAACGTGCATCATGTGCGCCCGGTTTTTTCACCAATAACTCATGCACTTGTTCGTACTTATCTCGCTGGTTTTGCCAAACATTTAATGCGTAACTTGCCGAGTTGTAGCCGTTTTTCTCGTATTGTTCTTTAAAAGAGACATTGAGGTTAAGCACTTTTATCTGCGGGTATTCCTTACCAACTTTGACCAGTTCTCCTTCTAAACGTTTACAAAAAGGGCAACTGTAGTCCGTTACGTTAATAATGGTTAACTCTGGGGGTTCAGCACCAAAAGAGGAATGTTTGCCATCACTTAGATAGTGACGAACCTCCTTCAAGGTGTCGCCAAATGACTGTTGATACGCAATGTACTCTTGCAGGTTTTGGTGCAATGAATCAAGAATTTGAGGGTTCTCTTTTAGTATCTGAGTAATTTCCTCTAGCTTTTGTTCTGAGGTCTTTTCTGATGCGAAAGATACGGCAGGTACGATAGCCATCGTTAACGCCAAAAGTGTACGAGTGAATGTCATAATATTTCCTAAAACTTTTAGATTTCGTTGTTTGTTATGTGAAGTGAATAAAATACGTACAAAAGTCAGGCGAGTGGGTTTCTCGCCTTGCTGGGTTTATTCTCTAAACACGCAAAGTTTTAGGTGAACCCGATACTTTTCCCGTATCGGTTCTGTGTATTCCAGATAACGAATTGCTGTGGATGCCATCGGCAGCGCCACAATCAAAGCAAACAGAAAAAATGGAATAAGAATATGATCAAACTGGTGTTGGTACGCTTGAACTAGCTTCTCTGAAAGGTCGCAAGATGGTGATAAATTCACGCTTTCATCTTGCTGACTCTGTATTTGGTGAGCCTTAGGGCAGCTTTTCGAGAAGCCGGAGTTTTGGCTTAAACATACCATCACCACCCAAAACACGAGGGCGAGTGTCCACTTGGCTATTTTAGGTTGTGAGCGTAACAATGGGCTGCCTAGTCCTGTTGATTCTGGTTTATGCCGTATGCATATGACCGGACAATCCTAACCTAAATTTCATTATGGAATGTTACTTTCGAGTTAATCGATATCGCCTCAATGCCAAAGTATGAAGTACGTCATGAATGTTGTAGAAAGCAATATTCGTCAGAATCATTTGTCGGGTTGATGAAGAAGTCCTGAGGTATCGATATAGATTAATATACCTAATTGTTAGCACAAATTTTTATTATCTTTCAAATGTGATTAAAATCATAAAACAAAACTTCATAATTGAGTCGCCAGAATGTTCGGCAGACGGATTGATTTTGATCATCTCTCTAGCACATTATTCGGGTGAACATATGTGTCCTATCCCACATGTGTAGGTAATGTTATGAAAAATCCTGTTCAAACTGAGCGCAAGGTTACGCTGGGGTGCTACGTTGCACTGGCGTTTGCGGTCGTCTTCTTTTCTGGTCTCATGCAATCGAACGAATGGTATGGCGTATTTGATTTCACCACGTTGAATGGCTCTTTCGGCAAGGTGGCTTATGGTGTCACCGAAACGGCTGACGGTGTGCAAGTTGCAACAACGTCGCTTCGTGGTACTGGTGGTAGCGGTGCACGTGACGGTTTCATTTTTGCACTTACTTTGATTCCTACCGTTATGTTCGCACTGGGTATGATCAATGTACTTGAGCACTATGGTGCGCTTGAAGCAGCTCGTAAGCTTCTTACTCCTCTTCTACGTCCTCTAATGGGCATCCCAGGTAACTCTGGTCTGGCTCTGATTGCTTCTCTACAAAGTACCGATGCAGGTGCTGCGATGACTCGTCAGCTTAAAGATGAAGGCCATCTTACCAAACGCGAAACCGATGTGTTCACTATGTTCCAGTTCACCGCTGGTGCCACCATTGTTAACTTTTTTTCCTCAGGTGCGGTGCTGTTTACGCTAACGATGGCGGATGGCTCGCTTGCCGTAACGTCTTCTATTGGTTTGGCGGTTGTGGTTATGTTCTTGTTTAAAATTGTGGGCGCGAACTTATTCCGTATCTACCTAAACATCACAGAAGGTAAAGAAGACAAGCAAGATCAAAACAAATCTGAGAACTTAAAAGAGGAGACGGCGTAATGAGTGACGTAAAAGTAAGTAAGCCGATGGTGACGGATATTTTCGTTGAAGGCGCTAAAAAAGGCTGGGTTATTGCGACAACATCAACCGTGCCTAACGTTCTTATGGCGTTTGTCATCATTAAAGCGTTGCAGATTACTGGCGCGTTGGATTTGATGGGCTCGGTATTTTCTCCAGTAATGGCGGTTTTTGGTTTGCCAGGTGAAGCGGCTGCGGTGCTGATTGGTGCTTGGATGTCGATGGGCGGCGCAGTTGGCGTGGTTATCACATTGTTTGACCAAGGCATCTTGAACGGTACGCACATTGCGATTCTTGCACCTGCAATTTACCTAATGGGCTCACAGGTTCAGTACATGGGGCGAATTATGGGACCTATCGGTACTGAAGGTCGTTATATCCCAATTATGATTGCGATTTCCGTATTGAACGCATTTGGCGCAATGCTAGTCATGAACTTGTTTGTTTAGGGGGCAATCATGCAGTTTTCTCTCAATGAATATCTCGAAGAACTTCGTCCTCTCATCAATGTCGATTGTGGCACGTACACCACTGATGGCATTGAGTTCATCGCTTCTCAATTTGAAGGGAAGTACCAAGCGATGTCAGGTTGGAGCGTAAAACGCATCGACTGTGGCAGAGCGGGCATCGGTCTTGAAGTTCGAAACAAGCCTGAAGCTGAGCAAGTTGACGTGATGCTGATTGGTCACATGGATACAGTGTTCCCTGTCGGTACCGCTGGATTACGCCCTATGTCTCAAGACCCTGAAAAAGCGTACGGTCCGGGTGTCTCGGACATGAAATCTGGCTTGCTGAATATTGTGTACGCGATGCGTAACCTCGACCAAGCGGTGTTGGATAAACTGTCGATTTGTATCTGCATGAACCCAGACGAAGAAACCGGTTCGTTAGATTCGGTCGACTGGATTCAATCTGTTGCAAAAAACGCGAAAAACGTATTGGTGGCAGAAGCAGCACGCTCAGACGGCGGTTTAGTCAAAGCGCGCAAAGGCATGGCGCGTTACAAAATCACGTTTAACGGCGTGGCGGCCCACGCTGGCAACGAACCAGAAAATGGCCGCAGTGCAATTACCGAGATGGCGAACTGGATTCTCGCAATCAATGCCATGACGAACTTCGAATCTGGTACCACATTAAACGTGGGTATTGTGTCTGGCGGTAACGGCGCAAACATCGTCCCTGAGCACGCTGAAGCGATCGTGGATGTGCGTTTCTG
Organism: Vibrio sp. 1-2 (7-a); assembly: GCF_013048515.1. NCBI lineage: Bacteria > Pseudomonadati > Pseudomonadota > Gammaproteobacteria > Vibrionales > Vibrionaceae > Vibrio > Vibrio sp. 1-2 (7-a). The sequence continues at coordinate 268,252 of NZ_VHSQ01000005.1, forward strand.
GAATAACGATGAGTACGACGATGTCGATAGCAAGCTAAACGGTATGCTGGAGACACCATTTGTTGATGGCGTTAGCATCGAGTTGGTTCGTGAAGCTTACAAACCTTCTATGGTGCCAAGCGCGCAAACTGAAAGCTTGATGGCATTAGTTGAAGAAGCAGCAAGTGAACTGTCTATCGACATCAACTGGAAAGAAGTGGGTGGCGGCTCTGATGCAAACAATACGGCAATTCTTGGCGTTCCAACTTTGGATGGTCTAGGACCTATCGGTGCAGGTTTCCACAGCGATCAAGAGTATTTATTGCTTGAGTCTATCGAACCACGTATCAAAATGCTGATGCGTGTACTGGAGAAGATAGCTCAGTAGTGCACTCGACAACTTAGTTCCTAACATCACGATCCCCAGACTTCGGTTTGGGGGTTTTTCTATCTGTGTTTTTGTTTCACTTTACTATCATTTCTTTTTATTAATCTTGCGTTCAGGTTCGATTTATTAATATGTTGGCCACAGTCATAAATTTCGGAGGCAACGATGACCACAACAATGTCTGTAAAATCGGCGCCGAAAGACGCTAAAGATCAAACGATGCAAGCGCCAGATGAGAAAACCTTCTGGCGCAAAATGAAAGGGTCGGTTAAGAAAGCGGGTGAAGAAATTGCCGTTATGGGCATAAAATCATGGCTCGCGATGACAGATTCCAACACCGCCGTTCGCCATAAGGCGATTTTAGGTGGCGCGTTGGCTTACTTTGTATTACCAACTGATATGGTGCCTGACGTACTAGCAGGTGTCGGCTTTACCGATGACATGGCAGCGCTTACCTTAGCCGCAAACTCTGTAGGCAATGCCATCACTAAAGAACACGAAGCACAAGCTAAAGAAAAACTGAATTCGATGGCGGATTTGAAAGAGCATTTCTAGACGCGGAGAAAACAAAAGCCCCGATGTTTCCATCGGGGCTTTCTTTTAGACAGGACTATATAATTTCAGAATGGTAATCGTAGAACGATTTAGGCGTCAGCGCGTTTAAGATGCACTTCTTCTTCGGCTACGCCTGCCATTGGATCGTTGAAGCGAGCTTCATCCAATGCGCCTTCTGATTTTGCGACAATGACGGTTACTGCACTGTCACCAGTGATGTTTACCGCGGTACGAATCATATCAAGAAGACGGTCAACACCCATGATGAGCGCGATACCTTCAAGAGGCAGACCAACTTGATTCAATACCATGGCTAGCATTACAAGACCAACACCAGGGACACCCGCAGTACCGATAGATGCCAATGTAGCTGTCATGATTACCATGAGGTAATCGCCCATAGTTAAATCAATATTGAAGGCTTGAGCAATAAAGGCGGTTGCTACACCTTGCATGATCGCCGTACCGTCCATGTTCACGGTTGCACCAAGTGGTACTGTGAACGATGATACGCGGTTCTCAACCCCCATACGGTGCTTAGCCGTTTCCATTGTCACTGGAATCGTCGCGTTTGATGATGCGGTCGAGAAAGCAAACATGATCGCGTCTTCCATCTTACGTAGGAACGTAATTGGATTTAGACCAGTGAACCCTTTTAACATTAAGCTGTAAGTGACTAGGCCGTGCAGGACAAGCGTCCCCGCCAGTACTAAGAAGTACTCTGCCAGATTGACGATTGCGCCCAGACCAAGACCAGTAAATAGCTTCGCCATCAAGAAGAACACACCATAAGGCGCTAAGTTCATCAAAATCGCTACCAGTTTCATGATCACTTCATTCAGATCAGAGAAGAACGCTGCAATACGTTCACCAGGCTTGCCTGCTGCGCTGATCGCTATACCAAATAGCACTGCGAACACAATAACTTGCAGGGTTTTACCTTCAGCCATCGCACTGATAGGGTTGGTTGGGAACATATCGATGATCACCTGACCCAAAGATGGTGCTTCTGCTGATTTGAATGAACTTGCTGCGGTTAGGTCAGCGCCAGCACCTGGCTGGAACAGAGTACCCACAGTTAGAGCAAGCGTAATCGCGATAGCCGTTGTTGTAACGTAGAAAGCGAGGGTTTTACCACCCATGCGACCCAGTGTAGAAAGGTCTTTGAGGGAGCTAGTACCACAAACTAGTGAAACAAACACTAGAGGGACTACGAGCATTTTTAAGCTGGCGACGAAGATCTGTCCACCAACTTCAAATAATCCATTAACAATGTATGCGTCGACAAATCCGTTGCCGGCAAAAAGTATGCGAATTGCAAATCCTGTCAAGATACCCGCTACCATACCCAAAATTACGCGGCTGGTTAGCGACATCGGTTTCTTGGTATTCATGAGAACACTCCTTATAGTTATGCACCTTGAGTTCACTTCAAAGCGGCGAGCAGAGTAGCAGTGGAGTGAGAAAATACGAAAGAATAATCCTCTAAATGGTTAATAGATGTGAACTTTATCACTAATAAAAATAGAGTTTTAACCAAATCTTAACTATTTGACTGGTCGAAAAGTTTGTATTTTAACACTTTTATCGAACATACAACCGATAAGAAGGAGTGTTTACATTTATTTTTGGTAGTAAATGGAGTGCATATTATCTTTAAGGAGTGTTGCTCTTGCATAACTATCTAGATTTTATTCAGGCTAGAAGCCGTCTCTTTTTGACTGTTTTTGTATTGGGCTGAACACAAGGGGCTAACGAGCCGTCTATGCCCCTGCTTATGTTACCTATCCGCTGAATCAATGATGGTTGGTCAATGTAGATAATTGGAGGTGATCCCAACTCCAATAATTCTGATTGGTATTGCTAATACCCCCAACCCAATAGCATTGCTTCGCTAGCATGAAGCCTTCCAAACAATGCTGACCAGCCTCAGTGATATGGACGCTCTGTTCCAACCAGTCCCTTTCACGTGACTCAATCGTGATTAAAGGCGTTTGACATTGTGCTAGAGGGAGGAGTAAGGCGTAAAACATCACATCACCCAGGTAAGGTAGAGGTTCACGTTGTTGATATTGCTCAAACCAATCTTTGATGAGAATTGAACGATTTTGAGAACTTAGGGCCTCTAATGCAATCTGCTGAGTCAAGCTTAATCCTGTTTGTGAATGAGGTAACTCTTGCATATGGCGTATTAGCACGTTGAGCATATTGGGTAAGCAATCTAGATCATGCTGCTCGATCAAATTAACCATAGAGATGGGTGTCGGTGATGTGACAGCGTGCCAGGAATGTTTAGCCTGACTGAATAATTTGGCTGTCACGGGTTTACGGTATTGCCAACAAGCGCGAATAGCCTCTTTAGGCAACTGCCCCAAACCGATGAATCGCTCAGTGCCCGGAAACTGGTTCAACTCAATGATCTCTATAACTTTATTCTCTACATTCTCTAACTGTGTTAGAGCACGAATTAGCATCAATTGATCATAGCTGTCATGTTCGACCCAAAAGATGATTCGTTCAAATGTATCACTGAGCAGCGTATCAATATTAGCTTGCTCAAATTTGACAATATCTTGCACTGAATCTTCACGCTTCATCACGGGCAGCAGAGTCTCTACGACATATTGGGCACGAATGGCAAGGAAGTTTTGTGGTGTTGCTGGTATGGGGCCAATACAAAGCGGATCTATTAGGGCTAAAAATGTTCCCTCGAATCCGCTGTCTTTAAGCCGTTGCTGAATATCATGCCCACAGCGGACATGGAGCGTTTTTAGCTCGCTATCAAGAGGAGGGAAGTGTTTTTTGATGGCGTCTTTGTGAGCTTCTAACTCTTCGACATGCGCTTTTAATTTACTCCAACTTGGTAAACCTAATTCTCTGGCTAGCGAATGTTGAACGTCAGCTAATTGAATTGTATTGGGAGCTAATGATTCTGGTTTGGAGTGAAATCGCTTAACTCGATCCAACATCTCATCATCGTGTTGACGTATAGCTTTGAGCCTTTTTTTAGCAACGGATTTTTGTTGGTTAATGTTGATTAAGAAGCTATTTGTAGAGTTCATTTTTCACCTTTCTTATCTCTTCCACACTCGCCTAAATAGAAGCTAAAAAGAAGGTAAAAACAGATTGTTCCTGCTATACAGAGCAGGGTGGAAGAGTTGCCGTGAACCAAGTTCTTTCCGCGAGTGTTGGGGGCTTTAGGCGTGAGCAGACTGATAGTAGGGTTTCACAATCCATCATGCAACTATTCATGAGAGAGCTGCATCACAAAATATCAGCCCCATTAAAGAAGTGCTGAATAGTTTGACAGCCAATGCCTATGTAGATGTTAACGACCATCCGTTTTCTAGTAGATATGCATTACAGGATTCAGTAATAAAAAAGCCCTGCTAGGTCTAGCAGGGCTTTGTAATACATGTAGATATTAATTACTCGCTCTTGTAAGCGTAGTTATAGTAACCGTAACCATATCCGTATGAGTTTGACGCTTTCTTCTCTACGGCGTTTAGAATTACGCCTTTTACTTCCACGCCGGATTGTTCAAAGCGACCTTGTGCGACTTCAATTTCCTTCAAAGTCGTTTGATCAAAACGAGCTACCATCAATGTTGTTCCTGCGATTGCACCAACAATGCTTGGGTCGGTAACCGCGAGTACAGGCGGCGTATCGATGATCACAAGATCGTACTGCGCCGACATTTCGTCAACAAAGCTCTTAAAGCGAGGATGCATCAAAAGCTCTGACGGGTTTGGTGGTACTTGGCCACGAGTAACCACATCTAGATTGTCGATGGATGTTGATTTAATGATATTGCTATGGGATGTCTTGCCGCTCAAATAATCAGAAAGACCGTTATCCCAACGTAAACCAAAACATTGCTGCAAATAACCTTTACGCATATCCGCATCGATAAGCAGTACTTTCTGACCTGTTTTCGCAGCGACGGCTGCAAAGTTTGTCGATACGAACGTTTTACCGATAGATGGTGCTGGACCTGAAATCATAAGAACATTGTTCTTCGCTTCCATCATCGCAAAGTGCAGGCTAGTACGAAGACTACGCAGGGCCTCGATGGAAAGATCGGCCGGGTTAGCTTCAGCAAGAAGGACTAGCTCATCGTTGCTGCCTTTGTTTCGTTTAAGCTTGTTTGCAAATTCCAGTTGTTGAATAGATTTTGGAACGCTAGCGTAAACAGGCATACCAATCTGCTCAATTTGATCTGGTGTTTCTACACCACGGTGGAATGCCGCACGAATTAATACGAAAGCCACGCCTGCCATGCCGCCAAGCAGTGTGGCTAGCACAACGATAAGCGCCTTTTTCGGCTTGATTGGCTTAGAGAACGATTGAGCGTTATCTAAGATTCGAACGTTGCCAACGGTTCCTGCTTTAATGATGTTGAGCTCTTGAACCTTGTTCAATAGCTGGATGTAGATTTGTTGGTTTACTTCTACATCGCGCGTCATGCGTAGAACTTCACGCTGTGTTTTCGGTAACTTTTGAACTTGTTTATTAAGACGCTCTTTCTCTTTGAGTAGCGTCTCACGTTTATCAAGCAGAGACTTATAAGCCGGGTGATCTTGTGTAAAGCGCTGGCTGATTTCACTCTCTTTGAATGTAAGCTCATTTAACTGCGCTTCTAATTCAACCATCACTTTAAGCGTTGATTGAGCTTCAAGGCCTAAGTCGATAGATTCATTTTCTTGACGGAATCGATTTAAAACGTCTTCAGAAGCGGTCAGTTTTGTTTTGATGTCTGGAAGGTGGCCTTTCAAGAACTCGAGACTTTGCTCTGCCTCTGCTGAGTTTCTTTGAACGTTTTGCAAGAAGTAGTTCTGGCTAATGTCGTTCAAGATAGCTTGAATCTTAGCGCGATCTTCACCAGAGAAGCTTAAAGAAATAATCCCGGTTTGCTTACCACGTTCGCTTATCGATAAGTTTTCTTGAAGTTTATTAATTGCATCTAATTTGCTGACTTTACTCACGGTAAACGATGCGCCGTCTTGCGCTATCATTTCTGTAGCTAAGAATTGATAGCCGTTCTTTTCAATGAGCTCGCCAACCTTACCTTCTAAAATGACGTTATTGTCATCTTCTATAAGTCTGAACGTCTGTTTTTCAGAATCAATAACTTCGAGAGTTAGAGGAATTCCAACTGCGTAAGAAGGGGTATTAAATCGTGAAACGCTCAGACTGATTTGTTCGCCTTGCAGTCGAGCTAAGCCCTTACCGACGATAGGCATGTAATTCGGAGAGACGACCGTGGTTAAGTTGAACTTATCAACTGTACCACCCAAAATCATACGAGATTTAATGATCTCAATTTCTGTTGTCGCTGATGACTCTGCTGAAAACAGCTCTCCCATATCACCAACCATCGCTGAAATACCACCGGAGCTCTTACTTTCAATTTGGATAAGAGCGTCAGCTTTGTAGATAGGTGTTGATAGAATGGCAACGCCGACGCCTATAATTGAAAATAGGACTACGGTACATAGAATGAGCCATTTGGCATCAAGAATGATCCCAAATAACTTTCCCAAATCGATCTCATCGTCGGCTTGACGTGATTGCTTAATAGTTTGTGTTGTCATTACTTTAACTTCTTAAATACCTTGCCATTGGCGTTTATTTATTTAGCCTTGCGGCTTATAGTTTTTGAGACCACGCTTTTGCTGCTTTTTCTATAAGCGTATAAGCATGTTCGAAGGCTTCTCTACTTTGTCTGTATGGATCAGGGATGTTTTTTTCATTTATCCATTGTCCAAATAGCATCGTTTTGCCTCGTGCCTCAGGAGCGACTTTGGTTAAGGCTTCTAAATGACCTTTTTCCATAACCAATATCAGATCGTATTGAGCGCAAAGCTCAGGTGTTAATTGTCGTGCTTCGTGTCCATCTAAGCTTACGCCATGTTCGTTCGCGATGGTGGTTGCCATATCATCAGCAGCTTTTCCTGTTAAATGACTTTTATCCACCGCGATTCCCGCTGACGCGACATGTTTGTTTGGTAGTAAAGACTGCAAAAGCCGCTCTCCTGTTGGAGAGCGGCAAATATTACCTACACAGACGACAAGAATATTAGAAAACAAATGCTTACCCTATTTTAAATTGTATGCCTATGATCCCAACTGAATTGCTTGCTTCTTTATATTGCACAATTGAGCTACGTAACTATTGAATGCGTACCGCAAGAGATAACTTTCTTGCGGCACGTCGTTTTTACGGCCAAGTGCGTACTCGTAGTACACCTTCGGTTAATTCGTTAAAGCCGGAAATGGTTGGAACAAGTTGAGCAATAACGCGGTTCCAACGGCTAACAGGCGCGGCTGTTACATAGACTATGTCGTATGGGTTGAGATCAAACTCTGTTCCAATCACCAAAGCAGAAGCATCAGAAACATCTAACTGATAGATGTCCGCCATTTTAGCTTCTTCTTTTGAACGTCTGATGACGAAAACGCCAGTAGCATCGGCGGAGATTTCATTAATACCACCAACGCTACTTAGAGCTTCAGTAAGGCTCATACCGCTGCGATCAATTTTGAGTAGTTTTGGATCGTTAACTTCGCCCATAACAAATACTTTTTGTGCATCGTTACGGGGAATATGAACAATATCACCTGGCTTTAGAAGACGGTTTTGAGTTAAGTCGCCTTGTTGCATCAGAGCATACAAAGAGACATTTTCAACCACACCGTTTCGCGTCAGTGTTGCATTACGCCAATCGGCTTCGGCTGCCAGTCCGCCTGCTCTATTCACGGCATCAAGAAGTGTAAGAGGAATGTTTGTGATTGGTTGTTGCCCTGGCTTGTTCACTTCGCCAGTCACATAAGTCTTTTTAGAGCGAAATGCTGCAACGCTTACATCGACTTGCGGGCTCTCAATGTATTTTGCAAGACGGTTGGCAATGTCTGCACGAATTTGGCGAACGTTTTTACCTTCAACGTTTACAACGCCAATGTAAGGGTAGAAGATCGTGCCATCCGAATGCACCCAGTTACCTGCTTCGGCTGAACTACGATATGAGCCAGCTGGGATCGTGAGCTCTGGGTGGTCCCAAATAGTAATATTTAAGATATCACCAGGTCCTACTTCGTATTCATACTTGGCGATTTCAATATCTAACTCTGGATTTGGTTTTGAAAAAGGATCTATTGAATTTAAAGAGGTCACTCGCTCCAAAGTTAAAGGATAAACCGTAACCTGTGATTCTATATCACTCGATTCAGTGCTCATTACTGTTTTGTCACTGACCGAAAGATGGCTACCAGGCAGAGTACACCCTGTAAGAAGTATAGGAAGTACTGATATCCCCAAAAATTTATTAAATGTGTTCATTGGTTTATAACTACCGAAAGAAAGTTTGCCGACTGGAATTGATTCATTCTAATTGAACTGCATTTCATCAATGTTGACGATTTACTGCAGTTTTAAGCCTTTAGAAAGCGAGTCCATTCAGAATTATTTGTGTAATAAACACTCCAAATGGCTGCTAGCGACTTAGAGCTCTTAGTTTCATTTATGAAGGTGAAAAATCTACCCCACAAAAATAGTCAACCATTATCCATCTGGTTGCAATAAAGGCAACTACATACTTAAAAAATACTTACGAATACATGACAAAATTATGTCTATTTAGCGTTATTGAGATGAATGCATGATTTTGCACATGTAAACAGGCAGGAATGTGAAAAAACTCATGCCAAAGTTGTATGCATCCTATTTACACTATATGCAACTGCCGTTATGCTTCCTGTTGCGGTCGGATATAACAACAAATATTGGAGCTAATTTTGAAAATCAAACTTTTAACGGCAAGTGTGGCTGCAGTCCTACTAGCAGGTTGTGGTAGTGACAGCGATCCTGAGGTAAAAACATACTCAGTACAGGCTTATGATCCAGCTGTTATCGGCATGGAAGTCTCTTACGACTGTGGTGGAGATTTAAAAGGTAAGGCTGATGAACTGACAACAAACTACAAAGGTATGGTTGGCTATGCGCGCATTAGTCACATAGACGTAGTTAGTGCTCCAAGTGAGTGTACTTTCACATTAAAGCACACTGATAAGAGTGTAGATGCATCTAATGGTAAACGTATTACAACTGATTACAAAATTCCAAAAGGTCTAGCGCAAGCAGATGCACCTGTAACAGGTTCACCGTTTACTACTCTAGTAACGGATACTTTGGAAGAAGGTGCAATTTACACGCCAGAGGTTGCAGAGCAAGTGTTTACTGATTTAGGTCTTGATGTCAATGCGATGGGCGTTTCAGTTAATGATTTGCTTCGCAATACTGAAAGTGTAGTTAAGCAGTTAGATGAGAGTGGTGATGCTGCAACAAAAGCATTAGCGACTAAACTGGTTGCTACAGCGAATGTAGTTTCAGATGTCATTAAAGCGAACCCTACGGCTTCTCCGAAAGCAATTTCAGTAGCAGCCAAAGCTGTAACTGAAGAGGTAATTAAGAAGAACCCAAATTACCCTAAAAATGATTCTGGTGATGTTATTTACGTAGAGGTATCTGAAGAAGATACTAAAGATGTTGTTAACCAGGTTGAAAAAGAGATCGAAGCAGGAAAACCTGTAGATGATTTCAAACCGGTAGTGCCACCGATTCCAGATGCGAAGCCAGGCAAACCAGTTGATCCTGTTGATCCGCCATCAGGTGGTTCAGGCGGTAACTAATTAACTGTACTGATAATTAAAAGGCCTCTTCAGAGGCCTTTTTTGATCCTATCGTACTGTGGTCATCACCTTTTAGTGAGCCCTTTACCGTTTAAGTAAGGCAGGATGTGCGGACGTGATTCGCCAGCTAGTTTACTGGTGACTTCTTGTGACCAAGTGCTTTGTTTTTGATTGCTCGAACGGTTTGCATAGTAGTTTTGCATGGTTTGGTCATAAGCTTGTATATCATCCAAATTTAGGTCTTGATATTGATTCTCGTGCACCACGACATGAGCAGGTAGACGTGGCTTAACTTCAGGGGCTTGATCTGGATGACCAAGACACATACCAAATAAAATGGCTGTATTTTTAGGTAAGCCTAGTAACTCGTCGACTTTTTGAGCATTGTTTCGTAAGCCACCAATATACACGCCTCCTAGTCCCATAGACTCTGCCGCAAGTAAGCAGTTTTGTGCCATGATGCCAGAATCAACAGCACCGATAAGTGTTAACTCGGTGAAATCAGCTTGCACATCAGGATTGATACTGGCGTGGCGCTGGTAATCAATGCAAAACACCAAAAACTCAGCAGCGCTTTCAACGTACCCTTGATTCCCCGCATATTGTGCCAATAGCGTACGCTTTTCTTTATCGGTAACGCGGATAATTGAGACGACTTGCAACATACTTGATGAAGACGCCGCAAGGCCAGCTTGTAGAATCGTTTCTAATTGTTCGCTTTCAATAGGTTGCGAGGTGAACTTTCGAATTGAGCGGTGATTGAGAATTGTTTGTATCGTACTGTTCATGGTGACTTAACATCCCCTGTTACATGTAAAGGCTGAAGCCTCACCTTAGCGATATTTGATGAGTCGGTAAACTATCTCAAAAGAAAAACAATGCTTAGCGCATAAGTGTGAAGATGAATAGAGAATACATCACTCGTTCTGCTTGAGAGCGTATATACTGTTTTTAGAATCAACAATTTAACTGCAGTGGAAAATATGAAAGAACTCATCGTTCATACAGTCACGGTGTTTATGGGCTTCTTTGCGATCATGAACCCCATCGCCAATATTCCTATCTTTTTGAGTTTAACGGCTGATGAGGATAGGGAAACCGTACGTTCCATGGCGCTTCGTTCGGTTTTTATTGCATTTGTCATCATTGCGATATTTTCGATCGCCGGTAAATTAATTTTTGATTTGTTTGGTATCACGCTGTACGCCTTGCGAATAACGGGCGGTATCTTGGTGTTTTTGATCGGTTTTAATATGCTTCAAGGTGATTCGACGCATCAGAAAACTAAAGAGAAAGCGTATTCTCCAGCGCAGCAGCAGGCGGCGTTGAGCATTGCCGTTTCTCCACTTGCGATGCCGATATTAGCAGGGCCTGGAACGATTGCTACCGCGATGAACTTTGCTACGGCGGGTGGTTTTGATCAAACCATTATTACCATCGTTTCTTTTGCTGTGTTGTGTATTATTACCTATATACTGTTTTTATTTGGAGACAAATTGGTCAAAGCAGTTGGACCGAGTGCTCTGAACGTCGTGACGAAAATGATGGGCTTAATCCTAGCGGTTATCGGTACTCAAATGTTTATTGATGGCGCGGGCGAAGCCTATAAAACTGTTTTCTCTTAGGCGTTTCCCTCTCGTCTAAATCCACACCTACATTTCTAGCAGGTGTGGATTTTTTGAACTTTAGTTTTCACTTTCTAAGAAAGAAATAAATAGACTTCACCTATTTCAATAATAAGAATATTCAATTGTTTTGATTGCACGAATTTCATTACTCTTTTGGCAAGAATAATGGGGGAAATATGGCAACAAAAGCAATTGTAGTGGAAGGTGGCGCGATGCGAGGTGTCTTCGCAAGCGGAGTGCTAGATGCGTTTTTAGAGCAGAGTTATAAACCGTTTGATTTTGCCATTGGTGTATCTGCTGGCGCATCAAACTTGATTGGTTATTTGACCGACTATCCACATCGCAGCATTAATGTCATTACTAAGCTGGCAACGAGTAAACGCTTTTTTGATCCGACTCGATTCGTTAAAGGTGGGGATCTCATTGATGTGAAGTGGCTGTTTGAAGAGTCTAATCGTTTGTATCCCGTCGATGAAAATAAACTGTTTAATGGTATTCCTTTTCTGGCAGCGACGACGAATGTAGATACAGGACAGGCAGACTATTATCGCGTGACGCGTGATAATTTTCATCATGCGATTGAAGCGACAACAGCGTTACCCATTGCATACAAGCACACCCCTTGCTTTTCTGGAGGCTGCTATACCGATGGCGGGGTTGCAGATTCTATCCCGGTGCGTGAGGCTTATCGTCGCGGGGCTCGCGACATAACCGTTGTGCTTTCTCACCCGCTAAATTATGCCAAGAAGCCAGTAAAAACCACATGGCTGATGAAGAAGTTATTTGCCGAACATCCTAAAATGGCGGACGCGATGTTAAGACGTGCAGATAACTACAATCAATCGTTGGAATTTATTCGTAACCCTCCACCGGGAACGCATGTCAGAGTGATTGCACCACCAGATAATTTTCCTGTTCAGCGCTTATCAATGCGACAAAACGTTCTATTGGAAGGTTATGAAATGGGGCTGATTGAAGGGCGGGCTCATTTGGCCAATTTGTCAGGTGTTCATGGTTTAGATCGGGAAAACTGCCATTTTTGCGTTTGATAATGAAAGAGCCTCATAGCGAGGCTCTTTTTACTTAACGTTCAAAGGGCGATTTAGTTGACTTTGTCCCAAGCCATTTCCCAGTGTGAACCTGTTCCTGGTTCGTATTGGTTTGCGCTTTCTTTCCACTGTACACAGTAACCAGAGTATGGGAAGGGTTTACATTGGTAAATGGCACCGTCGCTTGCAAGCACTTTTGTGCCCGCTGTGTAGCTAGATAGCCCTTCAGGGAAGACAAAATCGTACTCGCCAGATGGTGGTGGCGTTACTGACTCTTCTTTTAAGTGAAAGTCGAGCGTTTGCTGATCCACCAAGTTGCCATCTTTGTCTTTAATACGAGTCACGAGCATATGGTGACCAGGCTCTGATTTGCTTAAAGCGAGCGATACTGCCTCCACCGAGCCGTCTTTCATTTCGTCTGCCCAGCTTGCAAGTGGCTCACGGTGGTGATTGTACACGGTGAGTTCTGCGTTTAAATCGCCTTCAGCAGTGAGTGTCAGATCCAACGTTGTCGGTGTTGACTCAATAATATATTCGTCTGCTAAGCCATCTACTGTGAGTGAGTACTCTGGAGCGGGAGTTTCTATCTTGTAGCCGATTTCTACACGCTCAAGGCCGCTATTAGCTTGCAGGTACACCGGGTTAGTACCATAAACAGGAGTGAATTTATCCTCGGCATACTGTCCAGCTTGCAGTTTAGTTTGCTCTTGGTTGATCTTCGTTGCTAGAGCGTAAGACCAATTTTTCGCTTTGCCCATGACTGCATCGGTAATTTCTAGCTCGGTTCGATAAGCTATGTTTTCACCCGCCTGATCAAATACGCGTGTATAAACCGAATCTCCAACATTTAAATCCATCGTCGGAATAATTTGACCGCCTTGCGTCCAATCTGGAATGACTGGACTGTCACCATCAAATTTCACATCGATCACGTTATAAAATGAAGCCGCTGTGTCGCCAACATCCCATACCGCCAGAATGACGTGATACCCCTCTCGCGTAGGCACATTACATTGATGGCTCACCTGTTTTGGAGGTTGAACCATATTGCCGTCGACTACACAGAAAGGAGTCAGATCAAACGAGTCGCGTGATAGTGAGGCATTTGGGTTCCAATCAGGTTTGGTGATGTAATATTTCCAGTCACGCGTCACATGGTTAGCGGTAAATGTCCATTCAAAAGTCTGTGTACCTGATTGAATAGGACGTTTAACCCAGCGGTCGGCAGTTTGTTCATCAAGAGCGGCAGCTAGAGCGGTTTCGGCACTTGCTATTTTTCCATCGCGAGGCCCTGTTTGTGGAAAACCATCAGGACCTTCAACACTTTGTGGCTCGTATTGAATGGCACCGCAGTTATTATTTTTTTCGTTAGTATCAGGTGTTGGATACTTACATAGTGCCGCGCGACTTGCAGCGACACCATCATTGGTTTCTGATACGTAGCCGTGAGCCGCAGCACTTGAGCTAATGCTTGCAAGTGCTAATGCAAGTACGGATTTGGTTGGGAAGGATTTCATCACATGTCCTCTGTTATGGCTGACAAATTAATGTCACACCTCGGCGCATGCTGAGCACGAAGCAACGCTGCATGAATCCATACATTTGGACAATGTAGTGTTGCAACATGGCAACCCCGCTATCGTGAGCATTACTTTTGATGATGGAATGCTGACAGACCGGAAGCTTTGCGTCCCACCCTTTCGAATGGTTTGCCGAAATGTGATTGAGCAGCCAAAATTTAGCTCAATAATTTACATGTGGAAAAGTAAACGACACTGACATGGAATCATGTTCTCAAATTGAAAGGTAACGGTACGCCAACCTCATTGATATTGTGCTGTTTTGTTTCTAAGGCATTGGTTTTGATGTTGTTTTTGTGTTTTTTATAGTTGGAGTGAATGGGTTGCTAGTTGTTGGGTTGAAGGTGGGAAGGGGCAGTATTAAGGATAGAAGAAGCACCGTTTAAAGGGCGGAATATACCGCCCTCCGAATCATTTTATTTAGGCATAATGACGGTATCAATAACATGAATGACGCCGTTTTTAGCTTTCACATCGGTTGCCATTACATTTGCATCGTTGACCATGACTTTGTCGCCCATGGTTTTAATCATCACGTCTTGCCCCTGAACCGTAGTTGCTTTGTCCAGCTTAACAACATCGGCAGCCATTACTTTCCCTGGGACGACGTGATAAGTCAAAATGGATACTAACTTGTCTTTGTTTTCCGGCATTAAGAGCATATCGATTGTACCGTCAGGCAGTTTTGCAAAAGCGTCATCCGTTGGTGCAAAAACAGTAAATGGGCCTTCTCCTTTGAGTGTATCGACTAGATCAGCCGCTTTCACTGCAGCGACAAGTGTATTGAAAGAGCCGTTTTCAGTGGCAACGTCGACAATATCAGCCTTCATCATGCCATGCTCATGAGCCTTGACGGGAAGCATAAAAGATAAAGTCGCCATCAATGTAGCCGTGATAACCAAGATACGTTTAAACATAATGTGTTCCTTACGAGTTGGGGGTACAACGGTTTCCCTAGAGAATGTCTTCGTTTGTACGCATCTAAATGAAAAGATGATCAACGAGCCCTGCTTTCTTTCGATGGCCTCACGTGTCGCGTTAAAATCCGCTTGCCTTCTTGTTTTACATCGGCCCGTTTCCGCCATGCCCATAGACGCTCCCTTGCGTCTTTAGCTGCGCTATTTAGGTCGACAATAGGCGCTAGGTAACGGCTATCCGGTTTCAAGTGGTACATGACGGTTTCCATCTGTGTCATTGTCCAGGGCTCGAACAATAGTGGGGTGGGGACCATTTGCAATTCAGGCACCCATTTATAGATGAACGCGCCATCAGGGTCATGTTCTTGGGCTTGCTTAACCGGGTTGTAAATCCGGATTGTATTGGTCCCAGTTACCCCGGCTTGCATTTGGAATTGTGGGTAATGAATACCAGGCTCAAAGTCGAGGAATAGTTGCGCTAAATGCGTCACGCCAGTTCGCCAATCCATGTTCATGTGATGAGTGAGAAAACTAACCAGCATGGCGCGCATGCGAAAGTTTATATAGCCAGTCTGATGCAAACAGCGCATACAGGCATCGATCAAAGGTATGCCAGTATATCCAGATTTCCATGCTGCTAACTTTTCTTCATCGAAAGTGCTACTTTGTTTAATCAACGATTCGTAAGCCCGGTTAACACAGTAAAACTCCATGTCGTATTCCGACTCGAATTTCTGTATGAAATGGCAGTGCCAATGCAGCCGTGAAGACAACGCAATTAAGCTGCGACGAAACCCAGCTACTTGCCAGTGTTTCAATAGGTATTGATAAACTTCACGCAAGGATATATTACCCCAAGCGAGGTATGGAGAAAGGCGAGTACAGGCTGTACGTGAGGCCGTAGGATTAGAGATGCTTCGATAATAATCGCGACCTCGTCGATTGAAAAAATCTTCCAGTGTTTTCCAAGCGAGTTGGCTTCCTCCCGTTTGCATTCCTTTGCATTTTGATAGCCAGGATGAAGGTGGCGAAAACGCGCAGCCGAGTGATTCTGCATCCAATGAATGCAACAAGTTGGTTTGCAGCTCAAGAGGGCTTATGGAGGCTCTCATGACCAAATCCCAATGTTTGTCCCAACCCTGCCGGTCTTTTGCTCCTCTAATAACAGCACCGTGCTCGAACTCAAACCACGTGATGTTCTGCTCATGCAGCCAGTCGGCAATTTGCTTATCGCGCTCAAAGGTGCAGTTGAGCCCTATTTCCTGATGAGAAAACACAGCGTTGATTTGATATTGCATTTGAATTGATTGAAAACATGCTAAGGCATCGCCAAACAGAACCGTGATGCGGTGTCCATAGGCTTTGAGCGTCTCATTCATGTCTTGCAATGATTGCCAAACAAATCGCCAGTGACGCTCAGAATAGTGAGGGTTGTTTAACAGCAACGGTTCAACAATATATAAAAGTACCGTTGGGTGCTTTGACGACAATGCTTGTGTTAAGGGCTGGTGGTCAGTCAGTCTTAAATCTCGTTTTAACCACACGACATTGATTGTTTGCATCGGAATCCTCTTTGTTTCCGATGTTGTACGCAAATGATCCGTAAGCGTCTTTAAATCGACTCATTCAATCCTTTTAATAAACGTCGTAACCTTTAACTTTTATCGTTAAAGGTACTCGAAAATGTCTCAGCATAGATCTCAGCAAGAATGGCTACGCCTTGTTCAG
>NZ_VHSQ01000006.1:0-177877 GCF_013048515.1 Vibrio sp. 1-2 (7-a)
TCTGAACAAGGCGTAGCCATTCTTGCTGAGATCTATGCTGAGACATTTTCGAGTACCTTTAACGATAAAAGTTAAAGGTTACGACGTTTATTAAAAGGATTGAATGAGTCGATTTAAAGACGCTTACTGTGGATTGAGTAACTTACTACATACCTAACGCATATTTCAGTACTTGAGCCTTGATCGGTCCTGAGTTTTCAGCAAACTTCAATGCAGCATTACGTACAAACTTCAATGGCCCAAGATCGTTGCTAAAACCTTTATAGAAAAAGTCCATGCCAGTCTGCATGAGTAAGTTGTCAGGTCGACGTGCACGTTCGTATTTCGCGAGTAAGGCATCTTCTAGCTGTTCTTGGTGTTCTGTTACCGAAAGGAGAACGTCTACATCTTTGAAGCCTAAGTTTACCCCTTGCCCTGCAAGCGGGTTAATCGTATGGGCAGAGTCACCCACTAACACGCAATTTTTGCTTGAGTAGCTTTGCGCATGACGACGAGTGAGTGGGAATGAGCCAAACTGTAAAACTTCAATATCGCCCAATTCAGCAGGGAAATGACGTAAGATTTCTTCCCTTAGTTGAGGTTTACCCATCGCACACAGTTGTTTAATGCGTTTTGGCGAGTCATACCAAACCAACGAACCTTGGCCTACTTCTTGACCGTCTTCATTAGTCAAAGAGCACAAAGGTAAAAATGAACGCGGGCCTGAAGGAGTAAATTGTTGCCAAGTGATATCTTGCTGTGGCAATTCTGTTTTCACGTTAATCAACATGCAGTGTTGTCGGTAATCCCACGCAGTCACACCAATTCCAGCCAATTGACGAACTTTAGAGTTTGCACCATCAGCACCAATTACCCAGTTAACTTCAAACTGCGCCCCACTTTCTAGTGTCACAAGGTTTACATCTGCAAACTCAATATCTTTTAATCGCTCGGGACACATCACGGTTAGATTGTCATACTGAGAGAAGACTTGCCAAAGACCTAATTGGATTAGGCGGTTTTCAACGATATAACCTAGCTGCTCCAATGACAGTTCATCAGAGTGAAAACGAGTACGGCACTCCGGGTGCTCCCAAGTTTCTAAACGCCGATAAGGGCAAACTCGCATACTTTTAATTTCTGACCATGCGCCGAGTGAATCAAGTAACTCCACCGACTGGTGCGAAATCGCAGATACGCGAATATCCATCGCCTGAGCGGCATCAAAAGCTTTGGGTTTTGCACCTTCAACCAAGACAACGCTTCTGCCCTGCTTGGCAAATCCAACAGCGACGGCTGCCCCAACCATACCGCCACCGATCACGGCGATGTCATACTTGTTCATTTTTTACTCTTCATCGTGCTGATTAATTGGCGTTTTTTATTGTACTTTCCATGGCTATTTTTACAAAATTGTTTAACAAAAAACCTTGTTCTGCATAGGGCGAAAAACTAGATTTCATCAGGCTTTGCAGAGAATTAGCCAGATCACTAGTCAGGTGCTTTTTAAAGCAGTACAATACGCCGCTTACCGCCGTGATGGCGGCTATAATTTGAGCAATAGCTCTCCAATTTAAGTACAACTGAACGAGCGAAAGTGAGATGAGTAAGAAACTGCTAATTAAAACCTGGGGCTGCCAGATGAACGAATACGATTCATCAAAAATGGCCGACCTGCTTAATGCTGCAAACGGCTACGAGCTGACGGAAGAGCCAGAGGAAGCAGACGTACTTCTACTTAACACCTGTTCGATCCGTGAAAAAGCGCAAGAGAAAGTTTTCCACCAGCTTGGTCGCTGGAAAACACTAAAAGATAAAAAACCTGGCGTAGTTATCGGTGTAGGTGGTTGTGTAGCAACGCAAGAAGGTGACCATATTCGTGAACGTGCACCATACGTCGACGTTATTTTTGGCCCACAAACTCTGCACCGCCTACCTGAGATGATCAAACAATCTCAGTCGGATGACGCACCAGTTATGGACATTTCGTTCCCAGAGATCGAAAAGTTCGACCGCCTACCAGAGCCTCGTGCGGAAGGCGCGACAGCATTCGTTTCTATTATGGAAGGCTGCTCGAAGTACTGTACTTACTGTGTCGTACCGTACACTCGTGGTGAAGAAGTAAGCCGTCCAATGGATGATGTGCTGTTCGAAATCGCACAGCTTGCTGAACAAGGCGTACGTGAAGTAAACCTACTGGGTCAAAACGTAAACGCGTACCGCGGTCCAACACACGACGGTGAAATCTGTTCATTTGCAGAACTGCTTCGTTTGGTTGCGTCTATCGATGGTATCGACCGTATTCGTTTCACAACGAGCCACCCGCTAGAATTCACTGACGACATCATTGCGGTTTACGAAGATACGCCTGAGCTTGTGAGCTTCCTGCACTTACCTGTGCAAAGTGGTAGTGACCGTATCCTAACTATGATGAAACGCCCTCACACCGCTATCGAGTACAAGTCGATCATCCGTAAACTGCGTAAAGCTCGTCCTGATATTCAAATCAGTTCAGACTTTATTGTTGGTTTCCCTGGTGAGACAGACAAAGACTTCCAAGACACAATGAAGCTGATCAAAGACGTAGACTTTGACATGAGCTTCAGCTTCATCTTCTCTCCACGTCCAGGTACGCCAGCAGCGGATTATCCTTGTGATGTATCAGAACAAGTGAAGAAAGAGCGCCTTTACGAACTACAGCAAACTATCAATGCTCAAGCGATGCGTTACTCTCGCTTAATGCTTGGCACAGAACAACGTGTTCTAGTTGAAGGTCCTTCGAAGAAAAACCTAATGGAACTGCGCGCTCGTACAGAAAACAACCGTGTAGTAAACTTTGAAGGTAGTGCAGACCTAATTGGTCAGTTCGTTGATGTGAAGATCGTAGACGTATTTGCGAACTCACTGCGTGGTGAGCTAGTACGTACTGAAAAAGACATGGATCTTCGTAGTGTGATTTCCCCAACGCAGATGATGGCGAAAACACGTCGCGAAGATGAGCTGGGTGTAGCTACTTTTACGCCGTAAGCTCGTATAAATAGCCATGGAGAGCCTGGTCGTTATCAGGCTCTCACTAAGTGGCAAAAAATGAGAGGCAACATTGAGTAATAAAATCGTAACTCTAGAAATTAACCTAGAACCTTCCGACAACCGCCGACTTGCTAGCCTGTGCGGTCCATTCGATGACAACATCAAGCATTTAGAACGTCGTCTAGGCGTTGAAATTAACCACCGTAGTGACCATTTTACAATTGTCGGTAAACCTCATACCGCATCAGCTGCGCTGGATATCCTGAAAACTCTGTATGTTGATACCGCGCCTGTACGAGGTGAGATCCCAGACATTGAGCCTGAACAGATCCATTTAGCGATTAAAGAGTCTGGTGTTCTTGAGCAGAATACTGAGTCTAATATCGAGCATGGTAAAGAAGTCTTCGTCAAAACCAAGAAAGGTGTGATCAAACCACGTACGCCAAACCAAGCGCAGTACTTGGTTAATATGGTCACACATGATATTTCTTTTGGTATTGGCCCAGCTGGTACAGGTAAAACTTATCTTGCTGTTGCAGCAGCAGTTGACGCACTAGAGCGCCAAGAGATCCGTCGTATTCTATTGACGCGCCCTGCGGTTGAAGCCGGTGAGAAACTGGGCTTCCTACCTGGTGATTTAAGCCAGAAAGTCGACCCATACCTACGTCCGCTATACGATGCCCTATTTGAAATGTTGGGCTTTGAGCGCGTAGAGAAGCTGATTGAACGTAACGTGATTGAGGTAGCCCCTCTTGCTTACATGCGTGGTCGTACTCTAAACGACGCTTTCATCATTCTTGATGAGAGTCAGAACACCACGGTTGAGCAGATGAAGATGTTCCTAACGCGTATTGGTTTTAACTCTCGCGCAGTTATCACTGGTGACGTCACGCAAATCGACTTACCTCGTGGTGCAAAATCAGGTCTTCGTCATGCTATTGAAGTACTAAGCGAAGTCGACGACATCAGCTTCAACTTCTTCTTAGCAGACGACGTTGTACGTCACCCAGTGGTTGCTCGTATCGTTAACGCGTATGAGAAGTGGGAAGCACAAGACCAGAAAGAGCGTAAAGAGTTCGAGAAGCGTCGTCGTGAAGAACGCGATGCGAAGTTACTAGAAGCAGCAAAAGCCGAACTGAATGCACAAGTTGCTTCCACTAAGGAATAATCATGGCGATTGAACTTGATCTGCAACTGGCAGTCGAAAATGAAGAAGGTCTGCCTTCGCAGCAAGATTTCCAATTGTGGCTAGATAAGACAATTCCTCTCTTCCAGCCACAAGCCGAAGTCACCATTCGTATTGTTGATGAACAAGAAAGTCATACGCTCAACCATGAGTATCGTGGCAAAGATAAACCGACCAATGTGTTGTCTTTTCCATTTGAAGCCCCTCCAGGTATGGAAATAGATTTACTTGGCGACTTAATTATTTGCCGCCAAGTCGTTGAAAAAGAGGCAATTGAACAGAACAAGCCTCTGTTAGCACATTGGGCGCATATGGTTGTACATGGCAGCTTGCATCTGCTAGGTTATGATCATATTGAGGATGATGAAGCCGAAGAGATGGAGTCCCTCGAAACCGAAATCATGCAAGGTATGGGCTATGAAGACCCTTACATTGCTGAAAAAGAGTAGCCATTGGCTATTCAGCAGGGAAAGGCGAACCACCAAAATGATTCTCGTGTTCGCCTCTCTATGTGTGCTATCACACTTCTGATAGCGTTACTTAATTGAGAAACAATGAACGAAGATAATTCTCCCTCTTCTAACGAAGATAAGAAAGAAAAGGCAGAAGGTCCGAGTAGAAAGTCCTTCTTTGAACGTCTAGGTCAATTATTTCAGGGCGAACCAAAAGATCGCCAAGAGCTTGTGGATGTTATCCGTGACTCTGAAGTCAATGACCTGATTGACCATGACACCCGCGATATGCTTGAAGGTGTTATGGAAATCTCCGAAATGCGCGTGCGTGACATTATGATCCCGCGTTCGCAAATGGTTACGGTTGAGCGTACTCACGACCTTGATACCTTGGTTGCCTTGATTACCGATGCTCAACACTCTCGCTACCCTGTGATTAGCGAAGATAAAGACCATGTGGAAGGCATTCTTCTTGCGAAGGACTTACTTAAATACTTAGGCTCAGGCAGTAATCCATTTGATATCGAAGAAGTTATTCGACCAGCCGTTGTGGTACCGGAAAGTAAACGCGTTGATCGACTGCTGAAAGAGTTCCGTGAAGAACGTTATCATATGGCCATTGTTGTCGATGAATTCGGTGGTGTTTCTGGTCTTGTGACCATTGAAGATATCCTTGAAGAAATCGTCGGGGATATCGAAGATGAATTCGATGAAAGCGAAGAGACAGACATTCGTAAGCTTAGCAAGCATACGTTTGCTGTCAGAGCGCTGACAACCATCGAAGAGTTTAATGAGACATTTGGAACTAACTTCAGCGATGAGGAAGTAGATACCGTTGGTGGTATGGTCATGACTGCCTTTGGTCACTTACCTTCTCGTGGTGAACTGGTTGAAATTGAAGGCTACAACTTCAAAGTCACCGCTGCCGATAACCGTCGTGTCATTCAACTCCAAGTGACGATCCCAGACGAAGAAACCCTGGTTGAAGCCACTCAAGAGTAACGCGATACCCATTGGGAATCTCAGAAAATTACAATGATGAATGAACTCTTTCATCGCCTTAAGCGGCCCTTAGTGGCCGCTTTTGTTGGCGCCTCTACTACACTCGCTTTCGCTCCTTACCAGCTGTGGCCTATTGCCATTCTTAGCCCAGCAATTCTACTGATTCTTCTTGCTAACCAAACTCCGAAACGCGCACTATGGATTGGTTATGCTTGGGGGTTAGGTCAATTTGCAACTGGCGTTAGCTGGGTTTACGTCAGTATCTCCGGTTTTGGCGGTATGCCGCTCATTGCCAATTTATTTTTAATGGGCTTGCTTGTTGCCTACTTGGCTGTTTATTCAGGCTTATTTGCTTGGCTCAACAACAAGCTGTTTCCTCAATTTACGCTCACAAAAGCACTTCTCGCTGCACCTGCTTTATGGCTGATCAGTGATTGGTTACGTGGTTGGGTGATGACCGGCTTCCCTTGGTTATGGCTAGGCTATAGCCAGATAGATGCTCCACTCGCAAGCTTTGCACCAATTGGCGGCGTAGAACTGCTTACTCTATTTATCCTTATCAGCGCAGGGGCGTTAGCCTATGCATGGATTCATAAGCAGTGGCTGATGGTGATTATCCCTGCGGTACTACTCAGTACTGGCTTTGGGATTCGCAACTACGATTGGGTAACACCCCGACCAGAAGACACGACTAAGCTCGCACTGATTCAAGGTAACGTAGACCAAAACCTAAAGTGGCTACCAAGTCAACGCTGGCCAACCATCATGAAATATGCTGACTTAACTCGTGAAAACTGGGACGCTGATATTATCGTCTGGCCAGAAGCTGCAATTCCTGCTTTTGAAATTGAAGTGCCTTCATTTTTGAGCAATATCGACAGCGCAGCAAAAATGAATAACAGCGCAATCATTACCGGTGTCGTCAACCAAGCTGAAGATCGACAGTTCTACAACAGTATTCTGTCCCTTGGCATCACACCATACGGTGACTACAGTTTCGACTTGAGCGAACGCTACCATAAGCATCACCTATTACCGTTTGGTGAGTTTGTGCCATTTGAGGATATTCTGCGCCCATTAGCGCCATTCTTTAACTTGCCGATGTCGTCGTTTAGCAGTGGGGCTTTTGTGCAGCCCAACATCGTTGCGAATGGCATGCACATGGCACCAGCGCTTTGCTATGAGATCATCTTTAATGAACAAGTGCGTCAAAATGTGACTGACGAAACAGACTTCATTCTAACGTTATCGAACGACGCATGGTTTGGTCACTCTATCGGCCCTCTTCAGCATATGGAGATCGCCCGTATGCGCGCCTTAGAATTAGGTAAACCGCTCATCCGCTCGACTAACAACGGATTAACAGCGGTAACCGATCACAAGGGTAAAATCGTTGAGCAAGTACCGCAGTTTGAAACTGCAGTACTGCGCGCAGAGCTCACCCCAACCGATGGGAAAACGCCATATCGAATCGTTGGTACTTGGCCATTGTATATTTGGGTTGGGTTAAGTTTAGCGCTGGCTTTCGGTTTAAGAAGAAAACAGAGTTATACCAATCACAGTAAATAAGTGTTCAGAAATAGCGTAGGAAAAATGCTTGAGAACAAGGCAAAAATTTTCGATAAGTAGTTATTCTACAATCAAAATTTTTAACGCAGTTATCGAGTATTTTAACAAGCTAGAATTACCAGTTATTTACTACGATTGGTATTAAGAGCAGCTTGAAAGTAGAAAAGACAAAAAAGAGGCGACTAAGCCTCTTTTTTATTCATTGCATTATACAGTCGTTACTCGCCATTTATGGCTTTAATGACTGACGAGTAAAGCCTTTGTGACCACACTTAATACACGGAATGATTACTGTTGGGTGGTTATACGTTGTCTTGTGACCACACTCATCACAGACTAAAGTGCCTAAGCCTATCACCTCTCCTGCTTCATATAGCCCTTGATGCTCTAAGTCATCGAACAACTCAACCCACTCAACTTTAGTTCGGTCTGTAATCTCTAACAGCCCTTGCCATATCGAGTCCGCAATCGTTAAGTAAAACGGGCCGCTTTTACTGTCCTCGTAACTCTCTGAAAACTCTTTTAAGTCTGCTTTAAGGTACGCTTTGATTAAAGCCAATTCATCTTTGGTCAAGTCATTAGCAGCATCCACCACTTTGCCCGACGTCTCTATCGCTTTGTTAACTTCTTCCGGACTGTGCTTCAAGGTTTCAATCACATCCTCGAGCATTTCCTCATAACCTGTTTTACGTTTAGGCATAACTGACCTCCATCTTTCTCCTACCTGCGTCACTTAAGGGCGCATGGGTACAGATTGGCTATTGTTGTGATCCCTAGCTTTAGGTATTCTATGACGATCTATTTAAGTCTGTTCTAACCGAACTCACAAATTCCAAGATAACGGATACCATCGATGCAAGAACAATACAACCCACAAGATATTGAACAAAAAGTTCAAAAGCACTGGGATGACAACAAAACCTTTGTTGTAAGTGAAGACCCAAATAAAGAAAAATTCTACTGTCTGTCCATGTTCCCATACCCAAGTGGTCGACTGCACATGGGTCACGTGCGCAACTACACTATCGGTGATGTAGTATCTCGTTTCCAACGCCTACAAGGCAAAAACGTGATGCAACCAATCGGTTGGGACGCATTCGGTCTACCTGCAGAAAACGCAGCAGTAAAAAACAAAACTGCGCCAGCACCTTGGACTTACGAAAACATCGAATACATGAAGAACCAACTTAAGCTTCTAGGCTTTGGTTACGATTGGAACCGTGAATTCGCAACATGTACACCGGAGTACTACCGCTGGGAACAAGAGTTCTTCACTAAACTTTACGAGAAAGGTTTAGTTTACAAAAAGACTTCTTCTGTTAACTGGTGTCCTAACGACCAAACTGTTCTTGCAAACGAGCAGGTTGAAGACGGTTGTTGCTGGCGTTGTGATACGCCTGTAGAGCAAAAAGAAATCCCTCAATGGTTCATCAAAATCACTGAGTACGCTCAAGAGCTACTAGACGACTTAGACAAGCTTGAAGGTTGGCCTGAAATGGTGAAAACCATGCAGCGCAACTGGATTGGTCGTTCTGAAGGTGTTGAACTGAAGTTTGAAGTTAAGGGTCAACAAGACCTAGAAGTTTACACAACACGTCCAGATACGCTAATGGGTGTGACTTACGTGGGTATCGCAGCCGGCCACCCTCTTGCAGCTCTTGCAGCAGAGAACAATCCAGAGCTTGCAGCGTTTATCGACGAATGTAAGAACAACAAGGTTGCAGAAGCTGAGCTAGCGACAATGGAGAAGAAAGGTATGGCAACTGGCCTTACTGCGATTCATCCATTGAACGGCCGCGAAGTACCAGTATACGTAGCAAACTTCGTACTGATGGACTACGGTACAGGCGCGGTAATGGCTGTACCTGCGCACGACCAACGTGACTACGAGTTCGCAACGAAGTACGGTCTAGACATCGTGCCAGTTATCAAGCCTGCTGATGGCAGCGAGCTAGACATCTCTGAAGCGGCATACACAGAGAAAGGTGTACTGTTCGATTCAGGTGAATTCGATGGCCTAGAATTCCAAGCGGCGTTCGATGCAATTGCAGCGAAGCTAGAAGCAGAGGGCAAAGGCACTAAGACTGTAAACTTCCGTCTACGCGACTGGGGTGTATCTCGTCAACGTTACTGGGGCGCACCAATCCCAATGGTAACGACTGAAGACGGTGAAGTTCACCCAGTACCTGCTGACCAACTACCAGTGATTCTTCCAGAAGACGTGGTAATGGACGGCGTAACCAGCCCAATCAAAGCAGATAAAGAATGGGCGAAGACCACATTCAACGGCGAACCTGCTCTACGTGAGACAGATACGTTCGATACGTTCATGGAATCTTCTTGGTACTACGCGCGTTACTGTTCACCGCAAGCAGACGACATCCTAGATCCAGAAAAAGCAAACTACTGGCTACCAGTAGACCAGTACATCGGCGGTATCGAGCACGCTTGTATGCACCTACTGTACTCACGCTTCTTCCACAAGTTGCTACGTGACGCGGGCTACGTAACGTCTGACGAACCGTTCAAGCAACTACTGTGTCAAGGCATGGTACTAGCTGATGCGTTCTACTTCGAGAACGAGAAAGGCGGCAAAGAGTGGGTAGCTCCAACAGACGTAGCCGTTGAACGTGATGGTAAAGGCCGCATTACTTCTGCTAAAGACACTGAAGGTCGCAATGTAACGCACTCAGGCATGATCAAGATGTCTAAGTCTAAGAACAACGGTATCGACCCTCAAGAAATGGTAGATAAGTACGGCGCTGACACAGTACGTCTATTCATGATGTTCGCGTCTCCAGCGGACATGACACTTGAATGGCAAGAGTCTGGCGTAGAAGGTGCGAACCGCTTCCTAAAACGTGTTTGGAAACTAGTGAAAGAGCACACAGCGAAAGGCGCAGCAGAAGCAGTAGATACAGCCGCGCTTTCTGGTGATCAAAAAGCACTTCGCCGTGACGTTCACAAAACCATCGCGAAAGTGACGGACGATATCGCTCGTCGTCAAACATTCAACACCGCGATCGCAGCGATCATGGAGCTGATGAACAAACTAGCGAAAGCGCCTCAAGAATCTGCGCAAGATCGTGCAATCCTTGACGAAGCACTGAAAGCTATTGTTGTCATGCTTTACCCTATCACTCCGCATATCTCATACGAGCTATGGGCAGCACTAGGTGAAACAGACATTGATAACGCGGCATGGCCGACGTTTGACGAAAAAGCGCTAGTTGAAGACGAAAAAACTATCGTTGTTCAAGTTAACGGTAAGCTACGTGCGAAGCTAACAGTCCCAGCGGATATCTCTAAAGACGATATCGAACAGCTTGGTCTAAACGACGAAAACGTGGTTAAGTTCACTGATGGCCTGACTATTCGTAAAGTCATTTACGTTCCAGGTAAACTGCTGAACATCGTTGCAAACTAATCACAGCTTGCAATTTGTCTCTGTTTAGCGAACTTATTTGTTAACCAAGAGTCATTAAACAGGGTAGTTCGCTACCCTGTTTATTTACCTCAAACCATTCACATGAGTGGTTTAAGGTAAATAACCCCTTCAATTTAGGATGAATACAATCAATGCGCTTTTTCTCTTTGATTAAACTACCAGTGGTATTGGTATTAGCGGGGCTTCTTTCTGCCTGTGGTTTTCACCTTCGCGGCGAGTATTCCGTACCGGAAGAGCTGCACACTATGTCTTTCTCCAGCTACGATGAATACAGTGAATTAACTCGCTATGTTCGCTCTCAACTCGAACTGAACAAAGTTGAACTTGTTCAACCATCATCGACTGTACCCAACCTTCATTTGACGGAAGCGACTATCGATGAGCGTACACTGTCTCTGTATCAAAATAGCCGTGCAGCAGAAAAAGAGCTGACATACGTAGTAAAATACCGTGTGACGATTCCTGGCTATGGCTCTAAAAACTTTACGACAACAGTAAACCGCAACTACCTAGACAACCCGTTGACGGCACTTGCAAAATCTGTTGAACGTGACGTAATTGAAGACGAGATGCGCTTGCAAGCTGCAAAACAGATGATGCGCCAGTTGGGCCGTATTCGTGCCGAATATGAAGCAGGACAAATCTCTGAGCCAGCGAACACAAACTCTTAATCACTATGCGAATTTATGCCGATAAATTAACGGATCATTTAACTAAACACGTTAAACAAGTTTACCTAATCTTTGGGAATGAGCCGTTACTGATTCAAGAGAGCCGCCAAGCAATCCAAAAGGCAGCGTTTCAACAAGGTTTTGAGGAAAAACACCGTTTTGCGGTAGACGCAAGCATCGACTGGAATCAAGTTTACGATTGCTTCCAAGCGATGAGCCTGTTCTCAAACCGTCAATTGATCGAGCTTGAAATTCCAGAGAGTGGCGTGACAACCGCCGTCAGCAAAGAGCTGCAAACACTGTGTGATATGCTGCATGATGACATCATGCTCGTCATTGTTGGTAGCAA
Organism: Vibrio sp. 1-2 (7-a); assembly: GCF_013048515.1. NCBI lineage: Bacteria > Pseudomonadati > Pseudomonadota > Gammaproteobacteria > Vibrionales > Vibrionaceae > Vibrio > Vibrio sp. 1-2 (7-a). Next base: position 11,687 of record NZ_VHSQ01000006.1, read on the forward strand.
ACTGACCAAAGCCCAAGAAAATGCGAAATGGTTCAAAGCATTAAGCTCAAAAGGCGACTGGGTAAGCTGTTTGTCGCCAGATCTACAACGCTTACCTATGTTCATTCAGGCACGTTGCCGCGCGTTGGGCCTAAAACCCGATCAGCAATCACTGCAAATGTTGGCTCAATGGCATGAAGGTAACCTGTTTGCATTGTCACAAAGCTTAGAGAAATTGGCCCTACTCTACCCGGATGGTGAGCTGACCATCATACGTTTAGAGGAAGCCTTAAGTCGCCATAATCACTTTACTACGTTTAACTGGATCGACGCCTTACTGGCAGGTAAAGCAAACCGTGCACAACGTATTCTTCGCCAACTTGAGGCGGAAGGGGTCGAGACCGTGATCTTGATTCGAAGTGTACAAAAAGAGTTGAGCCAACTTTTAAATATGCATCAAGACTTAACTCAAATGGGAATGAACCAGGTATTTGAGAAATATCGAGTTTGGCAAAACAAGCGTCCACTCTATAACGCAGCACTGACCCGCTTATCGGCGAGTCGTATTTGTGCATTGCTCTCCTTGTTGGCTCAAGCAGAGATAAAAGCCAAAACTCAATATGACGAGTCTGTATGGCCAACTATTCATCAGTTGAGCTTAGAAACCTGCTCTCCTGATATTAAGCTGGCAATTTAAAAATCAAAGCGTGATATAGTGCGCGACCTGTTTTGCAAGCAATAATGTAAAACACTGTAGAGATAAGAGACAAACCGAGGAAAACCGAGTGCTTCGCGAAGAACTGAAAGACTTTTTAGCTGATAAAGCCGACGACATGAAAGCGGAAGACATTATCGTCCTAAATGTGGAAGATAAATCAAGCGTGACAGATTACATGATCATCTGTACTGGCACATCCAAACGCCACGTTTCATCCATCGCTGACCACGTTGCAACAGAAGTGAAAAAAGCCGGTCTTGAGCCACTAGGAATGGAAGGTGAAAACGAAGGTGAATGGGTAGTCCTAGATATGGGCGACGCCATGCTTCACGTGATGCAAGAAGAGCACCGCGAACTCTACCAGCTAGAAAAACTCTGGGGTTAATCTTTTGAAAATTCAACTAATTGCTGTTGGCACAAAAATGCCAAAATGGGTTGAGGAAGGCTTTCAAGAATATCGTCGCCGTTTCCCACATGATATGCCATTGGAGTTGATTGAAATCTCTGCTGGCAAACGTGGAAAAAATGCCGATATCGCTCGTATCCTGCAAAAAGAAGGTGAAGCGATGCTCGCTGCGGTACCAAAAGGCAACCGTATCGTCACGTTAGATATCCCAGGTAAAAAATGGGACACTCCTCAACTTGCTGAGCAGTTAGAAGCTTGGAAATTAGATGGCCGTGATGTATCAATCTTAATCGGCGGTCCTGAAGGACTCGCTCCCGCATGCAAAGCTGCAGCAGACCAAAGCTGGTCATTGTCTGCCTTAACGCTACCCCACCCTTTAGTGCGTATCGTAATGGCTGAAAGCTTGTACCGAGCGTGGAGCATCACCGCGAACCATCCTTACCACCGCGAATAATCGTTGTTTAACTTTAGAGCCAAGCGTTAATGATTCGTAAGCGCCGCAGTCAAATCCGAGATTATCAAGCCGAAGCGCGTCTGTTTGCCAGCCGCGCTATTGTCGCTTTTATCGGCATTGTTCTCTTGATGGGAGCTCTGGTCGCCAACATGTACAACATTCAGGTGAACCAGTTTCAAGATTATCAAACCCGCTCGAACGATAACCGTATCAAAGTGGTTCCTATCGCGCCTAACCGAGGTCTGATTTATGATCGAAATGGTGTTTTACTGGCAGAGAACCGTCCCGTCTTTAACTTAGAACTGACTCCAGAAAAAATTAAAGACATTGATGCAACCATCCAAGAACTACAAACCATTCTGGAAATTACCCCAGATCAGATTGAACGTTTCCACCAAGAGCGTAAACGGACTCGTCGATTTAAGTCGGTCCCACTGCTTACCCAACTGAACGAAAAACAAGTAGCTGTATTCTCCGTCAATCAGTACCGCTTTCCGGGTGTAGAAATAAGTGCGACCTTAAAGCGCTACTACCCTTTCAGCGAAGTCTTAACCCACGTGATTGGTTACGTTTCTCGAATCAATGATCGCGACATGCAGCGCCTGATCCGAGAAGAAAAAGACGCAAACTATCAAGCCACTCGCGACATTGGTAAGCTGGGTATCGAAAAATACTACGAAGACCTCTTACACGGTACGGCCGGATATCAAGAAGTCGAAGTAAACAGCCGCGGCCGCGTGATTCGTACGTTAAAGTACGTTCCACCTGTACCCGGAAAAGACATCGTTTTAAACCTTGATATCAACTTGCAGCTGTACGTACACCAATTATTGGATGGCCGCCGAGGCAGTGCTGTAGTGATCGATCCTAGAGACAACGGCGTACTGGCTATGGTTTCAAGTCCTAGCTACGATCCTAACTCGTTCGTGCACGGAATCTCAGGTAAAGACTATCGCGCCCTTTTGAACGATAAAAACCGTCCCTTGGTCAACCGAACCACACTTGGCATTTATCCACCCGCGTCTACCATCAAACCATTTATGGCGGTAGCCGCGCTACAAGAAGGTGTCGTCACACCGAACACTACGCGAAATGATCCAGGTTATTGGCGCATACCAAACTCCAACACTCGCCCATTCCGTGACTGGTTGCGTTGGGGACACGGACGCGTCGATATCATTAAGTCGATCGAAGAGTCTGTTGATACCTTCTACTATCAAATCGCTTATGACATGGGTATTGACCGTATTTCGAATTGGATGATGATGTTCGGTTTTGGTGATTACACTGGCATCGATATCTACGAAGAAAGTAAGGCGAATATGCCGACTCGTGACTGGAAAATGTCTCGCCATAAAACCCCGTGGTACAAAGGCGATACGATCCCTGTGGGTATCGGCCAAGGTTATTGGACAGCAACACCAATGCAAATCGCCAAAGCGACCTCCGTATTAGTAAATGAGGGAGAAGTGATCGCACCTCACTTGCTCAAAGCGACGATAGAGAACGGCAACGACTTCGAAGAACAACAAACAACAGAATACGTGACTTACCCGCCAATCAAGAATGTACCGAAAAAGTACTGGGATATGGCGAAAGAAGGCATGCGTCGTGTAAACCATGGCACGCGCGGAACAGCTCGCCGCTCATTCTACAAAATGAGTTATCAAACAGCGGGTAAATCAGGTACTGCGCAAGTCTTCGGTCTGGGTGAAAACGAAGAGTACAACGCCGATGAGATCGCCGAGCACTTACGTGACCATGCGTTATTTACTGGCTTTGCACCATTTGATGATCCTAAAGTGGTCGTCACTGTAGTACTAGAAAACGCCGGCGGTGGTTCTAGCAACGGTGCCCCAGTAGTAAGGAAAATTTTTGACCGAGTCGTTCTAGGCCCAGAAGAAATTGAGCCTGAAAACAATGCGAAGAAAGAGGTAAAACAGTAATGAAGATGGATCCCTCTACAGGTAAAAATCGCGCCCTGTTTGAACGCTTCCATATCGACTTACCACTCCTACTTGGCATATTGGCCCTGATGGGGTTTGGCCTCGTGATCATGTACAGCGCTAGTGGCCAAAGTTTACTGATGATGGATCGCCAAGCTATGCGGATGGTGCTTTCACTCGTTGTGATGATCGTTCTTGCGCAGCTTTCTCCACGAACCTACGAGAGCCTGGCACCTTTGATGTTCGTCGGCGGCGTCATACTGCTCTTTGGCGTGCTGTTTTTCGGTGAAGCATCTAAAGGCGCACAGCGTTGGCTTAACCTCGGTTTTGTGCGCTTTCAACCTTCCGAGTTATTGAAGCTCGCGGTGCCATTAATGGTGGCACGCTATGTAGGTCGACAACCCCTTCCGCCAACGCTAAAAACACTCATCGTTGCACTGATTATGGTCTGCTTGCCAACCATCCTCATTGCAAAACAGCCTGACTTAGGGACCTCTATTCTAATCGCCGCTTCCGGTATTTTTGTTATCTTCCTCGCGGGCATTAGTTGGAAAATCATCGCTGGTGCCGCCATCGCACTCGGTGGTTTCATTCCGATTTTGTGGTTCTTCTTGATGCGCGAATACCAAAAAGTTCGCGTACGTACTCTGTTTAACCCAGAGTCAGATCCGCTTGGTGCGGGCTACCACATTATTCAGAGTAAAATCGCGATTGGCTCTGGTGGTATTTCAGGCAAAGGTTGGTTGCAAGGCACTCAATCACAACTGGAATTTCTTCCTGAACGACACACTGACTTTATCTTTGCAGTAATTGCTGAAGAATGGGGTATGATTGGCTTCCTTTGCCTTTTAGCCATCTATCTATTTATTATTGGACGAGGTTTATACCTCGCCAGCCAAGCGCAAACTGCATTTGGACGAATGATGGCAGGCAGTATTGTACTCAGCTTCTTCGTGTATATTTTTGTAAATATTGGCATGGTAAGTGGCATCCTACCTGTAGTAGGTGTACCGTTGCCACTCATTAGTTATGGCGGCACATCAATGGTAACCTTGATGGCTGGCTTTGGTATTCTGATGTCAATTCATACGCACCGAAAAGCATTCTCTAAGGCGACCTAGACATGCAAAAACGCGCTTTATATTCCTTGGTTTTCTCTGCTCTTATTTTGGCAGGCTGTTCATCAACTAGCCAAAAAGAACAAGAAGGCCGTTACGAACTCGAATCCGATGTTGCACCGGATACACCGCTTTCAGTCGAACACATCGAGGATGCGCACCCTAAATATGAACCGTACAGCCTAGGTGGGAACAAAGATTACCACTTGCGTGGCAAAGACTACAAAATAGTTCGCGATGCCAAAGGCTTTAAAGAAAAAGGCCGCGCATCTTGGTATGGGAAGAAGTTCCAAGGTCATTTGACTTCTAATGGCGAAATCTATGACATGTACTCAATGACAGCGGCTCATAAAACGCTACCGTTACCGAGTTACGTAAAAGTCACCAACACTGACAACGGCAAAACTACCGTAGTACGAGTTAATGACCGAGGTCCGTTTCACGATGGCCGTATTATCGATTTAAGCTATGCCGCAGCACATAAGTTAGATGTGATAAAAACAGGTACAGCTAACGTGGAAATTGAAGTAATCAGTATCAATCAGCCCACGGATAAAAAATCTTTAGAAGCGCACCCTAAGTACGTTATTCAGGTGGCATCATCAAAAAATGAAGAACTCGCACGAACTTTAGGGACAGAGCTTGGTCAAAAACTGGATACAGAAACTTTCCTAGAAAATGCGAAAGAGTCTTATCGCTTGTTGTTAGGGCCATTTACTGACTATTCCCTGACGCAAGCCACTCTAGATAAAGTAAAGTTGCTCGGCTATTCGTCTGCATTTATTAAAAAACACAACACTGCCAAATGACCTAGTGTCATGAATTTCTCCTCGATCCCCTCTTACATAGCTGGGGATTCTGATAAGATGTCCGCAGTTAACCCAAAAATTTGAATTACCATGAATAAAAATAAGTTTGTGAAATCTATTCTCGTTTCTTCGGTTGCCCTTTCTGCAACTTTCGCTCAATCTGCTCTTGCATCACCTATCGTTGTTCCAGATGCCCCTCAAATCGCGGCGAAGGGCTACGTACTGATGGATTACCATTCAGGTAAAGTACTGGCAGAGAAAGAGATGAACACAAAGTTGTCTCCAGCCAGTCTGACTAAGATGATGACAAGCTACGTAATCGGCCAAGAACTAGCGCGTGGTAATATCTCAGAAGATGATGATGTCACCATCAGTAAAAATGCATGGGCGAAAAACTTCCCTGAATCATCAAAAATGTTCATTGAAGTGGGCACAACTGTAAAAGTACGTGACCTAAACCGCGGTATCATCGTCCAGTCTGGTAACGATGCCTGTGTAGCAATGGCTGAACACATTGCAGGCTCAGAAGATGCGTTTGTTGACCTAATGAACGCTTGGGCCAACACACTAGGTATGACGAACTCACACTTTGCCAACGTTCATGGCTTAGATAACGCCGAGCTGTACTCGACACCATACGACATGGCATTGCTAGGTAAAGCCCTGATCCGTGACGTACCAAATGAGTACCGCGTGTACTCAGAGAAGAAATTCACTTACAACGGCATCACCCAATACAACCGTAACGGTCTACTTTGGGATAAGAGCATGAACGTTGACGGCATCAAAACGGGTCACACAAGCAATGCAGGTTACAGCCTAGTAAGTTCAGCGACTGAAGGCCAAATGCGTTTGGTTGCGGTCGTAATGGGCACGAAAGATGCCAATGCTCGTAAGTCAGAAAGCAAAAAGCTACTAAGCTACGGCTTCCGTTTCTTCGAAACAGTAGCACCGCACAAAGCAGGTGAAACGTTCGTTGAAGAAAAAGTGTGGATGGGCAACAAAGACACTGTAGCGTTGGGCCTTGACCAAGACACTTACGTAACACTACCACGTGGTGAAGCGAAAAACCTAAAAGCCAGCTTCGTCCTTGAAAAAGAGCTAGAAGCCCCAATTAATAAAGGTGATGTAGTTGGTAAGCTATACTATCAGATCGATGGTGAAGATATTGCCGAATACCCACTAATGGCACTAGAAACCGTAGAGCAAGGTAGTCTATTTAGCCGCATGTGGGATTACATCGTATTGTTATTCAAGAGCTTCTTCTAAGAAGAACGTTAGAGTAGCAAACTTATTCGCAAAGCCGCCTGAAAGGGCGGCTTTTTAAGTTTGAGATCCTCGTCTTGAGTTCCCCCTAATTTGACTGTACTATTTCGCACCGCAACGAATATCTACTGGAGTTATCGATATGCTAACCATCAACTCTGATGCAAAATTAAAAGACCTGCTTGAGTTCCCTTGTTCATTTACTTACAAGGTAATGGGTCATGCAAAGCCTGAACTTCCAGAGCTTGTTCTTGAAGTTATTCAGCGCCATGCTCCAGGTGACTACAGCCCGACCGTTAAACCAAGTGCTAAGGGCAACTACCACTCGGTATCAATCAACATCACTGCGACGTCTATCGAGCAAGTTGAGACGCTATACAAAGAGTTAGGTGAAATTGACATCGTGCGCATGGTTCTATAATTTTTTGATAGATTAAATTTTTTTTGAAAGCAGCTTCGGCTGCTTTCTTTTTATTTATCAATCAGATAACAAAACTTTACATCGCTTTCAGTTAAAAATCTGTTACTCAGCGGTAGAGCATCAGGGTTATCCGGTTTATAATCCAAAAACTTTATATATTAGCAACAGGAATTCCCATGCAACACCAACTTGTTGTAAAACGACTTGGCCGCCAAGACTATGAGCCTGTATGGAAGGCGATGCATGAGTTCACCGACCAACGCACAGAAGAAACCCCTGATGAAGTCTGGTTGGTAGAACATAATCCAGTATTTACGCAAGGTCAGGCAGGTAAAGCTGAGCACCTTATTAACACTGGTGACATTCCTGTTGTACAAAGTGATCGCGGAGGCCAGGTTACGTATCATGGCCCTGGTCAGTTGGTCGCCTATTTCTTGATCAACTTACGCCGCAAAAAATTAGGTGTACGAGATCTCGTTACCACTATCGAGAACCTCGTGATCAACACGCTAAAAGCATACAATATCGATTCGGCCGCGCGACCTGACGCACCAGGCGTTTACGTTGACGGTAAAAAAATATGCTCTCTCGGTTTACGCATTCGTAAAGGATGCTCGTTTCATGGCTTAGCCTTGAACGTAAATATGGATTTAACACCGTTTCTGCGTATTAACCCTTGTGGTTATGAAGGTATGGAAATGGTTCAGGTCAGCCAATTCGGCGGCCCAGACAATGTAGAAGCCGTAGAAAAACAATTAATAGAAGAACTCGTTACTTTGCTCGACTATGAGCAAGTAGAATTCAGCACAGAAGCACCTTCTCAAGGTAATAAAGCATGAGCAAACCAATCCAGATGGAAAAAGGCGTTAAATATCGTGACGCCGATAAAATGGCATTGATTCCCGTAAAGAACATGCCTACAGAGCAGAAAGAAGTGCTACGTAAGCCTGATTGGATGAAGATCAAGCTACCAGCCGACAGCCAACGAATTCAAGACATCAAGGCGGCGATGCGCAAGAATAAACTTCACTCCGTATGTGAAGAAGCATCTTGCCCTAACCTAGCGGAATGTTTTAACCACGGTACAGCTACCTTCATGATCCTAGGTGCCATTTGTACTCGTCGTTGTCCTTTCTGTGACGTTGCTCATGGCCGCCCATTACCACCGGAAGCAGAAGAGCCTCAAAAACTGGCGAAAACCATCGCCGATATGAAGCTGAAATACGTAGTAATCACTTCTGTAGACCGTGACGATCTGCGTGATGGTGGTGCACAGCACTTTGCCGACTGTAACCGCGAGATCCGTGCGTTGAACCCGCATATTAAGATTGAAACTCTGGTTCCTGACTTCCGTGGTCGTATGGACGTAGCGCTTGATCTAATGAAAGATAACCCGCCAGATGTCTTCAACCACAACCTAGAAACAGCGCCACGTCTTTACCGTAAAGCTCGCCCAGGTGCAAACTACAAGTGGTCGCTGGAGCTTCTTAAGAAGTTCAAAGAGCAGCATCCAAATGTACCGACCAAATCTGGTTTGATGATGGGTCTTGGTGAAACCAAAGAAGAAATCATCGAAGTACTGAAAGATCTACGCGCACACGGCGTAACGATGCTGACTCTAGGTCAGTACTTAGCGCCAAGCCGTCACCACTTGCCAGTAGAGCGTTACGTTCCGCCATCAGAGTTTGACGAGCTAAAAGAAGTTGCACTAGAGCTTGGCTTCACGCACGCAGCGTGTGGTCCATTTGTTCGCTCTTCTTACCATGCCGATATGCAGGCTCAAGGCATCGAGATTAAATAAGCACTCGCTTATTTTGAAGAGAAAAGGTTGGCTCAGTGCCAACCTTTTTTGTATCAATCAAATGGTGATAAAAAGCCATTCTACCTCCGTCATTCTGAACAGCGAGGAACGAGCGTGATTGAGAATCAGTTTCCAACGTACTGATGATTTTTTGGGAAACGCTGAGTAAAAGAGTGTGCCTCAACAAGATTCCTGATCTCGCCTAGGCTCGTCGGAATGACGCGGTTTGGATATATTGAAAGGGACAAGTGTTGGTAGCCATCTCCTTATCACACACTCTTCGCTATATCTCATTCCAAACGCCAGACAAACAAAAAGGCCCTCAATTGAGGACCTTTAGTATATCAATGTTCAAAATAGACGAGTCGAGTTCTAGGAGAACACACGGAGTTTGCGCGAGCAAATGAGTATGTTCGACACCGAAATCGACTCATTCTATGAAGAACAGTTAGGCGTAAACCGGTAGACGCTTACAAATTTCGAGCACTTTCTGTTTAGTCGCTTCGATAACTTCTTCGTTACCGATGTTATCTAGAACGTCACACATCCAGTTTGCTAGCTCTTTTGCATCTTCTTCAGTGAAGCCACGGCGAGTGATCGCTGGCGTACCTACACGGATACCAGACGTTACGAATGGGCTGCGTGGGTCATTTGGTACCGAGTTTTTGTTCACTGTGATGTTTGCTGCACCTAGTGCCGCGTCCGCGTCTTTACCAGTGATGTCTTTGTCGATCAAGTCTACAAGGAACAAGTGGTTTTCTGTGCCGTTAGATACGATTTTGTAGCCACGCTCTTGGAATTGATCAACCATTGCTTTTGCGTTTTTCACTACGCGAGCTTGGTAAGCTTTGAACTCTGGCTCCATCGCTTCTTTGAACGCTACGGCTTTACCAGCGATAACGTGCATTAGAGGGCCACCTTGACCACCAGGGAACACTGCTGAGTTCAATTTCTTGTACATATCTTCGCCAGCATTTGACAAGATAAGACCACCGCGAGGACCTGCTAGTGTTTTGTGCGTCGTTGTTGTTACCACGTGAGCGTGTGGAACAGGTGTTGGGTATTCGCCTGCTGCGATAAGACCCGCTACGTGCGCCATATCAACGAAAAGGTAAGCATCTACTTTGTCCGCGATTTCACGCATGCGCTTCCAATCAACGATTTGCGAGTAAGCAGAGAAACCACCGATGATCATCTTAGGCTTGTGCTCAAGCGCTAGCTGTTCCATCTCATCGTAGTTAATTTGACCCGCTTCATCGATACCGTAAGGGATAACGTTGTAGTGCTTACCAGAGAAGTTAACTGGAGAACCGTGAGTCAGGTGACCACCGTGCGCTAGGCTCATGCCTAGAACTGTATCGCCTGGGTTAAGAAGCGCCATGTAAACCGCGCTGTTTGCTTGAGAACCTGAGTGAGGCTGTACGTTCGCGTATTCACAACCGAACAGTTTGCATGCACGGTCGATAGCAAGTTGTTCCGCTTTATCTACGTACTCACAACCGCCGTAGTAACGCTTGCCTGGGTAGCCTTCAGCGTATTTGTTCGTTAGCTGAGAACCTTGCGCTTCCATTACACGTGGGCTTGTGTAGTTTTCAGAAGCGATAAGTTCAATGTGTTCTTCCTGGCGAAGAGTTTCTTCCTGGATAGCTGCGAACAGTTCCGCATCGTAATCTGCGATGTTCATATCACGCTTAAGCATCTGTATCTCCTGACTCAGATTAGTACTGAAAGTTGCAAAAAAACTGTTGAATGACCCTACGCAAACGTTTTCGTCACCCTAATGGCGCGCATTCTACATAATTTGATCTGGGTCATAAAGAGAAATTTACAATTTTTCTCATGCAGTTTTTTCATGATGGCAAGCAATCTGTATCACGCCCGCATTGCAATTGCATAACGACGATCTATTGCCTGTCAATTTTGTGCTTTACACCCTGTAAAACAGCAATTACATAGGTTTACCGTAAATTTTACCCTCTAGCTACCGAAAAGATCATCTTTTTATTACTATGCACGCCTTATTTATCACTAATGACTGCAACATTGATGGAAAAACACTCATTAAAAGAAGACTGGATAGCGATTCTCACGGGTACTTTTTTGGTAGCTCAAGGCGTTTTCTTTCTCCAATCCGCAAACCTCCTAACAGGGGGGACGACAGGATTGGCTCTGCTTATTAGCCAATTTACACCTTTTACGTTTGGTGTGCTGTACTTTTTAGCAAACAGTCCCTTTTACTTGCTAGCATGGAAACGCTTCGGCCGTCATTTCGCCATTAATAGTGCCATTTCTGGCGCTTTGGTTTCTATCTTTGCCGATCATCTTTATTTGCTAATCTCGCTCGAATCGGTAAATGAAGTTTATTGTGCCGTCGCAGGTGGGCTTTTAATGGGACTCGGTATGCTGATCTTGTTCCGACATCGCTCCAGCTTAGGTGGCTTTAACGTGCTGTGTTTATTTATTCAGGACAAATTTGGCATTTCAGTTGGCAAAAGCCAAATGGCAATCGATGCGTGCATCCTGTTTGCGTCATTCTTCTTTGTCACTCCAGAAGTAATTGGTCTTTCGATTTTGGGCGCGTTTGCACTGAATGTCGTGTTAGCGATGAACCATAAGCCTCATCGCTATTCCGTGACCTACGGTTCATAAACTTTTGATGATAATTGGAGCGCAATTTATAAGATTTCGCGCTCCAATCGCTATATAATATTTCGCCATTTCCAAATAACGCGGTGCGGTATGCGCGATTTTTTGCAACAAGCCAAACAAACTCACAGTTGTATTGCGATTGGCGAGTTGGTCTATAATCCGAAGACACAAACTCTTCATCAAGACACTGTCGCGATTGATCTCGAACCTCGTACCATTGAGTTATTAGAGCTGCTGCTAACAAGCGTGGGACATCCGCTCTCTGCCGATACCATTATCGAAACCATTTGGCAGAGCAAATTCATCTCTAAGAATGTACTCACTAACCGCATTAGCACCTTACGTGCGCTGCTACAACAGCATCTCCCCGAGTACGATGCGACTAAGCTCTTGGTCACCTACCCTCGCAAAGGTTACTTTCTAAACCCTGCGAATATCCGTTTAGTGCCACCAGCGAAAAACCATCGACGTGCTATTACAGCTCAAGTTGAGAACCGTAAGAACATCAAGCTGATTTTGGCTTATAGCTTATGTGCCGTACTTGTGGTTTGTAGCGTGACGCTCGCAAGCTTGTTATGGCAACGCCAAGAGATTTCAACGCAGCAAACGCGTCATCAGTTACTTATCCCCAAAGTCGAGTTGCTGCTCAACCGTGTCGATGCGATTGGCTCCCAAGCAAGAAAATATCGCATACTGGTCAAAGCCATCTTGCTGCAACAACAGGTCGAATATCCATACACCGACATCGCCAACCAAGACGCTCCCAGTTACTTTCTTGATCCTATCGGTCATACGCCGTATTTCCCTGGCGCGCGAAACATGCAGACCAGTGATTACGAACTCAACATAGAGTTAAAAGACGGCGCAGAGCAAGGCACCTTGAAAGCTCAGATGAACCTTATTTATCCTGCGACAGGGAAACTGGCGTTTCGCAACGAATACACACTGCGCTTATCCGACCTACAATCGGATATCTTCCAAATTCACTCAGATGTCGCGCAATACTTCAACTTGCCTGCACCTTCGGCAAGCACATGGCAGCTGTCAGACGTTCACCAAAAAATGCTGTTTGAGAATGTCTTTTCTAACCAACCTCTCCAACAAGCTGATGAGTTTGCAGCGATCACAACCGCAAGGCATCTCGCTTTGTACGAGCAAGAACCTCAAAAGCTGGAAGCGTATTTGACGCAAGTGCAGTCGTCGTTCGATGTTTTGCCAGATGAGCTAAGCCTCTGGTTGGGCGTATTGCATTTCAAACTAGGTAACCTAGACCGAGCAAAAGTTCTGCTAACCACTCCAGATGGCGACTCACGTATTCAAAACGCGCTGATTTATACGTTTGTGTCTCACATCGCTTATAAACAAAACAAACTCGAACAGTTCCGTCTCAACTACATGGAATCACTGGTGGCACTGCTGCGCGTTTTACCTTCCGAGACATTGTTTGAACGTCTTTCTCAATCTGAATCGAAAGAAACTTGCCTTCAACCATGGAAAACGTTGCATGTCAGTTTGACCGTTCAAGAAATTATCAGCCGATGGAAAGCGCTCATCAACGAGTATTGCACCAACGTAGCTAACGAAATAAGCCCAAATAAAACAAAGACCTAAATATAAAATTAAGCTTTCGTTAAGCCCTATTAGCTTTTGTTTTTTGCCCTTTTTAGCTCATTAAACTTAGCATGCTCGCATTCAAGCAACGGCCCAACATGAAGCGGCCTAATCAATCAGGAATGTAAACCATGCTAAACAAAATGACGCTTATCGCAGCAGCAACTCTGGCTCTTTACGGCTGTGGCGGTGGTTCATCTTCTGGCAGTGCTAATCCAAACAAAGTGCCTCAAGAAAGTTTCGACATCGCGATTCAAAACTCAATCTTCGCTCCCACGCCAAGCACACAACTAAACTACGCGTTTAGCCTGGATGGCCAACCTGAAGGCGAGATGAAACTGAGTTTCCAAGCGATGGATAACGAGCAATTGTTGGCAGCATTGGCACAAATCCCAAACAGCGAAGCAATGGTCCAGTTGGTTAATGACTTGGTGAACTACGGCGCCAAACAGTTCTACTATTCTGACGAACAGTACAACGACGATGAAGAGAGCAATACGCTTTATTTTGCAGGCTCTGATGGCGCACTTCATGAAGTCACCGACGCTTATTCCATTAACCAGCAGTTTGTTGCCATGCTGATGCACAGCAGCCCTATTTTCCGTCTCAACGGTGACGACGTAAAAGAGAAAAGCCCGAACATTGATATCGGTGAAGAGACCATATCTCTGCAAACCACTCTAACAGGCTACGCAGTTCACAACCTACTAGACAGTTTTGAAGAGCATGAGTGGGTGCAAAACCTGCCAATGACAGCATCTTGCCAAATGGTTTGGCAGCAGCAAATCCGAGAGACTGGCGTACGTAAAACGTTCTCAATTTCAAGCAAGAAAATTGAAGCGGCGTACCTGACGGAAGAGAATACTTACAACCTAAACTGCGATGGTATGGACTCAATGGAGTTCGCCACTTCGGCAGAACGTTGGTTTAACCCGAGCTTAGGTCTGATTGAGCAAATCGAACTGCTAAAAGTACAACAAGTACAAATCAATGAAGAGAAAGTGCTGCTAACAGCAATTGAAGCAAAATAAGCCTGTACTCCACAAGTATCTCGCATCTCAATAAAAAAGGCTTTGGGGAGCACACCAAAGCCTTTATCTCGAACATCAATCTTAGGGGGTGACACCCGAGTTTATTCTTCTATCAATAAAATACGAGTTTCGTAAGGTCGTAATACTTGATGGTTTGACGCGACTGCACTCGCTGAGTTTTGATAGTTAGATAGCAAGTTTTTCGCTTTACTCATATCAAAACGTTCTGGCAGAACGCATTCCACCTCTTCAGCGTAGTAGTTATTGATACACAGCAGTGTTTGTTTGTCGTTCTGGCGAGCGTAAGCAAAAATGCGTTGATGCTCTGGCAATAAATCTTCATAACAGCCATCAGTGATCACCGAAACCTGTTTACGTAGCTCAATCAAACGTTTGTAGAAATAGAACACCGAGTTTAAATCAGCAACCGCAGCTTCTGCGTTGATTTCAGAGTAGTTCTGCGCCACTTCAAGCCACGGTGTGCCTTCGGTAAAACCGGCGTGCTTTTGGCTGTTCCATTGCATTGGCGTACGTGAGTTATCACGCGACTTCTGCGCCAAAATCGCCATCATCTCCTCGTGTGATACACCATCGCGGTTAACCATGATGTCGTACATGTTGGTGCTTTCTACGTCGCGGTACTGGCTGATCTCAGTGTAACCTGGGTTGGTCATGCCAATCTCTTCCCCTTGGTAAACATAAGGTGTGCCTTGCATCATGTGTACAGACGCCGCCAGCATCTTGGCAGATTCGACGCGGTATTGTTTATCATCGCCTAAGCGGCTTACCACACGAGGTTGATCGTGGTTACACCAGAACAGCGCGCCCCACCCTTTGCCATTTAAGCCCGTTTGCCAATGGTTGAAGATCTGCTTTAACTGAATGAAATCAAATGGCGCTTTGGTCCATTTTTCACCATTCGGATAATCGACTTTCAGATGATGAAAGTTGAACACCATGGATAGCTCTTTGCCGTCTAGCGAAGAGTATTGCTGGCAGTGCTCTAGCGTGGTGGAAGACATTTCACCCACCGTCACGCTGCCGTACTTTTGGAACACGGCTTCGCTGATTTCTTGCAGATATTCGTGCACGCGAGGACCATCAGTATAGAAACGACGGCCATCGCCAATATCATCGCTTGGGAAATCTTGTTGTTTAGAAATCAGGTTGATGACATCAAGACGGAAACCATCCACGCCTTTGTCTGCCCAGAAGCTGATGACTTCTTTGACTTCTTCGCGCACCACTGGGTTTTCCCAGTTCAAATCCGCCTGCTCTTTAGCAAAAAGGTGCAAGTAGTACTGGCCTGTTTTTTCATCCAGCGCCCAAGCGTTGCCACCAAACTTTGATTGCCAGTTGTTTGGTTCAGCACCATCTACCGGATCTTTCCAGATGTAGTAATCACGGTATGGGCTGTTTTTATCACCCAGTGCGGATTGGAACCACTTGTGTTCTGTCGACGTGTGGTTCACTACTATGTCCATGATGATACGAATGCCCAACTGATGCGCTTCTGCTAGCAAAGTTTCAAAATCTTGCATCGTGCCGAACTCAGGGTTGATCGAGTAGTAATCGGAGATGTCATAACCGTTGTCGATCATTGGCGATTGGTAAACCGGCGTCAGCCAAATCGCATCCACACCAAGGTGCTTAAGATAATCCAGCTTAGAAATGATCCCTTTGATGTCGCCCGTGCCTTTACTGCCACTGTCACAAAAGCTTTTTGGGTAAATTTGATAGATGGTTGCGGTTTTCCACCAGCTCTCATCATGCTTGGTCATAGCCATTTCTAACACTCACTTACCAGTAATCGGAAACTTAAAATTTGAAAAGAAAAATAGGAGGAGGCAGCCAAGTCACTGCCTCAAATTGAATTACGCGTTTGCCGGCTCAAGCTCACCTTTGGCTTGTGCACGCTTATAAAGAATTAACGTTAATGCAGCAGGTACCAGCATTGCGACTAACATCGCCAGAGCAAAAATGCCCCAGAACTGCGGTTGGATAGATAAGATGCCCGGCAAACCGCCCACACCGATACCGTTCGCCATGACGCCCGCACTACCACAAATAGCAGCAGCACACGCACTACCGATCATCGCGCTCAGCATTGGGAACTTGTATTTCAAGTTGATGCCGTACATCGCCGGTTCAGTCACGCCAAGGTAAGCAGAGATAGCCGCAGGCACTGAGATATCACGCTCGCCGTGTTTTTTACTGATGATAATGATGCCAACCACTGCCGATGCTTGAGCAATGTTTGAAAGTGCAATCAGAGGCCAAATTGGCGTACCGCCTAGCTCTTGCATCAGTTGAAGGTCTACCGCGTTGGTGGTGTGGTGAATACCAGTAATGACCAATGGCGCGTATAGGAAGCCGAAGATGGTTGAGCCAATCATCGCGAAGTCACCCGTCATGGCCGCTTTTGCTGCGAATGCCACGCCATCACCCAACATGCGACCAAATGGACCAATGATCGAGTGCGCAAGAATCACAGACACAATGATAGAAACAAACGGTACTACTACTAGGTAAAGGTAAGACGGAATGATGCGTTTTAAGCGTGTTTCGATAAACGCCAGTGCGATACCTGCTAACATCGCGGGAATCACCTGCGCTTGGTAACCGACTTTCTCAATCGCAAACAACCCAAAGTCCCACACTTCAGGTACTTGCTTACCAATCAAGTACGCGTTCATTAACTGCGGCGAAACCAACGTCACACCGAGCGTGATGCCCAGAATCGGTGTACCACCGAGCTTTTTCACGGTCGACCAACACACACCAACGGGTAGGAAGAAGAAAATCGCTTCACCAATTAACCATAGGAATGAGTGAACAGTCGCCCAAAACTGACTGATTTCCGTTAGGGTTTGACCATCAAACATTTTGATGTCGCCAATCACATTACGGAAGCCAAGGATCAGACCACCAGTGATGATCGCAGGTAGCAACGGTACAAAGATTTCTGCAAGGTGGGAAATACCACGCTCAACAATATTCATGTTTTGGCGAGCAGCATTCTTGGATTCGTCTTTGCTGGCTTCACTTTTACCGCTTAGCTCGATCAGTACTTTGTAAACCTCATCAACTTCAGTGCCGATGACGACTTGGAATTGACCTGCGTTGGTAAAACAGCCTTTCACCATACGCAAGGCTTCTAACTGTTTCGTGTCCGCTTTGTCGGTATCATTTAGAACAAAACGCAAGCGAGTTAAACAGTGGCTTACACTGGCAATATTGTCCGGTCCCCCGACCAGCTCAATAAGACGCTCCACGTCTTTACGCGCAATCTTACTCATAACTTTGTCCACCCTGTATTGGATACATTCGATTCATCATTTTATTTTTATAAATGGGAACATTCCCATTTCTTAATTTTAATATTGCCACCCAAAGACAAAAAACAAAATGGGAACAGTCCCATTAATTGAGAATGATCACAGTATAATTTTAGAGCAAACCGTTGTAGTGTGGATTAGCGGCAAATAGGTTGTTGAGTGAAGTGAACGACTTCTTCATCGCCATTTAATTGATTAATCAGCATCTTAGCGGACTTTTCACCCGCAAGGGTATAACCTGGGTCAACACTAAATACTTTAGGGAAAAGAAAAGAAAGCAACTCGTTACCACCCACGCCTGTTACTACCACATCTTCACGGCCTAACTCTTGAAGACGCTTAATTACGCCCAATGCAATGGTATCGCTGGCACACACAATGGCTTGCGTGTCTGCTTTTAGAACGTGATCCACCAACTGATAAGCACTTTCATGGCTAAGCTTACCGGTTTGGAAACAAGGTGTGAGTTGTTTACGTTGACACCAAGCTTTATAAGCATTTAAACGCGCCAAGCCTGTGGTTTTGTCTTCAGGATCAACACCAATATAAGCAATGCGAGAGAGAGATTGCTGCTCAAGATGAGACAAAGCCATGTCTATCACACCTTGGTTGTCGTAGTTGATCGAAGAAACCATTTGCGTGTCCATCGCGATCACGACGATACGATTCCCCCACTCGGCTAAGGCTTGCTCATCACATCCAGTAAAGCCAAACACGATCACCCCATCGACATTGCGACGTTTAAGCACATCCAAATGCTCATTAGTTTTATCGCGATCGAATTGGCTCTCCATGATCACCACGTCGTACCCTGCTGAGTACAAAGCGTTGAGCATGGTCCCAACAGCGCGGTTTTCTGATGGTGAATCTAAACGAGAGATGATCACGCCGATCACCTTTTGACTGCCACCGCGCATCGACTGCGCAGACTTTGATGGGACGTAGCCTGATTCACGAATGATTTGCTCTACTTTCTCTCGCGTTTGAGGTTTCACTTTTGGATCGTTGGTAAGCACACGGCTTACTGTTGATTTGCCAACGCCTGCCAATTTCGCGATATCAAGAATGGTGAGTTTTTTGCTCATAAGTGATCAAACTAGAATGGATGAATGCTTAGGTGACTGAACTTTAACAGTAATAAGAGAAAAGGGAAGCAAACGCTTCCCTTAAATATGCGAATTGTGCAGATTATTTCTTTAAATATGCAGGCACGTCAGCAACACTATCAAGCACAACCGTTGCTAATGCTTCACCTTGCTCAGTAACAGGCTTACCTGTGCGCACCAAAATCTTGGTGCCAACGCCCGCGGCTTCTGCTGCCATCATGTCTTCGGCTTTATCACCAATCATCACAGATTTTTCCATGTCGATTTTCAAGAAGTCGCGAGCAGAGATAAACATACCAGGCTTAGGCTTGCGGCAATCACAATCCTGCTTGTAATCCCCAATGCCATGTTCAGGGTGATGTGGACAGTAGTAGATACCATCAAACTCAACACCATGATCAACAAAGTTCCAGTCCATCCATTGAGTCAGAGACAAGAAACGGTCTTCACTGAATTTACCACGTGCGATGCCCGATTGATTCGTCACTAGCACTAAGAGGTAACCTTGATCTTTCAGCGCTTTCGTCGCTTCAAACACACCATCAATGTACTCAAAATCATGTTCGTCATGAACGTAGCCGTGGTCAACGTTTATCACGCCATCACGATCGATAAAAACAGCAGGTTTTGCCAAAACATATTTCTCTATTAACTCGGTTTAATCAGATTATTACATACCTTATAAACTTCAACACTATCTAATTCATTCTAGGCCTCGACAAAACAGTTGATTTGTTGGGCAAGAATCGGTAATTCTGAGGGGGTTCTCCACTTATCTTCTCCTCGTAACTTACTCCTCATTCTCTTCAAAATAGAACATCTATACATTTAGACGTCTAGACGTAAAAATATCTATTGACTTCATTCTGGTTAACCCATAGCATCAACTGAGAAGTGAGATAAAGCTCAACATTAAGTTCTGTCAAAGGCCGTTTTTGACAGCGAAGTTCCCCGTATCTTTGGGCAGGTTGAAACATGATAGAAATAAAAAACGTTAATAAAGTGTTCTACCAAGGCAGTAAGGAAATCCTTGCCCTGAAAGACATTAACCTACACATCGCCAAGGGCACCATCTTCGGTGTTATCGGTTCATCTGGTGCTGGTAAAAGTACGCTGATCCGCTGCGTAAACATGTTAGAAGCACCAACATCTGGCTCCATCATCGTTGATGGCATTGATTTAACAAAACTCAGCAAAAAGCAGTTGGTCGAAACGCGCCGTAACATCGGCATGATCTTCCAGCATTTTAATCTGCTCTCGTCTCGTACTGTGTTTGATAACGTGGCGCTACCACTGGAACTGGCAGGCAAAGACAAATCGCAAATCACAACAAAAGTCACTGAGTTACTAAAACTTGTTGGCTTAGCCGACAAACACGAAAGCTATCCGTCCAACCTAAGTGGCGGTCAAAAACAACGTGTGGCTATTGCTCGCGCATTGGCATCCGATCCAAGCGTACTACTGTGTGACGAAGCCACTAGCGCACTGGATCCTGCAACAACTCAATCTATCCTTGAGCTATTGAAAGAGATCAACCGCAAACTCAACATCACGATTCTACTGATCACCCACGAAATGGAAGTGGTAAAAAGTATCTGTCACGAAGTGGCGATCATCGGTGGTGGTGAATTGGTGGAGAAAGGCACCGTTGGCGATATTTTCGCGCACCCTAAAACGGAGCTGGCGCACCAATTCATTCGCTCAACGCTGGATCTATCCATTCCTGAAGATTACCAAGCACGTCTGCAAGCAGAGCGTGTTGAAGGCAGCTACCCATTAGTTCGCTTAGAGTTTACCGGCGCAACCGTCGATGCACCGCTAATGTCGCAAATTTCTCGTAAATACAATATTGATGTGAGTATTTTGAGCTCCGATCTTGATTACGCTGGCGGCGTGAAATTCGGCATGATGGTCGCAGAGCTATTTGGTAACGAAGAAGATGACAACGCAGCACTGGAATACCTGCGTAAGCACAACGTAAAAGTAGAGGTACTTGGTTATGTCCTTTAATACAATCTCTGAATGGCTGAGTTTAAACAGCAAACTACTTTTAGGTGCAACGTGGGAAACGCTTTACATGGTTGTGGTTGCCGGATTAGTCGGCTTTGCCGTGGGTATTCCATTAGGCGTAATCCTCCATATTACTAAGAAAGGCGGCCTACTTGAAAACACCAAACTAAATAGCAGCTTAGGCGCTGTCGTTAACATTGGTCGTTCTGTGCCATTCCTCGTCCTGATGGTTGCGATTATTCCAGTGACAAAAATGCTAGTTGGAACCTTTATCGGTACAACCGCAGCAATCGTCCCACTGACTATTGGTGCCATTCCGTTTGTTGCACGTCTTATTGAAGGTGCTTTGTTAGAGGTACCAACAGGCTTGGTGGAAGCAGCGCAGTCAATGGGGGCGACACCAACACAGATCATCACAAAAGTTCTACTACCTGAAGCAATGCCGACTATTGTTAACTCAGTAACGATCACCTTAGTCACTCTCGTTAGCTACTCGGCCATGGCGGGAACGGTAGGCGGCGGCGGCCTCGGCGACGTAGCCATCCGTTACGGTTTCCACCGCTACGATGTAACTATCATGGCTGTGACTGTCGTGATGCTGATTGTTCTAGTACAGATTATTCAGTCTATCGGTGACGCAGTGGTGCGCCGTGTAGACCACAGATAAGCATTGAAAATACAAATTATAAGGAGATAAAGATGAAATTTAGCCTTAAAGGTCTTTTGACTGTAGCAACGGCCGCTTCTGCTCTTGTTCTAGCGGGTTGTGGCGACAAAGAAGTAGACGTAAATAAAGTAAAAGTTGGCGTTATTGCTGGTGCTGAAGCACAAGTTGCCGAAGTGGCAGCTAAAGTAGCAAAAGAAAAGTACAACCTAGACGTTGAATTAGTAACATTTACCGATTACGTAACCCCAAACGCCGCTCTGGATGATGGTTCAGTAGACGCGAATGCGTTCCAACATAAACCATACCTAGACCAACAAGTGAAAGACCGCGGCTACAAACTGGCTATCGCGGGTAACTCATTCGTTTACCCTATTGCTGGTTACTCTAAGCAAGTGAAGTCAATCGATGAAATCCAAGATGGCGCACGCATCGCAGTTCCAAACGATCCAACAAACCTAGGTCGCTCACTACTGCTTCTTGAGCAACAAGGTTTGATTACGCTACGTGATGGCGTTGGTCTACTCGCTACAGTACGTGACATCGTAGGCAACCCTAAAAATATCGAAATCATTGAGTTAGAAGCGCCACAACTTCCACGTTCATTGGATGACGTAACGCTATCTATCATCAACACCACTTACGCAAGCTCTATCGACCTATCGCCAGAGCGTGACGGCGTGTTCGTTGAAGATAAAGACTCACCATACGTAAACCTAATTGTTGCTCGCGAAGAAAATGTTAATGCGCAAAACGTACAAAACTTCGTAAAAGCTTACCAAACGGAAGAAGTTTACGAAGCGGCAAAAGAGCTGTTCAAAGGCGGTGTTGTGAAAGGTTGGTAATCCCACTTTTCAAAACATTACCGAAAACAACGTTCTAAACACAAAAGGGCTGATGTGAAAACATCAGCCCTTTCTATTTGTCTATCTACCCATTTAAGTAACTTCGCTACTTAAGGTGGTCCCAAGAGATATTCGACACGATTCGGCAGTCATCACACTTAAAGTAAAATATGTCATGTAATGGCTCATCGAGTAGCCACTCTCCACCGCATTTTGGGCACTTGCGCGCTTTCTCGCTCTCCAGCGACTGACCGCCCACGCGATACTGGTAATAGTAAGTTGGAACCTTGGTGATGTATTCGATACGACCTCGCAAATCCCAACCGCGGCGGAACAACACACTGTCCACATCGCAAATCTCGTGCAGCGCCGCATGCTCTGCACGGCACCCGCCCGCCATTTGGATTTCATCGCACGCTTGCCATTCTGTCTGCCATTTGATGACGGCTTTATGGTCACCATTTAGCGTCGGCTCATTGCGATACAAAGGAATCGGCAACAACGTTTCCCCACTGCGCAATGGCGAACACGTATGAACATAAGTCGTGTACAACACTTGCCAGCTAGGGATCTCTTCTTCGGCCGCTTGTTCTGAATTTAAATCACGGCCAAGCATACGCATTTTCGGTGCAAGCAAAGACGCGTCTGACAAACGGTTCATGCACACTTTGACAAAATCTGAGTGATAACGTGGATGCAAACTGTCTTGCTCTGGGCAAACGACACGAACATAAAACTCGCCATCTCCCATCACTATCGGGAATTCTCGGCCTAGTACTTGGCCGTTATAACGCAACGCATCCATCAAGCCATTAATGGCTTTGTCTACCGCGCTGACGGTGGTGTTATCAAAACACTCAAACTGCAACTCAACAACGTACATATTTAGACAGCGGCCTCTAACTTGCTCAAGAACTCAGCCAATGAATCCGCCAGCACATCGCGTTTAGACGTACCTAAACGCTCTAAAATCACATTACCAGTGAGGTTACAAATCGAGATCACATCCATTTCCTCATCTGTCGCCGCAATAAATACCGTTGGTTTAAGTTTCAGACGACGTTGCGTCACCAAATGACCAAGAATATTTTCTTGTAGGCGCACAAAATCATCATCGCTCCACACTTGCAGCAGCGTCAACGAATTACCTTGCCAAGTTGCCTCCATATCGGCGCTGTATTGAGAACCATAAAAGGCTTTTACACCATCTTGCAGTGACAACTCAATAGCATTTTCCACATTAGTGAAATCGGCCATTTCATCACGTGCGACCGCTCTCCAAAGCACCTTTCCATCACGCTTCTCTTCGACACAAGGAGAAACAAGATCTGCAAGCTCTTCACTGCTTGGCAACTCATTATATTTAGCTTGCCAAGCTTGTTGGTAGCGCAGGCTGAACTCTTGTAGCGCCTGAGTAACGTTTTGGGTCATGAAGGTCTCCTCATTCCTTATTTATCAGATAGCCGTGTTTGCCAGATGGCAATTGACCAGCGGATTCAGTAAAATTCTCGCCATTCTAATCGAAAACGACCACAAAGTATGAGCAAATATTCTGACGCTAAAGAGCTTGCTGGCCTAACACTAGGTAAAAAGACCGAGTATGCGAACCAATACGACCCAAGCTTGCTGCAACCAGTTCCTCGTAGCCTAAACCGAGATGACCTTCAGTTAGGCGACAGCCTTCCTTTTATGGGCCACGACATTTGGACGCTGTACGAGCTATCTTGGTTAAATAGTAAAGGCTTACCACAAGTGGCCGTTGGCGAAGTATACATTCCAGCCACCAGTGCAAACTTGATTGAGTCGAAGTCTTTCAAACTGTACTTAAACAGCTACAACCAAACCCGTTTTTCAAGCTGGGAAGAAGTTGAAGAGCGTTTAACGCAAGACCTATCTGAATGTGCCGGTGAAAAGGTGTTAGTCGAGGTGAACCCGGTTACTCACTACACCAATCAACCTATTGTGACAATGGAAGGCGAATGCATTGATGACCAAGACATTGACATCACCAGTTACGATTTTGATGCCGATTTGCTTGAAGGCGCAGCAGGTGAAGAGCAAGTGGAAGAAATCCTACATAGCCACCTATTGAAGTCAAACTGTTTAATCACTAACCAGCCTGACTGGGGCAGTGTAGAAATTCGCTACCAAGGTGCGAAAATAGATCGCGAGAAATTACTGCGTTACTTGGTATCTTTCCGCGAGCACAACGAATTTCACGAACAGTGTGTTGAGCGTATTTTTACTGATCTAATGAAATACTGCCAACCAAGTAAACTGACCGTATTCGCCCGCTACACGCGCCGTGGTGGCTTGGACATCAATCCGTACCGCTCAACGGAACAAGACAAGCCAGATCACAACCACCGCATGGCTCGTCAGTAATAGCGTTAGTGACAGAAATAAGTTCGGTAATCTAAAGGGTTACCGGACGTTTTTATTGTCCAAGCATGTTACTATATCAAATGGCTTCAACCTGCATTTAAGAGGCTTGTTGAGGTCTTTTACCGTTATCCGCCATATCTAAAAACAGTTCGAGGGAACGAAAGGATGTTTTGGGACAGTTCGCGTCTATTCAAGTTGATTGGCTTTCTTTGCTTGCTGTTTGTACAGCCGCTTCATGCGACCATTTTATCGTCCGCGTTACTCAACGAAGCACAACAATTGGCGGAAATAGAGCCATCACAAGCAAAACAAGCGGCAACCAACTACTTGTCACAACGTGAGCTAACGGAACGCAAAGAGAGTGACAGCCCTTCTGCTATGTCTCGTGACGAGACCGATCGTAGCGTTCGCACACCAAGCAGCACCATCGAAGCACACAAGATTATCGCTCAGGCAGACTACGCCATGGGTAACGTTCGTTCGGCTATCGAACACCTAAACAAAGCCGAGCGCTTAGCGCAAGAATATCAATTGCCGTACATGGACTTAGATCTCCAGTTGATGCGCAACCAAATGATTTGGATGTACGACAATAACTATTCAAAAGCGGAAGACACGCTCAACCAAATTGAGCAGCAACTCGATGAAGCTGATGCGGTATTGCAACGTACCGACAGCGTTCGCTATCGATTAGTGATGCAAAGAGCGCTCCTCGCTTCACATAGTGGCGATCTGATTAAAGCGGAAAGTTTGTATTCTCAAGCCAAAACTATGCTTGAAGACAGCCGATCTGACTTAGCCTTGATCGACTATTACACAGCCGTCGGCGAGTTTTATCTGAATAGCAAGAAATACAATTTGGCTTTGTCGGAACTGCTTTACGGTTATTGGCAATCTATTGAGAGTGACAGTGGCGCAAGGTTAGCAAAAGTTAATCGCCTGTTGGCGAGGCTCTTCCAAGAGCGCCGAGTTTACGACAAAGCGATCGAATACTTATCTCAAGCCGCAGACTTCTATGACTCCTACCCTAGCTCTCCCATCCTAGCGGATGTCCTTGAGCAAATGGGTGACATTTATTTTTACCAAGGCAAGTTTAACCTTGCCTTGGTGCACTACTTCAACGTGCTGGACCATGAAAGCACCAGTAAGAACATTAATCGGATCATTAAGATTCGCTTAAGCTTAGCGGCTACCTATCTGCAACTCTACAACTACGCGCTAGCTGAACAATACCTAGACCGTTCTAAAGAGCTTTTAGAATACACTGACATTCCTAAGCTTGAAGCAAAGGCAGCGTTGCTTCAGTCAGGCCTGGCTTATCATCAAAACGACAGTAAAAACGTCATTACCAATGCAAAGCTGGCGTTAGCACTTGCTGAAAAGTCACCTGAAAATAACAACTTCATTAAGCAGCAGTCTTACCGCTTACTCGGGCTTGGTTACGAGCAGGCAGGCGAATACCAACTTTCTCTACAGGCTTATAAGAAATACACCAACCTTGTGCGTTTAGAGCAAAAACAGCTCAACCAAATCAGTGAGGATGCATTCCGCCAACAAAAAGAGTTTGCTGAACAAACCATCCACTATATCGGCCAATCGGAACGCCTTGAGCAAGTGGAAAGGGAACACCGCAAATTCCAGAAAATCTCATTCGCATTGTTTATTACTGTGTTGGTGATGTTTTTGTTCATTATGCGCCGCGGCGTGATCATGCAGCGCCAAGCAAGTGAAATCGAAAAACTGCGTAATGATCTCTTCACTCACTCTCGTTCCCGTTTGCGTAACTTGCGTATGCTGAACGTTAAGCTGTCTCGCTCATTGAAAAAGTCGAGCGAAACTTTCGAGCAATGGCAAATGGGCGAATTGATTCACGAGCCACTTAACGATCGCCTGCGCTTTGTCATGATCGACTTGCCATTCCTACGAAGCATGTACGTCCACAACGGTTATAAAGCGGGCTTGGAGCTGGAGCGCGCATTTGGTGACTTCCTAGCGGAAAAGATAGAAAAACCGTCGCGTCTTTACCACTTCTCAGATGCAAACCTACTCTACATAGAACCGAACGCTGACCGTGATGCTTCTGCCGAAGTCATGTTCGAGAAATTCCAGACTTGGGTGGATGAGTTCGCTCAGCAGCACAACGTCAACCGTATTATTCGCATGGGTATCAGCGATTATCCGTTCTTACCACGAGCCTACACTGCAATTAACGACGAGGAATTACTCGATCTGTTGCTGCTTGCGACTCACATTGCGCGAGAAGTCAGCTTGAAGGATAAGCAAAGCCACTGGGTTTTCTTGAAAGCCATCGATAACGCACCCGCCGCGAGCTTTGCAACGGGTAACATAAGAACCGCCTGTCAGCATGCCATTAGCCAAGGCCTGATTAAGATCCATTCGTCCTACAAGAATGAGGACGACATCAAGAAAATATTAAAAAATGGATAATTAAACGCCTGTTAGACATAATAACTAATGACGCTATAACGTTTTTTGTTATTATCGGATAATTGTCAGTAGTACATGGACTTAACCGTAGTCACTTCATGGGAATCTTGGAATCCGATATTCAGTCGCAGCTTCATCAGCTGAGTTGTCAACTTGACCAACTCAGACTGACACATCGTGATACTTCACTCAAATTCAAACGTGAACAACAAGTTCTTAAACGCGTTGTGGCATCATTGTCTTCAGCTTGCCAGGGCTCGAATACCCAGGTATCCAATTACCTGTTTGAAATCCAACAAGAGCTGCAACATCAAAAAGATATCAGTACTCTTATCCCACGTTTAGCGGTATTAGAGAGAATGCTCAAACAGCAGTCGAAGACGATGGACAAACAGAACGGCTACCTAGACGAACAAATCAAACACAGTGGTGAAACACTCCAACGTGTCACAGGTTTACCTGCGCAGTTAAAACGTGAACTACGGAACTTAATGAGTTTCTCAGAAGCTCATGCCAGCAATAAAGCCGATCAAGCCACTAAGCTACTGAGCATTTACGAACGCGCTCTGAAAATCATCACTTCCAACTCGCGTTTGCATCTCAGCGAGTTTGAGAATAATCCTGATAAGTCTCAACTTGAGTGCTTAGCCAGCGATCTACAACATACCATCACCGAGCTGGATTTTGAGGGAGAAACGGGAGATCGATTGCTCGATATTCGGGCTAAGCTGCTTCTTGGCGTGAGTGCAGAGTCTCTCATTGAGCTTACGCTCTCAACGCTGAAATTGGTTGTCGAAGCAACAAAGTTCGAGCGCGAAGCATCTAGCCAATTCCTTGATCAGCTGAACACTTCTCTCGCAAGTAACCTAAAAACCGTTCATCAGAACGTCGACCAACATCATACCTACTTTGAGCACCGCCAAGAGCTCAACACAGAAATGAACAGTCTGGTTGAATTGAGTCAACTATCGCTCGACCAAGCTCAAGATCTAGCGGATGTAAAAAAAGAAATCGCCCCGTTACTTGCGAAAATGGCGTCGCTGACAGAGCGACTTAAAATGACGGAAGAACGAGAACAAGCGCTGCAAGAGCGTTTGAATTACAGTAAGAACCAGCTCGAAGCCGTGTTTGAAACCACCCAAGACCATCGTCGACGCTTAGATGACCAAGCTCAGCGCATGTTGCTCGACCCTCTGACTAAAGTCTATAACCGCACCGCATTTAATGATCGACTAGAGCTAGAGTATCGCCGTTGGATTCGCTCTCAACAGAACCTGCGTGTAGTGTTGTTTGACGTTGATAACTTCAAAGCGGTGAATGACAGCTATGGCTATACGGCTGGTGATAAAGCGTTGAAGATCATCGCTCGCACCATTAATAAACGCGTATCAGAAACTGAAACGGTAGCTCGCTTTGGTGGCGAAGAGTTTATTTTACTCGTTCCAGAACAATCTGAAGAATACACACTGGATCTCATTAAACATATCCAGCGTGATATTAGCCAATTACCATTTAAGTTCCGTGAGCAAAATATCATGATCACCCTAGCGGCTGTGTCGACCTCTTTTAAAGAGTCCGATACGCCAGAGTATGTACTCGATCGACTCGGCAAGATGCTTGCGGACGCTAAAAAACGTGGAACAAATCAGCTTAACTGGAGCTAGATTTAGTGCAAAAATCGAACAAACAAACCAGAATTGGCGCAATTTACGCTTTATAACCACCCATTTTCAACGAGTTATCACATTTCTTCCCTTTCAGTCTGCTAAGCTGTAAAAACCCAAGTCACTTCAAGATGATGCATTTACAGAACGCGAATGTACCATCTTGAGGTTGCTTGGGAGTCAATAACCATAAAACCAAATCGGCCAACTGCCTTTCATCAAACCATACGTATAACCCAAAAAGGTGAGTTGGTACTTTCCCTCAAAATAATGCAACACAAGGAGGCGTTATGATTACCCATATAAGCCCCACTGGTAGCATGGACTTGCTATCTCAATTAGAAGTAGAGCGCTTAAAAAACACGGCCTCGAGTGAACTTTATCAACTGTACCGCAACTGCACGTTAGCGGTGTTGAACTCCGGCAGTCATACCGATAACTCGAAAGAGCTGCTCGATAA
This sequence comes from Vibrio sp. 1-2 (7-a), assembly GCF_013048515.1. NCBI lineage: Bacteria > Pseudomonadati > Pseudomonadota > Gammaproteobacteria > Vibrionales > Vibrionaceae > Vibrio > Vibrio sp. 1-2 (7-a). The sequence continues at coordinate 40,816 of NZ_VHSQ01000006.1, forward strand.
ACACCAGTCGTTTGATGTCAACGTAGTGCGCCGCGAGCGTGGTATTAAGCTTGAGCTGACTAACCCACCTGAACACGCCTTTGTCGATGGCGAGATAATTAAAGGTATCCAAGAGCATCTGTTCTCCGTGTTACGCGATATCGTTTATGTCAATATGCATTTAGCAGACGCACAACGACTCAACCTGACGAACCCAATTCACATCACTAACCTCGTGTTCGGTATTCTGCGTAATGCCAGAGCACTCACACCAGGTATCGAGCCAAACCTCGTCGTGTGTTGGGGTGGTCACTCTATCAATGGCGTGGAATATCAATACACACGTGAAGTCGGTAACGAGCTTGGCTTGCGTGAGCTTAATATCTGCACGGGTTGTGGCCCTGGTGCGATGGAAGGGCCAATGAAAGGTGCCGCTATCGGACATGCGAAGCAGCGTTATACTCAGCAACGTTATCTTGGTTTAACCGAACCTTCGATTATTGCAGCCGAGCCACCAAACCCAATCGTGAATGAGCTGGTTATCATGCCAGACATCGAAAAGCGTTTGGAAGCCTTTGTACGTATGGCGCATGGCATTGTAATTTTCCCTGGTGGTCCGGGTACTGCAGAAGAGTTGCTGTATATTCTTGGCATTATGATGCATCCAGACAACGCCGATCAGCCAATGCCTATCGTGTTAACTGGACCAAAAGAGAGTGAAGAGTACTTCCGCTCTATCGACGAGTTTGTTCGCGATACACTTGGCGAAGAAGGTCAAAAGCATTACGAGATCGTCATTGACGATCCGGCAGAAGTGGCACGCATCATGAAGCGCTCCATGGACTCTGTACGCCTTCACCGAAAAGAAAAAGGCGATGCTTATAGCTTTAACTGGTCATTAAAAATCGAGCCTAACTTCCAGTTACCATTCGATCCAACTCATGAGTCGATGGAGCAATTGGATTTAAGCTTAGATCAAGAACCTCAAGTCTTAGCGGCCAACCTGCGTCAAGCTTTCTCCGGTATCGTGGCTGGTAACGTCAAAGCCGAAGGCATTCGAGAAATCGAACGTCGAGGCCCTTTCACCATTCACGGTGATCCTGTGCTAATGAAAAAGCTCGATAAGTTACTACAAGACTTTGTCGAACAACACCGAATGAAATTGCCTGGCGGTTCAGACTACGAACCGTGTTATCGCATCGCTCACCCAGAAATTGGTGGTCGATAGTCAGGCTAGCATTCGTTACACTAGGGGCATTACGCCCCTTTTTTATTGCTAAGTCATTATGTCTATTCATCTTGTTATTATTGATGCCCTAAACCTGATCCGCCGTGTGCACTCTGCACAACCGGATCCAACCGACATAGCAAGAACCATCACCACGACACAAAGAACCCTCACTCGCATTCTGTCAGAAGCCAACCCGACACACATCATCGCGGTTTTCGATCACCATGAACAAGACAGAGGATGGCGAGCTGAGATTCTCCCAGACTATAAGCAAAATCGAAAACCAATGCCGGAACCACTGATGCTAGGTCTAGATGCGATTCAGCAAGCATGGTGGGAACAAGGTATTGATTCATTGCTTTCTGAAGGCGATGAAGCGGACGACTTGGTTGCGACTCTCGCGACTAAAGTGGCCAGTCATGGTGAAAAAGTCACCATCGTTTCTACGGATAAAGGCTACTGTCAGCTGCTTTCTCCTACCCTACAGATCCGTGATTACTTCCAACATCGTTGGTTAGATGAACCGTTTATCGAAAAAGAGTTCGGCGTAAAACCGAGCCAACTGGCCGATTATTGGGGGTTAACGGGGATCAGCTCTAGCCAAGTGCCGGGGGTTCCGGGCATTGGACCAAAAGCGGCGAAAGAGATTCTTACTCAGTTTGAGAATATTGAAGCAGCCTACGCCAGTGAAGACCTCGCACCGAAATACCGTAAAAAATTAGACGAGCACATTGAGTCTGCACGCCTATGTAAACGCGTCGCGGCTTTAAAGTGCGACATTGAACTCGGCTTTAACTTACAGGACATTCGCTTTACAGGACCAAATAAAGCGGAATAGTGTCTGATGATGGTTTCAAACCATAAAGCTCTCAGACAATAAAAAAGCGCCATTTGAAGGCGCTTTTTTCTATTCTCGGGACTATCCCCAAATGACTCGGAGATAGAATTAGTACGGAGAAATGTTCGATAGACACTGGATATGAATCGTGATCTCTTCACGATCATGATACAAATGCTTAGCTTGTAGTCTGAACTTTACCTTATTATCAATCAGGAACTGCTTCAGGTTTTCAAGGTCTTGCAGCACCTCGTCATAGCGGCCTTTCATTGGCAGCTTAAGGTTAAAGATTGCCTCTTTCGCCCAACCTTTTAACAGCCACTGGCCCATAAGGTGAGCAACACGAGCTGGCTTTTCTACCATGTCACAAACAATCCATGTTACGTTCTTACGGTCTGGTTCGAATTTAAAACCATCCACCATATGATGCTTGATCTGGCCAGTTTCCATCAAGCTGTCTGCCATCATGCCGTTATCGACACAGTGAACGAACATCGAGCGCTTCACCAGTTGGTACGTCCAACCGCCTGGACATGCCCCTAAATCGACCCCCCACATTCCTGGAGCCAAACGCTCATCCCACTCTTCACGTGGAATAAAGACGTGAAATGCTTCTTCCAGTTTAAGCGTTGAACGACTTGGGGCGTCTGCTGGGAACTTAAGGCGAGGAATACCCATGAAGAACTGAGAGTTATTGTCAGTGTAAGAATAACCGACATAACAGTGGCCAGGCTCCACAAAACAAATGTGCAGCACTGGCTTCTTCGCGTTGTCTTTGTTCAACATTAAACCTTTACCGCGCAACGCTTGACGCATTGGGACAGTAAATTTACGGCAGAATTTCAGTAGCTCTTTCGCTTCATTCGTATCCGGAGTTTCAATTCTCAAATCCCCACAGCGAGGAAACGCTTCAATGTCTGCTAGCTCATTCAAAATTGGGCTAATGCGGTCATCACTTGGCAGCGATTGAAACTCAGCCGCTACCGCAAACATTTGGCGAGCGAAGATTAACGACTTAAAGTCCAAACCTCTAGCAAGTTTGTCCGCATCTCCATCTTGGTAACATTCGAAGACAACATAACCTGAGTTTCTCTTCACACGAGGGAAGCCATACACTTCCAACTGTGTCGCTTTGTCCTGAATTTCACCAGCACACTCTTTCTCAAAGCCAGAACGGCAATAGAGCATTAGTTGTTTCACTTGGAGACCTCTTTGATATTGAACGCAGCAAAAAAGAACAGACACCAACCAATCATGAACAGTAATCCTCCCATTGGAGTAATGGGCCCAAACCACTTAATGCCTGTCAGCGCCAGCGCGTAAAGACTGCCGCTAAAACAAAAGATGCCGATGATAAAGCAAATCGCTGCAATGAAAAAATATTTTTGTGCTTTTTGTCCCAAATTCAATAGCAATAAAACCGCACAAAACACAATCGCCAGCGTGTGAATAAATTGGTACAACACTCCGGTCTCAAATACGCCAAGCAAATACGGAGCCAGCTGAGGTTTTAACCCATGTGCAGCAAAGGCACCTAGAGCGACAGAAACCAGCCCAGACAGACCAGAAAATGAGAGTAACCACTTACTTTTCACGGTACACCTCTTTGATAAACGCCGCTAACTGCTCTACCGCGAGCTCGATGTTACCCGCCTCGGTATGGCCTGAGCTCTTGCGCGGTTTAAAGCTGTGGTCACCATCGGGTAAAAAACTCACCTTGACTTGTGATGAAAGGACAAAGTCATCGAACTCCTCACGCTTACCAAAGGTGTCTCGCTCCCCTTGCAGAATCAGCGTAGGTTTCTCGATATTCGCTAAGTGATCGCCTTTGAACTTTTCTGGCTTTCCCGGTGGGTGAAAGGGAAACCCTAAACAGGCAATGCCCGCCACCAGCTCATTTTCAGCCAGTAAACTCGACATGCGGCCACCCATTGACTTACCACCAATGACAATAGGTTGAGAGGTAAAGTGAGCAATCACTTCTTCATAGGCTTCCAGCAGTTTTGGCGCACGATCTGGTGGACGCTTTTTCCCATCTTCCGCTCGCTTAATCATATACGGGAAGTTAAATCGCACCACGCGAATTCCTTGCTCAACTAATCCTTTGGCAACGGCGGCCATGAAATCATGTTCCATCCCCGCTCCAGCGCCATGGGCAAAGATAAATAGAGGACCGCTTTCAGGTCCCTCAACTATCCATTGGCTCATCTAGTACTTCCTCTTGCTCTTTTCTCGCGGTCGCTAACATCCAGTCTCTAAACGTTGCGATTCGGCCCATATCTGCCTGCTGTTCATGACACACCACGTAGAATGCATTCTTGGAGATCAACACCTCGTCGAATGGCGCGATGAGTCGTCCAGCTTCCATTTCTGGCTTGGCGAGTACGTTGTTACCAAGCGCGACCCCCTGACCATGCGCAGCAGCCTGTAGCACCATCGTCGAGTGACTGAAAATAGGACCGTGGTTTACATTGATACCTTCGATGTTGTAATGACGCGCAAACTGCTTCCAGTCTTTACGCGAAGTATCATGTAACAAAGTGTGTAATTTGAGGTCACTTAGAGATTCTAATGGTTTGTTGCCTAAAAGTAACGAAGGTGAACAAAGTGGGATCAGAAACTCTTGGTACAATTTATCCGCTCGTAAACCCGGCCAATTCCCACGGCCATAGTAGATAGCCACATCTACATCATCAGTCAGTGAACCTTCATCCATATCCACAGCTTTAATACGTACATCGATATCTGGCTCTTGAGCATTAAAATCGGCCAAACGAGGCACCAACCATTGGATAGCAAAACTCGGCGGTAGACTGATCGTCAATGCCCCTTTTTCACTACGTTCCAATACCTTATCTGTCGCCTCGGCAATCGAGGTGAAAATATCTTTGATGTCGAGAAAGTAACTTTGTCCTTCTTCTGTCAACAATAGCGAACGATTACGGCGACGAAAGAGCTTCAACGATAAGAACTCTTCGAGTGCTTTAATCTGGTGACTGACCGCGGCTTGAGTAACAAACAACTCTTCTGCCGCTCGCGTAAAACTGAGATGACGAGCAGCCGCTTCGAAGACTCGAAGCGAATTTAATGGAGGCAATCTGCGAGACATATGGGACCTCAAATAGGATTAGTTTTTTTAATCTGAAACATTATAAAATGTCCGTTGTCGAACAGCCAGATAAATTCTATATTTCACCCCGCAACACGAGCCTGAACGGCTTGATTTCTTTGGAAATCAATTGGCTTCGTTGTTGCGATGTTGTGTTTGCAAACTCGTATTTCGAGTTAGGTAGATTTCTACCATAATGTTTTGTCCACACTCCCTGTGACAAAACATATACTTCCTGTATTTATTTTTGACCTGTCTGTCAAATTTGTTACACCGCCTAAATTAGGCGGTGTTTTTTTATCTATCGAAAATCTCATCCGTATATCTGGCAGCAACATCACTTTATTACTCTTCTTTCGGATTAATTATCGTTATATCAACACAAAGTGTATGGCTTTGCGATAAGCCTCAATATTATGCTAAGTAATGATTAGCTGTAACGCGATCAAAAACAAAAAAGGCGCAAATTGATGTCTCAATTTGCGCCTTTTAACTTCTTTTTATCAGTCAACTATGGGCGGTAAACTTTTACGTTATTGAAGCCTTGCTCTTGCAAGTAAAGTGCTTGCAGACGGCTCATCACACCACGGTCACAGTACAATAGATATGTCTTAGATTGGTCTAAATCACCAAACTGTGTACCCAACTTGTAGAATGGGATATGTTTCACATCCACACCTTCGATTTCGAGCGGGTTATCGTCTTCCTCTTCAGGACTACGAATATCTAGCACAACCGCGTGCTCTTCTACCGCTTCAACCTGCTCGACTTCTGGTGCTGCTTGCTCAGACTCTTTCGCGATATCACGAATGTCCATCATGCGTGCATCACGAACTACTTGCTCAAGAATGCTAAAGTCAAACTTCTCTTCTTCCGCTTCTAGCTTCGCTTTAATCGCTTTTACTGTCGGCTTCTTAGAAATAACACCACAATACTCTGGCATAGTCTTCGCAAAGTCTTCCGTGCCGATTTCGCGTGCTAGGTTAATGATGTCTTCTTTATCCCAGTTGATAAGTGGGCGCAGAATCAACGTGTCCGTTACGTTATCGATATGGCGGAGGTTAGTTAGCGTTTGGCTCGATACCTGACCGAGCGCTTCGCCTGTTACCAATGCTTCGATCTTCATCTTCTGAGCAATCATGCCTGCTGCACGCATGAACATACGCTTCAAGATAACACCCATTTGGCCGTCATCGACTTTCTCTAGGATTTCCGCAACCACAGGTTCGAAATCAACTGAAATGAAACGTACTTTTGCAGAAGAACCGTATTTGTTCCATAGGTAGTGAGAAACCTGCTTAACGCCGATTTCGTGTGCTGGACCACCTAAGTTAAAGAAGCAGTAATGTACTTTTGAGCCACGCTTGATATGCAGATAGCTAGAAACACCAGAGTCAAAACCACCAGAGATCAAGCTCAACACGTCTTCTTGCGTGCCCAGTGGGAAGCCGCCTAGACCTTTATGACGAGCCAGCACTTGGTTTAGCTTATCGTTCGAGACTTCCACCTTGATCGTCACGTCTGGGTTTTGCAGCTTAACTCTTGCGCTCTCAATCGCTTGGTTTAAACCACCGCCGACATAACGCTCTAGTTCGATAGAGGTAAAGTCGTGCTTACCGCGACGCTTCGCACGTACAACAAAGGTTTTATTTTCGAGTGCAGAGCGATTTAGCTCCAGTACTTGTTCGAAGATATCGTGCAAGTCTTTAAATTCGGTCTGCTTCACTTCCAGTACGTGGTGAATGCCTGGTGTATGAGTCAAAACCTCAAGAACTTCAGCGTGGAATTCGTTACTCTCAGAGGTCACTTCAATGTGATCACGACGGTTGAATACCGCGACAGATTCCGTGCGGCTCTTAATGATGTTACGAATGTTGCACTCTAAAATCTTTGTGAAGCGCTTACGCACAGATTCACTTTTTACAAAAATTTCTGGATGGGGCTTTACAATAAATTTCATAGTCTAATTCGCAGGTTAGTTTCGCAATCAACAAAGAGTGACACTCAACTTCAATGCTTCATACGCAGTAAAACCGCGTTTCAGTCACAAAAAGTAGTGTGAGCTCACTTTTAAGGCGCAAGATTATACACCCAAGCGGATTGGAAAAACAAAAAAAGCGAGCAATCTGCTCGCTTTCTTATCTCTCTACTGACTTAAAACTAAAGCCTAGTTATTGAATTACAGGCACTTCTTCACTGTATAGTGGCTCGCCTTGCATGATGCTGATTTCAACCCGTCGGTTAAGCGCGCGATTTTCATCAGAATCATTCGGCAACAATGGTTCAGTATCTGCCATGCCTCGCACTCTCAAACGTTGATGAGAGAAGCCTCTCACCTTCTCCATCTCTTGTGCGACCGATACGGCGCGCTGAGAGGAGAGATCCCAGTTAGAACGATAAAGCTCTGAGTCCAACGGTCGGTTGTCCGTATGACCAGAAACTCGCACAATGCCTGGCACGTCTTTTACTAACTCTGCAATTTGTCGAACTAAAGGACGGAATTTAGGCTGCAAAAAGGCCGAACCTTCAGGGAATGCACCTTTTTCACGCATACGTATAACAATCTGTTGGCCAAGATTTTCAACTTCAATCGCACCTTGTTCAATCTCTCGCTCTAAGGCTTTCTTGATGCTTTCCATCAAGGTTTCCATCTCTTGCGACATCTCTTCAGATTGCTGCTGTTGCATGTCCGCTTCTGCAGATTGATTGTTTTGCGTTGACGTTTCTGGCGATTGACCACCGGTTAACTTTCCTTCATCACGCTTTGTGCCACCAGCTCGGTCAGACTCCCCTTCATGAAATTCGAGCGTCTGCTGAGTGATGTCCATGGTTTGCTGCATGATGACATCAATCGGCGTTGGTTCCGGTCGGCCCGGTCGAAACTCTTGAGCAATGATGCTAGTACCTTTGGGAATGTCTTTCACTTCAAGTTGATTTTGTACACCGAAGGCAAATTTCATTGATCCCGCAATCTGTTTGAACTTCAGCACGTCCATCTCAGAAAACGAGAGCAGAAGAACAAAGAAACACATCAGTAGCGACATTAAGTCCGCGAATGTCCCCATCCATAACGGGAGACCAGGTGGCGGACAATCGCATTTGTTATCTTCATCATCCATCACTACTCTCCCAAGTTACTCGTCAATCTCAAGGGCACGTTTACCTTCGTTGAGGTAGTTCTTCAAGTAGCTATCAATCACTCGCGGGTTTTGACCATCTTGAATCGCTAATACGCCATCCATGATCAAACGGCGGTTTAGCGTTTCTTGATCACGGCGCAGAGAAAGCTTATCCGCAATAGGGAAAAACACCATGTTGGACAGGATCGCGCCATACAATGTGGTTAAGAGTGCAACCGCCATTGCTGGTCCAATCGCTTTTGGATCATCCATATTTGAGAGCATCGCGACTAAGCCAACCAAGGTACCAATCATCCCCATTGCAGGGGCAACGTCACCAAAGGCGCGAAATACGCCAGTGCCTTGAGTATGTCGTTCATCCGTAAGCGCGATGTCTTTTTTTAAGGCAGCTCTTACCACGTCGGCATCATGGCCATCAACAAGCAAATCAATACCTTTTTGCATAAAAGTGTTATTAATTTCCATCTCTTCAAGAGCAAGAAAACCACCTTTACGTGCCGCATCGGCCATTTCCACAATTTTTGCGATCAAGTCTTCCGGTTCATCCGCTTTAAACATGAAGGCTTTGCCTGCGATCTTTGTTGCACCAAAGAACTGTCCCATTGTGAACTTCATCAGTACTACAAATATTGAGCCACCAACGACAATAAGGATCGACGTGACATCGACAAACATGCCGATGCTGCCACCAAGCACCATCGCCATAATGACGAATGCAAAACCACCAATCAAACCTAATAGGGTTGCTAAATCCACAAAGCACTCCTCACGCTATACTCAAATACTGCCATTGGGCGGATTATTACCTGTATCGACAACTCGCGCAGAATTTTTAGAAAAATCTTAGCTAATGGATCACAAATTAGACTTAACAACCTTAACCAAAATATGGGGTTTCAGCGCTTAGGCTCGTTTAACGCTAATTTTGTGACAATTATATAAGGTTAAATTTGACCAAGTTACTAGGCTAAGGTAACTTTCGTGCATCTTCTCCAAGGCTTGATTAAGGCAGAAAAAAGATGGCGGTCAAGAAACCAGAAAACATGACCTTCGAAGCAACCATTGAAGAGCTTGATAGCTTGGTTGATCAATTAGAAAATGGCGATCTTGCCCTAGATGATGCTCTACGTAAGTTTGAACGAGGCATTGCCTTAGCTCGTGCTGGCCAAACTAAACTTAGCGACGCCGAACAGCGCGTAAGTATTCTTCTCAGCGAAGATGATGAAGCACCACTGAGTGACTTCAAACCAGATTCAGAATAACCATCAGTAGTGAGCAATGTGATGCAACAGACATTGACGTCTTTTCAACAAAGAAACAATCAGCAATTGAACTTGTGGCTCGATCAGCTTCCATATCAAGAGCAGCCATTGATTCAAGCAATGAAATACGGCCTTTTGCTAGGTGGAAAACGCGTTCGCCCTTTTCTTGTTTACATCACAGGTCAAATGCTCGGCTGTAAACCTGAAGACTTAGACACTCCTGCCGCTGCTATCGAATGTATACATGCCTACTCACTCATTCATGATGATCTGCCAGCCATGGACGATGATGAACTGCGTCGAGGTCAACCAACTTGTCATATTAAGTTTGATGAAGCAACCGCAATACTGACAGGTGATGCACTACAAACTCTCGCCTTCACCATTATTGCCGATGGTCAATTAAACCCGGCAGCCGAGACTCAACGCATCAATATGATCAAAGCGTTGGCGCATTCTTCTGGCGCCAACGGCATGTGTGTTGGACAAGCTTTAGATTTAGGCGCAGAAAATCGCCAAGTTTCTCTTGAAGAAATGGAAGAGATACACCGTAAAAAAACCGGAGCTCTGATTGATTGTGCGGTAAAATTAGGTGCATTAGCTGCTGGTGAGAAAGGTATCGAGGTTCTACCTCACTTGGAGCGCTACTCAAAAGCAATTGGTTTGGCGTTTCAGGTTCAAGACGATATTCTTGATATCATCAGTGACACAGAAACACTGGGTAAGCCTCAAGGTTCCGACCAAGGTCTGAATAAGAGCACTTATCCTTCCCTGCTGGGTTTAGAGGGAGCCATAGAGAAAGCTCACACTCTGTTACAGGAAGCACTTCAAGCATTGGAAGCTATCCCATACAATACTCAGTTACTCGAAGAGTTCGCCCGATATGTCATCGAGCGCAAAAATTAACACTATAAGCGCGCATTTATATGACTCTTGATATTTCAAAGTACCCAACACTGGCGTTAGCAAATACACCGGAAGAATTACGTCTCCTTCCGAAAGAAACATTACCAAATCTGTGTGATGAACTGCGAACGTATCTGCTAAATTCAGTGAGCCAATCTAGCGGACACTTAGCGTCTGGCTTAGGCACCGTGGAGCTAACTGTCGCTCTGCATTATGTATACAACACCCCTATCGACAAATTGATCTGGGATGTTGGTCATCAGGCTTACCCGCATAAAATCCTCACCGGACGTCGCGATAAAATGCCAACAATTCGCCAAAAGGATGGTCTACACCCTTTCCCTTGGCGTGAAGAAAGTGAATATGACACTTTATCTGTCGGTCACTCTTCGACATCGATTAGTGCAGGTCTTGGCATGGCCATCAGCGCACAAAAAGAAGGTAAAGGTCGTAAAATCGTCAGTGTGATTGGTGATGGCGCAATTACAGCTGGCATGGCATTCGAAGCCATGAACCACGCTGGCGACGTTCATCCTGATATGTTGGTTATTCTGAACGACAACGAAATGTCGATTTCAGAAAACGTCGGCGCCCTGAATAACCACCTTGCGAAAGTACTTTCTGGCAGCTTGTACACTTCTATCCGTGAAGGCGGTAAAAAAGTGTTGTCTGGTGTTCCACCTATTAAAGAGTTGGTTCGCCGTACGGAAGAACACCTCAAAGGCATGGTAGTGCCTGGTACTCTGTTCGAAGAGTTCGGCTTTAATTACATTGGCCCGATTGATGGGCACGACGTCAATGAACTCGTCAAAACGCTAAAAAACATGCGTGAGCTCAAAGGTCCTCAGTTCCTACACATCATGACCAAGAAAGGCAAAGGTTATGAGCCTGCCGAGAAAGATCCTATCGGCTACCATGGTGTTCCTAAATTCGATCCAACGCATAACTGTCTACCGAAAAGCAGTGGCGGTAAGCCAACTTACTCAAAGATCTTTGGTGACTTTTTATGTGACATGGCGGCCCAAGATCCTAAGCTAATGGCAATTACGCCAGCAATGCGCGAAGGCTCTGGTATGGTACGTTTCTCAAAAGAATATCCAGACCAATACTTTGACGTGGCGATTGCTGAGCAACACGCTGTGACACTTGCAACAGGTATGGCAATTGCTGGCGATCATCCAATCGTAGCTATCTATTCGACTTTCTTGCAACGTGGTTATGACCAACTGATCCACGATATCGCGATCATGGATTTACCAGTAATGTTCGCTATCGACCGTGCAGGTCTCGTTGGTGCAGACGGCCAAACTCACCAAGGCGCATTCGATCTAAGCTTTATGCGCTGTATTCCGAACATGGTGATCATGGCGCCAAGTGACGAAAACGAATGTCGACAAATGCTTTACACTGGCCATAAACATACTGGCCCTAGTGCGGTTCGATACCCTCGCGGTAGCGGGATGGGCGTAGAAATCGAAACTGAGTTTACGGCTTTAGAAATCGGTAAAGGACGCATGGTTCGCCAAGGTGAAAAAGTTGCTATTCTGAACTTTGGTACTTTCTTGGGTAACGCGCTAGAAGCGGCAGAATACCTTAACGCCACTGTTGCTGATATGCGCTTTGTGAAGCCGCTCGATGAAGCATTAATTCGTCAATTAGCCGCAGATCATGATGTGCTCGTGACGTTAGAAGAAAATGTTATCGCAGGTGGTGCAGGTGCTGGTGTCGTTGAGTTCATGATGAAAGATAAAATCATTAAACCTGTGTTGAACCTAGGTTTACCAGATGAGTTTATTCATCAGGGAACACAAGATGAACTGCATGAAGAGCTTGGTCTCGATGCAAAAGGGATTGAACAATCCATCTTGGATTATTTAGCAAAATAGAATTTAAAAAGGGATGCTCATGGCATCCCTTTTTTATGTCCAACGTTTAATTCATCCAGCCTGCGTATTTTGCGACTAGAAACAGGGCAACACCGGCCATAATTCCCGCCACGATATCATCAACCATAATACCCAGCCCACCGTGAACTCGCTTATCTAGCCACCCAATTGGCCACGGTTTTACCATGTCGAAAAAACGGAACAGGATGAAGCCAGTGAGCAACCACTTCCACTCGGTCAACGGAATATTTAACGCAGGGACGATACCCATCGTAATCCAAAAACCCGCAAATTCATCCCATACGATTGAACCATGATCATGTACTTTCATGTCTGCAGACGTCACTTGGCAGATTTGAATGCCGATCACACACGAAATCAGAACAACAATGACATACGCCGTAAATGGCAATTGCGCCAACAACAAAAAGAAGGGCACGGCCGCCAGTGTCCCCATTGTTCCTGGAATAAACGGGGATAATCCACTGCCAAAACCCGTCGCCAATAGATGCCACGGGTTCTTTAATGAAATCAGAGAAAGAGGGTTGGTCATATCCTTAAACCTATACTGCTAGTTTGGTTTCAATCGTCATGCCTGTGAGTGGCTCAATAGTAACAGGCTCTTGGCTAGAGCTTAGCTCAGATCATTTAAAGTGGTCGAAGCCACTTAAGTCCCAATCAAGTGGTTGATTGTTATCATGCAGCTCGAAGGTTCCATTTGGTCGGATTTGACCAATACATGTGACCTTACAGCCAGTATGAGATAAAGCGCTTTGTAACGAGCCTCGATTTTGCTCCGGCACGGTAAAACACAACTCGTATTCTTCGCCACTTGCTAAAGCATACTGCTGCGCGCTGATCTTATCATCTAAAAACTGGACTAATTCTGAAGAGATCGGTAGCTGAGAGACATCAATACTCACCCCAACCTGAGATCGCTGTAAAATGTGCTTAATATCAGAGATTAAACCATCTGAAATATCTATCGCCGACGAGGCTAAGCCAACAAGAGCTTGTCCAGCAAGCACACGCGGAGAACTAAGGTAATGAGCTCGCTCTAGTGCTTCCGCGCCGACTCTGCTGCGCAGAGAGTCATCTAGAATCACATCCAAGCCAGCTTTTGCATCGCCAAGGTTTCCCGTTACGTACACCCAATCCCCAGGCTTTGCGCCGGATCGCGTGAGCGCTTTGTCTTCAGGTACAAAACCTTGCACCGTTAGTGTCAGACACAATGGCCCTTTGGTGGTGTCACCGCCTATTAACTGGATACCATAGTAATCAGCCAGTTCGAAAAATGCATCACAGAAAGGAGCCAGCCATTCTTCATCTGGCTCGGGCATCGTTAATGCAAAGCTCACCCACGCAGGCGTTGCGCCCATCGCAGCCAAATCACTGATGTTAGAAGCCAATGCTTTGTGTGCGACCCATGCTGGGTTCGCGTCGGCTAAGAAATGCGTTCCAGCTACCAATGTATCCGTGCTAATCGCAATCTGAACATTAACTGGCGCTTTGACCAAAGCACAATCATCACCAGCTGCTAGATGGACATCTTTGCGTTGGCTCTGACGACCGACGAAGTACTTGTCTATCAGATTAAATTCACCAGACATAATTCACTTACTTTTTGATGTAAAAGCTTTTGATACAAAAAAGGTCAGCATGTGCTGACCTTTTCATTGAAGAAATCGTTATTTCTTACGAATGTGAGGTGCTGCTTTATCAAGTACACCGTTCACAAACTTGTGGCTATCTTCTGCTGCGAAGACTTTTGCAAGTTCAATCGCTTCATTGATAACAACTTTGTAAGGAACATCTTCGCGACGAGTCATCTCGTACATAGCAAGGCGAAGAAGAGCAAGTTCCATCATATCTAAATCCTGCATAGGACGAGAGATGTATGGACGAATTTTGCTATCTAGCTCAGCGTGGCTAAGTACAACACCGCTTAGTAGTTCACGGAAGTAAGCTACGTCTGTTTCTGGAGCAGCAAGCGCTGGCTCAGATGCATGAAGTTCTTCTTCATCGTATTTGTCGCCAGACAAAAACTGTTCTTCAATCTTGGCAACATTCTCTTTAGTAATTTGCCATGAGTAGATCGCCTGTAGAGCGAATTGACGTGCGTTACGACGTGCGGCTGGTTTCACACTGGCCCCCATTAGGAATCAATTTCAGATAGTACATTAATCATTTCAAGTGCGCTTAGTGCAGCCTCTGCACCTTTATTACCAGCCTTGGTTCCTGCGCGTTCAATCGCTTGATCGATCGTATCAACAGTCAAAACACCAAATGCTACTGGAATGCTGAATTCCATAGACACTTGTGCTAGACCTTTGTTCATTTCACTACAAACATAGTCAAAGTGAGGCGTTCCACCGCGAATAACAGACCCTAGAGAAACAATAGCGTCGAATTTGCCAGTTTTAGCAACACGCTGAGCTACTAGAGGTAGTTCTACGGCACCTGGACAACGCACAACCGTGATGTTGTCTTCGCTTACTTGTCCGTGACGCTTTAGTGTATCGATCGCACCAGAAAGTAGGCTTTCGTTAATAAAACTGTTGAAACGAGAAATAACGATAGCAATTTTTGCATTTGGCGCTGGGAAGCCACCCTCGATCACTTTCATAAGCTTTCCTTTAACTCTATTTATAAGTGAAATATGTTCATCAAGTGAGAATCGCCGGATTCTAGCACAAATTTGTGAGCAATATCTAATGGAAATTGGAGGCAAATCACCGGTTCCTAGCCATTGACGAGTTGAGTGCGTAAAAGACTAGGAACTTATTGTTCGGTTGTTACTCGCAGACGTACTCAACCACGTTCAGACCAAAACCACCTAATGCGTGGTACTTTTTGTTGGTCGATGACAGAAGGCGCATATCATGTACACCGAGATCCGCAAGAATCTGTGAGCCCACACCGACACGGCGAGACGTGCCCTGTTTCTTAGCAAGCGTTGGTGCTTCACCTTTGTCTTGCGCTTCAAACATCTTCACACGATGAATAAGTAGATCGGTCGATTCTTCATGGCCAAGAACAACCAGCACACCGCCTTCTTCACCAATGCGTTTCATTGCCTTATCTAATGTCCAGCTGCGCTCTGCATTACGATCGCTACGTAGTAAGTCGGTAAAAACGTCTTGAAGATGTACGCGAACCAGTGGCGCTTTTTCTTTCAAATCGCCCTTGCACATTGCGTAGTGCACTTGGTTATCAATGGTGTCCTTGTACGTGACTAACGTGAACTCGCCAAACTCTGTCGGTAACTTGCACTCTGCCACACGTTCAATCGTTGTCTCAGTGTTATTGCGGTACTCAATTAGGTCGGCAATAGTGCCCAATTTAATACCGTGCTTCTCTGCAAAGATCTCTAGATCAGGGCGACGAGCCATGGTGCCGTCGTCATTTAAGATCTCAACAATCACCGATGCAGGCTCTAAACCAGCAAGGCGAGCCAAATCACAGCCAGCTTCAGTGTGACCAGCGCGAGTCAGTACGCCGCCATCTTGGGCCGCGAGCGGGAAGATATGACCAGGCTGCACCAAATCCGCAGCTTTGGCGTTTGGCGCGACTGCCGCTTGAACCGTACGTGCGCGATCCGCGGCTGAAATACCCGTCGTTACCCCTTCTGCCGCCTCAATCGAAACAGTAAAGTTGGTTGTGTATTGCGCATTATTGTCTTGCACCATTGGTGGCAGACCTAGGCTTTCGCAACGATCTTTGGTCATGGTTAAACAAATCAGGCCACGGCCATAGGTTGCCATAAAGTTGATGGCTTCCGGCGTAATATGCTCGGCAGCCATGATCAAGTCACCTTCATTCTCGCGGTCTTCATCATCCATTAGGATGACCATTTTGCCTGCGCGAATATCATCAATAATTTCTTGTGGCGTACTAATTGGCATAGTCTGTTATCCCGTTATTCTAAATTTGTTATTGCGACAGCAATGAAAAATCATGTTGCAGTGAATGCTAATTAGGTCAATAGTTTGAGCTTTGCACCAAGCAAGTCAATGAATCTCGCGGTGTTCTGTGAGTCTGCTCTTTATCGCATGCCTCACGCAACCACTCCGAAGACTTATGCAAAACCGTTTTGCTGTAAAAAGTCCATCGTGATACGAGACTCGGCCTTATCTTCTTGTTGCCCTTGCAGTAAACGCTCCATATAACGAGCAAGTACATCAACTTCTAAGTTTACTTTACGTCCCACTTGAAACTGGTCAATCGTAGTTTCTTCACTCGTATGAGGAACGATCGTCAGCTTAAAAGCATTTTTACGTAAGTCGTTGACAGTTAGGCTAATACCATCAACGGTAATCGAGCCTTTCTCTGCGACGTACTTGCTAATTTCCGCAGGCATTGCAACCCAAAACTCTATCGCGCGGCCAACTAAATTGCGTTCGACAATTTCACCAACTCCATCGACATGACCTGAAACGATATGTCCACCCAATCGCGTTGTTGGTAACATGGCTTTTTCTAGATTCACCTTATCGCCCACTTGGTATTCAGCAAACCCAGTTTTCTTCAAGGTTTCTAATGACAGATCAGCACTGTAATAGTGGCTTCCGAAGTCAACTACCGTTAAGCAAACACCATTGGTCGCAATGCTATCGCCTAACTTAACGTCTGACATATCAAGCGTACCAGTTTCAACCGTGACGGTGATGTCTTCACCCTTCGGCGTAATCGCAGCTAACTTGCCAACTGCTTCTACTATTCCTGTAAACATACTATTTCTTATCTAAGTTCTTTACGTTTGATGGTGGCGGTGATACGAATGTCTACCCCGACCATACGAACGTCTGTAACGTTTAAATCAATAACGTCAGCCATAGCGCTTAATCCTAAAGCACCGATAAGCCCCCGACCATCGCTGCCCATGAGTTTTGGCGCAAGGTAAACAATGAGCTCATCTACAAGATTAGCCTTTATCATCGCACTAGCTAGCGTAGCTCCAGCTTCAACCCATAAGTGATTGATGTGGTGCTCATCCGAGATACGCTTTAATGTTGTTGATAAGTCAATTTGGTCAGCGTTGTCCAATAGAGGGATACAGTCTCCATCTGGGCTAACAATAACTCGCTCTCCATCGGTGTGGAACAGCTTGAGCGCATCCGTTAAATGGTTCTGACGGTCTAAGATTACACGTACTGGTTGACGAAGTTCTTCTCGTAAATACTGCGCTTGAACACTGGTAGGTAAGTCATCCCAACGCACATTGAGTGACGCATTATCATCAATCACCGTTTTGCTGGTAGAGAGAATACCACCACTCATCGCTCGATAACGCTGCACATCTTGGCGGGCCGCTGGGGAGGTGATCCATTGGCTCTGCCCATTGCTGAGTGCGCTTTGCCCATCCAAACTGGCTGCCATTTTTAATTGAACAAACGGCATGCCTGTACGCATGTACTTTATAAAACCAGGGTTAAGGGCAAGGGCATCTTGCTCTAACAAGCCGATTTGTACTTCAATTCCGGCATCACGCAACATCTGGATACCCCGCCCCGCAACTTTAGGGTTTGGGTCTACCATGGCGCAAACTACACGTGCCACTTTGGCTTTGATTAGCCCTTCAGCACATGGCGGTGTACGGCCGTAATGAGAGCAGGGTTCGAGCGTCACATAAGCGGTTGCACCAACTGCTTTTTCACCCGCCATGCGCATCGCGTGCACTTCGGCATGCGGCTCACCAGCGCGATGGTGATAGCCCTCACCAACAATTTCTTCATCACGAACGATGACGCACCCCACATTTGGATTTGGTGCGGTGGTATAAATGCCACGTCTCGCTAACTTAATAGCTCGTGACATCATGGCGAAATCTAAATCAGAAAACGCTCTTTCAGGAGTGTGTTGAGTCATGAGCTACTCAGTCTTCTAGGCGGGCAATCTCTTCGCCAAACTCGCGAATGTCTTCAAAGCTGCGGTAAACTGAGGCGAAACGGATATAAGCGACCTTGTCGAGCTCTTTGAGTTGGTCCATGACTAAATTACCAATCATTTCACTCGGAACCTCTCGCTCACCCGTCGCACGCAGTTGTGATTTGATCATACTGATCGCTAACTCTATAGAATCAGCACTCACTGGGCGTTTCTCTAAAGCGCGTTGAATACCGCCAACCATTTTATCTTCATCAAATGGTTCACGGTTACCATTCGATTTGATCACTTTAGGCATCACTAACTCCGCGCTTTCAAACGTAGTGAAACGCTCGCTACACGCCAAGCACTGACGGCGACGTCGAACTTGATGGCCATCAGCCACTAAGCGGGAATCAATAACTTTGGTATCGTTCTCGGAACAAAAAGGACAATGCATATCACCTCCATATCTATACCCAAATAACCTCATGAGCAATCACGGCTAACCACGCGTTCATGGTTATACGGACTCTATTAAAGCTATTTGGGTATAACGCTTTCAAACCGAAATAAAAGCTCATGTAGTGTAGCGGAATTGGTATGTTAGACAAAACAAAAAGGGGCCCAAAGGCCCCTTTTTCACTCAAGATCTCGTTGAATGTGTTAACTGCGTGCTAAGTAATTCGCTTTACCAACCCACTTGTAGCTAGTTAGCTCTTCTAAGCCCATTGGACCACGGGCATGTAGCTTTTGCGTGGATACTGCGACTTCTGCGCCAAGGCCAAATTGCGCACCGTCTGTAAAGCGCGTTGAAGCATTCACATAAACCGCCGCCGAACCGACAGAATTGATGAACAGTTCTGAGTTTTCCAAACTATTGGTCATGATCGCATCTGAGTGGCTCGCGTTATGAGCACGCATATGATCAATTGCATCTTTCACATCAGACACGACTTTTACACCAAGGGTGTAGCTCAACCATTCCGTATCAAAGTCACCTTCAACAGCATCGCGAACTTGTTTCGCTTGCTCCATGAGTTCTTTTGCTTTTGGCTCTGCCACGAACGTCACTTTTTCGTCCATACGCTCAACGATCATTGGCAGAAACTGTGCTGCAATTTTTTCATGCACGAGCAGCGTATCTAGTGAGTTACACGCAGATGGACGTTGAACTTTAGAGTTCTCAACCACATTCAGGGATTTCTCTAGATCAGCGGATTCGTCGACAAAGATATGGCTGATACCAAAGCCACCAATAATCACCGGAATCGTGCTGTTTTCTTTACACATTTTGTGTAGGCCAGCACCACCGCGTGGAATGATCATGTCGACGTAATCGTCCAGTTTAAGCAGTTGAGAGACTAGCTCACGATCTGGCTTTTCAATGTACTGAACCGAAGCGGCAGGAAGGTTCGCCTTTGCTAGCGCAGACTGAATAACCTTCACTAATTCCATATTCGAGAAAAATGTCTCTTTGCCGCCACGCAAAATGCTTGCGTTGCCGGTTTTCAAGCACAGCGCCGCAATATCAATAGTCACGTTAGGACGCGCTTCATAAATTACGCCCACAACACCCAGTGGTACGCGGCGACGAGACAATGACATCCCATTTTCCAGTACCTTACTGTCGATTTCGCTGCCTACAGGATCGTTCAAGCTAATGACGTTGCGAACATCATTAGCAATTGCAGTCAATCGTTCTTCATTCAGCAAAAGGCGATCAAGCAGTGCATCGGTTAAACCCGCTTCACGGCCAAGTTCGATGTCTTTAGCGTTTGCCGCCAAAATAGCAACGGAGTTTGCTTCTAGCTCATCAGCAATGATCGCTAAAGCTTGGTTCTTTTGCGCAGTTGACGCTGTCGCTAATTCGAAAGCTGCATCTTTAGCAGCTTTACCCATATTCGTTAAATCCACTTTGCTTCCCTCTAATTCTATTCCTGAATGACGACCAAATCATCGCGATGAATCACCTCAGAGCCATAATCATGCCCCAAAATAGAGATGATATCTTTACTGTGCTTACCAGTAATTTTAGTTAGGTCATCACTTGAGTAGGCGCTGATGCCACGAGCCACCAACTTACCGTGAGAATTTGTTACACGCGCCACTTCGCCTCGTGCAAAGTCACCACTTACTTTGATTACCCCTTTAGCAAGTAGGCTACTGCCCTTACCGACCACAGCATTTACCGCACCGTCATCAATAATGATGTCGCCCGATGCCGCAGGTCCCGCCAGAATCCAGCGTTTACGGTTTTCTAAAGCTTCAGCGCAAGGTAGGAAGCGTGTGCCTTGTGGCTCTGCACTCAAAGAGTCAAAGATAACATTCGGTGCACTACCGGCAGCAATAATAACCTCGATACCAGCGCGGCGAGCGATGTCTGCGGCTTGCAGCTTCGTTGCCATACCGCCTGTACCCAATGTTGTACCACTTCCTCCTGCGATTTTACGCAGCGTATCGTCGATGGTTTTTACTTCCTTGATCAGCTCTGCGTTCGGGTCTTTACGAGGGTCAGCAGTAAACAGACCTTTTTGGTCAGTTAAAAGCAAGAGCTTATCTGCGCCACACAAAATGCCCACCAAAGCGGAAAGGTTGTCGTTATCGCCCACTTTAATCTCACTGGTCGCAACGGCATCATTTTCGTTTACGATAGGAATAATATCGTTCGCAACGAGCGCATTGATGGTGTCACGTGCGTTTAGGAATCGCTCGCGATCTTCTAAATCAGCACGAGTTAGTAGCATTTGGCCGATCTTGATACCGTAAATACCAAACAAAGACTCCCATGTTTGAATCAAGCGACTTTGCCCCACCGCCGCAAGTAATTGTTTACTCGCCATCTCGTTGGGCAATGCGGGGTAACCAAGATGCTCACGGCCTGCTGCAATAGCACCAGACGAAACCATTACCACTGAATGGCCTTGTTTTTTAAGCTCAGCACACTGGCGCGCTAACTCAACCATGTGAGCACGGTCGAGTGCCAGAGTGCCGCCTGTCAGCACACTTGTACCCAGTTTCACAACGACAGTTTGTGGTTGTGAAACAACTGCATTTTGTTGATTCGTTGTCATGATGTCTTCTGAAGTGAAAAACAAATAAAGAGAGGATGTTTTAACAATCAAAGAGGGAATTAACAAGAGAAAAGGTGCGTTTTCGCACCTTTTTGTTTGGTATTAAATGAAAACAACCAAATTAAGCGAAATCGAAAGACTCCGTGTGATATTCGACTTCTAATTTGAAGTGTTCTTCTAAAGTATCAACCAGCTTTTGATGGAATGTGCTCTGCGTCAGATACACTTCCTCTACCGCTTTTTTAGGCAGGGCTTCAGATACCCATTGCCCTTCTTTGTTGTACTTGCCGATATGATATTTGGCAGTAAAGCCTCCTTCGATGGATTCTAAATCCATCCACCAGCCCCAAAATTCACGCTTCTCAGGCGATTTTTTGTCGTCTACACAAACAGATAGACAATCAAAATAATAGCGCCCTTCTTGCGATTGTGGTTCGCGCAGGTAAGGCCCTATCGCCTTCAACTTTGACATCAAGCGAAAGTGAGTCGGGCCCTGAGTCGTCTCTGACATATGAATCTCCGTTTTCATAGTTAAAAGTAAACACCCAAGAATGATTATTATTTTTAATTATCATGAGCTTATTTTTTGCTCAGATATATCACTCTTAACTAATTTAGGAGAATTGTCACCCTAATAATTCATCTTCTAGCCACTTTATGGCTAAATCGAGGGATTGCTCATATCCTTTTGTAATCGTTTTGGAACTGATTTTTTTCGCTCTGCCATACTGGCTAAACAGCGCGACGAGTTGGTTATCACTGTGCGGAGACACAGGATCGCCTTCAAGGCTCAAAGCTAAAATAGGTACTTTGGTTTTTCTACTGCTCAAGAAGCCCTGAACCTTCAATGACCAGGCCATCATCTGGCCCGCCATGCTATTAATATCAACCGCGCTTTTCCCTAAGCGAGAAGCCAACAGATCCAGATACATCTTCGGCATTTTTTGCAGCTTCTCAGGGGAAGTAAAAATATCATGTACGGGTGCGCCGAGGGCTACACAAGCTTTGATCTTCTCTTGCTCAACAAAAGAGAGTCGGATCATGGCATTACCACCAAAACGAAATCCAACTAACCCCACTTTGTGATGATCCACCCAAGGCAATGAATACAGCTCATTTAGTACCGCTTGGTGCAGACAGCTTGAGTTCTCAGTCAAAGGCCAGTGAGAACTGTGCCCTACCGAAGGCATGTCAACCGTCAACATCGCAATATCTCGTGGTGCAAGATGATTGCGGAACAAACGCCACATGTCGGTTTGTAACGTATCGAGACCAGCGCTCACCATCACCACAGGCAGTTGTTTGTCGGTTCTTGGCAAATGAAGGTTCGCGATGATTTTGCGATTTTGGTAAGGCACTTCAATTTGCTTGATGGTGTACTTGGTCTTCTCTGCGCCGTCAGAGTACGCTTTGTTTGCCAGCACTTGAGCCTGCAAGGCCAAATTATCATTCTTCAGATGTGGGTAGCCTGCGATACTAAAACATAGAGATGCAGTGAAGAGTTCATCGGCGGCCTCCTCACCTTGCATTTCATTTGAACGCTTCTGATGCTCCATGCCGAGCTTAATCCACTCAAATGTCCAGTTGCCGTTGTGGTATCCCATTACGGTGTCTAACCAATCATCATTGGTTCGAGAGTGGGAAGAAGAAGCGATTTTAGAAAGCACACCTTCCATCTCTATCGGAGACAACCCTTGCCAAGCCCATTGCAAGCGGCGCAAATGACGATACCAAGCACGATCACCCTGCGCCTCTCGCTCATCAAGTATTTTTTGACTGGTCGGCATGTACTGGGTAAGCGCAGAGGTTTCTTTCGCTTGCTTATGTTTCACGAACAAAGTTTCGGAAAGATTTTTACTGACGTCTTCAGACATAGGAAGAACCTTAGGCTATTAGCATGAGTTGTTATGATAATAAAAAAAATGCCCCTATACAGGGGCATTTCTCAATATTCTTTAATAGAGTTTATTTTTGCTTGCGGTTTACAGGCTCAGCGTACTGGATTGACATATCCCAAGGTTGTTCAATCCAAGTGTCTTGCGCGATATCTACCACATAATCATCTAGCAACGCTTTGCCTGAAGGTTTTGCACACACAGCGATCATCTTCGCTTTTGGATACATCTCACGTAGTTTGCGCGCCGTATCACCACTGTCTACTAGGTCTTCAACGATTAGGTAACCTTCACCATCGCCTTCAGGTGCTTTTAGTACTGTCATATCGCGCTGATGATCATGGTCGTAGCTTGAAATACAGATTGTATCAACGTAACGAATACCCAGTTCACGAGCCAAGATAGCGCCAGGAACCAAACCACCGCGGCTTACCGCCCAAATCCCTTTCCATTGCTCAGCTGGCATTTGTTTTTCAGCCAGTTCACGGCAGTAAGTCTGCATTGCATCCCAAGTGATAATGAATTTTTTACTCATTGTAATAACCTAATAATTTGAAAATATGCATCCTCAAAATCTAGCGAACTCACTCAAAAGCGGAATGCTCACTGACCTCTCCAAAACGTATGGAGATGAGGATTTCAAGCTGCGCAAACGATTATTCTACCGAAACACACCGCTAATACCAACGGTGATATCAAAATTCTCTGCCTATTCCGCAGAAAAACCGTCTGAAGTGAACAACGTGAAAAAAGAAAAAGCCAGCGTGAATAAATCCACACTGGCTTTTTGCTCGAGAAATTAACCGACGAGGTATTTGACGATGAAGATGGCAGACATCACCCACACACTCATCGACACTTCACGGCCCTTGCCGCTGAATAATTTGATCGCCGCGTACGCGATAAAGCCTAACGTAATACCCTCTGCAATCGAGAACGTTAATGGCATCACCAAACAAGTCACAACAACTGGTGATGCTTCCGTTAGGTCACGCCAATCAATGCTTACCAGTCCAGACAGCATCAAAATCGCGACATAGAACAGAGCGCCCGATGTTGCGTAAGCTGGGATCATTCCTGCTAGTGGTGAGAACAACAGAGCAAGTAGGAAGAGCACACCAACAACCACTGCTGTTAGACCAGTACGACCACCAGCCGCCACACCAGAAACACTCTCAATGTAAGATGTGGTGTTTGAGGTACCAAGTAATGCGCCTACTGACGTTGCCGTTGAGTCTGCAAGTAACGCTTTGTTTAGACGCGGGATGTTGCCATTCTCATCCGTGAGGCCTGCTTTTTGAGAAACACCAACTAGCGTACCTGCGGTATCAAACAAATCGACAAATAGGAAAGCGAACACAACGGAAATCATGCCCACTTCAAACAAACCAGAGAAATCCAGTTGCATGAAAGTGGGTGCAATGCTTGGTGGCGTTGACATAATGCCGCTCCACTGCACATCACCAAATAGAAGGCCAAGCGCTGTAACACCAAGAATGGCGATCATCACCGCACCTTTCACACCACGGTGAACAAGCGCGATAGTAAGGAAGAAACCAATTGCAGCCAATACAGATGGCAATGATGTGATGTCTCCCATAGAAACTAATGTCGCAGGGTTATCAACGACGATGCCTGCATTTTTTAATGCGATAAATGCTAAGAAAAGACCGATACCGGCTGAAATACCAGTTCGAAGAGAATGCGGGATCGAGTTAATAATCCACTCACGGATCTTAAATATACTCAAAAGAATAAACAGCAGGCCTGAAACAAACACCGCCGCTAACGCAACTTGCCACGTATAGCCCATTCCCAACACAACAGAGTAAGTGAAAAATGCGTTCAGCCCCATTCCTGGTGCTTGTGCAATTGGGTAGTTGGCAACAAATCCCATGATGAAACAGCCGATAGCGGCCGCAAGACAAGTTGCAACAAAAATGGCACCACGGTCCATACCGGTATCCGACAGGATCGCTGGGTTTACAAAAATAATGTAAGCCATAGTTAGGAAGGTGGTAACACCTGCAATGATCTCAGTGCGCACATTTGTGCCATTGTCACTGAGCTTAAAAAGCCTCTCGAGCATGATCGAATCCTGTAAAGGTAAAAAGTAAACGGTTGCGTAATCGATTGGCGGGAATTATAAAGTTATCAAATAGCAAATTCTAGATAGAATCTTCACTCTAATGCGATTTTTTTCTTTGGATATGAAACCCATTCGCTAATTTTTAAAAGCAAAACAGGAAATATATTCTTGTAAAACAACAATTAATAATTATCGCTCAGAACCCAACAACAGAATAAAAACTGAACAATGTACTAAACTTTCAAATAGAAACTGGGCGTTTTAAGCGTCATATCTAGGTGGATTTGACGGGAAAATCGATAAAACTGAAGAACGGAGAATAGAATCCAGCCTTGATGGCAGAAAATGTGTCAGAAAGAGAAAGTGGAGATAAAAAAACGCCACCCAATTTGGGTGGCGGCGAATCATGTCAGCACTATCACTGAAAAAAAATTCCAATTTATAGGGGTGAACAAACTGTTCGAGTCACATGCGTTGACTTCACTTAGTAGCCAAAGCTTGTTGGGTATACAAAGTTGCCGGTGTAAACAGACTTGCTATTCCAGAACATTGTACTTGGTAAACCTTTCATAACTATCACCTTTTAAATCAATTAAACATTCGTTGATTTCTCAGTTCCTTGGAGGCGATAAAACGGACTCATCCTTTGAGCATTTCATTCTTCTCTCAGAAGCTGGTTACAAATATACCACCAAGAAATTTAATTACAAGCATTTTAGTGATTGAAATCACAAAAAATGTATAAATTGACCTTCATCAAAGTTTAAGTGTAATTAAATTACAGTTTTGTGAATTAAAAAATAAAGCCACTTTCAGAATGTATGATAAAGAACACATAGTGCCTGTTATTGTGTTCACAAACTGTGACAGTTCTGAGAGAAATCCTTGTGCACGCGACTACTCGTACTCCTTATCTGGTGGTATGCTAAACGGCAATTTGAAGCCAAATCGTCTAGCATTTAATGCTATTTTGACAATATTTTTACGGTATATATTTGGCAAAGCACATCAAAAGGAGTCCTCCGTGTCTGAGTTCCATTCTGAGATCAGTACCTTATCACCTGCTCCACTTTGGCAGTTTTTCGATAAGATTTGTTCTATCCCTCACCCATCTAAACATGAAGAAGCATTAGCACAGTACATTATCAACTGGGCAACAGAGCAAGGCTTTGACGTTCGCCGTGATCCAACCGGTAACGTGTTCATCAAAAAGCCCGCGACACCTGGAATGGAAAATAAGAAGGCTGTTGTACTTCAAGCACACATCGACATGGTGCCGCAGAAAAACGAAGACACCGAACACGACTTCACCAAAGATCCAATCCAACCTTACATCGATGGCGAATGGGTAACGGCGAAAGGCACGACGCTTGGTGCAGATAACGGGATTGGTATGGCTTCTTGCCTTGCTGTATTGGCATCTAAAGACATTAAGCACGGTCCACTCGAAGTTCTGCTTACGATTGATGAAGAAGCAGGCATGACTGGCGCATTTGGTCTTGAGGCTGGTTGGTTAGAAGGTGAGATCCTTCTAAACACAGACTCTGAACAAGAAGGCGAAGTCTACATGGGTTGCGCCGGTGGTGTTGATGGCACCATGACTTTCGATATTTCTCGAGAAACAACACCTGCAGGTTTCGTAACACGCCAACTGACGCTGAAAGGCCTAAAAGGTGGTCACTCAGGTTGTGACATTCACACAGGTCGCGGCAATGCCAACAAATTACTTGGTCGTTTCCTCGCGGGTCATGCGCAAGAGCTTGATTTACGTTTGGTAGAATTCCGTGGTGGTAGCTTACGTAATGCAATCCCTCGCGAAGCGTTTGTCACTGTCGCGCTTCCTGCTGAAAACCAAGACAAGCTTGCTGAGCTGTTCAACCACTACACTGAGCTGCTTAAAACTGAACTGGGTAAAATCGAAACAGGTATCGTAACCTTTAATGAATTGCTCGCTACTGACGCGCAAGTATTTTCAATCGCCGATCAGCAACGCTTCATTGCCGCACTTAACGCATGCCAAAATGGCGTCATGCGCATGAGCGACGAAATTGAAGGTGTGGTCGAAACGTCACTGAACGTTGGCGTGATCACTACTGAAGAAAACAAGGTGACAGTTCTGTGTCTGATTCGCTCTTTGATTGACTCTGGCCGCAGCCAAGTTGAGAGTATGCTACGTTCAATTGCTGAATTAGCAGGCGCACAAATTCAGTTCTCAGGAGCTTACCCTGGCTGGAAGCCAGATGCAGATTCCGAGATCATGGCAATTTTCCGTGATATGTATGAAGGCATTTACGGTCATAAGCCGAACATCATGGTCATCCATGCTGGTCTTGAGTGTGGCCTGTTTAAAGAACCATACCCACACATGGATATGGTGTCTTTCGGTCCAACAATTAAATTCCCTCACTCACCAGATGAGAAAGTGAAGATTGATACCGTTCAGCTGTACTGGGACCAAATGGTAGCGCTTCTAGAGGCAATTCCAGAGAAAGCGTAATTCAACCACGAAAAACGACAAAGGGTGCTTTACGGCACCCTTTTTTGTTTGGCTGGACCAAATTACACGCGATTTTGCGTATAAGCAGCTAGCTCATCCATTGAGGTTTGTGCAACGACTTCGCCATCAATGTAGTAAGTGACAAACTCACCATCACGCACACCCATGAGTGTCGCCTTCTCGCCGTTATTGTAAGTAATATCCATTTGAACAGTATTCTCATCGATTTGCTGCATTCGACCCTGCTCAATAACACGGTTATTCGCTAACGGTGCAATTGGCGCCGTCGTTAACGATTTATCTAACTGGTGGTTTACATCGATGTAAGTATCCATCTTTGTATCGAAGATATGTGGCTTACCATTTAAAGGGTTCTTACCCGTCCAAAACTCTAGAGAGTTAAACACGATGTAGTCCGCTGCGATTGCGACACCATAAACAGGTGCTAAAAGCATGTTTAGACCACCTCGAGCGTAACGGTTATCTACAGCTTTCAAGTTAAACCCCATGACATAACCTGTCACGGCATTACTGCCAACGCAACCTGAAAGTGAAACTGCTACAGCAGTCAATGCACCAATTTTAGCAATTGCCTTTTTCATCAAAACCTCTAGTTAGAAATGTTAGACCTCAAATTCGGCGCGGATATTATCGGATAAAAAGTAGGGTTAAAAGTCCGTTTTTTTGTCCTTCATTATCAGTATTATTTTTAATACAGTCACATTTTTTAAGCCTATGATTGCTCTTCCTTCTGTACCTCTCGTTATGTATTAAACTGATAGAAAAGATCATATTGAAAACAAAAACTTCACACATGTTGAGGTTTCGCGCATGACGATTAAAGTAATTTGTCGTGTCCTTAATGAGAATGATTAGTGCGATTTTGCAGCAATTGTTACATTGCTGATAACGCATTTGACAGAGATGGTTTATGGCCAGAAGTAAAAAAAGCAAAGTGTTTGAGCTCTTAGGACATCAAATACAACCAGGGCAACGATTAGAGATCGAATTTGAAGCAGCGAAGCTATATACACATTCGCCTTTATCTATTCCTGTGGAAATCATCCATGGGAAACAAGAAGGACCAGTGTTAATGGTGAATGCTGCTATCCATGGTGATGAGCTTAATGGCGTAGAAATCGTTCGTCAGATCATTAACCAACTGGATCCACAAAAACTGAAAGGCACTGTCATTGCAGTACCTATCGTTAACGTTTTTGGTTTCATCCATAAATCTCGTTACTTGCCCGACCGACGAGATCTCAACCGTTGCTTTCCTGGCAGTGAAAAAGGCGCGCTTGCATCTCGAATGGCACACGGGTTCTTTAACAACATTGCCAAGCGTTGTGACTACATCTTGGATCTGCACACCGGAGCCATTCACCGCACGAACCTGCCACAGATTCGCGCAAACTTAAGCAACCCAGAAACTCTGCGTATTGCTCAGGCGTTTGCTACGCCAGTAATTGTTGATTCAGCATTGCGTGATGGCTCTTTACGCAGTGAAGCAGAAAAATGTGATATCCCCGTGCTCACCTACGAGGCTGGCGAAGCATTGCGCTTTGATCCACTTTCGATCAGCGCTGGTGTACTCGGGGTTCGGCGCGTAATGCAAGCCATTGGTATGTTGCGTGCGAGCAGGAAAAAGCTGCCTGAGCCTATCATAGCGAAGTCCACCAGCTGGGTTCGCGCGTCAGGTAACGGCATTTTGCGTACTGTCGTTAATCTGGGAGACAAAGTAGAACAAGGTGAAACGCTCGCTTATATTAGCTCTCCTCTTGGTCATGATGAGATAGAACTAAAAGCCCCGAAGCGTGGTTTGGTTATCGGTCAACAAACATTACCATTGGTGAACGAAGGCGATGCAATTTTCCACCTTGCTTACTTCAACCAAGGTGATGATTCGGTAGAACAAGCCGTTGAAAGTTACATTGAAGGACTGACCGAGTTCGATGTCGAGCCACTGACTACCGGACAGATCCCGTTAGAAACTCAGTAATTCCTACCAAGTACGCACTTGATTAGCTCGAAAGGAGCAACAGTGCTCGCACCATCTTGTTTAAAGCCAATAAGCTCAGCGTCCATGATGCTGGGCTTTTTGTTTTCTGTAAGCTAACGATACTCATCGTAGTTTCCACGAATGGATAAAAAACTTTACAAGCCATCGCAAAAACACATTTGATAATTAATCTCATTATCATTTATTAATCGTAATAATGTTCTTATAATCCGAGCTTCATAAAAACACTATAAATCATCAATATGAAACGATTAAAAAGTCATCCATTCAAAGTAAATCTCATTTCACTTGCTTTGCTCTTCCCTATTTATTCATATGCCGAGACAACGCCAAATGAAGAGCTTGAAGTCATCGGTGTGCGTTATGCCAAACCTATTACCATTGCTGAGCCTGCGCAAACCACCATTAATTGGTCAGAGATTGAAGAGCAACAGTACTCCAATTTTGCCTCAATGATCGATGCCGTTCCGGGCGCATCATTAGATGGCGGCGGCCGTTCCGGCGGCGAACGTATTAATATTCGTGGTTTTGATGATCCAAGCGATATCGCCGTATTTGTCGATGGCGCTCCAATTGGCTTTCAACAATACCGCTACGGAACTTTCTTTTTTGATCCGTTCTTGATTGGTGAAGCAGAAATTATCAAGGGCGCGCACGACTATCGAGCACTCAACGGAAAGTTTGGTGGCTCCATTCGCATTAAAACCAAGAGTGTCGATGACCTACTGTACGGCAACAGAAACTTTGGTGCTCGCATCTCAAGTGCATATAACACCAACGGCGATGAGAATGCCTACACGCTAACACTCTATGGTAAAAACGATGCTGGTTTTTATTTTCTAGCGAATGGCTCTGTAAAAGATTCTGATGACATTAAAGTCGGTGGTGGTGAAACGCTGGATTACTCAGGTTATGAGCAAGAAAACATGCTCGTAAAAGTCGGTTATGAAAACAACGATCACGAGTTTGAAATTAGCCACACTCGCTACAAAGATGAAGGTCGTAAACCTTGGGCTAACCGCCGCGGAAAAATGCCTAACATCACTGAGTACAACATCAAGAAATACGGATCATTAGAAAAAGCCAAATACGCATACACCGTCGATAATAAATACACGGACAACACCACGACCATCTCTTACCACTATATGCCGACTAACCCGTATATTGATTTCAATATCAAAATGGCACGTTCTGAAAACGATCGTCACTGGGTTCGCCCTGACGTGGCATTCGAGAAAATGTTCGTTTCTGTTGGCAGTTACGGTCACGAGTCTTGGTTAAGTTACGAGCGTGACTATGCTGATGTGTTTAACCAAGCGCAGTTCGGAGACCACACTCTAGTGACAGGGCTTCAATATCAAAAAACCGATAGAGACTCATTAGTATTCAACGCATCATACGACAGTAATGAAGCCAAAAACTACGGTTGGTATACCCCTTACTACGAACCATCTGGCACTCAGTCAATTTATGCGGCTTACATTGCTGATCACTATCAAGCAACAGACCGTCTAACCATCACACCTTCTCTGCGTTACGAATACATCAAGAGTGAAGGAAAAGGGAACGCCGCGCCAGATTATAATGATCCAGCCGCCGGACATGACTACGGTGAAACGACGCATAAAGGCTTTAGCCCACGTTTGGATATCGACTTTGATGCGACCAATAATACGCGTTTAAACGCCTCCTACGCCTACGCTTTAAAAGCACCAACCGTTGATAACATCTACTCAGTGCAATATGCGCGAGCTACCGCTACGGCTACTGCTTTGAATCTGGACGTGTCTCGTATCCATGCTTATCAAGCAAGCGTTATCAACTTAACGGAAGGGCTGGTGAACTCTCGCGATAACCTCGCAACAGAGTTAACTTTGTTCTATAACGATGTTAGCGACACAGTTGATATACGAACGGGCGAAAACCTCGACAAAAATACTACTGAGTTACAAAGCTGGAATACAAACCTAGATGGCTTTAAAAACTACGGCTTTGAGCTAATTTCACAATACCGGATTGAAGATTTCTACAGTAATTTCTCAGCAAGTTACATTCGCGGCAAAAACAAAGGCAGTTTATCTGACTCTACAGGTTCAGATGATGATCACCCTGATGTGCCACCATTAAACATTAATCTGGGTTTAGGTTACGAATGGATTCCGGGTTTACGTACGGGCTGGGAAGTCCGTTGGTATGATGCGCAAACCAAAACCAAGGCAAGTGGCAACAATTTAAAAGTGAAATCGCCAAGTGAGCAATACACGCTACAAAACGCTTACGTGGTTTGGGAAATACAACAAGTCGAAGGCTTGAGTGTTGGCGCTGTTGTGAAAAACTTAACCGATCGTTACTACGAAGCATACCTATCTAATGGCGTGCCTTCGCCTGGTCGCGAAGTCAAACTGCACCTCACTTATCAATACTAACCATACCTAAAAGATGCAGGGCAGACATTAACTGCCCTGCTGTTTCTTAACGAACAACCATAATTGCACACCGTTTTATTTACCAGTACTATCATTTCTTTTTGCTTGCATACACACTATGAACAACTTAAAAACATTGTTTCTTCTTGCTTGCTTCGTTCCAGCAAGTCAAAGCCTGGCACAGACTTCTGAGAGCATTGCTGACTACTTACAAGAGCAGAGTCAGCACCAAGTTATTGAGGATCATTACGCACAACCAACAACAAATAATCTGAATCTAGACGCCAAAACAAACGCGTTAACTTGGCATGAAGATGGAAAGCCGGATCACTGTCGTTATGCCAAGCAGCCTAAAGACGTCGCAACGCATTTCGACTACGGTGAAGCAAACGATCTATCTGACGGATTGCAACACTTTGATTTACCAGAGAGGCACTCGGCAAAGGGCAAGTCAACACATCGCACTTATGCTAATAACCCTCACCTTCTTCCTGGCAATAAACAATTTGCAGCCCCTGAAGACGGTACGTTTAGTCTGTCAGTATCTTCGGATTGTTTTTAAGTCGATACAATAAAAAATGCCCTGAGACAAAGCTCAGGGCATTTTCACTTTTTGTTTGATGGGTGACGTCACCATCTCACCGACTTGAATCTATTCTTCGTCAGCGTCTACTTCAGCGTCACGTGCTTTGCGGGCTTCTTCTTTACGAACTTTTGCCGCTAGTTGTTCTGCTTCACGCTCTTGACGTTGCGCTGCTTTACGCTCGTTACGAACCACTTGGTTTTGGATAAAACCAGCCAGTTCTTGTTCAGCCCAAGCTTGTGCTTTCTCTTCGCTGTCAAAGCCAGTTTCACGCTTTGATACTACAGTCTTACGAGATGTCACTTGGCGAGTGATTTCTGCGCTCCAGCCGTTACGTTTTTCAGTGACGCGGATAGCAAATTTTGGATTCTTAGACATTTATTTCATTTCCTAAGGGATTTAGGGATCAATCAGGGATTCGGTCAACTTGATAACTCCATCTAAGCTGAGCTGTTTAACACCATCCCTTGGTAAGCGCGGTATTAGAGCATAAAAGTAATCTAAACGCTGCAAGTTTTTTATGCGAGATAATAGATGACAAAGAAGAGACAGAACAAAGCAACGTTTCGCCTAGTCACGAGAAAGATCGACGAAGAAAAAAGAGTGATAAGAAAAAAGAAAGCGCTGGTCTCTCAACCAACGCTTTACTTAAGCTAGATTAACCTTTGGTTAATTAACCGATATTCTTACGGGCATTTTGGAACATACGCATCCAAGCGCCATTTTCACCCCAACCTTCCGGAGCCCAAGAGTTTGCAACTGTGCGGAATACGCGCTCTGGGTGAGGCATCATGATAGTTACGCGACCGTCTGCTGTTGTTAAACCGGTAATCGCGTTTGGCGAACCGTTCGGGTTGTTCGGGTATTGTTGTGTTGGGTTACCGAGGTTATCCACGTAACGAACCGCAACCGTACCTGATGCCTCGATCGCTGCTAGGTGCTCTGCATCACGTACTTCTACACGCCCTTCTCCGTGGGAAACCGCGATTGGCATGCGCGAACCTGCCATACCGTCGAAGAATACAGAATCAGATTTCTGAACTTCAACTAGGCTAAAGCGCGCTTCAAAACGCTCAGATTCGTTACGAACAAAACGTGGCCACAAGTCTGCACCCGGGATAAGTTCTTTCAGGTTAGAAAGCATCTGACAACCGTTACATACACCTAAAGAGAACGTCTCTTTACGGTTGAAGAACGCTTGGAACTGTTCACGAGCTTGTGCGTTAAACAGGATAGACTTAGCCCAGCCTTCACCCGCACCTAGTACGTCGCCGTAAGAGAAGCCACCACAAGCTACTAGGCCATGGTATTCATCCAGAACGGCTTGACCCGTTAGGATATCACTCATATGAATGTCGGTTGCTTCAAAACCTGCGCGGTCAAACGCTGCTGCCATTTCAACGTGGGAGTTAACACCCTGCTCACGTAGAATCGCCATCTTAGGCTTCGCACCTTTTGCAATGTAAGGCGCTGCAACGTCTTCATTTACGTCGAAGCTGAGCTTAACGTTTAAACCTGGGTCTGAATTGTCTTTCTTCGCTTCAAACTCTTGGTCTGCACATGCTGGGTTATCGCGTAGCGCCTGCATCTTATGCGTTGTTTCAGCCCAGATAACGCGTAGTTCGGTACGTGAACGTTCAAGCACAACTGCATCACCAGAAGTGATAATAAAGTCGTCTGAAGCTTCAACAGAACCAATCACATGTGAACATGCCTCTAAACCGTTTGCCGCCAGAGTAGATAGAACTGAATCCAGATCATCATTCTTAACTTGAACAACCGCACCTAGCTCTTCGTTAAATAGAACGGCTAGCGCATCGTCACCCAGTTCTGCGATGTTCGCTTTTACGCCACAGTGACCCGCGAACGCCATCTCAGCCAGTGTTACAAACAGACCGCCGTCGCCTTTATCGTGGTAAGCCACTAGCTTGTCATCACGTACTAACGCTTGCATTGCATCAAAGAAGCCTTTTAGCTGCTCTGCGTTATCTACGTCAGCAGGTTTATCACCAAGCTGTTTGTATACTTGTGCCAATGCTGTCGCACCTAAGCGGTTTTTGCCGTTACCCAAGTCAACAAGAACTAGAGAAGTATCGCCTTTGTCAGTGCGTAGTTGTGGAGTCACGGTCTTACGTACGTCTTCCACACGACCAAATGCCGTGATAACTAGCGACAGTGGAGAAGTGACTTCTTTACTCTCGCCGTTCTCTTCCCACTTGGTTTTCATCGACATGGAGTCTTTACCAACTGGGATCGTCAAACCTAATGCAGGACAGAGCTCTTCACCCACCGCTTTGACTGCTTCATAAAGACCTGCATCTTCACCTGGGTGACCCGCTGGCGACATCCAGTTCGCAGACAGTTTAATGTGTTTAATATCACCGATGTCTGTTGCCGCAATGTTCGTTAGTGACTCACCAACCGCTAGGCGAGCCGATGCACCAAAGTCTAGTAATGCCACTGGCGTGCGCTCACCCATCGACATTGCTTCGCCGTGGTAAGTGTCATAGCTTGCCGCTGTTACTGCACAGTTTGCTACTGGTACCTGCCAAGGGCCAACCATTTGATCACGAGCAACCAGACCCGTTACTGTTCGGTCACCGATAGTAATTAGGAATGTTTTTTCTGCAACCGCTGGAAGACGAAGTACGCGATCCACCGCTTCATTAAGCTCAATACCATCACGAACAATGGCAGGGCTTTCCACCTTTAGTGTGGTTGCGTCGCGGTGCATCTTCGGTGGCTTACCAAGCAGGATATCCATTGGCATATCGATTGGCGTATTGTCGAAGTGAGAATCTTCTAGCGTTAGATGACGCTCTTCAGTTGCTACACCCACCACTGCATATGGTGCGCGTTCACGCTTACAGATTGCATCGAATGCTTCCATGTTTTCTGGCGCTACCGCAAGAACGTAACGTTCCTGTGATTCATTACACCAAATTTCTAGCGGACTCATGCCCGGCTCATCGTTTGGTACATCGCGTAATTGGAACTTACCGCCCCGCTCACCGTCGTCGACAAGTTCAGGCAATGCGTTAGAGATACCGCCCGCGCCCACATCGTGGATAAATGCGATTGGGTTGTCGTCACCTAGCTGCCAACAACGGTCGATCACTTCCTGACAGCGACGCTCCATCTCTGGGTTTTCACGCTGTACTGACGCGAAGTCCAGATCTTCTGCTGACTGACCAGACGCCATTGAAGACGCCGCGCCACCACCAAGACCGATGTTCATTGCCGGACCACCAAGTACGATTAAGCTCGCACCCACTGGAATTTCTTTCTTCTGCACGTGTTCGTCACGAATGTTACCCATACCACCAGCAATCATGATTGGTTTGTGGTAACCACGGATTTCTTCACCCGCGTGAGAGGTCACTTTTTCTTCGTAAGTACGGAAGTAACCCAATAGATTTGGACGACCAAATTCGTTGTTGAATGCCGCGCCGCCTAGAGGACCTTCAAGCATGATGTCTAGCGCGTTAACAATACGACCTGGCTTGCCAAAGTCGGTTTCCCACGGCTGTTCAAAACCAGGAATACGTAAGTTAGAGGTTGTAAAACCAACCAGACCCGCTTTTGGCTTACCGCCGATACCCGTCGCACCTTCGTCACGGATCTCACCGCCTGAACCAGTCGATGCGCCCGGCCATGGAGAGATTGCCGTTGGGTGGTTGTGCGTCTCTACCTTCATCAAGATGTGTGCATCTTCATGGTGGTAAGTGTATTGACGAGATTTAGGGTCTGGGAAGAAACGACCCGCTTTAGAGCCCGTCATAACGGCCGCGTTGTCTTTGTATGCAGACAGCACATAGTCAGGTGTCGTTTCGAACGTGTTTTTGATCATTTTGAACAGAGACTTAGGTTGATCTACCCCGTCGATAGTCCAATCTGCGTTAAAAATTTTGTGGCGACAGTGCTCTGAGTTCGCCTGAGCAAACATCATCAATTCAATGTCGTTTGGGTTACGCCCAAGCTTAGTAAAGTTCTCTACCAAGTAATCAATTTCATCTTCTGCGAGTGCCAAGCCTAGGGAAACGTTTGCTTCTTCAAGCGCAAGACGACCGCCCGCTAAGATATCAACATGCGCCACAGGCTTAGGCTCTGCGACTGTAAACAGCGCTGACACAGCTTCAAATTCTGTAAATACCGTTTCCATCATGCGGTCATGAATTAACGCTTTGACAGCGTCAACTTGAGCTTCTGATAGAACAACTGAAGATTCGACATAATAAGCCGTACCGCGCTCTAGACGTTTCACTTTATCCAAGCCACAGTTAACAGCGATATCGGTAGATTTAGAAGACCAAGGCGAGATAGTGCCTGGACGAGGCGTAACAAGAAGTAGAAGACCTTCTGGCTCATGCTCTTCGATGGTTGGGCCGTAAGTTAGTAACTTTTCAAGTTTTTCTAACTCTCGGTCATCAAGGTCAGACTTTAGATCGGCAAAGTGCATAAACTCGGCATAAATGCCAGTTACAGGCAGATCTTGTTCACGACAAAGTTCCAGTAGTTTATTAACACGAAACTCAGAAAGAGCTGGGGAGCCACGCAAAATTCTCATGTGCTTAGGTCTCTTATGCAATTGATTAAGGTGATATTGGAATAAATTCAGACACTTAAAATAAGCCCTGTCGAACCTATGCCGATTCCACCTCGTCATTGCGAGCGCATTATATAGCAATTGTTTTTGTGATGTAACACCAAAAGCAACCGTTTGCGTCATTTTTTTTGTCAAATTTGAATTACGACTAAAATGTCGATAAAACACACAATGTCACGCTATAAGTGTGTGATTCACTTTGCCCCATGAGCTCGCTTTGATATAAAGGCAAATAGAAATTTCCTAAGATGTACCTATTAATGCAAATAAGCCAGCTCAACCGACTCAAGCGCAGCGCCCTAATTTTTGTTTCTGTGCTACTACTCTCTGCCTGCCAGATTGAGTCGGAACCCAAAAGTGAATTCGAAAAAATTCAGGAACGTGGCGTGCTTCGTGTTGGCACGCTAAACAATCAGCTTTCCTATTATATTGGTCCCGATGGTCCCGCAGGGTTGGATTACGAATTGGCGCGTCAGTTTGCGGAGCAGCTCGGCGTCAAGCTCGAGATTAAACCTGCCTTTCGCCAAGCTGAGCTTTTTCCTGCTCTTAAGAAAGGAGATATTGATCTCATCGCTACGGGCTTAAATCAAACGTCACAAGCGGTAAAACGCTTTAGACCGGGCCCTGCTTATTATTATGTAAGCCAACAAGTTGTGTATAAAAAGGGGCAACTTCGACCACGTGATATCGAACAGCTGATTGAATACCAAGCATCGAAAGACAGCGAATCTGACGAAGATACAAATGCAGGCGCGCAAACATTAAAGATCGTCGAACAATCGCAATATGTTCCGACCCTAACCGCATTAAAGAAGAAATACCCAGAGCTGCTGTTTGAAATTGTTGGCGATGCTGACACGAGAGACTTACTTAAATATGTATCCACTGGTGAGTTGCGTTTTACTGTGACTGACTCTGTAGAACTTTCCCTAGCTCAGCGCCTTTACCCCGATCTTGCGCTCGCGTTTGAACTTACAGAAGATCAACCAGTATCGTGGTTTACTCGACGCTCTGAAGACGAAAGTTTGTATGCGATGCTGATAGAGTTTTTCGGTAACATTAAACAATCAGGAGAACTGTCCACTCTCGAAGAGAAGTACATTGGTCATATTGAAGCATTTGACTACGTTGATACTCGCGCATTCATTCGAGCTCTGGATGACAAATTGCCTAAGTGGGCACCTTTATTCCAAAAGTACAGCGAAGAGTTCGACTGGCGCTTAATTGCAGCATTGGCGTATCAAGAATCACACTGGAAGCCAGCGGCAAAATCGCCAACAGGTGTTAGAGGGATGATGATGCTTACTCTGCCAACTGCGAAAAGCGTCGGGGTAACAAACCGTTTAGACCCTGAGCAATCTGTTCGTGGAGGTGTCGAGTACTTACGTCGCATTGTAGGTCGCGTGCCTGATAGCATCAACGAGCATGAAAAAATATGGTTTGCCCTGGCTTCATACAACATTGGCTATGGCCACATGATGGACGCACGACGACTTACTAAAGCGCAAGGTGGCGATCCAAACGCTTGGGCGGATGTAAAAGACAGATTGCCTTTACTGCGTCAGAAGCGTTACTACAGTCAAACTCGCTATGGGTACGCCAGAGGTGATG
Source organism: Vibrio sp. 1-2 (7-a) (assembly GCF_013048515.1). Classification (NCBI taxonomy): domain Bacteria; kingdom Pseudomonadati; phylum Pseudomonadota; class Gammaproteobacteria; order Vibrionales; family Vibrionaceae; genus Vibrio; species Vibrio sp. 1-2 (7-a). The sequence goes on from NZ_VHSQ01000006.1 coordinate 79,836, forward strand.
AAGCGCGTAATTACGTAGAAAATATTCGACGTTACTACCAATCCATCATTGGTCATGTCAGCCAACAGCCAGCGATTGATGAGAATAGCGATGACTTGCAAGTTATCCCGCCGCTCAACCCTGACATTTTGATATCAGGAGCAGTAGAGGCTGTCGTCGAGCAAGTCTCAGGTGCTTCTGACGTCACGGTTGAAGAAGACACCGAACAAGAGAGCCTTGAAGAATAGACCCGCGGTAAACTAAAAAATGACGAGCCCATGAGCTCGTCATTTTTATTGAGTACTAGCGAAAACTTATCTAGAATCCAAGACTCTGAGTGACACCAACCACACTCAACCATTCCTTTGGTTGGTCGCCTTTTTCACCGTTAGTTAAACTGATTGCTTTGTAACAGATTGCTTCGCAACCACATGGTTTAGCTCAGTTGATGAAGCGGCGCTATCGGCTACCTCTGCCGAAATAACGTCACTCATATTATTAAGCACCGTATTGAAATTGTTTGCTGGCTCTGTGCAATGCAGAAGTCAAATGAAGAACGTTTAAACCATACAATGTTTAGTGCGATTATCGAGCCTATTGCTAAGCATCGATGAGCCGCGCTTTACTGGTATAAATCTTGTCTGCAGGAGGTTTTGAATATGAGAAGACGTAGAGTGCAGTCAAAGCGTTTAAATAACACAGTAGCTGCTATCCGACGTAAACGTAAACTGACATGTATGAAAAAGAAAGTAAGTTCACGTAATCGTGTTTTTGTACATTTAGTCAATCACTAGTACGTTCAGGCAAACATCTACCCGGTTGTAGATGTTTGCTAACTCTCACTATTTCCATAATTTTGTCCACTCTCTCCATTTTCTAATGCTTTTTGTGCTTGTTTCTTCGCTTTAATTTCCTTTCGGCGACGCTTAAAAAACGCTTGTAGCTGAGTGCGGCACTCATCTTCTAGCAGCCCCTTTTCAACTAAGGCGTAATGGTAAGCGGCTTGGCTTTCAAACAAATTAAGCACTGTTCCTGCTGCTCCCGCTTTTAAATCTGGCGCTCCAAAAACGACTCGCTTAACGCGGCTATGCAATAAGGCTCCGGCACACATTGGACATGGCTCAAGTGTTACATATAACGTCGTATCCAGAAGGCGGTAATTTTCTAGCTTTTGGCCTGCTTTACGCAGTGTTTGGATCTCAGCATGTGCGGTAGCGTCATTAGTACCAATAGAGCGATTCCACCCCTCAGCGATAATTTCACCATCTTTGACAAGCACTGCGCCGACAGGTACTTCCCCCTCAGCTTCTGCTTGCTCAGCAAGCACCATCGCTCTGCGCATAAACAATTCATCTTGAGGGGTAAACGGATGGTTGGACAAAGGAGGCTCCAAAGAAACAAAAAACGATTGAATTCAGGAATTTTATCACTAACTTCGGTTTCACTACAGCAACACATCACGGGGTAAAGTTTGCTACTCCAAAAAGCCTAGCTATAAGACCTATCGATGTTCGTTTTGCGAGAACAAAAAAGCGCAGATCAAAGACCTGCGCTTTTAGGCTACCAATTAGCGGCTTTCACACCCTACACATTTTTACATTGTATAAGTGTAAGGAGCTTGAATGCCTAGCGGGATACCTACCATCCAATAAGCAACTAGGAAGATAGACCAACCGATCAGCATTGCGATCGAGAATGGCATCATTAGTGACGCAAGCGTACCGATACCAGCCGACTTCACATAACGCTGACAGTAAACCACTACAAGAGGGAAAAATACCATTAGAGGCGAAATGATGTTCGATACAGAGTCACCCACACGGTAAGCCGCTTGAGACAGCTCAGGCGAGATACCAACCGCCATTAGCATTGGCACTAAGATTGGACCAATTAAAGCCCATTTTGCCGATGCCGAACCAATAAGGAGGTTTACAGACGCGGTTAGAAGGATCATACCGATGATGGTCACTTCACCTGGTAGGTTCATCGCTTTTAAGCCTTCTGCACCATACAACGCTAGCATCGTACCGATGTTTGACTGAGCAAATGCAGATAGGAACTGAGCACAGAAGAACGACATAACAATGTATGCGCCCATGGTCGACATGGTATCAGCCATCGCTTTGATAATGTCATTACTGGTCTTGAACGTTCCAGACACTTTACCGTAAACGTAACCAGGAATGATAAACAGAATAAAGATCAACGGCACGATAGACTTCATGATAGGTGCTGAGAAGGCCGTAATTTCACCTTCAGGAGAGCGAAGTGCTGATGTTTCTGGAATTAACGCTGCAACAAGTAAAGCAATACCCGCCATCATTGCCCAACCAGCATAACGAAATGCTTTTGATTCCAGTTCAGTAAATGAGCCTAGGTTTGGCGCGGTTTCCGCATCGTCATCAATTGGCATTTTTGACAAACGAGGCTCGATGATTTTTTCTGTCACGTACCAACCAATCGCTACAATAATGATGGAAGATAGGCCAGTAAAGAAGATGTTCGCTAATGGGTTAACCACGTATTCAGGATCAAGAACCTGCGCCGCGGTTTGCGTAAAGCCTGCTAGTAGTGGATCGATACCTGAAGGAATAAAGTTTGCAGAGAAGCCACCAGATACACCTGCAAAAGCTGCCGCAATACCCGCTAGAGGGTGACGACCTGCCGCATGGAAGATTATACCGCCCAGAGGAATAACCAGAACATAGCCTGCATCTGCCGCAGTATGCGACACAATAGCAACCAAAATAAGCATTGGAGTAAGAAGCTTAGCTGGCGTGAAGTTCAGCATCTTCTTAAGACCCGTCGTAATAAAGCCCGAAGAGTCTGCAACGCCCACACCTAGCATCGCGACAAGTACGATACCCAGTGGCGCAAAACCAGTAAAAGTAGTCACCATGTTCGCAAGGAAACTTGCTAGCGCTTCGCCCGTAAGTAAATTAGTGATGGTAAGAGCTTCGCCCGTTCGAGGGTTTGGAAGATCGAATGATACATTCGACAAAAGTGCTGACGCCGCCCAAGTAATGATCAATGCCCAGAAGAACAAAATCGCAGGATCAGGAATTTTGTTACCTGTCCTCTCGATAAAGTTTAAAAAGCGCTCCATCCCGCTCGGCTTCGATGATGGTGCCTTATTTACAGCTTGGTTACTCATGGTAACTCCATAGTGAATGATGTTGGTGCCAAGGCCTATTTGAGTAATTATGACGGCCTACTATCCAACGAGTATTCTAGTAAACACTAATGGAGAAAGCACAAGGTTCTATATTTTTTTTCATAATTGGAGACATATTTTGCAAAAACACCACTTCAATTAAACATAATAAAAACAGTAGCACATCAACTCGATTAACAGTTCAAAAACCATTTATTAACCGTGACAAATCCGGTATCAAACAGGAATTACACCCGCATTTGTCTCTGCCTATGTGTGCAATTGAACTCAGTTTTCGAATTCACTGTACTGTGAAATCATCGTTTTTAGCTGAACTGATCGCGTCTCGCCGACTCTATCCTTCCAGCTAGAGGTAATGGTGATAGTTTTCAGTGTTCCTGAAACCGTGGCAGCTGGAACTTCCCACTCGACGACATAAGGTCCAGTAACAGAAGAGCCTGTTGCAATAGAAGCAAAATTTGCAGGTGTGATGGTAGACATCGCCGCAGAAGCACCACGCGTCCGGAACCATTCGAGCTGGTTTTCTGCTAGACGCAATGCTTCAATACTTTTTATGGCATATTCGGATTCGCGTTCTAGATACACGTTTAGCTTCGTTAAACCTAGAGCCCCAACACCGATAAGCAGAAAAGAAATTAGAACTTCAAGAAGGTTAAAACCTTTTTGTTTAGAGATCATTCCAAGAGCCCTTCTTCCATCTAGGAATTGCATGCGCATTCCTTGAATTGTCTATCACATCTTTATTGTATCTAAAGTCCAAAGAATCGAAGAAAACCGCTGCCTGATCTTCACTATCAAAATATTGACCACCAGATACCGTAAAAGAACCATGCTGATAATAAGAAGCTATTGTCCTGTATGAGTCTTCTACAACACTTGGCACATGATTTAGGTGAGCATTGGCTTCGAACCCAACCCAATCCGCTGTTGCCGGAGCATAATCATGATTGAAATGAAACAAGACCCCTTTAAACTTATTTGATGTAGCGCCGGAGCTCGGTGGTCCCATCACGGAGAAAAGACCATCATGAATGAGCACTGTTACGCCATTGGTCGATGATGTAGCATTCACCAAATCATTGTATTCCGATTGCTTGATTTCACAGCTCCCTTCAACCCATAAATGATGCTTCCCTGACTGAATTTCTGCTGTTAAAGCAGCACCACAATTAGGTATGCCACCAGCCACTGAGCCCGTCATAACATGAAATACACCATTATCTCGGACATCGTTATGCTCTTCAGCCTTTACTCCAAAGAAGGATTCAAATGGCTTTAAATCTGTATCTTGAGTAAAATCATCACCAGCACCAACCCCGCCAACACTAGATGAGAGATGACGGTTTGCCGTCGTGTTTGCACAATCTTTATTTGTAGGGTTGTTAAAATCGGCATAGGGAGACTCTCCATGAATTACGCCTTTATTATCAACTGAAGAGGAGTAAAAGCGCTTTTTATACCTTAACGCAATACACTCCCACCCATCGCTGCTCAATTCCCCTGGATCTGGAGTAGAAAACGTTGCACTAGAATGAAAATAAATGTCGGCACTAGACTGCATTGCACCATAGCTCAAGTTACCTCCCAAAATAATCTCCTTACTAATGCTTGTAAATCCAACATTAGAAGTAACCAAATACCCATTGGAAGTACTCGTAAAATTCGGAACCGTCCAAAGCCCTGAGCCACAATCTGTTATTACTGCAGGTACAATATTACTAACTCTAAATTGCGCCCATGCACATTCAACACCTCCTTCAGCTAACCAATGTGCTTGTCGAGATTTTATTTCGTTTTGCGCAACTTTTATTTGAAAAAAGACACCTTTGGATGATGCTAATGATGCAATTAAAGCAAGTAATAAAAGTATAGAAGTCACAAGCAAAGTGGTATAACCGGAATAGCTATATTTAGATGTCATTGCCAATTCCTTTGTTTGATAGAAAACTCCGCGACTTCACTAAAGACTCCATCAATCGTTTGCAAACCTAACTTAACGTTCGTGACCGAACTTACATTTCCTCCATTAGTCACTGTTTCTGAACTAACGGTGAATTGGGTGACTTGGAAAATATCATCATCAAATAGAGAACGACAAAAATCTATACCATCAAAAGATAATATTTGTGTTTGAGACACAACGCCTTTTTCACATATAAAAAACCGAGTATCTCTCTTCTCATACTTAATATTTCGATAGTCTTCATTGGCAGCTGAGTCTTCTTTAAAATACACAAAACCAACAGAAGAGGCGCCGCTCAGCATTATGGTTCCTGTAGCTCCGGATAATTTGAGTGAACTACCGTTCCCACCATCATAACCTGCTCTTTGAATATCTTCTTTCATAACAGATAAAGTGATATTAAGACCTTGCAATAAATTTAGCTCTAAGCTTTTTTCTTTTGCTGTTTTTTGTAAACTCAAGAATATAGAGCCCACTACACTAAGAACAATTAACCCAATTAAAGAACTAATCATTAATTCAATTAAAGAGCTACCTCTTTGATAGCGTTTGTTAGCACTGATGGTAATCATATAACTTCGCTCCAGAATTACTACAAATCTTAATCCTCCCAGGAGGGTTTGAGAGCTTTGCTTGTAGTTTTATGTTTTGAGCATTGGTTGGGAAAAACTCTATATTTCCTCCTTGGGGCCGTCCACGGACCTCATCGAAGCTTATTTTTTGATTATCGTAACTGTGCTTCAAAGATAATTCAGAGTATGCGGAGCCGGAAAGGTTTAAGATTACTCCCCCTGAGCCGCTAGATGAGTCAGTTAACTGTAGAGACCATGCACCTTGACTGACAACAACGTTTTTAGCCATTGAGAAATGTATATATAACTTTTGATTTCTCATTACCGCCTCGGACTTACTTTGGCTTAGAAAACCAGCTAATTCAGTTGCCAATCGCTGCATTTGCACAGTTTGTGAAACACGGCTAAAGCTTGGAGCTGCAAACGCCAATATAATACTCAGTACAGCAACAGTAATAAGAAGCTCCAACAACGTAAACCCGCGAGGCATTTCCCAAATTCCTATGTAAACGGCAAAAGGGCCGTAATTCATCTTGCACAGATGCTATCACCTGCCAAAAATAGGCGGAAAAGTGAAAAGGAAACTACTCGTGATGATTCGAATTTCTCGCTGTAACAGCTACAAAAAAAGATTGGGAGGGATGACATTGATCGAATTACTGATAGCCGTAGTGATTGTTGGGATCATTGCGGCTGTCGCCTCCCCTTCTTACACCAATCATGTGCTCAAGTCTCATAGGACGGTTGCCTTGAGCGATCTTAGTCGAATTCAGCTAGAGCTAGAGACATCTTATGATGGTGGGTACGACTGGAGTCATATTATCTCTGGAGGCACATGCACTCTATGTGATTCAGACACAGATAGATTTTCTTTCAATATTGCGAGCTCTGCAAGTACGGCCTATACCATAACAGCGACAGCAAAATCGGCTCTGGGACAAGACGACGACGAGTGCTTGACTGGCGCTAAAACGATTACTTTAACGTCAACAAATGTCGAAGAGCCAAGTGATTGCTGGAATTAGAAAGAACACCGAGATGCAAAAAGGCCTGCATTTTAGCAGGCCTTTGTATTTGTGCTTTTCACTAACGTCTTAGCTGGTTAAATCATCAAAGAACTTTTTCACACCGTTGAAAAAGCCTTCTGATTTAGGCTTGTGCTTTGTCGCCGCTTCACCACCACAAGACTCTTCAAACTCTTTGAGCAGTTCTTTTTGGCGTGAGCTTAGGTTTACTGGTGTTTCAACAACCAACTTAACAATCAAGTCACCGATACCGCCACCGCGAACGCCTTTCACACCTTTACCACGCATGCGGAACATACGACCTGTTTGCGTTTCTGAAGGCACTTTTAGGCTTACGCGACCATCTAGAGTTGGTACTTCAACTTCACCACCTAGAGCCGCCATCGCAAAGCTTACAGGCACTTCACAGTATAGGTTGTTACCATCACGTTCGAAGATATGGTGCTCTTTCACGTGCACTTGTACATACAAGTCACCCGCTGGAGCTCCCATTTCTCCCGCTTCACCTTCGCCAGATAGACGAATACGGTCGCCAGTATCAACACCTGCTGGGATCTTAACGTTAAGTGTTTTGGTTTTCTGTTTACGACCTTGACCATGACACTCATTACAAGGGTCTTTAATGATCTTGCCTTTACCGTGACAGGTTGGGCAGGTTTGTTGCACTGCGAAGAAGCCTTGGCGCATCTGTACTTGACCATGACCATGACAGGTACCACATGTTTCAGCAGATGAACCTTTCTTCGCGCCACTACCATCACAGGTATCACAGTGTACTAGTGTTGGTACTTCGATCTCTTTCGTTACACCACGAACCGCCTCTTCTAGCGTCAGTTCCATGTTGTAACGTAAGTCCGCACCACGTTGAGCACGGTGACCACCACCGCCACGACGACCACCACCAAAAATGTCGCCGAATACATCGCCAAAGATGTCGCCGAAATCAGCACCGCCGCCACCAAAGCCGCCGCCACCGAAACCACCGCCGCCTTGTTCAAAAGCAGCATGACCGTACTGGTCGTACGCCGCTTTCTTTTGAGGGTCGGTCAGAACTTCGTACGCTTCTTTTACTTCTTTAAACTTGTCCGCCGCAGACTCATCACCCTGGTTTCGGTCTGGGTGGAATTTCATCGCTAGACGCTTGTACGCCTTTTTGATATCGCGCTCTGAGGCATCACGGCTTACGCCTAATACTTCGTAAAAATCACGTTTTGACATGTTCTTCGTCACCAGTTAATTACTACAAACGGCATCGATTCACCGCTTGGTGTTTGTATCGTTCTAGGTAAGTGCACTTATCCGCAACATACTTAACTAGAAAGACAGCGTTTACAAACAGACGGGCGTAAGAGTTGCCCCAAACGCCCGCACACGAAGTCTTATCGACCCCAGATGGCTTTGCAGCCATCTGGTTAAGAAATATTATTTCTTGTCGTCTTTAACTTCTTCGAACTCAGCATCTACAACGTCGTCTTCTTTAGACTGTGCACCGGCGTCAGCACCTTGTGCTTGCTGCGCTTGAGCTTGTTGTTGAGCGATTTCCATCAGTTTTTGAGAAGCGGTCATTAGTGCTTGAACTTTAGCATCGATAGCTTCTTTGTCTTCGCCTTTGCGCGCTGTTTCTAGCTCAGAAATTGCTGCTTCAATCTTCTCTTTCTCTTCTGCAGGTAGTGCTTCACCAGCTTCTTCTACTTGCTTACGAGTACCGTGAATCATTTGGTCAGCTTGGTTACGTGCAGTCGCTAGCTCTTCGAACTTTTTGTCCGCTTCTTTGTTAGCTTCTGCTTCTTGAACCATTTTCTCGATGTCTTCATCGCTTAGACCGCCAGAAGCTTGGATAGTGATCTTCTGCTCTTTACCAGTCTGCTTGTCTTTCGCTGACACGTGTAGGATACCGTCCGCATCAAGGTCAAAAGTAACCTCGATTTGTGGCATACCACGTGGTGCAGGCTGGATGCCTTCTAGGTTGAATTGACCTAGAGACTTGTTGTACATCGCTTGCTTACGCTCACCTTGTAGAACGTGGATAGTAACCGCGCTCTGGTTGTCTTCCGCTGTAGAGAAAACTTGGTTCGCTTTAGTTGGGATAGTTGTGTTCTTCTCAACTAACTTAGTCATTACGCCACCCATTGTCTCGATACCTAGAGACAGTGGAGTTACGTCTAGTAGTAGTACGTCTTTAACGTCACCAGCAAGTACACCACCTTGAACTGCAGCACCCATTGCTACTGCTTCGTCAGGGTTTACGTCACGGCGCGCTTCTTTACCAAAGAACTCAGCAACTTTCGCTTGAACCATTGGCATACGAGTCTGACCACCAACTAGGATTACGTCAGTGATGTCGTTTACTGATAGATCAGCGTCAGCTAGAGCTACTTTTAGTGGCTCAAGAGAGCGTTGTACTAGGTCTTCAACTAGAGATTCTAGTTTTGCACGAGTCACTTTAATGTTCATGTGCTTAGGACCAGTTGCATCTGCAGTAACGTAAGGTAGGTTTACGTCAGTTTGAGAAGTAGAAGAAAGCTCGATTTTCGCTTTTTCTGCTGCTTCTTTAACACGCTGCATTGCTAGTGGATCGTTCTTAAGATCGATACCTTGCTCTTTCTTAAACTCGTCTACTAAGTAGTTGATTAGGCGGTTATCAAAGTCTTCACCACCAAGGTGAGTATCACCGTTAGTCGCTAGAACTTCGAATGTTTTCTCGCCTTCAACTTCATCGATTTCGATGATAGAGATATCGAATGTACCACCACCAAGGTCGTATACCGCGATAGTGCGATCGCCGCCTTTCTTATCAAGACCGTAAGCTAGCGCTGCTGCTGTTGGTTCGTTGATGATACGTTTAACTTCTAGACCTGCGATACGGCCAGCATCTTTTGTAGCTTGACGCTGAGCATCGTTAAAGTAAGCAGGTACTGTGATAACTGCGCCAGTTACTTCCTCACCAAGGAAATCTTCAGCAGTTTTCTTCATTTTCTTAAGAACTTCAGCAGAAACCTGAGGAGCCGCCATTTTTTGGCCTTTTGCTTCTACCCAAGCGTCACCGTTGTCAGCCTTAACAATTTTGTAAGGCATGATTTGGATGTCACGCTGAACTTCTTCGTCTTCAAAACGACGACCGATTAGACGCTTAATTGCAAATAGCGTGTTTTCTGGGTTAGTTACTGCTTGACGTTTCGCAGGTTGACCTACTAGCGTCTCACCGTCAGTGTAAGCAATAACCGATGCAGTAGTACGTTCGCCCTCTGCGTTTTCAATTACACGTGGTTTGTCGCCGTCTAATACAGCAACACATGAGTTAGTAGTACCTAAGTCAATACCAATGATTTTACCCATCTGGCTATCTCCGAATAAATTCTATTTTCGTTTGGTTATAACCCCAATGTGGGGGGAGGAGAATCGGGTTTCAACCCTTGCTCACAAACAAAAATAATCAATGTTTGCTTCTCTATGCCACATAGATAAGGGCGGCAAAATGCTTTTCAAGGGCAGAATTAAAAAAAAGCGTCTTTTTTCGAAATTTATGTGTTTCTTTCTGATTAGTTGGGAACTCGTCACACTGCTGTAGCGCAACAAAACACCATTTCTCAGGTAAATGTATTTATGCCCGACTCTTCCTAAACAAAAAAACGAGCTCATAAGAGCTCGTTTCAATATTAGGGTTAAAATAAATGATTCAAGACATTAAGCGTTCGCTTGAGCAGGCTCAGCGTCAACGCCTTCTTCTTTACCAATCTCACCTTCTGTTTTTGCAACAATGGTGTTTACCGCCGTGTCGCCCACAACGTTTGAAGACGTACAGAACATGTCATTAATACGGTCAACCGCAGCAATAATTGCCAAGCCTTCAGGTGGTAAGCCTAGTTGGTGAAGCAAAACGCCTACCATTACCACGCCGCCTCCAGGAACGCCACCAGCACCAATAGATAATAGAAGAATAGTTAAACCAAGCGTGAAGATGTCTGCGGTGTTAATTGGCTGGCCAAAAGCGTTCGCAACAAACATCGTTGCTAGAGCAATATAGATAGACACACCAGACATGTTCATCGTTGCGCCCAGTGGTACACCGAAGCCAGCAACCGATTTAGAGACCTGAAGCTTTTCTGTCAGTGTACGCATCGTTACCGGGATAGTCGCGTTTGAGCTCGCGGTAGATAGAGAGAACAGAATCTGCTCACGAGTTGCACGTAGGAAAGTCTTTGGAGAGGTCCCTGTCGCAAGACTTACTGCCATTGGATAGAAGAAGAAGATCCAGAACACCAACATCGCAACCACCAAGGCCACATAACCAGCCACGGACATCAATGTATTGGCGTTTAGTGTTGCACCCAATTGAATCATTAGCGCGAACACACCATATGGCGCAAGACTCATCACTAACCCAACCAGTTTCATCATGATTTCATTTGCCATTTTGAACGTGCGGATGGCAGGACCACCACGAGAATCCAAAGCTTGAATTGCAAGACCTGTCAGAATTGCCATGAAGATGATTTGCAGCATGTCGCCGTTAGCAAACGCTTGTACTGGGTTGCTAGGAACAATGTTAACAACTAGAGAGAAAATGTCCGGCGTTTCTGTCGTCGTCAGCTGTACGGCCTCAGATACCGTTCCTGCCAGATTAGCACCAGCTCCTGGCTGGAAAATCAAACCAACAGTCAAAGCCGCCGTAATCGCAATGATGGTGTTAAGAATGTAGAGGGTAAAAGTTTTTCCACCAAGACGACCAAATGCACTGATGTCTTTCAAGTCAACAATGCCGCATACGATTGAAACGTAAACTAAAGGAACAACAAGCAATTTGATCAGCGAGACAAACATGCCGCCAACGCCTTCTGCTGCTCCAAGTAGGTATGTATCAAAAATCGCAATACCGCTAAATAAGTACTGAATTGCTGTTCCGAGCACAAGGCCGGCAAACAAGCCTATAAAAATCTTACTAGAAAGCGATTTATCCATTATAAATCTCCGATATGTTGTGTTTGCTATTTACATCTTTGTAGTTATATATGCTTACTTTTAAAGCATTAGTCGCAAATCATACACACGAAGGTTACAAAATAAAGTGATAATTTACATTTTTGTTAACGAAACTATTGCAGAAAAAATGACTATCTTTACATTCCTATGCAGGACAAACATTCACACAACGAATAATTACAATTACTTATAGCCCTCTTCGTTCATAAACACGCAGTGAGATGAGAAGAAATCTCCTATAGGAAAATAATTAACCAATAAGAAAAAATATGAAGGGGATCAAACTTCCATTTTATCGATATACAATGAAGCTCATTACAACAACTTACGTTTAAAACAAAAAAGCGCCCATCAAAAAATGATGGGCGCTTTATACTTGAAAACAGGCAGTTAAGGTTATTTAGCAACCATTACCATTGCCGGACGAATCACACGGCCGTTTAGTTCGTAACCTTTTTGCATAACAAACATAACTGTGTTTGATTCATGATCTGGGCTTTCCTGAATCGACATCGCTTGATGGAACTCTGGGTTGAATGCTTCACCTTCAGGGTTGATTGCTTTCAAGCCAAATTTCGCCACAACGTCGACAAACGTTTTGTGTGTTAACTCAACACCTTCTAGGAACGGCTTAACCGTTTCATTCTCTGTATCTGCCGCTTGAATTGCACGCTCTAGGTTATCAATAACAGGAAGCAACTCTTCGGCAAACTTGTTCAACGCAAACTTACGTGCTTTATCGATCTCTTGCTCGGTACGACGACGCATGTTTTCTACTTCAGCTTTAGAACGCAACACCGCATCTTGCTGCTCTTTTACTTTTGCCTCGCTAGACAATAGTGCCGCTTCTAGTTGAGCAATCTTAGCGTCTGTCTCATCACCAATTTCTTCAAGCTCAGCTTCTACTTCTTGTGCTTCAGCTTCTACTTTTTCAGCCTCTTCGATGATTTGATCAAGCTCTTCTTCTGTAACTTTGTTTTCTTCGTTGCTCATGATATCTCCAGAATTCAACATAATGCCCTTAAAGCCATGCGCGTTTTTGCGGGCTTTAACCACATAAAAATTCGCATATTTAGGTGACTTGCCATTATTATGGGGATGAAGATTCCTGATTCAAGCCTCTTTAATGCGGAAATGCTATGAAAAATCCATGTAACGTGATCGCGATTATCGGAAAACCAAGAGATCAACAAGCAATTCAAACTCATAAAGAGTTGTACCAATGGCTGACCTCTGAAGGCTATAAAGTATTTATTGACGATCGCCTTGCCGCAATACTGGATGATATCCCGCAGAGTCAATTTGCCAGTTTAGTTGAACTAGGAAAAAATGCCGATCTAGCCATTGTGGTTGGTGGGGATGGCAACATGCTAGGCGCGGCAAGAATTTTATCCCGATTTGATGTACCAGTCATAGGGGTGAACCGTGGAAACCTGGGCTTCTTAACTGACTTAAACCCAGACGAGTTCCAAGCGTCTCTGCAAGCGGTACTCGACGGTGAGTATATTGAAGAAGAGCGCTTTCTCTTAGAAGCGGAAGTACACCGTCACGGGCAAATTAAAAGCCACAACGCTGCGCTAAATGAAGCTGTACTTCACCCAGGGCAAATTGCCCATATGATTGAATTTGAAGTGTACATTGATGAAAGCTTCGCCTTCTCTTTACGAGCCGATGGTTTGATTGTCTCCACACCAACGGGCTCGACCGCATATTCGCTTTCTGGCGGTGGTCCAATTCTTTCGCCTAGCTTGAATGCCATTTCACTCGTGCCAATGTTTCCTCATACCTTGTCGAGTCGACCTTTGGTGGTTGATGGAAAGCGTCGAATTAAATTGGTGGTGTCACCAGAGAACCGAGGAACACAAGAAGTTAGCTGTGATGGACAAGTGTCTCTCCCTGTTTCTCCAGGAGACGAAATCCACATCTATCAAAGTCCAAATGTGCTCAAACTCATCCATCCCAAGGACTACAGCTACTATCACGTTTTACGTAACAAGCTTGGTTGGTCTAGTAAATTGTTCTAACACTTGTTATTCAGGGAAATGACTTCAATAAAAAAGCCAGCAGCTTAATTGCCACTGGCTTTTGGCTTTCTTAGACAAGAAATAGACACAAAGTAGTGAGGCGACACGATATTTGCTGTCATTAAAGAGAAGTTTATAAATTTTGATCCTGTGGGCAAAGTTTACACAAAAGATAGAAAAGCAAATTCAATGATCTATGTCCGGTGATATTCTCACCATGAATAGAGTATTAACTCTATTTCATAAAATCAATAAAGGACATATTATGAAGAAAACCATCATTCTGTCTGTTCTCAGTACATTAGCACTTATTGGCTGCCAATCAGAGGAAACGCAAGTCAACAGTGTATCCAACGCAAAAGCGGAAGATATCACTAAGACGAAGCGTGCCCTCGCTCAACAATTGAGTGAGCACTATGCTGCCATTGAACCCATGTTGAGAAGAGATATTACTCCACAACAGACTAGCGTCTCTGTATCAGCATTTGTTCAACAAAACCCCAACTCCGAGTTTAGCCATCAGCTTGTACAAGCTGACACTCAAATTCGTAGCTGGAAAGGTATTTCTGAATACTCAGATCAGTTGCTGGAAGTTCGTTTAGCGAATGAGAGCATGATAACAGCATGGCAAAGTGGCGAGGTCGAGCCATTATTTGCATTTGAACCAAGTGGTGATGATGAGAATTGGCAATATATCGAAGCATTTGATGTGTATGGCAACATCCATCAACTCGATGTTTACCAACTCCCAGATGTACCTGTACTCGTTGTTGATAACAACAGCTCTGCTGAGCTAAAAGCAGGCTTGCAAGCTATGCAAGCTGAGATGAAAAAACTCGGTCAGCCAGCTTTAGTTCAACCATACGTTGCTGATGAACAACGCCAAAATGCACCGCTATTGTCAAGTAGCACAGTGGGCGAAGCGGCTCCAATTCAAACAACGCAGTTGAAAAAGATCCGTCTCGCCGATGACAAAGAACCTTGGATCTCTGGCAAGGCAGAAATCTACGCTATCGTAACGGGCGTCAATCCAAGTCGTGATGAACCGACTCTCGATTTAGTGGAGCTTCCATACTTAGACTACGATAACCAAGATTACTACCCGAATCAGATCATTATTCACTGGTCTCGTTACCGCTGGGGCGCTGCAGACATCGTGCTCATGGAACAAGATGATGGTACAGACTATAAACAGTTGGCAAAACTCCTCGTTCAAGTTGCTGGAGAAGTGCTGAAAGCGATTCCAGATCCAGAAGTTCAGGCTTACGCGATTATTCCGCAAATCACGAATAAGATCATCGACACGATCCCTGACGGCGTCCTAACGAATGATGATGACTTCGTCGACGTTTACTACACACTAATGCAAGACACATCATACGTGGATCATCCAGGTGCTGGTGTGAATGCAGTAGTCACATTAGAGCCGCTCACGATTAACCCAACTCGTCCGTAACCTGTTCAATTTTAATGAGTCGTTGTAATCACTTCGGCTCATTTTTCCCACTTCATCACAAAAAAGCACCCCACACAGAAATTTTTTCTCACCTGTCTTTACTGTATAAAGAAACAGTATATACTGTTCTCTTATACAGTATTGTTCAGTTATACAGGTAAATAAAAATGCTGGCTCATCTAAGTGTTAATAATTTTGCGATTGTTAAGTCTTTACAACTCGAGCTGTCTAAGGGCATGACCACCATCACAGGTGAAACAGGCGCGGGTAAATCCATTGCTATCGATGCACTTGGGCTCTGCTTAGGCGGACGAGCCGAAGCTGGCATGGTTCGACAAGGTGAAGAAAAAACCGAAGTTAGTGCCGCTTTTTTACTGGACAACAACCTACATGCAACGCGTTGGCTAGAAGATAACGATCTGCTTGATGGCAGTGAATGTATTTTGCGTCGCATCATCACAAAAGAAGGTCGCTCAAGAGCCTTCATTAATGGCAGTCCTGTCCCACTATCACAACTCAAATCTCTAGGGCAACTGCTGATCAATATCCATGGGCAACACGCTCATCATCAATTGATGAAAAGCGAACACCAAATGGCTATGCTCGACCAATATGCAGGTCATCTAAACCTACTAAAAAGCACACGAAGTGCTTACCAACATTGGCGTCAGGCAGACAATAACCTCAAGCAACTAAAAGAAAATAGCCAGCAAAACCAGGCGCAAAAACAGTTGCTTGAATACCAAATCAAAGAACTAAATGAGTTATCGCTAGGTGAAGAAGAATTTGCAGAGCTCGAGCAAGAGCACAAACGACTATCCAATAGTGGTGAACTCGCCACTACCTGTCAGCAAGCCATCGAACTTATTTACGAAGGTGAAGAAGTCAATGCGCTTGGTATTTTGCAATCGGCCAATCACTCCCTAATTCAACTAGCTGAGTTAGATGAAAAGCTATCTGAGCTACCCAACATGTTGTCAGAAGCGATGATTCAACTGGAAGAAACGAAGAACGAATTACGCAGTTATCTAGATGGCATAGATGTGGATCCTGCTCGTATGGCTTATGTAGAAGAACGTTTTTCTAAAGTGATGTCTGTTGCTCGCAAACACCACGTGATGCCAGAAGAACTATACCAACATCACCAAGATCTTCTGGCCCAAGTAGAAGCGTTAGATTGCTCTGATGAACGTTTAGATGAACTCGCGCAAGAAGTGGAACAAAAGTACCAAAGCTTCCTAAACCAAGCAGAAAAACTACACAAATCACGCAGCCGTTACGCAAAAGAACTGAACAAACTGATCACACAAAGCATGCACGAATTGAGCATGGAAAAAGCGGTATTCAATATCGATGTAAGCAATGAAAACACGCACCCATCACCACTTGGCATGGACAGTGTGTGCTTCTTAGTATCGACTAACCCAGGGCAACCATTGCAACCTATAGCAAAAGTTGCGTCAGGCGGTGAGCTATCACGCATCTCTTTAGCTATCCAAGTGATTACCGCTCAGAAAGTGGATACACCAAGCTTGATCTTCGATGAGGTGGATGTCGGTATTAGTGGTCCAACAGCAGCAGTCGTCGGCAAAATGTTACGCAAGCTTGGCGAGTCTACTCAGGTATTATGTGTCACTCACCTCCCTCAAGTTGCGGGGTGTGGCCATCAACAAATGTTCGTGGCTAAACAAACCAAAGCTGGCCAAACCGAAACACAAATGCACGCATTAGATGAACAACAGCGTGTGGCAGAATTAGCTCGCCTACTTGGAGGTAGCCAAATTACAGATTCTACCCTTGCAAACGCCAAAGAGCTCCTCATCGCCGCTTAGCCATGCTCTTCCAAAGATAGAGTCACGAACACTGCTCCGTGACTCTACCTCCCCCATCACCATATCAAAGTGCTTGGGTGCTGATTCCCTTTCGAAATAATGGTCAGTACCACCCCATAGCTCAATAACTTGGCTATTTGTCATTAGTTACCGCTTAAACTGGATAGAAAACCGCTCATCGACATAAACATACATGTGAGAGAATCAATAAATGCAACTCAACTCAAAATTCGTTGTCAGATTTCCTATCATACGACGCATAGCTTTTTACATCTGCGTCGAGCTTGTTTATTATCAGCGCAGTATTTTAAAGGTTACTAAGAAATTATTATGCAATTAAAGAAGTGGTTAGTTGCCGTACCATTAGCAATGACATTGCTGACAGGATGTTCGGTATTGGAAAAACTGGTTTATCGCATTGATATCAACCAAGGCAACTATGTAGAACAAAGTGCGGTAGATAAATTAAAGTTTGGGATGACTAAAGCACAGGTTCGCTTCGTACTAGGGTCGCCAATGCTTATTGAAAACGGCTACCCAAACACTTGGTACTACATTTATCACCATACTCCTGGTCACGGTGATCCAGTGCAAAAAGACCTGATCGTTAACTTTAACGATCAAGGCACACTCGCAGATATCAGTGGTGACTTCCCAAAAAGTGACGCTTTTTACGAGCAGATTCAGTAAACGACTTTTGCAAAAAACCTCTCACATGAGAGGTTTTTTATTATCTAGATATCGCGCAATCACACTTTGAATCAATGACGCCATCCATTGGGATTGATATCAAGTCTACTTATTCTTACGTACAGAGCTAGGCTTACCACCGGTGACTGGGTCTGCATTCCCCTCGGCTTTAGCCTGCTCCGCCCGCTTACGACGAATCTCTTTCGGGTCTGCGAGTAACGGACGATATATCTCTATTCGATCTCGATCTCGAACGGTCGCATCTAACTTCACATTACGACTAAACACACCCACTTTATTCTTAGATAAATCAATTTCAGGGTATAACTCTAACACGCCAGATTGTCGAATGATCTCTTCTACCGTTGCGTGATTATTCACCACTAAATTAAATACACGCTGTTCATGAGGAAGAGCATAGACAACCTCTACGTGAATCATATCTGACTCAATACTCATAACACTCGTAGACCTGTTTTGCGCGTTTAGTGAATGCATTTACCATGTTACTGGTAAGCTCGTTAAAAACCTTACCGAAGGCCATCTCAATCATTTTACTTGAGAATTCAAACTCAAGCTTTAGCTCAACCTTGCAAGCTTGCTCATCTAGCGCGGTAAAAATCCAACCACCACGCAATGTCTTAAACGGACCATCCACCAAGTTCATCATAATTGCTTGGCCTGGGATCAGCTCATTTGAAGTAGTAAACGTTTTGCTGATACCAGCCTTCGCCACATCGACAGAAGCCACCATACCATTACCCGAAGACTCAATGATTCTAGAGCCCGAGCAACCAGGCAGAAACTCAGGGTATTTAGCAACATCGTTAACCAGATTGAACATCTGTTCAGCACTAAAAGACACAAGCGCAGAACGGCTGACTTGCTTCATACATACTCCTATCGATACATGTACAGATTTAAAGCTCCTGCCAATTTTACTTTTATTCCACGATTGCGCAAATAAAAGGATTTCCTATCCGATATCCAACCCGTATAATGTCGCTATTATGGCAAAGAAAAAAACGAAACAAAAAGCGGGTAGCAATACTATCGCGCTGAATAAAAAAGCTCGCCACGAGTATTTCATCGATGATGAAATCGAAGCTGGCTTGGAGCTCCAAGGTTGGGAAGTGAAAGCCCTTCGCCAAGGTAAAGCCAATATTTCTGAAAGTTACGTATTTATGCGTGACGGTGAAGCCTTTGTGAGTGGCATGACAATCACTCCTTTAAATCAGGCATCGACACACGTTGTGGCGAACCCCACACGTGTGCGTAAACTACTAATGAGTCGTCGTGAACTAGACAACCTATTCGGACGTGTGAACCGTGAAGGTATGACATTAACGGCGCTCTCTCTGTACTGGTCTCGCTCTTGGGTGAAACTAAAAATTGGCGTAGCAAAAGGTAAAAAGCTGCACGATAAACGTACGGATTTAAAAGAAAAAGACTGGGCAAGAGAGAAAGCACGCGTAATGAAGAGTACACTGCGTTAATCTTGACCACTTAAACGCATAGTACTGGACAGCCAATGCTTTTCTGTTACTATGCGAATATTACCTGGGGCTGATTTAGGATTCGACGGGAATTCAGAAGTCTGAGGTGCATGCCGAGGTGCGGTAGGCCTCGTTAACAAACCGCAAAAAAATAGTCGCAAACGACGAAAACTACGCACTAGCAGCTTAATAACCTGCTCAGAGCTCTCTCGCCCTAGCTTCCGCACGTAAGACGGGGAATAACGAGGGATCAAACCCAAACGCGCTAGCCCGGATTCTCCCGCCTGAGAGATGAACGGCGAATTTTAATTCAGGCTAGTCATTCATTAGCGTGTCGGTTCGCAGGTGGGTGGCGAAATTAAAGATCGACTAAGCATGTAGTACCAATGATGAACGGTTTTCGGACGCGGGTTCAACTCCCGCCAGCTCCACCAAACGTTTGGAAAAGGCCACCTTCGGGTGGCCTTTTTTGTATCTGCTATCCGTACTTATGTTGCAACAGTACACGATCTACTTTTACGATGTTACTTTCTATTAGTGCACGGCTTCTTTTATAGCCTATAGAAAATAAGCAGACGATCTCTAATAATCAACACTTCCAACTTTATAAATATTTTATTCATTAGTAATTTTATGCAGATAATTAAATCTCTTAAAAAATAAAAATGCGAAGCCATTTAGCTTCGCATTTTTATTTGGGTTAAACATGGTTAACAATATTAGAAACGATATTCCACACCTAGCGATGCTTGGTTAAAATCAGTTTTTGTGTTTGCACCATTCGCTACGTTCTCTGCATTCAGTTCTACGTCGTACCACATATATTCTGCGTTAACTAAGAAGTTATCAGTAACTTTAAAACCAACACCGGCACCAGCGAATACACCTTCGTCATCTTTGTTGCCTTGGAAGCCCGCAACGTTGTAATCCGTCGAGTACCACATTTGACCGCCTTTTGCGTAAAGATCGACACGATCAGCAATAGGGGCTGTAACTTTTAGTGCTGCGGTGTAACCGTCCGTTTCGGCATTTGCTAGGTTATTACCATAGCTACCAAAATCAATGTAACCGCCCTCTAACGCTAAGTAAGGGTTAAAACGGTAACCAACCAAACCTTGAATAGCATCGCTGTCATCATCAAAGTCATCTTGTCCATCAACTTTTAAGTAACCATAGTTGGCGCCGACATAAACACCATGATCTTTGGAGTCCGCTGCGTGAGATAAAGTACTAAACGTTGCTAAAGAAAAAAGGCCAATCAAAGTAACAACATTGCTTTTCATTTCGTTCTCCTAATATAAATGCCATTGAAAGTTCGAATTATACAAAGCAAATGCAATGCCAATTTTAATTTAATGAAAAATATTTTCTACTTTATAAAAAATTGACATTATTTTGAAATTAAAACAACAAAACTAAAAGTTATACCGTTTTATTTACCTTGAGAAAACAATATTAGATTTCTGTAAATATTAATGATGTAAAACATTCTATTTTATTTGTAGTTTTTTCAAAAGATAGGAGAAATCAATAAACAAACCCCGATCATCAATTATTTACATACCCATTATATTTAGGATTCTTAATTTTTGGTCTGGATTCTTTATGAACGAGTAAGGAAGGTAATCACACATCGGCTTTTTCTCTCTTTGCTTCAATAGGTAAATCTCCTACTCTGTGAAGAGGCTATCTCCATGGGACTGAAGTATGTTAAAAGGCAGTGAGTACCCTTCTATCCGAGCATTGAGGACGTTTGTCGCGGTTGCAAATTACCTCAGCTTCTCTAAAGCGGCGGATGCCCTATGCATTACACAAAGCGCAGTAAGCAAACAAATTGCCGCGCTTGAACAACTAGTGGGTTTACCTTTAATACAAAGAGGCTCGAATGGTATTGAGTTAACTGAGGAAGGAAAACGCTACCTACCGCAAGTCACAGAAGCACTAGAACTTATTCAGAATGCAACCGCCAACTTAATCCAATCAGATTCAAAGCAAGAATTGCTCACCGTGGATGTTACTCCTTCTTTCGCTAGCCTTTGGTTGGTGCCTCATATTGATGACTTCCACCAGCGACATCCCAATATCCGTGTAAGAATCTGTACCGGAGATGGGAACGTCAAAGGTTCAAGCGGTGAAAGCGACTTGCATATTCGTTGTCTTCCATTGTCCACGCATTATGAATACAGCCACTTACTATGCGAAGAAATACTACTATTGGTCGGTTGTACTAACACTCCTGCACTCAAGAATGTGCACGCTGTTAGCGACTATCCGTTGATAACTCAAAGCACTCGTCCTCAGTTGTGGGAGCAATTTAAGGCTGCACATGCAGTAGAATCAACCGTTACCTATCACTCTGTAGGCTTTGAACATTTTTACTTAGCTTACGAAGCCGTCAAAATGGGAAAAGGACTCGCCTTACTTCCTGATTTTATGGCGCAGAATTCTATTTTAAGAGGGGATATCCAACGTATTCTCAACCTATCTTTACAGAGTGGTTATGGTTATTACGTGATGATCCCAAATTATCGCCTATCGGCTAAGAAAGTGGCGGCGTTTTACGAATGGTTGAAGAGCAAACTAAGCTAATATTGTTTTCTTGAAATGCTTTTGGTAACCCAAAACAACTCAAAGACTTCAGTATCTGTCTGCTCCAAATTGTGGCATTCTCATTAACACTGTTTCAAAAGGATAAATGGATTGAAAGATATGGACAGCAATTCGCCCAAACTCTCATTACGTACCATTGAGCCAACGGATTACCCTGAGCTTGCAGAACTAATGGACTTAGTGTTTCCTGATGTTGGCGGCTCATGGCCACGGCTGACTATTATGGATCTCATTCATCAGTTTCCTGATGGCCAAATCTGTATTGAAGATAACGGCAAAATAGTCGGTGCAGCATTAACCATTAAAGTGGACTACAACCGCTTTTCTCTTCCTCATCTATATACCGACATCATTACCGAAAACAACGTCATACAGAATCAAGTAACCGGTGATGCAATGTATGGTCTCGATGTATTTGTCCACCCGGACTATCGAGGGCTACGTTTGGGTCGACGTTTGTATGATGCGCGTAAAGAGCTTTGCCGTAGTAAGAACTTCAAAGCAATTTTAGCCGGTGGTCGCATTCCTAATTACCACCAATACGCAGATGAACTGAGCGTTGCAGAGTACATCGACAAAGTAAAACGCCGTGAGCTTCATGACCCTATTTTGTCTTTTCAGCTTGCTAACGACTTCGATGTAAAACGAATCATGCGCGGCTACTTACCAGAGGATAGCGCTTCTAAAGGTTACGCGACACTGCTGGAGTGGGATAACTTTTTCTACGAAGAGGATATTCAATCCGTACACGATGTAGAAAAAACACTGATTCGGATTGGTGTCGTCCAGTGGCAAATGCGCGCGATGAATGACCTAGAGGATTTGCTCGATCAGGCTGAGTTCTTCATCTCTTCTCTTGCGAACTATAAAGCCGATTTCGCCCTATTCCCTGAGTTCTTTAACGCACCGCTGATGGGCTTGCAAAACGACAAAAATTCCGTTGAAGCAATCCGCTTTTTGGCTAGCTTTACAGAAGAGATCAAAAACCGTTTCTCGCAGATGGCGGTCACCTACAACATCAACATTATTGCAGGCAGTATGCCCGTTATCGAAGATGGCAAACTGTATAATGTGGCCTACTTGCTGCAACGAGATGGTGAAATTAACGCTCAATATAAAATCCACATCACGCCTCATGAACAAAGAGACTGGGTGATCGACGGTGGTGACAATGTTCAAGTGTTCGAAACCGATGCGGGCAAAGTCGGCATACTGATTTGTTATGACAGCGAATTCCCAGAGTTGGGAAGAATGTTAGCAGAACAAGGCGCACAAATTGTATTCGTTCCTTTCTGGACGGACACAAAAAATGGCTATCAACGAGTACGAATTTGTTCCCAATCGCGTGCCATTGAAAACGAATGCTATGTTGCAATCGGTGGCAGTGTTGGTAACTTACCTCGTGTTGATAACGTGGACATCCAGTACGCACAATCTGCCGTATTCTCACCGTCGGATATCTACTTCCCGCACGATGCGACCTTGACAGAAGCAAGCGCCAACACCGAAATGATGATCTTCGCCGATGTTGATTTGACTAAGTTGAAGCAACTTAATACCGAGGGTTCAGTAACCAACTTACGTCACCGACGCCTTGATTTGTATGGCGCATTTACTAAAGCTAAAGAATCATAATGGTGTGCCTTATTCGCCGCCACACGGGAGCGTGGCGGCGAATAAAACAAGCAGCAGATTGATTCCGCACAATAATCAGAGGCATGTCAGTTTTTCTCAGCGGTGAGAAACAAGAATTGACCCAGTAGGACATTCGGAGTATCACTCCAACTTCGTTCCGCTTTTATTAGGGGAAAGCTTTTGGAACACATTAACGAACTTCTCATGTCAATGAAGCCTTTGCTTGAGCAATACGGCTACTTGGCGCTGATTGTCAGTATATTTCTAGAAGGGATAGGTGTACCGATGCCTGGTCAATCGCTGATGATCGCGGCATCTTTGCTCTCTTCAGAACAAGTCATGAACCTAAGTATGGTTATGATGGTATCGTGGCTAAGCTGCTTTTTTGGGAATACCTGTGGTTACCTAATCGGTTATTACTTTGAAGGCTGGTTGGATAAAAAAGGCTATATCTCTGGCCCGAAGATGCAAACACTTCAACTGACTATCCAGAAATACGGCCCTACGTGCTTGGTCGTCAGTCGCTTTATTGAAGGAATGAAGCAATTTATGCCTCTTGCATGCGGTATCGCGAAAATGCCACGTAGAGAGTTTTTGCTCGGTAACGCCCTCGCGGCGACGGTTTGGGTATTGGTATTCAGCTTGTTAACTCACTTTGCATTTGAACATTTAAGCGTGTTGAGCAACCTGTACACCGAATACAAATACCTGGTATGGGCATTTGCTGCTGTCTTATTTACGTGGATGGTTTTAGGTATTGTTAAACGCAAAAAAGCCAAATCAATGCAATAACGACAGTCCCTTCATTAGTGCACAACTAAAGCTCTTGGTATCAGTGAGATACGTAATACGAGCTTTTATCTTTTTCTTTACGTGCAAAATTTAAACAGCCATTTAGACGTCTAGACGTTGACAATACGTAAATGTGATATTAGTCTGCTCTTCTCTCTTATTATTAACATTGTCGTTTACATGTCCGGTTCCCAACAAACAACTAAAACAGTTGCACCTTCTGCGGTCGCACTGATCCCATTGATTGTATTCCTTGCGCTGTTTATTGGCGTAGGCACTTACTTATCTTTGCAAGGCGTTGAATTTGCCTTCTACCAGCTGCCTGCACCCATCGCGGTATTACCAGCCATCATCATTGCGTTTCTTTTAAGTAAAGAGAAACTTAACCTCTCAATCGAACACTTCATGCGTGGTGTTGGCCACCCAGACATCATCGCAATGTGTATGATCTATCTGCTTGCTGGTGCCTTTGCTGCGGTAGCAAAAGCCTCTGGCGGTGTTGATGCAACGGTGAACCTTGGTTTATCCGCAATTCCAACCAGCATGATTTTGCCGGGCATTTTTCTGATTTCTGCTTTTATCGCAACAGCGATGGGCACTTCGATGGGTACCATCGCAGCCGTTGCCCCCGTAGCGTTGGGGATTGCTGAATCAGCAGGAATGAGCTTACCGTTAACCGCAGGCGTTGTGCTGAGCGGCGCTATGTTTGGTGATAACCTTTCTATCATCTCTGACACCACCATCGCGGCGACACGCTCTCAAGGTTGTGAGATGAAAGACAAGTTTAAAGAGAACATTCGTATTGCTTTGCCTGCGGCGTTGATCGCGATTGCAGTGTTCGCTTTCAACAGTACAGCGACTCAAGTGCCTGCAACTGGCGATATTGAGTGGCTAAAAGTCTTGCCGTACATCACTATTTTGATCCTAGCGGTATCTGGTGTGAATGTGTTTGTGGTTCTGTCGATTGGTATCCTTTTGGCTGGCGGCGTGAGCTTGGCATCGATTGACAATTACGGACTGACTAATCTAGCCCAAGACGTTTATAAAGGCTTTGGTAACATGCAAGAGATCTTCTTGTTGTCCATGCTAATTGGTGGTTTGAGTGAACTGATGCGTCGTCAAGGCGGCCTTGCTTTCCTAACCAATTTCGTTAGCAGCCTTATCCACGCGTTTGGCTCTAGCCACTCTAAGCATGCCAACAGCCGCGCGAGCGAGCTAGGTATCGCTGGCTTGGTGTCGATGGTCAATGGCTGTACGGCGAACAATACAGTCGCAATCATTGTATCGGGCAGCGTTGCGCGCCAGTTGGCGGAAGAGAACAATGTCTCTCCTCGCCGCTCAGCAAGCTTGTTAGACATTTTCTCATGCGTGGTGCAAGGCGTGTTGCCTTACGGCGCTCAAGTGTTGCTGCTAGGTTCCGTATTCAACCTATCGCCAATTGAAGTAGTTGCTAATTCTTACTACTGCTTTGCATTAGCGATAGCGGCTGTTGTCGCGGTATTTATCAAACATCCCGCGCGTCAACCTGTAGTGCAAACTGAGAACTAACGACAAATACCGAAAAGGCTCCGATGGAGCCTTTTTACTTTCTTCTTTATTTTCCTTGCTGCGAACAGATTTACTTCAAAACTGAACGCAAACTTTGCGCACTGTGTAAAGGAATCGCGAAGCAATGCGCCACATCGCGTAGAGCTCCCACCTGAGCCGCGTTACTGATTGCTAATTCGCCTGCCACATCGAAGTGGTTATTCTCAAACCCCACTCTCACATCGAATCCAAGTAACATCGCACTCGCTAAACAGTCTTGCTCTCGCGCGCCAAAAGCACAAATGGCACATCGAATTTCTTCCTCGACAAAACGCGCCAAATTCAAACCTCGTAAATCCCATGGTGAAGACTGCTGAGCTTGGTGATAACGCCCTAACACCACTAATGCATGCTGATGCGTTTTAGGTAACACGCCCGCATCACGCAGTTGGAAATAACGTTCAATGTCGGTTGCATCGTAGAGAATAATTTGGCTCACGATGTTGTTTTCAGCCACCCAATGGAAAAAGGCATGCCCTTCTTTCTCACTTGCGCGATCGGAGATTAACTCCCTCAATGCGAAAGAAGCCGCTTCAGGTTTCACAGCTTTGACTAACGCCCTCTGTTGTGGCGGAGAATATAAACCCACCGCTTCTGTGGTGAGCTGAACCATCATGGTTTCTCCCACCGCTTCTTTCACGGCATGGTAAATTTCCATGTTGTCGTCGATGTCTAATGAATGACGTCCCTTGGCGTCTCTAGCATGCAAATGGATCATGGCAGCTCCTACCGTTTGACAAGCGATAGCCTCTGCAACCAGTTCGTCCGTTGTCATGGGTAAGTTGGCGTGATCATGCTTGGTTTTTCTTGCGCCGTTTGGAGCCACGATAATGGCGATAGGTTCTCGCAAATATTGGTTTGCTACTTCCATGTCTCCGCCACCTCTTTTAACGTCAGTGAGAGTTTGCCGACTAGTTCATCAATATGGTGAGGCTGAACAATGAAAGGCGGTGCGAGCAAAATATGGTGCCCATTAACGCCATCAATCGTTCCGCCCATTGGATAGCACATTAAGCCATTTTCCATTGCTCGCTGTTTGATGCGTTTGTCTGCCAATGTGGCTTTACTCAGAGGCGCCTTGCTTTCTTTATCCGCCACCAACTCAATGCCCAAAAACAAGCCTTTACCACGAATGTCGCCAATGTATGGTAAATGGGCCAATGCAGAAGTAAGCTCTTTACGCAGCAAAACACTTTGCTGATTCACCGCTGTTAATAAATCATCTTGGAAGATGGTTTCAATGGTTGCCACGGCGGCAGCGCACGCCACAGGGTGCGCCATAAAAGTATGACCGTGTTGGAAAAAACCGCTTCCATCAGCAATAGCTTGATAGACTCGATCATTCGCAACCACCGCGCCAATAGGTTGATAACCCGCACCAAGCCCTTTAGCCATGCAAACCAGATCGGGCTCTGCCTCTTCTTGCTCAAACGCAAAAAAACTGCCACTGCGCCCAACGCCACACATGACTTCATCCAAGATCAATAACACATCGTATTGGTCGCATATTTCGCGAATACGTTTGAAGTAACCTTGAGTCGCTGGCACAGCTCCAGCTGTGGCTCCCACAATAGGCTCGGCGACAAAAGCCATGACATTATCAGCCCCCAACTCAAGAATTTTTGCCTCTAGCTCATTCGCCGCTCGCAATGAGTAATCCAATTCCGACTCATGAGTCTGCTGATAACGATAAGCATAGCAAGGGGCAATGTGATGACTCGGATGCAAGATAGGTTTGAACGGTTCACGTCGCCATTCATTACCACCGACCGCCAGAGCCCCCAACGTATTGCCGTGATAACTTTGCTGACGCGCGATGAATTGCTTCTTCTCTGGCTTACCTGATTCCACAAAATACTGCCGCGCCATTTTTAGTGCCGACTCCACCGCTTCTGATCCGCCACTGACTAAATACACATGGTTGAACTGCTCAGGCATATGCTGACAAATCAATTCCGCTAGTCGCTCACTGCTGTCACTAGTAAAAAATCCAGTATGAGCAAACGGCACTCGCTCGATCTGTGCCAACATCGCTTTTTTAACGGCTTGATGACTGTGGCCAAGGTTTGATACCGCAGCACCACCACAGGCATCGAGATACTGCTTTCCATGCTTATCGAATAGATAAACACCTTCACCTCTATCGATGATTGGTAGCGTGGCATGGCAATGACGGTGAAATACGTAAGACATTTGAGTCCCTTCCAATGTGTAATATTTGCACACATCATCAGGAACAACCCCAAACGTGACAAGGGAATAAATTTCACCCTCTATGAGCTTTTGGAATACCACAAACCAAAAGCACCAAAGCCTTTGATATTTAAATAATAAAATAAAAACAGGCCAGCCTTTTTAAAGGCTGGCCTATGGGTAACTAAAAGCTAAAAAAAGAATCGTTTTACGCGTTTAGTGCCTGTTCTAAATCGGCTAGGATATCGTCAATATGCTCAATACCCACAGATAAACGAATCATCTCTGGTGACACACCAGCTTGTTTTTGTTCTGCTTCGCTCAACTGACGATGAGTCGTCGATGCTGGATGGCAAGCCAATGATTTTGCATCGCCAATGTTCACCAAACGCTTAAAGATTTTCAGAGCATCATAAAAGCGCACACCTGCTTCATAGCCGTCTTTTAAACCAAACGACAAAATCGCAGAAGGCTTACCTTTCATGTATTTTTCGGCGAGATGGAAGTGATCAGAACTTGGCAATCCGGCATAACTTACCCAGCTGACTTTGTCATTCTGTTCCAAGAACTCAGCCACTTTGAGAGTGTTCTCGGTATGGCGTTCCATACGCAGCGGTAACGTTTCTAGCCCTTGCATAAGCATAAATGCATTCATCGGTGATAATGCCGATCCGGTATTACGCAATGGTACGGTACGCGCGCGCCCGATAAATGCCGCCTCACCAAACGCTTCGGTATACACCACGCCGTGGTAAGAAGGTTCTGGTTGGTTGAAAACGGAAAAGCGGTCTTTGTGCTGCGCCCAAGGGAATTTACCGGAATCCACAATCACGCCACCCAATGTGGTGCCATGCCCACCAACGTACTTAGTGAGGGAGTGAACGACGATATCCGCACCGAACTCGATGGGTTTGCACAGCACTGGCGTCGCGACGGTGTTATCCACAATCACAGGTACGCCTTGTGCGTGAGCAAGCTCCGCTACGCGTTCTAAATCAATGATATTACCGGCTGGGTTACCAATGCTCTCGCAGTACACCGCTTTGGTATTTTCATCAATTAACTCAGCCAAACTTTCTGGTTTGTCATCTTTGGCAAACTTCACCTGAATCCCCTGATTTGGCAACATGTGCGCAAACAAGGTGTAAGTACCGCCATAAAGTTGCGGCGTAGAAACGATGTTATCGCCCGCTTGTGCTAACGTCAGAATCGCATAGTTAATCGCTGCACTCCCCGCACTCACAACCAATCCTGCAATACCGCCCTCTAATGCTGCCATGCGTTTTTCCAGCACGTCATTAGTCGGATTCATGATGCGAGTGTAGATATTCCCCGGCACTTCCAAGTTAAACAGATCAGCGCCGTGCTGCGCGTTATCAAACTCGTACGCAACCGTTTGATAAATCGGTGTCGCGACAGATTTAGTAGTAGGGTCAGTTTCGTAACCAAAATGGATGGATAGCGTTTCGTCTTTCATGTTCTTCCTTGAGCGTCATCGAGATAAATCGTGGACTTATCATGCCGACTTTTTAACCACAGAACCTCGTTATGGGTCACATTGCCCAAGTCCAGAATCGTTTATGAAATGGAAAAATGTAACATTTTTGATATTCATCGACGGTTATAACGTGCGCTTGATTGAAAGTCTTTAATCTAGTTGATAATCCTCCTTCAATATGAACTAAAGTGAATTTAACCTATTGCGTTCTCAAACTCATTGAGACTGGGGCTCAATAGGCAAAAACCTTACTCTGTATGGAGATGACCGATGAACAAAAACTGGATCCCTATTGCCCTCTCTGGGCTTGCTTTAACGGGGTGTTTTTCTGAAGAAGCGAAAGAAGCAGAAGCCGTCGCCGAGCCGCTAAAAGTAACCGCCGCAGACAAAATTTATTATGGTGGCGATATCCTAACCATGGCTAGCGATAAGCCAGAGTACGCCGAAGCCGTCGCGACATTAGGCGAGAAAATCATTTATGTCGGCAGCAAAGATGGAGCGATGGAACACAAGTTCGGTAAAACACAGTTGGTCGACTTAAAAGGCAAAACCATGTTGCCTGGCTTTGTTGATCCGCACAGTCATGTGTATGGCGTTGGTCTACAAGCCATGGTCGCAAATGTGCTGCCATCTCCTGATGGCGAAGCCGATACCGTGGCGAAAATCATAGAAACTCTAAAAAATTCCGCGAACAATGACACGCAACGCCTATTCATTGAGAAAACCGGGTGGATTTTAGGTTTTGGTTACGACGACGCCCAACTGGATTACTACCCTACCAAAGCCGATCTCGATAAAGTCAGCACAGATAAGCCTGTATTAATCATCCATACTTCGGGGCATTTGAGTGTCGCGAACAGTAAAGCGTTAGAGCTAGCAGGCATCACAGCAGAATCGGAAGATCCAAAAGGTGGTATTATCCGCCGAATGGAAAACAGCCAAGAACCCAATGGGGTCCTAGAAGAAAACGCGCACTTTGCAATGCTGTTCAACCTCAATAAGTTGATTGATTCTGAACTTCAAGATCGCATGTTAGAAGCGTCGCAAAGTATGTACGCGAAATATGGCTATACCACGGCTCAAGAAGGACGAGCAACATCAGAAGGTTATGAAGCGATGAAACGCGCGTCGAAAAACGACAAGCTGATGATCGATTTGGTTGCGTACGCCGATATGGTATCGAGCAGTGATTTTATGGACTCGGAATACAACACGCCAGAGTACACAAACCATTTCCGCATCGGTGGCGTAAAGCTGAACTTTGATGGCTCTCCACAAGGTAAAACGGCATGGCTAAGTCAGCCTTACTTCCACCCGCCACATGGACAAGATAAAGACTACGCTGGCTACCCAACCTTTGAAGATCAACAAGCTTACGATTACGTAGAAACGGCCTTTAAAAATGAATGGCAAGTGCTGACGCATGCCAATGGTGACGCTGCGATAGAGCAATTTATCAACGCAGTGACCAAAGCAAATGAAAAGCTAGGAAAACAAGACCGCCGACCTGTACTCATTCACGGCCAAACCATGCGCCAAGACCAAGTGGATCGCTTAGCTGCGCAAGGCATCTTCCCTTCTCTATTCCCAATGCATACTTTTTATTGGGGTGACTGGCATGTGGACTCGGTACTCGGCCACCCTCGTGCCGATTTCATTTCACCAACTCAAGCGGTGAGAAAAGCAGGATTAAAGTTCAGTACTCACCATGACGCACCTGTGGCGCTGCCAAGTTCATTCCGAGTATTGGATGCGACCGTCAATCGCACCACCAGAACCGATAAAGTACTGGGTGCAGATCAGCGAGTTGACACGTACACCGCGCTGCAAGCCATGACCATTTGGCCGGCTTACCAACACTTTGAGGAGTCGTATAAAGGTTCTATCGAAGTAGGTAAGAATGCGGATTTAATCATCCTCGATAACAACCCGATGAAGATTGAACCTAAGGCGCTAAAAGACCTAAACGTGGAAGAAACAATCAGCAGAGGTCAATCGGTTTATCAACGACAGTAATCCAAAATAAAACACCGCCGCTATCGAGGCGGTGTTTTCTATCTGACTCACCAAGCACTTTATCTATTTGCTCGCCACTTGCTGTAATAACCAAGTACGAAACTTGTTTGTGGACTGGCTTCGTGTGTTCATGATCAAGTAGTACCCTGCATTGGCTGGAACCGGCTGAAAGGGAGAGACTAAACGCTCCGTCGTCAATTCATCCTCAATCAGTGCCATTCGTGCCATTGCAATCCCAACTCCTGCTTCCGCCGCAGACATCGCCATATCCGTTCGATTGAAAAAGTGTCCAACATCGGTTTTAAAATCCAATCCCATTGCTGACGCCCAATATAGCCACTCATAGTCACGCGTCGCTTTTTCCCATGGCATCGCATCGTGTAGTAGCGTCGCCTCCTGCCATTGCTTCACTGACATTGAGGATTCTTGTTCATCAAAAGGCGCTTTTAGCCAACCATGATCCTCAAGGTACTTCGGACTCATTACGGGCAGCAGTTGCTCATCCAAAATCAACTCCGCGTTAGCATTTCGGTAAGGATGAAGACCATAGTCTATCGCGACGTCATAATCTTTTATCTCACTATTCACTAACGCCCCTTCCGCGAAGATTTGCACTTGGATATCCGGGTTCTCGTGATGAAAACTTTCCAGCTTTGGGACTAACCATTTAAAAGCAAAAGAAGGCGTTAATTTTAAGCGGATCTCATTGGTGTGCTTTTCTACTTTGAGCTCATCAAGCAGTTTGCTCAGCTCAGAAAAGTGAAACTGCGTTGCTTGGTGTAACTGAGTGCCTTTAGCGGTTAAACGAATACCGCGGGAATGGCGTTCAAATAAAGTAAAACCTAATAACTCTTCCAAATGAATAATTTGTTGGCTCACGGCTCCCGTAGTGAGGTGCAAAAACTTAGCCGCGCCAGTAAAGCTGCTGTGTTCCGCGACTTGGCTAAACAGACACAAGCCACTTATTAAATTACTTCTCATCCTTGAGCCTATATTTTTTCTAAACGCTGTATGTAATTTATATCGATTGTTAACAAAAGGTAAAGAAAAGAAACTAACCACTCAGATAAATGTGTGGAGTACATCAATGGAAGTCATCGTATTAGGCAGCGGCGTCATCGGCTTAACCTCTGCTTGGTATTTATCTCAAGCTGGCTATCAAGTTACTGTTATTGACCGTCAACCAAGCAGTGCAATGGAAACAAGTTTCGCCAATGCTGGGCAGATCTCGTACGGCTATTCTTCTCCTTGGGCTGCGCCTGGTGTTCCTGTTAAAGCCATAAAGTGGTTAATGGAAGAGCATGCTCCACTCAAAATCAAACCAACCCTCAATGCCGATATGATCAGTTGGGCAAGTAAGATGGTGGCCAACTGCACCCTGTCTCGCTACCAAGTCAACAAAGCTCGCATGCTTTCGATAGCTAACCACAGCCGCATGTGTCTGGAACAATTACGTCAAGAACATGCCATTGAATATCAAGGTCGCCAGTTCGGCACCTTGCAAGTATTTCGAACGCCTCAACAGCTGCAAGCCATTGAAAAGGATATGCAGCTTCTAGAGCAAAGCGGGACTCGGTTTGAGTTGATGGACGTAGAACGCTGCATTGAACAAGAACCTGGACTGGATCTTGTGAAAGATAAACTGGTTGGTGGCTTGCATCTGCCAGATGACGAAACAGGCGATTGCTATCAGTTTTGCCAACAACTAACAGAGCTCGCTAAGGCCCATGGCGTGAGGTTCGAGTTCGACACCGAAGTAAGCAATTGGGTTACAGTAGGCAAAAAGATCATAGGTGTCCAAACGAATCGAGGACAGTTTAAAGCGGACCAATATGTGGTTGCCTCTGGCAGCTATTCTACAGCGCTACTCAAGCAACTCGACATTGAGATTCCTGTCTATCCAGTAAAAGGCTATTCGCTCACCATCCCAATGGAAGATGAGCACTTCTCTCCTCGCTCTACTGTGATGGATGAAACCTATAAAGTCGCCATGACTCGGTTTGATGACAGAATTCGCGTAGCGGGCACCGCAGAATTAGCAGGGTTTGATGCCTCCCTTCCGCAAAAACGAAAAAATACCATCGAAATGGTCATCCGTGATCTTTTCCCTCGCTGCGGCGACTTTAGCCAAGCCGAGTTTTGGAGTGGCTTTAGACCAATGACGCCTGATGGCACACCGATTATCGGCGCGACCAAATACGATAACCTTTTTACTAACACCGGACACGGCACTCTGGGTTGGACTATGGCTTGTGGTTCTGGCCACTTGCTAGCGAGCATTATGGTTGGTGAAAAAGCGAAAGTGATGGATGACACAGAGCTTAACCTTTGCCGTTATGCATAAGGGCATATCTGCATAAAAAACAAACAGGCCTTTACTCCACAAAATGCATAATATTTGGCATTTTCAACTCATCAAATATGCAGCACATTTTAATGACAATGTGCTGCATATTTAATCACCAGACAAATCTTCTACCCCAAAGGAGCAAATAAGCAACAAGAACTAAATTTTAACAATCACTCTCTATTCTGTGTTCACCATCACGCTACAAAGGATTTATAGCCAAAAAAGTTAACAATTGCATTACATAAAGGGTAATGTATTGTGTGAAAAACAACCACAAACACAACTAACAGGGAAAATACTCATGCAGTCATTAGTTGATTTTCTGAATGGAATTATTTGGAGCCCGGTACTGATCTATTTGTGCCTTGGTGCAGGTTTGTTCTATTCAATCATGACGCGTTTTGTACAAATTCGTCACTTCTTTGAGATGTGGCGCTTATTACTTTCAGGGAAGAGTTCAACAAAAGGGATATCATCATTTCAGGCACTTGCCGTTTCACTATCTGGCCGTGTAGGTACAGGTAACATTGCTGGTGTTGCTGCCGCTATCGGTTTTGGTGGACCAGGCGCCGTATTCTGGATGTGGGTCGTTGCCTTCTTTGGTGCAGCAACCGCATACGCAGAGTCGACACTTGCACAAATCTATAAAGAAGAAGACGAAGGTGAATTCCGTGGTGGTCCTGCTTACTACATTGAAAAAGCAATGGGACAAAAATGGTACGCTTGGATCTTCGCTATCGCAACCATCTTTGCATGTGGTGTTCTACTTCCAGGCGTTCAATCGAACAGCATCGGTAACGCAGTAGAAGCAGCATTTGGCTCAGGTGACATGATTGAAACCGCTATTGGTACCTTCAGTTTTGCTAAAATTTTCACTGGTACGGTTGTCTGTGTCATTCTGGCCTTCATCATCTTCGGTGGCGTAAAACGTATTGCGAACTTTACCCAAATCGTTGTGCCATTTATGGCGCTGGCTTACATCATCACTGCATTTGTCATCATCCTTCTAAACATTGGTGAGGTTCCACGCATTTTCGGCATGATCATTGGTGACGCGTTCACACCAATGGCAGGTGTTGGTGCGGCAATCGGTTGGGGTGTAAAACGTGGCGTTTACTCCAACGAAGCAGGTCAAGGTACAGGTCCTCACGCTGCAGCTGCAGCGAGTGTTGATCACCCAGCTCAGCAAGGTCTTGTTCAATCTTTCTCTATTTACATCGATACACTACTTGTGTGTTCAGCAACCGCGTTTATGATTCTTATCACTGGCGCGTACAACGTAAATGGTGCAGTTGAAGGTACGTTCCTAATTCAAAACCTACCAGCTGATATTGGTGCGAATGGTCCTGTATTTACGCAAATGGCGATCGAAAGTGCACTACCTGGCGTGGGTAAGCCATTCATCGCAATCGCACTCTTCTTCTTTGCGTTTACGACCATTCTGGCTTACTACTACATTGCAGAAACGAACATTGCTTACATTCGTCGTACATTCAAAGTAAATGGGCTGATGTTTATTTTGAAAGTCATCATTATTTCATCCGTGTTCTACGGAACCGTGAAAACCGCCAACTTAGCCTGGGCGATGGGTGATGTAGGTGTAGGTCTAATGGCATGGCTTAACATCGTCGGTATTTTGATCATCTTCTTTATGTCGAAACCAGCTCTCAAAGCATTGAACGATTACGAAGAACAACAAAAACGTGGTGTGACCGACTTTACATTCAACCCTGTAGCGCTAGGCATTAAAGGCGCAGATTACTG
Source organism: Vibrio sp. 1-2 (7-a) (assembly GCF_013048515.1). Classification (NCBI taxonomy): domain Bacteria; kingdom Pseudomonadati; phylum Pseudomonadota; class Gammaproteobacteria; order Vibrionales; family Vibrionaceae; genus Vibrio; species Vibrio sp. 1-2 (7-a). The sequence goes on from NZ_VHSQ01000006.1 coordinate 115,473, forward strand.
GGAAGATAAGTACAAGCGTAAAACGGGTAAGGCACCAACGGCAGACAACAGTACTACAGAAACTGTAGAACAACCATCAACATAGCCTTAACGCATAAACAAGAAAAAGCAGTGGTCCGTTTAAGGGCATAAAAAAGGGGATTAACCATTGGTTAATCCCCTTTTCTGCATTATGTGTAAAGGATTAAGCAGCGACAGCTTCAACTTTACGAGCGATTTTTGCTTTACCTACAGGTAGAACTTCACGACCAAATTCGTTGTTTAGTACCTGCGCCATTGCGAAGTAAATTGCACTTGCGCCACAGAAGATACCTTCGAAGCCAGCGATAGCACCGATCACTTCGCTACCAGTGAAATCACGAGCAGCAAGCAAGAAGAACAGGATAGTTAGAGAACCAAATACCACTTGCTTCGCTGTTGGGTAGCATAGAGAACCAATGAACATGAAACCAGTGAAGATGCCCCAAAGCGCTAGGTACCAACCCATAAAGCTTGCAGGGCTTGCAGGAAGACCCATGTGAGGCATTACGATTAGACCAACCAATGTTAGCCAAAATAGACCGTAAGAAGTAAACGCAGTTGTGCCGAACGTGTCACCGCGTTTAAAGCACATGATGCCAACGATTACTTGGCTAAGGCCACCGTAAAAGATGCCCATCGCTAGAATCATAGAGTCAATTGGGAAAAATCCTGCATTATGAATATTAAGCAGAATAGTGGTCATACCGAAACCCATTAGACCTAGCGGTGCTGGGTTAGCCAGTTTTGTCGACATGTACAAATACCTTTTTTCAAAAATGTTGATAAAAAATGCGCGCGAATTTTAATGGGCGCCAGAACAAAAGAGAAAAACTGTTATTGAAAACTTAGATTCCATAAATAAGCAACCGCTCAAATAAAAAAAGACCCCGCTAAAAAGCAGAGTCTTTATAGATGGTTAGACTATTTTTCAATCAACTACAGGCAAGAGATCTCGTCCCAGAACCAGTTACTTTGCGTTGGGCTTTCCCACACACCTGGACCATTTTTCGCAACAAAACATTTGTTTTGGTACGTCACTTTATCGCCGTTAGCGACTTGCGTTACGCCCGGCTCCCACTGAATAAAATTACCTGTCACTGGTGGTTCTGGCTCGGTTACTGGTGGCTCAGGTTCTGTGACGGGCGGTTCTGGCTCAGTCACCGGCGGTTCAGGTTCCGTTGTTGGCGGCTCTGTCGGAGTGCCTGAGACCAACTTCCACGGGTCACCTTGCGTGGGTTCATTACCTTGTGACCACCATTTCGCTTCATAAACAGCACCTTGGTAAGAGACTTGATCACCTGTGTTATACACTTTACCTGCATCCCAAGCCGCCACGCCACCTACAGGTGGATCGACCGGATCAACAGGGTCTAGTTTTTCAACCACACGAACTTCTGGCCACCCCGCATGAGATTGGTAAAAGTTAGTTACACACTTCTCATAATCACCCGCAACTAGCGCAGAGTAAGCCGTTTGGAAACCAACCAGCTCACATTCAAATGAGTGACCTCCCGGACGATCTGAGTAGTATTTCCAGTTACCATCCCAGTTGGTGTAAAGCACGTCTGTCGCACCATTTAGGTTCAGACTGCCGTAAGGCGTCTGCTGCCAACAAGTGTTTGTTTCATCAGCTTCAATTGGAATTTGATAATGGGCGGCAAGACCTTCCCAATAACGAATACGGTTAACAGGTTGACCTTTATCCTTGTTTTGCTCACCACACTCAATACCACCATTGATCACGTTGATGGTGGTACCAAAGCCGTAACCAATGCCAGCATCAAGCTCACGCTGTGAAGGCACCCAAGTACGGTCAATCACATGCAGCATTGCAGGTTTCGGTGCTTGTGGAGTTAGGAAGAACCAGATAGCCGATGCCAAGTTCAGCCATGAATCCGCAACCAAGCCTGGATTTTTTAGCAATACAGATGCATCACCATCAAACATCACTTCAGAGAACGCGCCATAGTTAAAATGGTAAGAAAGCTGTTTAGCACCACGTCCAAAGTAACCTTGTCCTGGTTCACATGGCCAACGCTTATTTTGCCAGTCATTCTGACCACAACCTGTCGTGTAACCTTCTTGACCTTCTGACCAGCCCATTTCACGCACATGAACCAAAGCTTGCTGCCACTCTTCCAATCCAAGAGGGTTATCCGATACGTTATCAATCGAAATATGACCACCAGTTTCCTGCGCAAAGTGAGCAAAGGTAGTCACGATCGATTTTTTACAAATCGCATCCGAATCTCGACCATCCGTGTACTCACCACAGAATGCTGGGAACTTACCAATTGCACGTAGGAAACGCGTGTAAGTGTATTCAGGTGCCGCCATTTGAGTCAGGAAATCCCACTCACTTTCAGGGAACACACGCTCTACACGCTTCACGTTTTCTGGATTGGTTGCCGCTCCAGGAACAATCGCCTCCACCACTGAGTTCGGGCGCGTCTCTAATGCTTGTGACCAAATGGCATACATAGGGTCAGAGGTTTTGCTTTGCTCTACGGCTTGAACGTCACCACGAGCAATGACATAACCGTTTGGATTCTGCGGATCGGGCTGGATATTCATACTCGCATTCGCTTGTGCAGCTAGGACACAACTCAATGCAAGAGGAAGATGTTTGAGTGCAAACATGTCTAGTCTCCGGATTTTAACAATACAATATACAAGGAATAACTAGACATATAGTGGATCATATATACAAAACGCCGAGCTAAGTGCGTTGATTCTGCGAGACAAAATGAATAAATAAGTCCTCGCACACATTTTGTCACAAGAAAAATGTTACCTTGACTCAAAAGAAAAGCGGAGACCCAATGAGCCTCCGCTTTATGATATTTCTATCTTTATTGTTCTGCCGAAACCACGTCTAGCTGCGCGGTTGATTTTTGTTTAGACAACACAAAATAAACCACACACTGGGCAACAATGGCGGCAAGCACAATCACTGGCGAAGCGTTGATTCCAGCTAAAAGGAAACACCCTAATGCAATCATTCCATTGAGTAATGCGTAAGGTAACTGAGTTCGGAAGTGCTCATACTGCTCACACCCAGCTCCTGTTGACGACAAAATCGTAGTTTCAGAGATTGGCGAACAGTGATCGCCAAACAGGCCACCAGATAACACCGCACCAATACAAACTAACAAAGGAGCATCAATCGCGACGGCCGTTGGGATCACCAATGGCATCATGATGGCAAACGTCCCCCAAGATGATCCCGTAGCGAACGAGATAATACCAGCAAGCAAAAAGGCGACTGCTGGCAATAGCCAATACGGGAAACCGGCTTGAGCTTGTTCAGCAATGTATGCAGCTGCACCTAATTCTTTCCCAACCGAGCTAAGTGCCCAAGCCAATACCAAAATCACGGCTACAGACATCATGTTCGACATCCCTTTTAGGTAAACCTGAATGCCATCAGAGAGTTTTCTTACGCCATAAAACGCCATCAGCGCAATCAAAGTAAAGGCTGCGAAGAAATATGCCGAAGAAAGTGCAGCCCTGAACGTTGAGCCTGCTACTTTTTGAAATGGAAAACCGTGTGGTACGAGGATGGTACATAAAACCACCAGCATAACGAGCAAAGGTGCCCATACAAAACTAGATTTTGCATTTTTATGCGTAAACACATTCATGGACTCCTGCACTTTCCCAAAGTCGGAGCCCTGCTCTGCTAACTGCTCAGCCTGCGCCATCGGTCCGAAATCTAATTTGAAGAAAGAGACAATCGGCACAATCGCGATCGCAAGAAAGGCGTAAAACTGATACGGGATCGCGCCAATGAAAGCATCCCAGTCACTCATACTGACATTCAAGGCAGTAAACTCTTTTTGAATCAATCCCATGATGTAAACGCCCCACCCGATAAAAGGAATCAAGATTGCGACGGGAGAGGAAGTAGAATCGATAATAAAAGCTAATTTTTGGCGTGATACTTTTAACTTATCAAATAAAGGGCGAAAAACAGGACCAACAATCAACGGTGTACCAAGGTCTGAGAAGAAAATAACCACACCACCGAACCATGCGGACAGTTGAGCTTGGCACTTACTCGCCACCCATTGAGTGACCTTTTTAGCAAAAGCAACACCACCACCAGACTTTTCCATCAGCGCAACGAAACCACCAATGAACACTAATAATAAAATCACACCAGCATTGTAGCTATCGGTAAGTTGCGGCAGTAGATAGCTTTTCATCAACGCACTAAACGAGTCTAGTGGTCCTTGTTCGACAAATGTCCCTTCAAGCATAGCGACACCACTCACCACACCGGCGAATAAACCAACAACGACATTTCTTGTGGTCAGCGCGAGGAAAAGAGTAATAAGGATGGGAATGAGAGAGGTAACGTCAGCCTGTTCCATAGCAATACCATTTATAATAACCAAACAATTAAAGTGAATATATATTTAATTTAACCGCATGTATATATCTCCTATAAAAAAGTTGAGTCCCCTCTTCACAAATTTGAAGTACAAAAAAACCAGCCCGGAGGCTGGTTCTTATAAACTCAACAGTCTAGAGGAAAATTATTCCCACTCGATTGTCGCTGGTGGCTTACCTGAAATATCGTAAACAACACGTGAGATGCCATCAACTTCGTTGATAATACGGTTAGATACCTTACCTAGGAAGTCGTATGGTAGATGCGCCCAGTGTGCCGTCATAAAGTCGATGGTTTCTACTGCACGCAGTGATACAACCCAGTCGTATTTACGGCCATCGCCCATTACACCTACAGAGCGAACTGGTAGGAATACCGTGAACGCTTGAGATACTTTGTCATATAGGTCTGCAGCGTGAAGCTCTTCAATGAAGATAGCATCAGCACGACGTAGCAAGTCACAGTATTCTTTCTTGATTTCACCAAGAACACGAACACCTAGACCAGGACCTGGAAATGGGTGTCGGTAAAGCATGTTATAAGGCAGGCCTAGCTCTAGACCAATCTTACGTACTTCATCTTTGAACAGCTCACGTAGTGGCTCAACAAGACCCATTTCCATTTCATCTGGTAGACCGCCCACGTTGTGGTGCGATTTGATCACGTGCGCTTTACCAGTCTTAGATGCCGCAGACTCGATTACATCAGGGTAAATCGTACCTTGAGCTAGCCATTTCGCGTTTTTCAGCTTCTTAGACTCTTCATCGAATACATCTACGAATACGTGACCGATAGTCTTACGCTTCTCTTCTGGGTCAGACTTGCCTTTCAGAGCTTCAAGGAAACGATCTTCTGCATCAACTTTGATGATGTTTAGGCCGAACTTATCGCCAAACATATCCATCACTTGTTGACCTTCATTTAAACGAAGTAGACCGTTATCGACAAATACACACGTTAGCTTGTCGCCAATTGCGCGGTGCACCAGCATCGCAACAACAGATGAATCCACACCACCAGATAAGCCTAGGATAACTTCGTCGTCACCCACTTGCTCTTTAATGCGAGCAACCGCGTCTTCGATGATAGATTCCGATGTCCATAGACGCTCACAGCCACATACGCCAAGAACAAAGTTCTCAAGCATTTGTAGGCCACCTTTTGTGTGTGTCACTTCTGGGTGGAACTGAACGCCGTAGTATTTCTTCTCTTCGTTCGCCATCGCAGCATAAGGACAAGTGTCTGTCTCACCAACTTTTACGAAATCGGCTGGGATCTCTACTACTTTGTCGCCGTGGCTCATCCAAACGTCTTGAGTTGCTTCAAGATCTTTAAATAGGGCACATTCACCAGAAACTTTAACCTGAGCGTAGCCAAACTCACGTTCGTTAGAGCCTGCTACTTTGCCACCTAGTTGTTCCGCCATAGTTTGCATGCCGTAACATACGCCAAGTAAAGGAACACCAGAGTCAAATACATATTGAGGCGCGCGTGGAGAGTTCTCTTCCGTTACGCTTTCTGGACCGCCAGATAGGATAATGCCATCTGGGTTGAATTCGCGAATATCCGCTTCTTCTACATCCCAGCTCCATAGTTCACAGTAAACGCCGATTTCACGTACGCGGCGTGCTACTAATTGAGTGTACTGAGAACCGAAGTCCAAGATCAGAATACGTTGGTCATGGATATTTTTAGTCATTTTGAGCAGTCTTTTTAAGGCTAAGTGATTAAAACCGAGGCGAGTGTACTCGCCTCTTCTTAATGCTTCAAGGAAAAAGCAAACGTTTCCGTTAGGTAATTAGTTCCCTAGACGGTAGTTCGGTGCTTCCTTAGTAATTTGAACATCGTGTACATGAGACTCTTGCATACCAGCACCAGAGATACGTACAAATTCAGCTTTCGTACGCATATCTTCGATAGTTGCAGAACCAGTTAGACCCATGCTTGAACGTAGACCACCCATTTGTTGGTGTACGATCTCTTTTAGACGGCCTTTGTATGCGATACGACCTTCGATACCTTCTGGTACTAGCTTGTCCGCTGCGTTGTCAGACTGGAAGTAACGGTCAGAAGAACCTTGAGACATTGCACCAAGAGAACCCATGCCACGGTAAGACTTGTAAGAACGGCCGTTGTATAGAATCACTTCACCCGGCGCTTCTTCAGTACCTGCAAACATAGAACCAACCATCACACATGATGCGCCCGCTACGATTGCTTTACAGATATCACCAGAGAAACGGATACCACCGTCAGCGATAACTGGAATACCATAATCATTAGCCACTTCTGCCGCATCTGCGATTGCAGTGATTTGTGGAACCCCCACACCCGTTACAATACGAGTTGTACAGATAGAACCAGGGCCGATACCAACTTTCACTGCGCTTACGCCAGCTTCGATTAGCGCTTTAGCACCAGCACCTGTTGCTACGTTACCACCGATGATGTCTAGATCTGGGTAAGCAGCACGTGTTTCACGAATGCGGCTTAGAACACCTTCAGAATGACCGTGTGAAGAGTCGATAAGTAGAACGTCAACGCCAGCTTCAACTAGTGCAGCAACTCGCTCTTCGTTACCAGCACCAGCACCAACTGCTGCGCCAACACGTAGGCGACCACGCTCATCTTTACATGCGTTTGGTTTACGTTCTGCTTTGTGGAAGTCTTTCGCAGTAATCATACCGGTTAGTTGGAACTCATCATTCACAACCAATACTTTCTCTACGCGAGCTTCGTGCATTTTCTCTTGCACTTCTTCTCGTGTTGCACCTTCTTTAACTGCTGCCAACTTCTCTTTTGGCGTCATTACTGAAGATACTTTCTTAGAAAGGTCCGTCACAAAACGAACGTCACGACCAGTGATAATACCAACAAGCTCATTGCTCTCAGTGACAACAGGGAAACCTGCAAAACCATGCTTTTCAGTGAGTGCAACAACATCAGCGATGGTCGCGTCAGGGTTTACAGTAACCGCGTCAGTTACCATACCAGCTTCGAACTTCTTAACTTTACGAACTTCGGCTGCCTGCTGCTCAATAGACATGTTCTTGTGGATAAAGCCAATGCCACCCTCTTGCGCTAGCGCAATCGCTAGACGAGCTTCAGTAACAGTGTCCATAGACGCTGAAATCATTGGGATGTTTAGGGTGATGTTCTTAGTTAGCTGAGTGCGAAGATCAGCTGTGTTTGGGAGAACGGTGGAGTGTGCTGGCACAAGTAGTACGTCATCGAATGTCAGCGCTTCTTTGGCAATTCTTAGCATTTGCAATATCTCACAATTAGAGGAGTAAAAAGAACAATCCAATCTCATCGTTTCGCATAATGAGGGTAACCTGTGTTAGCAACAAGCTACATTTGGATTAGATATTGCGGAGGGATTATACGGTTAACGCAATCGCTTGACCACAAATTTTTTAATTTTTTTCTTGCAATTACCCCCTTGCTATGTATTATATTGCCGCTAATTTCCATACTCACGTCTAAGAGATTAGCTGTGCTCTCCAAGACCAATCAAAACATCTTTACTGTTTCTCGTCTCAACGCAGAAGTTCGTTTACTCCTTGAAAACGAAATGGGGATCGTTTGGCTCGTCGGAGAGATATCCAACTTTTCAGCTCCAATCTCTGGTCACTGGTACCTCACTCTTAAAGACTCTCGCGCTCAAGTTAAATGTGCCATGTTTCGTGGTAACAATCGCCGCGTTACTTTCAAGCCCGCTAACGGTAATCAAGTCCTAGTAAAAGCTCGTCTTTCTCTTTATGAGCCTCGCGGTGACTACCAATTGCTCATCGAAAGCATGCAACCGGAAGGTGACGGCCGTCTTCAGCAAGAGTTTGAAGAGCTGAAAATGAAGCTTGCCGCAGAAGGGTTGTTCGCTCAAACCAATAAGCAACCTTTGCCTGAGCATCCAAAACGTGTTGGTGTTATCACCTCGAAAACTGGTGCCGCGCTTTACGATATCTTAGACGTATTGAAACGCCGTGATCCTTCCCTACCCGTTGTGATTTACCCGACAGTGGTACAAGGTGAAGACGCTGCCATTCAAATTGCACAAGCCATTGGTCGCGCTAACAGCCGTGATGAATGTGATGTGCTAATTGTGGGCCGAGGTGGTGGTTCATTAGAAGACTTGTGGTGCTTTAACAACGAGATATTAGCTCGCACGATTGCAGCAAGCCAAATTCCTATTATTAGCGCCGTTGGACATGAAGTCGACGTGACAATAGCTGATTTTGTCGCCGACGTACGCGCGCCTACTCCATCAGCAGCCGCTGAGCTAGTAAGCCGTGATAACAGCCACAAAGATCAAGCTTTAGTTACCCGCCAGCATAAGTTAGCGAGCACGATGCGTTACTACCTAGCACAACAAAAGCAGCAATCTGCGCAATTAGTGCACCGTCTAGAGAGACATCACCCAAGCTATCGCTTGCAACGTCAGACGCAACAGTTAGATGAGTTGGACATGCGCTTACAGCGAGCGATGAGTCGTTTTATTGCCTTGCGTCAACAGCGAATCGAGCGTCAACATTATCGGCTGCAATTGAACTCTCCTGTAACACGCCTTGGTGAGCAGAAGTCCAAATTAGAGCGTGTTGAGCAAAAGCTGATGGATGCTATGGATCGCAAATTACTGACTATGCGCCATCAACTCGCGATTGCTTCAGAGAAGTTAGACACCGTCAGCCCACTAGCGACATTGAAACGAGGTTACTCAATTACTCAAACTGAGCAAGGTAAAGTAATTACGCAATCTTCAGATGTTAAGTCGGGAGATGTATTGATTACTCGATTAGCCGAAGGCGACGTTCGTTCTACCGTTAACTGAATACAAACTCTGGTTAACTGATTTTCTGGAACTCAAATCGGACACGTGATTTTGATTTGAGTTCATTACACACATTGCAAAAGTAACTCGCAGCACCGCATGCTTGCAGCTTCTCCAGCTCCGCCTCACAATCAGTGCAAAAACCTACTTTTTTAAAATCCGATTCACACTGTTCACAATAGTATTGTCCTGTCCATTCCAGTTCGACATTGCAAGTCGGGCAAATGTTCTGCTGCATATCCCGTTCCTCTCTCTAAACTAAGCAATTTCGAGTAACGCATGCTACTCAAAATAACGAACAAGTATGTTGATCTTCATCACTGCCTTAACAAGTTTCACGAGGAGATAACCATACTTGATACGTAGGATCTTATACTGATCGTCTGATATTTACTCCTTGATCAGCGATCACCCCTTAAAAGAATATTTATATAACCACACACCGAAAGCATAAGTTACATATTCTGCATTCCAATTTACTACAGCACAAAAACCTTAAATTAATTTAATTAAACAAAAAATTAGAATTTAATAAAAAGATCTTATTCAGAAAGCCGCGTTTACATTGGTGTGCATTTCGATAGTTTGAGCGTCGAGCTCAACGAGTTTAACTTGGATAAAAGCAAACTCATTTAAATGGCTCGCATGCGTTCCACCACAAGGGATTACCGCTAATTGACCTTCCCCTAAATCGCACTTCCAATAGCGAGAATCAGTTAATCTATCGCCGTGGCATTCCATGGTGATCATCGCATCTCTTTGAAGCCATTCAACCAGTTGGCCATTCACTTTTTCTGCAATCGCCTGGAGGTCATTCAGCATATCTGCACTGTTTAATCCTCTTTTACGGAGTGTTTTGCCTAAACGGTACGTATCGAGGCACTTGTCTGGAGTAACATAACTCGTAACTTGTGCATAGCTATTAAAGTCATAATAACCATGTGGGTCTTTGCGGTCTGCGTCTTTTCGCCAATAGTCTTCCGCTAGCACTTTATTCAACGCCAAATACGCTAAGTGTCCTGCACTATGGCCTCGGCTCAAAGCGTGTTGGTAACCCTTATCTACCGCCAATATCACCAAATCATCAGTAACAAGTGATTCCGTACGCGATATAACATGCACGACGACAAACACCCAACCTTCAGCATCACGCTTTACAGGGATGTCACTACCCACATACAGCACACCACTTTCCTGTTCCACTGCTCCAACTTGGCAATCTACCACGTCATGCTCAGCCCCATTCACCTTCAACGTTCCTTTGTCTGCAGGGTGATCCGGCCATATGTGGCTAACGGGATGGAACGGCGTGACATCTGTAATAACGTAAGTCACTTCTTCCGTAGATTGAACGAGCTGTATTTGTGCTTCTAATTGCCATATTTGATGACAAAAACGAGTCTTTGTTGCTGTGATAGTCATTTTTACGATTACTTTTGATAAAAAAATACCCAAGTAGAAACTTGGGTATTCGAATTTCATTATTTATTGCGGTTTTTCACCATCGACATCATACGCTTACGTTTACGCTCTTGTGATAGCGTAAGCTTATTCGTACGATTCTCGTATGGGTTATCACTGTTGTGGAAGTTAATGCGAATCGGTGTTCCCATAATTTCCAGAGACTTACGGAAGTAGTTCATCAGATAACGTTTATACGAATCTGGCAATTCACGAACCATGTTACCGTGGATAACAACGATCGGTGGGTTGTAACCACCTGCGTGTGCGTATTTGAGTTTGATACGACGACCACGAACCATTGGCGGCTGGTGATCATCCACTGCCATCTTCATGATACGCGTCAGTACTGACGTACCCACACGCGTTGTCGCCGAGTTATATGCTTCTTGGATAGATTCAAACAAGTGACCAACGCCAGTACCGTGCAGCGCAGAGATAAAGTGGATACGCGCGAAATCGACGAATCCTAGACGGCGGTCCAGTTCTTTCTTCACGCTTTCTTTCACGTCACTGTCTAGGCCATCCCACTTGTTAACGGCGATGACAATTGAGCGGCCAGCATTCAGTGCAAAACCAAGCAAGCTTAGGTCTTGGTCTGAAATATTTTCACGTGCATCAATCACCAGTAGAACGACGTTTGCATCTTCTACCGCTTTCAGCGTCTTAACAACAGAGAACTTTTCAACCGTTTCATTGATACGACCACGACGACGAACACCTGCGGTATCAATTAGTACGTATTCGCGTCCATCACGCTCCATCGGGATGTAAATAGAATCACGCGTCGTACCAGGCATATCGTATACAACCACACGTTCTTCACCCAGAATACGGTTAGTCAGTGTCGATTTACCTACGTTAGGACGACCGATGATCGCCAACTTAATCGGCTGCTCTTGAAGGCGCTTGAATTCAGCTTCTGCGTCTTCTTCAGTGTAATCTTTAACAAGAGGCTCTTCGTCTTCGAATCCAGTCAGGTCTTCAATCTCACCTTCTTCAGATTCACTTGTTAATAGATCATCAAAGAATGGAGATAAAGCACGCTCAAGCAAAGCGGTCACACCACGGCCATGAGCGGCCGCAATCTGATACATATCATCCACGCCGAGCTGCCAAAAATCAGCACACGCCGCATCGGCATCAATACCATCTATTTTGTTTACCACCAGCATCGCTGGCTTTTCAATTTTACGCAGATGCGCAGCAATTGCTGCATCTGAAGGAGTCAGACCAGCACGACCGTCAACAAGGAACAATACAACATCAGCCTCATCAATCGCGGCTAATGACTGTTCTGCCATCTTTGTTTCCACGCCTTCTTCTGTGCCATCAATACCGCCGGTATCAATCACAATGAATTCGTGCTCTTCACCAAGTCTCGCCTGGCCATACTTACGGTCTCGCGTTAGGCCTGGAAAGTCCGCAACCAACGCGTCACGAGTGCGAGTCAATCGGTTAAATAGTGTAGATTTACCTACGTTCGGACGCCCTACTAGAGCTACAACAGGTACCATAACAACCTCTACAATAATCTTTCTTCTGTAGTTATAGGTAACGACTTGCTCGATGCCAAATCAAACCAGCTTTTTACCTATAACCACGTCAGGGTTAATAAATTCAAACAACAAAACGGCTCCTAGCTGTCACCAGCCAGGAGCCGAATGTGAATTATATCACGATATTATTCGTTAATGGTTAGTTTCTTTACATCGCCGTTGCGAGTTGTAATCACATAACCATCCGACAATAACGTCGGGCCAACGGCCAAGCCGCTATCATCGATAAACTGCTGCGCAACAAATTCGCCCGTTGAACGATCCATCCAGTGAAGGTAACCAAGCGTGTCACCGACAACGAGATAATTGCCGACAATAACTGGCGCTGTAAGTTGTCGGTGCTCAAGCAAGCTGTTTTCCCACAACTCAGTCCCACTTCGTGAATCAACGGCAACAACATGATCTTTTTCCGTTATCACAAAGATGCGGCTACCATCTGTAGAAATGTCTGTTGCAGATGAGTAATTACGCTTCCAAATCGGGTTCGCTGAACGCAAATCAATGGCGATAAGTTGACCATTGTATCCAATGGTGAAAAGAGTACCGCCTAGCACAATTGGCGATGAATCAACATCAACCAAACGATCAATTTCTGTCGCGCCTTTTGGCGTACCAACAGGCTGTTGCCAAATCAGCTGACCACGCTCAACGATAGCAGCTGCGAGTCGGCCATTTGCCGTTCCCCAAAATACACCGCCGCCAATTGCAGTCGGAGTACTGTCGCCACGTAAAGTTAGGTTCGGCACTTCTGTACTCAATGCCCAGCGTTGCTCACCTGTACTCTCATCGAGGGCAATCAACATGCCTCGGCTCGTATTGATGATAATAAGGCCTGAATCTGCAACTGGCTTCGCCAGTACCTCACCACCAACTTTTACACGCCAAACAATTTCACCTGTTTCTTGGTCAAGAGAGATGACTTCACCATTCTCAGAGCCAATGTAAAGGTTTCCGTATGCTGCTGTGATACCACCAGAGAGACGAGCAATGACATCTTCTTCTAGGTCCGTTTGCCAACGTTGTTTACCGTTTTCAGGATCCAGCGCTTTTACTAAGCCATCGCGACTTGCCACGAACAATGTATCATTCGCAAATACAGGGGATAGCTTTGAAAAGTAATGACCAACACCATCGCCAACCGATGTACTCCACTCACTACTGGTTGTAAACTCACTGTCTACCTGAGGTAGTGGCGCCATTACAATGGTATCTTTCTCACCAGCACAACCGGCAAGAATTCCCACTGTTAACGCCCCTAACAAGGCTTTGTTAAAGACTCTTTTCATCCAATGCGGTCCTTATTTCGCCAGATCATCCAATTTCATTTGTAGTGTCGGGCTTGCGTCTGCCGCTTGCTGAGCTTCAGTATACGCAGCGTATGCGGCATCTTTGTCACCTTGGCGAATCGCAATATCGCCACGAAGTTCAGCAATACGACCTGTCCATGCTGCATCAGTGACGTTACTTAGCTCTGCCGTTGCAGCGTCAAAGTTACCCATTTCCGTTTCAATGCGCGCAATACGGTAACTAATCAATGGTAACAGCGCAGCATCTTGAGTGTTGCTTTGCGCCCACTTCAATTGCTCTAATGCAGCAGAAAGATCTTGAGCTTCAACTTGTGCTTTAGCAAGTTGTAGCGCAGCCAATACTGAATATTCTTTTACTTCATTTGACTCAATGAAAGCTTTCACGTCAGCTTGAGCATCAGTACCTTTATCTTGCAAAGCATTCATTGCTGTCGTGTAGCTTTGAGAAGCTGCTTCACTCGCCTGAATCACAGAATCCTGGTAGTAACGCCAGCCAAATAAACCACCTAAGCCAACAACCGCACCGATGATGACGGCTTTGCCGTTTTCCTTCCACCAGTCTTTAATGGCTTCAACTTGTTGTTCTTCAGTATCGTAAAGTTCCACTTCCTGTCCTCTTAAAACATGTAAATGGCAGCTTAGCTGCCATTGTTCCTATTTCGTTTAAAGGCTCCACATTTGGGAGCCTTAGCTTACGAACTAGGATGTAATTTTGTTAGATTACTAAAAGACTTAAATCAGTGCTGCGATCTTTTCTGCAACTTCGGCTTGGTTGTAAGTCTCTTGCTCACCACCAGCCAAGTCTTTCAGTACTACGGTGTTATCCGCAACTTCGTTTTCGCCCAGAACCAATGCTACTACAGCACCAACTTTGTCTGCGCGTTTAAACTGTTTCTTGAAGTTACCACCACCGAAGTGATTCATCACACGAACGCCAGGGATAGACTCACGAAGCTGCTCTGCTAGCTTCATTCCTGCCATCATGGTGCCTTCGCCTGCTGTTACTACGTAAACATCCACACTGCGACGAACGTCTGTTAGTTCTAGTGTTTCTAGCATCAGAACAAGACGCTCTAGGCCCATTGCAAAGCCAACGGCTGGTGTTGGTTTACCACCTAATTGCTCTACAAGACCATCGTAGCGACCACCGCCACAAACGGTGCCTTGAGCACCTAGGCTTTCAGTGATCCATTCAAATACCGTGCGGTTGTAGTAATCCAGACCACGAACTAGACGTTCGTTAACTGTGTATTCGATACCTGCGGCGTCTAAAAGTTCACATAGACCTGCGAAGTGTGCTTTAGATTCTTCACCTAAGTAATCTGAAAGGCGAGGTGCATCACCTAAAATAGCTTGAACGTCTGGGTTCTTCGTATCCAGAACACGCAGTGGGTTCGTGTGCATGCGACGCTTACAATCTTCGTCTAGCACATCAATATGTTGCTCAAGGAATGCAACGAGTGCTGTGCGGTAGTCTGCGCGATCTTCTTGAGAACCGATAGAGTTAAGCTCAAGACGAACATGTTCATTGATACCCAGTTCACGCCATAAGCGTGCCGTCATCATGATAAGTTCTGCATCAACGTCAGGACCGTTAAGGCCAAACACTTCGACACCACACTGGTGGAATTGACGGTAACGACCTTTCTGCGGACGCTCATGACGGAACATAGGCCCCATGTACCACAGACGCTGTTCATCACGGTTGATAAGGCTGTTTTGAATACATGAACGTACACAACCCGCCGTACCTTCAGGGCGAAGTGTTAGGCTGTCTCCGTTACGATCATCAAAGGTGTACATTTCTTTTGAAACGACGTCTGTCTCTTCACCAACAGCGCGGCTGAATAGGTTTGTTTCTTCAACGATTGGCATGCGCACTTCGTTATAACCGTATGCGCTAATTACATTTTTCACTGTGTTTTCTAGTTTTTGCCACAGTGGCGACTGAGTTGGGAGGCAATCGTTCATGCCTCGAATTGCTTGAATTGTTTTTGCCACAATACTTACCGTAATTCTCGTTGAGATTAATCTTGTACTTTAACTTCGATGCGGTTTTCGCCATTCATCATGGCGGCTTTCGCACGGATCTTAGCTTCTAGCTGATTCACAAGGTCATCGTTATCAAAGCGTTCTTTCTGGCGTTTGCCATCTTCGTAGAATGCGCTCTTCTTGTTACTGCCTGCTAGACCTAAGTGAGAAACTTCTGCTTCACCAGGGCCGTTTACCACACAACCGATGATAGACACATCCATTGGCGTGATGATGTCTTCTAAACGCTGCTCAAGTGCGTTCACCGTACCAATTACATCAAATTCTTGGCGCGAGCAACTTGGACAAGCAATAAAGTTGATGCCTCGAGAGCGAATGCGCAGAGATTTAAGAATGTCGAAACCGACTTTGATTTCTTCAACTGGATCGGCAGCCAAAGAGATACGCAGCGTATCGCCGATCCCTTCAGACAACAGCATACCTAAGCCAACAGATGACTTAACAGCGCCAGCGCGAGCACCGCCCGCTTCTGTAATCCCCAAGTGAAGAGGCTGATCGATTTTCTTCGCTAGCAGACGGTATGAATCCACCGCAAGGAAGACGTCTGAAGCTTTCACGCTAACTTTAAATTGGTCAAAGTTAAGACGATCGAGATGATCTACGTGACGCATCGCCGATTCAACCAAAGCTTCTGGCGTTGGTTCACCGTATTTCATCTGTAAATCTTTTTCCAAAGATCCACCGTTGACACCAATACGGATTGGGATGTTTTTATCGCGAGCACAGTCAACAACAGCGCGAATGCGCTCTTCATTGCCAATGTTACCTGGGTTGATGCGTAAACAGTCAACACCGTACTCCGCCACTTTCAGCGCGATACGATAGTCGAAATGAATATCAGCCACTAATGGTACAGAAACTTGCTGTTTAATCAGTTTGAAAGCTTCTGCAGCGTCCATGGTAGGTACAGAAACTCGAACGATATCTGCACCGACTTTTTCTAGTGCTCGGATTTGAGCGACTGTCGCTTCTACGTCAGTCGTGCGAGTGTTAGTCATTGACTGTACGGCAATTGGCGCACCATCACCAATTGGCACATCACCCACATAAATACGCGTCGATTTACGACGAATAATTGGAGATTCGTGTTGCATAATTTTTTATAACGGTAGAGTGAATCTAGCTACTTTGCCTGAAGTATACCCAGAAAGGTCGACAGGTTCACTTGCAAATGTCATTGTAACCCCTTCCGGTGCGCCTAATATCACTTTAAACGGCGCTTTTCCGGTAAGTTCTACATCTTGTCCTGGTTTATGAGTACCACTTACCAGCGTTTTACCATTGGTGTCTTTCACTTGAATCCAACAGTCCGCTTTAAACTTCATAGTAAGAAGTGTCATGCCTTCAGGTACGACTGGCGCAGGCTGTTCCTCTTCCGCAGTTTCAATCACGGCAACAGGTTCTTCAGAATCTACGCTTGTTGTATTTTCAGTTTCAGCAAGCAGAGGATCGCTACCCTGCTCGACTGGTACTTCACTCGTTTCAACAACATCATTACTTGTTGAAACAACGTCTTCAGGAGTACTTGCGATTAACTCCTCAGCCGTCATTAAATCGATATCCGCTAACTCTTGCGCTGTGGGCTTCGGCGCTTCAACACTTGAATCCGTAACTTCCTTCGTTAGGCTATTCTCTTGCTGGTTTTGCCACCACCAAGCTGCAGAAATACCAATAATGACCAACCCGATAACCCAAGTCAGGAGCATGATACGGCTATTGTGCTTCTCATCTTTTGTTTTGCGAGAGAAGCTCTGCATTTCAATTTCTTGCTCTTGCGGCTGTACATCTGCTGTCTGCTCTAACGCAGTCAAAACCATCTTCTCATCAAGGCCCACGAACTTCGCGTAAGAACGCAAGTAACCACGCGTAAATGTCGCAACTTGTTGAGACTCAAATCGGTTATTTTCAATATCTTCAATAACAGAAACGCGAAGCCTCAGGCGATCAGCAACTTGCTTTTGACTCATCCCAAGAGATTCGCGTTTGTTTTTCAGTAATGTGCCAGCTTCAATAGAAAGTGGCACTTCATTCGTATTTTCGTGTTCTGTCATAATGGTGGTATTTAATCTGTTTTAGTGGCTAACGTGGTTATGTATTTTCGTTATTGTTCTTAAGCCTCTTTAAAAGATAGCTAGCCTAAACGCGTTAACCAAAATAATAATTTTAAGAAACTCTCAGCGATTTGAGTGTGAATACCCGTTTTGCAAAAATCAGCAAAGCGTATGTGAGAAAATGCTGAGAATTATCGGTGTCATCGTTAATGTCACATATCATGATAAGCGAATGTGTAACGAAGACAAAAACTCTTTACACTCAAACTAACAGATAGCTCAAGCTTTTGTCCAAACTTTGACAAAGGAATTCGAAATTATACCCAAATAACCTCGAGTTGGAGAGTTGTCGTCATAAATCTTGGCAGAAATGCCCTTATCGATAAACAAAATAGCCAGAGCAAATGGCTCTGGCTATTTTTGAATTCCGGTCGTTTATACCGCTTTTACTTCAATGGTATCAGCACCGCGCGACGCTTTTAACATTGCAGTACGTTTAGTTCGGTCAATCACATCACCAACTAACTGACCACACGCTGCATCAATGTCATCGCCACGAGTCTTACGAACCGTTACTGTATGCTCATATTGCATCAATGTTTTTTGGAAGCGATCAATACGTGAGTTACTTGGTTTCTTGTAAGGTGAACCTGGATACGGGTTAAACGGAATCAAGTTAATCTTACATGGTGTGTCTTTCATCAGCTCAGCCAGTTCACGAGCATGGTCCATGTCATCATTCACATGATCAAGGAGTACGTACTCAACCGTTACCTTACCGCGGTTTGCATTCGATGAAGCGATGTAACGACGAACTGATGCTAGGAAATCTTGAATATCCCAACGATCGTTAATTGGCATGATTTCACTACGCAACTTATCGTTTGGCGCATGAAGGGAAATTGCCAACGCGACATCGATTTTGCCTGTCATCTGATCAAGACCAGAAACCACACCTGATGTAGATACAGTCACACGACGTTTTGACAAACCAAAGCCAAGATCGTCCAGCATTAGTTCTAATGCCGGGATCAAGTTCTTCATGTTTAGAAGCGGTTCACCCATCCCCATCATCACGACGTTAGTAATTGGGCGGCGACCTGTTTCTTTCTCAAGACCAATTTCACGTGCAGCGCGCCACACCTGACCGATGATCTCTGAAACTTTCAAGTTACGGTTAAAGCCCTGCTGTGCTGTTGAGCAGAACTTACATTCCAACGCACAACCTACTTGAGAAGACACACAAAGCGTTGCACGATCATCTTCTGGAATGTAAACCGTCTCTACATCCTGATCACCAACGTTCATCGCCCACTTGATCGTACCATCAGAAGAGTGCTGAGCTTCTGCGACTGTTGGTGCCTTGATTTCGCACTTGTGTAAAAGCTTTTCGCGCAGCTTCTTGTTAATGTTTGTCATTTTTTCGAAGTCATCTACACCGAAATGGTAGATCCACTTCATAACCTGATCGGCACGAAACGCTTTCTCGCCGAGTTCTTCTGCGAAAAACTGACGCATGCCTTTGCGATCAAAGTCGAGTAGATTGATTTTTTCAGTGGTCATGTTGCCTCTCAATGACTGAAACAAGAATAAGGGCGCGAATTGTACAGCCTTTATGCAGCTACAACAAGGGGTGTAAAACCCTGAGTTTGCTAAGGCATTAAAATCAAAATGATTAAATTTTAAGCGCCTCTTGCGCTATAAGTGGCTATTACACTATCAAAAGTAAAAGCGTAGAAATCGTAAAGGGAAAAGACTAAAAATAACTCACGTTACTGGGCTTTAAAGCCCATTATATAGTCAGACTAGTTCGCGTATAAGAGATCACTTATGCAGTCAACATTGCCACTCAACTTAGGTATATGAAATGAAAAAGCCTCGGAAAGTTCCGAGGCTTTTCTGTATCAGACCATCACTAACAAGTGAAGTATCACCCCTAATTAGCGAGAGAAAACCTCTGACTCAGGGAAGAAAAACTCAATTTCACGCGCTGCAGATTCAGGGCTATCGGAACCATGAACTGAATTGTGACGCATGCTAAGTGCGTAATCAGCACGCAAAGTGCCGCATGCCGCTTCCTCTGGGTTAGTTTTACCCATCAGTTCACGGTAACGTGCAATCGCATTTTCACCTTCCAGTACCTGAACCATAATAGGACCAGATGTCATGAACTCTTTTAATGGAGGGAAAAACTCTTTGCCTTCATGCTCTGCATAAAAACCGCTTGCCTGATCTTCAGTCAGGTGAACCATTTTAGCAGCGACAATACGTAGGCCAGCCTTTTCAATACGGTTATAGATTTCACCAATTAGGTTTCGCTCTACCGCATCCGGCTTAATGATTGAAAATGTTCTTTCTAGAGCCATAAAATTTCCTTTCTGTACTTGTAATAATAGTTGTGTTTTTAAAGTGACTTACTGGGTAAGAGCAGCACAAACAAGGAGTGCCGCAATCAATCTTATTTACCAGCTTGCTCATTGAGGAAACGAGCAAGTGTACGAACGCCCATACCCGTAGCTCCCGCAGCCCATTTATCAGACGCGGCTTTACGGTATGTACCCGCACAGTCGAAGTGCAACCAGCCTTTTTTGTAGTCTTCTACGAAGTAAGACAAGAATGCTGCTGCTGTGCTTGCACCCGGAGAGTAGTCACCAGAACTGATATTCGATAAGTCAGCAAAGTTTGATGGCAGCATTCCACGGTGGAAGTCAGCAAGTGGTAGCGGCCATAAACCTTCTTTTTCTTGGTTTGCCGCAGTGAGCGCTTGATGCGATAACTCGTCATCGAAACTCATTAATGCGTGATAATCATTACCCAACGCATTCTTCGCCGCACCTGTTAGTGTTGCACAATCAATGATTAACTCAGGCTTTTGCTCACTGGCGTAGATAAGACCATCAGCAAGCACTAAACGACCTTCTGCATCGGTGTTCATGATTTCAACGGTTTTACCGTTTTTGTAGGTGATGATGTCGCCAAGCTTGAGTGCGCGACCAGAAACCATGTTCTCTGCACAACAAAGGATCAGTTTTACACGCTTGTTCAAACCACGAAGAATCGCCAGTGCAAGACCACCGGTGATGGTGCCTGAGCCACCCATGTCTGCTTTCATTGCGCTCATGAAGTTAGAAGGCTTCAAGCTGTAACCACCCGAATCAAAGGTGATACCTTTACCGACAAGACACGCGAATATTGGTGCGTTCTCGTCACCTGTCGGGTTGTAGTCTAGCTGGAGCATCGCAGAAGTACGCTCCGAACCACGGCCTACGGCGTAAATACCTTCCCAACCTTCTGCCAACAAGTCTTTGTCTTTGACGATACGAGCTGTCACTGTGCCTTTAGGCGCAACAGATTTGATGAATTCAGCGGCCATTGTCGCTAGCTGACGAGGGGCAACTTCTTCTGCGGTTTTATTGATGATATCGCGGGTAAAATCAGTCGCGGTAATACGCGCTTGAAGCTCTGCTTGATCTTCTTCAGACAATGCAGACCACTCAACTGAGCCATGTTTTTTGGGGTTACGGTAACCTTGGTGGAAAGCCCAAACGCTCTCTAAATCCCAGTTATCACCGGAAAGAAAAATAGAACGAATTCCTTGGCCATCTAGCTGACGAGCTGCACGTTGAATTGCACCAAGATCGTGACCTTCACCTAAATGAATGGTTGCGCCGTTTTCAGCGAATGAAAGCAGTGCTTTTTCACCCCAATGTGGTGCTGCCGACTCTTGACTTAAAAATACAGACATCTGTGTAGACATGGTTTCTCCTTGTCTTATAGCAGCGTTGCCTACGCTGCTTCTTTTTAATAACTCACGGATGTTAGCATTATGTAGGGCAAAAATGTCAATTGGATAAAAAAACGGACCTAAAGGTCCGCTTTTTTTAGTAAGAATTGTTAACTAGGCTGTGTTTTACAGACTTAGTCTGCTTCATCCATCCAGCACATGATAACGGCTTCCAGAATCTTTTCGTTACAATGGTTTGGGTCATCTTCAAACTCATCTAACTCCATGATCCATTGATGAAGATCGGTAAAACGCACCGTTTGCGGATCAACATCTGGAAACTTGTCACAAAGTTCAATCGCGATATCGCGAGAATCTGTCCATTTCATTGCTCATCTTCCTTTTGCTTCTTCCCTATATTGGGAAGATAGTTTTAGTGATCTTCTGAAGCGTGGTTTAGCGTGTACTTAGGAATTTCTACCACTAAGTCTTCATCAGCAATTTTCGCCTGACACCCTAGACGTGATTCAGGCTCTAGACCCCACGCTTTATCCAGCATGTCGTCTTCCAGCTCTTCACTTTCTTCTAGCGAATCAAAACCTTCACGGATGATCACGTGGCAGGTGGTACAAGCACATGATTTTTCACACGCATGTTCAATACCGATACCATTTTTTAGCGCTACGTCCAGAACGGTTTCACCAGTGTTTGCTTCCAACACTGCGCCTTCTGGGCACAAATCGTCGTGTGGTAATACAATAATCTTAGGCATAACTACTTATCTCTTATATATCGTCTACTGATTGACCTGACAGCGCAGCTCGAATCGATTTATCCATACGGCGCGATGCGAAATCTTGGCTCGCTTTATCGGTATCTTTAATGCCTTGCTCAATCGCATCTGCATCATCACCATTACGCAGCTCAATCAAGGCTTCGATGGCTTTTATCAGGTCTTGTTTCTCTTGTTCTGATAGTAGTTCGTCACCATCAGCTTGCATGGCTGCAATCAAGCCTTCTATCACACGGTCGGCCTCAACACGCTGTTCAGCTAGCGCACGAGCTTGCATGTCTTCTTTAGCGTGAGTCATTGAATCACGCAGCATATCCGCCACTTCATTATCGCTTAACCCGTAAGAAGGTTTTACTTGAATCTCTGACTGAACACCGGTGCTCTTTTCCATTGCCGTAACAGAAAGAAGGCCGTCAGCGTCAACTTGGTAAGTCACACGAATATGTGCCGCACCCGCCGCCATCGGTGGAATGCCTTTCAATGAGAAACGAGCCAGTGAACGACAATCATCAACCATTTCACGCTCACCTTGTACCACATGAACACTCATGGCCGTTTGGCCATCTTTGAATGTGGTAAATTCTTGCGCACGCGCAACAGGAATCGTGGTATTGCGAGGGATGATCTTCTCAACCAGACCACCCATGGTTTCAATACCAAGCGACAGTGGGATCACGTCAAGAAGTAACATTTCTGAATCAGGCTTGTTACCCGCTAGAATGTCGGCTTGGATACCCGCGCCGATTGCGACAACTTCATCAGGATTAATGCTTGTTAGCGGTGTGCGGCCAAAAAACTCGCCTACCATTTCACGAACCAGCAATGTGCGTGTTGAACCACCAACCATGACAACTTCGAGTACTTCGTCTGCGTTAACATCAGCATCTTTTAATGCACGACGACAAGACATTAGTGTTTTCTTCACTAATGGGCGAATCAGATCTTCGAACTGCTCACGAGTAACGGTGCCCTTCCAACCAAACACGTCAACGTCAACGCTGTCTTGCTCAGAGAAAGCAATCTTAGTCGCAGTAGCAATGTTCAGTAGCGTACGGTTTTTTTCAGCAGAAAGTGGGGCTTCGAGACCCGCTTGCTCCATTAGGTAATCCGCTAACAGATGGTCAAAGTCATCACCGCCTAACGCAGAGTCACCACCTGTTGCTAATACTTCAAATACGCCTTTCGACAAACGTAGGATAGAGATATCAAATGTACCGCCACCTAGGTCATAAACCGCAATCACCCCTTCTTGGCCTGAGTCTAGGCCATAAGCAATTGCCGCAGCAGTTGGTTCGTTCAGAAGACGGAGCACATGAAGGCCAGCTAATTTTGCAGCATCTTTAGTACCTGCACGCTGAGCATCATCAAAGTAAGCAGGAACAGTGATCACAACACCCGCTAACTCACCGCCTAACGTTTCTTCTGCTCGCTTACCTAGCGCTTTTAGAATGTCCGCAGATACTTCAATCGGGTTTTTGTCACCTTGAGGCGTTTGCAGGATCGGAAGACCATTTTCACTCTCTCTAAAACGATAAGGAAGTGAAGAGTAACGGGACTGAATGTCCTTTAATGAACGGCCAATCAAACGTTTTACAGAGATAATAGTGTTCTCTGGTTCAAGCTCTGCTTTGGCTTTGGCTTCGTGGCCAACCGTTAACGTTTCCTCAGTGTAATTAACGACTGAAGGTAAAATAGTACGGCCCTGCTCGTCCGCAAGTGGAGTTGCATCGCCGCTACGTACAGAAGCAACCAAAGAGTTGGTAGTACCTAAGTCGATACCCGCTGCTAACTTATGCTCATGAGGTGCCGAGCTTTGGCCCGGTTCTGCGATTTGAAGTAGTGCCATGATAGGTCCTTGTCACGCTAACTAGCCGAGGAGTTTGTCTTCGACTAGTTCAATTTCGTTCTTTAGTTTGGCAATGAATTTTAGCTTACGAACTCGGTCTGCGGCTTCAGCCCAAAGACCATCATCAAGCTCTTGCTCGACGCTTGCCAGATGCTGCTTGTACATTTTGCTGACCTTAGAATCGAAGTCAAAAAGCGCCGACTCAGGTTCGGTGCTGTCAGCAATTTCTTCCAGTTCTTCGCGCAGCTCCATTTGCTCCATTAAGAACATTGGATCTTGCATTGTCTGCTGTTCACCTCGGATCTCAACTCCCTGCTCTGCGAGTATGTACTCGGCACGGGAGATAGGATTTTTCAGAACTTGATAGGCATCGTTGATTTGCGCCGCCTTTTGCACCGCCATCAAACGGTCACGTTCAGATCCCGTTGCAAAGTTATCCGGGTGGAAGCGTTTTTGTAGTTCTCGGAACTGAGAAGAAAGAAGGCTACCATCCAGCTTAAACTGACTTGGTAGCCCAAATAATTCAAAGTGATTCATTAAGTTCGGGTCCTAGTAAAGCCTTCCGGACTCGCTTGCCCAGAAGGACAATCAATTAGACGTTGAAGCTTTCACCACAACCACATTCACTTTTCGCGTTAGGGTTGTTGAATTCAAAGCCTTCATTCAACCCTTCTTTCACGTAATCCAATTCGGTACCGTCTAGGTACACTAAGCTTTTTTTGTCGATGATGATTTTCACTCCAGAGAGTTCAAAAACTTCATCTTCTTCGTTAAGCTCATCAACAAACTCAAGTACATATGCCATGCCTGAACAACCAGTCGTCTTCACTCCAAGACGTAAACCGATACCTTTGCCTCGGTTATCTAGGAATGCTCTTACGCGACTTGCCGCTGATTCTGTCATTGTGATGGCCATACTGCACCTTAGTCTGTCTAAATTTCGATTGGAATGGGAGCGTCAAAGCTCCCATTATATTACGGAATAATTATTCTTGGTGTTTTTTCTTGTAGTCTGCAACCGCTGCTTTGATTGCATCTTCAGCAAGAATTGAACAGTGAACTTTCACTGGTGGAAGCTCTAGCTCTTCAGCAATTTCAGAGTTTTTAATTGCTGCTGCTTCATCAACTGACTTGCCTTTTACCCACTCAGTTACTAGTGAGCTTGATGCGATTGCACTACCACAACCGTATGTTTTGAACTTCGCATCTTCGATGATACCTTCCGGTGTCACTTTGATTTGAAGCTTCATTACGTCACCACAAGCTGGAGCGCCAACCATGCCGCTACCTACTGATGGGTCTTCTTTATCGAATGAACCAACGTTACGTGGGTTCTCGTAGTGATCAATTACTTTTTCGCTGTATGCCATGATAAATTACCTCGAATCCTCTATTTCAATCCCTGAGATTAATGGTGAGCCCATTCAACAGTGCTCAAATCAATCCCTTCTTTGTACATATCCCATAGAGGAGACATGTCGCGTAGCTTAGTCACTGCAACGCGGATTTGTTCAATTGCGTAATCAATTTCTTCTTCAGTCGTGAAACGACCAAACGAGAAACGAACCGAGCTGTGAGCCAATTCATCATCCATGCCTAGGGCACGAAGAACGTAAGAAGGCTCAAGGCTTGCAGACGTACAAGCACTACCAGAAGATACCGCTAGATCTTTAAGCGACATTAGTAGTGATTCACCTTCTACGAATGCGAAGCTGATGTTTAGGTTGTGTGGTACACGTTGCTCAAGGTCACCGTTTACCGTCACTGCTTCTAAGTCTTTCACGCCATCAAAAAGACGGTTACGAAGCGCTAAAGCGTGATCGTAATCTTTTTGCATGTCTTCTTTTGCAATGCGGAAAGCTTCACCCATACCTACGATTTGGTGAGTTGCTAACGTACCAGAACGGAAACCACGCTCATGGCCGCCACCGTGCATTTGCGCTTCAAGACGAATGCGAGGCTTACGACGAACGTAAAGTGCACCGATGCCTTTAGGGCCATAAACTTTGTGAGCAGAAAGTGAAATTAGGTCAACTTTCATCTCTTGAACGTCGATTGGTAATTTACCTGCAGATTGCGCTGCATCCACGTGGAAAACAATTTTACGCTCACGACACAATTCGCCGATCGCTGTAATGTCTTGAACCACACCAATCTCGTTGTTTACGTGCATAATAGACACAAGCACTGTGTCATCACGCATTGCCGCTTTAAGCTTCTCTAGATCGATCAAGCCATTTGATTCTGGCTCAAGGTAAGTCACTTCAAAGCCTTCACGCTCAAGTTGACGACATGGGTCAAGAACGGCTTTGTGCTCTGTTTTACAAGTGATTACGTGCTTGCCTTTCTTCGAGTAAAAGTGCGCTGCACCTTTAATCGCAAGGTTGTCTGATTCTGTCGCACCAGATGTAAATACGATTTCGCGAGGATCTGCATTTAGAAGGTCAGCAATTTGCTCACGAGCAGTATCGACCGCTTCTTCTGCCTGCCAGCCGTAACGGTGCGAACGCGACGCTGGGTTGCCAAATGTGCCATCCATTGTCATGTACTGAACCATTTTTTCAGCAACACGTGGATCAACTGGACATGTAGCGGAATAATCAAGATAAATCGGCAGTTTCATTCTCTACTCCAATGTAAAAAGCTGACCGCTAAGAGCGGACGTTTACACCGATGGGCGCGGCGGTTGTATTTTTGTTTGATAGCCCATGGGTTACCGCCAGATCAATGTCCTGACGATCAGAAATTTCGAGGACTTCATTGTCTGTCATCAACTCACCAAGAGTGATGTTATTCAAGAAGTCACTAATGCGAGAGCTTAAGTCGCGCCATAGCGTGTGAGTAAGGCAACGTGTTCCGCCTTGGCAATCTCCTTTGCCCTGGCATTTGGTTGCATCGACTGACTCATCAACGGCTGCAATCACGGTACCAATAGCGATACTGTGTGCGTCGGCACCAAGTCGGTAACCACCACCAGGACCACGAACGCTGGCAACGAGACCTGCTTTACGCAATTTTGAAAATAGCTGCTCTAAGTAAGAGAGCGAGATCCCCTGACGCTCTGAGATGTCAGCAAGAGGTACAGGGTTTTGTTGCGAATGCAGTGCCACATCCAGCATGGCTGTCACCGCATATCTTCCTTTAGATGTAAGTTTCATACCACACCGTATCCACATGGTTTGTAATGGTTAAGATTTTTCCATACCTGAGTAATTTGGTCAAGTATTTATTTGACCATTTTACTCAGGTATTCATCCTTACACCTAAAGTGGTTATTCTTTATTCAGAACTTCTTTTCTATCGAGGTTAAAATGCCGCGTAGAATGTTGAGCTCCTGGGTTTCTGGCCGAGCACGAGAGAACAAGCGACGCAATTTATTCATCACCTGTCCTGGTTGCTCTTTATTGATAAACTGGGTCTCAACCATCACCTTTTCAAGATGCTCGAAGAACATTTCGAGCTCTCTATGACGTGGGTACTCTTCCGGCTCATTTGGGGCAAACTGGCTTTGCTCTAAGTTCAAATGCGCAACTCGTACTTCGTAACTCAGAGTTTGTACGGCCATCGCTAGGTTAAGCGAGCTATATTCAGGGTTAGCAGGAATGCAAACATGGTAGTGACACCTTTGCAGCTCTTCATTTGTTAGACCAGTTCTTTCACGACCAAACACGAGCGCGACAGGGTGTTTTCTACCCTCAACCGCAAATTTCTCACCACATTCACGTGGCTCAAGCATTGGCCATTCTAATGTACGAGAGCGAGCACTGGAGCCCACCACGAGACTGCAATCTTCAACCGCTTCTTCTAATGTGCCGACAATATTTGCATTTTGAGCAATATCACCAGCACCCGCAGCCAAAGCAAGAGTTTGTTCGTCCACTTCACATTGTGGATCGACTAATACTAGTTGGCTTAAACCCATCACTTTCATAGCTCGAGCTGCTGAGCCAATATTGCCTGAATGAGAGGTACCTACGAGTACAATTTTTACTTGATCCAACATCTGTGTTTGCTACCTAAATTAAAACCGCAGAATGTTACCATAGTTTTTTAACACACCCTAGGGCGAAGCAGGCCTCTCTTCTCATTCTTGGTCATTGTTCTCGTTCGCCTCAAGCTAAATACAATAAAACCACTGACTTTAGAACAAAAAATAACCACTTCCCTTTTTACTGATCTCTGGTATACTCGCCGCCGCTTTCATTTGTTCTTTAACATCCGTTGGGAAATTCGTATGCATCCAATGCTAAACATTGCTATTCGCGCTGCGCGAAAGGCAGGCAATCATATTGCTAAATCATTAGAAAACACTGATAAAGTAGAATCTACTCTTAAAGGCACTAATGACTTTGTCACTAATGTAGATAAAGAAGCAGAATACATCATCATCGATACTATCAAGCAGTCTTACCCTGAGCACTGTATCGTTGCTGAAGAACAAGGTCTTATCGAAGGTAAAGATAAAGACGTACAATGGATCATCGACCCACTGGATGGCACCACTAACTTTGTAAAAGGTTACCCAACTTTCGCGGTTTCTATCGCAGTTCGTATCAAAGGCAAAACTGAAGTTGCTTGTGTTTACGATCCAATGCAAAACGAGCTATTCACTGCACAACGTGGTGCAGGCGCTCAACTAAACAGTGCGCGTATCCGTGTTGCTCAACTAAAAGACCTTCAAGGTACTGTTCTAGCTACTGGTTTCCCATTCAAACAGAAACAACACGCTGAGTCTTACATCAAGATCGTTGGTGCTCTATTCACTGAATGTGCTGATTTCCGTCGTAGCGGCTCTGCTGCTCTTGACCTATGTTACGTGGCTGCTGGCCGTGTTGATGGTTACTTCGAGCTAGGTCTAAAACCTTGGGATATGGCAGCAGGTGAGCTTATTGCTCGTGAAGCTGGCGCAATCCTAACTGACTTTGCTGGCGGCACTGAGTACATGAAGTCTGGTAACATTGTTGCTTCAAGCGCTCGTGGCGTAAAATCTATCCTTAAGCACATCCGCGAAAACGGTAACAGCGCGATCCTTAAGTAAGATTTGAAAGTCATATTTAGCCCGTCACGCTGATGACTTTAGAAAGCCCCACTCAATGAGCGGGGCTTTTTTGTATCTACCGAACCGTATCTACTTAGCTGTAATGTAAGGCTCTCCATACAGTAAGGTTCTACAAGCATACGGCTCGATTCAGATACAAAAAAACCGCTGATTGCTCAGCGGTTTTTGTTTTCGATTCTCAACCTGCCTTATGGCATTTCGTCGAACTCTGCGCCTTCTTTTTCTACTTGAGGTGGCATCAAGTGCTCTTTCTGGATGCCCAGTTTTAGCGCTAGTGCTGATGCTACGTAGATAGAAGAGTAAGTACCTACAGTGATACCAAGTAGAAGTGCGGTTGCGAAGCCGTGAATCATCGCACCACCCTGCATGAACAGTGCAATTACCACGAACAATGTTGTACCCGAGGTAATCAACGTACGGCTCAACGTTTGGGTGATTGAAGCGTCCATGATATCGGCTGGCTCACCTTTACGCATCTTACGGAAGTTTTCACGGATACGGTCAAACACAACGATGGTATCGTTGAGCGAGTAACCGACTACCGTTAATAATGCCGCGACGATGGTTAGGTCAACTTCTATTTGTAGGAATGAGAAAACACCTAACGTGATAATGATATCGTGAGCCAATGCCATAACCGCACCAGCCGCTAGACGCCATTCAAATCGCATCGAGACATAAAGCAAGATACAGATCAGCGACACGAGGATCGCTAGACCGCCAGCTTCTGTTAGCTCATCACCAACGTTAGGACCTACGAATTCAATACGACGCATTTCTACGCTTTCGCCAGTACCATCTTTGATAGCACCAATGATTTGGTTGCCCAGCGTTTCACCAGAAACGTCGTCACGTGGACGAAGACGAACCATTACTTCACGAGCACTACCGAAGTTTTGTACTGTCGCATCACCAAAACCTTTCGCATCTAAAGCGGTTCGGATTTTTTCAAGGTTCGCAGGTTTTTCAAAGCCAACTTCAATTAGCGTACCGCCAGTGAAGTCTAGGCCCCAATTTAGCCACTTAGTTGACAAAGTGAAGATAGAAGCAGCAATCATAAAGATTGAAAAAACGAATGCTACTTTCGACCAACGCATAAAGCCGATCGTCTTCTCTGCTTTTAGAATTTGAAACATATTAATTCCCAGCCTTAGATCGACAATTTATCAACGCGTTTGCCACCGTAAATAAGGTTCACGATACAACGTGTACCAATAATGGCGGTGAACATTGAAGTTAAGATACCGATAGATAGAGTAACCGCGAAACCTTTCACTGCACCAGTACCGACTGCAAATAGAATAATTGCAGTAATCAGTGTCGTGATGTTCGCATCGGCAATCGTACTGAATGCATTCGCGTAACCTTGGTGAATAGCTTGTTGTGGACTACGCCCATCGCGAAGCTCTTCACGGATACGCTCGAAGATCAGTACGTTCGCATCAACCGCCATACCGACCGTTAACACGATACCGGCAATCCCCGGAAGCGTCATGGTAGCGCCTGGAATCATCGACATCACACCAATGATCAACACTAAGTTAGCCATTAGAGCGATGTTGGCAATCAAGCCAAAGCCACGGTAGTAAAGCAGCGTAAACAGCATTACGGCAACCATACCCCAGATACACGCTTGGATACCCATATCGATGTTTTGCTGGCCCATTGATGGACCAATAGTACGCTCTTCAACGATAGAGATAGGTGCGATCAGTGCACCAGCACGTAATAGAAGTGCAAGGTTGTGCGCTTCAGCTGCGGAGTCTATACCCGTGATACGGAAGTTACGTCCAAGAGCCGATTGAATCGTCGCTTGGTTGATGACTTCTTCATGCTTATCCAGGATGACTTTGCCTTCAGGCGTACGACGACCACTGTCTTTGTACTCAGCAAACACGGTAGCCATTAGCTTACCGATGTTCTTCTTAGAGAACGCTGACATCTTGTTACCACCTTCGCTGTCTAGCGAGATGTTAACTTGTGGACGACCGTATTCATCGACACTTGAGCTTGCATCCGTAATGCTTTGACCACCAAGAATAACACGCTTCTTAAGCACAACCGGACGACCGTCTCGGTCCATTTTGATTTCACTGCCTGCTGGCGCACGACCATTTGCAGCCGCTGATAGGTCAGCTTTATCGTCAACTTCACGGAATTCTAGCGTCGCAGTCGCACCTAGAATCTCTTTTGCACGAGCAGTATCTTGAACACCAGGAAGCTCAACAACAATTCGGCTTGCACCTTGACGTTGAACAAGAGGCTCTGCAACACCTAGCTCGTTTACACGGTTACGTAAAATCGTAATGTTTTGCTCAACAGCGTAGTTACGGATCTCTTGTAAACGTTGCTCGGTAAAGGTCGCTGTAAGAGCGTAACGGCCATTTGAATC
The DNA here is from genome assembly GCF_013048515.1 of Vibrio sp. 1-2 (7-a). NCBI lineage: Bacteria > Pseudomonadati > Pseudomonadota > Gammaproteobacteria > Vibrionales > Vibrionaceae > Vibrio > Vibrio sp. 1-2 (7-a). The sequence continues at coordinate 146,962 of NZ_VHSQ01000006.1, forward strand.
AGATTCGACAAAGAGCATGTCCGGGTGATTCTTTTCTAGCATTGCTTTCGCTTCTGCTAATTGCTCTTCGTTACGTAGCAGAACTTCTACCGCTTCTTTGCCAGAAGGGCGGATAGCACGATAACGAATTTTTGCCTCACGAAGTTCGCTACGGAAAGCTTCTTCTTGCTGACCAACGAGCTTTTCCATCGCAGCGTCCATGTCTACTTCCATTAAGAAGTGGACACCACCACGAAGGTCAAGACCCAGCTTTAATGGTGACGCGCCAATCGCTTCTAGCCAATCGGGTGTAGAAGGAGCAAGGTTAAGTGCAACAATTGTGTCTTTGCCAAGCGCTTCGCTGATGACATCACGAGCACTGATTTGCGTGTCAGTGTCGTTAAAACGAACAAGAATTGATCCATTCTCGAGAGCAATGGATTTATGAGAGAGTTGCTCTTTATCAAGAGCAGTAGTGACAGCATCCAGCGTTGACATATCTACAGAGGCGCCACGCGCCCCTGTAACTTGAATAGCCGGATCTTCACCGTAGATATTTGGAAGTGCGTATAACGCAGCGGTGATGATGGCAAAAAATACCATCAAGTACTTCCATAATGGATAACGGTTTAGCACAGCGAGGATCCTTTAGCTGTTTTATAGAGACTTAAGCGTACCTTTTGGCAACACTGCAGTGATGAAGTCTTTCTTGATTACCACTTCATTGTTCGCGTTAAGCTCGATTGAAATGTAGTCATTGTCTTCAGCAATCTTAGTGATTTTACCCACTAGGCCACCGCTAGTTAGAACTTCGTCGCCTTTGCCCATAGAAGCCATTAGGTTCTTGTGCTCTTTTACACGTTTCGCTTGTGGGCGGTAAATCATGAAGTAAAAGATCACTGCGAACATGCCAAGCATGATTAGCATTTCAAAACCACCGCCTGCTGGCGCGCCTTCTGCTGCTGCGTGAGCCTGAGAAATAAACATTAAAACATCCTCATTATATTTTATTGATAATCCAACAAGTTGGGCTTTCGCATTTTAGATTCAAGTCTGAGAGTAACTAATAGCGATCACTCTCTCAAAAATAACGTGCGTTAGCCTACTTTATTAGCAAAAGCCTCTGGCGACATGCCAAAGGCTTTAATTCTTTTTAGTCCGTCAATGACTGTTCTTTTGCTAGTGGTGGCACTTCACGGCCACGACGCTCATAGAACTCGGTAACAAACTCATCGAAACGATCTTCATCAATCGCTTTACGAATACTTTCCATCAGACGCTGGTAGTAGCGTAGGTTGTGGATCGTATTTAGACGAGCACCTAGAATTTCATTACAACGCTCTAAGTGATGAAGGTACGATTTACTGTAGTTTTGACAAGTGTAACAGTCACAGTGCGGATCCAACGGGGTTGTATCCGTTTTATGTTTCGCATTACGGATCTTGATCACACCACCAGTCACAAACAGGTGACCATTACGCGCGTTACGCGTTGGCATTACACAGTCAAACATGTCGATACCGCGGCGAACACCTTCAACCAAGTCTTCTGGTTTACCCACGCCCATTAGGTAGCGAGGCTTGTCTTCTGGAAGCTGCGGACAAGTGTGCTCAAGAATACGGTGCATGTCTTCTTTAGGCTCGCCTACTGCCAAGCCACCAACCGCGTAACCGTCAAAACCGATTTCCGTTAGACCTTTTACCGACACATCACGTAGATCTTCGTAAACACCACCTTGAACAATACCAAACAGGTTGTTCGGGTTTTCTAGCTTCTCGAAGTGATCACGCGAGCGCTGTGCCCAACGTAGTGACATTTCCATCGATTTCTTCGCTTCATCGTGTGTCGCTGGGTATGGCGTACACTCGTCAAAAATCATGACGATGTCAGAACCTAGGTCTTTTTGAATTTCCATCGACTTTTCTGCGTCCATGAAAATCTTGTCACCATTAACTGGGTTACGGAAGTGCACACCCTCTTCGGTAATAGTACGCATCTTGCCAAGGCTGAATACTTGGAAGCCGCCTGAATCAGTAAGAATAGGACCGTGCCAGTTCATAAAATCATGTAAGTCGCCGTGCATTTTCATGACTTCTTGACCTGGACGCAGCCAAAGGTGGAACGTGTTACCTAGTAAGATTTCTGCGCCCGTACCTTTCACTTCTTCTGGCGTCATGCCTTTAACCGTACCGTAAGTACCAACTGGCATAAACGCTGGGGTTTGAACAGTGCCACGTTCGAAAGTCAGTTGACCACGACGCGCATTGCCGTTTTTCTTCTTAAGATCGAATTTTAATTTCACGATGCCTCCGGGTGTCAGAGAAACAGTCTGACTGAGTGTTTAGGGCTCTACCCTACTTTAAGGAGCGGTCGCTTTTCCTTGCGAGAGATAAAGCAGAGGTTCTGCTCTATTTCCTAGCTTACTGCTAGCACTCGTAAATCTTATTTTTTACTAAATCGTTTTCTTCTTGATGAACATTGAATCACCATATGAGAAAAAGCGATATTTGTTTTCTACCGCATGCTTGTAAGCATTCATGGTGTTCTCATAACCTGCAAATGCACTCACCAACATGATCAGTGTGGATTCTGGCAAGTGGAAATTGGTAATCAAGCAATCCACAAGCTGATATTCGTAGCCAGGGAAAATAAAGATTTCTGTATCACCAAAGAATGGGACCAACTCAGTCCCTTTTTTCAATGCGTCTTGCGCTGCGCTTTCAAGTGAGCGTACCGATGTAGTACCAACAGCAATAATTCGTCCACCGCGCGCTTTCGTCGCTTTAATTGCTTCGACGACTTCTTGCGGTACTTCTACGTACTCAGCGTGCATATGGTGATCGTTGATGTTTTCTACTTTTACTGGCTGGAATGTACCTGCCCCAACGTGCAAAGTGACGTAAGCAAACTCTGCGCCTTTCGCTTTGATTTTCTCTAGTAGAACATCATCAAAATGAAGACCCGCTGTCGGCGCCGCTACTGCGCCTGGCTTCTGGTTATATACGGTTTGGTAACGCTCTTTATCTGCATCTTCATCTGGGCGGTCAATGTAAGGAGGAAGCGGCATGTGGCCGATTTCTTCCAAAATTTCTAATACCGTCTTATCAGCGTTAAATTTCAGTTCAAATAGAGCGTCATGACGCGCCACCATTTCTGCTGAGTATTCATCATTCTCGCCAACAATGATGGTTGTACCTGGTTTTGGAGATTTAGAGCAGCGAACGTGCGCGAGGATGCTTTTCTCGTCAAGCATGCGCTCCACCAGCACCTCTAGCTTACCACCCGACTCTTTACGACCAAAAAGACGAGCAGGTATAACACGAGTATTATTAAACACCACGAGATCACCGGGTTGAACTTGGCCCAATACATCAGTAAATGTGCCATCAATTAGCTCTCCGGTATTGCCGTCCATTTGTAATAGTCGGCTAGCGGTACGCTCTGGCTGAGGGTAACGAGCGATAAGTTCATCTGGAAGGTCGAAATGGAAATCTGATACTTGCATGTTACTTGTCTTATATATTGGTCAAATCACGTCTAGGACGACGATAAAATTGCGACGAGTTTTTCGCAGCAGACTAGTATATGTTTACATGCTGCAATAGCAAGCAAATCCCCAGAATATCACTGTAAAAGCCATGATGAAGAGTGTAATAAAACGTGAAAAACCGCGATCACTTGGCATTACTTTTCAGTTTAAGCCGACAGAAATGGAACATTAAAAAGCAAAGCAGCGCATAACGCTGCTTACTCGTTTGGTATTCAAATCGCCCTATCAAACCTCACGCCTTCGCCACCATGCCAAGGGCACGAATAGACCCAATAGCCACAGACCCAGACTGCCACCATCATCATCTGACCCTTTGAAATCACAGTTATTAGTTGCGATACCGTCGTGACACTCTTTATCTCCGCCGACTTCGTTATTAGCCTCTTTAATAAAGTTCGGTGCAATGATGTAGCTACTTGGTGGCACATCGGCAGTAATGTAAGACTGTACCCAGTCGTAATATTGGCTCACCTTGGTGTAGAAACTTGGAATCGTCAAAGAGCCACAAGTCGGAAGAATGAGAGGTCCACCGCTAACAATACCAATCTGTTTTCCCGTAGCCACATCGACCAGCGGCCCCCCACTGTCACCTTTACATGCAGAGTTACCATATTGGGTGTGGCTATCCGGCTCTAATACTCGGTTTTTCGTTGGTAGCGTACAAATTTTGGTTTGGTTTTCTCTTGAGTCGATGATCCCCGGAAAACTGCTGCCAATTTCTAAACGCTCATAACATTTGTCGATGGGTAAAAATGTACTAATGGTGGTTTTGAGCGTATTGGAAGGTTCAGAAGCATCCGGCTGAGTGGTCCCCCACCCAAACACTTGCACATTTTCGACACGTTGATTGGTCAGGTAATTATCGTTCCAATCCGCTGCCAAACGCGCTTCGATACTCTCCATGTCGGCTTTGTTTGCTAAATCAGCAAAGCTCGCATTTGCCACTGGGCGCGTGAGATACAGCAACGCGATGTCTGAGTCTAAACCGGTTTGTATAGGTTTCACGTTACCATTACTGTCGGTCTCAGCTTTTGAAATCCGCGTGTAATCAGGGTGAACCACAACGTGAGACACCGGATAGAAGTTATCAAGCCCTGCTGAATTAAGTTCATGCACATTCGCATTCACCGACAACTCGCCCGGCGGGGTCACATAGTAGCTTGCTTCGTTCGTTCCCTGCCCCATTACCACGCAGTGTGCCGCAGTCAACACCCACTGCTCCGTCAGCATGGTGCCGCCACACAGTGGGAACTCTGCCATATTACTTGCTCGTAAAGTAACACGATCAACAGAGTCGGTTAGTTCATCTCCTAACACAATCGCCTGTGCTGATTGCACACTGAATGCCGCCACTGCCAGCGCAATGAGTTTGTTACACGTTGTTCTTTTCATTTAGGTTGCTGTCTTCAATTTGGTAAGCCTGAACGTATCTTCTTCGAGAGACGAATCTTGGAAAATCCAGCGAATAAAAATGTGCGATTCAATTCATTGGATTACCTTAGCGGTCCATTCAATATCAACCCAAAATGCCAACTGACTCGCACACAAACCTACTTATTCAAATTAATAAAAACGTCGATAAGACACAGATTACGCAGACAAAAAGAAGCGCAAGTGTATTGTGCTATTTAATTGATGAAAAACGAGTTAGCTCCCAGATATACAGAAAAATATTCTCTATATTTAAGAGAAGGACAATGCCGCTGGAGGTCTCTATGATCAAGGTTGAAGACATGATGACTCGTAATCCTCATACCTTACTGCGCACGCACACCTTGCGTGATGCAAAAAGCATGATGGATGCGCTTGATATTCGACATATTCCGGTTGTTGATGCCAATAACCACTTACAAGGCTTGGTGACTCAACGCGACATTCTTGCTGCTCAAGAATCGAGCTTGCACCCAGATGAGGCTGAACAATCTTTTACTCTAGATACACCGCTCTACGAAATGATGCACACTAACATCATGACGGCCGAACCCATCGCGGGGCTTAAAGAGAGCGCTATCTACATGCAAAAGCACAAAGTTGGCTGTTTACCTGTTGTCACCAAGGGTCGATTGGTAGGCATCATTACTGACAGTGACTTTGTGACCATTGCGATTAACTTATTGGAACTGCAAGAAGAAGTGGAACCCGAAGAAATCGAGCCAGAAGAATAATACGCAAACGCGTTATCTTGGGTGTAAATTTCGTTTCTTAAACGTTTTAAACGAAAAAAGAGCGGCAGGGTTGCCGCTCAAAATGCCATTACTGACGCTGATTAAGGAAGTGTTTCTCTGCCAATTAGAATTGGTCTTCTTCGGTCGAACCTGTCAATGCGGTCACTGAAGAGTTACCACCTTGGATAGTATTGGTCATTCTATCGAAGTAACCTGTACCTACTTCTTGTTGGTGTGCAACAAATGTATAGCCTTTTTCTGCCGCCTGGAATTCAGGACGCTGAACTTTCTCAACATAATGACGCATACCTTCACCTTGAGCATAAGCGTGTGCCAGTTCGAACATGTTGAACCACATGTTGTGAATGCCTGCTAGCGTGATGAATTGGTACTTGTAGCCCATGTCTGCAAGCTCTTGTTGGAACTTAGCAATGGTTTCTGCATCTAGGTTTTTCTCCCAGTTGAATGAAGGCGAGCAGTTGTACGCCAACAATTGATCTGGGTATTCAGCGTGAATTGCTTCTGCAAACTTACGTGCTTCTTCCAAACATGGCGTAGCCGTTTCACACCAAATCAAATCTGCATATGGTGCGTAAGCCAGGCCACGAGAAATCGCTTGGTCGATACCAGCGCGAACGCGGTAGAAACCTTCTTGAGTGCGCTCACCTTCAATAAAATCTTTATCATATGGGTCGCAATCTGAAGTAATGAGATCCGCCGCATTCGCATCAGTACGAGCAATAACTAATGTTGTTGTTCCCGCTACGTCAGCAGCCAAACGAGCTGCAACGAGCTTTTGTACCGCTTCTTGCGTAGGAACTAATACCTTACCACCCATATGGCCACACTTTTTCACCGATGCTAACTGGTCTTCAAAGTGAACGCCCGCGGCACCGGCTTCGATCATCGATTTCATTAGTTCGTAAGCGTTAAGCACACCACCAAAGCCCGCTTCAGCATCCGCTACGATAGGTAGGAAGTAATCAATACCACCTTCATCTTCAGGCGTCTTACCAGCAGCCCACTGAATTTGGTCTGCACGACGGAATGAGTTGTTGATACGCTTTACTACTGACGGTACAGAATCTACTGGGTAAAGAGATTGGTCTGGATACATCGTCGAAGCGGTGTTGTTATCCGCCGCTACCTGCCAGCCTGACAGATAAATCGCTTCAATACCTGCTTTAGCTTGTTGAACGGCTTGACCACCCGTTAGCGCACCAAGACAGTTTACGTAACCTTTTTTCGCACTACCGTTGACCAGTGACCAAAGTTTGTCTGCACCACGTTGTGCAATTGTGTTTGCAGGCACCATAGAGCCACGCAGTTCCACCACTTCCTCGGCAGTGTAAGTACGCTTCACATTTTTCCAGCGTGGGTTAGTTGCCCAGTCTTTTTCCAGAGCTTCAATTTGTTGGCGGCGAGTTAAGTTAGTCATTGGTCTATCCCTCTTTATAATTTGCACTTTATGCGTGTGCGTTGAGTTTCCGTTCTCAGGCAGTACTTCCCTATCTGCCTTGAAAATCCTTCACGTTATTGGTGTTACAGTTATTCTTTATTAATCCAGGTAGTCATAACCAGGAACTGTCAAAAAGTTGGTCAGTTCATCGCTCGTCGTGAGCCTTGCCATTAAGTCTGCTGCTTCTTCAAATCGACCCGCATGGTAGCGCTGCTCGCCAATTTCTTGCTTCACGACTTCAATCTCTTCTTTTAGATAGAGCTCGAACAGCTCTTTAGTGACCTTTAACCCGTTGTCTAGCGACTTGCCGTGTTGAATCCATTGCCAGATCGAAGCTCGGGAGATTTCTGCCGTTGCTGCGTCTTCCATCAGTCCGTAAATCGGCACACAACCGTTGCCAGAGATCCAAGCTTCGATGTATTGCAGCGCAACGCGAATATTGTGGCGCATTCCGCCTTCAGTGCGCTCGCCTTCACAAGGCTCAAGCAGTTCAGCTGCTGTAATAGGCGCATCCCCTGCACGGCTCACATCCAACTGGTTGGTGCGTTCACCCAGCACAGCACTAAAGACTTCCATAGCAGTGTCAGCCAAACCTGGATGAGCCACCCAAGTACCGTCATGACCGTTGTTAGCTTCTAACGATTTGTCAGTCTGGATCTTGTCTAATACTTTTTGATTCTCTTTCGGGTCTTTAGCTGGGATAAATGCGGCCATTCCTCCCATCGCGAAAGCACCACGCTTGTGACAAGTACGAACCAGCAAACGCGAATAGGCGTTCAAAAATGGTTTGTCCATGGTGACGACTTGGCGATCTGGCAGAACACGATCTGGGTGTTTCTTCAGTGTTTTGATGTAACTGAAAATGTAATCCCAACGACCACAATTCAGCCCTACGATGTGCTCTTTAAGTGAGAACAGAATCTCATCCATTTCGAATACGGCTGGTAAGGTTTCAATCAGCACAGTCGCTTTGATGGTGCCTGTATCAAGACCGAAATAGTCTTCCGTGAAATGGAACACTTCGCTCCACCACTTCGCTTCGTGATGCGATTGCAGTTTTGGAATGTAGAAATAAGGGCCGCTGCCTTTTTGAAGTAACGCTTTGTAGTTGTTATAGAAGTACAGAGCGAAATCGAATAGCGCACCTGGAATGATCTGACCGTGCCACGTAACGTGTTTTTCTTTTAAATGAAGGCCGCGAACACGGCAGATCAACACCGCTGGGTCATCTTCCAGCTGATAATGCTTGCCATTGCCAGGGTTGGTGTAACTGATGGTGCCATTCACGGCATCGCGTAAATTCACTTGCCCATCCAGCACTTTACTCCATGCTGGAGACATTGAATCTTCGAAGTCTGCCATGAACACTTTTACATTCGCATTCAGTGCGTTAATCACCATCTTGCGATCAGTTGGTCCGGTAATCTCCACACGGCGATCTTGCAGATCTTGTGGGATTCCTAAGATCTTCCAACTTCCTTCACGGATGTCTTGTGTCTCTGGTAAAAAGTCTAGCAGTTCACCTGCATCGATACGCGCTTGCTTCTCTTCTCGTGCTTCCATCAACTGCTCAACACGTTCGGCAAATTTTTCACACAGCAGAGATAAAAAGGTTTGGGCTTCAACAGGGAAAATTGCTTGATGTTCTGGAGCAACGACTCCATTCACCTCAAGCATGCCTTGGGTTTGCTTTAGTTGTTGTGTTTTTTGTTCTGTCTGAGCAAGCATAATCATTCATCCTTAACGTGCTTTATCCATCTTGGGCAGTCAGCGTAAAGCTACATTTGTAAGTTATGAACAACAAATTACATCCTTTAACTTTGTGTTCAACTCGTCTAGCCATGTCGATAGATTGCGTAATGTTATGTGTATTTTCAATCTAGACATAAGTCTTATCGGCCTTTAAATAAGCTATCTCAACAAAGGGTTTAACGAAACCCCCAAGATAAATAAAACAGAAAATTCGAAGTTTTATTCGGCAGGGTAAAAACCGCCTATCGAACACCTATTTTTGTAATTTATTACGTAATTAAATTACATTAATTTTAAGGCCGATTTATCATTTCAAACGAGTGTATGAATATAGACTGACAAACAAACGCCTTGTATTTACAAGGGCTGGCAAGGTGGATTCAAACAAGGGTCAAACAAGACATACAAGGTTTTGTGTAAAATTAACATTGTGAAATTTCACTATTTTATGAAAGCTTCATCAAAGAAGAGCTGTAAAATTTTACAAGTCAAAGTTCACCAACAGAATAAAATACTAGAAAGCGCACTGTTTTCAGTGCGCTTTTAGATAAATAATGGAGATGTAGAGGCTAATACTAATAGCTAAAGCAGTTCGGAAACGACTTCTGCAAGCTGATTAAATGTTTTCGTTCTTGATGAACTCGGACGCCAAACTAAGCCAATTTCGCGATAGGCTTGCTTTCCTGGGGGATCGATCACGACTAAATTCTGGTTATGCAGCAGGCCGTGGTCGATAGCCATTTGAGGAATGAACGTTGTTCCCAAACCATTCGCAACCATTTGCACCAAAGTATGAAGGCTGGTTGCTGTAAACGGATTAATTTTTTCTTTATCTGTTAATTTACACGCTGATACCGCGTGTTCCGTTAAGCAATGCTCTTTCTCTAATAAAAAGACGGATTCGTCAGGTAAATCTGCGTAACGAATCGGCACAGGCACCGATTGGGCTTGATTCGCACTAATAACCATTCGAAACGGATCCTTACCCACCACTCGACTTTCCATACCGTCAATTTCCACTGGCAACGCTAAAATGAGCACATCCAACTCACCGTGTCTAAGCGCTTGAAGTAAGTTTGTTGTCGTGTCTTCTCTTAATAAAAGATTCAGTTGTGGGAAACGGTAGTTAACCTCTTGCACCAAATCACACAGTAAAAACGGAGCAATTGTTGGTATGCATCCCACTTTTAGCTGGCCTTGCATATCGTCGCCTTGGCACATACGTCCAAGCTCGACCAAATCTTGCCCTTTTGCTAACAGCTCTCGCCCCTGCTTTACTACCATTTCTCCTGTTTGGGTAAAAACCAGTGGACTTTTCTTGTCTTTCTTTTCATATAATGGACAACCAATCAATTCCTCTAAGTTTTGAATACCTTTACTTAAAGTCGACTGACTGACAAAACAACGCTCTGCAGCGTCACTAAAATGTCTTGTTTCATGCAGTGTGACTAAGTAGTGCAACTGCTTCAAACTGGGCCATTTATTCATAATTGTATTTGTATCTACCGCCGTTCCAGTGATCGAGTTAAGAGTTTTGCTATTATCGTTTTTTTCGATTAACTCAATCTATTTATTTCGCTTTTTTCAATACTACAATCTGTACTATAGTTTGTCTCGTACAAACACGGACCAAACCGACACAACTGAATTCGGTTTGGAACTAACCATACTTTTTAGGAGCAAAAAAATGGTACTAGTAGGTCGTCAAGCCCCTGATTTTACTGCAGCAGCTGTTCTAGGTAACGGTGAAATCGTTGAAAACTTCAACTTTGCAGAGTTCACTAAAGGTAAGAAAGCAGTAGTATTCTTCTACCCACTAGATTTCACTTTCGTTTGCCCATCTGAGCTAATCGCATTCGACAACCGTCTAGCTGATTTCCAAGCTAAAGGTGTTGAAGTAATCGGTGTTTCTATCGATTCTCAGTTCTCTCACAACGCATGGCGTAACACTGCTATCGAAGATGGCGGTATCGGTCAAGTTAAGTACCCACTAGTTGCTGACGTTAAGCACGAAATCTGTAAAGCTTACGACGTTGAGCACCCAGAAGCAGGCGTTGCTTTCCGTGGTTCTTTCCTAATCGACGAAGAAGGCGTTGTACGTCACCAAGTAGTTAACGACCTACCACTAGGCCGTAACATCGACGAAATGCTACGCATGGTTGACGCTCTTAACTTCCACCAGAAGCACGGCGAAGTATGTCCTGCACAATGGGAAGAAGGTAAAGCAGGTATGGACGCATCTCCAAAAGGTGTTGCTGCGTTCCTATCTGAGCACGCAGCTGACCTAGGCAAAAAATAATAGACCTTCACCCTAGCTCAACGGGTGTGATGGTTGGATGTATATAAAGCAAAAAGCTAATGCGGAAAACCGCAAACGCCAATCAGTCTAAGTAAAGTCCTATCAAAGCCTAGAGCAAATGCTCTGGGCTTTCTTTTACCTTCAGATAAACCGCCAAAATGAGGTAACGCTGCAGCGTAAACTTTACCTCTATTTCTCATGCCCTCCATACAGATTCTGCTTACTGGCCCTGTTAATATCTTAGCCACAACACTTATTTGTAACGTTAGCAGGATGAATGAACGTGGTTACTCACCTAGAAGTCTGTATCGATAATATTGAATCTCTGCACTACGCCATTGCTGGCGGCGCCACTCGGATTGAACTTTGCTCCTCTTTGGCTTTAGGCGGGCTAACACCCAGTTATGGCTTTATGCAGCAAGCGGCTAAGCTTTCTAGTGTTCCAGTTTATGCCATGATCCGCCCACGCCAAGGTGACTTCTTCTACTGTGAAGAAGAGATCGAAATGATGCGTTGGGATATTGAAGCTGCTCACCAATCGGGCTTGGATGGTGTGGTTTTAGGTGTACTCACTCAAGAGGGGGGTATTCACATGCCCTTTGCAACAGCACTGTGCGAATTCGCACAGGAATTAGGGCTGGGCATAACGTTCCATCGTGCTTTTGATCAATGTAGAAACGCTCAATCAGCATTGGAAGAGGTCATCAGTTTGGGCTGCGAACGCATTCTCACTTCAGGGCTCGCACCTTCTGCGCCAGCAGGCCAGAAAGTACTTAAATCTCTTGTTGAACAAGCCCAAGGACGCATTGCAATCATGGCGGGTGCTGGCGTTAATGCGAGTAACGTACGTGCATTAGTAGAAGACACTCAAGTTCCTGAAATCCATCTGTCAGGGAAAGTGACTCGACCGAGTAAAATGACCTTTGTAGCAGAACAAAGCAAAATAGGCGCATCCGATGTCGATGATTTCTTAATCCCCATCACAAGTACACAAGCCATTACCGATGTTGTAGCAGCTCTCAAATAGACCACCGTAACCTCACACGCATAGCTTTTGAGTGCTAACATATTGTTTATCAAGGAGTGAGGAAAGGTGTATGTCTAAATTGAAGAAAAAGGAATACGAAAAGGAGCTCAAAAACCTTCAAGTTGAGCTCGTAAAACTTCAAGAGTGGGTCAAACACAAAGGGTTAAAAGTGGTGGTTCTGTTTGAAGGCCGTGATGCTGCGGGCAAAGGCGGGGTGATTAAACGCATCACAGAAAAGCTAAACCCGCGTGTTTGTCGCGTGGTCGCTCTGCCTGCACCGACAGAAAAAGAAAAAACGCAATGGTACTTCCAACGTTACGTCGCTCATTTACCATCTGCTGGTGAAATCGTTTTATTTGACCGAAGTTGGTATAACCGAGCAGGTGTCGAAAAAGTCATGGAGTTCTGTACTCCAAACGAATACGAAGAGTTTTTACGCTCTTGCCCTGAATTCGAGAGAATGTTGCAACGCTCTGGGATTATTCTGATTAAGTATTGGTTTTCGGTTTCAGACGAAGAGCAGGAAAAACGTTTTCTAGGCCGAATTAATACGCCGATCAAACGTTGGAAATTCAGCCCAATGGATTTGGAGTCACGTCATCGCTGGGCGGAGTATTCGGAAGCAAAAGATAAGATGTTTGCCTATACAGACACGAAAAACTGCCCTTGGTGGGTCGTCCCTTCTGATGATAAAAAGAAAGCGCGCTTGAACTGTATCAGTCATTTACTAAGCCAGATTGATTACAAAGCACTTGAGTACTCACCCATCGAATTACCTGAACTCAATAAAGAAGGTTACGTCAGAGCGCCCATTGATGATCAGACCTTCGTGCCCGATAAATATTGACGTGCTTTCCCTCTCCCTAATAAATAGACCAGCCTAAAAGCTGGTCTATTTATTGAAATCAGTTACTTCAGTACGTCATCAATGCTTTGATCACCTAGATGGCGTACATCTTTCCCTTTCACGAAGTAAATAATGTATTCACAAATGTTCTGGCAACGGTCCCCCACGCGTTCAATGGCACGTGCAGACCACATCACTTGCAGAATGTTGGGAATATTTTTTGGGTCTTCCATCATGTAGGTCATCAACTGACGAATTACCGCTTCATATTCGGCGTCTAGCTTGTCATCTTGTTTGTGCACCTCTGCTGCCGCTTCCACATCCATGCGGGCGAACGCATCTAAAACCTGATGCAGCATATTAATAGCCTGACGGCAGAGAGGCTCTAACGACACTTGGAACTGTCGTTCTTTTGATGATGGGCTTTCAATGGCAACGTAAGCAATGCGTGTCGCCACGTCACCGATACGTTCTAAATCAGTGATCGTTTTGATGATAGCCATGATTAAGCGCAAGTCTTTTGCCGTTGGCTGACGCTTAGCAATAATGCGTGTGCAGGCGTCATCGATCGAGACTTCCATCGCATTCACTTTATGATCGTCACGCACAACCTTACGCGCCAGTTCGATGTCTTCTTTATGCAAGGCTTGAATAGCATACGAAAGCTGCTGTTCTACCAAGCCACCCATGGTTAATACATGAGTACGAATCGATTCTAGCTCTACGTTGAATTGTCCTGAAATATGACGTCCAAAGTGCATGATGTTCCTTATTCCGTATAGAGTCGCGACTTAACCGTATCGACCCGTAATATAATCTTCGGTCTGTTTCTTCATTGGCGAGGTGAAGATCGAGTCCGCGTCAGAGTATTCAATTAACTTACCCATATGAATGAATGCGGTGTGATCACTCACTCGCGCCGCTTGCTGCATGTTATGGGTAACGATAACAACAGTATATTGAGTCTTAAGCTCATTGATAAGCTCTTCAATAGTTAAAGTTGAGATTGGATCCAACGCTGATGTCGGCTCATCCAATAACAGGACTTCCGGCTCAATCGCCACCGCGCGCGCAATGACCAAGCGCTGTTGCTGACCACCAGATAAACCAAATGCGTTCTCATGCAAGCGGTCTTTTACCTCATCCCACAACGCCGCCGAGCGCAAGGATCGCTCCACTGCGTCATCTAAACTGCGGCTGTTTTTTACACCTTGTAAGCGTAAGCCATAAACTACATTTTCATAAATAGACTTAGGAAATGGATTGGGTCTTTGAAACACCATCCCCACTCGGCGTCGAAGTGTCGCAACATCGACATTAGGATGATAAACATTCTTGCCATGTAGACGGACTTTACCTGTGACTCGACACCCTTCCACTAAGTCGTTCATGCGATTGATGCAACGTAATAACGTCGACTTTCCACACCCTGAAGGACCGATAAAAGCGGTGACTCGCCCTTTGGGAATTCGCATCGAAATATCATGCAGCGCCTGAGTTTGACCATAGAACAGATTAAGGTTCTCGATTGAGATTGCTGTTTGTTCATCCGTTAAATTATGAACGTCCAATGGTGGCTCATAACCTAATGTACTATCAAAATTAAACATACTTAATCTTGTCCTAACGTTCTGTATTTTTCTCGTAAATTATTGCGAATACTGATTGCTGTTAAGTTTAGCCCGACAATCACTGTCACGAGTAAGAAAGAGGTGGCATAAACTAATGGTCGCGCCGCTTCGATGTTGGAGGTTTGAAAGCCAACATCGTAAATGTGAAAACCTAAATGCATGAACTTTCTATCCAAATGCACATAAGGGAATTGCCCGTCAACCGGTAAACTGGATGCCAATTTCACGACCCCCACCAGCATCAGTGGCGCTACTTCGCCAGCTGCACGCGCAATCGCAAGGATCAGCCCTGTGATAATAGCTGGCGTCGCCATAGGCAAAACCACACGCCATAGTGTTTCGAACTGAGTTGCACCAAGCGCCAGAGAACCATGTCGTACTGAACTCGGAATACGAGTTAAACCTTCTTCTGTTGTCACAATCACAACTGGAAGCGTCAGCACGGCAAGAGTTAGTGCAGACCACAACAAACCCGGAGTACCAAAGGTTGGTGCCGGTAGCTTCTCCGCATAGAATACGTTATCGATAGAGGCACCAATCGTATAAACAAAGAAGCCTAAACCAAATACGCCATAAACAATCGATGGAACACCCGCTAGGTTTATAACCGCAATACGAATAACCCTGGTTAGAGCGTTATTCTTAGCGTATTCATGCAGATAGATAGCGGCGATCACCCCAAGTGGCATCACAATGATCGACATGATAATTACTAAGAAAACCGTACCAAATATCGCAGGGAACACGCCTCCCTCGGAATTAGACTCTCTTGGATCTTCAGATAAAAACTTCCAAACCTGCTTCCCCCAGTGCATGACTTTATCAGGCAGTGACATTTGGTTTGGGTACCAGTAGTCCAAAATGTCTTCGAGCGGAATCGATACTTGTGAGCCCGTCATATCCTCGACAATCAGGGCATAGCCAGAAAGCTGTAATCGTAAGCCATCAAGCTGTAAATCTAACGTCGCCAGAGCTTTCTCTATCCGCTCTTTTTTCGTCTGGTTTTCCTTTAAGAAGCTTTCTGTCAGCGTGTCATTCAACTCATGCTTGCGCTTTTCTAATCGCAACTGCTCTAGCTTCCAACCAAGCTCTTTAAGCTGATCGACAACCAAAGAGTCAATCTCATGGCGCAGAGTTTCTGCATCATCCAGTTTTCTATTCAAGACGGATTGAATATCGTTGGTGTATAAGTTGTCTCCATCCTGAAACGCCACCAGCTTACCAAAAAAGTAACCGCCACTACTGCGCTCGATCACTGCCCACTCTTTTGGCGTCGTGGGCTCATCCAACTGCATTTGCAATACGGAGATAAAATCGGCGGGATACAACTCTCGGTTGGCGATTTTGATACTGAGTCGCGTAGCAAAGTCTTCATCGTCTTCTAATTGCTGCGCCGCGCTTTCAGGCAGATAACTCTTCGGTACAAAGCTGCGTTCATACACTTGACCAATCAGAATAGTATTTTCATGTAGCACTTCGCCTTGTACAGGGGTCAGCGCTGCAACATTCCACTGATACAAGGGAGCTGGCCAAAAGTAAGTCAGGCCTTTCCAACCGATAAGGAGTAACAACCCTAATACCGACAACAAACTGATGCTGACTGCACCGCCTGTTAGCCATATCCACGGTGCGCCAGAACGAATCCAATTTAACACGTCATTACTCGCTCTTTATTCAAACCATTATTACAACGCACGGTACTTGTCTCTCAGTCTCTGACGAACCCACTCCGCAAGCGCGTTTACTGCAAACGTAAACACAAACAAAATCAATGCAGCTAGGAACAGCAGGCGATAATGCGAACTTCCAACTTCCGACTCTGGCAACTCAACGGCGATGGTCGCCGACAGGCTGCGCAATCCTTCCAAAATATTCCAATCCATTAATGGCGTATTACCCGTAGCCATTAACACAATCATGGTTTCGCCAACAGCGCGCCCCAGGCCCATCATAATGGCAGAAAAAATACCTGGGCTTGCGGTAAGCAAGACAACATAGATTAAAGTTTGCCAAGGCGTGGCCCCTAATGCCAAAGAGCCATCCGATAAATGCTTCGGTACAGAGAAAATGGCATCTTCGGCGATGGTAAAAATCGTCGGGATAACAGCAAACCCCATCGCTAACCCCACCACCAATGCATTGCGTTGATCGTAACCAATACCATGCTCGGTTAAGAATAAGCGCATATCGCCACCAAAGAACGTCTGCTCAATCGTAGGCGAAATCCACACGCCAAGCCCAATCAGTACCAATATGACAGGCATGAGCACTAAAGCATGCCAACCATTAGGCAGACGATTACGCAAAGGTTGCGGTATTAATGCCCATAGCCCGCCCATAATCATGGTGCTCAAGGGCAAAACAAACAGCATGACGACGATCGTAATCAGGTGATCTTCGACAATAGGCGCGAACCACAGCCCCGCTAGGAAACCAATGATCACCGTCGGCAGTGCTTCCATTAGCTCAATCGACGGTTTTACGACACGACGCATGCGTGGCGACATAAAGTACGCCGTATAAATAGCACCTAGCACTGCGAGCGGTACTGAGAACAGCATCGCAAACATTGCCACTTTTACCGTCCCGAACGCAATAGGTACTAGGCTGAACTTAGCCTCAAAGTTATCGCTCGCCGAAGTCGATTGCCACACAAATTCAGGCTCAGGATACCCTTCGTACCACACTTCTTGCCATAATGAGGACAAGGAAATTTCCGGATAGGCATTGTCCACTTCCGCAACATTTAACTCATTACTTTGCCAAGTGATTAAGTAGCGTTCATTGTTGGACATTGCTGCGATTGCGGGCGCTTGATTGTAAGCACGCTTAAACAACACCAGTTTTTCACTGGTTGTATAATGGCTTTGCAACGTGCCGTTGGTGTAAAAGCTATAAAATCCTTTGCGATGAGAATCCGGCAACAAATACTTAAGCTCTGATGCCAATTTAAAATCACGAATATGCGTTAACGTGCGTCTCTCTTCTTGCAGCGTATCAAACCATTGCGACACCCGACCATCGTTGTGTGTCACCAAAAGCGAGTAAGCACCAGCCAGTAGGTCCATTGTACGAACGGAGTGCTTCTTATCACCTTGAGTGAGGTCGACCACCTCTCGCACAGCAAATTTACGTGCGGTTTTCTTTAACACGATCAACTCAGAGCCATCGCGTAAATAAAGCGTTTCACCATCAGGTGTCAATAACATTTGCTGAGGTGCATCAAAGCCTGAAGAGAACGTAAAATCGATCGTTGTCGGAGGCGTACCCAAAGACGAAGCCACTTGCCAACGAGCCTTCACTTCACCGCTTTGTGTCTGCCAAACAATTGTTGGTAAGGGCGTTGAAGCTGCAAACACAAACTGAGTCACAGGATCTTGAGGCGTACTCAGCGTCAGATCCATGCTGGTGTCTAGCTCAATCACTTCCGGAGGACGTGTATTTTCTCTCAACGTGGCATTAAATTCAGGCTTGAAAAGGTGCGCTTTACCCTGCCCATCAACAAACCCATACCAACCTAGTCCAGGAGCAGATTGAGAGAAAGCGACGGGTTCCTGGACGATTTGCTGTTTATACACCGCAGGCTTCGTAGGATCGTCCATCGACAAATATTGAATCTCACCACTTTGGGTTAAAACGAACGCGAGCTGAGCGTAATCATCCACCGAAATCGCTAGTGGTGTTTCAATATGAGTGGCTCGAATGGCTTGGTTGGTTTTGATCTCAGCATCAGAAAAAAGCGGGATGATCACCATGGCGAGGTAGACAAAGATCAAAATAAGCGCCGCGAGTACTCCGACACCACCGGATGTCACTGCAAGTCGAACTAAACGATCTTTTATTAGTCGTTTCTTATCTTTTTCCTGCAATGAAAACTCGGCTTGTGCCATTTAAATCTCTACCTTTTTTGACTTAGTACTAGAATATGTCGTTAAGATGACAATTATATTACAGATCACATTAAACACCTGAAAAGAATACAACTCTTATGCAATGCGTGGTATGAAATAAATCTGTAATGAAAATCTCATAATGTTCTCACTCATCCATTTTTCCAAGATGAGTACGTATTACTTCACTTTTGGCTAGGTAAGGTTATGAGCGCAGAAAAACTATATATAGAAAAAGAACTTAGTTGGTTGTCTTTCAACGAACGAGTATTACAAGAAGCTGCCGATAAAACCGTCCCTTTGATCGAACGTATTCGCTTTCTTGGGATCTTTTCCAACAATTTAGATGAATTTTACAAAGTACGCTTTGCGGACGTGAAGCGCAGAATCCTAATCAGCCAAGAGCGCGGTGGCAGTGATAGCCCTAAACGACTGTTAACCAAAATGCAGTCGAAAGCACTAAAGCTTAACGAACAATTTGATGAGCTTTACAGCGAATTGATTCGAGAAATGGCGCGACGTCGCATTTTCTTGGTCAACGAGCAACAACTGGATGAATCGCAGCAAAAGTGGATCGCGAAATACTTCCGTAGAGAGGTCATGCCGCATATCACCCCTCTGCTAATGAAAGATGAGATCGATGTTCTGCAATTTCTCAAAGACGAGTACGCTTACATCGCCGTAGAGCTACGTAAAGAAGAACATTACCAATACGCTCTGATCGAAATTCCGACCGATCACCTTCCCCGCTTTGTGATGGTACCAGAACAGAAAGGAAAGCGTCGAAAAACCATCATCTTACTTGATAATATTATCCGCCACTGTTTGGATGAGCTATTCAAAGGCTTTTTTGATTATGATGAGCTTAGCGGCTATGCGATGAAAATGACGCGTGACGCCGAATACGATTTACGCAACGAAATCGAATACAGCTTGCTCGAACAAATGTCGGAAGGTGTCAATCAGCGACTGACAGCAAAGCCCGTTCGCTTCGTCTACGAACGTGATATGCCGCCCCAAATGCTAGAGTTTCTTTGTAACAAGCTCAATATCTCTAATTACGATAACCTTATCCCCGGCGGCCGCTATCACAATTTTAAAGACTTCATTGCGTTTCCAAATGTTGGGCGAGAGTACCTTGAAAATAAACCGCTTCCGCCAATGAAGTGCGCCGATTTCGAAGGTTACGCTAACAGCTTTGATGCGATTAAAGCGAAAGATATTCTACTCTATTACCCCTACCACACTTTTGACCACATTAGTGAGTTGGTGCGCCAAGCCTCCTTCGATCCGAAAGTACTTAGTATCAAGATTAACATTTACCGTGTCGCGAAAGATTCTCGCTTGATGAACTCGTTAATTGATGCCGTGCACAACGGCAAAAACGTCACCGTGGTCGTGGAGCTGCAGGCTCGCTTTGATGAAGAAGCCAATATCGAATGGTCAAAAGTGTTGACCGAGGCAGGTGTGCACGTCATCTTCGGAGCGCCTGGCCTTAAGATTCATTCAAAGCTACTGATGATCAGTCGCCGTGAAGGTGAAGAAATTATTCGCTACGCGCACATCGGCACAGGCAACTTCCATGAGAAAACGGCACGAATTTATACCGACTTCTCTCTCCTTACCGCAGATCAAGAAATCACTAACGAAGTTCGTAATGTCTTCGGTTACATTGAGAATCCATATCGCCCAGTGAAGTTCAATCACCTCATGGTATCTCCTCGTAATTCTCGAACCCAAATCTACCGCCTAATCGATAATGAAATTGCGAATGCTAAGCTAGGGAAAAAAGCCGCCCTTACGATCAAGGTCAATAACCTAGTCGACAAAGGCATAGTCAATAAGCTATATGGAGCAAGTACGGCGGGAGTGAAAATAAACATGATCATTCGCGGCATGTGCTCCTTAGTACCAGGCATTGAGGGAATCAGCGACAACATTCGCATCATCAGTATTGTTGACCGCTTTTTGGAACACCCACGCGTGGTGATTACCCATAACGATGGCGATCCGCAAGTCTATATCTCTTCCGCTGACTGGATGACAAGAAATATCGATCACCGCATTGAGGTGGCGGCGCCAGTCCGTGATCCACGTTTGAAACAGAGAATTATTGATATAACGAATATCCATTTTACCGATACAGTAAAGGCTCGTTTTATAGATAAGGAAATGAGCAACGCTTACGTACCACGAGGTAATCGCAAAAAAGTTCGTTCTCAAATCGCTATCTATGACTATCTTAAAAATATAGAAAAGCAAACTAGAAAACAAAATTCAGATGCCTCAAATACTTGAACAAGATACTCGCTACATTGCCGCGATAGACCTCGGCTCAAACAGTTTCCACATGGTGGTGGCCAAAGTTGTAGGCAGTGACTTACAACTGGTTAGCCGTCATAAACAGCGTGTTCGCTTAGCATCAGGACTCGACAGTGAATTGAACTTAAGTCATTCCGCGATGGAACGCGCGTTAGAGTGCTTAGCCATGTTCGCTGAGAGGCTGCAAGGGCTTGATGAGTCGAATGTGCGTATCGCCGCGACACACACACTAAGACGCGCTAAAAATGCTCATCTATTCATTGAGCGTGCGAAAGAAGTGATGCCCTTCCCAATAGAAATCATCCCAGGGGAAGAAGAAGCCCGCCTGATATACTTAGGTGTCGCTCACACTCAAGTAGAGTCAAACTCCAAGTTGGTCGTTGATATTGGTGGCGGCAGTACCGAAATGATCATTGGACAAGAGTTTGAACCTGAGCTTCTCAACAGTAAACAGATGGGATGCGTCAGCTTTACAGAGCAATATTTTAAAAACGGCAAACTGTCTGGGAAAAACTTTAATAAAGCGATGTTAGCCGCCGAGCAAAAACTCGAGTCCATCGCTTCAGCATACCGTAAAAAGGGCTGGGATATCGCTCTCGGCTCATCAGGAACCATCAAAGCGATTCAAGAAGTGCTAGTAGGATTAGGTTTTGAAGATGGCCTGATCACCGCGAAGAGACTGGACACGCTTATTGAAACTCTGTGTAATTTTGATTCAATTGAAGAGATTGAACTGACAGGTTTAACAGAAGAACGTAAGCCCGTATTCGCGGCAGGCGTGGCGATTTTGTCCGCAATTTTCAAAGCACTTCGCATTGAGCAGATGTTTTTCTCCGATGGTGCTCTGCGCGAAGGCCTGTTGTACGAAATGGAAGAGCGTTTTGCGCGCTCCGATATACGTATGCGCACAACTGAAAATTTAGCCAACAAACACCGGGTTGACTTAGAGCATGCTGCTCGTGTTAAAGGCCATGCACGTGAGATGTTATGTCAGGTGCGCTCTGAACTAGGCATTAAGAAAAAGAGTGAGTTATTTGACTTACTAGAATGGGCAGCATTGCTTCATGAAGTCGGATTAAGTATCAACTTACGTAGCTTCCATCGCCACTCTTTCTATATTCTGTTGCATTCCACTCTACAAGGCTTCAACCGTGAGCAGCAATTAGTGCTTGCAACATTAGCTCGCTTCCAGCGTAAAGCGCTCAAATTGCAAGAACTGCCAGATTTCAACCTCTATAAACAGAGTGACGTTATAAGCCTCATCAAAATATTACGACTTTCTATCGTATTAAATGGACAGCGTAACGAAGATCCATTGCCTGACATCACTTTATCCATCAAAAATGATGAATGGATTCTTACGTGCACAGATAAAACATGGCTAGAAAACAACAAATTGCTTCATGCTGATTTACAGGAAGAACAAGAACGTTGGGACAGCGCGAAGTGGACACTCACTTTCTGAGCTCGTGCTGTTCATACCTAAACAAAAAGTCGGCTTACAGGCCGACTTTTTTTAACTCTTCTTCTGCAAAATCTGCCGTAATGGGCACATAACCATCTTTCTCAACCAACGCTTGCCCCTGAGCGGAGAAAATAAAGCGAATAAACTCGGCTTCTATTGGTGTTAATGGGTAATCCGGGTGCTTATTCACATATACATATAAGTAACGTGATAGTGGGTACTTACCACTAACAATATGTTCTCGCGTTGGCGTCACGTAGTCATTCCCCGTTTTTGCCACCGGAACTAAGCGTACGCCTGCCACTCGATAACCGACACCGGAATAACCAATTCCACTGATGGTTGATGCTACAGCTTGCACAACTGACGCGGAGCCTGGCTGCTCGTTAACTCGGGTCTTGAAATCGCCGCCACACAAGGCATTGCTTTTGAAGTAACCATAAGTTCCAGAAACGGAGTTACGACCAAACAACTGGACGTTTCGCTTTGCCCACTGTGATTCAAGACCGAGTTGCTGCCAGTTTGTGACAAATTGACTTTCACCACAGCGTAGTGTTGCAGAAAACAAAGCATCTAACTGACTAAAGTTGAGCCCTTGAATTGGATTGTCTTGATGGACAAAAATACCGATTGCATCGATCGCAACCCTAAGTGCCGTTGGCTTGTAGCCATGTTCACGTTCAAACGCTTCAACCTCTCTTAAACGCATAGGGCGGCTCATGGGACCAAACTGAGCCGTTTGTTCGGTCAATGCTGGGGGTGCAGTGGAAGAACCAGACGCTTGGACTTGCGCATTAATATTCGGGTAAATGGATTTAAACTCTTCCACCCAAAGTGTTGTCATGCCTGCAAGTGTATCGGATCCAACAGAGAGCAAGTTCCCGACAATCCCCGTCGTTTTATGATAACTCGGCAATGGTTTATCTTGAGCGGCAGCCATACCGGAACAAGCGAGAGCCAGTAGACTGAACACTTTTGCGACTCTTAATGCCATTATTTCACCACCAAACGCTCAGGCAATACGAAAGAAAACTTACTGCCCACGCCCACTTCACTGTGAATTTCCAAATGAGCATCATGGTGGCTCAGCGCATGTTTCACAATAGCCAACCCTAACCCACTCCCTCCGGTATCGCGTGATCTTGCTTTATCGACGCGATAAAAACGCTCAGTAAGTCGATGGAGGTGCTGAGGCTCTATACCATCACCACTATCCTCCACCTCTAAGCATGCGCCTTGAGATGTCTGGAACCAACGAACATTAATGTTCGCGCCAGGCGGTGTGTATTTGACAGCATTATAAACGAGGTTAGAGATAGCACTACGTAACTGGTCATCATCGCCCAGTACGCGTAGGCTAGCATCAACATCAAATTTCAATTTATGTTGGTTGTCCCCGCTAAGGCTGACCGCCTCTTTTTCTAGCACTTCGAGCATCGCAGGTACATTCACGACATCTTCAAGCTCATGCATAGGTGCCGCTTCAATTTTAGATAGCGTCAGTAGTTGGTTCACCAAACTGTTCATGCGGTTGAGCTGCTCCGTCATGACGCCATGCGCTTTGCTCCACATTGGGCCCACAACCATGTCAGGATCTTCTGTCATCTCCAAATAACCTTGCAGCACCGTCATTGGTGTACGAAGTTCATGAGAAACGTTAGCAAAGAAGTTGCGGCGCATTCCCTCAAGTTGTTTTAACTGGCTAACATCACGCACCACCATCAAATGTTCACCTTCGGTATACGGTACGATACGTAGTTCTAGCATGCGTTCGACATTGAGTGGTGAGCGCATTTCCAATGGCTCAGAGAAGTCTTTCTTGTTGAGGTACTTGATAAAATCAGGCGTACGAATGAGGTTGGAGATAGGTTGACCAGAGTCTTCCGGCCAATGGAAACCCAATAAGTGTTGAGCCAGTTTGTTACACCAAACGATATTGCCTTCAGCACGGAACACCACGACGGCATCGGGTAACGATTCCGCACCATTTCTGAATCGGCGAATGAGATTAGTAAGCTCTTTGCGTTTACGGCGTTGGCGCTGCTGTAAGCGATACAAGCCATTGAGCAAAGATTCCCAGTTACCGCTACCAGACGGTGGCGTAAGGCGCTTTTCATCCCATAACCAAGAAGATAAACGTACTTGGTTATGCAAATGCCACACAAGCTGCAATGCCGTAGCTGCCAAAAGCAACCACGGCATATAACCGAATATCCAACCTACTATCACCCATGGGGTGTAAAAAAAAGCCAGCTCCCAGGCCAGCTTTTTCCACGTTAATCTTTCAACCACTCATAACTCCAGAAATGGTACCGATAAGCTGCGTGTTAATTTATGCCTTTGTCGAGAAGCGGTATCCAGCACCACGAACAGTTTGGATCAGCTTATCATGACCTGCGGCTTCCAATGCTTTACGCAGGCGGCGAATATGAACATCAACCGTACGATCTTCGACATACACGTTAGTACCCCAAACATTGTTTAATAGCTGCTCACGGCTGTACACACGCTCTTGATGCGTCATGAAAAAATGCAGCATTTTAAATTCTGTTGGGCCCATATCTAATGGTGCATCATTAGCCGTGACACGGTGTGATACAGGATCAAGCTTCAATCCCTGCACATCAATTACGTCTTCCAGTGCGGTCGGGGTTACGCGACGAATCACCGCTTTTAAGCGCGCAACCAACTCTTTAGGAGAGAATGGCTTAGTAATGTAGTCATCCGCACCGACTTCTAAACCGCGCACTTTATCTTCTTCTTCACCACGAGCGGTAAGCATCACAACTGGAATGTTGCGCGTTAATTCCTCTCGCTTCATGTGTTTGATGAAGTTAATGCCGCTGCCGCCTGGTAACATCCAATCCAGTAAAACTAAATCAGGGAAGGGTTCAGCCAGTTTGGTTACTGCAGTATCGTAATCTTCCGCTTCTACCGCTTGGTAACCTTTCTGCTCAAGTACGAAGCACAGCATTTCGCGAATAGGAGCTTCGTCTTCAACAACCAGAATCCTTCTAGACATAATTGAGTAACCTTATGTTCGTTGAGCTAATGAATTTAAGAGACAAAGCGCCCCTCTATGCATAAGCATTATCACTACCAATTATGACACTTTTGTGACCTTTGAAAACAAATTTTCATATAACTTTCTTTTGAGGTTCATTCGGATATTTTTCATTTCTATTAAGACATCAGCACAAAAATTCCCTATGATTAGTCCCTTGTCATCAAGCCTAGAGAAGATTTATGTGGTTTAAAAACTGTCTGGTATACCGCGTTAACCGCGAGGTTACTTTCAACGCCGAACAACTAGAAACTCAACTGTCTGAATTCCGATTCACCCCATGTGGCAGTCAAGATAAACAGAAATTTGGCTGGGTCAGTGCAATGGGTAGACATGGCGACATGATGACTCACGTGTCAGAAAACCGCATTCTGATTTGCGCCAAGAAAGAAGAGAAAATGCTACCTGCCTCAGTGATCAAAGAGTCATTGAATGCAAAAGTAGAAGCAATGGAAGCGCAAGAAGGTCGTCCTCTGAAGAAGAAAGAGAAAGACAACCTGAAAGATGACATCGTAATGGATTTACTGCCTCGCGCATTTAGCCGCAGCAGCCACACTCACGTGCTCATCATGCCAAAAGAAGGGTTCATTCTTGTTGACGCAAGCAGCTACAAAAAAGCGGAAGACGTATTAGCACTACTTCGTAAAACCATGGGTAGTTTACCTGTTGTTCCTGCCATTCCAGAAGTAGCGATTGAAACAACGCTAACCGAGTGGGTGAAAACGGGCGACACACCTCAAGGTATCACCATGATGGACGAAGCTGAGCTAAAATCCGTGCTTGAAGAAGGTGGCGTGATTCGTTGTAAGAAGCAAGAGCTGACCACAGATGAAATCCGCAACCACATCGCAGCAGATAAAGTCGTAACGAAGCTTGCACTTAATTGGCAAGATCGTATTGAATTCATCATGACAGAAGATGCGGGTATTAAGCGTCTAAAATTCTCTGATGAATTGAAAGATCAAAATGACGATATTCCACGTGAAGATCAAGCAGCTCGATTTGATGCAGACTTCTCTCTGATGTGTGGGGAGTTCAGTGCTTTCCTACCCAACCTATACGATGCGCTAGGCGGCTTACCAAATCCCAACGCTTAATATTGTATAAAGGTTAACCATAACGCCCTCACTTTTTTTGAGGGCGTTTTTCTATCTGAAGCACAATTATCCTAGTCACAGTTCACATTTTGACGTAAAATTTGCGCCCCATTTCCATTAGGTGGAATTGGCCTGACTTGTGATCAGATAAAAGAGAATTGAGCAATGACAACTGAGAAAGCATTCGTACCTGAGCTATTGTCTCCTGCGGGAAGCCTGAAAAACATGCGTTA
The DNA here is from genome assembly GCF_013048515.1 of Vibrio sp. 1-2 (7-a). Lineage (NCBI taxonomy): Bacteria > Pseudomonadati > Pseudomonadota > Gammaproteobacteria > Vibrionales > Vibrionaceae > Vibrio > Vibrio sp. 1-2 (7-a). The sequence continues at coordinate 173,742 of NZ_VHSQ01000006.1, forward strand.
CGCATTCGCCTACGGCGCAGATGCAGTTTACGCTGGCCAACCTCGCTACAGCCTCCGCGTACGTAACAATGAGTTTAACCACGAAAACCTAAAAATCGGTATCGATGAAGCGCATGCTCTAGGCAAAAAGCTTTATGTGGTATGTAACATTCAACCACACAACTCGAAGCTAAAAACCTTCATCCGTGATCTTAAACCAATCGTAGAAATGGGTCCTGACGCATTGATCATGTCAGATCCAGGCCTAATCATGATGGTTCGTGAAGCTTTCCCAGAAATGCCAATTCACCTTTCTGTACAAGCAAACGCTGTAAACTGGGCGACTGTTAAGTTCTGGGCAGCTAATGGCGTGGAACGTGTGATCGTTTCTCGCGAACTATCTTTAGAAGAAATCGAAGAAATTCGTGAGCATTGTCCTGAAACTGAACTTGAAGTATTCGTTCACGGTGCATTATGCATGGCTTATTCTGGTCGTTGCCTACTTTCTGGTTACATAAACAAACGTGATCCTAACCAAGGCACTTGCACCAACGCGTGCCGTTGGGAATACAAAGTGGAAGAAGGCAAAGAAAACGACGCTGGTGATATTGTAGAGAAATTTGACCCATCTGAAGCACAGCCTGTCGAAGTACAAGACGAACGCCCTGAAACCACAATTGGTCGTGGTAAACCAACGGATGAAGTCGTTCTACTTTCTGAAGCGCACCGTCCAGAAGAAAAAATGGCAGCGTACGAAGATGAACATGGTACTTACATCATGAACTCTAAAGACCTGCGAGCAGTGCAGCATGTTGAGCGCCTAACCAAGATGGGTGTGCACTCGCTGAAAATCGAAGGTCGTACTAAATCATTCTATTACTGTGCTCGTACTGCACAGGTTTACCGCAAAGCAATTGATGACGCTGTAGCAGGCCGACCATTTGATGAAAGCCTAATGGGTACACTAGAGAGCCTAGCTCACCGTGGCTATACCGAAGGCTTCCTACGTCGTCATACTCACGACACCTACCAGAATTACGATTACGGCTACTCAGTCTCTGATGCTCAACAGTTTGTCGGTGAGTTCACAGGTAAACGTCGTGGCGATATGGCTGAAGTAGAAGTGAAAAATAAATTCCTTGTCGGTGATAGTCTTGAGCTAATGACGCCAAAAGGTAATGTTGTTTTCACGCTAGAAGCGATGGAAAACCGTAAGTCAGAGTCTATTGAGGATGCCAAAGGGAATGGTCACTTCGTCTTCATTCCAGTACCAGCAGATCTAGATTTAGAATACGGTCTATTGATGCGTAACTTAAACTCAGGGCAGGACACCCGTAACCCGACTGGTAAGTAATCATGGCCTTGCTCATTACTGACAAATGCATCAACTGCGACATGTGCGATCCCGAATGCCCCAACGGGGCAATCAGCATGGGAGAAAGCATTTTCGAGATTGACCCAGCTCTATGTACAGAGTGTAAGGGACATTACGAAAAGCCGACCTGTCAGTCAGTGTGTCCGATTACAAAATGCATCATCACAGACCCGGAGCATATAGAAACAGAAGAGCAGTTACTGGAGAAGTTCGTGATTATTCAAGGGTTAGCATAAGAACAAGTAGGTTCAACTTTGGAGACAAAGTTGAACCTTTTTTTAACCCGACTTTTCAATAGGATAGATATTACAAAACAACTCTTTTTCAAAATGAGACTCTAACCGATCTCGCCAATTTTCAGCTTGGGAAACCGGCACAAGATAAAAGTTTTCTCGGCTCGTGTCCGTAACGAAAGCCATTCCATATTGCATCAGCTCGTAATGCACATCATTAACAAATCCGGGATCAAGACGCTGACGTCCTGTCAGGTGGTTTACATCAACCCGAGTCAATAAGACCCCTTTCGTTTCACTGCTAAATCTGTGTCTTAACCACTCTGCAAATTCTTTTGCACAAATCATAGTCATGGTTTTATCCTTGATTTACTCTTCTAGCAGGAGAAGTATCCATTCCCGCCTCACACACTTGTCTGCCTTGTTATTGCTTCGCTAGCCAACTGACAGACATATTGCTAAGAAACCAAAGTATCGTGACGAAAGATCTTTCTAAACAGAGAAGTTACGACTTATCTATACTACAACTCTTTGTTTAATTTAGATTTCTATATTATGTCACCAAAACTAATTAGGTTAGTTTTTGTATTGGTATTATTCACTGTAGACAAAAGTATGATGTTTCTCCAGTTTCATAAAAGAGATACGTAAGGGAATATAAACCTGTAGAGTCACTCTAGTTAGTAGAGATAAGTGATTGGCATTGCGGTGGAATCGCTTTTTTTCGCTTGGGCTTAGCAATAACTTTCGCAGACGGAGGCTTATCGATAGGCTTAACTTTCGGTCCCCAACTAGCAAGCTCTACCCCACAACCATCACCAGCGGGAGGCAGAGCTTGTTCAACACAATAGCCACTCGACTCAGGACAAGATAACCTGACGTGGAAGTGGTAATGATGCCCCCACCAAGGGCGAACTTTACGTAACCAAGAACGTTCTTTGCCTTCTTCTTGCGAGCAAAGCTGCTCCTTAATGACAGGATGTACAAAAATTCGTGCAACATCCTCACTCTGTGCAGCATATCGAATCAGCCTAAAGTGCCTATCTTCCCAGCGATGGTTAAGTATGGAATACCCTTTTAAGTCCACCACACTCATTGGCTTAGGGAGTTGTAATTCGTTATAAGAAAGCGGTTGGTCAGCGAGTCTTAACCAGATATCAATATCTAACCCAGTTTGGTGACTAGAATGGCCAGAAGAAAACCTTCCTCCTCGTGGTAAAGACAGGTCACCTATAAGCAGCGTTGTGTTGAGATTTTGATGAGCTTGAAGCGCTAGGTTTTCAATAAACTCTATCGTTTTAGGGTGCCCATAGTAGCGTTTCGTTTTACTGCGTAAAACTTGATAACCAACGCCATCAAGAGGCAAAGGTAATGCGCCATCCAAACAACCGTTGGCATAACTACCAATAGAGGAAGAAGAGTTTCGGGTAGGGTTAGCAACAGACTCCCAAGGAGTAGAGTATACAGAAGCTGAGAAACATAAACCCAAAGATACAATGAAACTCAGCTTCATAGCTTTTAGCCTTTAGTAGTGTTCGCCATTATCGTAATAAGCTTTAGGGGATAAAGCTGAAAAGATAACTGCAACATCAATATCCGCACCAGCAATACCACGAACTTGCTGTGTAATAAGCTTAGCAACTTTATCTTGTACTTCCTGACCACGATCAAACCAAAGCACTTCGACAAAAGGATATGCAGCACTCACCTCGCCCTCATTGAAAAACGTAGTGTAGATATACTCAAAAGTAAAATCCTCACGCGGACAGTCCATCAGAGGCTGAAGTTCATCCGTCAGAGGCTTTGATAGTGCCTGAACAGCTTGCGGCTCTACAGCACGGAATCGAAAATGTGGCATAAACTTACTTCCTAATTATTAGCATTAACTCATGATAATAACAGGAACCAAGTCACTAATCATCCAAGCCAATGTAACCACTAACCTTTTCTATACACGTCATATAGATCAAATAGTAAATCAACTAGCTCACTAACGAAGAGTAATGGGAGTATGAAGAGAAGTAAGAAAGGGTAAAACGATACACCGAAGCTTAGTGACGCAATCTATTGCAAGGGAAAATAGAATGGCTTAAGTCACCGATGTAATATGTTCTTAAGATCGATGTGTCTCAGATGTCGACAACTACTCGTTAGAAACGAAAAAGGCTCTGACCTAAGTCAGAGCCTTGATATATGGCAGGGGTGGAGAGATTCGAACTCCCAACACGCGGATTTGGAATCCGCTGCTCTGCCAATTGGAGCTACACCCCTGCAGTTCGTGTTTAATGAGACGACTCTCAAATAAGTGGCGGAGTGGACGGGACTCGAACCCGCGACCCCCGGCGTGACAGGCCGGTATTCTAACCAACTGAACTACCACTCCGCAGTGGTATCACTCGCTTGTAATCAGCAAGTGTCCAAAATTTAAAGCCTGGCGATGTCCTACTCTCACATGGGGAAGCCCCACACTACCATCGGCGCTATTTCGTTTCACTTCTGAGTTCGGCATGGAAATCAGGTGGGTCCAAAACGCTATGGTCGCCAAGCAA
>NZ_VHSQ01000007.1:0-169414 GCF_013048515.1 Vibrio sp. 1-2 (7-a)
GGTTCAGATAACTCGTTTCCGCTCGACTTGCATGTGTTAGGCCTGCCGCCAGCGTTCAATCTGAGCCATGATCAAACTCTTCAATTTAAGATTTTGTTCGGCTCAATGAATACTGAACATTACATAAGTAATGTTTGAATTGACTGTGCTGAATCCGAAGATTCAATGGTCACTTCGTATCATTGAAACCTAAATTGTTTCCGAAGAAACTATTTGGATTATCATCAACGAGTGCCCACACAGATTGATAGGTTTATATTGTTAAAGAGCAACTCTTCTTTGTGATTGACATCACTTCGGAAGAGGCGGCCATTCTAGCGAGATAATTTATTGTGTCAAACACTTTCTTCAAATTATTTCGTTTTTCTTTTCAGCCTTGCCGACTTTGCTTAAACCCTTGTGAGCCCTTGCCCTGTCGACGAGGAGGCATTATAGAGATCGCGCTCACATTGGCAAGCGTTATTTTTCAAAAATTGCAAAAATAATGGTTAAGCGATGAGTTTTCGATCAAAGCTTTATTTATTCAACTTTACCCCAAGAACTCGCACAACTTATCCACAGAGTTATTCTATAAAGCGTGTTTTTCAGGTGCTATAAATAAAGAAAGCTGCTTTATTGCAGCTTTCTTTATTTACTCTAAACTCGATTTAAAGGTCACTATGGTTATATGCCGGACCCATCTTGTTCTGAACCATCATCTTCATGTAAACCACACTCTCGTTTTAAACCAAAGAATCGAGTTTCTTCCTCTGACATTCCCGGCTCCCATTTACGAGTGGTATGAGTATCACCAACTGAAAGGTAACCTTCATCCCACAATGGGTGGTATTTAAGGCCGTGTTGTTCTAAGTAGTAATGAACGTCTTTATTAGTCCAGTCAATTACTGGCAAAAACTTAAACACACCGTTCTGAATTGATAGTATCGGTAAACCTGCTCGTGATTTACTTTGCTCTCGACGTAGTCCAGAGAACCACGTTCCAACATTAAGCTCTTTTAGCGCTCGACGCATTGGCTCCACTTTATTGAGCTTGTTGTATTTTTCAATTCCCTCTACACCCTGCTCCCATAACTTTCCATATCGAGCCTCTTGCCAATTCGCACTTTCTTTCGCTCGATAAACTTTTAAGTTTAGGTTGAGACCATCTGTCAGCTCATCAATGAATTGATAGGTTTCAGCAAACAGGTATCCTGTATCGGTTAGAATGACGGGGATATCCGCTTTGACTTGAGTCACTAAATGAAGCATAACCGCGGCTTGAATACCAAAACTAGAAGAAACCGCAAACTCGCCCTCTAGATTTTCTAAAGCCCACTTTACTCTATCTTGTGCCGAAAGCTTTTCGAGCTCGACATTAATTTGAGCAAGACGGAGGATTTGCTCCGTCTTTGTTAATGTCAATAACTCTGTAAGCTCAAGCCTGGATGCTACAGAATCAAGCATGAAAGTCCCTCTTTGATACGAGCACTTCTTGGATAATACCAGCACGAATTGTGAAATCGCCGAAGGCTTCGCCTTCTTCACGCTCTTTCGACCATCGAGCCACCAGCAGATCAATCTCTTCTAAGATTTGCTTATCCGTGATGTTCTCTTTGTACATTTTTGGTACTCGAGTACCAGCACGGTTACCACCTAAATGTAGGTTGTAACGACCTGGCGCTTTACCAACTAAACCAATTTCAGCCAACATGGCGCGACCACAACCGTTTGGACATCCAGTTACACGCAAAATGATGTTGTCATTTTCTGGTAGGTTGTGCTTTTCCAAAATCCCCTCCACATCAGTAACAAACTGAGGAAGAAAACGCTCTGCCTCTGCCATTGCTAACGGACACGTTGGAAAGGCAACACACGCCATTGAATTTTTGCGCTGCTCACTGATATTGTCATCCATCAAGCCATGTTCACGAGCGATCTTTTCGATCTTCGCTTTTTCGCTTTTAGGTACCCCCGCAACAATTAAGTTCTGGTTGGCAGTCATACGGAAATCGCCTTTATGGATTTTGGCAATTTCAGCAACACCCGTCTTAAGTGGTTTACCTGGAAAGTCTAATAAGCGACCGTTTTCGATGAAAAGCGCTAAATGATATTTACCATCAATTCCTTCTACCCAGCCAATACGGTCACCACGTTCTGTGAATTCATATGGACGGCTTTGCTCAAACTTAACACCAGCACGTTTCTCGACTTCCGCTTTAAACACATCGCTACCTACACGATCTAACGTGTACTTCGTTTTCGCATTTTTGCGGTTTGAACGGTTACCCCAATCACGCTGAGTTGTTACTACAGCTGCGGCAACATCAAGTGTCTTGTCCAGCGGAATAAAGCCAAAGTCGTCAGCGCGGCGCGGATAAGTTGATGTATCGCCATGCGTCATCGCTAAGCCGCCGCCGACCAGGACGTTAAAACCAACCAGCTTGCCGTTATCTGCAATCGCTACGAAGTTGAGATCGTTAGCGTGTACATCTACGTCATTTTGCGGTGGGATAACCACTGTAGTTTTAAACTTACGTGGTAAGTAGTTCTTGCCTAGAATCGGTTCGTCTTCTTCCGTGCTTTCTACTTTTTCACCGTCTAGCCAAATCTCTGCATAAGCGCGCGTCTTTGGTAATAGATGCTCACTGATCTTCTTCGCCCATTCGTAAGCTTCTTGGTGTAACTCTGACTCCACTGGGTTAGTGGTACACAACACGTTACGGTTTACATCACCCGCGGTTGCAATCGAATCAATGCCAATACTGTTGAGCGTTTGATGCATCAACTTAATATTCGGTTTTAATACCCCATGAAACTGGAACGTTTGGCGAGTCGTCAGACGAATACTTCCATATAAAGAGTGCTCCGTTGCGAACTTGTCGATCGCTAACCATTGCGTTGGCGTGATGATGCCTCCAGGCATACGAGCACGAAGCATCACATTATGTAATGGTTCCAGTTTTTGCTTTGTGCGTTCATTACGGATATCACGATCGTCTTGTTGATACATACCGTGGAAACGAATTAACTGGAAGTTGTCGGCAGTAAAGCCACCAGTAATACGGTCCTGTAAATCTTGCTCAATGGTGCCACGTAATAAGTTGCTTTCTCGCTTCAGGCGCTCGTTATCAGATAGCGGCCCTAACTCTTCACCTAATACAACCTGCTTATTATTGTCCGTAGAAAAAGTCATTAGTAAACATCCCTCTGATAACGTTTCGCTTTACGTAGGTCATTAATAAATTGTTCTGCATCGTCACGCGGCATCTTGCCTTCTTGTTCAGCAACGATAACCAATGCGTCGTGCACATCTTTTGCCATACGCGTTGCATCACCGCAGACATAGATATAAGCGCCTTCTTGGATCCACTGCCACACTTGAGCTGCGTTTTCTAAGATGCGATGTTGTACGTAAACCTTTTCTACTTGGTCACGACTAAAGGCAACATCCAATCGGCTTAGTACTCCTGACTTGAGATACTTTTGCCATTCCACTTGGTATAAGAAGTCTTGAGTGAACGTGCGATCACCAAAGAACAACCAGTTTTTGCCTTCAGCATCACGGTTTTCACGTTCCTGAATAAAGCTTCGGAATGGTGCGATCCCTGTGCCAGGACCAACCATGATAATTGGAGTGCTATCATCTTCCGGCAGTTTAAAGTTGTTGTTATGCTCAACAAATACTTTAACTTCATCTCCCTCTTCGAGACGCTGTGCTAAGAAACTAGACGCTCCACCATATCGTTTTTCGTCGTTTTGTTCGTACTCAACCAAAGCAACCGTTAGGTGTACTTCTTCATCGACCTCTTCTTGGCTTGATGCAATAGAGTAAAGGCGTGGAGTAAGACGACGAAGCAAACCAATCAATTCATCTGCGGTTAACTTGGTTTTCTTTTCTGCCAGTACATCAACGATTTGAGTATTTGCAGAGTACTCGCGAAGCTTATCTTTATCTTCAACTAACTTTTGTAGCTTCTTGCTACCGGATAACTCGGCAAACTTTGTGATGAGCTGCGGGTTAGATGTTGTGATTTCATATTTACTCACGAGAGCACTGTGGATTGACAAGCTTTCACCATCAACGTCAACAGTCTCAACCCCAGACAAACCGACCTTACCAAGAATGGCATTTGCAAGTTCCGAGCTATTTTCAAACCACACACCTAGTGCATCACCTGGCTGATACGTTAAGCCCGAGCCTTCTAAGTCGATTTCTATATGACGAACGTCTTTTCCAGAGTCACGGCCCGTGATTTTTTGACTGGTCAGTAACGTCGCAGTGTACGGATTTTGTTTATTGTAAGGAGAGTGCGCAGTCGCAGCTTGACCCACTGGAAGTTGAACCACATCCGCTTCAGAGCCAGAAGACAGTGTATCTTTTACCTTGTCTAACGCATTCTTACGCCATTCAGTTGCGGGGGCTTCATAATCCACATCGCAATCAAGACGCTCGATAAATGGAGTCGCGCCTAGCTTTGATAGGTAAGTGTCGAAGTCTTTACCGGTCTGACAGAAGAACTCGTAGCTAGAATCTCCCAATGCAATAACACCATATTGCAGGTTTGGCAGCTTAGGAGCCTTCTTCGATTGCAAAAACTCATGTAGCTCAATGGCATTGTCTGGCGCTTCGCCTTCGCCGTTAGTCGATGCCACAATAATGACATGCGTTTCTTTGGCTAAGTTTTTACCTTTGTAATCGCTTGCATCAAAAAGTTCGACTGCAATTCCTTCTGCTTTTGCTTCCTGTTCCAGAGCTTCAGCAACACCTTTAGCATTGCCCGTTTGGGAAGCAAAAATAATACTCAACTTACCTGCTGGCTTCGCTGATACGGCTGCCGTTGCTTGTGCAATTGGCGTTACCGCTGTGTTTGGTTGATTTTGAGCTAATCCCCAAAAATACCCACTGACCCAAGCAAGTTGCTGTGAAGACAACTCAGAGACAGTTTGTTGGAGTGAGCTAATTTGTTGGTCATTCAGAGGGCTTGCGATTGGAGGATTTCCTCCTTGCCCATTATTATCTTCAGACACATTCTTGTGAGAATACTCATTCTTTTGAAAAGACATTATCACGACATCCCTATTCATTGCGTGACGATAGAGTACCCACTCTCCTTAATAACAAGAAAGAATAGAAGTGAATGTTTTATAACTTTTTGGAAGTAAGAACGGCTTACTTTTTGCTCATCGATCTTCAATGCGGACTTGTTGAAAGCCTACTGCCATTGCCGATTTTGACGCAGTATCCAAATCTTCATAAAGACATTCTTCGCCGTGACTGTCCGTTAGAAAAACAAAACCACCGCGCGCATGTCTGAACTCTACAACCCAACCACCCTCTTGGATTGCTGGCTCAATAATCGCTTCGATAAGCTGATTTTCACGGAATAGATGTCTTAGTTCATTTATTGTCATCGCTATCCCTGCTTTAACTTTCACATTGCTCCTAGGTAAGCATGGTCTAAGTCAGCCAAATAGGGAGAAATTTCGATTAGATATAATGAAGTGATATAAAAAAACGCCGCTTATAAAGCGACGTTTTAAGTAAATCGAATATCTAACATGGCTGAATTTAGAACGCGTATTCCGCACTCACAAAGAAGCCGTTAGCAAAAATAAACTCTTTCCCTAGATCCGACATGAATTTATCGGACTCTAAATCAATCACACGGTAACCTCCACGAAAAGCCAGTCGAGCTTTTTCGAGCGGTACATTGTATTGAACACCTGCCATGAAATCGGTGCTTTTGATACCTTTGTTGTCACCAAAGTTTATCTCACCAATCACATCAAAGTTTGTATCCGGAACTTGAATTTCTGCGTAACCATACCAAGCCCAAATCAGCTCATCAAATTCTTCTACACGCCTGCTTGAGCCAGCATCAATGTATTTAGTGTCACTTAAATTACTGAACGTGAGACCCGCATCAAAGTGCAATAAATCATGCTCTAGAACGTGGTAATACAAGGTTAAATCGAGCTTATCGAACCCCATGTAATCCGCATCAACACTTGAGTAACGAAGGCGCGCATTAGGGACGTATTTTACATCATGTTCAATCGCCGCGTAAAAAGTGCCTGCGGTACTGCTATCTCGTCCCACTTCATTAACTTTAGTGTCGGCAGCCCATACCTCTGCACCGACTTTTGTCGATACAGAGTACTCTGCAAAAACAGGAAAAGATACTGCCAACGATAATGCCGTTAAAGCGATGTTCGCTTTATTTGTCATGTAGTATTTACTCCGAGATAGCTGATATTCACGTAGAGGACGTGAGAGGAAATATACCATATTCTCACGCCTCTCCATCAACTAAATGATGTTACTCATTATTTATAGCGGGGCTGAGCAACGTAATTCTTGAAGAACCAAATACCCAATGCAATCACGATTAACCATGGTAATAGTTTGAGTACCGCTCCAACCATTCCCAGTAAAAACATCACAACTAACGCAATACCAGTTGCTGCGAATACGGTCATCATTGTGATACCCGTAACCAACAAGGTCGCCGCAAAGACTAAAATAAAGATTAGCTCCAACATAATCACTTCTCCATTTGTTTTCAATAAACAGAGCAGTTTCCATACCAACTTACAGAAACGAAGTTAAGATTATGATTTTTAATAAAAAAACAAAGACAGAGGCATTTCTGCACTCTGGCTTTATCATTCTTTAGTTGGTAATTTTAGCCATTCACTGGCGAATTTTACACATTCAATTCTTTTGGAATCTTAGCTAGCGCGTCTTGCAATACTTCTAGACCAGAACCTGGTTTGTGCGCATTTTCACTGATATGACGACGCCATTGACGTGCACCGGGCATGCTTTGAAACAAACCTAACATGTGGCGGGTAATATGACCAAGGTACGCACCTTTCGCTAATTGCGCTTCAATGTATGGATACATCTCTTCAACAATTTCGCTGCGTTTCTTCACTGGAGCGTTAGAGCCAAACAACTCTTGGTCTACCGATGCCAGTAAATATGGGCTTTGGTATGCTTCACGACCAATCATCACACCGTCAAGATGCTGAAGATGTTCTTTAGCTTCTTCTAGTGACTTTACACCACCGTTAATAGCAATGGTTAAGTGAGAAAAATCTTGCTTCAATTGGTAAGCTCGTGGGTAATCCAATGGTGGGATCTCACGGTTTTCTTTCGGACTAAGACCACTTAACCAAGCTTTACGCGCGTGGATAGTGAACTGCTCACAGCCCCCCTTTTCTGAGACAATAGAAACAAAATCCGTTAGGAACTCGTAAGAATCTTGATCATCAATACCAATACGAGTCTTGACTGTCACAGGAATATCAACCACGTCCTTCATTGCAGCGACACAATCCGCAACCAACTGTGGTTCCGCCATTAGGCAAGCACCAAAGCGACCGTTTTGTACACGGTCAGACGGGCAACCCACATTGAGGTTAACCTCATCGTAGCCACGCTCTTGAGCCAGTTTGGCACACTTTGCCAAGTCTTCTGGGTTTGAACCACCCAACTGAAGCGCCAACGGATGCTCTTCTTCGTTGTAAGCTAGGAAATCCCCTTTTCCATGAATGATCGCACCTGTCGTCACCATTTCAGTGTACAGCAGGGTTTCTTTGGTCATTAAGCGATGGAAGTAGCGACAATGACGATCGGTCCAATCGAGCATTGGTGCTACGGAGAGCCTGCAAGAATGAGTCATGATATAAACACCCGTTTTTATGTTGCCAAGGTCGAGCGCAGCAGTACGCTCAAAAAATAAGTCGGGTATTGTATACCCAAGCACCTCTAGGTGCTAGTTTCAGCGAGAATGATTTGGTTGGCTGGCTAGCCAAATGCTTAAGAATATGCAGCAGTAATACGAATTCGTCACTCGTTGATTCATTCTGTGATGACTATTCCGACTTCACACCACCACCGACTTGCTTTAATTCATGATTTTCGTTCTGATAGTGGGTAAAATGAAGCATTTCTAAACGAACTTCGTATAGAAATGATTTATCATAGAGCACGTCCGATAGTTATGGTGAAAGGTTTGAACCCAACAATCATTGAACAAATTGAAAGTATCTGCGCAGAGCGTGGAGTACGATTGACTCCGCAACGCCGACGCGTATTTGAACTCATTTGTTCTAATCGCCGCGCCTCAAGTGCGTATGAGCTATTGGAGCAACTAAAAGAGAGTGAGCCTCAGGCTAAGCCTCCCACTGTTTATCGAGCATTAGATTTTCTCCTAGAGCAAGGCTTCATCCACCGAGTGGAATCGACAAATAGCTTTATTACTTGTTGTTCTTTCAATACTCAGCAGCACTTTTTCCAATTACTAATTTGCGATAAATGTGGTGATGTCGTTGAACTCGAAGATGAGACGCTGATATCCTTGTTAGCCGAAAACGCCGAGAAGCATGGATTCAAACTGACCAACCAAGTTATTGAAACTCATGGTGAATGCCAGGCCTGTTCCTCCGAGACGAAAGAAAAAGTATAGAAGAACGTTATGCGCGCTGAATTTGTAAACCCGTTTTTAGCTTCTTTAATGAACGTGCTAAAAACCATGGCTTCTCTTGAGCTGAAGCCACAAAAACCGCGAATCAAAAAAGATGAGATCGCACGAGGTGACGTTTCTGGTCTGATTGGCATGGTAGGTCCACAAACTCGTGGTTCAATGTCGATTACCTTTGATGAAGCGCTAGCTCTAGAAATCATGCAGAACATGCTTGGTGAGCGTCCAAATGGACTCAATGAAGAGGTCACCGATATGGTGGGTGAGATCACCAACATGGTTACTGGTGGTGCGAAACGCATTCTGGCGGAAAGTGGTTTTGACTTTGATATGGCAACACCGGTTGTGGTTTCGGGCCGAGGTCATACGATTCGCCACAAGTGTGAAGGCTCAATTATTATCATGCCTTTCTCTTCCCAATGGGGAAATGCCTTTATCGAAATTTGCTTCGAATAAAAGAGAAAAAATAGGTTGGCACTGGCCAACCTATTTTGTTTTTGCCTCAGACAATAAAAAGGTCAGCATTTGCTGACCTTTTCTTTATCTATTCAAACATTAAGCTTTGAACGCTTTAAATGCGTTGATTAGACCGTTTGTTGAGCTGTCATGCGAGCTGATTTGAGACTCGTCTGCAAGCTCAGGTAGGATTTGGTTAGCCAGTTGTTTACCTAGCTCCACGCCCCATTGGTCAAAGCTGAAGATATTCCAGATAACACCTTGTACGAAAATTTTGTGTTCGTACATTGCGATCAAGTTACCTAGCGTACGAGGCGTGATTTGCTTCACTAGAATAGAGTTTGTTGGACGGTTACCTTCAAACACTTTGAATGGCGCAATCGCTGCCACTTCTTCAGCGTTCTTACCTGCTTTCACCAACTCTTCTTTCACGGTTTCTTCACTCTTACCAAACGCCAGTGCTTCAGTTTGCGCAAAGAAGTTGGACATCAGTTTTTGGTGATGATCGCTAGCTGGGTTGTGGCTGATTGCAGGTGCAATGAAGTCACATGGGATCAGCTTAGTGCCTTGGTGAATCAGTTGGTAGAACGCGTGCTGACCGTTGGTACCTGGTTCACCCCAAATAATAGGGCCCGTTTGGTAAGTCACAGCATTGCCTTCACGGTCAACGTATTTACCGTTTGATTCCATGTTACCTTGTTGGAAGTACGCCGCGAAACGGTGCATGTACTGATCGTAAGGTAAGATAGCTTCTGATTCCGCACCGTGGAAGTTGTTGTACCAAATACCGATAAGCGCAAGGATCACAGGGATGTTGCTTTCTAGGTCTGTTGATACGAAGTGCTTGTCCATCTCGTGAGCACCTTCAAGCAGCTCAACGAAGTTGTCGTAACCTACCGCTAATGCGATTGATAGACCGATTGCAGACCATAGTGAGTAACGACCACCAACCCAGTCCCAGAATTCGAACATGTTCGCGGTATCAATACCGAACTCAGACACGGCTGTCGCGTTCGTTGAAAGCGCAGCAAAATGCTTAGCCACGTGAGCTTGATCACCCGCTGACTCTAAGAACCAATCACGAGCAGTGTGCGCGTTAGTCATGGTTTCTTGCGTTGTGAACGTCTTAGACGCGATCAAGAATAGCGTCGTTTCTGGGTTAACTTTCTTCAACGTTTCAACGATGTGAGTACCATCAACGTTAGATACGAAGTGAAGGTTTAGATGATTTTTGTATGGTGCTAGAGCTTCCGTCACCATGTAAGGACCAAGGTCAGAACCACCGATACCGATGTTCACGATATCTGTAATTGCTTTACCTGTGTAACCTTTCCACTCACCGCCGATAACGCGTTCAGTGAATGATTTCATTTTTTCTAGAACCGCGTTCACTGCTGGCATTACGTCTTCGCCGTCTACCATTACTGGTGTATTCGCGCGGTTACGTAGTGCAGTGTGAAGAACAGCGCGACCTTCTGTTTGGTTGATCGCTTCGCCACTGAACATCGCTTCAATTGCAGATTTCAGCTCAGTCTCGTTCGCAAGAGCGAACAGGTGCTTCAGAGTTTCCTCATTGATGAGGTTCTTTGAGTAATCGACTAGGATGTCTGAGCCGAAACGTGCAGAGTATTTGTCGAAACGCGCTGCGTCTTGAGCAAATAACTCTTTAAGATCCATATCTTGTGCAGATTCGAAATGCGCAGTTAGCGCTTTCCAAGCTTGTGTTTGCGTTGGATTGATATTTTTCAACATGGTCTTTATCCCGATGTTACAGTAGGTTCCATTCCTTACAGTCTAGCGAAAACTGTGGAATCCCCGATTTAGCAAATAGAATATTAATTAGATGTTTGGGCGAATTGCCACAAAACAAGTCTTTGTAATTTTTTTTCAGGTGCCAATTATGACTGAGAGATTTTACACTCACATTGAGTTAGGTCACGTTCCCTGCCCTGAAAATGAACAATTCATTTACGATGACAAGAATCATATCACTTACTAATGACAGGCTCTAATTGGAATAGGATAGACGCCAATTTATAAATTTCCAAAGGAACACGTATGTGGGCACAAAAAACACTGCAATTAAAAGCGAGAAGCCGCGGTTTTCACCTAATAACTGATGAAATTGAACAACAATTACCACAAATAAACGAGCTTTCAGTAGGTTTATTACACCTATTTATTCAACATACCTCCGCCAGTTTGACCTTAAATGAGAATGCTGATCCAACCGTGCGTATGGATATGGAAGCGCACTTCAATAAGTTTGTGCCAGAGCGTGCTTCTTATTATCAGCACACCTATGAGGGGGATGACGACATGCCAGCACACATTAAAGCATCCCTACTTGGCAGTAGTGTGACGATACCAATCCAAAATGGTCGATTAGCTTTAGGAACATGGCAGGGCATTTACTTGGGTGAGCACCGAGACTATGGCGGCGGCCGCCGCGTTATTGCTACGATTAACGGTGAGTAGATAAAACAAAGGCTAACCTTAGGTTAGCCTTTCGCTGTTTATTTTGAGTACTCCATCTCGACGCGAGGCGTTAGCTTAGTCACGAGTTCATACGCAATGGTACCAATGTGACCCGCCACTTCTTCTACTGGGAGCTCTTTCCCCCAAAGAATCGCTTCGTCGCTGACTTTATCCGTTGCATCTGGTCCCAAATCGACCGTCAGCATATCCATGGAAACTCGACCTGCGATAGGTACTTTACGACCATTTACCCAAACCGGAGTGCCATTCGGGGCACTTCTTGGGTAACCGTCGCCATACCCTACAGCGATGACACCGACTTTTGTATCTCGCTTACTGGTCCACATACCGCCGTAGCCAACACTTTCGCCCTTCTTAACTTCACGTACCGCAATAAGATGGGATTTAAGTGTCATCACGGGTTGATACCCCAGATCTTGTGCGGTCTTGTCATCAAATGGCGATACACCATACATGATGATGCCCGGACGAACCCAATCCAAATGGCTTTGAGGCCATGCCAACAACCCCGCAGATGCAGCAAGTGAACGCTCCCCCTGACAACCAGAGGTCAACGACTTAAACAGCTCAATCTGTTGGGGAGTGATATGGCTATCCAGCTCATCTGCACAGCCAAAGTGACTCATGTAACGCAGCGGTTTCGCTACATTTGGGCACTCCTTCAGCCGCGTGACAAACTCATCATATTGTTCAGGACGAACCCCAAGGCGGTGCATGCCACTGTCAATCTTCAGCCACACGACAACCGGAGTTTCAAGGTCGGCTTGCTCCAAGGCGATAAGCTGCTCTTCACAGTGCACCACGGTTTGAATGTTGTTCGTCACAAGAACTGGTAAGTCACCAGGAGAGTAAAAACCTTCTAGCAATAGAATTGGCTTTACCACGCCACAAGCGCGCAGTTGCAATGCTTCTTCAATACGAGCCACACCAAACGCATCCGCATGGTTGGCATGTTTTGCAACGTGACGTAATCCGTGACCATAGCCATTGGCCTTCACTACAGCCATCACTTTACTTTGGGGCGCTTGCGCTTTCACGCGCTGTAAGTTGTGCTGCAACGCAGACAAATCAATGCACGCCTTGGCCGCTTTCATATAGCTCATGGGGTTACTCATCATCAATATCGAATGCAGGACCCGCGTAGTTGTCAAAGCGCGAGTGTTGACCTTGGAAGGTGAGACGTACAGAGCCGATAGGGCCGTTACGTTGCTTACCAATGATGATTTCTGCCGTACCTTTGTATGGGCTATCTGGGTGATATACCTCGTCACGGTAGATGAACATGATCAAGTCGGCATCCTGCTCGATAGAGCCCGACTCACGCAAGTCCGAGTTTACTGGGCGTTTATCTGAACGTTGCTCTAGGGAACGGTTAAGCTGAGACAGCGCCACGACGGGCACATTCAGCTCTTTTGCCAGCGCTTTCAGAGAGCGCGAAATCTCCGCGATTTCCAGCGTACGGTTATCAGAGAGTGCAGGCACGCGCATAAGCTGAAGGTAGTCGACCATGATCATCGACAGACCGCCATGTTCACGTGCGATACGGCGAGCGCGTGAACGCACTTCGGTCGGAGTTAGACCGGAGCTGTCATCAATGTACATGTTTTTCTTCTGCATCAAGATACCCATAGTAGAAGAAATACGCGCCCAGTCTTCGTCATCCAGCTGACCCGTACGGATCTTGGTTTGGTCAACGCGAGACAAAGAGGCCAACATACGCATCATCAACTGCTCGGCTGGCATCTCTAGCGAGAAAATAAGCACAGGCTTCTCTTGTTGCATGGCAGCATTTTCACACAAGTTCATCGCAAAGGTCGTTTTACCCATCGATGGACGCGCCGCGACAATCACCAAATCAGAACCTTGCAAACCTGCGGTTTTCTTATTGAGGTCAGTGAAACCTGTGTCGACACCCGTTACACCATCTTGCGGCGTTTTATATAACAACTCGATACGTTCTAACGTCTTTTCGAGGATGTTATCAACATTTTGTGGCCCTTCGTTTTCACTGGTTCGTGACTCAGCGATGGCGAAAACTTTACTCTCCGCCATATCAATCAGATCTTCCGAACTTCGACCTTGAGGATCGTAACCCGCATCCGCAATCTCATTCGCGACACCGATCAAACCACGGACGATCGCACGTTCGGCAACAATATCAGCGTACGCATTAATGTTAGCGGCACTTGGCGTATTTTTCGCCAAATCTGCAAGGTAAGCAAAACCGCCCACATCTTCTAATTGCTCGTGACGTTCCAGGTATTCCGATAAAGTAATAAGATCGAGAGGCTTGCCCGCTTCAAGAATGGTTTTTACACCTTCAAAAATTAGGCGATGCGGACGACTATAGAAATCACTGCTTACAACACGTTCGGCAACGGTGTCCCAACGTTCATTGTCCAGTAAGAGACCACCAATTACTGATTGCTCGGCTTCTAGTGAGTGAGGTGGCACTTTGATTGCGTCGACCTGACTGTCTGAAGGTTTGCGATTTCTGTTTTCCGCCATGACTTTGCTCGATAACTACTATTGACCCACGATTATAACCTTAACCTAACTGAGATGCTTCCCCGAAGCGACAATTACTTGTTAAGAAATCAACATGCGAACCGCACAAGTAATAGCCTGGTTCTTCCGCCCAGCTCTAATAAAAATTAACCTACCATTGACCCAACAAAATATCTGTATCAGTATCATGCCCCTCCTTTTTAATTACGTTCGAGGTTGATGTGTCCCGATACTGGTTACTTAGCTTTAGCTTACTATGCGCTAGTGCATCGTATGCTGACGAATCAGTACAGCCAGAGCAAAATATTGATGTGCCTGACCCATTAAAAACCGAGGTGGAGTTCGGCTATCAAGCTCACACAGGTAACACGGACTCTCGTTCCCTGAATGCTCGTTTGAGTGCTGAATATACGTCAGGTCGACACCGTTCTAATGGTGAATGGAAGTACTACAACTTGTACAAAGACGGTGAAGAAGACAAACGCTCATCCACCTACGCCCTACAGAGTGACTACAAGTTAGGCCCTAAAACGTATTTGTATGGCAGCTTTAAAGGGGTGGATTCTCGTTACAGTGCCTATTTTAAAGACTACACCTTATCAGGTGGTTTGGGTTACCAGTTTTCCTACACTGAAAACTTCATTTTAGAGGTAGAAGTCGGTCCTGGTTTTCGTTATCAAGAACCAAATTTAGATGAGATAGATGATGACGACATTGTCTTTCCCGATATCGTTCGAGAAGGCATTTTTCGAGGGAATATCAATACGACTTGGCACGCACTAGATAATCTGAGTTTCGCGGCTGATATTACGTTGGTAACAGGTAAAAGTAACACTCGGGCCGATAGTGAACTCAGCGTGACCAATGATATTACTGAAGATATTGCACTGAAACTGGCACACTCTCGTCAGTATCACGATAAAGTGCCTGAAGGCTTAAGCAAAGCGGATAGCGTATTTTCCGTTAATTTACTCTTCGCTTTTTAACCCGTTTTTTTCTCCCAGTTTTAGAAATAAAAAAAGCACCTCCGAAGAGGTGCTTTTTAGTATTTCGTCTTGATACTGAATTACTCAGCAGCAACAACTTGTAGGTTCACAGTTGCGAAAACTTCAGAGTGAAGTTGAACGCTGATCTCGAACTCACCAGTTGTACGTAGAGCACCTTCAGGAAGGCGAACTTCGCTCTTAGCAACTTCAACGCCTGCAGCTGTGATAGCATCAGCGATGTCACGAGTACCGATAGAACCGAATAGTTTGCCTTCGTCACCAGCTTTAGAAGCGATAACTACAGCTTCTAGAGCGTTAACTTTCTCTGCGCGAGCTTCTGCAGCAGCTAGTTGCTCAGCAACTTTAGCTTCTAGTTCAGCACGACGAGCTTCAAACATTTCAACGTTAGCTTTAGTTGCCATAACTGCTTTACCTTGTGGGATAAGGAAGTTACGAGCGTAGCCAGATTTAACGTTTGCAGTATCGCCAAGACCACCTAGGTTACCAATTTTATCAAGTAGAATAACTTGCATTGCTTAATCCTCTTTCTTAATAAAATGAACCGATTACTGATGCTTGTCAGTGTACGGTAGTAGAGCTAGGTAGCGTGAACGCTTGATAGCACGTGCTAGTTGACGCTGGTACTTAGCGCTTGTACCAGTGATACGGCTAGGTACGATTTTACCAGCTTCAGTGATGTAGTTTTTAAGAGTTGCTACGTCTTTGTAATCAATCTCTTGTACGCCTTCTGCAGTGAAACGGCAGAATTTACGACGACGGAAGAAACGAGCCATGGGCTATCTCCTGATCTTAAATTTGAGTAATGTTGTCGGCGTGTAACACTAATTTCCCCACGCCATTTCGGCCGGTTTGATAAGTGACAAAACCACTTACCTTAATGTTACTGCCTTGAACTAAATTCTGAGTTAGTGCTTGTGACCCAAGCCCGCTGACGACTACCGGCATACGACAATAAACTTGTCGAGGTAAGTCAGCTTCGATAATAGTAGAGCGATGCTCCAGCCAAAACCGACAGTGTTCAATGCCACCAGGGCTTTTACTACGAATGGGCGGTTTGGCAATGGTGCCGCTCAGCTCCATTCGATTGGCCATAAGAAAACTTACTCAGCAGCTTCTGACTTAGCTTCAGGCTTAGCTTCAGAACGCTCTTCACGACGTGGAGCACGCTCTTCTTTTTGCTTAAGCATGATAGATTGCTCAGTGATCGCTGCTTTAGTACGCATGATCATGTTACGTAGAACTGCATCGTTGAAACGGAAAGCAGTTTCTAGCTCATCAATTACAGCTTGGTCAGCTTCAACGTTCATAAGAACGTAGTGAGCTTTGTGAAGCTTGTTGATTGGGTAAGCCAGTTGACGACGGCCCCAGTCTTCTAGACGGTGGATTTTACCGCCAGCTTCAGTGATTGAACCAGTGTAACGCTCGATCATGCCAGCAACTTGCTCGCTTTGATCTGGGTGCACCATGAATACGATTTCGTAATGACGCATTGGTTGCTCCTTACGGATTATTCAGCTTCCACAAATGGCTCAGTCGTCCAGAGGAAGCAAGGAACTAAAGATAATTGACTGAGTTTAAGGAGCACGAATAGTACAGAAAGGGCGCAAAATAGGCAAGTGATTATTTGCTCAACGCAGGGGATATTTTATTTCATCCAAAGCTAGAAATAACAAAGGCTGCCAATAAAGTGACAGCCTTTAAAATCAGGGCATTATCGCGCGTATATCGGGGCTTATTTTACTTCAGCCAGCTCCGTGCGCATTTGGTCGATCACTTGTTTGTAATCTGGCTGACCGAAAATCGCCGAGCCTGCAACGAACATGTCTGCGCCCGCTTCTGCGATTTCACGAATGTTGTCAACCTTCACACCGCCATCAATTTCTAAACGGATATCACGACCAGACTCATCGATCATCTTACGAACTGCACGCAGTTTATCTAGCGTGTGAGGGATGAATGATTGACCACCAAAACCAGGGTTTACCGACATCAGTAGAATCATGTCGACTTTGTCCATGATGAACTCAAGGCTCGCAAGTGGCGTTGCTGGATTTAGTACCACACCAGCCTGACAGCCGTGCTCTTTAATTAACTGGAGTGTACGGTCTACATGATCAGAAGCTTCCACATGGAATGTAATCATCGACGCACCCGCTTTTGCGAAATCAGGAATAATGCGGTCAACCGGTTTCACCATTAGGTGAACATCGATTGGCGCTGTGATGCCGTAATCGCGTAGTGCTTTACACACAGGCGCACCAAAAGTCAGGTTTGGTACATAGTGGTTATCCATAACGTCGAAATGCACCACATCCGCACCCGCTGCGAGTACTTTCTCGACATCTTCACCGAGACGAGCAAAATCTGCCGATAAAATGGATGGAGCAATAAGAAAATCTTTCATACCTGACCTCAGTAGTAATGAGCAAACAATCTGCGCGCAATTCTACCGAAGCCAGTGGGGAGATCCACTATTTAGATTTAATAGTGTGAGAACTAAGAGCTTGGTTTGTCCATCTCAGGGGCATGAAAAAGCGCAAGCAGCTCATCGACTTTATTACGACCACTGCCATTGCGGCTAATGGTGCGCTTCACTTTTACTACATTGAGATCCGCACCGTGATACAACCGACGCGTCAGCGTAGTGTCGTGGTTGGAAATTAGAACCGGAATACCACGCTCAGTCGCGGTTCTTTCAGCAATGTCGGCTAATGCAGCCTGATCATCCAACGTGAAACCATTACCTGCGTATGAGGTGAAATTTGCCGTATTTGAAAGCGGTGCATAAGGAGGGTCGCAATACACCACACTCCCCTTACGTGCTCGACGAAAAGTTTCTGGATAACCTTCACAAACGAACGTGGCTTTCTTGGCTTTTTCGGCAAAAAACTCCAATTCCGCCTCTGGGAAGTAAGGCTTTTTATATGAACCGAACGGAACGTTAAAACCGCCTTTTTTGTTGTAACGGCATAGACCATTAAAACCAAAGCGGTTCATGTACAAAAACGCTAAAGAGCGGTACATCACGTCATCGGTTTTATTAAACTCAGCGCGAATGTGTAAGTAAGCTTCTTTACGGTTGTTCTCAGCGACAAACCAACGCTTCGCTTCAGAGATATACTCTTCAGGGCGTTCTTTCAGTAGGTTGTACAGATTGATCAGATCTGGATTTATATCTGCCAGTAGGTAATGGTCATAGTCGGTATTCAGAAACACTGAGCCCGCGCCAACAAAAGGTTCAACTAGCTTTCGAGCCGGCGGTAAATGACGTTGGATGTCTTCAACCAGTCCGTATTTTCCTCCTGCCCATTTAAGAAAGGCTCGTTGCTTTTTCATCTACTGCTCTATCTATCGACCAAAAATTAAGGCTGCGGAATGTAACATATTTTTCAGCGAAGCTCAGGTTTATTTCACGCGATCAATTTCGCGATGAACCTGACGGAGTGATTTTGCCCAAGGACTCACCGACTTAACCGAATCAGGCAAGCTTGCAACGGCATCGCGAGCCATTTGAATTGTCGGATAATCTTGGTATGTGATGATATACCACTCGGTGTCATTGCGAACGGTAGGATAAATTCGTACTTGATTATTCAGCTGATGCTCATCGAGGAAGGCTTGTACATCCTCCATTGACGTCATAGCAGCAAGCTGCAGTGTATAGGCTCTTGGTGATAGTGCTTTTAATTCTTCGCGAGCAAATGAAAACTTAACCACAGGCTGCTTCGCACCGTCTTCTTCTGGCTGAGCAGAAGTTTGCGTCATACCTTGATTTGGTTTTACGACTTTTATTAGGGGTGAGCTGGTTTCATCAGTGGCGTCTTGCTTCTCAACGCCCACGACATCATCAATCGCTTTTGTGTCTGCTGAATCAGCTTTACCTTCAAGCAATGCATCGACCACATTCGACTCAATCACCACTCTCTGTTGATTGTCATCACTGCCAACGCTCGCCACTTCTTCCGTTACTGCTGGCGGTAATGAATCAGAATCATCAATCGCGCCAGAGCCATCAAGGCCACTGCTAGTGTCATCAGTCACAGATTGTAGTGAAGACTGCGCAGCACTGATTCCTGAATCTTCAAAAGTTGGAATAGCCGTTTGCTCTAAACTACCAGCAATTTGCTGCGCTTTATCATCAGGGCTTGGTTGATTATACATCCACCAATAGCCACCAGCAGCAAGCAACAGTAATGCTAATACCACTAACGCAATATTCAGCGGTGAACCGACAATCGAGCGGATAATGATCCTTTTTTCCACTTTCATCTCTCCTAACGCCATGATGTCACCCGGTACTGGGTCAACTTTTTTAAATGCATCTCGAACCCGCTTCTCCGCCTCATCATCAACATAGCGCGCAACAAGTGATTCAAAGAAACGACGGGCTTCCACTTCGGACAACATATCAATATCAAGCTCAACAGACTTTATCTCTTGTCCGTAACTGAGACGTGACAGCAATCCTTCTAAGCGCCCAGACTGCGTAAATAATAAGACATTGATGGTCCAATTCGGCTTATGATGCGCCTCTAAAACCAGCATCCAAAGCTCAGAAACGAGCGTCTCACTTAATAAATGCGCATCATCAACCACAATCGCGATATCACAAGGCTCATCACCCAATAGTCTTTCGAGGCTATCAAGTAAAGGCTCTTGCTGATTAAACAATGCGTTAGAAACCAGTTGACTCAAAATTAGGATGCGGCGCTGCACATCATCTTGATTAGAATGACAAAGTAACAAACATTGATTCTTGTTACTGGCACCCACTTCAAGGTATCGCTGCGCTAACCAAGATTTTCCATAACCATCATGACCATTAATCGCAATGAAATTGGACCCAAAATTAGTCAGCAATCCCAACCTATCAAGCAACTCGATTTGAGAATCTAATTCCAGAACGTGAGCAACACTCATCTAATAACCTTAATACACTACAAGAATGACGCCCAAAGGCGCCATTACAAGGTTAAATATCGCGACCGAAGTCTATCGCCTGTTTGAGTACATCTTGTGTCGTATCAGCAATGACCTCGGCACTACCAATGCCTGTAGGTAGAACTAATCTTAATTGACCAGAGAGGACTTTTTTATCTCGCATCATATGTTTGAGGAAGTCATCGAAGCTCATACTGTCTGGAGTATGAACAGGCAGTTTGGCACGACGCAAAATAGCAACAATACGCTCAAATTGCTCTGCTGAGATAAGACCGCGCAGATGAGAAGTTTTGGCCGCCATAACCGTGCCAGCAGAAACCGCTTCACCATGCAGCCAATTGCCGTAGCCAAGCTCAGCTTCAATCGCATGACCAAAGGTGTGACCTAAGTTGAGCAGAGCGCGAATGCCCGATTCTTTCTCATCCTGAGCCACCACTTCCGCTTTTATTTCACAGCAACGTGCAATGGCATAAGTTAGCGCTTCTTCATCCAACGCGTACAAGCGTTCAAGGTTTTCTTCCAACCATACAAAAAAGTCTGCATCGTAAATGATGCCGTACTTAATGACTTCTGCGATACCTGCTGCGAATTCACTCTCAGGCAACGTCGATAAACAGTTGGTATCGATGATCACGGCCTTAGGTTGGTAAAACGCACCTATCATGTTCTTACCCAACGGATGGTTAACCGCGGTTTTTCCACCCACCGAAGAGTCCACTTGAGATAGTAATGTCGTTGGTATTTGAATAAAGTCGACCCCACGCTGGTAACAGGCAGAAGTAAAACCCACAAGGTCGCCAATAACGCCACCACCTAACGCGATGATCACAACATCACGAGCGTAACTCCCCTCGAGAAGGAAATTCATCACTTGGTTAAACACATCCAAGTTTTTGTACTGTTCGCCGTCAGGCAATTCTAACAAGGATGCACTACAACCGAGCTGCTCGAGTTGCTTTAAAATTTTGTCAGCATACAAAGGCGCCACTGTGACATTACTGATCACAACAACTTTTTGTTTTGCATTTTTGTTTGAGAGAACTTGAGAGAGGTACGCCGGGTCCTCAAATAACCCGGCGCCAATAGAGATTGGGTAGCTACGCTCAGCTAGGTTGACCGTAATCCGTTCCATCGGTTTGCTCCAATTAAAAAAAAGATAAAAACTTATCTCTCTTCTAGCATTTTTACGATCTGGTTGGCTACCACTTTTGCACTCTGATCGTCAGTGCGAACAGTGTAATCCGCTACTTCTTCATACAGAGGATTACGTTCTTCAGCTAATTGCTCCAATACTTCGCGAGGGTTGTCCGTTTGAAGTAGAGGACGCTTCTTGTCACGGTTTGTGCGCGCAAGTTGCTTTTCAATCGTCGTTTCTAAGTAAACAACAACACCACGTGCCGAAAGACGATTACGGTTTTCTTTGCTCTTAACAGAGCCACCGCCAGTCGCAAGCACGATGCCTTGCTCTTGTGTTAGGTCTTCAAGTACCGCTTCTTCACGCTTGCGGAAGCCTTCTTCACCTTCTACATCAAAAACCCAAGAGATGTCTGCACCAGTGCGTTCTTCGATCACTGTATCGGAGTCAACAAACTCCATATGCAGTTGCTGTGCTAGATGTCTACCAATTGTACTTTTGCCGGCGCCCATTGGGCCAACAAGGAAAATATTACGTTTCTCAGCCATGTTTAGCAGTAATTTACAACATTGATTCAATAAGATCGCCACAAGAAAACACAGCTAAATCGCTGTTCTACAAGGCTTGTGGCACCAGTTCCTCACAGATAATTCGTGATAAGACCCGAAATTATCCAAGCATGGTGCCACTATTGCAACTTTATTTTTGATTTAATCAGTTTTTCACGAGGTAGAACTACTGAATCACCACCTTAGGGGTGACGAAAATTAACAGCTCACTTTTGCCAACATTTTCATAACTTCGACGGAAAAGCGCACCTAATAGTGGCAGATCGCCTAACAAAGGCACTTTATCCACCGAGTTAGTAATGCTGTGCTGGAAAATACCACCAAGAACGACGGTTTCACCGTTATTTACTAACACTTGCGTCCCGATACGCTGAGTATCAATCGCAACGGCTTCACCAGTGCCTGTTTTCACGACTTGTCCAGGTCTATCTTGCGTAACGCTTAAGTCCAACACAAGACGGTTATCCGGTGTAATTTGTGGCGTCACCTTCAAACTCAATACTGCTTTTTTGAACGTTACCGTCGTAGCACCACTTGATGAGGACTCTAGATAAGGTATCTCGGTACCCTGCTCAATATAGGCAGGCTTCTTATTGGTAGTGATCAAACGTGGGCTTGAGATAATCTCAGCTTTGGACTCTTGTTGCAGCGCAGAAAGCTCGAGGTCTAACAAGGTGTCTGAGCCTAATTTTGCAACCTGAAAAGCAATGCTGGTCGCGTTTGGACTGGTTGCAGCTAAGTTTACGTTTAGGAAGTCATCGATACCTACTCCATCACCGTCACCACCGTCTTCTCCTTCACCACCACCGTTATATAAACCGATCGTGGCAAGGTTGTTTTCGATAGAGCCACCAACCGTGTTATTGCCATTAATAGAGGTAAAGCCCCAGCGAATTCCCAACTCGTCCATGTTGCCTTCATTGATGGTCACAATACGCGCTTCAATTTGAACCTGCTTCACCGGGATATCCAAAGATTCAATAATTTCTCGAATCACTTCAATGTTTTCAGGTAGCTCACGAATCAATAACGAGTTAGTCCGCTCATCAATGGTCATACTGCCTCGCTCAGACAACATACTGATGTTCCCTTCTCCGTTGATCATTTCTGCAATATCTGATGCTTTAGCGAAGTTTACCTTGATGATTTCAGACGAAAGCTCTCCCATCGTTTGTTCTAGCTGCTGCTTTTCGAGTTGCTGTTTTTCGCGCAGATCAAGCTCATCTGTTGGAGCAACCAGAATCACGTTGCCATCAACACGCTTATCTAACCCCTTAACTTGCAAAATAATATCCAGCACTTGCTGCCACGGAACACCATCAAGACGAAGTGTGAGGTTACCTTCTACGGAGTCTGAAACAACCAAGTTGAACTGGTTGTAGTCGGCAATCAGCTGTAACACGTTACGTACAGGAATATCTTGGAAGTTAATCGAAATGAGCTTGCCTTCTTTTTCTAGAATGCTTTTATCCGGAGCTTTCTCATTGGGTTTGATCTTAGCCACTTTGATTTCCAAGAATCGCCCCGTTAAACGGTAATCATGCGTATATTCTTCATTGATGTGCGCAACCAAGCGCGTAGTTGAGGTATCGCGAAACACCTCTACGCTTTCAACCACAGTCGAGAAATCATTTACGTCTAGGAGATACAGTTGCTCGTCTTTTACCGAAGTATTAAGCAAATCGATACTTAACCCTTCCTGTACGCGTTTGACATCAACAATCGCGGCAGGTGACGCCAGTTCAACGACTATAACGGCGTCTTTATCTTTATTAGTGCGAAAGTCGATACTCTTTAAGGCATTAGACGATACTTCTTCTGCTGCCACTAAAGGGGCTAAAAATACAAACAACCATAAGGAGAAGAGCCCAGTTAGTATCCTTGTTGTACGTGTTAATCCTTGTCTCATTTTCATTACTCAATATCAAAAATAAATGGGGCTATCTCAAAGCCAACTTAACTTTACGCTTCTGCCAACACCCTAAGCCGTCGGGCAACGTTTCATTAATTAACAAATAGGAATGGCTGACTTGGGTCACTTTGCCATTGTTGCGTCCGAGGTATTGCCCCGGCTTCACTTTATAAACGGTGCCATTGGGTGCCTGAACGAGACCAGAAACCGTATTACCCATGCCCATAACTCCTTTCAAACGTAATTGGCTTAATGGGAATTTTTCTAATTTGCCAGTGCGCCTTCTTGAAGGCGGTTGCCAGCAATCTTTTCTTGCAACGGGCTGAGTGGCGATCGTGGCTTCTTTTGGTAACTCAAAGGGCGCACGCTGTACTTCAGGTGCGTACGTGACGGCAACATACTTATCTGCAGGCTTAAGTTTCTCGACATCTCGACGCGCCTGACTCTCCACCCCTCGAATAAAATCCGTTAATGACTCATCATTCGCCTGACATCCAAGTAGCAGAGACCCCATCAGTACCAGTAACAAATGCTTACTTGTCATTGTTCGTCTCCTCTGGCTTAAACTGATAGGTATTGGCTCGTACCCTAAAGTGCAGAGTTTCACTTTCTTGGCTGACACGCTGCCAAGTCACATCTTTAAACGTGATGATTCGAGGTAGCGTTGCTATCGCCTGAGAAAAATGTCCGATGTCATGAAAATCTCCCGTTAACTCAATGTTTAAAGGAAGACGATAGAGGAAATGCTCTGATTGCTTTTCACCCCAGTCGATACGGGTAAAGGTCAACTTATTGTCGATACCGAGTTCATTCACCGAAGCGAGCATCGTAGCCAACTCTTTTTGCGCGGGCAGTTGTTGTAGCAATAACTCGTAACGCGTGGTGAGTTCATCCAATTGAGATTGAAGCTGAGGCAATGCAGCTACTTTGTTCGCTTTGATCTTCAGTGCTACCTTGAGCGTCTGCTCCTGCTGGACCAAGTTATTCAATTGCTCTTCTTTTGGCTTAAGGTAAAACCAATAGCCAAAACCTTGAATGAGGAAAATCAGCAGCGCGATAACCACAAGCTGAGGCAACAGTGGCCACTCTGCCATTTCATCTATTTCGAGATCCTGCCAATCAACCATGCTGGGCCTCCGCTTTCTTCTCCGGCACTTTGAACATGAAAGACACTTTGAACGTTTGGAACTCTTTTCCAAAACGCGCTTTTCCGTGAACGATGGAGTGCATTTCTACATCATTCAACTTGGCCGAACGCTCCATGTTGTCCAGCATCGTGGCAAGTTTTGGAGTGCTATCAGAGATCCCTGAGATCTCAATTTCCAGATCATTCATTTTGATCTTGTCGACATATACACCTTCAGGAATGACGGCTGGCATCAAGTTCATAAACTCGGTCGTTTTGTTTCTACCGTTTTGTAATCCTTCAACCACTTTTAAACGTTCGAGGATTTTGCTGTGCTCTTGCTCGGCGATTTTCATTGCTTCAATACGCTGGTCGAGCTCAGCAATGTAGTGAGTAAGGTAATCAAGCCGCTCCTGCTGCTGATCTTGTTGGTACTCAAAAAACTTTCCAATACCCCATTGAATACCAATGGCGACCAACATGCCTAACGCGACCAAGCTAATGAAACGACGTCGGTGCTCTTCTCTTTGGTTCTCTCGCCAAGGAAGTAAATTAATGCGATAAAGCACGCGCACCTCCTAGCCAATGAATGCCACGAATCGCGAGTCCTGCGGCTGTAGAGAAATGCTGCCAATCCGCGGCACGACGTTTACGTTTGGACACCTTCATTTCAAATAGCCCTAGCGGGTTTAGCAATTCACACTCTAGTGACAGTTGCTGAGATAACTCTTCCGCGAGCATTGGTGTCGAAGCTCCTTCCCCTGATAACCAGATACCTTTGATATTTTGCGAGCCATTAATGGAGGTGTAGAGCTGCATCTGACGTTTCACCCGTTCCACGATTTGGCGATTAAACAGTTCTGTTTTCTCCTGAGCATCATCGGACATCAAATCATCTTGAACAGGGCTGTTTGCTCCTCGAGTGCCGCAAGCAAACTCTTTGTGAAACAGCTCACCTTGTTCGGTAAACATGGTAAAGGAGCTCGATGAGGTGCCAATATCGAGTAAGCAGTACTTATTTTTGTCAGGAAAGCGATCGGCGGTGAGCTTCCAGATATGACCAAGACTTTGTGAATGCACGTCCACTAAAACGGGTTTTAGTCCGGATTTTTGTAATGCATCCACGCGACTATCGACCACACCTTTTCTTGTCGCAAACACTTGATAGTTATCAGTCCCACGCAACCCATCTTCGGCACGAAGACGGACAAAGTCTAAACTCAGCTCTTCGACAGGGAATGGCGATTGATGAGAAAATGCCTGAATCACAGCAAACTCAACTTCGCTATCTTCAAGGTTTTGTTCTATTTGCAGTTTTTTACTGATCACCGAATTATCAGGCACTGAAATTGCGACCTTTTTAGCACCAAAAGGCAGTTCTTTTTTAATCAGCTTTAGGGTCTTTACAATTTCTTGATGATTTATAGTGTTATTTTCAGCGACAATACCTTCCTTTAGTAATATTTCTTTGTAACCCAACAGAGCGTAATTGTTGCCTGTGGGTTTAAGTACTACGGCTTTGAGGCTGTTATGGCCTATATCGATGCCGGTAACGATTAGCTTATCCATCTCTTACTCTCGCTCCGAAATTTCTTCGTGCAAAGGTTGTTATTAGCACCCAAATAAGAGTTAATATCTCTATGTGCTAAATTTTTGACCTAAGAGTACAAGGGTTTGCCGTTACACAGCCTCAACCAATCAGGGATTCTCCGGTGAAGTTCATAAAGCGTTTATTATTTTTAACATTGATTTGCATAATTCTTGGAGTCACCACAATATTTGGCTTCTATCAGTACGTGAAGCCTGAATTGCCAGATGTTGCAACTCTAAAAGACGTTGAATTACAAACACCTATGCAGGTGTTTAGTCAAGACGGGAAGCTGATCGCACAGTTCGGTGAAAAGCGTCGTATTCCTGTTACTTATGATGAAATTCCTCAAGACTTAATTCATGCGCTAATCGCAACCGAAGATAGCCGTTTTTACGAACACCCAGGTATCGATCCTATCGGCATCACTCGTGCAGCCGTTGTAGTTGCGATTTCAGGTTCCGCTAAGCAGGGCGCAAGTACCATTACGCAACAGCTAGCGCGTAACTTCTTCTTATCTAATGAGAAGAAGATCATGCGTAAGATTAAAGAGATTTTCATTGCTATCCACATTGAGCAGCTTCTGAGTAAGCAAGAAATCATGGAACTTTATGTCAATAAAATCTTCCTTGGTTACCGCTCATATGGTTTTGGTGCGGCCGCTCAAGTTTACTTTGGTAAGAGCCTTGATGAATTGACGTTAAGCGAACTTGCGACACTCGCAGGGATGCCAAAAGCGCCATCAACGATGAACCCAATTTACTCTCTTGAGCGTGCGACAAAACGCCGTAACGTCGTGTTAATGCGAATGCTTGATGAAAAATACATCACGCAAGAACAGTATGACGAAGCACGCAACGAACCTATCGTGGCGCGTTACCACAGTGCTGAAATTGAACTTTCAGCTCCTTATGTGGCAGAACTAGCTCGTGCATGGGCCGTGAAAGAGTACGGTGAAGAAGAAGCCTATACCTCTGGCTTGAATATCTACATGACGGTGGACTCTAAACTGCAAGATGCCGCGAATACATCCGTGGTAAATAATCTGCTGTCATACGATGAACGTCACGGCTACCGCGGTGCGGAGAAAGTGCTTTGGAAAGAAGGTGAAACCGCTTGGAACAGCGAGCAAATAGAAAAGCACCTTAAGAAGCAACCAACTTATGGTGACCTTTACCCTGCCGTCGTGACAAAAGTCGATGATAAAACTGCGCAAGTTTGGGTTAAAAACCATGAAGAGCAGACCATTCCTTGGACTGGAATGCATTGGGCACGTAAATACATCACCGAAAACCGCCAAGGTTCAACACCAAAATCAGCGCATGATGTGCTAGCGACGGGTCAACAAGTTTGGGTTCGCGAAGTGAGCGAAACCAATGAAGATGACAACACGACACAAAGCTGGAAACTGAGCCAAGTGCCAACAGCGAACACCGCGTTTGTCGCGATGAACCCGGAAAATGGTGCGATATTATCGTTAGTGGGTGGTTTTAACTTTGTTCATAGTAAGTTTAACCGTGCCACTATGTCAGTGCGTCAGGTTGGCTCAAGTATCAAACCATTTATCTACTCAGCTGCAATTGACAAGGGACTTACCTTAGCCACTCTGATCAACGATGCGCCGATTAACAAATGGGACGCAGGTTCTGGTTCGGCTTGGCGACCTAAAAACTCACCACCAACCTATGGCGGTCCAACTCGCCTTCGCCTCGGCTTAGCTCAGTCAAAGAACGTGATGGCAGTGCGTACGCTGCGTGAAGTAGGCCTTGATGAAACACGTCAGTACCTTACTCGTTTTGGTTTTGATATTAACCAAGTACCACGTTCAGAGACCATCGCGCTCGGTGCTGGTAGCTTAACACCAATGAAAGTGGCACAAGGCTACTCTGTATTTGCGAACGGAGGTTATTACGTCGAACCGTTCTACGTAGAACGCGTGGAAGATGCATTCGGTGAAGTGCTGTTTAAAGCGAATCCAAAGAGCGTTTGTCATAAGGATTGCCCACAAATGAGCGATGAGCCAGACAATCGCTATGCCGATGAGTTTGGCGAACAAGACGTCGCGATTGATGGTTTGGCAACAGACAACGCACTGGAAAATGATGAACCTCAATATGCTCCACAAGTTATCTCTGAGCAAAACGCATTCTTGATGCGTGAGATGATGTACAGCAACATTTGGGGTGGTGGTAACTGGCGTGAAGGTACGGGGTGGAACGGTACTGGCTGGCGTGCACAAAAACTGGGGCGTCGTGATATCGGTGGTAAAACGGGTACAACGAATGACTCCAAAGATGCTTGGTACAACGGCTATGGTCCTGGTGTTGTTGCCATTGCTTGGGTTGGTTTTGATGATCACTCACGCGCCCTTGGTCGCACAACGGTTAATAGCAACCTAGGCAAAGGCCAAATTTCCGGTGCTGAATCGGGTGCGAAAACCGCAGAACCCGCTTGGATTGACTTTATGCGCGTTGCACTAGAAGAAACACCTGAGCAAGGTAAAAATATTCCAGATAACATCATTCGTGTTCGTATTGATCGCAACACTGGCATGCTAACGCACAAAGTAGACAGCACATCGATGTTCGAATACTTTGAAAAAGGCACTGAGCCTACCGAATACGCTGGAGACCGTTTGGAAGACAGTATTTATTCTTCCGGCTCTGGCGCAGAAGAGCTGTTCTAAATCACTAAAGCAAAAGGGAGAGCATTCGCTCTCCCTTTTTTATGTCGGCTTTTACGCCGCGGCGTTCAATGAAGGATAGGAAGCCAATACTTCTTTAATCTTCGCCGCCAAAGCTTCAAACCTTGCACGCAGTGGTGAGCCTGGGCGATATACAAGCACTATATTGCGCGAAGGCGTAGGGTTAACGGCTGGTACATAGCACACGCCATCTTTTTGCTTCTCATTAGGGATAGAAAGCTGAGGCAATAACGTAATCCCTGCACCAGCAGCGACCATATTCCGCAGTGTCTCCAAACTGGTTGCCTTAAAGCGTTCGTCGTCTTTCGCTCCGGCAGCAAAACAGAAACCTAACGCTTGATCACGCAGACAGTGACCGTCTCCTAGCGCTAAAACGGTTTTACCATTCAACTCCAACATATCAACATGGTCGAGAGAGGCCCACTCATGATCACATGGCACCGCAACGCTTAACGGCTCGTTATACACTTCGATTTCTTTAAAAGGTGCCGTTTCATCAACCGAAGCCAAGACCAAGCAGTCCAATTTACCTTCTTCTAATTGACGCACCAACTGATGTGTTTGAGCTTCGTGCAGGAACAGCTCCAGTTCAGGAAATGCTTCTTTTATCTGCGGCAGAATTTTGGGTAGTAGATACGGACCTACCGTCGGGATGAAACCGATATGCATAGGCCCAGTCATTGCTCCGCTCTGACCACTCGCCATATCTTTAAAAGTTTTCACTTCACTTAAGATACGCTTAGCTTGCTCCACCAACTGCAACCCTGAATCGGTAAACAAAACGCGACGGCTGCTTCGCTCTAAAAGCGTGGTACCGAGTTCATCCTCTAGCTTACGAATTTGTCCACTCAATGTTGGTTGGCTAACAAAACATGCTTCTGCCGCTTTGCGAAAGTGCTTATGTTCCGCAAGTGCAACTAAGTACTCAAAATCTCGAATATTCATAACTCACAATTCGCTTCTTTTAACAATAGCTAATACCTATCAAAACCATAACACCAAACGATTAGAGCTATCAAAGGATTTTTACAATAATGGGCTCAACAGAACGAAACAGAGCAAAGAAAAACGCTAAGCTCTATACGCATAATTTAAAATAGTTAAAGGAAATCATTATGTTTGTATCTAAAGAAGGTCAACAAGTCCCTCAAGTTACTTTTCCAGTTCGTCAAGGTGACTCTTGGATGAATGTAACGACTGATGAGCTATTTAAAGGTAAGACCGTTATCGTATTTAGCTTACCGGGTGCATTTACTCCAACCTGTTCATCAAGCCATCTACCTCGTTACAACGAATTGTTCCCTGTATTTAAAGAGCACGGAGTGGATGAGATTATTTGTGTCTCGGTCAATGATACGTTCGTGATGAATGCATGGAAACAAGACCAAGAAGCAGAAAACATTACCTTCATCCCGGATGGTAATGGTGAATTCACCGATGGCATGGGTATGTTAGTGGATAAAAACGACATCGGCTTTGGCAAACGTTCATGGCGTTACAGCATGCTAGTAAAAGATGGCGTAGTGGAAAAAATGTTCATTGAGCCAAACGAACCAGGCGACCCATTCAAAGTGTCAGACGCAGACACCATGCTGAACTACATTGCGCCAGACTACAAAACGCAAGAGTCCATCACGGTATTCACTAAGCCAGGCTGCCCTTTCTGTATGAAAGCGAAACAAAACCTGATTGACCACGGTCTTCAATATGAAGAAGTGATTCTGGGTAAAGACGCAACGACAGTTAGTCTACGAGCTATATCTGGTCGCACGACTGTTCCACAAGTCTTTATCGGTGGCAAGCACATCGGCGGTAGCGAAGAGCTAGAAGCGTATCTAGGCTAAGCTGTCCATAGCCTACACCCTCGGTCTCCGGTGCCTTTGGCTCGGAGGCCAACCCTAACTCACTTCTTCTACTAGTCTAGATAAGTAGTCGTCTACCGATACGGTGACTCCTTATACAGATTCAACGACCCAATTCACTCTCCAAGCTCAATGTAGCTAGCTTGGCTTAAAAACGAAAAGCGAGAGTTCACGATGAAACAAGTTAATGTCGACGTAGCGATTATTGGTGGTGGTACTGCTGGTCTTGGCGCTTATCGAGCAGCAAAAGCTCATACTAATAGCGTAGTAATGATTGAAGGCGGCCCTTACGGAACAACCTGTGCTCGCGTCGGTTGCATGCCCTCTAAGCTGTTGATTGCGGCCGCAGAAAGTGTCCACCAAATCGAAAAAGCGCCTGGATTTGGGATCCATCCGCAAGGTGAAATACGCATTAACGGACAAGAAGTCATGGATCGTGTAAAACGCGAACGTGATCGTTTTGTTGGCTTCGTGCTTGAAAGTGTCGATGATATTCCCGCTGAAGACAAACTATCGGGCTACGCGAAGTTTGCCGATGATCATACACTTATCATAGATGACCATACTCAGGTCACCGCAAAACGGATTGTGATCGCGACGGGCTCTCGTCCTGCCTATCCAGCAGCTTGGAATGAGTTGGGTGACCGTCTCGTAATTAATGATGATGTCTTTGATTGGGATGATTTGCCTGAGTCCGTTGCGGTATTTGGCCCTGGAGTGATCGGACTTGAACTCGGTCAAGCATTGCACCGCCTAGGGGTGAAAGTGAAGCTCTTTGGTCTTGGTGGTCAAGTTGGTCCACTGACAGATCCAGAGGTGATGGCTTATGCAAATAAAACTTTTAAAGAAGAGTTCTATCTTGATGCCGATGTAAAAGTAGAAAGCATGAAGCGCATACCATCATCGAATGCAGCAGGCGCTGACAAAGTTGAGATCCAATTCATTAACCACGACGGTGAATTAGAAACCTTTATTGTTGATTACGTTTTAGCAGCCACTGGACGACGTCCAAACGTAGATAAGCTGGCGATCGAGAACACCAATGTGGCATTAGATGAACGCGGTGTACCAACCGCAGATCACTACACATTGCAAACCTCCGTAGAGAGTATTTTTATTGCGGGTGATGCAAGTAACCAAGTTCCATTGCTGCACGAGGCCGCTGACCAAGGTCGCATTGCTGGTGATAATGCTGGTCGTTTCCCGGATATTCGTGCAGGTCTGCGTCGTTCGCCAATTTCAGCTGTATTCTCCGATCCGCAAATAGCTATGGTCGGTGAAACTTTCAAACAACTGGAAACTCGCTTAGGAAGCTGTGGTTGTTT
This sequence comes from Vibrio sp. 1-2 (7-a), assembly GCF_013048515.1. Lineage (NCBI taxonomy): Bacteria > Pseudomonadati > Pseudomonadota > Gammaproteobacteria > Vibrionales > Vibrionaceae > Vibrio > Vibrio sp. 1-2 (7-a). The sequence continues at coordinate 32,101 of NZ_VHSQ01000007.1, forward strand.
TGTTACTGGCGAAGTCTCGTTTGAGAATCAAGGACGTTCACGCGTCATGCTACGAAACAAAGGGATGTTACATGTCTATGGCGAGCAAGGTACTGGACGCTTTTTAGGAGCAGAGATGATGGGGCCGAACGCAGAACACCTCGCGCATCTTTTGGCTTGGGCACACCAAAATAGAATGACGGTTTCTGAGATGCTAGATATGCCCTTCTATCATCCAGTGATCGAAGAGGGTGTCCGCACCGCTCTACGTGATTTGAATGCAAAACTACACTTAGGGCCAGAAATGGTGAAACATTGCCTTGACTGTGGGCCTGGTTGCTAACGCTTTCATGCTCAATCGAGCCAGTCTTTACATACCAAACAAAACAGAAAGCCTCGTGATTAACGAGGCTTTCTGTTGACTACTTTGAGGCGATTACATAAGTACTACACTGCCATCATTGCGTAACGACTTACCATGATGATCGCGACTACACCGATCGTAAAAAAGCCACCAGCGATACTCAGCGCAAATTTCAATTCTGTCGACATGATTATTTTTCCTATTAAAGACTGACAGCGCACCATACATCAATCACGTGCCACATAAGCTCTACAAAGCTAACTTTCCATTTTTGGTTGTGTTCCTGCGCTCTAAGCTGCGACAAAAAACGCTTTCTCTCTTTGTGTTGGGTATATAATCTGAAGCAACACTGATGCCTTGGAAAACACTATGACTTGTCGCCGTTGCGAGGAACATTGGTTTTGGAAAAAGCTTGGGCGTTGCCAACGATGCTTGGATCAGTTAACGGTGCTTTCGGTACTGTGCTGGATTGTGTGGTGGTTTGCGTTCAAAGATGATCCACAAAGCATCGAGTCGATCGCTTTGATCTTTGCTGGTTTCGCTTTCAATATTTTATTGTTTTTGCACTTATGGATGCGTTTTGTCATCTTGCCGTGGCAACGTCGGCGAGGACGAAAAGAGACGGATAAAAAAGAGTAAAGTGGCAGATAGAAAAAAGCCCCAAAACCAATATCAGTTCTGGGGCTCTCTTAGATTCTTCTAAGAAAAAGCAGTGGTACTTTAATAGACCGAGCTTCCTCTCAAAGGTTCCAAATTTTTTCGATTTTTTTAGCAAATACTGATGTAAGTGAATCAGAAAATAACTATGTCATTGAATGCTAATAAAATCACTCCGAAATTTCAGCTCATGCCACATGCGATTTTTGGATCACTTGCTCCATTAAATTGATCTCTAGCGCCACTTCATCACACGCGTGCTGACGTGGACACTGATCGCAATCTTTCAAGACTTTTTCTGGCAACAGCGACTTCGATGTTGGTAAGAAGCTCTGCTTCATAAAGAACTCTGGCGTTCGAGTGAGGACAAAGACCTTCTTTATCGCCATTTGACGTGCTTTCTCAACCAAGTGATTTACGATTGCACTGCCCTGCCCTTGGCCTTGCCAGCCCGCTTCGATACCAAGAGAGCGTATTTCAGCCAACCCTGAGTCATACACATATAGAGAAGCGCAACCTGTCACTTCACCATGATGCTCAGCCACCGCGAAGGAGCCAATATCTCTCACGAGCTCATTACGAGAGCGGGGTAGATTCTCACCGAGGTTCGCCCAATAAGCCACCATGCCCTCTAGTGTTTCAATGTCCGTCAAACGTGCAGGACGCACTTTCACTGCCGAGCTGTCACGCTGGCTCAGACGTTTATCCGCTTGCTCTACCGCATAAGCGACTTGGTGAGGCGAAACGCCACCCAGCGCACAACGTTTTTCCAAACAAGACTCTATTGTCAGAATGTCATACACATCATCTTCAATCACCTCAGAGAAGGCTTTTAGCTCTTGCAGAGACAATTCTTCCAGCGCACAACCTTTATCAATTGCCCCTACCACCGCTACGCCCACAATATGGTGCGCCTCACGGAATGGGATGCCTTTCACCACTAAGTAATCAGCTAACTCAGTCGCGTTCGCATACCCTTGCTTCGCAGCTTCAAGCGTACGCTCACCATTTACTTTAATGCCATCAAAACACAGCGCTGCCATTTCCATGCAATCATTCCATGTGTCTAACGCATCAAACAACCCTTCTTTATCTTCTTGCATGTCTTTGTTGTACGCCAATGGTAAGGCTTTCACTGTCATCATCATGCTCGATAATGCGCCATAGACACGCCCTGTCTTACCACGGATCAACTCAAGTGCATCTGGGTTTTTCTTCTGTGGCATCAATGACGAACCAGACGTCACCGTATCCGCTAACTCAATGAAGTTAGACTCCCCTGAGTTGTAGAAGATCATATCTTCTGCAAGACGAGAAAGGTGCAACATAGAAATCGAGGCCACCGACATCAGTTCCATAACATGATCACGATCCGAAACCGAATCGAGTGAATTACGCGTAGCGCGGTGGAAACCAAGGTTATGAGCTAATTGTTCACGATCAATCGGATAAGCCGTGCCAGCTAAAGCACCCGAGCCAAGTGGACAAGTGTCGAGACGCTGTAAGGCATCATTCAGACGAGAGTAGTCACGCTCGAACATTTCAACATAAGCCAAACACCAGTGAGCAAAGGTGACAGGTTGAGCGCGCTGAAGATGAGTATAGCCAGGCAATACAGTGCCTTGGTGCTGCTTAGCAACATGAACCATTTGCGATTGCAGACGATCTAAAGCAATCAACAGTTGCTGGCCTTGCTGACGACACCAAAGTTTTAGGTCTGTCGCTACTTGGTCATTACGAGAACGCCCAGTGTGGAGTTTTTTACCTAAATCTCCCACTTTACTAATCAGCTGCTGTTCAACCCACGAGTGGATATCTTCTGCATCTGAGCGAAGAATTTGATGAGGATCTTCCATCACTTCTAACTTCAGCTCGTTTAAAGCAAGTTCCAGCTTTTGCTGTTCTTCTGCCGATAGAACATCTACAGAAAGCAGAGCTTTAGACCATGCGATTGAACCTACGATGTCTTGCTCAGCCAATCGGTAGTCAAAACGCAACGAATCGTTAAACTCTTTAAATCTAGTGTCTGCCGCTTGGGTAAATCTTCCGCCCCATAATGCCATTGCGTTTCTCCTGATGACTATTGCTTACTCTAACGTTCTCGAATGAGTAGTAACCAATTTGATGGTCATTTGCTCACTTTTTCTTATGGGTCAACGTTACGGCAATTTCGACAAAAAATAAAGTATAAATTCAATATTTTTACATATATATTCAAACGGAATGCATTTGCATCTTTGTGCTCATAGACGTAAGCCAACAAAAAAGACCTGCTATCCAATAGCAGGTCTTTACTCAATCCAAGATGTGGAGAGGTTATTTCTTCTGGCTGTTCAACGCACGGATACGGCTTGATAGCGAGTAAAGACGGATGAAACCACCCGCATGGCTTTGGTCGTAAACCTCATCTTCACCAAAAGTCGCGAACTCTTCTGAGTACAAGCTGTTGTCAGAACGTTTTTGCGTTACCGTGGCTTGGCCTTTGTAGAGCTTAACAACCACTTCGCCATTCACGTCTTGCGCTAGCTCTTCTGAAGCGGCAAGGATCGACTTACATAGTGGCGTAAACCAACGGCCATCGTACACAAGGTGAGACGCTTTTAGACCCAGTTCTTCACGGAATTCGAATGATGATTTGTCTAGCACGAGCTGTTCAACGGCACGCAGCGCTTCCATCATGATGGTGCCTCCCGGTGTTTCGTAGCAGCCACGAGATTTCATTCCTACTAGACGGTTTTCAACGATATCGATACGACCAACACCGTGCTTCGCACCTTTTTCGTTTAGATAAACCAACGCGTTGTATGGTGTCATAGCTTCGCCATCAACTTCGACCACCTCACCTTTTTCTACTTTCAGCGTGACGTATTCCGCTTCGTTTGGTGCTTGCTCTGGGTCTACAGTCCATACCCAGCAATCTTCGTTTGGTGCGTTCCACGTATCTTCTAGGACGCCACCTTCAGTGGAAATATGCCATGCATTTGCATCACGTGAATAGATCTTAGTAAGAGACGCTGAACAAGGAATGTTACGCTCAGCTAGGTAATCTAAACATTCTTCACGGCTCACTAGGTCCCATTCACGCCAAGGGGCAATCACTTGTAGATCTGGTGCTAGTGCTGCGAATGCGCCTTCGAAACGAACTTGGTCATTACCTTTACCTGTACAGCCGTGACACAATGCGTCCGCGCCCACTTTACGTGCGACTTCAACCTGTGCTTTAGCAATAATTGGACGCGCCATTGATGTACCCAGCAGGTACTTACCTTCATAGTACGCGCCGGTTTTTAGCGTTGGGTAAATGTAGTCTGCGACCATTTCTTCTTTCAAGTCAGCGATGTAACACTCAGAAGCACCTGAAGCTTTTGCTTTCGCTTCAATACCTTCTAGCTCTTCTGCGCCTTGACCAACATCGGCAACGAAAGCAACGACTTCACAATCGTAGTTCTCTTTTAGCCACGGGATAATTACTGAGGTATCTAGACCGCCTGAGTATGCGACTACCACTTTATTTACGTTCACTTTGCTCATCTTTCTTCTCCAAACTTAACTGGCGCTGCGCTCGGCGGTCAGTGCCAACTACTACTTCCTAATATTGAATTCTTTTGCTGATGCTTATTGAGGCAAAAATTGCGTTCCAATACTTTCACCAGCGAATAGCTGTACTAATTTTTCTGGGTAACGCCAGGTCGCGACTTCGATAGGGCGACCAAGATCATTGGCCGCCTCCAAAGCAGCTTTAACTTTGACGATCATGCCGTCTGTGATCACTTGCCCTTTGATCAATGCATCGGCTTCTTGCTCAGATAGCGTTTTGATCAAATGCCCTTTGCCATCGAGTACGCCACTCACATCTGACAACAGGACTAATTCAGCATCGAGAGCACCTGCCACCGCGACTGCGGCTTGGTCAGCATTCACATTCATCATCTGGCCATCTGTGGTTAAGCCAATTGAACTGATGATCGGCAGTGCGCCTGTGTTTAGTACCGCTTGTAATAGCGTTGAATCACCCGGTGATGCTTTACCTACCGCGCCGAGTTCTGGGTCAAGTTCTTCAACAAGACACAAACCACCATCCGCAAGGCTAAGACCCACAGCGTTAAGACCGTCCGCAATCGCTTGACCTTGAAGCAGCTTGTTTGCGGTACCTGCAAGCGCGCCTGCAATCACCGGAATTTGATCGTAAGGCGTTACGCGTAAACCGTTTTTCTTTACGGTTTCAAGCTGAAGCTTTGCCATCAACTCATCAACTAGGTAGCCACCGCCATGAACGATGGCGATTTGTCGCTGTGCCGATTTTTGGTAAGCCGCAATGGCACCAAAAAGTTGGCTTAAGGTTTGAGTGCAAGATAGAGCTGCACCGCCTAGCTTAATGACTAAAGGAGCTTGATTGGTTTGCGTCATCGCATTTCCCTCTTTCAACGACTACAGCAACGCTGTCAGTTCTGGGTAACCATAATGAATATTGAGACATTGCATCGCTTGACTTGATGCACCTTTGAGTAGATTGTCGATGGCTGAAATCACAATGATGTGTTCGCCTTGTACCTTCCAGCCGATATCGCAGAAAGGGGTATTTTCGACATCCTGAATACGTGGAATGCCACCGCCTTTTAAACGCACGGCTGGCTTTCCTAGATAAGCTTGTTCAAATGCTTGAGCGACTTGTTGCTCTGTAACGCCTGATGCTAGCTTCATCGTGATCGTGGCAAGAATGCCGCGTTTAAAGTTGCCTAGGTGCGGAGTAAAAATCACATCGCAACCTAAGTGCTGAGCAATTTCTGGTTGGTGACGATGAGTAAATACACCATAAGGTTGCAAGCTCACTTCACAGAAACTGTTCACCATAGAAGCTTTACGCCCAGCTCCGGACACACCGCTGGTCGCGTTAATGACAGGCCATTGATTGGTATCCACTAATGCATTTTCGAGTAGAGGTTTGATGGCTAACTGCGAAGCAGTCGGGTAGCAACCTGCTACAGCAACTAAGGGAGCAGTTTTAATTGATTCCTGGTTCCACTCTGCTAAGCCGTATGCAGCTTTATCTAGCCAGTTATTATGTTGATGCTCGAAGCCATAAAAAGTGTTGTAAAAACCTTCACTTTGGACGCGGAATGCCCCCGATAAATCGAATACCTGACAGCCTGCCTCCAAGAAAGTTGGGGCTAGATCGTGGCTCACCTCATGAGCCGTTGCTAAAAACACCACATCCGATTCTTGAGCGATTTGCAGTGGATCCGTTAGTGACGAGACCGGCATATCAATGATGCCTGCTAACTTACCGTGCAGCTGCGCAATATTCTTTCCTGCATCAACACTGTTGGCGGAAACATATAAACCTGATAGCGTGAGTTGTGGGTGTTTATTAACCATTAACGCTAACTCTGCGCCGGTGTAACCGCTGGCTCCAATAATCGTGGTTTTTAGCATTGTGTGACATCCATATACTTAAAGGCTCAAATGACTATTCATATTTAATTTTTGCTTTATTTTGATTTTTTATTCATTAAATATGATTTAATATGTGTTTTACATTTTTGTGGTCTGTCTGTCAACAGGAGATTTGAAGAATCCATGCAATTACCAACTTTTCTAGAGGTCTATGAAGGACTCATCAGCACCTCTTCTATCAGCTCCACGGATCCGAGCTGGGATCAGGGCAATGCAAAAGTCATCGAAAAACTCGCATCTTGGTTTAAAGATCTGGGTTTTAGCGTTGAAGTGATCGAAGTCGAGCCAGGCAAGCACAATATGGTCGCACGTATGGGAGAGGGTGAAGGCGGCCTTTTACTTGCTGGCCATAGTGATACCGTGCCATTTGATGAAGGACGCTGGAGCTTTGATCCACATAAGCTGACTGAAAAAGACAACCGCTTTTACGGTTTAGGCACGGCAGACATGAAGGGCTTTTTTGCCTTTATTTACGAAGCCGTCAAAAAAGTCGACTGGAGTAAGCAAACCAAGCCGCTATACGTATTAGCCACTTGTGACGAAGAAACCACCATGTTGGGTGCACGACATTTCACCGTAAACGCCCCTTTTAAGCCGGATTACTGCATTATTGGTGAGCCTACCAGCCTCGTTCCTATTCGCGGCCACAAAGGTCATGTGGCGAATGCAATTCGGGTCACGGGTAAGTCAGGCCATTCATCCGATCCTGCCTTAGGCGTTAACGCGATTGAGATCATGCATGAAGTGATGTTTGCCATGATGCAACTGCGCGATAAATTGGTGAAAGAATACCACCATCCGGGTTTTGCCATTCCAAGCCCTACCCTAAACCTTGGACACATTCACGGCGGTGACAGCGCTAACCGTATTTGTGGTTGCTGTGAGCTGCACTATGATGTTCGCCCACTACCAGGGATCAGCCTGGATGGCCTAGAAAATATGCTGCGCGGAGCATTAAAAGAAGTCGAAGCAAAGTGGCCTGGACGCTTGGAGATAATTCCGTTACATGAACCAATTCCGGGTTACGAATGCCAACATGACCACCCATTTATCGGTGGTGTTGAAGAGATCTGCCAAACCAGTTCAGAAACCGTGAACTACTGTACTGAGGCGCCCTTCTTACAACAGCTCTGTCCAACCTTAGTTCTTGGCCCGGGTTCAATTGACCAAGCGCACCAACCGGATGAGTTTCTCTCATTTGATTTTATCGATCCCACAATTGATGTGCTTTCAAAGGCAATGGTCAAGTATTGCTGTTAATACGCGAATAAACTCAAAAGTCAGTGCAGCTCGATTGAGCTGCATCTTTTTATCTTCACAATTTAGCGCTAGCCTTAACACTTCTTTAACTTGTTATTTTGTAATTAATTTTCACTTCTTATTCTACAGCTGCCGTAAATTTGCTCTAAATCAGGAGACAGCGGAATAATTGCAAACTTAGTCTGCTTTATTTGACTATAACTGGTGCTTTTCGCTAGATTGGAGTCTTAACAAGGACAATGGATGTAGTTTTTTTACGAGGCAGGACGACAATGAACGAGAAATACGCCGCACTCAAAAGTAATGTGCGCATGTTAGGCCACTTATTGGGTAACACCATTCGCGATGCCCATGGCGAAGAAATCTTCGAGAAAGTGGAAACCATTCGTAAATTATCCAAATCGGCTCAAGCAGGTAATCAAGCAGACAGGGAAAGCTTGATAGAAGAAATCAAACACCTACCCGATGAGCAGCTAACGCCCGTTACCCGTGCGTTTAACCAATTTCTAAATCTCACCAATATTGCTGAGCAATACCACACGATTTCACGCCATTGTGAAGAGCACATTTGTGAACCAGACGCGATTAACTCGCTGTTTTCTAAACTGGTACAAAACGATGTGAGCAAACTGGACACTGCGCAAGCGGTTCGTGATCTGAATATTGAATTGGTATTGACGGCTCACCCAACGGAAATCACGCGTCGCACGATGATCAACAAGTTGGTCAAGATCAACGAGTGCTTATCAAAGTTGGAACTGAGTGATCTTTCTTCTAAAGAGCGCAAGAAAACCGAGCGTCGTTTAGAGCAACTGATCGCGCAAAGCTGGCATTCAGACGTAATTCGACAACAGCGCCCTACTCCGCTGGATGAAGCAAAATGGGGTTTTGCGGTCGTTGAAAACTCACTATGGGAAGCGGTGCCAGACTTCTTACGTGAAATGAATGATCGTCTGAAGTCTTACTTGGGTGAAGGTTTACCAATTGATGCGCGCCCTGTGCACTTCTCTTCTTGGATGGGGGGTGACCGCGACGGTAACCCGTTCGTCACTCATAGCGTGACGCGTGAAGTATTGCTTCTGTCTCGTTGGAAAGCCGCAGATCTTTATCTCAATGACATCAACGAGTTGATCAGTGAACTGTCTATGACGGTTTCAAACGATCAAGTTCGTGAACTTGCTGGTGAAGATCAGCACGAACCATATCGTGCGATCCTGAAACAACTTCGCTCACTATTGAACGAAACCAAAGATATTCTCGATGCTAAGATCCATGGTCAAAAACTGGCCGTTAAAGCTCCGTTGCAAAAAGTCGAGCAACTTTGGGAACCTCTGTATGCCTGTTACCAGTCGCTAAATGAATGTGGCATGGGTGTGATCGCAAATGGCTCTCTACTAGATACATTGCGCCGCGTAAAAGCATTTGGTATTCATCTTGTTCGCCTTGATATCCGCCAAGAGAGCACGCGTCATTCAGACGTATTGTCTGAATTAACCCGCTACTTAGGCATTGGTGATTACGAACAATGGAGCGAGCAAGATAAGATTGCTTTCCTAACCAACGAACTCGCATCTAAGCGTCCTCTTCTGCCTCGTGATTGGGAACCATCAGAACCTGTCAAAGAGGTTTTGGACACCTGTAAGATTATTGCAGCACAACCGCGTGAAGCATTCGGTGCCTACGTTATTTCTATGGCACGCACTGCATCAGATGTGTTAGCAGTCCACCTACTTCTGCAAGAAGCTGGCTGCCCATATCGTATGGATGTTTGCCCGTTATTCGAGACGCTAGACGACTTGAACAATGCAGAATCGGTCATCAAACAGCTGATGGGTATCGACCTATACCGTGGCTTTATCCAAAACCACCAAATGGTCATGATTGGTTACTCTGACTCAGCGAAAGATGCGGGTGTCATGTCTGCAGGCTGGGCTCAGTACCATGCGATGGAATCGTTAGTTAAAGTGGCGGAAGAAGAAGGTGTTGAACTGACTCTATTCCACGGTCGTGGCGGTACAGTAGGCCGCGGCGGCGCGCCAGCACACGCAGCACTTCTGTCTCAACCACCAAAAAGCTTGAAAGGTGGTTTGCGCGTAACAGAACAAGGCGAGATGATCCGCTTTAAACTGGGCCTTCCAGATGTCGCCGTAAACAGTTTTAACCTTTACGCGAGCGCGATTCTAGAAGCCAACCTATTGCCACCACCAGAGCCAAAACAAGAATGGCGCGACTTAATGGAAGTGCTATCAGAAGTTAGCTGCGAGTCTTATCGCAACGTAGTTCGCGGCGAGCCAGATTTCGTGCCTTACTTCCGCCAAGCAACACCAGAACTCGAACTCGGCAAGTTGCCACTTGGCTCTCGTCCTGCAAAACGCAACCCTAAGGGCGGAGTAGAAAGCTTACGTGCAATCCCGTGGATCTTCTCGTGGAGCCAAAATCGTTTGGTACTTCCAGCATGGTTAGGTGCGGGTGAAGCAATTCAATACTCGATCGATAAAGGTCACCAAGCGCTGCTCGAAGAGATGTGTCGTGAATGGCCGTTCTTCTCGACTCGCCTTGGCATGTTAGAAATGGTGTACTCGAAGTGTAATATCGATATTTCTCGCTATTACGATGAGCGATTGGTGGATGAATCACTCCGTCCACTCGGTGAAAAGCTTCGCGCTCAGCTTCAAGAAGATATCAAAGCAGTACTGAATGTAGAGAACAACGAAAACTTGATGCAGCATGACCCTTGGGGACTCGAATCGATTCGCTTGCGCAACATCTACGTTGAGCCATTGAACATGCTACAAGCCGAGTTGCTATACCGTACACGCCAAACCGAAGAAGCATCTGCAAACCTAGAAGAAGCGCTAATGGTGACAATTGCTGGTATTGCAGCTGGCATGCGCAACACAGGCTAATCGCTTCATTTGTAATAAAAAAGCTGAGCAAGTGCTCAGCTTTTTTTTGGCGCTGGATAATTGCGCAACCAAAAGGCAGTTTAATAAACTATAAAAAGCCCAAAAATTACCACGCAAAAAGAACAAAAAACCACAAGTTAACACTATTGATTATTATGTTAGTTTTTTAGGGTAATTTTGTCCTACTATTCCACTTCATGCTTATTATTTATATACTACTTGCCTGCTGAGAGCTCATAAATCCAATCATACCTGCTCCAGCCATGATGGGACTCCCCATCTCTCTAGGTGATAAACGGCTTTAAGGTGACAGGACCAACATTGTTGGTGCTACTTATACATTAAAAAACTCAAGTGCCAGAAAGAGCACAGCTGAAAGTATAAGTAGCTTGTTTACAAGTTTATTGACCATTTGGATTGAAGACATGTCATTACCACACGTAATCTTAACTGTTCTTAGCACTCGCGACGCAACCGGTTACGATATCACTAAAGAATTCTCTGCTAGCATCGGTTACTTCTGGAAAGCAAGCCACCAACAAGTGTACCGTGAACTCAATAAAATGGCCGAGAAAGAGCTGGTTACTTGCGTATTAGAACCCCAAGAAGGCAAACCAGACCGTAAGGTTTACTCCATCACAGATGCTGGTCGCAGCGCTTTAGGAGAATGGTTTGATCAACCAACTGCACACCCGACTGTTCGTGATGAATTTTCAGCGAAATTGATGGCATGTGCCGTTCAACCATCAACACCTTTCCGTGATCAACTCGCCGAACTGGTTGAAGAGTCTCGCAAACTGGTTTCTCACTACAAAGAAATTGAAGCGGCTTACTACGCAACGCCGTCAACTTTAGACAAACAAGCTCGCCTAGAGCGTTTAACGCTTCGTCGTAACCTACTGTTACGTGAAACGTGGATCACTTGGGCTGAAGAAGTCCTAACAGAACTTGAAGTGATTGGTTAATTTCCTTTTACTTTGATACAACGAAAAAGGCTTGCCACTCGGCAAGCCTTTTGTCTTTTTGAAACCCGGTCGATTTATGCACCTACTGCAACGCGAGGACGAACGCCTAGCGTATGACATAAAGCGTAAGTCATCTCTGCACGGTTTAGGGTGTAGAAGTGGAAATCCTTAACGCCTTCACGACTAAGTACGCGCACCATATCAATAGCTTGGCTAGCTCCTACAAGCTGACGAGTCACCGGATCATCATCCAAGCCTTCGAACTGTTTACTCATCCAGCCTGGTACTTTCACATTGTTCTGCGCAGCAAAGCGAGACGCTTGCTTAAAGTTCGATACAGGCAAAATTCCTGGCACAATTTCTACGTCAATTCCTGCCGCTACACAACGGTCACGGAATCGCAGATAAGACTCAACATCAAAAAAGAACTGAGTAATTGCACGGTTTGCACCTGCATCTACCTTACGTTTTAGGTTCAATAAGTCAGACTGCGCACTTTTAGCTTCAGGGTGAACCTCAGGAAATGCGGCTACTGAGATATCAAAATCGTGACGTGATTTCAGCAGCTCAACCAGATCCGAGGCATACATGTCAGGCGCACCGCCACCAGGAGGAATATCACCACGCAGAGCAACGATATTTTCAATGCCATTATTCCAGTAATCATCGGCAATATTAATCAACTCTTCGCGAGTCGCATCAATACAAGTGAGGTGAGGAGCAGCAACCAATCCGGTTGTTGCTTTGATTTCTTTAATGATGGAGTGCGTTCTGTCACGCTCGCCAGAGTTAGCGCCGTAAGTCACAGAAACAAATTTAGGTTGGAGCGTTTTAAGACGGTGCACTGAATTCCAGAGTGTCTCTTCCATCTTAGCGCTGCTTGGTGGAAAAAACTCAAATGATACATTGATGTTGTCTGACAACTCAGCAATATTCTGGTTCAAGGCGTCAATATGGCCTGCGTGCGTGTATCCCATCTTACTCTCCCTGTGGCACTCCGCCACGAAAACAAATTCCTTAAATCGACGTTTAGACGTCTATATGTCTATATGTCTATATGTCTATATGTCTATATGTCTATATGTCTATATGTCTATATGTCTATATGTCTATATGTCTATATGTCTACAGAATGTATTGAATACGATTTAATGTCAACCTTGTAATTATGAATTTTTCTCAAGTTAATAATGAGGATAGTTCAAGTTATTACTTGAACGTTATTTCACTACTTATCACAAGCCGATACTTCAGTATGGCACTGAAGGCAAAATAAAAAACCCTGGTCGGGTTCCAGGGTTTTAGGTATCTCGCAACTTTAGAATAAACCGGCTAATCGGTTGAGGTCGGATTGAATCGCGCCGGCTGTCACTTCTCTTCCTGCGCCAGGCCCTCGAATAACGAGTGGGTTATCTTTGTACCACTTACTTTCAATGGCAAAAATGTTGTCGCACGGCAGTAGGTTGGCGAGCGCATGTTCACGAGATAACGCTTCTACTCCCACCGTCGCTTTACCATTTTTTTCTAAACGAGCAACGTAGCGAAGCACTTGGTCGTTTCTCTGTGCTTTTGTCAGGCGCTCTTGCAGTATTTCACTCAACAGCCCTCCGTTATCGAAGAAGTCATCAATGCTAAGTTTTCTTAATTCTTCTGGTACCAGAGATTCAACCTTAACGCTGCCCGGCTCAATATCGAGACCAGACTCTCGAGCTAAGATAACCAGCTTACGCATCACATCTGAACCATCTAAATCAGAACGAGGATCAGGCTCTGTTAAACCTTGCTGCCAAGCGAGGTCGACTAAATCATTAAATGGTACTGAGCCGTCAAATTGTTGGAATAACCATGATAACGTCCCTGAGAAAATACCCGATAGAGCAACGATCTCATCCCCACTTTCACGTAGATCTCGCACGGTATGGTTTATTGGTAACCCTGCACCAACCGTCGCGTTGTACAGCCAATAACGACCAATTTTAGCGAATGCATCTTGAACCTGATGGTAATACTGGCTATCTGCCGAACCCGCCACTTTGTTAGCGGAAATCAAATGAATGCCCTGCTGCGCAATTTCTACATAGCGCTGAGCTAAGTCTTTACTCGCTGTCACATCAAGCACTACGGCTTCATCGTAATTTTTTAGCGCTCCTAATTGAGTCAACCAAGACCCATCGTTTGCTAGGCTTTCATCATCAAATCGTTCAGCAACACTTGCTGCATCAATACCTTGCTCATCGAACCAGTAGGTTTGACTATCCACGACCGCGACAAGGTCGAAGCTCATGCCATGACGTTTTTCGAGCTCACCTTTTTGAGTTGCAAATAGATTTAACCAACTAGAACCAATGTTGCCCTTGCCACATAAAGCCACCGCCACGCGCTTTTGCGCTTGGAACAACTGGCTATGAATCGTTTGAACCAACACTTCGGTATCAGTACGACGCAAAACGGCGACTAAACTCAGCCCCGACTCAGTTTCAGAAATAAATTCAACCGGAGAGTGTTTTAACTTCTGATAAAAACCAAAACAATGGTTGGCGTTTTTCGTAACGCCAGCGCCTACTGCCGCTAAGAGCGAGTAGCCTTCTTTGAGCTTAATCTCCGCTTCAACCGCAAGCTCTTGTAAGTGTTTCAGTGCGCCACCGGCAATTTCTGCGGTATACGCCAAGCGCAACGTGTGTTGATCGGGCTGTGCCTCAAATGCCAATGGCTCCAATTGCGCTCGCTGCAACGCTTGTAATACATCATTCTGTGTTTTTTCGAAGTCGTGCCCATGCATGAAAGACAGCTGCACCAATAAAACATCATCCAGCGAGGTAATAATTTTAGCGCCACGGCCAGACGCTAAGACACGCTCAATACGAGTAGAGCCCGATTCCGGCAGATAGCTACATTTGAGGTTGAGATCCATAGTACTTTGCGCCACAGGCTGAAGTGTACGACTGTGTAGGACTGGGGCAGCTAAACGGGCGAGTTCGCTGGCTTCATCCAATCGAAGTAACGGTAATAGACACGCATCTGCCACCAAACGCGGATCGGCACTATAGACACCGGCAACGTCACTCCAAATGGTGACTGTGCTCACTTCAGCCAGAGCACCAATGACAGTTGCAGAATAGTCAGAGCCATTACGACCAAGTAAAATGGTTTCGCCCGCCTCGTTCTGAGCCATAAAGCCAGTAATTACCACACGTTTATGATTGTGTTGCGCGAGAACGTCTTTTATCAAAGGATATGAACGAGCGCGATCAACTTCAGGTTGAGTCCCAGCTTCCGCACGTAAAAACGCTCGTGCATCTTGTGCGACAGCGGGGATAGAACGTTGAGATAATAACGCGGCCAATAGGCGAGCAGACCAAACTTCTCCGTGTCCTAGTACCGCGGCTTTTTGCGCGCCAGTGAGTGGTGCTGTCAGCTCAGATAAGGTACTGAACTCATCATGCAGTAACGCTAATAGCTCTTCTTGTACTTCATTTTCCAACAAATTTTCTATTAGCTCCGTTTGGAACTGCCTTAGGCTTTGAAGTGCTTCATGCGCGATTCGGCCATCTTTGTCTAACCCTTCCAGGAACTCAATCAAGCGGTTAGTGGTTTTTCCTGCCGCCGAAACGACCACAAGATCATTTTCCGTCGAATACTCCTTAAGAATATCCACAACGCGTAAATAGCATTCTGGATTTGCTAAGCTACTGCCACCAAACTTATGCAGCTGACGTTGTACAGTCATTATTCTCGTCTCCTATTGTTGGGCAGCTTTAGCGAATGCTTGCTCTAAATCCGTGATGAGATCTTGCGCATCTTCCAAGCCAACAGACAAACGCAATAGTTGATGTGACACCCCCGCTTCTGCCAGTGCTTCCTCTCCCATAGCGCGATGCGTCATGGATGCCGGATGACAAATCAAGCTTTCTACTCCACCTAATGACTCAGCCAATGAAAACAGTTGGAGCTCTTTAACAAACACTTTTAACTGCTCAAACGAACCGGCAAACTCAAAGCTCAGCATAGAGCCAAAACCAGTTTGCTGCTTTTTAGCAATGTCATGACCTGGGTGCTCCGGCAGGCTTGGATGATAGATAGTTTTAACTAACGCTTGCTTCTGGAGATAAGCCAGTACCTGCTGTGAACTCTCTTCATGCACTCGCATGCGAGCACCAAGTGTACGAATGCCTCGCAACGTCATATAACTATCGAAAGGTGTGCCAGTCGCACCAATGCAATTGCCCCACCATGCAAGCTCTTCTGCATGCGCTTCTGTTTTGGTGATGATCACGCCACCAATCACGTCTGAATGACCGTTGATGTACTTCGTTGTGGAGTGGATAACAAAATCCGCACCTAGCTCTAAAGGTTTTTGGTACACGGGTGTCAAAAAGGTATTGTCCACCGCAACTAACGCACCGACTTGTTTCGCTTTTTCACAGGCAGTTGCAATATCCACCACGCGAACCAGAGGGTTTGACGGAGTTTCTAGCAAAATGAGTTTTGGTTTTTGTGCTAATGCTGCATCCAAAGCTTGCTCGTCTGATTGATCGACAAACTGAACCTTAAAATCGCCTTTGTTGGCTCGGGTATTAAAAAGACGATAGGTGCCGCCATAACAATCGTGAGGAGCAATAATGAGATCATCAGGGCCAAGCAAAGCGGACACCCATAAATTTAATGCCGACGTACCGCAGTTCGTGACAACCGCTCCTTTTCCAGACTCGAGTTCAGATAACGCACTTTCCAACAGTCCGCGGTTTGGATTTCCAGATCGCGTGTAATCATACTTAGGTACTTCACCAAAAGCAGGAAAACCATAGTTAGTGGAAAGATAAATAGGTGGAACGACAGCGTGATATTGGCTGTCTGATTCAATACCAGTGCGTACTGCAATGGTCGCAGGTTTGCGAGAGCTCATGGGTGTATCCTTTCACGGGTAATGACTTCTAAATAGGAATGCGCTATATCTAATGAGTAAAATAAAGTGATCAACACGCTTCCTTTGCTGTTCTGTTCACTTTACTCGTCAAAAAATGAGACGTCAACACTTCTAGACGTCTATATGTCTTTGCTTATGGCGGTAAATGCAGCTAAAATCAGCACCTAAATTATTTTTAACCGATTACATAAATGAAGGTGTGCAATGGCTGACTGGAATGGCGAATACATTAGCCCATATGCAGAGCACGGCAAAAAAAGCGAACAAGTAAAAAAAATTACCGTCTCTATCCCGCTAAAAGTTTTAAAAGTGCTAACTGATGAGCGTACTCGCCGTCAGATCAATAACTTACGCCATGCAACCAATAGTGAATTACTATGCGAAGCATTTTTGCACGCGTATACAGGTCAGCCACTTCCAACAGATGAAGACCTTCGTAAAGACCGTCCGGATGATATTCCAACAGAAGTAAAAGCACTGATGACGGAAATGGGCATCGAATTTGAGTCGTTTGACGAAGAGTAAAAAAGCGAGGCTGGAGGCTTCAGATAGCAATTCTTATCTCGAGCCAAAAGGATGACATAAAAAATGGGACGCGATTGCGTCCCATTTTTTGTACATCACATCTAATAGATATATTACTCTGCCATGTAGTTTTCAGGCATCTCGATACGAGCAACACCTGAATCAACTGCCGCCTGAGCCACAGCTTTTGCAACACGTGGCAGTAAACGTGAGTCCATTGGTTTTGGAATGATGTAGTCTGCACCAAACTCAAGCTTATCGACACCTGCGGCCTTCAATACAGTTTCAGGTACAGGCTCTTTTGCTAGCTCACGAATCGCCTCAACGGCTGCAAGTTTCATTTCATCATTGATTTCACTTGCGCGCACATCAAGAGCACCACGGAAGATGAATGGGAAACACAATACGTTGTTTACTTGGTTCGGGTAATCACTACGGCCAGTTCCCATTATTAAATCATCACGAACAGCGTGGGCAAGTTCCGGCTTAATTTCAGGATCTGGATTCGAACATGCAAATACGATTGGCTTATCTGCCATCAGCTTCAACGCTTCCGCTGGCAATAGGTTTGGACCAGATACACCTAGGAACAGATCCGCGCCTTCAATCACGTCTTCTAATGTGCGTTTGTCCGTGTTGTTTGCGAATAGCTGCTTGTATTCATTAAGATCATCACGACGAGTGTGGATCACACCTTTACGATCCAGCATGTAAATTTTTTCGCGCATTGCACCACATTTAATCAGCAGCTCCATACACGCAACGGCTGCAGCGCCAGCGCCAAGACAAACGATCGTTGAGTCTTCAAGCTTCTTACCTTGAAGTTCGATCGCGTTCAGCATGCCTGCCGCCGTTACAATCGCAGTACCGTGCTGATCATCGTGGAATACTGGTACATCACAACGCTCAATTAAACGCTTTTCAATCTCAAAGCAATCTGGTGCTTTAATATCTTCAAGGTTGATACCACCAAAGGTGTCTGCAATGCTTGCAACAGTATCAACAAATTCATCGATCGTGCGGTGCTTAACTTCAATATCAATCGAGTCAAGACCTGCAAAACGTTTAAACAGTAACGCTTTACCTTCCATTACTGGCTTAGATGCAAGTGGACCTAGGTTACCTAGACCCAGGATAGCGGTACCGTTAGAAATAACAGCAACCATGTTGCCTTTCGCTGTGTACTTGTACACGTTATCAGGGTTTTGTGCGATTTCACGCACTGGTTCTGCAACACCAGGGCTGTAAGCAAGGGCAAGATCACCCGCCGTTTCCGCAGGCTTTGTCAATTCGACAGCAATCTTCCCTGGGGTTGGATAAGCATGGTAATCCAATGCTTTTTGGCGATGTTCTTCTTCTGGAGTGGCTGCTTGGCGATTGTCTTCAGACATGGACGTTTCTCTTTTTTATTTTTAGGTAAGGGGGCATAAATTCTATCGGATAGAAATCAAACTTCATAGGCAAGATTGCGAGCAATATCCTTAAAAAGCCGATAATAAAAGAGATTAGACCAGATAGCGGGGATAAGCACCTGATTTTCGAGTCAGGTGCTCTTTTCTTCTTACAATTGAAGTGCGCAAAATCCTGGACGTTATTACTCTTCGTCTACGTATTGCGCTTGGAGGTAGTTCTCAATGCCAGACATTTCAATCAAGCCAAGTTGCGTCTCTAGCCAATCAACATGCTCTTCTTCATCTTCAAGAATATCTTGAAACAGATCGCGAGACACATAGTCTCGAATGTCTTCAGCATAGGCAATCGCATCTTTTAAATCTGGAATGGCGGCCATTTCAAGCTTTAAGTCACACTCGAGCATTTCTTTAGTGTCTTCACCTATCATCAACTTGCCTAAATCTTGTAGATTCGGTAAGCCCTCAAGAAACAAAATACGCTCAATCAGATGATCGGCATGTTTCATCTCATCGATAGATTCGTGATATTCCTTATCTGCTAGGTGCTTTAACCCCCAGTCCTTATACATTCGAGCATGAAGAAAATACTGATTAATAGCGATGAGCTCATTTCCGAGCACTTTATTGAGATGTTGGATGATGATTGGATCGCCTTTCATGACAAAAACCTCCTCTTTAGCTTCATTTAAATGTAGAAGCAAATGAGAAGGTGTCAAAACGCTAGGCAAATAATTACTTAATTACCGCATGCTCACAGTAATTAGCTAGCTTGTTTGAATACCGTGTAACTGGTTTCCGCTAAAATATCCTTGGCCTGTCTGATGCACTTACCACATTGGCTACCCAATGCTGTACATTTTTTGATTCCTTTAATATCCGTTACGCCTTCATCTATCGCCAACTTCCTAATTTTCTTGTCGGAGACCCCATGGCAAAGACAAACGTACATACTCAAAAACCTATTAAATTAACCTGTGGCAACCAATATAAACAAGAATAGTTCTTGTTACCAGTCGCATTGATAGGCCTGTTCAGAATATTTTGTTATATAGATTTGGTGACAGTAGGCAAAGATCAGAGGGTTAGGTGTTACGACTAAAGGTGTTGAAAAATAGAGCCGGTAATATTCTGTTTTTAAATTAAAAAATTAACGTATTTCCTACGAACACTTATAACCAAATATAATTTAGATATAAAAAAGGGAAGCCTAAGCTTCCCTTTCTCGATGCGCTTTCTTCATAAAGAAGAAGAGTGCAAGATTTCGTTTAATTCGTTATGAATTAGTCGAAGATCTTAGCAACAACACCAGCACCTACTGTACGGCCACCTTCACGGATCGCGAAACGTAGACCTTCGTCCATTGCGATTGGTGCGATTAGCTCAACAGTCATCTGTACGTTGTCACCTGGCATTACCATTTCTACGCCTTCTGGTAGCTGGATGTCACCAGTTACGTCAGTTGTACGGAAGTAGAACTGTGGACGGTAGCCTTTGAAGAATGGAGTGTGACGACCACCTTCATCTTTAGACAGTACGTATACTTCTGATTCGAACTTAGTGTGTGGAGTGATTGAACCAGGCTTAGCTAGTACTTGACCACGTTCAACTTCGTCACGCTTAGTACCACGTAGAAGTGCACCAACGTTCTCACCTGCACGGCCTTCGTCTAGAAGCTTACGGAACATCTCAACACCAGTACATGTAGTAGTAGTAGTGTCTTTGATACCTACGATAGCAACTTCGTCACCTACAGTTAGGATACCACGCTCGATACGGCCAGTTACTACTGTACCACGACCTTGGATTGAGAATACGTCTTCGATAGGCATTAGGAATGGCTGATCTACCGCACGCTCTGGCTCAGGGATGTAAGTATCTAGAGCTTCAGCTAGTTCAACGATTTTCGCTTCCCACTGCTCTTCGCCGTTTAGTGCGCCTAGTGCAGAACCTTGGATAACTGGTAGGTCATCACCTGGGAAATCGTATTCAGATAGAAGTTCACGAACTTCCATTTCTACTAGTTCTAGTAGCTCTTCATCGTCAACCATGTCACATTTGTTCATGAATACGATGATGTATGGGATACCAACCTGACGGCCTAGTAGGATGTGCTCACGAGTTTGTGGCATTGGGCCATCTGTCGCAGCAACAACTAGGATACCACCGTCCATCTGTGCAGCACCAGTGATCATGTTTTTAACGTAGTCCGCGTGTCCTGGACAGTCAACGTGTGCGTAGTGACGAGTTGGAGTGTCGTACTCAACGTGAGAAGTTGCGATTGTGATACCGCGCTCACGCTCTTCTGGAGCGTTATCGATAGATGCGAAGTCTTTAGCTACACCGCCGTAAACTTTAGCAAGAGTAGTACAGATAGCTGCAGTTAGAGTTGTTTTACCGTGGTCAACGTGGCCGATAGTACCAACGTTAACGTGCGGTTTCGTACGTTCAAATTTTTCTTTAGACACGATCGTGTTCCTTCCTAGTTATGATTCGTCGTGATCATTATTGATCGACGACGCGCCAGAAATTGTTATTTTATGCGCCAACGCCCGTTAGCGCAATATTTGGACGCCCTGATCTCGCAAAAAGTCGTAAACTTTTTGTAGTTCAATCGTCAATTAGTAACCACGCTCTGCAATAATTTTATCTGCGAAGTTTTTCGGCACTTCAGCGTACTCGTGAAACTCCATAGAGTAAGACGCACGGCCTTGAGTTGCAGAACGTAGATCAGTTGCGTAACCGAACATTTCAGATAGTGGTACTTGAGCACGGATGATCTTAAGACCAGCCACACCTTCGTCCATGCCTTCAATGATACCGCGACGACGGTTTAGGTCACCAACAACGTCACCCATCCAGTCTTCCGGAGTGGTTACTTCGACATTCATCATTGGTTCTAGAATCACAGGTTGTGCTTCTAGTGCACCTTTCTTGAATGCCATCGAGCCAGCGATCTTAAACGCCATCTCGCTTGAGTCTACATCGTGGTAAGAACCATCAAATAGTGTAGCTTTAATATCTAGTACAGGGTAACCCGCTAGAACACCACTATTCATTTGTTCCTCGATACCTTTCGATACCGAACTGATGTATTCCTTAGGAATCACACCACCCACGATTTCGTCTACGAATACGAAACCTTCGCCAGGTTCAGAAGGCTCAAGTTTGACCCACACATGACCGTATTGACCACGACCACCTGATTGACGAACAAACTTACCTTCAACTTCCGCTTTACCACGAATGGTTTCACGGTAAGCAACCTGAGGTTTACCAACGTTACAATCAACGCTGAATTCACGCTTCATACGATCAACGATAATGTCTAGGTGAAGTTCACCCATACCTGAGATCAGAGTCTGACCTGATTCGTCGTCCGTTTCCACGCGGAATGATGGATCTTCCGCAGCCAGTTTACCTAGCGCGATAGCCATTTTCTCTTGGTCTGCCTTAGAACGAGGTTCTACAGCAATCTGAATAACTGGTTCAGGGAACTCCATGCGCTCTAGAATCACTTTGTGGCTCTGATCACACAGTGTGTCACCTGTTGTTACGTCTTTCAGACCGATAGCAGCAGCGATATCACCAGCGCGAACTTCTTTTACTTCTTCACGCTTATTCGCATGCATCTGAACGATACGACCGAAACGCTCTTTCTTCTCTTTTACAGAGTTGTAAACAGCGTCGCCGGAGTTTACTACACCAGAGTAAACACGCATGAACGTTAGCGTACCCACGAATGGGTCAGTCGCGATCTTAAATGCTAGCGCAGAGAATGGTTCGTTGTCGTCAGCATGACGCTCAACTTCATTTTCTCTTTCGTCAACACCTTTAATTGCAGGTACGTCAACTGGCGATGGCAAGAACTCGATCACAGCATCTAGTACCGCTTGAACACCTTTGTTCTTAAACGCACTACCACAAGTGGCCAGTACGATTTCGTTGTTTAGTGTACGAGTACGTAGAGCTTGTTTGAGCTCAGCTTCAGTCAATTCACCTTCTTCAAGGTACTTGTCCATCAGCTCTTCGCTAGCTTCAGCAGCAGATTCAACCATGTGGTTGCGCCACTCTTCAGCAAGTTCGATCATGTCAGCTGGGATGTCTTCGTAAGTAAACGAAGTGCCTTGATCGGCTTCATTCCAGTTGATCATCTTCATCTTGATAAGGTCGATGACACCTCTGAACTCATCTTCTGCACCAACGTTCAGTTGGATTGGAACAGGGTTCGCACCAAGACGATTTTTAATTTGGTCCACAACGCGTAGGAAGTCTGCGCCCGCACGGTCCATCTTGTTTACAAATACCAAACGTGGAACGTGGTATTTGTCTGCTTGACGCCATACAGTTTCAGACTGAGGTTCAACACCAGATGAGCCACAGAACACAACCACAGCACCATCAAGTACACGAAGAGAACGCTCTACTTCGATAGTAAAGTCAACGTGTCCAGGGGTATCAATGATGTTTACGCGATGCTCAGGGAACTGTGCTTCCATACCACGCCAGAATGTAGTAGTCGCAGCGGATGTGATAGTGATACCACGTTCCTGCTCCTGCTCCATCCAGTCCATGGTTGCTGCACCATCGTGAACTTCGCCGATTTTGTGAGAAAGGCCAGTGTAGAACAGAATACGCTCAGTTGTGGTTGTTTTTCCTGCATCTACGTGAGCACAGATACCGATATTACGGTAGCGCTCAATAGGAGTTTTACGAGCCACGATTGTATCCTCTTACTAAGGTGTACCTTAGAGTATAGAAAAGTGCTGCGAGAGAACCTCGCAGCACAGAAGGTATTACCAGCGGTAATGAGCGAACGCTTTGTTTGCGTCAGCCATGCGGTGAACGTCTTCACGTTTCTTAACCGCAGTACCTTTGTTCTCAGACGCGTCTAGCATTTCAGCTGCTAGGCGTTGAGCCATAGATTTTTCACCACGCTTGCGCGCAGCTTCAACCAACCAACGCATAGCAAGTGCGTTACGGCGAACCGGACGTACTTCTACAGGTACTTGGTAAGTTGAACCACCAACACGGCGAGATTTAACCTCTACCGCAGGGCGTACGTTTTCAAGAGCTTCTTCAAAAATAGCTAAGTGGTCTTTACCAGACTTTTCAGCCATAGCATCTAGTGCAGTGTAAACGATTTTCTCTGCAGTAGATTTTTTACCGTCAACCATTAGGATGTTAACGAATTTTGCCAGCAATTCAGATTTGAATTTTGGATCTGGAAGGATCTTACGCTGACCAATGACGCGACGACGTGGCATGGATTTATCTCCGTTGTCTTCTTCAGGTTTTATCCAAAACTTTTCAGTTTTTTCAAAAAATTAAAAATAATTTAGTGTTTGGCCTTACTTAACGGAATCCATTAAGACTTAGGACGCTTCACACCGTACTTAGAACGACCTTGTTTACGGTCGTTAACGCCAGCACAGTCAAGTGCACCGCGAACAGTGTGGTAACGTACACCCGGAAGGTCTTTTACACGACCGCCACGGATTAGTACAACACTGTGCTCTTGAAGGTTGTGACCTTCACCGCCGATGTACGATGTAACTTCGAAGCCGTTTGTCAGACGTACACGACAAACTTTACGAAGTGCTGAGTTAGGTTTTTTAGGTGTAGTAGTGTAAACACGAGTACATACACCACGTTTTTGTGGGCACGCTTCTAGTGCAGGCACGTTGCTTTTAACAACTTGCTTTGCACGAGGCTTACGTACCAACTGGTTAATAGTTGCCATTAACTAGCTCCTGATTTACTTGAAAGTAAGCTTTGTGAAAAATCTATCCCCAACTACCATTGCAGTTAGGGACGCAAAATTCTATGCAGCAGTGAGAGGTGTGTCAAGAAATATACGGATCTTTTTTGTTCAATTAGGACAATTCATCCGTAAAGCTTTAGCGACAGTAAATCACGTTCAATCCCAAGTAAGCGATTTATCCTGTTTAACTGTGAGCTCAACGAAGCCTGAGTAATTCACGATCGTCAGTGATGGACTGATACGATTCGCAATACCGCGAGCGTGAATATCGCTCTCTAGCACAAATACACTGCGGTTTTTTAGGTGGGAAAACGCTTTATGCTGCGAGTTAGCAGCGTACACGGCATCTTCTATAAGTAAGATGTCATCCTGTACATTACATAAGGGCATGGCGTCTTCTAGGGCGGAGACCGTTTTTATAATATGTAGCATAACTTCCTCAGAACGACAGTAGCTTGCCAGCGTGTTGCAACTTATCTTTGAGCTGCTCTGAGCTTAACGCTTGAGCTTCAATGACTAAATCCGCTTGAGCCAAACCTCGCTGAGCTAATGACTCTGAGCACACAAAGACTTGTTCAATATCGTATAAATCGAAAAGCTTCAGCATCGGCGCATAATCTTTGCTCAAGATCTTACTCGGTTCTTGTCCTAGTAGAAGCTGGTAAACCCCATCGCCCATGAAAATGACGCTGATATCTTCACAGTAAGCCGACGCGGCTAATAGTGCATCCACACCTTCACGACCAGCCGCACTGCCATGCGGTGCGCTACGAAATAGATAAGTTAGCTGACTCAAAACTGTACCACTCTGTCTTGGGTTAACATCGCTTCGGCTAAGCTACCTAAGCCGGCTTGCTCAAAACCTTCCGCTAGATTGCTCTGGACCAAACCATGTTGATTCGCTTCTTCTTCACTTACGATCCCGCGACGCAAAGCCGCAGCAACACAAGTTTCTAGACAAACACCATGCTCTTTTGCCAAAGATTGCCATGCCTTATTGAGATCAAATTCGTCGTTGGCAGGCACACTCAAAGCATTACCATTGGTCACGCCCTCTTGATAAAAGAAAACGCTCACTAACTGATGGCCTTGCTCAATCACCGCCTTGGCGAACTGATAAGCACTGCGCGCTGACTGGCTACCGTAAACAGGACCGTTCACCACCAACGTGTAAGTCAGTTTACTCACTTTTCATCGTCCTCGGTTTTACGTTGACGAATGTATAAGTAGACGGTGTGTTTTGAAATGTTAAGACGATCTGCAACGCGGTTGATGGCATCTTTAATATCGAAGATGCCTTTGTCGTACAATTCCATCACGATTTGGCGATTCTTGGTGTTGTTCGATACGGATTTATCCGCATTGATCTCTTCGATGGTGCGTTCAACAGTTTGGTCCACCAACTCTTCTACGTCACTAGCAAAGTTAACTGAGGAAGCCGCTTCTTTTGCTTCTTGCGTTGGCATGAAAGATTGAAGGACTTGCGAGAAAGGCGCGTCCAAGTTGACGTTGATACACAACAAACCAATCACGCGATTTTCACCATTACGAATGGCAACAGTGATCGACTTCATCAACACGCCACCTTTTGCACGGGTAAAGTACGAACGTGAGAAGTTGCGCTCCGAGCCTTCGATGTCTTTTAGCATTTTAAGCGCTAAGTCAGTGATCGGTGAGCCGACTTGGCGACCCGTGTTTTCACCGTTAGCGATTTTAATTGCAGAGGTATTTAAGTCTTCTAGCGAGTGAAGAACGATTTCACAAAAGGGACCTATCAGGCTGGCGATACCATCAACGACCGCCTCATAAGATCTTAAAATGATTTTGTCGTGCTCGGTAAACGGCATCACGTTAACGGATTCCATTTCGAGCAACATCTCCGCGTTTATTGTTTCTGTAGTTGTCATAAGCCTTCGAGCGAAAAATCAACAAATTGGTGTAAGTTTATCAGAAAATTTGAAAATCAACCTAGCAAACTCACCAACTAGTGACCTAGAACAAAAAAGGCCCGTTAAACGGACCTTTTTCAATAACTTATCGCTGCTTATTGTTATTGCTCTGCGTTGTCGTTCTCGACTTTTAGCAGCTCAACTTCAAATACTAGCGTTGAGTTAGCAGGAATGCTTGGTGTGTCTTGATCACCGTATGCTAGCTCTGGCGGGATAACGAATTTGAATTTAGAACCCACAGGCATTAGCTGAACACCTTCTGTCCAACCTGGGATTACACGGTTAAGTGGGAAGGTTGCAGGTTCACCACGATCGTAAGAGCTATCAAATTGCGTACCATCGATTAGCGTACCTTTGTAGTGTACTTGAACCGTATCAGTGTCTTTTGGCTTCTCGCCTTCAGCTGGAGTAATAACTTGGTATAGAAGACCTGTATCTGTCTTCACTACGCCTTCTTGCTTCTCGAACTCAGCACGGAAATCATCGCCAGCTTTTTTCGCTTCAGCTGCTTTCTCAGCCGCTTGTGCTTGCATCTTTTCAGCAACACGCTTATCTAGAGATTCTAGTGCTGCACGTGTTTCTTCTTCATTCAATTCAGCATTGCCTTTGAAAACGTCTTCGATACCTTTTAGTACCAAGTCTTTGTTAAGATTAATGCCGATTTCGCTTGGCTTGTCGATGCTTGTGCTTAGGTAGTTAGCAAATGAAACACCGATTGCGTATGCCGCTTTATCGTCGTCGGTTTTAAAGTGAACCGCTTTACCGGTTTCTGCTTGAACTTGTTCTGCTTGAGGTGCGGCTTCTGTTTTAGTTTCTTCTTTCTGACAACCTACCGCTAGCATAACTGTTGCAGCAAGTAGCGACACTTTTAAAACTGATTTCATTAAATTCTCCCAATAATGGCTTTGCCATTGGTTGTTGTGCACAAATCTTCTATGAGACTAGTGAAGACAATCGTTATACCAATATACTAGCTATATGTCTTAAGACACAAACCGGATTATTAGATGTGATGCAAAGAATTTCTCATTTATTCCTATATTTAATTGTCATCACCACGTTAAATGGTTGCTTTTTCGCCGAACGTGAAGTGCAGCGTTGGCCGATAGAGCCTCAGGGTGCGACGAGCTTCGCACTTAGCAGAGATGGACGATTTGCTCTGCTCTATTCTCAGCAACACCATTTGATGTTGTGGGACCTAGAGCAAAATGAACAACTAGCCAACCTGGGTGAGCTCGATGCCGATGCCAACGTGGTATCCCATATTCGTATCTCAGACAATGGTCGCTATGCAGTCACAGCAAGCCAAATGAACTTCGCAGTTTGGGACTTAGGTTGGACGCAATCCGAAGGCCTTTGGTCTATTTCTGATGCGCTCATTCGCGACGTTGATATCACCAGTAACGGTGAGCAAGTTCTGCTCGGGTTATCCAACGGTAAAGCAATTTACGTCAACTTAGTCACCGGACGTCGCTTGGAGTTCCTTGCGCATCGTGAAAAAGTCAATTCCGTCGCCATTTCTCCTAATGGCCGCTTCGCACTGACTGGTGGTAATGACTACAAAGCGTATTTGTGGGACACCGAAACCGGACAAGTGCTGCGGACCTTCGAACATGAACAACGGGTTGTTCGTGTTGCCCTGCAACGAGATGGCAAGTTAGCAATGACATCCGATGGCGGAAACCAAGCGGTAATTTGGGATTTAAAAACTGGACAAGAGGTCACACGGTTGAGCAGTTGGTCGCGCCAATTGATCTTCTCTACTGCGCGATTTTCTGACGACGGAACTCAGTTAGTGACAGGAACGCCTTCTGGCCGCGTTTCAATATGGGATACTCAAACCGGAAAACGGATTGACGGATTTGAGGTTGAGCCGAAAAAAGATACTCGCCCTCCCCGTGCGGTCGTGTATGATGCAGCCTTTGATTCAAAACAACGCGTAATTACTGCTACTTCAGCAGGTATTGCCCAAGCTTGGCAGTTAGAGAACGGATCATGACAGAAAAACTTATTCAGCAATTAGAGTCACGCATCAATGACTTAGAATGTCAGCTTGCGTTCCAAGAACAGACTATTGAAGATCTGAACGGCGCCTTATCGCAGCAGCAACTGCAAATTACCAAGATGCTCGATCAGATGAAATATGTGGTAGGTAAAGTAAAAAATATGGACTCGTCGAATTTAGCCGATCCGTCAGAAGAAACCCCACCACCGCATTATTAAAATGCAGGCTCAAATAGCATAAAGCCCAGAAAATATTCTGGGCTTTATTGTATTGATTACTTAAGAAGGTTGCTCAAGAGGAAGCTATTCGTCGGCGTAAATTTTGACGCTCAGCTCGCCTTGCGTATTAATGCCAGCTCGGTACATGCCAGAGCTGTTCATCGCAAAGTGCAGCTCACCTTGCGCGTCAATTGCGATTAAACCGCCTTCGCCGCCCATCTCTTTCAGTTCCCCCTGAATAATATGCTCACAAGCAGTATGAATATCTTCTTGTAAGTAACGCATCCGCGCGGCGACGTCTTCTGCGACACGTTTACGGATAAAAAACTCACCGACACCCGTAGTTGAAACCGCGACAACGCCATTTTCGGCCACCGTGCCACAGCCTATCAAAGCCGAATCCCCAACTCGGTTGTATTTCTTATTCGTCACGCCACCCGTACTGGTGGCAGCGGCTAAGTTGCCTTGTTGGTCCAATGCCACCGCACCAACCGTACCGTGCTTACGGTCATCTGGGTAACGAGACTCCGACAAAGCAAACAGCCCTTTCTCACGCATAGACAGCAACTGCTCATAACGGCGATCAGTAAAGAAGTAATCCTGTTCGGTATACTCATGGCCTTGTTCAAAAGCAAACTTCTCTGCGCCCTCACCCACCAACAACACGTGATTGCTGTTTCGCATCACGTCACGAGCGAGCTCAATTGGATTCTTGATATGACGAACACCAGCGACCGCGCCTGCGGCTTGGTTTCGACCATCCATGACAGAGGCGTCCATTTCGACCATTTCGTTATTGGTCAGCACCGAGCCTTTACCAGCATTAAAGTTAGGCGAGTCTTCCAACACTTTTACTGCAGCAACAACCGCATCCAAAGCGTCGCCGCCTTTCTCTAGAATTTGATAGCCAGCTTTTACCGACGCTTCCAAATCAGCCAAGATGGATTGCTGAAGTTCATTGCTCATCTGAACACGTAAAATGGTGCCTGCGCCACCATGAATCGCAATCGAGAAAGGTTTTGTCATCGCTTTTTCCATGAGTTGTTCTTTTCTTCTATGCACTTCACCTTAGATAAACAAAAAGCGCAAGTTGAAACCTCAACTTGCGCTTTGCAAAGCTTTACTAGATAAAACTATCTAGTGAAGGAGCTTGTGATTAGTGAGAACCACAGCTACCGCCGCCACAGCAGCCTTCATCGTCGTGATCATGGTCATGACCACAACCACCAGCTTGATGGATATGACCGTGTTCGATCTCTTCTGCTGTTGCTTCACGTGTAGACATAACTTCTACTTCGAAAGTTAGTGTTTGACCAGCTAGCATATGGTTACCGTCAACAACCACTTCGTTGCCATCAACTTCTGTTACTTCTACAGGGATTGGACCTTGGTCAGTGTCAGCCAGGAAGCGCATGCCCACTTCGATTTGGTCAACGCCTTGGAATACGTCCGCAGGAACGCGTTGTACTAGCGCATCGTTGTGCTCGCCGTAAGCTTCTTCAGGAGCTACCGTTACTGAGAACTTGTCGCCAGCCACTTTACCTTCAAGCTCTTTTTCAAGACCAGTGATTAGGTTGTTGTGACCGTGAAGGTAATCTAGAGGCGCTTCTGCTGTTGATTGATCAACAACGACACCGTCTTCCATCATTACTTTGTATGCAAGGCTTGCAACAACGTTCTTTTCAATTTTCATACTAACTCCAGGGAGATTAATTGACTTAACCTGAATGGGGTTAAGTACTGAGATATCTGGGTGTATTATGGGGATCAATTATCGAAGTTCAATTATTCCGGCTTAAAAATTCCGATCATTTCCTGATCTGAGTGTTTATTTTTCTCTACAGATTGCGGTTTACGCTGCTCAGTAAACTCACACTCGACACACTCAACTAACTCGATATTATTTTCAATCCACCAGCGCAGGGTATCTTGCTGGCTGCAATTTGGGCAGCTAGCGCCGGCAATAAAACGTTTCTTGATTTTCACGCTATTTCCTTAGCTTGAGTCTTGGCTCAAGTACTACTTCCAATGATTAGGTGACTGATGGTCGCTCTCCATCTCACGACCAAAAATTTCTTCTAGCTCTTTGCGTGCCTCTTTCGCTCTCTGAGCCAATTTCTTATCTTCATTGTGCTGAGGCAATAAGTCCTTAAGCATAGCATTATCTAACTTACGAAAATGTGCTTCTGCCCGCTTTGCTTGATATGGGTGCATACCAAGTTCTACGAGCGCTTGGCGACCGAGATCCAATGCCCCTAAAAATGTTTCACGAGAGTAATTCTCGACACCGTGGCTCATTAACTGATACGCCTCGACACGGCTTCTTGCTCGGGCTAGCAACTTAAGTTTCGGGAAGTGCACGCGGCAGATATCAACGATGGCCATCACCTCATCAGGTGAATCGGTACAAATGACCAATGCTTCTGCTTTATCTGCGCCAGCAGCCCGTAAAAGATCAATTTGGGTAGCATCACCATAAAACACTTTGTAACCATACTTGCGCAGTAGGTGGATTTGGCTGGCATCACTTTCTAATACCGTCACTTTGATTTTATTGGCATACATTAAACGTCCGACGATCTGACCGAAACGTCCAAAGCCTGCAATGATCACGCGTGGCCGGCGATCCACTACTTTCGTGGTCATGCCCTCTTCTTCTTGATTCAGGGTATGAGCAAACCATTTTTTTTGTCCCATCAGCAAAAGTGGTGTCGTCACCATGGATAAACTGACCACCACCAACAAAAACGCTACTTGCTCTTTGGATAAAATGCCCTCTTGGCTCGCTGCGGTAAATATGACAAAGGCAAACTCACCACCTTGGCTTAAAATCGCGGCCATACGGCTTCTCGCTTTGGCTCCGACATGGGCAGCTCTCGCCAATGCATACAAAACCAAGCCCTTAACCACGACCAAAGCCACCACCGCGCCCAGAATCTCTAAAGGGTGTAATGCCAATAACCCCAAATTTACCGCCATGCCAACCGCGATGAAGAACAACCCCAACAACAAACCTTTAAACGGCTCGATAGCGATTTCCAATTCATGTCGATACTCACTCTCAGCCAGCAGAACGCCGGCTAAGAAAGTCCCTAGAGCCATAGAAAGCCCGAGCTTTTGCATCACGACAGAAATCCCAAGCACAACCAACAATGCGGCGACGGTAAAGAGCTCACGAACGCCGCTCATCACAACAAAACGAAATAGTGGACGCAATAAGAAATGACCACCAATCAACAGGGCCACCACACTACCTAATACCGTGAAGACATCTAACCAACTACCGCCACTCTGCCCGCCAGCAAGCAAGGGCAACATTGCCAACATTGGGATCACGGCAATATCTTGAAAGAGCAATACCGCAAAACCAGACTGACCCGTTTCGGTGCCATTGAGCCCTTGCTCTTCAATCACTTTAAGAGCAATTGCCGTCGAGGACAGCGCCAACCCCATCCCAATCACCAAACTCACTTGCATGCTTACGCCGAACATACTGACGACACTGCCGATCACGGCGGTCGTAACCACCACCTGCGCGCCGCCTAAACCTAGAATCGGTCCTCGCATTTGCCACAGTTTTTTAGGATTTAGTTCAAGGCCGATCAAGAACAGTAACAACACGACCCCAAGTTCAGCAAAGTGCAAAATAGCATCAACATCACTGATTAAGCCAAGGCCCCAAGGGCCAATCAACACACCGGCAAGTAAATAACCTAAAACCGAGCCAAGTCCGAGACGCTGAGCAATCGGTACCGCAATAACCGCGGCTGAGAGAAAGACCACGCTACTTTGAAGAAACTCACTGGTTATCGCCATACTGACCTCCTTGGTCTGCTGCTTCCCAGTTTTCAAGTGGGTTGTTCAACCACCGACGATACAATTCGGCGTGCTCATACCGCTCAATATCCGAGACATTACGCGACCAATACAACACCAAAGGTTCAATCCAGTGCATTTGACACAGGGCAGCCGTCAGTTCAAACGGTTGTAAGATTTGCTCTAATGGATATTTGTTGTACCCCTTCGCGCTAAAGGCCTCTTCTTTCCCCCCCGTTGTAATCACACTGCGCCAGTATTTTCCCTCTAGCGCCGAACCTCCGCCAAAAGCAAAACCTTTGCCCAGCACTCGGTCCAACCACTCTTTTAACAGGGCTGGGCATGAATACATATAAAGCGGGTGATGAAACACGATCACATCATGCGTGAGCAACAACTCATGTTCATAATTCACATCAATAAAGAAGTCAGGGTAAACACCGTAAAGATCGTGCACAGTGACGTGATCAAGCGACTGAGCTTTTTTAATCATCACTTGATTAGCAATCGAGTTATGTGGCTCTGGATGAGCATAAATGATCAGAACTCTTGGGAGAATAGACGGTGCAACAGCCAAATGGTCGTCCTTGTGGTTATTTTTATCCGTTATCAAATTGTTATACTTTTTTGTACAGCATAATGCAATTAAAGCGAATCAATCGACTTTTCCGGCCAATACCCCTACTATTCACCGCTAGATATATACCCAAGTGGCTTTAAAAACGATTGAAACCACTTCGCTATGTAACCAAGCAACGCGCACTGCGCAAAGTGAATGAAAACTTTATGATTACCTTCTCTGATATTCAGTTACTGCGTGGCGGTAAACCTCTTTTAGATCAAGCTTCAGCGACTATCCATCCTGGCGATAAAGTCGGCCTTGTGGGTAAAAACGGCTGCGGTAAATCAACGCTATTTGCATTGCTGAAAGATGAACTGTCGATTGATGCAGGCTCATTTAGCCAACCTCAACATTGGGAGTTGGCCTGGGTCGCACAGGAAACGCCTGCGCTAGAGCGCACTGCACTGGAATACGTCATTGATGGTGATCGCGAGTACCGAGCGCTCGAAAAGCAGTTGGCTGAAGCGGAAGCACAAGACAACGGCACCTTGGTTGCCGAGATCCACGGTAAAATTGAAACCATCGGCGGTTATAGCATTCGCGCTCGCGCGGCAGAATTGCTCGACGGTTTAGGTTTCAGTCAAGAGCAAATGAGTTGGAGTTTGACTCAATTCTCTGGTGGTTGGCGTATGCGCCTTAACTTAGCTCAAGCGCTATTGTGCCGTTCTGACTTATTGCTACTCGATGAGCCAACCAACCACTTGGACTTAGACGCGGTGATGTGGCTTGAACGTTGGCTACAAAACTACCCAGGCACACTGATCCTGATCTCGCACGACCGTGACTTCCTTGACCCAATTGTTGGCCGTATTATTCACATCGAAAACCAACAATTGAACGAATACACGGGTAACTATTCGTCGTTCGAAAACCAACGAGCGCAAAAAATGGTGCTGCAGCAAGCGATGTTCGAGAAGCAACAGAAACAGATGTCGCACATGCAAAGCTACATCGACCGTTTCCGTTATAAAGCCTCTAAAGCACGCCAGGCTCAAAGCCGTATTAAAGCTTTGGAGCGCATGGAAAAAGTGTTACCCGCTCAATTCGATAACCCATTTAGCTTCCAATTCCGTGAGCCCGCGGCGCTGCCAAACCCAATCATGATGATGGATGAAGTATCGGCAGGCTACGGTGACAACCAGATCTTAGAGAAGATCCGCTTGAACTTGGTTCCTGGCAGTCGCATTGGTCTACTCGGCCGTAATGGCGCGGGTAAATCGACCTTGATCAAATTGCTCTCTGGCGAGCTTAACGCGCAAGGTGGCGATCTGACTTACTCACAAGGCGTGAAAATAGGTTACTTTGCTCAGCATCAATTAGAAACGCTGCACCCAGAGGAAACGCCGCTGCAACACATGATGCAGATCGCGCCGGATCAAACCGAACAACAGCTACGTGATTACCTAGGCAGCTTTGGCTTCCAAGGCGACAAAGCACTGGAGAAAGTCGCACCGTTTTCGGGTGGTGAAAAAGCCCGTTTAGTGCTGGCCTTAATTGTGTGGCAAAAGCCAAACCTGTTGCTACTTGATGAACCAACCAACCACTTGGATTTGGACATGCGTCAGGCATTGACGATGGCACTGCAAACGTTCGAAGGTGCAATGGTGATTGTTTCGCACGATCGCTACTTACTGCGTGCTACAACCGATGACTTGTACTTGGTGCATGATCGTCAAGTTGCGCCGTTCGATGGTGACTTAAACGACTACTACAAATGGTTAACTGAGCAACAAAGAGCGGAACGCAAAGAAGCACAAGCAGCACAGCCAGCCAAAGATAGCGCCAACAGCGCCGCAGCGAAAAAAGAGCAGAAACGTCGCGATGCAGAATTTCGTAAGCAGACGGCGCCAATTCGCAAAACGCTGACACAATTAGAAAATAAAATGGATAAGTTAGGTGCTGCACTGGCCGAAGCTGAAGAACAATTGGCAGATAACTCACTGTATGAAGCCGAAAATAAAGCTAAACTTAACCAAGTGCTGGCTCTTCAAGCTTCTAGTAAGGCAGAGCTCGAAGAAATTGAAATGGAATGGATGTCTGCTCAGGAAGAACTGGAGCAGATGGAGCTAGAGTTTAATCAATGAGTAATCAACACGCTGAATACACACTCACCCTAGAACACCTTTGGCAGTTCAGTCTGCAATTTTATGGTGTGCGAGAAGTGAAAGAAGCGTGTTTATCATTACAGAACAATTATCACGGCAACGTGAACCTACTCCTGCTGCTCAGATGGCTCGATGAGCAGCAACTCATTTTCCAAGAAAAAGACTGGCCTCTGGTACAAAGCTGTCTGGGCCGAAGCGAAACCTTATTGCACTCTTTTCGCGACTTACGTCGCCATCTTAAGTCTCAAGTCAATGACGCTTTATATCGTGAAACCTTACAGTTTGAGCTGCAACTAGAAAAGCAGCAACAAGCGGATTTGGTGAACTGCATTAACTCGCTCACGCTGGTCAAAAATGATGGCGCCCCACTCACGCTGAGATACTGTCGTCAACTTGGTGGTGAGCATTTGCAACAGGCCTTTGCTATTCCGGTGCCAAACATTCACCCACCAAAACGCCCATAAATCTGTAGAATACCTATAATCTTTATAAAGGATTATATTAATAAGTTCTTCAACTGACACCGAAGAACCGCATAAGAGCAGTTAGGTATGACACAATTTTTCGCAGCCGCCGGGATCAAAAACCCGCACCTTCAAACGCTTTTACCGCGTTTTATTCGCAAAAAAGCGTTGTTTACGCCGATTTGGCAAACCCTCGATACATCCGATGGCGACTTTCTCGATCTCGCATGGAGCGAGGACCCAACCCAAGAACCTGCGCAAAAAAAGCCGATTTTTGTTTTATTTCATGGACTAGAAGGCTGCTTCTATAGCCCTTACGCCAATGGCCTAATGAATGCATTTGCTCAATCCGGATGGCTGTCGGTGATGATGCATTTCCGCGGTTGTAGCGGTAAGCCAAACAAGAAAGCTCGCGCCTATCATTCTGGTGAAGTGACTGACGCCCGCCACTTCTTAGAGCACCTTGAGCAACGCTTTCCTGATAACCCCAAAGTTGCGGTTGGTATTTCTCTTGGCGGTAACATGTTGGCGAATTATTTAGCCCAATACAAAGACCACCCCATTTTGAATGCGGCGACCATTATCTCAGCGCCTTTAGACCTAGCAGCGTGTGCAAACCGTATTGAACAAGGCTTTTCGAAAGTGTATCGCCGTTACCTGCTCTCTTCGCTCAAACGCAACGCGTTGCAAAAACATCACTTGTTGCATGGCGAGCTCGCTTTGTCCTACAACTCAATAAAACGTGTCACACGATTGTATGAATTCGATGATTTGATCACGGCACCACTGCACGGTTTTAAAGACGCACAAGATTATTACGATCAATGTTCTGGCTTAAGTAAATTACAACAGATCACGCTACCGACACTGATCATTCACGCCAAAGACGATCCATTCATGACCGACGATGTGATCCCGAAATTTGTTCTGCCAGATAATATTGATTACCGTCTCTTTGAGCACGGTGGGCATGTTGGTTTCCTTACAGGTTCAGCGCTCAAGCCGAAATTTTGGTTGGAAGAAGCGCTGCCAGCGTATTACGAAAGTATTGCCGCAGATTACCTTTCTGCTGTATCCAAGCAGCGAAAGCAGTAAACTAGCCGCTCATCATAAAAGTTCGAGGTATTTATGATCATTCCATGGCAAGACATTGCGCCAGAAACATTGGAAAACTTAATTCGTGAATTCGTCTTACGTGAAGGCACGGATTACGGAACCGTCGAGGTTTCTTTGCAAGACAAAGTGGATCAAGTAAAAACTCAATTAGAAAAAGGCGAAGCGGTTATCGTATTCTCTGAACTGCACGAAACCGTCGATATTCAGGTAAAAACAAAATTTTAGACCCTTCACATTTTACCGTACCCCACTCAATGACAAGGCATTGTTACGTGCTATAGTGGGTTATCGACCGTGCAGTAGCAGCCTACTGCACATTACAGGTAAGTAATTTTCGACAAGGTTTGTCATGTCAGCTAAACACCCAATTATTGCGGTTACTGGTTCATCCGGTGCCGGCACGACCACTACATCTGAAGCCTTCCGTAAGATGTTCAATATGATGAACGTTAAACCCGCATGGGTTGAAGGCGACAGCTTCCATCGCTTTACTCGCCCTGAAATGGATATAGAAATCCGTAAAGCGCGCGAGCAAGGTCGACACATTAGCTACTTTGGCCCTCAAGCTAATGACTTTCCAGGATTGGAAGAGTTTTTCCGTAAATATGGTCACGATGGCGCAGGCAGCGTACGTCGCTACCTACACACCTTTGACGAGGCCGTACCTTATAATCAAATGCCTGGTACCTTCACACCGTGGCAGGACTTACCGGAGAACAGTGACGTTCTCTTCTATGAAGGCTTGCACGGCGGTGTTGTGGATGGCGATGTTAATGTTGCGCAGCATGTGGATTTCTTGATTGGTATGGTACCAATCGTAAACTTAGAGTGGATCCAAAAGTTTGTGCGTGATACTCGTGACCGCGGTCATTCACGAGAAGCAGTAATGGATTCTATCGTGCGCTCGATGGACGATTATCTTAACTACATCACTCCGCAATTTTCTCGCACTCATATTAACTTTCAGCGCGTCCCAACGGTCGATACCTCCAACCCCCTTAATGCGAAGGGTATCCCAAGCCTGGATGAGAGCTTTGTCGTAATTCGCTTGCGTGGGATAAAGAAAGTCGACTTCCCATATCTCCTGGCTATGATTGATGGCTCATTCATGTCACGCCACAACACGATTGTCGTGCCAGGCGGTAAGATGAGCTTTGCAATGGAGCTCATAGTTCGGCCTATCCTACAACAGCTCATCGAAACAGGGAAAATTGGCTAAAAACCTGCCTGCGAAGATGTTTACTTTTCATACCGTGATCATGTGCACAGTTTTGCTTACAAAATCTCAATCATGGCACGATTAAAATCAAGAAATCGTTTTCGAAAAAGGATACTATTTCTTACCGAAACACAAGAGAGCTTGCAGCATATAAAAAGTGCTCTTATTCTAGTAGGCCTAATTCAGGCTTAGCTAAAATATGGATAGCGCAAGCGTACCCTGCAGAGGAAGTGAGATATTATGGTTCTAGGTAAACCTCAAACCGACCCAACATTAGAGTGGTTTCTTTCACACTGTCATATTCATAAGTACCCTTCAAAGAGCACGCTAATTCACGCGGGCGAAAAGGCAGAAACTTTGTACTACATCGTTAAAGGTTCTGTTGCGGTTCTTATCAAAGACGAAGAAGGTAAGGAGATGATCCTTTCTTACCTAAACCAAGGAGACTTTATTGGTGAACTTGGTCTATTCGAGGAAGACCAAGAGCGCACAGCTTGGGTTCGTGCTAAATCTCCTTGTGAAGTTGCTGAAATTTCTTTCAAGAAATTCCGTCAGCTTATCCAAGTAAACCCAGACATCCTAATGCGCCTTTCTGCGCAGATGGCTCGTCGTCTTCAAGTAACTAGCCAAAAAGTGGGTGACCTGGCGTTCCTAGACGTAACTGGTCGTATCGCTCAGACGCTTCTGAACCTTGCAAAACAACCAGACGCAATGACTCACCCAGACGGCATGCAAATCAAGATCACTCGTCAAGAAATCGGTCAAATCGTTGGCTGTTCTCGTGAGACAGTAGGTCGTATCTTGAAGATGCTAGAAGAGCAGAACCTAATCTCTGCGCACGGTAAAACTATCGTGGTTTACGGTACTCGTTAATCTCAAACTAGAGTGACGCGAACAAAATTATAAAAGCCACCAATGGCGACATTGGTGGCTTTTTATTTGTCTTGTAACCACATTAAGCTCAGAGCAACAAAAGACTAATGAGCAAGTTGGTTAGCCGAAAGGTTAACCCTAAAAGTTAGCCATTCGTACTTTCAAAGATTTTGTCCGCTGAAGCCGCCACAAAACCTGGGTACAGCTCACCGTTTTCCATCGGGTAGCGCTTAGCAAACTCGTAAAAGCCACCAGGGATAATTTCAGTGCCTTCGCTAAAGCGAACCGCCACTTTATCCGCCATGGTCGATGATTGTTCTAGCAGCACCTCAGGAGTGCCCTTCACTTCCCCGCCGTTTTCATTAATGGTAAATCCGGCCGTACGTAAGTGATCGTTTACTTGCTTCACTTCTTCGTATTCATTGAGCTGGTTAACGCTCACCGTGAAGTGGTTTGCGCCGTAACCATGCGCAGCCAACCAAGATGCATACTCACTTTCTTTAGCCAACGTTTGGTAGTCAGCAAAGCTTAAATCCCACAAGCGTCCACCATGTAAGAATGCGCTATCGTTCAGCTTGCCTGCATCGACTTGTGCCACCAGCTTTTTCACAATCTCTTGCAGCTCAGGTGAACACTCCTCAACTTTTAGCTCACTAATAAAGACTTTCGGTTGCTTCGGATCAGGGTGCTCATAGTGCTTAGCAACCAGCTTTTTACTTTCGAAAACGTAGTCACCACATGCCTGGTAGCCAATGGCTACAAATGGTTTAGCTAAGGTTTCGATACCAAGAGGCGCAATATTGAAGGTACGTAAAGCTATATGATCATTAATCAGAGGCTCATCTTCTTGAAGCAGCTGATGTACTTTCGCAGCAGAGGGGCAAAGACGTTGAATGTAATCTTGCCATAGCGATTCAAATAACACATCGGGCGTCATAACGACTCCTTGTTACGAGATGTAGAGTTAAAAGGTAAGCGGAAGTTGACTGCTCGTTCACAACGAAAAGTTGTCCAGAATAATGAACGAGCAGCCATCAACCTGTGACGGTAAATGCCAGTCAGTCAACACGCTTTTCCGAGTCTTTGCTCACTTTCCGTGTTCTGCCAACGATCACTACAACCCATACCTAAATGATTCGCCGGCAAGGTGAGCCGCAATACATGGTTGCGACTCTGTTATTAAAACTTATAGCGCCACACCTGGGCTTAATGTTGCAGGCAAGATAGTCTCTTGACCTTCCATTGATGCCATCGGGTACGCACAGTAGTCTGCTGCGTAATAAGCGCTTGGACGTAGGTTACCTGACGCACCAGGACCACCAAATGGCGCATCACCACTTGCACCTGTGAGCTGGCGGTTACGGTTCACGATCCCTGCACGAATATGGTCAACGAAGTATTCCCATTCTTGGTCGTCAGTTGAAACTAAACCAGCTGAGAGACCAAAGCGCGTGTCGTTCGCCAGTTCTACGGCTTTTTCTAGCCCTTCGTAACGCACCACTTGCAGAAGTGGACCGAAGTACTCTTCATCTGGTAGCTCAGCAATGTTCGTTACATCAATAATGCCCGGAGAAACAAACGCCGCCTCTCCTGCTTTAGCTTCAATCAAGCTTTCACCACCAAGTGATTGTAGGTTCGCTTGTGCATCGAGAATGAACTTGGCTGCGGCAACGGAGATTTGCGGTCCCATAAATGGCGCAGGCTCAGCAAATGGCTGGTCTACGCGAATATTCTTCGTCGCTTCAACCAGTTTCGTGATGAGCGCATCGCCTTTCTCACCCAATGGCACGTACAAACGACGAGCACACGTACAACGTTGACCAGCACTGATAAACGCTGACTGGATGATGGTGTACACCGTGGCATCCAAATCACCGTATTTATCAGAGATCACCATCGGGTTATTACCACCCATTTCTAGTGCTAACATCTTGCCTGGTTGACCCGCAAATTGACGGTGCAATACATGCCCTGTGTTTGCGCTGCCCGTGAACAGTACGCCATCAATGCCTTTCGCATCAGCAAGCGCAATACCGGTTTCTTTCGCACCTTGGACAAGGTTGATCACGCCTTTCGGCAGACCTGCTTCTTCCCAAAGTTTCATAGCTAGCTCGCCAGTCCAAGGCGTTTGCTCGGATGGCTTGAACACAACGGTGTTACCCGCTAGTAACGCAGGCACAATGTGACCATTTGGTAAGTGACCAGGGAAGTTATATGGCCCAAATACCGCCATCACGCCGAGTGGGCGATGACGCAACACAATTTGGTTGCCCGCCGCTTCACGGCTCGCTTCACCGGTGCGGTCATGGTAAGCACGAATAGAGATTGCAATTTTACCTGCCATTGCTGCTGCTTCAGTGCGCGTTTCCCAAATTGGCTTACCAGTTTCTTTGGCAATGACTTCGGCGATTTTTTCGCTGTTCTCTTTTACTTTCTCAGCAAAAGCCAACACGATCGCTTCACGCTCTGCAAATGGGCGTTTTTTCCAGTCAATAAACGCTTCACGCGCTGCAGATACCGCTTGATTCACCTGCTCTGCCGTTGCACCGTTGCCTTGCCAGATCACTTCTTGGTTGTAAGGCGACAGAGACGTAAATGCTTCACCCTGACCTTGTACCCATTCACCTGCAATCCAATGTGTCATTGTTTCTATCCTTAAATTCTGTCGTCTGTTACTGCGGAAGAAGGCGAACAAAGTCCCCTTCCTCAACCAAAAGTGCATCCGCAACGTCTGGTGCGATCATGACGCTTTGTGTTTCAGCGTCATACGCCGCTTTGGTGACTGCTGCGCGGAAGTTTTCGAACGATGAGTTGCACATCAAGAAGTCTTGCGTACTGCTATGTTGTGCAATTTTCACTTGCGCACGGAACGAGTGACGTACCGATTCAATATTGCGTAAGTCACATTCAACGGTTGGACCCGCATCGAAAATATCCACGTAGCCACGGTTAGTGAAGCCTTCACGCTCAAGCAGCTTTAATGCTGGGCGAGTATTGTCATGTACTTGACCAATCACGGCTTGCGCTTCTGGACTCAACAGGTTGATGTAAATAGGCAGCTTCGGCATTAAGTCAGCAATAA
Source organism: Vibrio sp. 1-2 (7-a) (assembly GCF_013048515.1). NCBI lineage: Bacteria > Pseudomonadati > Pseudomonadota > Gammaproteobacteria > Vibrionales > Vibrionaceae > Vibrio > Vibrio sp. 1-2 (7-a). The sequence goes on from NZ_VHSQ01000007.1 coordinate 73,777, forward strand.
AGCCTTTCTTGCCGATACCTGTGAGGTAATCCGCAAGCGTGAAATCGATGGAGAAGAAATGCTCTTGTAACCATTGCCAGAACGGCGAGTTGCCTGCGTCGTCTGAAACACCACGCATCTCCGCAAAGATCGTTTCAGAGAAACGCTCTGGGTGCTCAGCCATCATGAGGAAACGACACTTCGACATTAGACGACCATTCAGACCTTGGCGGAATTTCTCACGCAAGAACAAGGTACAAATTTCGCTGTTACCCGTGTAGTTATTACCAAAAGTAAGCAGTTTGACGACATTATTGACGCCAAGCTTTGGTGACGAGTGCACCACTTTACTAATGTGATACGAGTAAAATGGGACATCCCAGCCGATAGATGCTTCGATTCCGGTGGTACCCGCAACCTCACCCGTTTCAGAGTCAAAGCCGACCATCAGGTAGCCTTCATCACCTGGTTCTGCCACATCTGGCTTACCAAAGCTGTACTCTGAGTGTTTGATTCGATTGGTTAACAGTTCTTCGTTAACCGGTAGAGATGTAAATCCGTGACCAGACTCCACCGCACAAGTGTGCAGCGCGTCATAATCCGACATCGCGATAGGGCGAACTACTAGCATCAATACTCCCTCCAGATGCAAGAAGATCCTAACTATATTGTAGGAACAATTCCCCCATCAGAGATCCTTGACGGGGGTGTCTGCGTTGACGTTGAAACTGATATCGCGCTTAAACTAAAGTCGCGATCGCTTTATCCAGTTTCGCCAAGCCTTCTTCAATTTCTTGTTGTGTGATAACGAGTGATGGTGTGAAACGTACGACATTGGCACCCGCAACCAATACCATGAGACCTTGTTTGCCTGCAGCGACGAGAACATCACGTGCGCGGCCTTGCCATTCTTCATTCAGTGCAGCGCCAAGCAATAGGCCTTGACCACGAACTTCTGAGAAGATGTTGTACTTAGCATTGATCTTCTCTAGACCTTCGCGGAACATCGCTTCGCGTTCTAGCACACCAGCCAACACTTCAGGCTTAGTAACTTCGTTCACAACTGCTTCTGCTACAGCACACGCGAGTGGGTTACCGCCGTATGTTGAACCGTGCGTACCGACTTTCATGTGCTCTGCTAATTTTGCAGTAGTCAGCATTGCACCGATTGGGAAACCGCCACCGAGTGATTTCGCGGTGCTTAGAATATCAGGTGTAATACCTAAACCTTGGTAAGCGTAGAAGTTACCTGTACGACCATTACCGGTTTGCACTTCATCGAAGATCAGTAGCGCGTTGTGTTTGTCACACAGCTCACGTACTGCTTGAGCAAACTCAGGCGTTGGTGGCACGATACCGCCTTCACCTTGTAGCGGCTCCATCATCACCGCACATGTGCGATCAGACATGTGTGCCTGTAGTGCTTCGATATCATTGTAAGGTAAGTGGGTAACGTCACCAGGCTTAGGACCAAAACCGTCAGAGTAAGCCGCTTGACCACCAACCGTTACGGTGAAGAACGTACGACCGTGGAAACCTTGTTTGAATGCAATGATTTCTGATTTCTCAGCGCCATGTACGTCAGCAGCGTAACGACGTGCCAGCTTAAGTGCAGCTTCGTTCGCTTCTGCGCCAGAGTTAGCAAAGAATACGCGCTCAGCAAAGCTCACTTCTGTTAGCTTTTTCGCCAGACGAAGTGCTGGTTCGTTCGTCATCACGTTACTTAAGTGCCACAGCTTGTTAGCTTGCTCTGTTAATGCGTTTACCATTACTGGATGACAATGGCCAAGACAGCTCACTGCAATACCACCAGCAAAGTCGATGTATTCATTACCTTTCTGATCCCAAACACGTGAACCTTCACCTTTAACAGGGATCATTTCCATCGGGTTATAGCAAGGTACCATTACCTCATCGAATAAACCGCGCTCTACTTTAATTTCCGTTGTCATTGCACATTCCTTCTTGATACCGCATGCGTAGCAGATAAGCGAATTTAACCGGCTCTCTTTGCCAGCAAATAATGTTTTGCATTTAAGCTATTGCGGCATTGTATTTACATTTAATTAACCATTTCAATAGTGATTTATTCTTTTCGTTCTCGAAAGCAACTTCCATTAATCACTGCTTATGACTATTTATGCATCAAGAAAGTAAAATAGAGAAGCGATTTTTTATAAATGTTATGTAATACAGGGGATAGAAGGTTTAAAAAGACATGAATAGACAAAGAGGCCAGAATGAACCGCATAGTTTTGCAATCCACTCACCTCGGCAAAAAGATGAATGATTTGTTAAGAAAAGTGATCGCGATCAGATCGCTTTACGTGCTAAAAAGTTCGCGAGCAACTCGTGACCTTGCTCTGTTTTGATCGATTCTGGGTGAAACTGCACTGCGTCAATTGGCAGAGTTTTATGTTGGTAACCCATGATTTCGTCCATACTTCCATCCGGCAGCTCAGTCCATGCGGTCAGTTCAAACACATCGGGTAACGTACCGTTTTTCACCACGAGAGAGTGATAACGGGTTACGGTGAGTGGGTTATTCAGGTTTTTAAACACACTGCGACCATTGTGACGAATAGGTGACGTTTTCCCATGCATTACTTGTCGAGCGCGCACGACTTCCCCACCAAACACTTGCGCTATCGCTTGATGACCAAGGCAAACACCCAATATTGGAAGCTTACCAGCGAAGTATTCTATAGCTTGTAGAGAGATACCTGCCTCGTTTGGCGTACACGGTCCAGGTGAGATCACCAAGTGAGTTGGGTTCAACGCTTCAATCCCTTGAATGTCGATTTCATCGTTACGCACGACTTTTACACTAGCGCCAAGCTCGCAAAAGTATTGGTAGAGGTTGTAAGTGAAAGAATCGTAGTTATCGATGATCAACAACATAGAGTGTCAGCTGCTCCAATCCGTTTAGGCAAGACTTAAGAGATGATTGTCTGGTTTGCGACAATTAAGGGCGGTATTTTGCAACACCAAACTAGAAAGGCAAGTCTTTGTGCAATAAAAAGGCCAGCATCGGCTGGCCTTTGGTCTTTACAGCTGTATTTTAGGAGATAAAGGCTTAGTTGCGGCGACGTAGTAAGCCAAGTCCAAGCATCGCGAGTAGCGCGCCAAAACCAAACGAACCACCATCTGAATCCTTCGAACCTTCTGCACCCGTTTCGGCTTGCGTCATTGAAACATCACGAACAGAGCTAAACTTAACGACGTTGCCTGTCGAGTCTGTCACTTTCTCTTCTAACTGGTAATTACCTTGTTCTGGCGCTTGTTCAAACTCAATATTCACGCTGCGTGCGTCAATGTCAGTTTGAGTCAAGGTTTGGCTAGCCGAGTAAACTTTTGCATCACTGCTTGTCGCGGCCGCTTGTGTGGATGCTGTTAAGTTCACTGTCACAATATCGCCCGCAACCGCAGTTGGTGGTAGACGTACATCAATAGCTAAGTTTTCACCCGCTTTCGGTAAATCGATATCATCATCTGGCAAATCAATAGCAATAATCACTGGATCATGATCAGACGCTGAGAACGCATCTTTGTACTTCGGCATGTCACCCGTGTATTTGCTGCTGTATTCAAACAAGTTACTTTCTAGAGAGTTGATGTGCCAATCTTCAATCGCCACCACTTTTTGCGCTAAACCGCTGCTTGCCAATGCATGGTCCAAGTTCCCCAACTCACCTGAATAGGTGTACGAGAACGTATCAGCGCCATGCAGCAAGGTGTTTAAATTGTGCAGACCGTAGCCTTTTTCAATCTTGGTTTTCTCTACTTGAAGCTCACCGCCACCAATGGTTGTGTAAGCGGCAGTGTAGATATCACGGCCGTATTTCTCTTGTGAGTAATCAGTGAGGGTAAGTAACGGATCTTCTTTGCCGTAAGCGTTCAAATCGCCCATGACGAGCACATCGCCATCAATATCTTTCAGCGCTTCACCAACGACTTTCGCAGCAGAAACACGGAAGTTGTTACAGTTACCTTGCAGATCCGCGGGTTCTGAGTCTTCTACACCAGCAATCCACTCTTCAATACATTCAGAGCCTTTCGATTTAAAGTGGTTCACGACCACTGAAAGATCTTCGCCAGTCTCTTTCACTGTAAAGGTCTGTAATAAGCTATGGCGTTGGTACTTGTCGTAAGCAGGGTTACTTTCTGTGCCCTCTTTACGAGTAATGGTGTTCTCTGCAATGTGTTGCTCTGGCGTCACAATGACTTTTGCTGCTTCTTTTGGTGTTACTGCGTTAGCACGATATAAGATCGCCACCATGATCGCATCACTGCCAAAGTATTCCTCTTGGTATTTATCTTGCTCTTCGATTTCGACATACGTGTAATGATCTTCCACGTCATCAATCTCAGCGTTTAAAGCATCAACCAAGTTTTGGATAGCACTGCCATCACCAAAGCCGTTGTTTTCCACTTCCATCAAGCCAATGATGTCCGCGTCCATCTTATTCATTGCTGAAACGATTTTCGCTTGCTGGATCAAGAACTCATCAAGATTTGTCGCGCCACGATTTTGCCCGGTTGGGTTGTCGTGCCCGCTGTCAGCAACCGAAGTGAAGTAGTTAAGAACGTTGAAGCTCGCTACTCGTAAATCAGAATCGGCTATGGCTGGCGCCGCTTTACGCGCAACGTCAAAGTCATCACCTGACGTGACAAAGTTTCTGCTATCGACTTCATTGGTCGCAATTAGGCGGTACTCGTTGTAGCTGTAATTCACTACACCTTGCAGGCCTTCGACGCGAGAGCCTAGGCGAATGTGCTGCTCTGAAGAGCCATTTTGGTCAAGATCTTGTGCAAACGTTGGGAAATATGGGATTTGACCATTTGGCGCTTTGCTATCCGATTCCAAGTAAATACGGTTGGCCGCATTCTCTTTGGCAAGGGCAACCGCAGCGTCACTCTCTGCTGCATGCAATTGAGTCGGCTTAAACAACGGTGCTTCATGAGACAACATCATGTTGTTGCGTCGAGAGTCATAATCGTAAGAAAAGTTACGAGTAACGAAAAGTTCGCTAGCCGAGCTCAGCTCAACTTGCATACCTTCATGACGCTCTAGTGCATCACGTAGTGTTTCCCCTTCCTTAATCGTTAACGGAGTAACCAAAGAGGCGTTTGATGTTCCTGTTTTTACATAACTGTTTGCATCAGAAGAAAGCTGAGTGTTGCTGTAGTACTCTTGTACTTTCCCTTTCACACAAACAACATCACCAGCTTTCAGCTCTGTATCGGCAACATCGGTGTGAATAAACAAACCTTCAGATGTCTTGTCGTTGCCATCATTCTCAAGTGCTTGCAGGTAGAAGCCTTTAGTTAAGCCTGTTGTTACAGCACTGACCACACCAGTTACGAAGTGATCTTCGGTCGTGATGTAAGGGTAGCCATCAATAAATGGAGAAGAAGCACCTTCACCTTGAATCTCTTGGATGGTGGTAAAGGCTGGTTCTTGTCCATCTACTTCACAAACAAATGGCGCAGGTGGCTCAGTTGTATTTAATTCTCCTAAACCATCAATATTATCTTTAGGTAAGGCTGTCCACTGAGTGGATTGGTAGGTAGTTGAAGGTGTAAGCGCATCACTGTTACGAACTAACGTGGTGTCTTTAGCGAAATCCACGTCCCCCATCACACCTAATATATCGTGCACTTCCCCATCTTTAAGAAGTGCCAACGGATCGTCGCCGTTAAAGTTCGCTACATTTTTATCAGTGTAATCCGCAACCGCCTTTATTGCTTCGCTCGCATCGCCATGAGCAAGCACATACACTTGCTTCGCTTGTAACGTTACGTCACTAAGATCAAGAGTGCTGCCCCACGAGCCGCCACCATTCGAAGATTTTGCTAATTCATAGCCTGTGAGTGTCACCGCAGTATCACCTGTATTGGCGATCTCGACCGCTTTATTATAAGCGCCGCCTTCCACATACTGGGAAATAATAATCTCTGCGTTCGCGTTTGCGCTAAGTGCACTGGCGATGGTTAGTGCGAGTATTGAGGGTTTGATTAACGTGTCCATTGTCATACCTGATATTTATGTAAATGCAAACTTAGCTCTGATCAGAGCCTACCATTTGCGTCTACTATCAGGTTTATTTATGAAATAAATAAGAATGAGCAATTAAAGCCGTGAAATGAATCACATGTGAATGTAAGAAAATATGCCAGAACATCCCATTCAAACATTTTTTGTAATAAATACAGAACGCTATTGATAAACAAGTCAAAATTTAGATTAATTACTCAGTTTATTTTTTCACTTCATGTTAAGGAGTAGAAAATACATCGCTCGTGAAGTGGCTTATTAACCAAGCTCACTTTGTTATAAATGAAAATATAATTAATCACTAATTTAGAAAGCTTTGATTTTAATTTTTATAGCCATATCTAAACTTAAGTCACCTATTATTCGCTCGGCTTTTTCTTACGCATGACCCTCATACTTCAAAATTTTCATCATTTGCTCAATAACTTCTCCTTATTCACTAGCCAAATTCATATACAAAAGATATAAAACCTGCGCGAGACATTAAGATCTCATTAGCTGTAAACCCAGGAACGATAAATGAAAAAAATTCAACGCAGTGCGCTAGCTCTCTCCTTACTTGGCTTGATAACGGGATGTCAATTGACCGCCAGTGAGCCACTTCAACCTACTGCGAATCAAAACATCATCGAATCAGCCAAAAATGAGCTGGATGGAATTGAAGAGTTAGAGGTCAGTGACGAGGGGGTTATTACTTTTACCCAGCGTCTAAGAACACCAGGAACCTACTGGATCCCAGCAAGAATTAAAGAACTTAGCTACGATATATCATGCGTGCAGCTCAGTTACTTCATTGATAGAGGCATGGTGGTGAAGTCCGCCTTTTTAGGTGCTCGAGGACGTGTTGAATATTACGATATGGAACGTTGCATGAAAGACACGCCATTCCAGTAAAAAGCATAAAAAAAGCTCCACTAACGTGGAGCTTTTTGTAATCTATTCTTAGCAACTATGGGCGAGCGACAAAGCCTACCGCTTTGTATGCTTTCTTCAGCGTTTCAGCGGCGCGAGCCGATGCTTTTTCTGCACCTTGCTGCATTACCTCATCCATGTAAGCACGATCAGCGCGAATACGATGGTATTCTGCTTGAATTGGCTCCAGCATTGCTACAACCGCCTCGCCAACATCTTTCTTAAATGGACCATACATTTCTACGCCTTTGTACTTGGCTTCGATATCTTCAAAGCTCATTCCTGTCGCCGCAGAGTAAAGTCCCATTAGGTTCGCGATACCCGCTTTGTTCTCGATATCATGGCGAATGCTTGGTGGGGTTTCGGTGTCTGTTTGCGCCTTGTTGATCTTCTTGATGATCGACTTTGGCTCTTCAAGCAGAGTAATCACGTTCTTACGGTTGTCATCTGACTTCGACATTTTCTTCGTCGCGTCTTGAAGACTCATCACACGTGCATTGACTGTTGGAATGTACGGCTCAGGAACGGTAAAAATCGGACTCTCTGGTGAGTAGATGTTGTTAAAACGCGTTGCGATATCACGCGCTAACTCAAGGTGCTGTTTCTGGTCGCTACCAACTGGTACTTGGTGTGCGCCGTAAAGCAAAATATCTGCTGCCATCAACACAGGGTAATCAAACAGACCCACGTTTACGTCATTCGCGTAACGTGCCGATTTGTCTTTAAACTGAGTCATACGGCTCAGCTCACCCATTTGCGTGTAACAGTTAAGAAGCCAACCAAGTTGAGCATGCTCTGGTACGTGTGACTGAACAAATAGCGTGCTCTTCTTCGGATCAACACCAACTGCCAGACAAATTGCCAGTGCATCTAATGTCGCTTCATGCAGTGCTTTAGGATCCTGACGAACCGTAATCGCATGAAGGTCTACTACACAGTATTGGCAATCATAATCGTCTTGCATCTGCTGCCATTGACGTAGAGCACCCAAGTAGTTACCGATACTTAGTTCACCTGACGGTTGAACACCACTCAATACAATGGGTTTGCTCATTAGAATGATTCCTTTGACTTCTTAATCTAATTAAAATGAAAAACCGTGCGGCTTTTAGCGCACGGTTTACTCAGTGTACTCATTAACAAGTATTTTGGAAGATCTTTTGTTGCCGTTATGCAGAAACAGCGACGACTTCCAGTAATTCCGCGAGGCGGTTCGCCACTACGTCAGGGTTCGAAGCTGAAATGGGCTCGCCGTGGTTATAACCGTAAGTTAAACCAAATGAAGCGCAACCCGCATTTTTCGCCGCCAAGATATCGTTTTTCGAATCCCCAACCATCAGCATCTCTGCTGGTTTTACCTGGTGCTTTTCCATTAGCCAGTTCAGCGCCACCGGGTTTGGTTTTTTCTCTGGAAACGCGTCACCACCTAATACGTCTACGAAGTACTTGGCGATGTCATGCTGCTCTAGAATTTCTGGTACGAATTTCGAGGGCTTGTTCGTCACAATCGCCATCGTAAAACCAGCTTGGTGTAGCTCTTCAAGCGTCTCTTTTACTGTTGGGTAAAGGTGACTTAGCTTATGGCCGCTTTGCTTGTAGTATTCATCAAACAGCTCACGCGCTTTAGCACGCAGCCCATCACTCAAATCACTGCTGATGGTCATGCTTTGGCTTAATGCACGTCCAATCAATATATCAGCACCATTACCAACGTAATCACGCACCTGCTCTTCTGATACAGAAGGATAGCCTAACGCCTGCACTGCTTGATCGGCCGCTACGGCAAGATCTGGCACGCTATCAAGCAGTGTTCCATCCAGATCAAAAGCAATCAATTTAATGTCTTGTTGGGTCATAAATTCCCTAGCTAAAATAACACAGGATGGTTCCCCATCCTGTGTGCTTAATCTTGATGTCACTCAGTGTCACACTCAGCGACGCTTAGTGTGCTCGCCTTATTTTTGGGCAGCCAAACGCTGACGAACCGCTTCAAACAAACAGATACCAGAAGCCACTGATACGTTCAAGCTTGATACACTGCCCGCCATAGGGATCTTAATTAAATCATCGCAGGTTTCGCGAGTAAGACGACGCATACCATCACCTTCAGCACCCATCACGATAGCAAGAGGACCAGTGAGCTTAGCTTGATAAATGTCGTGCGTAGCTTCACCAGCCGTACCCACAAACCAAATCCCTTTTTCCTGTAGCGTACGCATTGTACGTGCAAGGTTGGTTACACGAATCAAAGGCACAACCTCTGCAGCGCCACATGCTACTTTACTTACCGTTGCATTCATTGGTGCAGAACGATCTTTCGGTACGATGATCGCCGCAGCGCCTGCCGCATCTGCGTTACGCAAACACGCACCAAGGTTGTGCGGGTCCGTCACACCATCTAACACTAACAGTAGCGGTGATTCATGCTGAGCTAAGATGTCATCAATGTCGTTCTCGTTCAGCTGTTTTGCTGGTTTTACGCGAGCAATGATGCCTTGGTGATTTGCACCACGCGCTTTATCATCCAGAGTTTTACGCGTCATTTGTTGAATAGAGACACCACAAACCTGAAGATCATTTAGGATTGGCATTAGGCGATCATCTTGACGACCTTTTAAAACGTATGCCTCGATAAAACGCTCTGGTTCGCGCTCCAATACCGCTTTCACTGCGTGAATGCCGTAGATAAATTCGTTACTCATTGTTTAACCTGTTGTTCGGGTCGTATTGCCTGCGCCAGCCGAGTTTGAACTGAGCTGGCGCTTCAGCCTACTACGCTTCTTTTTTAGTGCGCTTGGTTTTCTTCGGCTTACTGTGTGGCTTTTTTTTACGTGCTTTTTTCACTTTAGGCTTCTTTTTGCCTTCGGCGTCATCACGTTTTGGGCCATTGCGCTTACTCGCTGCGCCCGTTTCTTCTGGACGCTTAGTTGGCTCTATCGCAGGAACTGCGCGAGGCGCGCCACCTTCTTTCGATGAAGAGCGAGTCGCAGCGCGTTTTTTATCTTTCGCTTTGCGTTTTGCTTCCGCTGCGCGTTTCTTCGCAGTCTTACCTTCACCGCGTAGCTTACGACTTGTTTCGACCAATTCAAAGTCAATTTGCTTATCATCGAGGTTAACAGCCAGTACTTTTACTTTTACTGCATCACCTAAGCGATAGATGTTACCGAAACTTTCACCAATAAGTCGTTGACCAATCGGGTCAAATTGATAGTAGTCGTTCGCAAGGGTAGAAATATGCACCAAACCATCGATGTGCAAATCCGTTAAACGTACAAAGAAGCCAAAGCTAGTGACATTAGCAATCACGCCGTCTAGTTCGTCACCGACGTGATCTTGCATGTATTCACACTTCAACCAATCCGCAACATCACGTGTTGCATCGTCCGCACGGCGCTCTGTCATCGAACATTGTTCACCGTAAAAGTCCATATCATCGAACGAGTAATGATAGCCACCCGTTGGTGTCCAGCGATCTTGATTACGACCTTCTTCTTTCGCAATCAGATACTTGATTGCACGGTGAAGTAACAAGTCAGGGTAACGACGAATTGGCGACGTAAAGTGCGCATAGCGTTTCAGTGCCAATCCAAAGTGCCCCGCGTTATCTGCGTTGTATACCGCTTGCTTCATTGAGCGCAGCAGCATGGTTTGAATCAACTCTTGATCTTGACGCCCAGAGATTTGACGTGCGAGATCAGCATAGTCCGTTGGTGAAGGCTCTAAACCACCTTTTAGCTCAAGACCAAGTTCACTTAAGAAGTCACGGAAACCTTGCAGGCGTAATTCACCTGGAGATTCGTGGATACGATAGAGCGCAGGCTCTTTCGCTTTTTCTACCAGCGATGCCGAAGCAATGTTGGCTAAAATCATACATTCTTCGATGATCTTGTGCGCGTCATTACGAATAACTGGCTCAATACTTTCGATTTTACGTTCCGCATTGAAGATAAATTTGGTTTCAACGGTTTCAAATTCGATTGCACCGCGTTGATCTCGTGCCTCTTTCAGCACTTTGTACATCTTATGCAGCTCTTCTAGATGAGAAACAAGCGGCTGGTAACGCTCACGTAGTTCCTCATCCCCTTCTAGAATCGCGCTCACTTTGCTATATGTGAGACGAGCGTGCGAGTTCATCACGGCTTCGTAGTGCTTGTAGCCCGATAGTTTACCCGTCTCTGAGATGGTCATTTCGCACACCATACACAAGCGATCAACTTGTGGGTTAAGTGAACACAAACCATTTGATAGCACTTCCGGTAGCATTGGCACTACTTGCGATGGGAAGTACACCGAGTTACCACGGTTGATGGCTTCTTTATCCAGCGCAGAGTCAGGGCGAACGTAGTAACTGACGTCAGCAATCGCTACCCATAAACGCCAACCACCTTCTTTGTTCTTCTCACAGTAAACAGCATCATCAAAGTCTCGTGCGTCTTCGCCGTCAATGGTCACAAGTGGTAACTCACGTAGATCCACACGACCAACTTTGGCTTCTTCTGGTACTTCTTCGCCTAAGTTTTCGATTTGTTTATCGACGGCCTCTGGCCACTCGTGAGGAATTTGGTGTGTACGAATCGCAATTTGCGTTTCCATACCTGGTGCCATATTTTCACCAAGTACTTCAACAACTTTACCCATCATGCCACGTGAGCGTGAGCCACGATCAGTAATTTCAATCACGACCACGTTACCCATGCGTGCACCCGCTTTGTGCTCATTTGGGATCAGAATATCTTGGCTGATACGCGAGTCATCAGGGACAACATAGGAATAACCATATTCGAGGAAGAAACGACCGACGATTTGATCATTACGCTCCTCTAACACTCGAACCAAGCGCCCTTCACGACGACCGCGCTTGCTGTTGTCTGTAGGTTGCACTAAAACAAAGTCACCGTGGATGATGTTCTTCATTTGATGGTGCGGTAACAGAATATCATCATCCTTGCCGACGCTGCCTTCTGGACGCACCCAACCGTGGCCATCACGATGACCAATCACGTAACCTTTCACCATTTCAAGTTTTTCAGGCAATGCGTAGCACTGACGGCGGGTAAACACCAGTTGACCATCTCGCTCCATCGCACGTAGCCGACGACGCAACCCTTCGTATTGCTCTTCGCCCTCAAGCTTTAGTGCCTCAAACAAGTCATTGCGATTCATTGGAACGCCCGCTTGCTCTAGAAACTCGATGATAAACTCTCGGCTTGGAATTGGATTTTCGTAATTTTTGGATTCACGATCTGCAAAAGGATCGTTTGGAATATTGTCTGACATAGGCACGCCTATCTAGCAAGGAAGGTATATGGCTAGTATATCTGAGTCTCTCGATAAGCTACAGAATTGCTTTGAAAAAAGAATGATCGAGATCGACTCTAGACGTGCAAATGAGTTAAGGACGAGCCAGTAAGATCAACAACTCAGAATTGTCGCTCAGCAAGGATTCGATCGTGCAATCATCCAGCTCCGCCAAAAAGGCACTTTTTGCTTTTGCCAATTTATCTTTGAGACGACAGGCAGGAGTAATATGGCAAAAATCTACGCCGCAATTGACCAAATCTAACGGCTCTAAATCTCGCACCACACCACCTACTGTGATTTCAGAAGCAGGTTTCATCAGCCGAATACCACCGTTTTTTCCACGCACGGTGTGGACATAACCTAGTTGCCCTAAACGGTTGATAACTTTGACCATATGGTTACGTGACACACCAAATAAATCCGTCACTTCAGTGATATTAGTTAACTCATCTTCCGGCAACGAAGCCAAGAAAATTAAGGTTCTCAACGCATAATCAGTAAAGCTCGTTAACTGCATATTCTCTCCCAAAGTGCGACTCAATAACTCGCTGGTGACACTAAAACGCCAAACTTGAGCTATCGATAAAAGTGTAAATCTTTTCTTGATCGAAAGATACATTTGAGATACAACTTTAAACATGCATTATAAATACAACTTAAAGTAGGAAGCCCATATGCTCAGCAATCAAACCATCGAGATCGTCAAAGCGACCGCACCACTTATCGCCGAAACGGGACCAAAACTGACCGCGCACTTTTATGAACGTATGTTTACTCATAACCCAGAGTTGAAAGATATTTTTAATATGAGTAACCAGCGTAACGGCGATCAGCGTGAAGCGCTATTCAACGCCATCTGCGCCTATGCTGCCAATATTGAAAATTTGCCAGCTCTACTTGGCGCAGTAGAAAAAATTGCGCATAAACACACGAGCTTTTTGATCACGGAAGATCAGTACCAAATCGTTGGTAAACATCTACTTGCGACGATTGATGAGTTGTTTAATCCAGGTCTGGAAGTGTTGGATGCTTGGGCTGAGGCTTACGGCGTACTTGCGAATGTATTTATTCAGCGCGAAGAACAAATTTACCAACAAAATGAAGCTTTGGAAGGCGGCTGGCGCGGTCTACGCGAATTTGCATTAGTCGATAAAAAGATTGAGAGCGAACACATTTGCAGCTTTGTGTTCAAGCCAACCGATGGCCAAAAAGTGGCACCGTATAAACCGGGACAATATCTTGGCATCTATATCAACAGTGACCAGTTAGAAAACCAAGAAATTCGCCAATATAGCCTATCTTCTGCGGTCCAAGAGAACACTTACCGTATCTCGGTAAAACGTGAAGAAGGCGGAAAAGTATCGAACTTCCTGCACGATAGCCTGAACATTGGCGAAAAAGTGCAGCTTGCCGCCCCTGCCGGTGATTTCTTTATGGATGCCGAACCACAAACACCCGTTGTTCTAATTTCTGCAGGTGTAGGACTTACGCCAACGCTGTCCATGCTAGAAAGTCTCTCAGCACATCAAGCACCTGTAACTTGGGTTCATGCAACAGAAAATGGTCAACAGCATGCTTTCAAGCAACACGTGAACCAGCTCGTTGCAGAAAAAGAAAACATGAACGCGCTCGTTTGGTATAACCACCCAACGGCAGAAGACAAGCTAGGTGAAGACTTCCACTTCACGGGTTTTGTCAATCTGTATGAAATTGAAGCCGCATTAAAGCAAGATAACGTGCAGGTGTACTTCTGTGGCCCTGTCGGGTTCATGCAGCACGTAGCGAAACAACTATTAGAACTTGGCGTACCACAAGAGCAATTCCATTACGAATGCTTCGGTCCACACAAAGTCGTTTAATCGCTCAAGATTACTCTTCGGGAAACAACAAAGCCCACATTATGTGGGCTTTGTTGTATGAAGTTGTTTGCCTTGATAAGACGTTACCAAAAGGTATCTCGCCGTTTAGCTCGAGCAATAACGTTTTGTGGCATGCGCTGCTCGAGGCCATTTCTCAATACAGTGATGCGCTTATGCTGCCGCTTATCTGCTGTGACAGAGTTATATAGCCAACGATACGCATCTTCGTAATCAAGTGGGCTGCCGTAATCACGCAGGAGTAATTCGGCTAAATGAATACGCGCATTTAGGTTTCCCATTGAGGCGGCTTCTCGCAAGTAAGGAATCGCTCGCTCTTTATCTTGCTGCACTAAAGTGCCACGCGAATAGTATCGACCAATCTGCTCTAGCGCAGCAGGTAATCCTTGATGTGCTGCATTTTCGATGTAGTAAAGACCCAGTTCGACATCTTGCTCAACACACACACCCCAAGCCAACATATCTCCGTATAGAAATTCATAAGCGGGTAAGTTAATTCGAGTCGCACGAGCAACGATATCCTCCACCAGCTGGCAGTTATCAGCGCGCACACGTTGTAAGTGCTTATTTTGCTCAATAAGCTTTATCAGCTCTGCTTCGGTGTAGATAGGAACTGGCGCCCCCACATCAGCAACATTGGCTTTCGCTGTGGTAGCTACCAAGGTCAATAACAGTGAAGCAGCCACTGTTCGTAACTTCATAAACGTACTCTTTAAGGTATCTAAGAAACCAAAGATCGATGAAGGATCTCCTCTGCTTGATAACCTTATCGGCAAAAACCAGCTAAGCTTTAGACAATTTTTGCCTCTGATTTAGACTCAACGGCAAAAATTTGCCATATGAGAATCACTGCCGTTTTTTGTTCAGATACAAAAAAGCCGACCAGAAGGTCGGCTTTTGCAATCTTTAACGACTATCAATTAAGCTTCGAATGGATGAACCTTGATGATAGTTTCGTTACGGTCAGGACCTGTTGAAATGATATCTACAGGCACACCTGTTAGCTCTTCAATACGCTTGATGTAGTTAAGAGCCGCTTGTGGTAGATCTTCTAGCGCTTTAGCACCGAATGTGTTCTCAGACCAACCAGGCATAGTTTCGTAGATTGGCGTCGCTTTTTCGAATGCTTCAGCAGCCATCGGAGAAACTTCTAGCACAGAGCCATCTTCCATCTTGTAACCAGTACAGATTTTTAGCTCTTCTAGACCATCTAGTACGTCTAGTTTAGTTAGACAGAAACCAGATACAGAGTTGATTTGGATTGCACGACGCATAGCAACAGCATCGAACCAACCAGTACGACGTAGACGACCAGTTGTCGCACCGAACTCGTGGCCAACTTCACCTAAATGCTTACCAATTGGATCTTGCTTATCTAGACCGTCGTATAGTTCAGTCGGGAATGGACCTGCACCAACGCGAGTACAGTACGCTTTCGCGATACCCAAGATGTAACCGATGTGACGAGGACCAAAACCTGAACCTGCAGCAACACCACCAGCAGTCGTGTTAGAAGACGTTACGTATGGGTAAGTACCGTGGTCGATATCAAGTAGCGTACCTTGTGCACCTTCGAACATGATCTTATCGCCGCGCTTACGTGCTGCGTCTAGTTCGTCAGTTACGTCGATAACCATTGAAGTAAGTAGATCTGCGTAGCCTTTTGCTTCTTCAAGCACAGCTTCGTAGCTTACTGGTTCAGCTTTGTAGAAGTTAACGAGTTGGAAGTTATGGAACTCCATGACTTCTTTTAGCTTCTCAGCGAACGATTCCATATCGAATAGGTCGCCAACGCGTAGACCGCGACGAGCAACTTTATCTTCGTATGCTGGACCGATACCACGACCTGTTGTACCGATAGCTTTTTTACCGCGAGCGATTTCGCGAGCTTGGTCCATTGCAACGTGGTAAGGAAGAATTAGCGGACATGCTTCAGAAATGAAAAGACGCTCGCGTACTGGAATACCGCGCTCTTCAAGAGGTTTCATTTCTTTAAGTAGAGCTTCAGGTGATAGTACAACACCGTTACCGATAACACATTTTACGTTATCGCGAAGGATACCTGATGGAATTAAGTGAAGAACGGTTTTTTCACCGTCAATTACGAGAGTATGACCTGCGTTGTGACCGCCTTGGTAGCGTACCACGTATTTTGCATCTTCAGTTAAAAGGTCTACGATTTTACCTTTACCTTCGTCACCCCATTGGGTGCCTAGAACGACTACGTTATTTCCCATCTTTCCAAGTCTGATTGCTAGTTAAAAATGGATTCTAGCACCGAATCACGCTTCTTGCAGTCATTTTTTGTTCACAGAGTTGCTACCAGAATGTCATCTTGCTGCTTTGCTCATTTTGAAATCAGCATATCACTGATAGTATTTAGTTTTCTTTATTCGACTGGAAAGCGGTATGTCTGAATCCATATGGTTGGCGATTGGGCTCGTCTTGATCGTGGAAGGCATTGGACCACTCATTGCTCCAAACGGTTGGCGGAATATGGTGGCTCAATTAAGTGAACAGCCCAACAATCAGCTACGACGCATCGGTGGCTGCCTAGTAGTTGCTGGAGCCGTAATCGCCATAATGATGAGCTAGCACTTCGCATCAGATACAAAAAAGGCTCCCTAAGGAGCCTTTTGTTTCATTTGACGCTGAGATTATTTCTCCATGCCACCCTTCGACTGGTTCATGTATTGGAAGAACTCACTCTTCGGATCAAGTACCAGGATATCGCTCTTAGAGCTGAAGGACTTCTCATACGCACGTAGCGAACGTAGGAAGCTAAAGAATTCAGGGTCTTTGTTGTATGCTTCAGCATAAATCTTCGCTGCTTCTGCATCCGCTTCACCTCGTGTTACACGAGCAGTCTTATCAGCTTCAGCTAGAATGGTTGCCACTTCTAGTTCAGCTTGAGCACGAATAACTTCCGCTTTCTCACGACCTTGAGAACGGTGCTTACGAGCTACAGACTCACGCTCTGCACGCATACGACGGTAGATAGACTCACTGATTTCATCAGGCAGGTTGATTTTCTTCATGCGGAAATCAACAACACGAACACCCAAGTCTTTCATCGCGCTTTCACGCGTGTCTTTCAATACTTCAGACATAATTAGGTCACGTTCACCATCAATCTCAAGCGCTTCACGCGCCGCTTCAGTTGCGACAACATCTGCACTTGCATCTTCTGGTAGTACATCATCGTTACGTGGACCAGATACAATCTGTTTGATTTCACGAGCACCGATTTCAGAACGAAGCACATCTGTTACTTTACGCTCAAGTAGTGCCTCCGCCGTTAGCGAATTACCACCGCCTGTCGCTAGGTAGTAACGACCAAAGTCTTCAATACGCCACTTCACGTAGGTATCAATAATAACGTCTTTTTTCTCAGACGTTACGAAACGGTCTGCACGGCCATCCATCGTTTGGATACGTGCATCAAGTTGTTTCACACGGTCAAACAGAGGCATCTTGAAATGCAAACCAGGCTCGTAAATTCGAGTGATGTCGTTGTTGTCTTTAAGAACACGACCAAATCGAACCACGATACCGCGCTCACCTTCAGGAATCACAAACAAAGACATCAACATTAATGCCAATGCGATTACCAATACAGGGATCATTAACTTACGCATTCTTAGTATCTCCCTTGACGTGAACCTGTTGAACGAGACTGCGTGTTCGAAGTGTCTTCTTGTGTACGCTCAGACTCCAGTTGAATTTGATCGTAGGTTGAAGATGACTTCGATTTACGTTTTGTGTCTGCCTGACCTTCTTGGCCCGCCAACTTATCGATTGGAAGGTACAGAAGATTGCCGCTTGATTCCGAGTCAATCAACACTTTCGAAGTGCTTGAGTACACTTCTTCCATTGCGTCAATGTACAGACGGTCACGCGTTACACCTGGTGCCGCTTGGTATTCTGGTAGTAGTTTTTCGAACTGTGCTACCTGACCAAGAGCCTCGTTAGTGACACGTTCATTGTAACCTTGTGCTTCTTTCTTCAAACGTTCAGCACGACCCGTTGCCTTCGGCAAGATTTCGTTCTTGTATGCTTCAGCTTCACGGATGAAACGCTCTTCATCCTCACGAGCTGCGATTGCATCATCAAACGCATCTTTCACTTGCTCTGGTGGACGCGCAGACTGGAAGTTTACGTCAACAAGTACCAGGCCCATATCATAGCTATCAATGATTTGGTTCAGTGTTTCTTGCGTAGTTTGACGAATTTGCTGACGACCACTGGTTAGAATGCTATCCATCAATGAGTCACCAATTACCGCACGTAGTGCAGAATCCGTTGCTTGACGCAAGCTATCGTCCGCATTGGTTACACGGTACAAGTATTTGTACGGGTCAGTCACTCGGTACTGAACATCCATCGCAACTGTTACAACGTTTTCATCTTTAGTCAGCATTAGACCAGATGCACGTAGTGAACGAATTGCTTGTACGTTTACCGCTTCGTATTCATCAATAAAACGAGGGCGCCAGTTAAGGCCTGGGTCTACGATACGATCGTATTTACCTAAACGCAGCACAACACCACGCTCTGCTTCACCGATGGTGTAAAAACCAGCGAAGAACCAAACTGCAACAGCAATAAGAGCAATCACGCCAAAGCCAATTGCACTACCACCACCGCCGATTGGAGAACCACCGCCGCCTTTTTTACCAAACTTGCCACCCAGTTTTTGACTCAGTTTATTGAACACTTCATCTAAATCTGGCGGACCTTGATCTCGGCCACCAGGACGCTGGCCACCACGATTATTATTACCCCAAGGGTCATTATCGCGGCCATTGTTGCCGTTGTTATTTCCAGGCTCATTCCACGCCATTAGAAAGCTCCATCATTTGATATGACGTTATACTGTAGCAGTCCTTTAAGTGACTATAAAGCCAGTCAAAACTGCCCCTTCTCTTTTTTCAAGTCTAGACCAATCTACTTGCTGCATTCGAATATCGATCAACAAGTTACCATCCTGGTCATATTCCTCACGTTGAATACACTTCATTTGGAAGAAGGTACTACGGAATCGTCCTTGATACTGTGGAGGAATTCGCAACTGATGCTCGACCATTTGTGACGCCAGACGTTCCGTCAGTGCCTCAAACAGGACATCAATGCCCAACCCATCCATTGCTGAAACCCAAACTGCGCGAGGTACGCCTTCCTCGTCTCGTTCTATACGTGGTTTCTGCGAATCTAGATTGTCGATTTTGTTCATGACAACCAGAGTCGGCACTTCATGTGCGTCGATCTCTTCTAGTACTTCATGAACAGCTTGAATATTCTCACGAAAACGCTCATCACTGGCATCAACAACATGTAACAAAATGTCAGCTTCTTGCGTTTCCTGCAAGGTTGCCTTGAAGGCCGCAACCAAGTCATGAGGCAAATGTCGAATAAAACCAACCGTGTCAGCCAAAATGGCAGGCCCAACATCTGCTAACTCTATCTTACGTAAAGTCGGGTCCAAAGTAGCAAATAGTTGATCAGCGGCATACACGCCAGCTTCTGTAATACGGTTGAAGAGTGTCGACTTACCCGCGTTGGTGTAACCCACGAGTGAAACCGTTGGGATTTCAGCTCGATTTCGGGCGCGGCGCCCTTGTTCACGCTGCTTCGCTACTTTGTCTAAGCGTCGCAGGATGGCTTTGATTCTGTCACGCAATAAGCGACGGTCGGTTTCCAGCTGGGTTTCACCCGGGCCACGTAAACCGATCCCCCCTTTCTGCCTTTCAAGGTGCGTCCAACCACGAATCAAACGAGTAGAGATATGACGAAGTTGGGCCAGCTCTACCTGTAGCTTACCTTCGTGTGTTCGAGCTCGTTGAGCAAAGATATCGAGAATAAGACCAGTGCGGTCGAGAACTCGACATTGGCACAGTGCTTCGAGGTTACGTTCTTGGGCAGGAGAGAGGGCGTGATTAAAAATCACAATTTCGGCACCTGTCGACTGTACCGCAGTAGCAATCTCTTGGGCCTTACCCTCTCCGACATAGTATTTCGGGTGTGGGGATTGACGACTACCAGTTACCACTTGTAGCGCCTCTACCCCAGCAGAAGAAACCAGCATTTCGAACTCAGCCAGATCTTCCCATTCACCTTCTTGCGTGAAGTTGATATGAACAAGTACGGCTCGCTCACCGGATTCATAACGGTCAAACAAGCAATCAACTCCTTATTTTAAAAATACTCGATGAAGAATTAATCTTCTGATTTCTCTTGTGGACGCTCACCTTGTGGACGTTCACCGCTGTGATGGCTCACTGGACGAGCCGGCACAACTGTTGAGATCGCGTGCTTGTACACCATTTGGTTAACAGTATTCTTCAGCAGGATCACAAATTGATCGAACGATTCGATCTGACCTTGTAGTTTAATACCATTCACAAGGTAGATAGATACCGGGATACGCTCACGACGTAGAGCGTTTAGAAATGGGTCTTGTAGAGATTGCCCCTTAGCCATTTTATTTTCCTTATTTAATTTGTAGTTGTAATTATTTAGCTAGTGGTGCAATGCAAAAGATACTGCTTTTGCATCTGAGCTAAACGAATCAAAAATGCACTCTAAGTAATTAGCAGCATAGTATAAAAACCGCCAACAACAGATCCTTTGAGAGTGCGTTCACGCAAAAACGATCACATTATACACAGCTATGTCAATCAGATGCTATTGCTTCCGACATCGTTTCTAATGCCTGTTCAATGTTCTCGCTATCCAACCAAGTTAAGTCATCCCAGCTGCGTAACCAGGTGATTTGACGCTTGGCCAATTGACGAGTCGCGCATACGCCACGAAATACTGCTTCGTCACGTGTACACTCCCCATCTAAATACTCCCACATCTGTCGGTAACCGACGCATCGTATGGAAGGAAGATCGGGGTGAAGATCTTTTCGCGAATGTAGCGCTTTCATTTCTTCTTCAAAGCCCGCTTCCATCATCTTTTCGAAACGAAGTTCAATTCGACGGTGAAGTTCTGCCCTATCCTTGGGAGCTATTGCAAACTGCTTGACTCGGTATGGCAGGCTTTCACCTTTCGTTTGAGTCAATTCAGTCAAAGTTTTACCTGAAATACGAAAAACTTCCAATGCCCGAGATAAACGTTGGGGATCATTGGGATGGATTCTCGCTGCTGACACAGGATCAACCTCTTTGAGTTCATCGTGCAACACTGACCAACCTTTAGTCAATGCTTCTTGTTCAATTTGCTGACGAATTTCAGGATTTGCAGCAGGAAGTGGGGATAAACCTTCAAGTAGCGCCTTATAATACAGCATTGTCCCACCCACTAAGAGTGGAATTTTTCCTTCTGCAACAATATCATCCATCGCTTTCAATGCATCACGACGAAAGTCGGCTACAGAGTAAGATTCGCTCGGATCCAAAATATCAATCAAGCGATGAGGCGCTAAACTTAACTCTTTTTCATCCGGTTTCGCCGTACCGATATCCATCCCTTTATAGATCAAAGCAGAATCAACACTGATGATCTCAATCGGGAACTTTTGACGAAGACGAATCGCCAACTCAGTTTTGCCTGATGCAGTTGGCCCCATTAAAAATAGCGCCAAAGGTAGTTTATCTGTCATGGTTTTAATTTGGCTATCGTGGCAGAGAAATCAACAGCGGATACAAATTTTGTATCTTCTAATGGCAATTGACCATCTCTTAGCTGTTCAAGTTCCGCAATAATTTGAATTGCTTCAGAAAAAGTATAATGACTCTTCACTGTCGTGACCTGCAATGCGAGCCAATCTATCAACTCAGACAGCATCTGAGCCGTTGCTATACCTTCCTTCACACAAGATTGCGCGTAAGATAACAGATCTGGTACTAGATTTTGTAAGTTTTGTTGACGTAGCGGCGCGGGAACGCCCATCACCATTAAGGCTTGCTCATTTCTCGCTTTCAATTGAATGCCAAGTAACGCCAAATCTTGTTGATAATCTTGAGCCAGCTTCACTAACTCGGCCTCTAACTTAATAGATAGAGGAACGAGTAGAGGCTGTGCTTTAAGCGCGCCATCGCTTGGAGTGAGCTGCCCTTTTACACGATAAAATTCCGCTCTAGGTAACGAGACTAACGCCGCCCCACTGTCACTGCTCATCAAAACAAATTGCTCATCGACCATCACTAGCGCTTTGCCTAATGCATTAATCGATGGAAGTGATGCATTCGAAGTTGCCTTTTGGGGCTCTATCGGCGTTACGGGTTGAGACTCAAACTCTGGCGTTTTTAACAACTCGTGATAAGCGCGCACTTCTTGCTTGCTTGGTGCTGGCTCAACATGGCGCTCTTTATTGTGATTCGGCTTTGGTGCGGGTTTGGATTCCACCCAATCATTACGTTTGAATGACTCAACTACGCGCGCCTCTCGCACGGAGGTTTCACTAGGACCGCTATTACGAGGCTTCACTTCATAATCACTGCGTCCAGGATAAGCCGGTGCACTTTCTATCGCTTGATAAACACGCTCTGGAACTGCTGAAGATGCTGGCCTTTGCACTTTTTCAGGCTCAGGCGAATGCTCAACCTCTCCGGACTCAGTCGGTTCGACACGATGAAATGCCGATTCATTAACCTGTGGTTTATCAATCACGGCGCTTTGCGCAAGTGCATCCGCCAAAGCTTGATAGATGAAATCATGCACTAAGCGAGCTTGGTGAAAGCGCACTTCATGCTTAGCAGGGTGGACATTCACATCCACTTGGTGTGGGTCTAACTCAATAAAGAGCACATAGGCAGCGAACTGATCTGGCTTTAAGCTCATTTCATAGCTTTGACGAATCGCGTGATTGATTAATTTGTCACGCATCATTCGGCCATTCACATAGCAATATTGTAAATCGCTTTGCTGCCTTGCTCCCTCTGGTGTGGTAATCCACCCATGTAGCTTTAACCCTTGATGCTCAAGCTCGATTCTAAGCATATGCCGCACAAACGCATTACCGCAGATAGCTGCAATACGTTTTTCGGTTTGAAGCTGATTTTTCGCCGCGCGATATTGACGGATGATCTTGCCGTTATGACGCACACTAATGGTGACATCAAAGCGACTTAACGCAATGCGTTTCAATAACTCATCAATATGAGCAAATTCGGTTTTCTCCGTACGAAGAAATTTGCGACGCGCTGGAGTATTAAAAAATAAATCCAACACCTCAACAGTTGTGCCAATCGGGTGCGCTGCTGGCTTAAGCTTCACCTGCATATCACGCCCTTCGGAGTAGGCACTCCAGGCTTCTTCTTGTGCCGCAGGACGCGACGTGAGCGTCAAACGCGAGACTGAGCTAATACTGGCTAACGCTTCACCGCGAAAACCTAGACTCATAATGGCTTCGAGATCATCTAAGGTATGTATCTTAGATGTCGCATGACGACTGAGCGCTAAGCCGAGTTCATCTTTCGCGATACCTTTGCCGTTATCACGAACACGAATCAGCTTTGCGCCTCCTTTCTCGATATCGATATCGATTCGAGTTGCGCCAGAATCAAGACTATTTTCAACCAGTTCTTTAATCACAGAGGCGGGTCTTTCGACCACTTCCCCTGCGGCGATTTGGTTTGCAAGTCTAGCTGGCAAAATTTTAATCGTCATAATGAGTTAAAAGCTCACCTACTTGTTTGGAATGATAAGAACTTGCCCAACCGCCAGCTGATCAGAGCGTAAGTTGTTCGCTTTACGAATGCTCGAAACGCTGACTCCGTATTTGGACGCTATTTTACCAAGGTATTCACCTCGAGAAACTTTGTGCTTACGGATCGGCTTATCTTTGACAGCGACGGTTATCTTCAACTTTTGTCCTACCCACAAGGTATCTGACTTCAAGTTGTTCTCACGGCGGATATCTGAAACCTTCACTTTATAGTGACTCGCGATCTTACCTAAGAACTCACCTGACTTAACCTTGTGAATAATGGTTTCTGTCTCAACAGTAATCGGTTTACTTGGCACTTTAATCGTGCCAGCAGAAGGGATTTTGAGCTTCTGACCAATTGCCAACCCAGTCGACTTCAAGTTGTTTGCCGACATCAGCGCTTTAGAGCTAAGCCCATATTTATTCGCAATCACCGATAACGACTCGCCACGTTTTACGGTATGCACCATTGGCTTCGCTGAAGGCGAGAATACCGTACCCTCTGGTGGATTATCTTTTAAGTACTTAACGACCGCCTTGGTGATCGCCTGAGCTAACTTATCTTGGTGCGCTCGTTGAAACAGCAACCGCTCTTCTGTTGGGTTAGAAATAAAGCCCGTTTCCACTAATACAGACGGAATCTGCGGAGAGCGTAAAACAGCAAGGCTAGTATTAATCGGCTTGGTGTTATGCAGGTGCGCAACACGCCCCATCTCACCAAGGATTTCTGTTGCCAGCTTATACCCTTCTTTTTGTGAATGACTAAACTGCAAGTCCAACAAAGTTTGGTTCACGTTACGATCTTTGGTCTTAGTGAAGAACGCATTACCCGAACCACCTAATATTTCAGATTGTTTCTCATGGTTCTCAACCCAGCGAGCAATTTCAGTATTTGCACGACGGGTATTCAGTACGAAAACCGAACCTCCGCGAGGCTTCGGTGAGGTAAACGCATCAGCGTGAATGGAAATCAGTAAGTGCGCATCATTTTCACGGGCAATGGCTACACGACGGTTTAGATTCACAAAGTAATCTCCGGTACGTGTCATACGCGTTTTAATCCCAGGCGTAGCATCGAGCTGAGCAGCAATTTTTCTTGAGATACTCAATACCGCGTCTTTCTCGTACTTACGGCGTGAAGGGCCAATAGAGCCAGGATCTTCACCACCGTGACCAGGGTCGATAACGATCAAGACTTCTTGAGCTCGTTGTACTGAACTCATGTCTTTACTGGTCGCCGCTGGCTTGCTCGGTTTAGAGGCTGAAGTCGATGCTTTCTTACCGTGCGGCAGGTCAATCACTAAACGGTGACCATATTGCCCGCCAGGTGTTGGGCTTAATTTAAACAATTCCGCTTGAACGCTCTTTTTCAGTTCAAACACCAAACGATAGGTGCCCTTCTCTGGCGGAGAGCTTTTTCGAACTAGCTTTAAAACCGGGCTGTCCGTAACAGTAACAGGCAGTTTGGCCTGCATGGTCGTGCTTTTTAAATCCACGACAAGACGATCCGGTCCGGATAAAGAGAAATAGGAATAGTCAGCTTCCGAGCCTAAATCGATGACAACACGCGTTTCATCAGGAGAAGGCCAAACTCGAAAACTCTTAACGACGTTAGCAAATGCTAAATTGGGGATGAGAAGGAGAAAAGTGGCGACAAACGTCGCCACTACTCTAAAATTTGAAAAACTCAACATAGCTCCAATCGACTGAGTAACTGCACACCATAATCATTATTAGCTGTTAGTTCGGCTACACGCTGCTCACCTTGGTAGCGAATGTTCACATCAAGATCCGGTTGTGGCAACAAACCATGCCCTTTTTCAGGCCATTCAACCAAGCAAATTGCATCATCTGTGAAGTAATCTCGAATCCCCATGAACTCAAGCTCTTCAGGATCCGCAAGACGATAAAGATCGAAATGGTACACTTGCCACTGATCCAACTGATACGGTTCGACTAGAGTATAAGTTGGGCTTTTCACGTTACCTTGATGGCCAAGAGCACGGACAAAACCACGACTAAAGGTTGTTTTACCTGCACCCAAATCACCATGCAGATAAATTGTGGTTTGTTGCGAACAAAGGTGAGCCAGAGCGGTACCTAGTGCAACCGTTTCGTGCTCATCTTTTAAATTGAATTGTTTCGTGCTCATTGATGCTTCTCTAACTAATGATCGTTGACTATATAAAAATCAAAAGAACAGGAATAGTAAACCGTGTTGGTTTTGAGAGACAAGCTTTCAAATGTCATATGTGCGAAAAAAGTATCCAAGGAACGGTATCTTAATCACCTTAGTATCGACCTAGATTTAGAATATATGCAAATGACTTCAATAAGCAGTATTCACAGCATCAAAAACGTCCCTAACTGGGTAGCACCAAAGCCAGAGATCCGTTAAGATCCGCCCCCCCTTTATTCCGGTGGTTAGCATGAACTACGAACAACTCGCACAGCAAATCAAAATTTGGGGAAAAGAGCTCGGCTTCCAAAAAGTTGGGATCTGCGACATTGATCTGAGTGAGCATGAAGCCGCCCTGCAAAAATGGCTCGATGCAGGCTATCACGGCTCAATGGACTGGATGGCTCGTCACGGTATGATGCGAGCTAGACCCAATGAGCTACTCCCGGGAACCGTTCGTGTGATCAGCGTTCGGATGGACTACCTACCACCAGAAGCACAATTCGCTTCGAACCTAGCAAATAAAAATCATGCCTATATTAGTCGCTATGCATTAGGGCGTGATTATCACAAGCTCGTCAGAAAACAACTGAATAAACTTGGCAAACTTATTGAACAAGAAGTTGGTCAGTATGGTTACCGACCTTTCGTCGACTCCGCACCAATATTGGAGCGACCACTCGCCCAAAAAGCAGGCTTAGGCTGGACAGGGAAACATTCCCTGATTTTAGATCAGGACTGTGGCTCGTGGTTCTTTTTAGGCGAGTTACTTATCGACTTGCCACTTCCCGTTGACGAGCCAAGCGTTGACCAGTGCGGTAAATGCAAAGCATGTATTACCTCATGCCCAACACAAGCCATCGTTGAAGACAAAGTTGTCGATGCTAGACGCTGCATCTCTTACCTCACCATCGAGTTCGATGGCGTGATCCCTGAAGAGTTTCGCAAGCCAATGGGTAACCGCATTTATGGCTGTGACGACTGCCAATTGGTTTGTCCATGGAATCGCTACGCCGACATAACGGAGCAGAGTGATTTCCATCGTCGCGATAGTTTCAAAAACCCGGATCTCGTTGACATGTTTAACTGGGATGAAGCGACTTTTCTAAAAAATATGGAAGGCTCCGCTATTCGTCGCATTGGTCATATACAGTGGCTGCGTAATATTGCTGTCGCACTTGGTAATGCAGAATACAGTCAACGAGTCATTGATGCGTTAGAAAGTCGACAAGGTGAAAATAAATTACTTGATGAACACATAAAATGGGCTTTGGCCGAGCAACTAAATCAACTCCCCATTGAGAATAAAGCATCTACAGAGACGAAAAAGCAGCGCTTAATAAGAATCGTCGAGAAGGGGCTACCAAGAGACGCATAGTGCGTAGTCTATATGCAAGAGATTGAAAGCACTTTTACATGTTCAATTCATGACCTTGTTCTCAATTTTGTAATGTGGAAAAAAATTTGAGATTCAAGAAAAACAAGCTAGCAGAAAAAAGTTAAACACAGCTTGGAGAAATGACTAGGATCAAAAAAATACCAGTTAATGATCGTATTTTAACGTATCCGATCCGACAAAAAACTTATTTTTCCCTTACACAACAAAGACTTAATCAATATTTTGTTATTATTTCGACTTTCCTTCAGCGAAAAGATCTTTCTTCTCCACCGCAAAAAGTCAAGCTAAAAACACTTTATCAACCAACTTATCCACAGAACGACGTATGTGGATAACTCTGTTAATTAAAGTAGATAAAACATGCAGAACCTCATCATGCTTGTACGCCAGCCGATTCATATCGTGTTTTAAACACAAACGAAATCGTCCGACATCATATGATGCGGATAAAATTTAGTTTTTGGGGATTCATGCTTCGCAGCATTATGAAAAGAGCGATGTGATTGGTTGCGAGAAGCAGGAATTGAATCAAGCGGCGCATCCGTCGACGACTTAGGATTGTGCTAATAAATAAGCATTCAATCTATCGTCTTGTATTTGGTTGCGGGGGCCGGATTTGAACCGACGACCTTCGGGTTATGAGCCCGACGAGCTACCAAGCTGCTCCACCCCGCGTCCGAGTGCTTCATCGTTGTTGATGATGAAGGCTTTGCTTTCATTTATAAAAAAGAAACTGGAGCGACACACGAGGTTCGAACTCGTGACCTCAACCTTGGCAAGGTTGCGCTCTACCAACTGAGCTAGTGTCGCTTTTGTCACCGTTAAGCACGATGAGGGCTATATATTGGAGCGACACACGAGGTTCGAACTCGTGACCTCAACCTTGGCAAGGTTGCGCTCTACCAACTGAGCTAGTGTCGCATTTCGTCACCGTTAAGCACGATGAGGGCTATATATTGGAGCGACACACGAGGTTCGAACTCGTGACCTCAACCTTGGCAAGGTTGCGCTCTACCAACTGAGCTAGTGTCGCATATTAACAGCAGTCGCTATTAATGGAATTTGGTTGCGGGGGCCGGATTTGAACCGACGACCTTCGGGTTATGAGCCCGACGAGCTACCAAGCTGCTCCACCCCGCGTCCGTATTGTGTCACCGTTAAGTACCGTGAGAACTATGAAACTGGAGCGACACACGAGGTTCGAACTCGTGACCTCAACCTTGGCAAGGTTGCGCTCTACCAACTGAGCTAGTGTCGCATATCAACAGCAGTCGCTATTGATAGAATTTGGTTGCGGGGGCCGGATTTGAACCGACGACCTTCGGGTTATGAGCCCGACGAGCTACCAAGCTGCTCCACCCCGCGTCCGTATTGTGTCACCGTTAAGTACCGTGAGAACTATAAAACTGGAGCGACACACGAGGTTCGAACTCGTGACCTCAACCTTGGCAAGGTTGCGCTCTACCAACTGAGCTAGTGTCGCATCAACAACGTTTCCGCTGTTTAGGGCTGCGAATTATAAGAGCATTTTTTTGTGATGCAAGTCCTTCCTTCAAAAAAACTTTATTTTTTTACTGAACGATGAAAAAGCAATCAAAAGCGATATAAATTACAACAATTTGGATCGCAACCTTAACAGTTAAATCTTGAAAATAGTACCACGATAGTACTTAAGTTCTGCAATCGACTCGCGAATGTCGTCCAAGGCCAAATGTGTTCCCTGTTTTGTGAACCCATTTAATACTTCAGGTTGCCAACGACGCGCCAATTCTTTAAGAGTGCTGACGTCAACATATCGGTAATGAAAGAACTCTTCTAATTCCGGCATGTGCTTGTACAAGAAGCGACGATCCTGCCCAATGCTGTTACCACATATTGGCGACGCCCCTTTCGGCACCCATTTTTCTAAGAATTCAATGGTTTGTGCGACCGCATCTTGTTCTAAGATTTTACTGTTGCGAACGCGTTCCACCAAGCCGCTTGCCGTATGCGTATTGGTGCACCAATCGTCCATTTTTGCTAGCTCTTCTTCCGGCTGATGAATCGCTAATACTGGACCTTCAGCCAAAATATTTAGCTCGCTATCCGTGACAATAGAAGCAATTTCAATGATTTTGTGCGTTTCAGGATCAAGCCCTGTCATCTCTAAATCAACCCAAATTAGGTTTTGATCGCTAAAGGACATGGTTACGCCGCCTATTTGTTTATCGATAAAAGAGGTACTATACCTCAAAATACGGGAAACACGATACTCACGCAGAGCCAAGATCACGGCTCAACCATTTGAGTAAATTCACATAAAGTACAGAATTGTGGCAAAGAAGAAAAAGTTAACCAAAGGTCAAGTGCGACGCGTACGCAGCAACCAACAAAAGCGTTTAAAAAAGCAAGAAGAGTCCATCCAGTGGGATGAAAACATGCTAGGCGCAAGCAAACAAGGTCTCGTGATCACTCGTTTTGGCCAGCACGCGGATATTGAAGACCTTGAAACAGGCGAGATTCAACGCTGTAACCTTCGCCGTGGTATCGAATCTTTAGTATCTGGCGATCGAGTTTTATGGCGCGAAGGCTTGGAGTCTATGGCTGGCATTTCTGGCGTTGTTGAAGCGGTAGAACCTCGTTCTTCAGTGCTCACTCGTCCAGATTACTACGATGGCCTAAAGCCCGTAGCTGCCAATATTGATCAAATGGTCATTGTCTCCTCGGTACTGCCCGAGCTATCACTGAATATTATTGACCGTTACCTCGTAGCATCAGAAACACTGAATATCGCACCATTGCTGGTCTTAAACAAAGTCGATCTTCTAGAAGCCGATGATCGTGTAATGTATGAAGAATGGCTCAAAGAATATGAACGCATTGGCTATAAAGTGCTTCTGGTCAGCAAGAAGTCTGGAGAAGGCATTGCTGAACTAGAAACCCTGCTGCGTGACCGAATTAATATCTTTGTTGGTCAATCAGGCGTAGGGAAATCCAGCTTAGTCAACGCGTTAATGCCGGAACTAGAGAGCGAAGTTGAAGAAGGCGAAGTTTCCGAGAACTCAGGTTTAGGCCAACACACCACGACAGCAGCGCGCTTGTATCATATTCCGACGGGTGGCGACTTGATCGACTCGCCTGGAGTGCGTGAATTTGGGCTTTGGCATTTGGAAGCAGAAGAAGTAACGAAAGCATTCGTTGAATTCCGACCATACTTAGGCGGTTGTAAGTTCAGAGATTGTAAGCACAATGACGACCCTGGCTGCCTTCTACGTGAAGCTGTTGAGAAAGGGGAAATCAACGAAACTCGCTTTGAAAACTACCATCGCATTTTGGAAAGCATGGTTGAAAACAAAGCAAACCGTCAGTATTCACGCAATAAGAAAGCCGATCTGTAATTAAGTTAAGACTGTAACTGTGTAAAAAGTCTTCACCTAATACTGACAAGCAAATTAAATTTCAGTAACATCACGCGCCCTAAAGCGCGAATCTAACAGAAGTATCGGAATTAAAGATGGACAAGTTTAAAGTTGGACTGCAGTACTGGATCCCACAACACGGCCTCACTCGCCTAATGGGTAAACTGGCTTCAGCAAAAGCTGGCGGTCTAACAACAGCAGTTATTCGTTGGTTTATCAAACAATACAATGTGAACATGGATGAGGCGAAGCACTCAGATCCTAAGCATTTTAAAACGTTCAACGAGTTTTTCGTTCGTGAGCTAAAAGAGGGCGCACGCCCAATTTCTGAAGGCGAAAACGTCATCACTCACCCAGCCGACGCTTGTGTTAGCCAATTTGGCCCTATTGAAGATGGTCAACTTATCCAAGCAAAAGGTCATCACTTCTCAGCGCAAGAACTGCTGGGCGGTGACGCGAATTTAGCAAACGAATTTAAAGATGGATCTTTTGCCACGCTGTACCTGTCTCCGCGCGATTACCATCGTGTACACATGCCTTGTGACGGCACACTGCGCCAAATGATTTACGTGCCTGGTGACCTGTTCTCGGTAAACCCACTTACGGCAGAAAACGTTCCAAATCTATTCGCACGTAACGAGCGTGTGGTGTGTATCTTTGACACTGAGTTTGGTCCAATGGCACAAGTGCTTGTTGGTGCGACAATTGTTGGCAGCATTGAGCAAGTGTGGGCTGGCACGATCACTCCGCCTCGTGGCAATACTGTCTACAAATGGGATTACCCAGCTGAGGGTGACAAGGCCGTGATCTTGAAAAAAGGCGAAGAGATGGGCCGCTTCAAACTGGGTTCTACTGTTATTAACCTGTTTGCCAAAGACGCGATTGAGTTTGACGCAAGTATGGAAAACGGTAAGCCAACCGTAATGGGCACACCTTACGCCTTGAAAAAATAAGCAAACCCCCGTTAAGAGAGCCCTTTCTCAAGGGCTCTTTTTATTGATAAAAAGCAAAATTCCGTTCAAAATTTAGCCTCTATTTCTCAAACTCATACCTGCCTCTAAGACCTTCATTCCACAATCAATTATCCTGCGCTTAGGATGAATATTTAGAGGGGCAGCCAATGCCAAAGATGAGTGTAAACACGCTGGCGAAATTGCTGGTGTGCTTTTTAATTTCGCTCGGTGTTTTGATGATGCCGATTGATGCTATTCCTATTGATGATCTCACTTTAATTCAGCATCGCCTGTTGGCTATTTTTCTTCTTGCTGCCCTACTTTGGGTTCTTGAGCCGGTCCCCGTTTTTGCTACGTCCATTCTTATTATCGCTCTTGAACTGATCATGATATCGGATAAAGGTTTGCATCTATTTCGCAATCCACCAGCGGGGCATGATTTGGGAGAGTTAATTGCTTACACCGATATTTTCTCTGCCTTCTCTTCACCGATCATTATTCTTTTTATGGGTGGGTTTGCCCTCGCCATCGCGGCTTCCAAATACGAACTCGACAACAATCTCGCCCGAGTACTACTAAAACCATTCGGCACACAACCTAAGTTCATCATGCTGGGTTTGATGCTCATTACCGCCGTTTTTTCAATGTTCATGTCCAACACTGCCACGACGGTCATGATGTTGGCGCTGCTCGGTCCAATCGTCGCTTCTGCACCTAAAGGGGATTTAGGGATTAAAGCGCTGGTGCTGTGCATTCCAATTGCCGCGAATACTGGCGGCATTGCAACTCCGATAGGTACGCCACCTAACGCAATAGCGCTCCAATACCTCACCGGAGAAAACGCCATAGACTTCTTATCCTGGATGACAATGGGCCTACCATTTGTGCTGATACAACTCACTGTTGCTTGGTTTTTGTTGCAGAAGCTGTTTCCGTCCAGCGAACCAGAAATGAAACTAAAGCTGGATGGTACGTTCAAAAAGAGCTGGCGCGCGATCGTCGTCTACATCACTTTTGCACTAACCATTGTGCTTTGGATGACGACAAAAGTGCACGGCATGAACACGTATGTTGTTGCGATTATCCCGCTTGCGGTGTTCACCTTAACGGGCATTATGGGAAAAGAAGAACTCAAGCTGATTAACTGGGACGTGCTATGGCTGGTTGCTGGTGGTATCGCAATTGGTATTGCCTTAGACAAAACGGGTTTAGCCGAAGCATTGGCACACGCCATTGATTACAGCTTACTATCACCATTTGCCGTTGTCTTTGCCCTATCGGTAGTATGTTGGTTAATGGCGAACTTTATGTCTAATACCGCAACGGCAAACTTATTAATGCCTATTGCTGCCGCTATTGGTACATCCATGCCAAGCCTTATTGCGGTTGGTGGCCTACAAGGTTTACTGGTTGTCGTCGCATTCTCCGCATCACTTGGCATGATCTTACCGGTTTCCACGCCACCAAACTCTTTGGCTTATTCAACAGGCCTAATCGAGAGCAAAGACATGGCGAAAGTGGGGCTAATTCTTGGTTTGATTGGTCTATTTATCGTGTATGGCGCAGTTCTGGTGCTGTTTTAATCGATAAGCTCCGTGACAGAGCTTGTTGTCATGGAGCTGTTCGCCAGCTATTACCCTCACAGAGCAGCTTTTACATCCATTAAATTTCGTGCATATTAAGACTCCTCAAATCTACAAGGACGTCGACACATCATGGGTTACGAATGGCTTGCTTTATGTGCCGCTTTTCTGTGGGCAGTTTCTAGCCTTATTTCTGTCATTCCTGCACAACACCTAGGCGCTTTTTCTTACAGCCGCTGGCGCATGGGCTGTACGGCCGTGATCTTATCAACAATGGCCTGGATAACTGGCGGCTGGTTAACGGTTTCTTGGGGACATGTAACGCCAATGATGGCCTCAGGACTGATTGGTATTTTTATTGGCGATACCGCTCTGTTCGCGTGCTTGAATCGTATGGGACCAAGACAAGCCGGACTACTGTTTTCCTGCCATGCGGTATTCTCTGCCATTTTGGGCTACTTCTTATTTAGCGAAGTCATGACCACAATAGAACTACTGGGCGCATCCTTGGTATTTAGCGGCGTAGTGATGGCGATATTCTTTGGTCGAAGAGGCCAAGTGAATAACGTCTTGGAAGACATTAAAGGTAACATCTGGGTGGGCATTGGACTTGGCTTAACCGCAGCAATGTGCCAAGCATTGGGCGGCATCATCGCCAAGCCAGTAATGCAAACCAGCATTGACCCCGTTGCGGCTTCTGCTATTCGAATGATCAGTGCATTTTTCGCCCACAGCATGTTGTTAGTTCTAGGGGTCAAAGTCGCTCGCTCGACACAACACATTACTTGGCGAGTATTTGGTATTACTGCGCTTAACGGTTTCTTGGCGATGGCCGTCGGCATGACGCTGATCTTATACGCACTGCAAGAAGGAAATGTAGGTATGGTTGCACTGCTATCTTCAACCACGCCAATTATGTTGCTACCGCTACTCTGGATTTACACTAAACGCCGACCAAACCGATTTGCATGGTTGGGCGCAGCCCTAGCTGTGATTGGTGCTGGCATTTTGGTTCAATAACCTTACAGACCAGCCCTTGTTGCCAGATACAAAAAAGCCCGAGTTTAAACTCGGGCTTTTGTCATTCTGAGCAGTTAGTTAATTATTTAACTAGCACTTCACCCGTCATTTCTGCTGGGATATCTAGACCCGCTAGAGAAAGCATGGTTGGTGCAAGGTCAGACAGTTTGCCGCCTTCTTTGAACTCAACCGCTTTATCACCTACGTAAATAAGAGGAACCGGTAGGTTAGTGTGCGCTGTGTGAGTACCACCCGTTTCTGGGTCAACCATCATTTCTGCGTTACCGTGGTCCGCAGTGATCAGTAGCTGACCGCCAACTTCTTTGATTGCTTCAACTACTTTGCCAACACTTTCATCTAGCGCTTCGATTGCTTTCTCAGCTGCTTCGTAAACGCCAGTGTGACCAACCATATCTGCGTTCGGGTAGTTACAGATGATAGTGTCGAACTTACCAGACTTGATCGCCGCAACCAGTTTCTCTGTAAGCTCAGGGGAGCTCATTTCTGGCTGAAGGTCGTAAGTGGCTACTTTTGGAGAAGCAACAAGCTGGCGCTCTTCGCCTTCAAATTCGTTTTCAACACCGCCGTTGAAGAAGAAAGTCACGTGTGCGTATTTCTCTGTTTCAGAGATACGTAGCTGAGTTTGACCTTGCTTAGACAGCCACTCACCGTACGTGTTTTCTAGAGACGCTGGTGGGAATGCGATTGCTAGAGGGATATCTGCCGCGTATTGAGTCAACATAACGAAGTTAACTGCCGGGAATACCGCACGCTCAAAACCATCAAAGTCAGGCACGAATGCGCGAGTGATTTGACGAGCACGGTCAGCACGGTAGTTCATGAAGATAACCGCATCACCGTCTTGCATGATTGCGTCTTCTTCGCCTTCCGCTTTAATTGCTGTCGCTTTCACGAACTCATCGTTCTCTTCACGAGCGTAAGCGGCTTCTAGACCAGCAACGGCGGTTTCTGCTGTAAACTCAGCTTTCGCTTGAGTCAGAAGATCGTAAGCCACTTGAACGCGATCCCAGTTGTTGTCACGGTCCATAGCGTAGTAGCGACCTACTAGAGAAGCAACACGACCTTTACCTAGTTTCGCGAATAGATCTTGGAAACGTTGTAGCGAGTTTTCAGCACTACGTGGTGGCGTGTCACGACCGTCTAGGAAACAGTGTAGGTAGATTTTCTCAGCGCCACGAGCCGCTGCCATTTCAACCGCTGCGTAGATATGGTCTTCATGAGAGTGTACGCCACCTGGAGACATCAGACCCATGATGTGTACCGCTTTCTCTGCTTTAACAGCAGCATCAACTGCTTCAACAAGCGCTGGCGTTTCAGCGAACTCACCGTCAGCGATCGATTTAGTGATACGAGTTAGATCTTGGTATACAACGCGACCTGCGCCAATGTTAGTGTGACCAACTTCTGAGTTACCCATTTGACCATCAGGAAGGCCAACATCCATGCCTGAAGCAGAGATTAGAGTGTGTGGGTTATTCGCAATCAGAGCATCCATTACTGGTGTTTTCGCATTCGCAATTGCGTTACTTGCTGTGTCTTCACGGTAACCGTAACCGTCAAGGATAACTAGAGCCAGTGGCTTCTTAGCTGACATAGTGATGACCTCATCAAATTTAAGTAACTTTTGGCGTAGGGCCTCGCTGCCCTATCTAACCTTGAAACAAAACTAGCGTAATTTTACTACACTTTTTAACCAAAACTGTAGGTTAAGATCAAATAATGTTTGCGATTTATTGTTGCTATCTTACAAGTTAAGCGAACAACGAGTCAGTGCCGACAACCGTGTTCCACAAGCATAGTCATTCCTAATACGCTTTGTACACCCCAGTCTAGGTTCGGTTTTCTTACGCTTCTGATTCTTGTTTTTGCACCTGAAACAGCACTTATTTAAAGCATTATCGAACAAGATTGGTTAGTACCTATTGTTCGCTTTTTTCGGTAAAACAAAAGTCACTTAAGTCGATAAATCCAATAGGCAAAAACAATCAAGCTACCATAGTCCAATGCACGGATGGCAATAACATAAAGGGTTTATAGAGATCTCAATTATTCGTTAGAAAATTTTAACCCTCTCGCCTAAGAGGCTTAACCCCGCTATACTCCTGCTTTATTTTTCCGCCAACAGCGTAAGAGCTCAAGACATGCAAGAGTACATTGAATTTTTCCAACAGAACATGATTCTATCTTTGGTTTGGGTAGGTCTTCTTGTCGCCTTTATCATGAACATCGTGAAGTCAGCGACGGCCGCATACAAAGAAATCAACGTAAACCAACTGACTCATCTTATGAACCGTGAAAACGGCGTTGTAGTGGATATCCGCACAAAGGACGAGTTCAAAAAAGGTCATATCACCGACTCACTTCACATTTTACCGTCAGATATCAAAGCGGGTAACTTTGGTAGCCTTGAAAACCACAAATCAGACCCAATCATTGTGGTATGCAAGACAGGGCAAAACGCTCAAGAAAGCGCGAACCTACTAGTAAAAGCAGGCTTTGAAAAAGTAAGCCTGCTGAAGAACGGCTTGATTGCATGGAACGAAGCGAACCTGCCTTTAGTACGTGGTAAAAAGTAATACCCGGCAGCTTCGATAACGTGGCAGAGGCAAAAAACAAGGTACGCATTCAAGCGTGTTTTTGCCAAGCTTCGTGGATAATAAACTGAGCAAATTGAAAGCAGTTGAAGCATTAAGTTGTGACGCTTTGCACGTAATACACGCTTCATCTAGTCAAGGTAGATTGGCTCAGTTAGTCTCGGGACATACCAGTTTTCTGAGTTTAGACGTTTCTAGGCTCTACAAATATTTATTTAAGGATTAAAAAATGGCTGAAGCAGCACCTCAAGAAGCACAACAAAACTTCGCAATTCAACGCATCTTCCTAAAAGACGTTTCTTTCGAAGCGCCAAACTCTCCAGTAATCTTCCAAAAAGAATGGAACCCAGACGTTAAACTAGACCTAGACACTCAAAGCCGTGAGCTTGGTGAAGGCGTTTACGAAGTGGTTCTACGTCTAACTGTAACTGTGAAGAACGAAGAAGAAACAGCGTTCCTATGTGAAGTTCAACAAGGTGGTATCTTCACTGCTGAGCAAATGGAAGCAGGCCAACTTGCACATTGCCTAGGCGCATTCTGCCCGAACATCCTATTCCCATACGCTCGTGAAACTATCTCAAGCCTAGTGGTTAAAGGTACGTTCCCTCAACTGAACCTAGCGCCAGTTAACTTCGACGCGCTATTCATGAACTACCTACAACAGCAAGCTCAACAAGGCGAAGCTGAAGCGTAATTCACGTTTTGTAAGTGACGAATAGCCTGAGTGCTGACGTCACCGACTCTAATAAAATGCACAGAGCGTCTACCATCCGATGCAATGTGCATTTTTTATTTCTGACAAAAGTTCCTAGTTCCTAATCGCCAGAAGGCGTAAAATTTGACGATTAGGAACTAGATTCTACTAGTAGAAAGACAATTAGGCGGTAGCATGACACAAGCAAATACAAACAATGCTTACGGTAAAGACATCGCAATGACGGTGATTGGCGCAGGTTCATACGGTACCTCTCTGGCGATCTCACTCGCTCGTAACGGCGCGAACGTAGTCCTTTGGGGACACGAGCCTGAGCACATGGCACGTTTAGAAGCGGATCGCGCGAACCACGCTTTCTTACCTGGTGTTGATTTCCCTGAAAGCTTGATCATTGAATCGGATTTAGAAAAAGCCGTACAAGCAAGCCGAGATTTATTGGTTGTGGTTCCAAGCCATGTTTTTGGCATCGTGCTGAACAGCTGTAAGCCTT
The DNA here is from genome assembly GCF_013048515.1 of Vibrio sp. 1-2 (7-a). Lineage (NCBI taxonomy): Bacteria > Pseudomonadati > Pseudomonadota > Gammaproteobacteria > Vibrionales > Vibrionaceae > Vibrio > Vibrio sp. 1-2 (7-a). The sequence goes on from NZ_VHSQ01000007.1 coordinate 111,911, forward strand.
TCTTACGTGAAGACTCTCGCATCTGCTGGGCAACCAAAGGTCTTGAGCCAGAAACGGGTCGTCTGCTGAAAGACGTCGCTTATGACATTATCGGTGAAAACTACTCACTGGCTGTATTGTCTGGCCCAACGTTCGCCAAAGAGCTCGCGATGGGCATGCCTACTGCAATTTCAGTTGCTTCTCCAGATGCTGAATTTGTCGCTGACCTACAAGAAAAAATCCACTGCAGCAAAACCTTCCGCGTGTACGCCAATAGTGACTTTATCGGCATGCAATTGGGCGGTGCGGTGAAAAACGTTATCGCAATTGGTGCGGGTATGTCTGACGGTATCGGTTTTGGAGCCAACGCGCGTACTGCATTGATTACTCGTGGTTTGGCCGAAATGAGCCGTCTTGGTGCCGCGCTGGGTGCAAAACCAGAAACCTTCATGGGTATGGCTGGTTTAGGCGACCTTGTCCTAACGTGTACCGACAACCAATCACGTAACCGCCGCTTTGGTTTAGCGCTAGGTCAAGGTAAAGACGTCGACACGGCACAAGAAGAAATTGGCCAAGTCGTAGAAGGCTACCGCAACACGAAAGAAGTATGGATGCTCTCTCAACGCATGGGTGTTGAGATGCCAATTGTTGATCAAATTTATCAAGTATTGTATCAAGGGAAGGATGCACGCCTGGCAGCGCAAGATTTACTTGCTCGTGACAAAAAAGCCGAAGGAAAGTAGCACTCTACGCCCCTTCGCACCTCATCTGAGAAGAATAGAAGTTGTCGGGTCACGGAAGAACCACTCAGGATATTGAGAATGAAACACTGCGAAAAACAAAAAGTCTGGAACAGAATTGTCTCAGAAGCCCGCGAAATGTCAGAGCAAGAGCCAATGCTGGCCAGCTTTTACCATGCCACCATCATCAAGCATGAAAGTTTCTGTGCCGCGCTCAGCTACATTTTGGCAAACAAGTTAAACACGGCATCGATGCCAGCAATGGCAGTACGTGAAGTGGTAGAAGAAGCGTTCTCTGCCGACCCAACCATTACCGATTGTGCCGCTTGTGACATTTGTGCCACGGTTAATCGCGACCCTGCAGTTTCGATGTACTCTATGCCGCTGCTGTACTTAAAGGGCTACCACGCTCTGCAAGGCTACCGCGTGGCAAACTGGCTATGGAAACAAGGGCGCCATGCACTGGCAACCTACCTGCAAAACCAAATTTCGGTTGCGTGTCAGGTAGACATTCACCCGGCAGCACGCATTGGTAGCGGCATCATGCTCGACCACGCAACGGGGATCGTCATCGGTGAAACTGCGGTTATCGATAATGACGTCTCAATTCTACAAGACGTTACCTTAGGCGGTACGGGTAAAGAGTGCGGCGATCGTCACCCGAAAATCCGTGAAGGTGTGATGATTGGTGCAGGTGCAAAAATTCTTGGCAATATCGAAGTCGGCGAAGGCGCGAAAATCGGCTCTTGCTCTGTGGTATTGCAAGCAGTGCCACCACACACAACTGTGGCGGGGGTTCCTGCGAAAATCGTCGGTCGTCCAAAAACGGACAAACCTTCTCTCGATATGGATCAAGGCTTTAATGGTAAATCACAAAGCTTTATCCATGGAGATGGTATTTAATCGTCAACAAACCTTTGACAACAACGTGGTAGGTAAATCTCAAGTGCGAAAACAAAATCACCCTGTTCTACGCTCGGCTATTTTATTAACTTGTGCTTTATCTGCCACATATCCCCTCGCCTCTTCTGCCGCTAGTCAACAAGAGCTCAAAGGCGTATCAAGTGAGATAAGCCGTCAACGCAAATCTCTCTCTTCCCAAGAAAAGCAACTCAATGAGCTACAAAAATCGCTCAAAGAGCAAGAACTTGGCATTTCTAAACTTGAACGCGAAATAAGACAAACCAAATCTGAGCTCGCACAAGCAGACAAAAACATAGACAAGCTAGAAGATAAAATTGCCTTGCAAGAAGCGCAGCGCCAAGAGCAAGAGGAAGAGCTCAAACAGTTGCTGCAAACGTATTACGTGACCGAACGAGCAAAAGCCAATGGACACTTGTTGAATCAAGGTGTGGAAGAAGACCGCATGAGTCAATACTTCCAGCACTTAGCCAAAGCGCGTACTGAAGTGATTGATGCAATCACCAAAACCACTCAAGAATTGGCACACAACAAAAACCAGCTTGAGCTAGAAAAAGAGCAAATCGAGACGTTACTCAAACAGCAATCTGAGAAACGTACAGCGCTGGCAAGTACACAATCCAAACGTAAACAAACCCTGAATAAAATTCAGAGCAGTATCAAGAACGATAAACGCTACCTTGCTGAACTGCAGCGCAACGAAACACGCCTAAAAGCCGAGATCGCCAAAGCGGCTAAGCGTAATGCTGTGCCAATGGACGGACTGGGCAAACAGCGCGGTAAACTGCCATGGCCACTCAAAGGTCGTGTATTACACAACTTCGGTACTCGCCAAACCGGGCAAGTAAACTGGAAGGGAATGGTGCTTGCGGCCAATTATGGTCAACAAGTGAAAGCCGTTTACCCGGGCACTGTCGTATTTGCGGAGTATTTACGCGGGTATGGCTTAGTGGTGTTGCTTGACCACGGCAAAGGCGACATGACGCTCTACGGCTACAACCAAGCGTTGACGAAAAAAGAAGGCGATCGAGTGACCGCTGGCGAAGTGATCGCTCTTGCGGGTGATACTGGCGGGCAAGATCGCGCATCACTCTACTTCGAAATTCGCCGCAACAGTGAAGCGCAAAACCCGAAATCTTGGTTGAAGCGCTGATTATCTGACTCATCGACTTATAATAAAAAAGGAGCCACTCGGCTCCTTTTTTGCATTCATATTTTGGCAAATGCTATGCGTAGTACGTTTCTACCGCATCAATAAAAGCACTTACATCATCTTTGTTTAATGCGTTGATGCCTGCCGCCGCTTCTCGGCCGCCACCAGTTGGAAACTGTCCACACACGGCAACGGCGCCTTGTTTGTTGTTCAACGGGGCACGTAGAGAGACCGTGTAAGTGCCATCTGCATTTTCGGTGAGTACTGCATGAGCAGAATCTGGGTTTTGATTTGCCAGCCAGTTGCCATACACACCGCTGATTCGACGTGATGCGGCCGTGTTTGGTAGCTCGAACAGCTTTAGCTTACCGCTCTCATGCGTGGCAGGTACTGCCAGAGCGGCATCCATATCTTGTTGGTAAGCAGACTGCAGTTGGTAGTAAGGCGAAGTTTTATCTTCAATTACATCAAATGGCGACGTGTACTTCAGCAAGGCTTGGTATAAATCCGCTGGATGGAAATGTAAGTCATCCACTTTCGAACCGTAACCGTTGTAATTAATCAAAGTGCCCAGCTCTTTAAGCTGCGCTTTCTGATCGTGTGACAAGCCTGCCTTGTCAGCCAATTCATCTGCTTTCGCGATCATGTTATCGCCATAAGCCGCCGTAATCGCCCATGTGTGAAAACGTCCATTTAGCAATTGATCGACAATCAACGCCGTACACATGTTGGCATCGAGATCGATGTGCGCATCCAAGTTGCCATGCTGAGGAATATCACCCGCCTTATGGTGATCGGCGTAAAACACGTGCGCGCCTTGAGCCAATGCTTGCTCTAGGCCTACCATGTTCTTTTCCATCGAAATGTCTAACACCGTTAGCTCATCACCCGCTTGCACGTCTACTTTTTCCACCAGCTTGATGTCGCGCTTTACACCAGTAATTAACTGAGCCTCGATAGGATCAGCCAAGCGTAATTGTAGAAGCGCAATGATGCCATCAGCATCGCCATTAAAAATGTCGTAATTCATGGAGCGATAGTTCCTTTATCGAGAGTCATATCCCAGAGAGGGCTGAACGGTATGAGGACTATTGTGCGTGGCATATTTGACAAGTCAACTCGAGCCACGACTCGAAAATGAGAGTGACTCTCGAAATATTAAGCAGTTTGACGTTTAACTGTGCAGATTGCTGACCGCATCTTCCAGTAACAGTAGCTGCTCTAACCCCTGCTCAGTTGCTAATGGCTTAACGACATTAAGCATCTGCAACATCCCTTGCTTCACCATTTGCTCAGTGATGCTGGTTTTCGAAGCCATTGCAGATTGATACGCCAACCAGCTACACGCAATCAAATGCAACGTACACACCAGTGACTTCAACTGCTGTTGATCAACATTAAGCAGCTTCAGAGATACAAACTCTTGCATGATCGCAATGAGGTTCGCTTGCAGCTTTTCTTGCACATCGATGTACTGCTCATGTAACTGCTCATCTCGTGACAAGATCTCAGGTAGATTCGCGTAGAAAAAGCGGTATTTCCACATTAGCGTAAAGATGGAATCTAGGTAGCTCTTCAGCATAGTCAGGCTTTCTTGTGAGCCTTGAATAGGGGTAAATCTTTCTAAAAGTTCTGCTGAATAAAGCGCAAAGATCTCACGAACGATTTCTTGCTTATTGCGGAAGTGGTAATACAGATTACCAGGGCTAATTTCGATGTGATCGGCAATGTGATTGGTGGTGATGTTGCGCTCACCATGTTGGTTGAACAACTCCAGTGCCGCGTAGACGATTTTGTCGCGCGTTTTCATTGTTATCGTATTCCCTCTTCATTAACGAATCGAGTATAGCGACTTCACCAACCTAGGTCGATAGAGGCTCCAAATACGGTAACATAACAGACCAGTTAGAATACCCGTTGAGTTGGCGACAAGGTCTAACCAAGAGGTTTGTCTTCCGACATACCCTTGTAGCCATTCGATGGCAGCACTAAATAATAAGATACTAATCGCCACCGCCCAACGCTGACGCCAACGCCACACGCAAAAGCAACCTAAAAACGCAAATCCGCTGTACGCCATGGCGTGCTGCATTTTATCAAGATACGCAATGTTGCCCCAGTCTTGCAACTCGCCCGAGCTCAACGATAAGTAAGCGATCAGTATTGCGTAGCTGAGAATGACCAAACGTGCAGCAGCCAAGTTCATTGAATATCCTTATGCGATTGGGAATGGAAAAGCCGTCACTTGATCAATGTGGTCACAGCCGAGCGCTAGCATGATCAAACGATCGATGCCTAACGCAACACCCGCACAATCTGGCAACCCTGCCTCCAATGCGGAGATCAAATGATAGTCGATTGGCTGCGGTTTTAAACCCATGTCGAGACGCTTCGCGTTATCTTGCTCAAAACGCGCCAGTTGCTCTTTCGGGTTATCGAGCTCATGGAACCCATTTGCCAGCTCAATTCCCTTAAAATACACCTCAAAGCGATCCGCAACACGATGGTCTTGAGGATTGATTTTCGCAAGCGCCGCCTGTGATGCCGGGAAGTCGTACACAAAAGCAGGCACATCCTGACCAATTTTGTGTTCGACTCCCACGCTAAATAGCAATTGCAGTAACGTATCGCGATCTTCTTCAGGCTCTGCAATGTCACTCAAACCCAGCTTGCTTGCCGCCGCTTTCAGCTCCGTCATCGAGCCTTCTAGTGGGCACACACCCAACACATCAATGAAGGCTTGTTGATACGTCATGCGCTGCGCTGCGCCACACTTCAATACCAGTTGCAACAGATCATCCATTTCATCCATCAATTTATGATGGTCAAAGCCAACGCGATACCACTCCAACATCGTGAATTCTGGATTGTGGTAACGACCATTTTCTTCGTTACGAAATGCTTTGTTGATTTGATAAATACAACCGCTGCCAGCCGCCAGCAGGCGCTTCATGTGGAATTCAGGGCTGGTCATAAAGAACAGCTTGCTACCATCGGCGTAACCCGGGCCAACAAACTCGGTTTGGAAAGTATGCAAATGAATGTCGGTCACGGTTGCGTGACTCATGGCTGGCGTGTCGACTTCCATCACCTGTCGATCAGCGAAGAATTGGCGAATCGACGCGATTAACGTCGCACGTTGACGAAGTTGGTCAATGGAAGCAGTAGGTTGCCAGTTGGTTTGCATAACAAGTCTCTCAAACTTTAATTCAGCGAGGAAAGTCTCATTCTACATGCTTTTTACTCTTCAAGAAGAGAGGAATATCCCTTCTTCTTTTTACTAACGTGCTCGCCTATTTGAGGCAAGTATTACTCGTGCCGCAGCACAAAAAACACTCAGTTAAAATCCTATTATCCATGCGGTTAATGTCACGCAACACAGGTTTAACATCCCTAATGTTAATGCTTGAGGGCCAAAACCTCGATGCCGTGATAGCAGTCACATAACCTATAAATTCTATGCCCTTAAGTGCATTACCGAAGCAAAAACCCAATTACATCAATTTTTCTGCCATGTGGCTCATCTACACTAACCCTACTACTTTTGGGGAGTTCTTTTTAAAGAGCGCCTCGTAATGACAATAACAAGCGGATTTCCGCAATCACACACTGGAGGATAACTGTGCAAATTATCACCACAGATATCGCAGTCATCGGCGCAGGCGGCGCTGGTCTTCGTACTGCTATTGCAGCGGCTGAAGCAAACCCAGACTTAGAAATCGCTCTGATTTCTAAAGTTTATCCAATGCGCTCCCACACGGTCGCTGCAGAGGGTGGCTCAGCAGCAGTTATCAAGGATGAAGATAGCTTAGACAACCACTTCAACGACACTGTTGGCGGTGGTGACTGGCTATGTGAACAGGACGTTGTTGAATACTTTGTAGAGAACGCGACTCGCGAAATGATCCAAATGGAGCAATGGGGTTGCCCATGGAGTCGTAAAGAGAACGGTGAAGTCAACGTACGCCGCTTTGGTGGTATGAAGGTTGAACGTACTTGGTTCGCTGCAGATAAAACTGGCTTCCACATGCTTCATACGCTATTCCAGACATCCATGAAGTACAGCAACATCAAACGCTTTGATGAGTACTTTGTGGTGGATCTGCTTGTTGATGAAGGCGAAGTTCAAGGTCTGATTGCTATTCACATGTCTGAAGGCGAGCTTGTTACTATCAAAGCAAAATCTGTTGTTCTAGCAACAGGTGGCGCGGGTCGTGTTTACCACTGTAACACCAATGGCGGTATCGTAACGGGCGATGGTATGGCAATGGCTTACCGTCACGGCGTTCCTCTACGTGATATGGAATTCGTTCAATACCACCCAACAGGTCTTCCTGGTACAGGTATCCTGATGACGGAAGGTTGTCGTGGTGAAGGCGGTATCATCGTTAACAAGAACGGCTACCGTTACCTACAAGATTACGGCATGGGCCCTGAAACTCCAGTTGGCCAACCAAAGAACAAATACATGGAACTGGGTCCTCGTGACAAAGTTTCTCAAGCTTTCTGGCACGAACAACAGAAAGGCAACACCATCAAACACCCACTGGGTGACGTGGTGCACCTAGACCTTCGCCACCTAGGTGAAGAGTACCTACAAGAGCGTCTACCATTCATCTGTGAGCTAGCAAAAGCTTACGTGAACGTAGACCCTGCAAAAGAGCCAATTCCAATTCGTCCAACGGTTCACTATACCATGGGTGGTATCGAGACAAACGGCGGCTGTGAAACTCGCATTAAAGGTCTATTCGCGGTTGGTGAATGTGCGTCTGTTGGTCTTCACGGTGCAAACCGTCTAGGTTCTAACTCACTGGCTGAGTTTGTGGTATTTGGTCGCGTAGCGGGTGAAAACGCAGTGAAACGCGCTGAAGAATTCAAAGGTTGGAACGAGTCTGCAATCGATGCTCAAGTGAAAGCAGTTGAAGAGCGCATCGCCAAACTGATGAACCAAGAAGGTGATGAGAACTGGGCAAACATCCGTACTGAAATGGGTCATACCATGGAAGCGGGTTGTGGTATCTACCGTCAAGAAGATTTGATGCAAGAAACCATTAACAAGATCACCGAACTAAAAGAACGCTACAAACGCATCAGCATTAAAGACAAAGGCAAAGTGTTTAACACTGATCTTCTGTACGCAATTGAAGTGGGTTACGGCCTAGAAGTCGCAGAAGCGATGGTTCACTCTGCGATTCTACGTAAAGAATCTCGCGGCGCGCACCAACGTCTGGACGACGGTTGTACAGAGCGTGATGACGTGAACTTCCTAAAACACTCACTTGCTTTCTACAAACCAGATTCAGCGCCAAGTATCGATTACAGCAATGTGACTATCACTAAGTCACAACCAAAAGCTCGTCTATACGGTGAAGCAGCAGAAAAAGCCGCAGCTGAAGAGAAGAACGCAGAGGAGCAAGCATAATGTCAGCAAATCGCATTCAAAAAGTAGACATTCTGCGTTATGACCCAGAAAAAGATGCAGAACCATACAAGCAAACATTCGAAGTTCCATTCGATGAAACCATGTCTGTGCTTGACGCACTGGGCTACATTAAAGATCATCTAGACAAAGATCTGTCTTACCGTTGGTCTTGCCGTATGGCGATCTGTGGTTCTTGCGGCATCATGGTGAACAACGTACCGAAGCTTGCTTGTAAGAGCTTCCTACGTGATTACCCAGACGGTGTGACTATCGAACCTCTAGCGAACTTTCCAATCGAGAAAGACTTGATTGTTGATATGACACCGTTCATCGAACGTCTTGAAGCAATCAAACCGTACATCATTGGTAACGACCGTAAACCAGAAGACGGTACGAACTTGCAAACGCCAGAGCAAATGGCGAAATACAAGCAGTTCGCTGGTTGTATCAACTGCGGTCTTTGCTACGCGGCGTGTCCTCAGTTTGGTCTAAACCCTGAATTCATCGGCCCTGCGGCACTAACGCTAGCGCACCGCTACAACCTAGACAGTCGTGACAACGGTAAAGATGAGCGCATGAAGCTTATCAACGGTGAAAACGGTGCTTGGGGTTGTACGTTTGTTGGTTACTGTTCTGAAGTTTGTCCGAAGAACGTTGACCCAGCAGCGGCAGTAAACCAAGGCAAAGTGGAGTCTTCTATGGACTTCGTGATTGCTATGTTGAAACCTGATGGTTCACCAAAGAAAGTGGAGGCATAAGGATGAGCAATCGTAAACCTTACGTTCGTGAAGTAAAACGCACTTGGTGGAAGAACCATCCTTTCTACCGCTTCTACATGCTACGTGAAGCGACTGTGCTGCCTTTGATCCTATTCACTCTGTTCCTAACTTTCGGTTTAGGTTGCTTGGTGAAAGGCCCTGAAGCATGGCAAGGTTGGTTGGATTTTATGGCAAACCCAATCGTAGTCGCAATCAACATCGTTGCACTACTAGGTAGCCTATTCCACGCTCAAACTTTCTTCAGCATGATGCCGCAAGTAATGCCAATTCGTTTGAAAGGCAAACTGGTGGACAAGAAAATCATCGTATTGACTCAGTGGGCCGCGGTTGCGTTCATCTCACTGATCGTTCTCATCGTGGTGTAAGGAGTTGAGCATGAAACCGAATTATAGTGTAAACACATCACCAAAACGTTCTGATGAGCCAATCTGGTGGGGTCTATTTGGTGCTGGCGGTACTTGGTTCGCGATGATCACGCCAATCACGGTATTGGTGCTAGGTATCTTGGTCCCACTAGGCGTGATTGATGCAGAAGCGATGAGCTACGAGCGTGTCTCCGAATTCGCAACCAGTATCATCGGTGCGCTATTCATCATTGGCACCCTAGCTCTACCAATGTGGCATGCGATGCACCGTGTACACCACGGCATGCACGACCTTAAATTCCACACTGGTGTGATAGGTAAAATTGCATGCTATGCATTTGCAGGCCTCATTACTGCACTAGCCGTTATCTTTATCTTCATGATTTAAGATACTGACTAAAAAGAAAAAGCTGGCTCTATGCCAGCTTTTTTATTGCTTTGGGTTACCCATGATCTTTTTGCTTTTTAAGCTTTTGACCACCCATGATCTTATTGCTGTATGACCTTCTTCGTTTGGTCCATAAGACCCAGGGCGCCAAAGCCAGTAATCACATCTAGGTTTGTTTTCAAGCCCGTTTCTTCGCTACCACCAATGTAGTTTTGTGGCATCTGAACTTGGAAGTTTTGCAAGTTGTTGTACAACGAGTTCGCTACGTCTCGATTCAACTCTGCCAAATAAACTTCACGGTTTGCCCCTAACGCCGAGTACTTCGCTTTTAGGACCTCAGATTCTGCACGACCTTTCGCTAATATCGCTTTCGCTTCAAACTCAGCAGAAAGTGCGTTCGCCTTTTGAATGGCTAAGTTAGCCTCCGCGATAGCTAGCTCTTTCTCCTTCTCGACTTCAGCAAGTCGTTTGGTTTTTTCCACTTCAACGATTTCACGCTCTGCAATCTGACGTGCAACTTCCACTTCTTTTTGCTGAGCAATAATAGCGAGTTCTTTACCACGCTGAGCGTCTTGCACCTCACGTGTTCGTTGAATCTCTTTGCGTAACTGCTCGGTCTCTGCTTGTGCTTTTGACGTTTCTTGCTCCTGAATCGCGCGAATACGATCCGCTACTAAACGCTTTTTATCCGCCAATAGCTGATCCAATTGCTTTTCTGGCTGCGGGTCACCAATGGTCACCTGCGTCACTTGAATGCCGTATTGTTGTAACGGGTTGTCTTGACGAATTGGTTGCCCGGTTTTATCTACGACAGGTACGGTTTTCCAAACCAGTTGATTGGTGCGCTGTAATTGGTTCGGATTGGCTTGATTCGCCCCAACAGGCGCAAGATCCAACTCTTCCACTTCAACCTGACGTCGCTCTGTTAGATAAATCCCCTCTCGTAACTGATCGCCAAGTTTCGATTTGAATTGGTTCAAACCACCTTGGAAAAACTCTTCACCCGTGTATTGGGTTGCGGTAATCACCGTCACGTTACGTGCGTTCTTTACAAGCAGCGCATCAATCAAGTTACTGTTGTTACGGAACTCTTTGTGCATCTTCTTCACCGCTTCAGGGTCATTACTGAGCTTAAAGCGGAATGTTACGGGGATCTGACCAATGTAGGTGTCGGCAAACCGAACCTGAATCGCATCAAGACGTTGATAAAAATCTTCGCCCTTGCTGTTACCGAATGACACGGTTATCACTTGGTCATACTTGGTGATTTTGGACAGAAATGGCATGCGAAAATGAATGCCAGGTTCAGTAAACACATCCAACTCACCAGTGATATTGTTCTGATGCACGTAGCTGTAACCTGCATCGGTCATCAGCACAGAGCTATTAATCGTTAAGCCTATTGCCAACAGCGGTACGCCAAATACCGCAGCTTTCAATCCTTTGTGTAGTAACTGACGTCTTTCTTCCACCTTTAAACCCCTTCCTAAACCTCTGCTTTCCATTTTGTTCTCCTTTTTGGATTGTTACTGAGTTAAATCGATAAAAATCAGATTGCTATACAACTCAACAACAAGAACTAATGTATCAAAATGTTACATTAAGGAATAATCGACAGATTCATGAAATAAATAAGATTTTTACGAATAATACAAAATCATCGAAAATTTGCGGAGGATATCGATTTTCTATGCAGGGACATTCAAGAGAGAATTACAGGCAATAAAAAAGGCCGCCGAAGCGACCTTTCTAACAATCAATCTAAAGTGCTTACTTCACACGGCCTACGTATTCAGCCGTACGAGTATCAACGCGAATCACTTCACCAATTGAGATGAACAGAGGAACGCGAACAACAGCGCCAGTTGATAGCGTAGCTGGTTTACCACCAGTACCTTGAGTATCACCTTTCAGGCCTGGATCTGTGTCTACCACTTCTAGCTCAACGAAGTTTGGTGGAGTAACAGTAATTGGGTTACCGTTCCAAAGTGTGATCATACAAGTGTTGTTTTCTACCAACCACTTAGCGTTGTCACCTACCGCTTTTGCGTCTGCTGCGATCTGTTCAAACGTTTCACTGTTCATAAAGTGGTAGAATTCGCCGTCTGAATATAGATAATCTAGGTCGATATCCATTACGTCTGCCACTTCACAAGTGTCACCAGACTTGAATGTTTTCTCTAGCACTTTACCAGAAAGAAGTTTACGAATTTTAACGCGGTTGAACGCTTGGCCTTTACCTGGTTTAACGTATTCGTTTTCCAGAATTACACAAGGCTCGTTATCAAGCATTAACTTAAGACCGCCTTTAAATTCATTGGTGCTAACTGTAGCCATTTTTTCCTCTTACATTCTTAGAGCTAAATTCAATGCCGCACATAATAACCCGAAAAGTCGAATCTGTTGAGCAAAACTGGCTCAAACAGTTGGCGAATGGGATCTCTGATCCTGCAAAATTGCTCGAAATACTGGAAATTGATCCTTCACCGTGGCAAGACGGGTTTGTCGCGCGCAAGCTGTTTGCACAGCGTGTACCGCAAAGTTTTGTCGATAGGATGGAGAAAGGCAACCCTAAAGACCCTCTTTTACGTCAGGTTTTACCATTAAGTGACGAATTTGAGGTGCATCCGGGTTACTCTAATGATCCATTGGAAGAGCAGGACAATGAAGTCCCTGGCCTGCTACACAAGTATCGCAACCGCGCCCTGATGATTGTCAAAGGTGGCTGCGCGGTAAATTGCCGTTACTGTTTTCGTCGTCACTTCCCTTATCAAGAGAACAAAAGCGGGAAACAAGCCTGGACCAAGTGCTTAGAGTACATGGCACAACAACCAGAGTTGAACGAAGTCATCTTCTCAGGTGGTGATCCATTAATGGCAAAAGACGATGAGATTCATTGGCTTTTAGAGCACATTGCTCATATTCCTCACATCAAACGTCTGCGTATTCATAGCCGTTTACCTGTGGTGATTCCCGCTCGAGTCACTGATGAACTATGCCAACTGCTGCAAGCATCAAGGTTACAAATCATCCTTGTGACTCACATCAACCATGCCAACGAAATCAATGACGAATTTGCTGAACAGATGTTCAAGCTCAAAAGAGCGGGCGTTACGCTTCTAAACCAAGGCGTTCTACTGAAAGGTGTGAATGATTCGGTAGAAGCTCAAGTGGCGTTAAGTGAAGCCTTATTTGACGCGGGTATCTTGCCTTATTACCTCCACGTTCTTGATAAGGTGCAAGGCGCGGCGCACTACTTTATTTCGGACGAAGAAGCAAAAGCCATTATGCGCGGACTCATCACACGTGTATCGGGTTATCTGGTACCAAAACTGACACGAGAAATTGGTGGCAGACCAAGTAAAACGCCGTTGGATTTGCATTTAGAATAGGTCCTGACGCTCAATTAAATTTGTCGTCACGACCGTTCATTTTTGTTCGCTTTGCACGGTAAGTCTATGCATACTCCGCTCTTTTGGAGGTCAAGATGCATACAGCACTCGAACAAATTTTCGATCTTGGCCCATTCAGCTGGCCTGCCCTACTATGCTGTGCCATTAATGGGCTAATGATCGGTATCGAACGCCAAACTCGTGGTAAACCTGTTGGCATTCGCACGGCAATTCTTATTATTTCAGGCACTTACCTGTTTATGTCGATGGCAGTATCGTTATCGCCAAATACACTCGATCAAGCACGCGTGCTTGGTCAAATTATTACTGGCGTCGGCTTCTTGGGTGCAGGGGTGATGATGACACTCGATGGAAAAATCCACGGCGTAACATCCGCAGCGGTTATTTGGGTACTGGCAGGATTAGGGTTGATGATCGGTTTGGGTTATTTAACGCAGTCGGTGGTCATTACCCTACTGGCTTTAACGGTGTTACTGGGCGTGGATAAAGCAGAAAACCACATCAAAGCATTGCGCCGAGGGGTTCACCAAAGAATTCAACAACGCAAAACCTCATCCCGCTTAATTAAATAGTTAACGCGCCGATAAACTCGCTTCACCCCATCAGTAATTAAAAAGCCCTCGACGAATATCGAGGGCTTTCTGTATCTAAAGATTCTGACTTGCTCAGGGATTATTTAGCAAAGTTGATGAGTGGGAAACACTTGAAGAAACCGTTATCCGCACAGTTCAAAAGACCAATTTGTACGCCATCAATTTGATCGGTCATGTTGAAGAAACCAAACTGGAAGTTAGATTTTTTAGAGATACTCGCTAAGCCCACATCCGCCATGGTGTAGCCTTCAGAATAGTTCACCGCGCTCCAGTTCAAGCCTTTTACATTGTTCGTAATGTTGACAGCACCCAAGTTAACACCCGTCGTCTGACCTTGGTTCCAGTTAACTAAGCCTAAAGACGCACCTTTCATTTCTTGGTTTACCTTTGCTGCACCAAAAAACAGACCGAAGTTCACACCTGTCGTACGATCCGTTTCTGACATACCAAGCAGTGAAAAGTCGACACCTTTAACCTCATTTACCTGTCCATGCAACACGGCTAAACGAACACCACCAACTGACGAGTTAGAAGGTGCGTTTGTGTTGTCGATAGTAGAGAACATCACAGGTGTACTGTCAGCAAGAGCAACTGGTGATGCGATAGCGGCTGCAACCGCCAATGACGTCATAAGCTTTTTCATTTTCATCTCCATGATGGGAAGCAACAATTTACAACATAGTGTAATGTTCAGATTTTGCGCTATCCACGTTCAAAAAGTGTTAGCGGTAGGTCAGATTTAACCATCTGACTCAAAAGAAAAAATTTTATCGCTTCTATTTTCATGTTTTTCCACTGACATTTCTTGAACTCGCCTCTCACAATCGAAGCCACATCAGAATGCTATATTTCTCGGGTAACGCGCATAAAAAAGTCGAGGCAAATGCCTCGACTTTTAAAGGTTTGGTCGGTTATCTTTCCGCTATAAGGATTCCCTTAGAGCAAAGAGATAAGCTGGCTTACATCATGCCGCCCATACCGCCCATGCCACCCATGCCGCCCATGTCAGGCATCGCTGGTGCGTCTTTTTGCGGTAGGTCAGTAACCATTGCTTCAGTCGTGATCATCAGACCCGCAACCGATGCTGCGAACTGTAGCGCAGAACGAGTTACTTTCGTTGGGTCTAGAATACCCATCTCTAGCATGTCGCCGTATTCGCCTGTTGCCGCGTTGTAACCGTAAGAGCCTTCACCCGCTTTCACGTTGTTCGCAACCACTGAGTCTTCCTCACCTGCGTTCTTCGTGATTTGACGGATTGGCGCTTCCATTGCACGTAGTGCAACGCGGATACCAACGTTTTGCTCTTCGTTGTCACCCGTTAGGTGAGCAATCTTAGATGCCGCGCGGATAAGTGCAACACCACCACCAGCAACAACACCTTCTTCAACCGCTGCACGAGTTGCGGCTAGCGCATCTTCTACACGGTCTTTCTTCTCTTTCATTTCAACTTCAGTTGCTGCACCAACTTTGATTACTGCAACACCGCCAGCCAGTTTCGCTACGCGCTCTTGTAGTTTCTCTTTGTCGTAGTCTGAAGTTGCGTCTTCGATTTGTTGACGAATTTGAGCTACGCGGCCAGAGATCATCTCTTCTTCACCGATACCATCGATGATAGTCGTGTTTTCTTTCGTGATAGAAACACGCTTCGCTTGACCTAGATCTTCTAGTGCTACTTTTTCAAGCTCTAGACCGATTTCTTCAGAAATCACAGTACCGCCAGTTAGGATCGCGATGTCTTGTAACATTGCTTTACGACGGTCACCGAAGCCAGGTGCTTTCACTGCTGCAACTTTCACGATGCCACGCATGTTGTTGACAACCAATGTTGCTAGCGCTTCGCCTTCTACATCTTCTGCGATGATAAGCAGTGGACGAGACGCTTTCGCTACAGCTTCTAGCGTTGGAAGAAGTTCACGAATGTTTGAGATCTTCTTATCAACTAGCAGGATGAATGGGTTTTCTAGATCAACACTGCCTGACTCTTGGTTGTTGATGAAGTAAGGAGATAGGTAACCGCGGTCGAACTGCATACCTTCTACTACGTCTAGCTCATCTTGTAGCGCCTGACCTTCTTCAACAGTGATAACGCCATCACGACCCACACGCTCCATTGCTTCAGCAATGATGTTACCTACGCTTGCGTCTGAGTTTGCAGAGATAGTACCAACCTGTGCGATCGCTTTCGTGTCGTTACATTCAACAGAAAGCTCTTTTAGTTGCTCTACTGCTGCAGCTACTGCTTTGTCGATACCGCGCTTAAGGTCCATTGGGTTCATACCCGCAGCGACTGCTTTTAGACCTTCGTTTACGATAGATTGTGCTAGTACTGTTGCTGTTGTTGTACCGTCACCTGCCGCGTCGTTTGCTTTAGACGCAACTTCTTTAACCATTTGTGCGCCCATGTTCTGGAATTTATCTTCCAGTTCAATTTCACGCGCTACTGATACACCATCTTTCGTGATAGTCGGTGCACCAAAAGATTTGTCTAGAACGACATTACGTCCTTTAGGACCCAGTGTTACTTTTACTGCGTCAGCCAGAACGTTTACACCCTCTAGCATTTTAACTCGTGCGTCATTACCAAATTTAACGTCTTTAGCAGCCATCTTTGATTTCCTTTCTAAAATTCTTTGTGTGTAATTTCGTAATTGAATCTGAGCAAAAAATTACTCAATGATTGCTATTATTCAACGATCGCCATGATGTCGTTTTCAGACATGACAAGCACTTCTTTACCGTCGATTTTTTCAGTTTTTGTACCGTAACCTTCAGCGAAGATAACAGTATCACCAACTTTAACGTCCAGCGGCAGTACTGTGCCGTTTTCTAGGATGCGGCCTTTACCCACAGCTAGAACAACACCGCGAGTTGATTTTTCTGCAGCAGAACCAGTCAGAACGATGCCACCAGCAGACTTAGATTCAACTTCTTTACGTTCAACGATAACTCGGTCATGTAATGGACGAATGTTCATCGGTCGTCTCTCCTGAAAATTTCCATGTTTATTTGATAATTGTCCTTAGGGACTGTAGCCCCAGACACGTGATCCCTATATAAGGGGTCGAAGCAGCGATCCCAAGGGGGTGGCACAAAATTTTTGTGACTTAGTTAAAATAACGAACAACTAAGCAACGGTTTGCGTTCGAAATGCTCACTCGCCCAGCATCTCGCTTTCTTGTATCCTTGCAGTTTGCTCACCACATAGTTGTCATACATGCAGGAAAATAACAAGCTGGAACCCCAAGCGACCGATAAGCATGGTTTGTTGACCGCACCCATTCCTGAAACGCTGCGGAAAATGACCGTCCCCATGACCATGGGTATGATCGCGATTTTGATGTTTAACTTGGTGGACACGTTTTTTATCTCGTTGCTTGGTACTCAAGCGCTAGCGGCGATCAGCTATACCTTCCCTGTAACCTTTGCGGTTAACTGCATCACGATGGGGATAGGGATGGGTCTATCGACCAATATTGGTCGCTTACTTGGACAAGGTCACGCCCCACAAGCCGCTCGGTTTACCACTCACGGTTTGTTATTAGCGGTGTTACTCGTGGCTATCGCCTCTTCGATTGGCTTTGCCACCATTGCACCACTGTTCCGCTTTCTTGGCGCAGCCGACGACCTAATTCCACTCATCGAAGAGTACATGCAGGTGTGGTATCTCACCATTCCATTGTTGGTGATCCCAATGGCAGGCAACAGTGCGATACGAGCATCTGGGGATACAAAAACACCCGCCAAAATCATGATGTTGGCAGGCTTGATTAACGGCATGCTCGATCCACTACTGATCTTCGGACTTGGCCCATTCCCCGAGCTTGGTATCCAAGGTGCGGCAATAGCCAGTGCTTTTAGCTGGTTAGGTGCACTATGTGGCTCATTCTATGTGCTAGTTAAACGCGAAAAGTTGCTCGCTCAACCCCAATGGTCCTTACTGAAACAAGATTGGCAGCAAACGTTAAAAATCGGCACTCCTGCCGCACTGTCGAACGCGATGAATCCATTGTCGGGCGCAATTTTGATGATGCTTTTATCCAACCACGGTACGGCAGCAGTTGCGGCTTACGGCGCTGCGCAGCGTATTGAGTCGATTCTGATCTTAGTGTTGATGTCGCTGACCTCCGCACTCACGCCATTTATGGCGCAGAACTTAGGGGCGAAAAATCCTCAGCGCGCTTTCTCTGGTTTGTTTCTCAGCATGCGTTTTGCGGTGGTGTTCCAAGGATTTATCTTCTTGATGATGGTGCCATTGAGCATTCCTTTAGCAGCGTTATTTTCACAAGAAGAAACAGTAAAGAATCTACTTTGGCACTATCTACTCGTGGTTCCATTTAGCTATGGTTTCCAAGGTATTGTGATGATGTTGGTGAGTGGGCTGAATGCGATGCACAAGCCGCTACGCGCTTTCCAATGGAGCTTCATGCGTCTGTTTGTGTTTACGTTGCCTGCTGCATGGGTTGGCAGCCAAGTGTACAGCATTGAAGGCTTGTTCATCGGTATTGCGCTGGGCAACACACTAGGTGGGCTGCTGGGTTACATGTTCGCGTTGCGCGAACGTAAATTGACGCTGATTGAACAAAACAGCGCTTCGTAAGATTTTGTCCGATGCGTCAGCTTCCTTTTGCTGATACTCAAATACAAAAAAACCGCGGAAAGCCGCGGTTTTTCTTTATCTATTTCAAATTTGCTTAGAACAGTTCTTCAGCAACTTTGTATAGATCGTTGCGTACTGGACGCTTCATGTTTTCGATCGCGTCGATGATGTCGTGGTGAACAAGTTGCTCTTTCACGATACCGACACAACGACCACCATGACCTTCGATCAATAGGTGAACAGCGTAGTTACCCATACGAGATGCTAGAACGCGGTCAAATGCCGTTGGACGACCACCACGTTGGATGTGACCAAGTACTGTTGCACGAGTTTCACGACCTGTCGCCGCTTCGATGTCACGAGCCAGTTCATTGGCATCCATCATTAGCTCAGTCAACGCGATGATTGCGTGTTTCTTACCTTTTGCAATGCCGTCTTGGATGTTGCTGATCAGCTTGTCTTTGTCTAGGCCAGTTTCTGGAGTGATGATGTACTCACAACCACCCGCGATTGCAGACATCAGAGTTAGGTCACCACAGTGACGACCCATGATTTCTACAATTGAAATACGTTGGTGAGATGAAGAAGTATCACGTAGACGGTCGATCGCATCGATAACTGTGTTTAGTGCACTTAGGTAGCCCACTGTGTAGTCAGTACCAGCGATATCGTTGTCGATTGTGCCTGGTAGACCGATACATGGGTAACCCATTTCAGTCAGTTTCTTCGCACCCATGTACGAACCGTCACCACCGATCACGACTAGCGCATCGATACCATGTTTTTTCAGGTTCTCAATCGCTTTTTCACGCACTTCCACTTCTTTAAATTCAGGGAAACGTGCAGAACCTAGGAACGTACCACCTTTGTTGATCACATCTGAAACGCTAGAACGATCTAGCTTCTCGATGCGGCCTTCGTATAGGCCTAGGTAGCCGTCGTACACACCGAATACTTCCAATCCCTCGGATAGTGCTGTACGTACTACGCCGCGTATCGCCGCGTTCATACCAGGTGCGTCACCGCCACTTGTTAAAACACCGATCTTCTTAATCATGCTCACCCTCGATCTTTGGCAATCAATTATTTAATTTTCTTTTAGGCCCCTTGTTACCAAGCAACCTGCATAATCCAGAACTGTGCGTTATGTTACATTTCCTCTACAGGATTACCAATGAAAACGCACTTTTTTATGTAACTTTTCTACTTATGTAAGAGTATTACAGTTTCTCTATGAAACTTTGTTGATTCACATCAGGATCACGAATCTTAATAAGTATTGATGGAAAGATAGTCAATAAGTGCCTGTTTGTCGTCAGGCACTTATGGATTTTTCGAGCCCTACCAATCTTGCGCTTTTTGCTCTTTCTCTGGCCCAAAAACGACAGACAATGGATCTTGATGGATCAAAACATCCGCATCAGGAAACAAAGCTAAAAGGTTTTCCTCAACTTTATCGGCAATATAGTGCGCTTCGATTAAACGTAAGTTATCGTCTAGCTCCAAGTGCAACTGAATAAAGCGTGTCGGCCCTGACATACGGGTACGCAGTTGATGAACCCCAAGAACCCCTTTAACATTCAAACATTCATTGCGGATTTGCTCCAATTCGGAATCCGGCAACTTTCGGTCTAATAACGTCTGAATCGCTTCGCTGACCATTTTGAAGGCGCTGTAAAGAATGAAGACACCAATGCCAATCGCAAACACCGCATCCGCTTGCGTCACGCCAAAGTAGCTTAATCCCAGAGCCACCATGATCGCAGCGTTCATATACAAATCAGTCTGATAATGCAGAGAATCCGCCGCGATTGCTTGGCTCCCTGTCACGCGTACCACATGTTTTTGGAACATCACCAAGCCAAGTGTGACCACAATCGCAAACAGCGATACATAAACACCGAGCTCCGGCGCATGCAGTGCGTGTGGACGGAAAAATCGGTCAATCCCGTTCAGGATCAAAAATACCGCCGACCCCGAAATAAACATAGCCTGAGCCAAGGCCGCTAAAGACTCAGCTTTACCATGCCCAAACGTATGTTCGCGGTCTGCTGGTTGTAAGGCATAACGGACAACAACGAGATTTACCACCGACGCGGCGATATCCAACATTGAGTCGATAAGTGATGCCAATAGGCTAACTGAGCCGGTTACCCACCACGTGATGACTTTTACAATCAAGAGAAGAGTCGCCACAATAGTTGCAGTCCAAGCTGCGGTCGTCACTAAACGTGCATATTGCTGTTTCATAATCAAAGAGTTAACTCAAACCATACGTTGAGTATATTGAATGCCCATGAAATAACCAGATCAAAAAGAGGCAACCAATGGCTGCCTCTTTATATAACATCAATTCATGACTTAATTATTGCGGTATTTTTCCATGCGCTTATGCATTCTATCGCCGCACTCTTGCATGCGTTCATTTTGCAACTTCACAAACTCTGCTTTTTGTTCTGGCGTTAATACGCTCAGCATTTGGTGCTTTCTTTCTAGCATTTGCACACGGTGCTCAGTTTGACGTTCAACCATTTCTTTTGCTAATGCGGTCGCTTGTGCTTCATCAAAACTATCCGCTAGTAAGAGTGACTGCATTTTTGCATGGTGTGCTTGTCGCTCAGCCATACGAGCTTCGCGATTTTCAGAATATTTGCCTTTCATCTGTGCGCGGTTTGCTTCACGGAAAGACTTAAGCTGATCTTTTTGAGCATCCGTCAAATTCAAATCACGCATAATGCCGCGGTCCATTCCCATGCCACATTCATCACGCGGGCCTTGATGATGGTTTTTACCACCGTAAGCGAATGCGCTTGCTGCGCCGAGAGTAAGAGGTAGAACAACAGCAGCTAACACAAGTTTTTTTGCAGATTTCATAATTTGATTCCTTACACAGGTGAGTGATTCTTCTGAGCTGTTCTCACAGCGCTTGAGTATAGAATACGACCCACTAGGTAAAGCGACGTATAGGGAGCGTAAAGAATCGTAAAGAGTGATTTTTACCCTCTTCGCAGCACATCATTCCAATGTAATATTAAGCTATCGGTAACTTACTATAGGTGCCCCCATGGCAAACATTCTTTTAATTGATGACGATATCGAGCTAACCAGCTTATTAAAAGAAGTACTCAGTTTCGAAGGATTTGACGTCAGCGAAGCAAATGATGGCGAAGCAGGCTTAGCTGCGGTCAATGATAAGATTGATTTGATTTTGTTGGATGTCATGATGCCGAAGCTAAATGGCATGGAAACCCTTAAACGCTTGCGTGAAAACTGGGAAACTCCTGTCTTGATGCTGACCGCTAAAGGGGAAGAAATTGACCGCGTGATCGGTTTAGAGCTAGGCGCGGATGATTATTTACCGAAACCTTTTAGCGACCGTGAACTGTTAGCACGTATCCGTGCGATCTTACGCCGTACCAGCAGCACACAGAAAAACACCAAAAACAGCGATTGCATTGAGTATCAAGAGCTCCGCCTCTATCCAGGTAAACAAGAAGCATACTGCGATCAACAGTTGCTCGATCTCACAGCAACCGAGTTTGCTCTGTTGACCCACTTTGTGCAAAACCCAGGACAAGTGCTAACTAAAGAAACATTGAGCTTAGATGTGCTTGGTAAACGACTCGCCGCTTTTGATCGCGCGATCGATATGCATGTTTCGAACTTACGTAAAAAATTACCAGATCAGAGCAATGGCAAGCCGCGAATCAAAACCCTGCGTGGTCGTGGCTACATGCTGCTTGAGGAGGATTAATGCGCCTATCACGCATCAAACTGCCAAACATCAATAGCTTGTATGGACGCATCTTTGCCATTTTTTGGTTCACTATGTTATTGGTGCTGATAGCTGTGCTATCACTGCCACATTTGGACCCTCGCAAAGCTCGCGACATTCCAGAAGAGCACTATAAACGTATGGTAGAAACGCGTGACGCAATCCAACAAAAATACAGTCAGCAAACTGATTTAGGTCGAATACTATTTCGTATCGAGGGTAACCGTCACGGTAAGCATGACCCTCGTCCGCGCGTATTTTTTTCTGACTACAGCGGTAATGTTCTTACGACAGAAAAACGCAGTAACTTCCAATTGCGTGCCATGCAAAACTTTGTCACCAGTATCGAAGATTACAACCAGCCAAAGCAGAAACTGTATGGTCGATACATGATTGCAGGTCCAATCCCGATAACTTTGGCTGGCTCCGATATCTTGATGTATGTGGGCTTCAAGTGGAATGAGCCACCACCACTACTCTTGCGTCTGTTTGATCACCCATTCCAGCTATTGCTCGCGGTCATGCTGGTTAGTACACCATTGCTGTTATGGCTTGCATGGGCACTAAGTCAGCCAGCGCGGCGTCTTGAAGCCGCCGCTCAACGTGTCGCGAAAGGCGAATTTGTCACAGACCCAAATTTAGAAAAAGGCACGGCAGAGTTTCGTCAAGCTGGCAGCAGCTTCAACCAGATGGTCGAGGCGGTCAATCAGATGATTTCAGGACAACAACGCCTGCTATCCGACATCTCTCACGAGTTACGCTCACCTTTAACTCGCCTACGCATGGCGAGTGCATTAGCGACGCGTAAGCAGGGTGAAAGCCCAGAACTGACTCGTATCGATACCGAAGCGCAGCGCTTGGAACAGATGATCAGCGAATTGCTTGAACTGTCTCGCATGCAGGCGAACAGCCATATGACTCGCGAAACGCAGCCACTGGAAAGTTTGTGGGAAGAGATCATTAAAGATGCGCAGTTTGAAGCTGAGCAAATGGGCAAGCACCTACACTATTCTGAACTGCCAAAACGAAGTATCTCCGGCAATCCTAAATTGCTGATGAGTGCGGTGGAAAACATCGTTCGTAACGCCATTTATTACGGGAAAGATGAGGTAAAAATCGACATCAAGGCCGATGATGATACGCTGCATATCACGGTTGATGACAATGGCGAGGGCGTTCCAGAAGAAGAATTAGCCGCGATTTTTCGCCCGTTTTATCGCGTTTCGACTGCCCGCGATCGCCACTCCGGCGGCACGGGTCTCGGCCTAACCATTACCGAAAGTGCCATCCGCCAGCACAGTGGAACGATCGTCGCCAGTCGAAGTCCGTTAGGCGGATTGCGTATGAGTATCACCTTACCTATCAATCGTTAACTTCAAGCCGATGAGCTAACAGTAAGCCACACCCTATTTCTAGAGTGAGAGATTCACGGCTTCATCTTCACTTTAGAAATTGGGTGGGAACGCCTTCGAATACCCTTACAAAGATCAAAGTTGATAATAATTATCGTTAGCATTAAAGTAAATTTTCCAATTAAGGAGGATTTACTATGTCACATACATTTCCCGCTCTGCCTTACCCGTACGATTCACTAGAGCCGTACATCGACGCGAAAACCATGGAAGTGCACTACAGCAAACATCACAAGACTTATTTCGATAAGTTCGTAAGTGCCGTTGAAGGGAGCGAGCTCGAAACTCAGTCGCTAGACGAGATCTTTGACAATATCTCTAAGCTCAGCCCTGCAGTGCGTAATAATGGCGGCGGCTACTACAACCACATCATTTATTGGAATTGCATGTCTCCAAACGGTGGCGGTGAGCCTCAAGGCGCACTTGCTCAGGCAATTAACGATAAATTTGGTAGCTTTGCGCAATTTAAAGAAGCGTTTGCCCAAGCCGCGATTAATACCTTTGGGTCTGGCTTTGCATGGCTGATCGTAAAAGATGGTGAGATTCACATTACGTCCACCAGCAATCAAGATAACCCTCTGATGGACGTAGTGGATGTACGCGGCGAGCCAATTCTCGCTCTTGACGTGTGGGAGCACGCGTATTACATCAGCTACCAAAACCGTCGTCCAGAATACATTGACGCATGGTGGAACGTCGTCAACTGGCGAGCGGTTGAAGAAAATTACGCTCACGCTCTATTATAAAGAGCATCGATACTTACGGTATTAACGTCCGCGCTAATGCCTGCTTTCATACCCAGGTCAATCTTGCTGAATCTCGCATATCTTGCTGACTTGGGTATATACTGCCCCTCTATTTGACCAACTCTATTTCAATACCATGTTTGATATCGCTTTATACGAACCAGAAATCGCGCCGAACACCGGCAACATCATTCGACTTTGTGCCAACTGCGGTGCAAACCTTCACTTAATTGAACCTCTAGGTTTCGATCTTGAAGAGAAGAAAGTCCGCCGCGCTGGTTTGGATTACCATGATTTAGCTCGCGTAATGCGTCATAAGAACTATCAAGCATTCTTAGAATATTTAGAGAAAGAGAAACAAGGTAACTACCGATTGTTTGCCTGCACCACCAAAACCACAGGTCACCACGTTGATGCACAATACCAATCAGGTGACGTATTGATGTTTGGTCCAGAAACTCGTGGCTTGCCTGCTGAAATCATCGATAGCTTGCCAATGGAGCAGCGTATCCGCATTCCAATGATGCCAGATGCGCGCAGCCTAAACCTTTCGAACGCCGTTGCGATCATTGCTTTTGAAGCATGGCGTCAAATGGGGTTTGAAGGCGCGTTGTAAGCACCACGAATTCCAAACACAAAAAAGGGCGCTTAGTGCGCCCTTTTGTTTTCTTTACTCTCTGACTCAATCAGTTGAGCTTGTTGCGATCATCATCGTCTTTACGCTCGTATTCCCCTTCAAAGGTATTGCCATCGTCTGACTGGGAATTAAATGGGTCACGGCGGAACGGGTCTTGCTCAAATGGCCCTTGGTTAGAGAAACCACCTTGGAAGCCACCACCATGCATGGTTTTCACCACCATTTTACTCATCAAGTATTTGGCAATCGCGGCGCGTGGCGCAGGAAGCAACACCAGCATACCAAGAGCATCGGTCATAAAGCCCGGTGTTAACAGCAGCACGCCAGCCACCGCTAGCATTACACCTTCAAAAATTTGCTGGGCTGGAATTTCACCTTGTTCCAGACGCCCCTGCACCGACATCAGAGTTTGGATGCCTTGGCTGCGCACCAACGATGCACCGACAAATGCCGTGATTAATACTAATGCGATAGTCGGCCACAAACCTAAAAAGCCGCCCACCTGAATAAATAAGCCGATTTCAATGATCGGGACAAAAATAAATGCCAATAATAAGATAGGAAACACACGCCCTCCTTTGTTTAATTCAGTGTAATGGTAAAAGCAGACTAAGCTCAAACGAATCGTTGTAAAAAAGCGTGTTCATACTGGTCTCTTCCTACGCAGAAAAAGCGGTAGTGGAGTGTTTAATTCAATTGCATACCGATTTTTTCGTGCTTTTAAAGTGCTAATTTCGAACTCTAAAAACCCATGTTTGTCGAGGAAAATCGAGTACCCATAAAGGGTTATTAATAACCCGTTCATACTTTGCAAATTATTGACTCATGAAAAACGAAAAAGGTGATCTAGTTACTATTTTTATGCGCTAGGTGCAGTATCATGTGCCACATAAGTCAGGACGGATTTTCCAGCCAAAAATTCTGATGAATGGATTCTATATTGCAGAAATGGCTAATAAATAACTTTATTATCAGAATTATCATCTAAGGATCCTGCTATGGCTACCCTATCTGATGCTCCAAAAACAGCAAACCCAGCCACTCGTATTGAAGAAGATCTATTAGGTCAACGTCATGTCCCTGCAGATGCGTACTACGGTATTCATACGCTACGTGCGATCGAGAACTTCAACATCTCTAATATGACCATCTCTGACGTACCAGAATTTGTACGCGGTATGGTAATGACCAAAAAAGCAGCGGCGTTGGCAAACAAAGAACTTGGTGCGATTCCAAAAGACGTTGCAAACTACATCATCGAAGCGTGTGATTTGATCCTAGAAACTGGCAAGTGCATGGATCAGTTCCCATCAGACGTATTCCAAGGTGGTGCGGGCACTTCCGTGAACATGAACACAAACGAAGTGATCGCAAACGTTGCGCTTGAGCTAATGGGTAAAGAGAAAGGTCAATACGAATTTGTTAACCCAAATGACCACGTAAACAAGAGCCAATCAACCAACTGTGCGTACCCAACAGGTTTCCGTATCGCGGTTTACAACAGCGTACACAAACTAATGGAAGCAATTGAGTACCTAAAAGGCGCATTCGAACTTAAAGCAATTGAGTTTAAAGATGTACTGAAAATGGGTCGTACTCAGCTACAAGACGCGGTACCAATGACTGTAGGTCAAGAGTTCCACGCTTGGGCAGTAACACTAAACGAAGAGATTCGTGCTCTAGATTACACCTCTAAACTACTCCTAGAAATCAACCTAGGCGCAACCGCAATCGGTACAGGTCTAAATACACCGACTGGCTACCAAGCTCTTGCAGTAAAACACCTAGCGGAAGTAACAGGTCTTGACGTTGTTGCGGCAGAAGACCTTATCGAAGCGACTTCTGACTGTGGCGCATACGTAATGACGCACAGTGCACTAAAACGTCTAGCGGTGAAACTATCGAAGATCTGTAACGACCTTCGTCTACTTTCTTCTGGCCCACGCGCTGGTCTAAATGAATTGAACCTACCTGAAATGCAAGCAGGTTCTTCAATCATGCCAGCAAAAGTAAACCCAGTTATCCCAGAAGTAGTAAACCAAGTTTGCTTCAAAGTTCTAGGTAACGACAACACGGTTTCTTTCGCAGCAGAAGGCGGTCAGCTACAGCTAAACGTAATGGAACCAGTTATCGCACAAAGCATGTTTGAGTCTATCTCTCTACTACACAATGCGTGTGTGAACCTACGTGATAAATGTATCGACGGCATCACAGTCAATAAAGAGACTTGTGAAAACTACGTTTACAACTCTATCGGTATCGTCACTTATCTAAACCCATACATCGGCCACCACGAAGGTGACATCGTAGGTAAGATTTGTGCGGAAACCGGTAAGAGTGTTCGCGAAGTTGTGCTAGAGCGCGGCCTGCTAACCGCAGAAGAGCTTGATGAAATCTTGTCAGTCGAAAACTTCATGCATCCAACTTACAAAGCGAAACGCTACGAGTAATAACTAATTCGAAGGGGGCCACTCAGGCCCCTTTTTTAAGCTCTCATACGGTTAACCACATTTTTTATATGCTTTTATTGCCATTAGGCCACTGGGTTCTAATTCTCTGAGCATTTACTCCTGTTCCTGAGTGTTCAAAAAATCAGAATCAATAAAAAACTAAAGAGGTATCAATATGGTCATGGTCGAACTCTTCGTGGTTCTGCTCTTCATCTATTTGGGGGCTAGAATCGGCGGTATCGGCATTGGTTTTGCCGGTGGTGCTGGGGTCATTGCGTTGTCTTTGATCTTAGGTGTGCCAACAAGCCAAGCTTACATTCCCGTTGACGTAATTTTGATCATCATGTCTGTCATCACGGCCATCGCAGCAATGCAAGTGGCTGGTGGTTTAGACTGGATGGTGCAAGTTGCTGAAAACTTTTTGCGCAAGCATCCTGAGCGCATCACCTTTTATGCGCCTATCGTAACTTACCTAATGACGCTGATGGCCGGTACTGGCCACACGGCATTCTCTACGTTGCCAGTGATTGCAGAAGTCGCGAAAGGCCAAGGCGTGCGTCCTTCTCGTCCACTGTCTATCGCAGTAGTGGCATCGCAAATCGCTATCACTGCCTCGCCAATCTCAGCGGCAGTAGTGGCGTTCGCTGCGATGCTGCACCCATTCGGCGTTGACTACCTAACACTATTGGCAATCTGTATCCCAACCACGTTCATCGCTTGTATGATCGGTGCGTTCGTTGCGAACTTCATGGGCTGTGAGCTAAAAGACGATTCTGAATACCAAGAGCGTCTAGAAAAAGGCCTAATCAAACTCAACACAGAAGCAAAACGCGAAATCCTGCCAACAGCGAAAAAAGCAACCTTCATCTTCCTAGGCGCGATCGCCTTTGTTGTGTGCTACGCAGCGGCTATCTCTGGTTCAGTAGGCCTAATCGAGAACCCTGCACTTGGTCGTAACGAAGCAATCATGACAGTAATGCTAGCAGCCGCGGCAGCTATCGTAATGAGCTGTAAAATCGACGCTGGCAAAATCCCAGCCGCAGCAACATTCCGCTCTGGTATGACAGCGTGTGTGTGTGTTCTTGGTGTGGCATGGCTAGGTTCTACCTTCGTTAACGCGCACGTTGACGGCATCAAAGAAGTGGCTGGTGCGCTACTAGCAGACTACCCATGGATGCTAGCACTGGTTCTATTCTTCGCGTCTATGCTGCTTTACTCTCAAGGTGCAACCACGGTTGCGCTAATGCCAGCAGCACTTGCTATCGGTGTAGCACCACTAACCGCCGTTGCGTCTTTCGCAGCAGTAAGTGCGCTATTCGTACTGCCAACTTACCCAACGCTACTTGCGGCGGTTGAGATGGATGACACGGGTTCAACGCGTATCGGTAAATACGTATTTAATCACCCGTTCTTCGTACCTGGTGTGGTAACCATTGCATCTGCGGTAGCACTTGGCTTCGCATTCGGTGGTCTACTGATCTAGTAGAAACAGAGTCTTACTCGGGGAGCTTCGGCTCCCTTTTTTATTGCCTGTTGTCTTGATTTATGCTCAATAAATCTTCATTTTCATGAAACTTATTGACTCGCCTCCGGGTCTGATTGAGTTACACTAACGGCAATTATCTAAGATGAATTGACTCTTTTATGCGCGCATTACTTTCCGTTTTACTCTTAGGGCTCATTACCTTTTCCACTCCGTCTTTAGCTTTATTTGGCAAAGACCAGTTTACCAATAGCCAGAACAACAGTTTTGGTAGCAGCAGCGACAGCTTTGTTCCGGTCGATCAGGCATTTCCGTTTAATTTCTACCAGCAAGACGACAAATTGATGCTCGATTGGCAGGTACGCGATGGTTATTACCTGTATCAAGAGCGTTTATCTGTGTCTGGTGAGAACATCTCACTGGGCGAACTGCAAATGGAAAACGGCACGCCACATAAAGATGAATTCTTTGGTGATGTGCATATCTATACCACACCACTATTTGTCAATATCCCACTGAGTAATTGGCAAGAGGGCGCGCGCGTCCTTGTGCAATATCAAGGCTGTGCGAAAGCGGGCTTCTGCTACCCACCAGAAACACGTGAGATTCCAATCAGCGCGTTTTCTTCATCCAATTCCGACACCGTAGCACCGACTGCCAAGGCACCGGCGACAGAACAAGCACAGCCAGCAACAAAACCAACCTCCACTTCAGTACCAGTCAGTGAGCAAGATAGCTTAGCCGCGAATCTAGCCGACAAGTGGTGGACGCCGTTGTTGTTTTTGGCACTTGGTGTGGGTCTAGCATTTACCCCTTGTGTACTGCCGATGTACCCAATTTTGACCAGCATCGTGCTTGGCAGTGGCAAGCTGAGCCAACGTCGTGCGCTTGGTTTGTCATTTGTTTACGTACAAGGCATGGCGCTGACTTACACGCTGCTCGGCCTTGTAGTGGCGTCTGCGGGCATGCAGTTCCAAGCGGCGATGCAACACCCTTATGTGCTGATTGGTTTGAGTGTACTGTTCATCGCATTAGCTATGTCGATGTTTGGTCTGTACTCATTGCAGTTACCAAGCAGCGTGCAAACGTGGCTGAATAACTTAAGTAACAAGCAGCAAGGTGGTAGCAGTGCTGGCGTGTTTGCAATGGGGGCAATATCTGGCTTGGTTTGTTCTCCGTGTACTACCGCCCCACTCTCTGGTGCGCTGCTTTACGTCGCACAAAGTGGCGACTTACTCACTGGTGGAGTCGCCCTTTACGCGCTGGCGATGGGCATGGGGATTCCGTTGATCCTTGTGGCGGTATTTGGCAACAAGTTGCTACCAAAAGCCGGCGGTTGGATGGACCGCGTGAAAACGCTGTTCGGCTTTATTCTGCTTGCTGCGCCTATCTTCTTGTTGGAACGCATCATGCCAGAAATGTGGTCAACAATTCTGTGGTCAACACTGGGCATCGCTGCCTTTGGTTGGCTGTATCATGTGAAAAACAGCTTGGAGTTTGGTGGCTGGAAACAAAGCGCCGTTGGCATCATCGCCGTATTGGGTTTGCTCGCGTCAGCACAGCCAGTATTAAATTACTGGTTTGGTAATAACGCAACGCAAGCTCAACAAACTTCCGTAAGCTTTACACGCATTGCCAATGTTGCAGAGTTGGAAGAACAACTAGCGCTAGCCAAAGCAGCTGGCAAACCTGTGATGCTCGACTTCTACGCCGATTGGTGTGTGGCGTGTAAAGAGTTTGAGAAGTACACCTTCCATGATCCAAGCGTCGAAGCCAAGCTAAAAGACTTTGTTCTTCTGCAAGCTGATGTAACCAAGAACCAAGTGCAAGATATTGAGTTACTCAAACACATGAACGTGCTTGGCTTGCCAACCATCGAGTTCTGGGATGCGAATGGCGAACACATTTCAAACGCGCGTTTAACCGGCTTTATGCAAGCCGAGCCTTTCTTAGAGCACATCCAACAATTCTGATCATCAGATATTCAAACGCCAGTGATGACCACTGGCGTTTTTTATTACCCAGATTTGAATGAGAAAATTGCGCTTATATGCAATTTTCCTAATAAAAGTCGATTTGGTTCAGACTTTTAGCGAATAAATATTGTCCACTATCTCAAAGCTGGACAATAATAAATTTAACGAAATAGTCAAAAGTGTTTAACGTCATGGATTCGACCTACACCATCATCATTGCAGATGATCACCCACTCTTCCGTAATGCCTTGTTTCAATCTATCCACATGGCAATCAGTGGGGCAAATTTGCTTGAAGCGGACTCACTCGACGCACTACTGGCTTTGTTAGAGCGAGAAGAAGAGCCAGATTTGGTGCTATTGGATCTCAAAATGCCAGGAGCAAATGGTATGTCTGGCTTGATTCACTTGCGAGCAGAACACCCAGACTTACCAATCGTCGTCGTCTCGGCTAGTGAAGAGCCAGCGATCGTGACACAAGTGAAAAGCCATGGTGCGTTTGGTTTTATTCCTAAATCGAGCGACATGCGCGAATTGGTGAATGCGCTCAATCAAGTGCTCAATGGCGACCCGTATTTTCCTGAAGGGCTGATCACCAATAACGCGGCATGTAATGACTTAGCGGAGAAGATTGCCGCGCTAACGCCACAGCAATATAAGGTGTTGGGGATGTTGTCAGATGGCTTACTGAACAAACAAATCGCCTACGAATTGAATGTTTCAGAAGCCACCATCAAAGCGCACATGACGGCGATTTTCCGCAAGCTCGGCGTAAAAAACCGCACACAAGCCGTCATCATGCTAACGGAGATGAACGACTAGGTTCACTCCTCGTCAGCGAGCAGGCTTTGCTCGCTTGGCAAACGGATACCTACTTTGGTGACTTGTTGGTCAACGACATCGGCAATGATCCATTGCAAGCCTTGCCACTCGAATTGGTCCCCTAACACTGGTGTAGTCCCCAGTTGTTCTTCTACAAGGTTTCTTAAGCTTTTATCGAGTGACTCATCGCCCAAGTTCAGGCCATACATCATCGCAATATCGGCAAGGTTCACTTCAATATCTAGGAAGAAATCACCAAAGAATCGTGCCAATGACGCTTTCTCAGGCGCTTCACTGAATAGCAAGCTCAGAGCATCCAAATCCTTTTCTTGCGCCAACACACACAAGGTATCGTCTTCTTCGAGGCGCGTACTACCTGACGGATGCAATAACGCTTTATTGCGAAATACTGCGGCGATGCGCGTTCCATCCGGCATCGAAAGACTACGCAATGGTTCACCAATACACCATTTATCCGCTTTAAGCTTATAGATAAACAGTTCCCACTCACTAGTTGGGTAAATCTCCACACCAGTGCGTGAAATTGGCTCAGGTTTAGAAGGCAGCTCTACCTTCGCCAGAGACATCGCTTTAGTCAATGTGCCACCTTGCACAATCAAAGAGACCATTACCACGAAAAACGCCAAATTGAAGTACAACTGCGCATCTGGCAATCCTGCCATCATTGGAAATACCGCCAGAATGATTGGGACAGCACCGCGCAATCCCACCCAAGAAACAAACCACTTTTCACGTGGTGTGAAACTCTTGAATGGCAGTAAACCGATCCAAACCGAGATTGGACGGGCAAATAAAATCATCCCAAAGGCCAGCGCCAAACCAGGCAACGCAATAGAGAGCAAGTTGGAAGGCGTAACCAATAAACCAAGCACGAGGAACATACCGATTTGAGCTAGCCACGTCATGCCATCTAGAACATGAAGAATGGAATGGCGGCTGCGTGTTGGACGATTACCTAGCAGTAAACCAACCAGATAAATTGACAGAATACCGCTGCCACCTAATGCATTAGATAAAGCGAAAATCAGCAAGCCACCACTGACGGTTAAAATCGAATATAAGCCATCCGGCAGTTGATTACGATTGATGACCTTCCACAAAATCCAGCCACCAGCAAAACCGAGTAAAGCGCCAATACCAAACTGCTTAAGAAAACTGAGCGCCAAAAAGCCCACACTCAAATCTGCATCTGGGTTCGCTAAAATAGCAATCAGAGTAACAGTCAGAAACACCGCCATAGGATCATTGGTGCCGGATTCAATTTCCAGCGTTGAGCCAACACGTTCGTTAAGACTACGACCTTTGAGTAGAGAAAAAACCGCGGCGGCATCAGTGGAACCGACTATCGCACCAACTAATATACCTTGCAGCAAGTCTAAGTCGAATAACCACGTTGCCATCAGCCCGGTCAAAATAGTGGTGATCGCAACCCCAAACGTTGCTAAAGACACCGAAGGCCATAACGCCACCCTAAAGCTGGCAACCCGTGTTCTCATACCACCATCGAGCAAAATGATGGCTAATGCGAGGTTACTGACCAAGTAAGCGATCGAAAAATTATCAAATAAAATACCGCCTAAACCGTCTTCCCCCGCCAGCATTCCAACGGCTAAAAATACCAAAAGAATTGGGATTCCCAACTTAGAGGAAACTGGGCTTAAAAGAACGCTAAGTGCGATTAACAACGCACCTATAAGAAAAAAACTATTAATGGTGTCTGCGTCCATTCTCACCCTCCCTTAATGAAAAACGATATGCTTGTGATGAGCTAAGGCGACTTCGTTAATAAGTTAATGCCTTAATCTGCCTCCTCCTTAAACCGTCCCAAAGCGCGAGGTTGTACGAGAATGACTCAGTTATATTACTTTATTGTGCGCTAAAACGGTGATTTGGTACGAAAACTTTATGTAAATAAATTACTTGTGAATTTTTCACGCCAATTTTTTCGCTGATTGATAAAAAGAAGAACGCAGAATGTTTCTGTTAAGGATCGCTAAAATCAATGAAGAAAAAATTAATCACGTCTCTTATTCGTGCTTTTTATCATTTTTCTCCTTAGACCTTTGGCTAATTTAACAGCTTTTTAACATTAACAAATAACCCTAACTCTTCTCTAAGCGCCCATATCACGGGAGTTTTTTATTTTTTATACCCCGACTAAAGTTGAAAAGAGTTCTTGCCAACACCTTGCTAATGTACATGTTGAAACATTTTTTTAACAACAATACCAATCGTAAGGAGACGGCAATGGCATTTGAAAGCGAAGAAAGAGCCAAAGCCTATTGGGACAAAAACGTGAAGCTCATGATTGGCCTTATGGTCATCTGGTTCGTAGTGTCTTTCGGCTGCGGCATTTTATTTGTCGACGTACTTAATCAATTTCAATTAGGTGGATACAAACTTGGTTTCTGGTTTGCTCAGCAAGGCTCCATCTACACCTTCCTAGGTATTATTTTCTATTACGCATGGAAGATGCGCCAAATCGACCGTGAATTCGGCGTAGATGAGTAAGGAGTAACTCAGATGGATTTGAAAACTATTACCTACTTGGTTGTTGGTGCAACCTTCGTCCTCTACATCGGTATTGCGATCTGGGCGCGTGCGGGGTCAACCAAAGAGTTCTATGTCGCAGGTGGCGGGGTAAACCCAATCGCTAACGGTATGGCAACCGCTGCTGACTGGATGTCGGCGGCATCGTTCATCTCAATGGCGGGTCTGATTGCCTTTATGGGTTACGGCGGCTCCGTATTCCTAATGGGTTGGACTGGCGGTTACGTACTGCTTGCGCTACTACTCGCCCCTTATCTACGTAAGTTTGGTAAGTTTACGGTGCCAGAGTTTGTTGGTGAACGCTTCTACTCGAACACGGCACGTATCGTGGCGGTTATCTGTCTTATCATCGCATCGGTCACTTATGTTATCGGCCAGATGAAAGGCGTTGGCGTTGCCTTCGGTCGCTTCCTAGAAGTTGATTACTCAACAGGCCTACTGATTGGTATGTGTATCGTATTCATGTACGCAGTACTTGGCGGCATGAAAGGCATCACTTACACGCAGATTGCTCAATATTGCGTACTCATTCTTGCTTACACTATCCCTGCAATCTTTATCTCTCTGCAACTTACAGGTAACCCGCTACCTCAGATTGGCCTCGGGAGTACCATTCAAGGCACCGATGTTTATCTGCTCGATAGGCTCGACCAAGTGGTGACCGAACTCGGCTTTAGTGAGTACACTACGCAGGTTCGCGGTAGCACACTAAACATGTTCGTTTACACCATGTCATTGATGATCGGTACTGCGGGTCTACCACACGTTATCATCCGTTTCTTTACGGTACCTAAGGTACGTGATGCGCGTACTTCTGCTGGCTGGGCACTTGTGTTCATCGCGATTCTATACACAACAGCGCCAGCAGTTTCAGCAATGGCTCGTCTAAACCTAATGGATACCGTTAACCCAGCTCCGGGCCAACACCTTGCGTATGATGAGCGCCCTGATTGGTTCAAAAACTGGGAAACAACAGGTCTATTAGGCTTTGATGATAAGAATGGCGATGGCCTGATCGAGTACACCTCAAACCCTGACACCAATGAGTTGCGAGTTGACCGTGACATCATGGTACTAGCAAACCCAGAAATCGCTAAGCTACCAAACTGGGTCATTGCACTCGTTGCCGCTGGTGGTCTCGCTGCAGCACTATCCACAGCTGCGGGTCTGTTGCTTGCTATTTCGTCGGCGATTTCCCATGACTTAATCAAAGGGGTTATAAATCCGAACATATCCGAGAAGAAGGAGCTGCTTGCCAGCCGAATCTCGATGGCGGTGGCAATCGCAGCCGCAGGCTATCTCGGATTGAATCCTCCAGGCTTTGCAGCTGGTACGGTGGCGCTCGCCTTTGGTCTTGCTGCGTCATCCATCTTCCCTGCGTTGATGATGGGTATCTTCAGCAAAGGCATCAATAAAGAAGGCGCAATCGCCGGTATGATTGCCGGTATCAGTATCACACTGTTCTACGTATTCCAGCACAAAGGCATCCTATTCGTTGCTGACTGGAAATATCTAGAAAGCTGGGGAACCAACTGGTTCCTAGGTATTGAGCCAAACGCGTTTGGTGCTATCGGCGCACTATTTAACTTCATCGTGGCATTCGCGGTATCGAAAGTTACGGCGGAAACACCTCAAGAAGTTAAAGATCTTGTTGAACACGTTCGTGTCCCTGTTGGTGCAGGCGATGCCGTGGATCACTAAAATATAACGCAAGCCACAAAAGCCCCACTTGGGGCTTTTTTATTCACCTAACTTATTCTAATAATTAGATTCCCTGAGCCGTAGCAAGGAAGCACAGGTACGGCATTGGTTATATGTTCGGGGAACGCAGAAACAATCGTTTAGAACAGGGCAAAAATTGCAGCAAGCTAGTTGCTCTACCTTCAAAATCATTAACGAAGTTATTAGTGATTTTAGCCAGTAAAAATGAACAGATAATTGATGGAATTAGTATTTTATGTTCAAAAACAAGCACTTTATTCTCGCACTGCTGATTGCGCCGATTCTTTCTTTGATCGCCTACTTCGGCACCGATATGGCACTCAGCGAAAAACCCCACGCGGCACAAGAAGGGGAAACTTACAAACTCGCGAGTAAGTCTAACTGTCGTTACACCAGTGGACTGTGTGACATGGAAAATGGCGACTTTAAAGTGAAGTTTCGCTCAGAACAGCTCACGAAAAATGGCTTAGAACTGTCACTCAATGCCGCCTATCCACTCGAAGGGGTCAAAGTTTCCATCGTTAATGATGAAGAGAAAAATGCTCAGCCGATTGATATGAAGCCCGCCGATCAGGCTGGAAAAAGTTGGTACATTACCTTACCAAGACCAGCATCCGCAGAAAGTTGGCTAAGAGTCGTCATTCAATCTGGAGGCACACTTTATTACGGCGAAACACAAACCGCGTTTGTGAAGTACGAAACCTTATTTACAGAGTAATGGCCACAGATAAAGACACCGATATCCAAAACGTCGATACCTCATTGTCACCTCAGGACTAAATAATTCCCTCTCTGCCGACGCTTTTACGTCGGCTTTTTGTTTTGTAATGCTTTCTTTGCAAACCTCTTACTCTGAAAATGGTTGCCAACTCGCCACTTAATTGATAATAATTATCATTACATAAATTGAGAGGTGGTTATGGACAACAAACGGGACATCTTCAACGCATTTTTTAAGGCACAAGATAGATTCCTTCTCGCCGCACCACACGGCTTTGAGCCAGACGTAATTCATGACTATATTCATTGGGGAATGGTGTTGTCTTCCTGCTATGAACACGGTGCCGATGAAGAAAATCTATTGTTGTGTGAGCTTTTTTTGCGTCAGGTTTATTTCCATCTACTAGACGCAATTCAAGACTCCACTCGCAGTCGTATCTTCCGTCGTGTCTGTCTCGATTCTATCCATACGCCATTATTCTGTCTCAAACGCTATTACTATCAGTTTGAACAAGGCGACGTGAAATTTCTCGCATTACAACAACAATTACGCCTGATTCAAATCTCACTCGATTAACCAAAAGGATCCCTACCATGAGCACCGAATTCCGCATAGAAACTGACAGTATGGGCGAAGTGAAAGTCCCAGCAGATGCACTCTACCAAGCCCAAACTCAGCGCGCCGTCGATAACTTCTCATTCAGTCAATATAAGATGCCATCTGGCTTCATCCAAGCGTTGGCACACATCAAGCAGACTGCGGCACTCACCAACGCACAATTGGGGCTGCTTGAAGGTGATATCGCTAATGCGATTGCTGACGCAGCTCAGGCGATTATCGAGGGCAATCATATTGAGCAATTTCCAATTGACGTATTTCAAACCGGATCAGGCACCAGCTCAAATATGAATGCGAATGAAGTGATTGCAACACTGGCCTCCCAGCATCTAGGCGGTACCGTCAGTCCTAATGATCACGTCAACATGGGACAAAGCAGCAACGATGTGGTGCCAACCGCAATTCAAGTTAGCGCAGCATTAGCCATTGAAAAACAGCTCTTCCCGGCCCTGTCACACCTCATCCAAACACTAGAGTTTAAGCAACAAGCATTGAAAGATGTTGTAAAAACCGGTCGCACCCACTTAATGGACGCGATGCCAATTACCTTTGCTCAAGAGCTTGGCGGTTGGCAGTTCCAAATCGAGCACGTAAAACAAGCGATTGAACAAGCACTTCCTGCGGTAAAAGCCTTAGCCCAAGGTGGTACAGCGGTTGGCACGGGGATCAATGCCGATCCACGCTTTGCAGACTTATTCGCTAGCAACCTAACCCAGTCAACTCGTATTCAGTTCACGGCCAGTGATAACTTCTTTTTCAATTTAAGCAGTCAAGATGCGATCGTCGCTCTGTCTGGACAGCTCAAAACAGCAGCAGTTGCGATCATGAAGATCGCAAACGATCTTCGTTGGATGAATTCAGGCCCATTGGCTGGTTTAGGTGAGATTGAATTACAAGGCTTGCAACCGGGTTCTTCCATCATGCCTGGCAAAGTAAACCCTGTGATCCCAGAAGCCGCAGCTATGGCCTCAGCGCAAGTCATTGGTAATGACACCACGATTACCGTCGCGGGCCAAGCTGGTAACTTCCAACTAAACGTCATGCTACCTGTCATTGCTCATAATATATTGGAGAGCATCGAGTTGCTCGCTAACAGCGCAACCGCTTTATCCGATAAGGCCATTGCAACATTCGAAGTTCGTCAAGATAACTTGGATGTAGCGCTCGCCAAAAACCCAATTTTGGTCACGGCCCTCAACCCGGTCATTGGCTACCTGAAAGCGGCAGAAATCGCGAAGAAAGCCTATAAGCAGGGTCGTGCGATTATTGATGTCGCAGAAGAAGAAACCGATTTAGATAGAGCCACGCTAGAACGATTGCTTAATCCCGCAAAACTCACCCAAGGTGGTGTTGCGGAATAAGCGGCAAACTCAGCCTACAAACCAAAATAAGATTACAAACACAGAGACCTCCATTCGGAGGTCTCTTTTATAGCAACGCTAAAACACTCTAAATCTATGCGACGCGGTTGAGCACCGAACGCAATTTAAGCGGCTTAACTGGCTTCGCAATAAAGCTGAACCCATTTGCCTTGATGCCATCAAGCATATCATCGGTGCGATCTGCACTAATGATGACGCCTTCAAAGCTGTGGCCTAATCTCAGGCGGCATTGCTGTAGCACTTCTAAACCAGTACGACCATCATCAAGTCGGTAATCGGAAAAAATCACGTCCGGAATCCAACCATCCTCGAGAGCTTGTAGACTTTCTACCAAATCGGTCGCCACTCGCGTATCGCAGCCCCATCGAGACAGTAAGTTTTCCATGCCGACTAGAATGTCAGGCTCATTATCGACACATAGAATTCTTAGATGACCAAGTTCAGATTGGTTACTTGTCGTGACTTGAACTGGGGGCGGCTGCACATGATCGGCTTTATCAAGCGTGATGGAAAAGACACTGCCTTTACCAACCCAAGAACGCATCGAAATTTCATGCCCGAGCACTTGAGCAATTCCCTTGGAAATCGCCAAACCAAGCCCGAGACCTTGGTCGGAACGAACTTGAGTTCCGCGATTAAACTCTTCAAAGATCTCTTGCTGCTTCTCTTCTTCAATACCTACACCGTTGTCCCACACATCAATACGCACTCGCCCTTTTACCCGGCGAACACCAAGCGCCACTTTGCCATTCGGGTTATAACGAAACGCATTGGTCAGGAAGTTTTGCACCACACGGCGCAGCAGTTTGGGATCCGATTTCACCATGAGTGAGGATGGAATCATGGTGAATGCTATACCTTGTTGCTTGGCTAATGCGCTGAACTCCGCATTCAAATTCGACAACACATCGTTTAACGCAAAACCGTGCACATTGACTTCCAGCTTGCCCGACTCCAAGCGCGAAATATCCAGCAAATCTCCTATCAGGTCTTCGGCCGCCTCTAAAGCACTCTCAATGTGAGCCGACAGCTTTTTAGCTTCGCTGTCTTTGGCTACTTCCGATAGTGAAGAGGCGAATAGACGCGCCGCGTTGAGTGGCTGCATCAAGTCATGGCTTACTGCCGCCAAGAACCGTGATTTGGACTTCGATTCCAAATCGGAGCGCTGCGTCGCTTCCACCAGCTGCTTGTTAAGTTGTTCTAATTCTCGAGTCCGCAGACGTACCCTTTCTTCCAATGTCTCGTTGGCGTCTTTCAGTGCTTGCTCTGCATCACGGAATACGGTGATGTCGGTAAAGCTCATCACAAAGCCACCACCTGGCATTGGGTTACCTTGTACCTCAATCACGCGACCATCGGGACGAACCCGAGAAGAGGTGTGCCGAGTCCCTTGCTCAAGGTGATAAACACGGCGACGGACGTGGTCATCAGGGTCACCAGGGCCACACAACCCTTGCTCTGCATTGTGCCGAATCACATCCGCAATCGGTCGACCTACTTGAATCAGGCCTGGCGGAAATTCAAAGAGTTCTAAATAGCGTTGGTTCCACGCTACCAAGCGTAGTTGCTTATCGACCACCGCAATACCTTGGCCGATATGTTCAATCGCCCCTTGAAGTAGGCCTCGGCTAAAATCGTACAGTTCAGAGGCTTCATCGACGATAGTCGCCACCTCTTCAAGCTGCATGTTTCTTCCCTGCAGGGCAGAAGTAAGTACTAACTTAGCAGAAGAAGCACCGAATACCCCGGCTAATACACGTTCGGTATGTCGAATCAGAGAAGATGGCGCTTGCTGATTCGGCATTAGCTCTTCTCGTTGCTGGCTCCAATACGCTTGAAAAGCCGCTTTTACTCGCGTTCGCCCAACAAACCTAGACGCTAACATTTCTAGTTCCGCAACCGTAACACGACTCTGGTACAGGCTCATGTTTTCGCTTTCAGGCAGTGGCGTACCAACGAATGACGCCGATTGTAAGCGCTCACTTAGGCTTGGTCGTGTGGTCATAGAAACCACAACAAAACACACTGCATTGGCGACCACACTGAGGATCATCCCCCAATCTGAAATCGCAATGTCAAAGCCAGCCAATACCTCTGGTGGGGTGATCAACCAAATCAAAAAGTTGTTACTGGCATTCCCGGCAAGCATGTCCGTTTGGCTCATTAACGTAATCAGCCAAATGGTAAAGCCTACCGCCAAGCCAACATACACACCCTTCTTATTCCCTTGACGCCAGTACATACCGCCCACCAGCGCAGGCGCGAATTGCGTGATCGCCGCAAATGAGAGAAAGCCGATCGCTGAGAGTGAGTGAATGGTATCTAACGCTTGATAAAAACCCCAAGCGCCAATTAGTAGGACTAAAATCAGACCACGGCGGATCCGCAGTAATAATTCAGAGAAGTGATGATGGTTACGCTGCGTCAATCGCATGCGACGCAACAGTAGTGGCATAACCAAGTCGTTCGATACCATGATCGCTAAGGCAATCGTCGACACGATAACCATGCCACTGGCCGCCGAAGTGCCGCCTAAAAATGCAAGCAAAGCGATTTCACTCGCCCCTACCGACATCGGCACACTGATCACATAAGTATCAGGCGAAGCACCACTCAACAAACCTTGCCCTACCCACGCAATAGGTAAAACAAAAATCCCCATCAAGATCAGATAAATGGGAAACAACCAACGAGCAACATGCAAATCTTGCGCGCGTTCATTTTCCACTACCATCGTATGGAATTGTCGTGGAAGACAAACAATCGCCAGCATCGTGAGTACGGTATGAATCAATATGGTAGGGATGTTTGGTGACTGATACGTCTGTGTGGCAACGTCAACTAAGCTCAAATTCTCGGTGTTCATCGCCAACCAAACAATGAATACACCGACTACTAAAAACGCCAACAGTTTGATAATCGATTCGAAGGCAATCGCCATCATCATCCCACGATGGTGTTCCGTGTTATCAATGTGCCGGGTACCAAATAGCATGGTAAAAATTGCCAGTGCGACCACGACAAACCACGACACGCTATCGTTTTGATAACCAAAATCGGTAGCCAGTTCTGGGGCAATGATTTCTAGCCCCATGGTGATACCACGCAACTGCAAAGCGATGTACGGCAAAATTCCCGCAACCGCAATGAGTGTAACGACTACGGCCAAACCTTGAGATTTGCCGTAACGAGCTCCGATAAAATCAGCAATCGACGTGATGTGTTCCCGTTTAGCAATCAAAATAAGCCGAGCTAAAACGCGCCATCCGATGGTAAACACTAAAATGGGGGCAATATAGATGGGCAAGAAAGACCAAGGGTTAGTGCTGGCCTGCCCGACCGTGCCGTAGAAGGTCCACGATGTACAGTACACCGCAATGGAAAGGCTATAAATCCACGGCCGCCAGCGTGCTAACCACCTTTTCTGAATGTCGCCGTACCACGCGATGATAAATAAGGCTCCCAAATACGCCAAAGAAACGGGAACCACCAGCCATCCTTGCATCCGATATCCTTTCTTGCCTTTCTTGCCGTTTTAAAGCAAGAGAATAAAAAAACCTCTCCATTAGGGAGAGGTTTCATTTAACACTGCTTTCACAACGGAGACAAAGCTTAGTTTTTAACCTTTGTCACAGAAGTCTAATTCTGTGTTTCCAGTGACTTGTCTGATACATCGACCACATGATGTGGCTCTTGTGGTTCGAGCTTGATGAACAATGCCAATAAACCCATCGCGGCCATGCCCCAGAACACAAGTGGTCCCCAGTGCTCATAACCCCAACCGCTCAACACGGTCATCAGTGCGATGAATGCGCCTAGAGGAATCGCGTTATACAATGCTTGCAGCGCCACTATCTTATTCTCTTCCGAGTTTTGGATATATTGAATCGCAGCAATGTGTGCCGTTGCGAATGTCAC
The DNA here is from genome assembly GCF_013048515.1 of Vibrio sp. 1-2 (7-a). Classification (NCBI taxonomy): domain Bacteria; kingdom Pseudomonadati; phylum Pseudomonadota; class Gammaproteobacteria; order Vibrionales; family Vibrionaceae; genus Vibrio; species Vibrio sp. 1-2 (7-a). The sequence continues at coordinate 154,493 of NZ_VHSQ01000007.1, forward strand.
GCCATGCAATAATTGAACAATCACCAAAGCAACAATCGACGTTGTCGATGCCGTAATGCCCCAACGCATCATCACACCAACGGCAGCAACAACAAATAACGCGCGCATTGACCAACCGACAAATAAACGCTTGCTCAGCGCAAACACTGCCACTTCGGCTGCAACACCCAAGCTCCACAGATAGCCAATCACATCTTCCGAATGACCTGCGGCTTTCCAGTGAATAGCGCTAAAACCGTAGTAAGCCGCATGACTGCCCTGAATTAATGACACCAACACTAAGAATTTAAGTATCGGCTTGTCTGTCAAAAGAGCACTCAGTTTTGGACGCTCCGCGCTTTGCCCATCAAGCGTAACGGGCATCGGGTTAGTCATACGCATTGAAAATAGCAACGAAACTAATACCCCGGCCATCGCCGTGTACAAGATCATATCAGAGCCAAATTCAGCCACCAGATAACCCACGGCCGTCGAACCCGCGATAAAGGCGATCGAGCCCCATAAGCGCGTACGGCCATAATCGAGCATTTTCAGACGAGCGTAGTAGTTTGCCATCGCATCCGATAATGGAACAATCGGTCCACAACAGAGGTTAAATAGCACCGTCGCTAACGCCATTAACCAAAAACTGCCACCTGTAAAAAAGTGAAATCCAACAAAAAGGAGGGCAGCGAAACTCAACCAACGTAAAGCAGGCATAAGGTGTTCAACTTTGTGCACTCGTGGGGTGATCACGATATTGGCGACACAACGTGTCGCAAGACCTAACCCAACTAGCAAACCGATGTCGGTCGAAGAGACACCTTGCTCCTTAAACCAGAGTGACCAAAATGGCAGATATACGCCATACGCAAAGAAGAATCCGAGAAAGTACTGGGAAATCCAGCCATACGGAGAAGGTTTCAACATTACTAATATCCTAAAACGGGAACATCAACGTTCGAACCGGGAATTATGGATCGCTATGCGTATTATAAAAAGGGAAGAATAGGCAACTTATCGTTTCCTCGATGGAATACTAACTTTGCGACATTGGCCATCTTAAAGCGAAATCATCGTGATTTAGACCAAAGTCGTCTGGCTTCCAGTAGGAAATTTGTCAGACTTAGAGAGTGTTCCTTCCATCATTGGGTGTTCTCATGCCTGACAAATTTAACATGCAATCTCCACCGTTCGACCGCTTAACCGAAGCACAACAGACACGACTGCGCTCGTCTCTGGACGTTGCCTACTATCGAGCTCGAGATGTTATTTTATCTTGCGGACAGAAAAACCCTCACTTGCATATTCTGATCAAAGGCGCGGTAGAAGAACGCTCCCAAGATCAGCAGGAAGTGTTCGCGCATTATGCCAATGACGATATGTTTGATGTGCGCTCATTACTTGAAGACAACGTACGTCATCAATACATCGCTCTTGAGGACACGCTCTCCTATCTGCTACCGAAAGACGTCTTTCTGGCGCTTTACAACGAGAATGGTCAGTTTGCGGCCTATTTCGATAACAATTTATCAAAGCGACAAGAGCTCATCGAAGCCGCTCACCAACAACAAAACTTGGCAGAGTTTATCCTCACCAAAGTGGACCGCAGCATTTATCACCCACCGATGATCCTTGAGCCAAATACGCCGATTAACGAGGTGACGCACACCCTAAAAGCAAATGGGATCGATGCAGCACTTGTCAAACTCAATGATGACGATCCGCGATTAGAAAAATGGCCCTCGGCTCATCCATACGCCATCGTGACGCGAACCAACATGCTGCACTCCGTGATGTTAGATGGCAGCGCACTCAATACCCCTGTTGGTGATATCGCCACCTTTCCTGTCTATCACGTTGATGATGGTGATTTTTTATTCAATGCCATGATCACCATGACCCGAAATCGAATGAAACGTCTCATGGTATGTGATGGCAACCAAGCCGTCGGCATGCTGGATATGACCCAAATTCTCAGCGCGTTCTCTACCCACTCTCACGTATTAACGCTCAGTATTGCCAGAGCAAGCAGTGTGGAAGAGCTCGCATTAGCCTCAAACCGCCAACGTCAATTGGTCGAGAGCTTATTGAGAAACGGCATCCGCACTCGCTTTATCATGGAGTTAATTTCCGCCGTGAACGAGCAAATTATCGAAAAAGCGTTCGAGTTAGTGGTTCCACCAGCCTTGCACGATCATTGTTGCTTAATCGTGCTCGGCTCAGAAGGTCGAGGAGAACAAATTCTCAAGACAGACCAAGACAATGCTCTAATTATTCAAGATGGTTTGGAATGGCCTCATTGCGAACAAGTGATGCAATCCTTCACGCACACTCTACAACAGCTCGGCTACCCACTCTGCCCGGGTAAAGTCATGGTCAACAACCCGAAATGGGTCAAAACGCAGCAAGAGTGGATAAACACCTTAGACCGCTGGATAGCCAAAGCCGAACCACAACAAATCATGGACTTAGCCATTTTCAGTGACGCCCATGCTGTTGCGGGAAATCGCGAGCTGCTGGCTCCAATCGCGGCCCACCTTCGCGACACAATGAAAGATCGCATGTTGATACTGTCTGATTTTACTCGCCCTGCCTTGCAGTTTTCTGTGCCCCTAACTCTGTTTGGCAACGTAAAAAGTGCTAAGGACGGATTAGATATTAAACGCGGCGGCATTTTCCCAATTGTGCACGGCATTCGCACCTTGTCTTTGGAATATGCCATTGAGGAGAAGAACACGTTTGAGCGCATTGAAGCACTTCGGAAAAAACGCATCTTAGAGCCTGAAACGGCAGATAACCTCAACGAAGCACTGAAATTGTTCTTTAAGGTTCGCCTTAATCAACAACTCAAAAAGCAAGAAGCATTGAATAACATTGATATTAAACAACTGGATAGAACCGAGCGTGATTTACTTCGCCACAGCTTACATGTAGTGAAAAAATTTAAGCAATTTTTAGGCTTCCACTATCAAATTCGTGATTAACCATGATTTTCATAAATCATACAGAGGCGTAGGCAATGAACTGGTTACAACGCAAATACTGGCACTACAAACTGAAAGGCTCTCCTTATCAGTCGCTTTTTTGCACGCCCGATAAAACAGAATACGTTTCTCTCGACTGCGAAACCACCAGCCTTGATCCAAATCGTGCCGAGTTGGTGACCATTGCGGCCACGAAGATCATCGACAACCGCATCATCACTAGCCAGCCATTTGAAGTCCGCTTACGCGCGCCGCAATCGCTCGATTCTGGCTCAGTCAAAATTCATCGAATTCGCCACCAAGACTTAGTCGACGGGATTAGCGAAAAAGAGGCGCTGCTCGAGCTGCTCGACTTCATCGGCAACCGACCACTTGTCGGTTATCACATTCGTTACGATAAAAAGATCTTAGATCTTGCTTGTCTGAGGCAACTTGGCTTTCCACTTCCTAACCCGCTCATCGAGGTCAGTCAGATTTATCACGACAAGCTGGAAAGACATTTGCCGAATGCCTATTTCGACTTAAGTCTGGATGCTATTTGTAAACACCTCGAACTTCCTATCCAAGATAAACACGACGCTTTACAAGATGCGATTTCTGCCGCTTTGGTCTTTGTTCGCTTAACGAAAGGCGATTTGCCCAACCTAACCGCGCCGTATACATAAAAATCAGTTGACCTAGCTCCCAGAAATACTTTTGTTTCAGCGATTTCACGGCGCTTCCTTCACTCTCATCCTAAAGTCTAATTGTGGAAATACGCGCAGTAACTGACAGTTATAAGCACAACGTCGTCATTACCACGACCAAGTTATTTAGAACCAAAAAACAGCCCTACAAAAACATATTCAAAATCTTATCTAGATTGGTGTAAGGCCGAGAAATAAGGCACAAGGAGAGAAGCCATGAGCGAAGCCCACGTTTATCCGGTAAAAGAAAATATTAAAACTCATACACACGCGGATAATGATACTTACTTAGCCATGTATCAGCAGTCGGTAACCGATCCAGAGGGCTTCTGGAACGAACACGGCAAAATCGTTGATTGGATCAAACCTTTCACCAAAGTAAAAAGCACCTCTTTCGATACTGGTCATGTCGACATTCGTTGGTTTGAAGACGGCACGCTGAACGTCTCGGCGAACTGTATTGACCGTCATCTCGCAGAACACGGGGATGACGTCGCAATCATCTGGGAAGGCGATGATCCAGCCGACGACAAAACACTCACTTTCAACGAACTGCACAAAGAAGTATGTAAGTTCTCCAACGCATTGAAAGAGCAAGGCGTACGTAAAGGCGACGTGGTGTGTTTATACATGCCAATGGTTCCAGAAGCCGCAGTGGCTATGCTCGCTTGTACCCGCATCGGTGCGGTTCATACCGTTGTATTTGGCGGTTTCTCACCAGAAGCACTCTCCGGCCGTATCATCGACTCTGACGCAAAAGTCGTGATCACCGCTGATGAAGGCGTGCGCGGCGGGCGTGCCGTTCCACTGAAAAAGAACGTGGACGAAGCACTAACTAACCCAGACGTAAAAACCATCAATAAAGTGTTGGTGCTTAAACGTACAGGTGGTGATGTCGAATGGCATGAACACCGTGATGTTTGGTGGCACGAAGCAACAGCTAACGTTTCTGACGTTTGCCCACCAGAAGAGATGAAAGCCGAAGATCCGCTCTTCATCCTTTACACTTCAGGTTCAACAGGCAAACCTAAAGGCGTACTACACACAACAGGCGGTTACCTCGTTTACGCGGCTATGACCTTCAAATATGTGTTCGATTACCAACCAGGCGAAACCTTCTGGTGTACCGCGGACGTGGGTTGGATTACCGGTCACACTTACCTAATCTACGGTCCACTTGCAAATGGGGCGAAGACCATCTTATTCGAAGGTGTACCAAACTACCCAAGCACAAGCCGAATGAGTGAAGTGGTTGATAAACACCAAGTCAACATTCTATACACCGCCCCAACCGCGATTCGTGCGCTAATGGCAAAAGGTGATGAAGCGGTTGCAGGCACATCTCGTTCAAGCCTGCGCATCATGGGCTCAGTGGGCGAACCAATCAACCCAGAGGCGTGGGAGTGGTACTACAAAACGATTGGTAACGAGAACTCACCTATCGTCGATACTTGGTGGCAAACGGAAACTGGCGGCATCTTGATTGCGCCACTACCAGGGGCAACCGATCTAAAACCAGGCTCTGCGACTCGCCCATTCTTCGGCGTCCAGCCTGCTCTTGTCGATAATATGGGCAACATTCTTGAAGATACCGTTGCTGAAGGTAACTTGGTTATCCTTGATTCTTGGCCAGGCCAGATGCGCACGGTTTACGGCGACCATGAGCGCTTTGAACAGACCTACTTCTCAACCTTTAAGGGGATGTACTTCACCAGTGATGGTGCGCGTCGTGACGAAGACGGCTACTACTGGATCACAGGCCGTGTTGATGACGTACTGAACGTGTCGGGTCACCGTATGGGTACCGCTGAAATTGAATCAGCGCTAGTGGCGCACCACAAGATTGCAGAAGCGGCGATTGTTGGTATTCCACATGACATCAAAGGCCAAGCTATCTACGCTTACATTACATTGAACGATGGTGAATTCCCGTCAGCTGAGCTGCACAAAGAAGTTAAAGATTGGGTGCGTAAAGAGATTGGTCCAATCGCGACACCAGATGTACTGCACTGGACAGATTCCTTACCGAAGACTCGTTCTGGTAAGATAATGCGTCGAATCCTGCGTAAGATTGCAACGGGCGATACAAGCAACCTCGGAGACACGTCAACGCTTGCCGATCCGAGCGTGGTAGACAAACTCATCGCAGAGAAAGCAGAATTGGCATAAATTCAACCAACTGTTTTAAAAGCACTTTAAAAACCGCCATCACTCATGGCGGTTTTTTGCTTTTGCGCACAAATTGGCCACACAAAGAACATGGTAATTATGTTGTTTTTGTTAACTTGGTTACAGAAACGAAGGTGGCTATTAGGAGATTAGACCAGTAAATTGCTGCTAATTGCTATGAATTAGCTATAATCTTGGTCGATTTTTTAAAATTTGCTCGGTTTTAACAAAAAAATCGTGCTGAACTATCGTATATTTGGGAATATAAACGTTCCACTCACGATAAGGGAAGATAGCAACATAATGTCTGCAAAGTCACGGATTCTTGTTCTAAACGGACCAAATCTTAACCTATTGGGTCTGCGCGAACCGACACACTATGGTCACAGCACCTTAGCACAAGTTGTGGATGCTCTTACGAAGCAAGCTCATAACGCTGGGGTGGAACTGGAACACCTACAATCAAATCGTGAGTACGAACTGATTGAAGCCATTCATGCTGCTTATGGCAAGATTGACTTCATCATCATCAATCCAGCGGCTTTCACTCATACCAGTGTGGCACTGCGAGATGCATTACTTGGCGTCGCCATCCCATTTATTGAGGTGCACTTATCAAATGTGCACGCACGTGAACCATTTCGTCATCACTCTTATCTGTCAGATAAAGCAGAAGGCGTGATTTGCGGTTTAGGCGCACAAGGTTATGAATTCGCTCTGTCTGCAGCGATTAATAAGCTACAGGCAAAGTAACCCTAACACTCTGCAACCCCACGAGGGTTGTCTTAATCACAAGATAAAAGAGAAAGAAAAGATGGATATTCGTAAAATCAAGAAGCTAATTGAGTTAGTTGAAGAGTCTGGCATTGCTGAGCTAGAGATTTCTGAAGGTGAAGAGTCAGTACGCATCAGTCGTCACGGCACTGCAGCCCCTCAAGCACCAGTTCACTACGCAGCAGCTCCAGTAGCGGCACCTGCTCCAGCAGCAGCGGCACCAGTAGCAGAAGCGCCAGCAGCAGAAGCTCCAGCAGCTGCAACGCCTGCAGGTCACCAAGTTCTTTCTCCAATGGTTGGTACTTTCTACCGTTCTCCAAGCCCAGACTCTAAAGCATTCGTAGAAGTGGGTCAGAAAGTAAATGCTGGCGATACGCTATGTATTGTTGAAGCAATGAAAATGATGAACCAAATCGAAGCGGACAAATCTGGCGTTGTTACAGCGATCCTAGCTGAAGACGGCCAACCAGTTGAATTCGACCAACCTCTTGTTGTAATCGAATAAGCGGGGCTTGCCTTATGCTAGACAAAGTAGTCATCGCGAACCGAGGTGAAATTGCACTTCGTATTCTTCGCGCTTGTAAAGAATTAGGTATTAAGACCGTCGCTGTTCACTCGACAGCTGACCGCGATCTTAAGCACGTACTACTCGCAGACGAAACCGTATGTATCGGCCCTGCTCGTGGTATCGACAGCTACCTAAATATCCCACGAATTATTTCTGCAGCAGAAGTAACAGGGGCCGTTGCCATTCACCCTGGTTACGGCTTCTTGTCAGAAAACGCAGACTTCGCTGAGCAAGTTGAGCGCAGTGGTTTCATCTTCGTTGGTCCAAAAGCAGACACTATCCGCCTGATGGGTGACAAAGTGTCGGCTATCAACGCAATGAAGAAAGCTGGCGTTCCTTGTGTACCTGGCTCTGACGGTCCTCTGGACAACGACGAAGAGAAAAACAAGGCGTTTGCTAAACGCATCGGTTATCCAGTCATCATCAAAGCGTCTGGTGGCGGCGGTGGCCGTGGTATGCGTGTCGTTCGCGCAGAAAAAGACCTAATCCAAGCGATTGCAATGACGCGTGCTGAAGCAAAAGCAGCATTCAACAACGATATGGTTTACATGGAGAAATTCCTAGAAAACCCTCGTCACGTTGAAGTGCAAGTTATCGCTGACGGTCAAGGCGGCGCAATCCACCTTGGTGAGCGTGATTGTTCAATGCAACGTCGTCACCAAAAAGTAGTGGAAGAGGCGCCAGCACCAGGTATCACTGAAGAGATGCGTAAGTACATCGGTGAACGTTGTACTCGTGCATGTATCGAAATTGGTTACCGCGGCGCAGGTACGTTCGAATTCCTGTACGAGAACGGTGAATTCTACTTCATCGAAATGAACACTCGTATTCAGGTAGAACACCCAGTAACAGAAATGGTTACCGGCATCGACCTAATCAAAGAACAGCTTCGCGTTGCAGCGGGTCAACCTCTGTCATTCACTCAAGATGACATTAAGATCCGTGGCCATGCGATTGAGTGCCGTATCAACGCAGAAGACCCAGAACGCTTCCTACCATCTCCAGGTAAGATCGAGCGTTTCCACGCGCCTGGCGGTATGGGTGTGCGTTGGGAATCACACATCTATTCTGGTTACACAGTACCACCTCATTACGATTCAATGATTGGTAAGCTAATCACGTACGGTGAAAACCGTGATGTGGCGATTGCGCGCATGAAGAATGCTCTGGGTGAGATGATCATCGAAGGCATCAAAACCAACGTGCCACTGCAATTCTCCATTATGAATGACGAAAACTTCCAGCATGGTGGTGCAAACATCCACTACCTAGAGAAGAAGCTCGGCTTACAATAAGCCTTAGCTAACGTCTTAAAAAATGCCCACACCCGTGGGCATTTTTGTTTTGTATGGACTCTAAGCGTTCAACAGATACGTAGGCTTATTTGGGTATATACTCAAACAAATCGTAGAGTTCTGGTAAACTCTGCGCCACTTCATTCACTTTAAGAGCAAAAACCAATGCCTTGGATTCAAATCAAACTCAACGCGACCAATGAAAACGCTGAGCAAATCGGCGATATGCTAATGGAAGAGACTGGCGCGCTGTCTGTTACATTCTTAGACGCGCAGGATACACCTGTATTCGAACCTCTACCTGGCGAAACTCGCTTATGGGGCGATACTGATATTCTAGCACTGTATGATGCAGAAGCAGACACTAACTTCATCATCGACCAAATTAAAGCGAGCAATATGCTGGCTGACAATTTTGCTTACAAAGTAGAACAGCTTGAAGATAAAGACTGGGAACGCGAATGGATGGAAAACTTCCACCCAATGAAATTTGGTGAACGACTATGGATTTGTCCAAGCTGGCGCGACATTCCAGATCCTGACGCTGTTAATGTTATGTTGGATCCTGGCCTTGCATTCGGTACGGGTACTCACCCTACAACAGCACTTTGTCTTGAGTGGCTAGAAAGCATGGACTTAAGCGGTAAGACCGTTATCGACTTCGGTTGTGGCTCGGGCATTCTGGCGATCGCGGCGATCAAACTGGGCGCTGAAAAAGTGATAGGGATCGACATTGATCCTCAAGCACTGCTTGCTTCGAAAGACAACGCAGAGCGTAACGGCGTTGCCGACAAACTAGAAGTTTACTTACCGCAAAACCAACCAGAAGGTCTGATTGCAGACGTGGTTGTTGCTAACATTCTTGCTGGCCCACTGCGTGAACTTGCACCAATCATTAAAGGCCTAGTTAAACCAAATGGCGACCTTGCAATGTCTGGCGTATTAGACACCCAAGCCGAAGATGTTGCGAATTATTACCGTGACGAGCTTCACATTGACCCGATTGTTGAGCAAAGTGAATGGTGTCGCATCTCTGGTCGTAAGCAAGGCTAGACAAGGTTTTCAGAGCTAATTGTTTGAAATTCATACAATTTACAAAAACAATTTGTAAATGCTCAAATATTAGTCTTTTCACGCAGTGAAAAAATGCGTAAAATGCGCGCCCTTGCTGGTACAGAACTGTGATGACGTTTTGAAAATCGGAAACTATCAACTTAAGAACAATCTAATCGTAGCCCCTATGGCTGGTGTAACGGATAGACCGTTTCGCGAGTTGTGTCTTCGCTATGGTGCGGGAATGGCCGTCAGTGAAATGATGTCTGCTAACCCAAAACTATGGGGAACGTCAAAGTCGAAACAGCGCATGGTACACGAGGGCGAATCGGGCATTCGCTCTGTACAGATTGCGGGTTCCGATCCACAGCTTATGGCGGACGCAGCTCAATTCAGTGTTGAGAACGGTGCACAAATCATCGACATCAACATGGGCTGCCCGGCAAAAAAAGTGAATAAGAAGCTAGCGGGCTCTGCTCTGCTTCAATACCCAAACATTATCGAAGAGATTTTGAAAGCGGTCGTGAATGCAGTGGACGTTCCTGTAACGTTAAAGACTCGAACTGGCTGGGATACAGACAACAAGAACTGTGTCCAGATCGCTAAATTAGCCGAAAACTGCGGCATACAAGCTCTTGCTCTGCATGGCAGAACGAAAGCATGTATGTACAAAGGTGAGGCCGAATATGACAGCATTAAAGCGGTAAAAGAGGCGATTTCAATTCCGGTTATCGCGAACGGTGATATCGATAGCCCGGAGAAAGCCAAATTTGTACTGGAGTACACCGGTGCGGACGCTTTAATGATTGGACGCCCTGCCCAGGGTCGTCCTTGGATTTTCCAGGAAATCCATCACTATTTGGAAAACGGCACCACAATGGAGGAGCTTCCAACTGAGGAAGTGAAAACCATTATGCTTGGTCATGTAAATGCTCTGCATGAATTTTATGGGGAGTTCTTAGGTCCACGTATCGCGCGCAAGCACGTTGGGTGGTACCTGAAAGAGCATGAACAGGCAAGTGAGTTTCGCCGTACCTTCAACGCTATCGACGCAGCTCCGCTGCAAATTGAGGCGTTAGAAGGTTATTTTGATAACGTTGCATCATAATTAAGAGAAGAGCTAGACCGAATATGTTCGAACAAAATCTGACTTCAGAAGCATTAACAGTAACTACAGTAACGTCACAAGACCAGATTACTCAGAAGCCTTTACGTGACTCTGTTAAAGCGTCTCTTAAAAACTACCTTGCTCAACTAAACGGCCAGGAAGTAACAGAACTATACGAATTAGTTCTAGCTGAAGTTGAACAGCCACTATTAGATACTATCATGCAGTACACTCGCGGTAACCAAACTCGCGCGGCAACTATGATGGGTATCAACCGCGGTACTCTTCGCAAAAAACTTAAGAAATACGGCATGAACTAAGACCGTTTTTCAAAAAGTATTTGGAACAAGCCGTTACCTTTTTAGGTAACGGCTTTTCTTTATCTACAAAAATACTACGAATAACGCTCACTTTGTTCAGCATTACCAACTGGCTTTAATATAACTACCGCTGAGCCAAACAATAACAAAGCCACGACAGCGACCCATTCACTACCTACAGAATAAGCAAAGCCCGCCAAGGCAGACCAAATCGCGACACCAAAGTGCATCATACTCATTCCAGAAGACATCAGCACACCTCGATGTTCATCAGATAAGCTTGCTATATGTGCTTGTAACGCCGGAGAGCCTACCCCTCCAGCAAGAGACCAGAGCACTAGAGCTGGAAGATAAGCGGTCACCGTACTCATCTCATTTGATAACACCCATGCACTACAAGGTATGCACACCATTAAAGCCACTCGCATAACGGCTCGAGAGCTACCAAGCCAACGGCAAGCTCTCCCCACGCACATATTTCCAACCACACTCACGATCCCTAGAGCAGCATAAATAGCGCCCACCCAACCGAGCGCCAACTCGCTGGTATCTCGAATATGAAGGCCTATCAGGTTAAATACACCAATACCTCCCCCTAGGCCTAAACACATCGCTAGAATCGCCCTCAACGCGCCTGGAAGATGAATGACGTCTGTGATAGGTGGCAGAGTATCTGACTTCTTGGACTCATTATGCTTGTTGTTCATGAACACTACGCTCATGGCACCGACAAGAAGAGCCGCAACGCCCAAAATAATAAAAGCGGCACGCCATGATAAAAGCTGGGTCAACAATGCTCCGATCGCCGGGCTGGTTATCATACCCAGCGTTAATCCCGCCTGAACCATCACAATTTGACGCATCGCTCTATTACCCTTCGCGTCTCCCGCCAACGCGAATGCAATTGGCAACATGCCTGCACTTGCAATACCTGTGATCACTCGACTTGCAATCGCAAGTTCAAAATCATGAACTATGCCCGTCGTAATAGACGCAACCCCAAATACGAAGCAAGCAGGCAACATGATACGAATACGCGCAACCCGGTCTGATAAACGTCCCAGGTAAGGAGCACAAATTGCTATAGCTAAACTATATGCTGTAATAAATAACGTAACCTGACTCGGTTGAACACTTAAATCATTTCCGATAGGTTCAAGAATAGATCCAAGCATCAATTCATCAGCACCTACAAGAAAAGCAACAAGAAATAGGATCATGGACTGCATCATAGCTCCACCTCCTGTTTTGTTTCCGATTCAGCACAAGTGAGCAACGAAATATCTAAAACTCTGCCGAGCCAAGATTGTAAAAACGCCTTCTCATGAGATACCACAATCACGCTACCAGAAAAGCGCTGGAGAGCTTCTTTAAGCGCATTTTTACTGCTGCTATCCAAATGTGTCGTTGGCTCGTCCAACAGCAAAACATTGCATCTCTGGACTGATAAACAACAAAGTTTCACGCGAGTTTGCTCACCTCCACTCAATGTATCTAGGTGGCGCTGCGTCTTATCTCCGGAGACCCCAAAACGAGCTAATAGCTTACGTGATTCTTTGCTTGATATCGTTGGATCACAAGAGCATAGCTCCTGCTCGGGCGTGTGCTGAGGGTGACGCCAAAACAAATCTTGAGAAAAATACCCAATCATTGCACCTTTTGCCAATACCACCTCACCAGAGAGCGGCTCGATCTCCCCCATAAGGGTTTTAAGTAAAGTCGACTTACCTACGCCGTTAAAACCAGAAACGACCAACTTCTCCCCGCGCGCTAACGTGATATCAAGCGCAGGAAGCAGAGGCTGCTGATAACCTATCATCAACGCTTTTGCGTCAATCACATACTGTTGCCCAATGGGCTGGTAAGCAAAATCAAACATCGATACTTTCTCTGTATGATTAAGTTGAATACGTTCGATTTTATCCAGTTTTTTCTTGCGTCCCTTAGCAAGACTCGCGTTAACTCCAGCGCCATTTTTGGCAATAAATTGCTCTAACTTTCGAATTTCATTTTGCTGAGCCTTATATTGCTTTTCTAACAAAGTACCGTCGTGCTGCTTTTGCTGCATTGCTTTGACATAAGTGCCGCTGTATTTTCGGACCGTTTGATAATCAATATCACAAATACTGGTCGCTACTTGATTAAGGAAGTCAATATCATGAGAAACCAGTAAAACAGTGCCAGTGTAATCGTTGAGAAACGTGACCAACCATTCAATGTGCAGAGCATCAAGATAGTTTGTCGGCTCATCGAGAATTAACACATCGGGGTTGCGGAGTAACAACCTCCCTAAAAGGACCTTGTGTCTTTGACCACCACTTAGCGAGACAAGCGGTGTATCTAAGCCAAATTGATAAATGCCAAGACCTACAGCAACTTGTTCAATTTTGGTATCAATTGCATAGAAGTCTTCATCTTCTAAATATGCCTGTAGTCGGGCGACTTGGCTTAAAAGAGATGTAGAGTGAGACTCGGTCATCGCCTGATACAAAGTCCAAAGCTTCTGCTCGGCAGCGTATAAGTTCTCAAAAGCATTCTTTAAGCATTCATAAACCGTCAGCGCATTATCCATCTTAAAATGTTGCTCTAAATACCCCACCTCAAGGTTTGGTAACCAGTCAATGCAGCCCTTATCTGCAGATAATTCACCGGTAAGCAGTTTTAATAAGGTGCTTTTTCCAACGCCATTCGCTCCAGTGATACCTATTTTCTCTCCCACGTTAATTCGAAATGTCGCGTTGTTATATAAACTCTTATCAGCGATCTGATAAGACAAATTTTTAACTTGTAAAATACTCATGTTTTTAACCAAATAAAAAGGGCCGGTGATCAATACCGGCCCTTATTTCAATACTGGATAATGCTTTGTAGCTGCTTAACAGATACAAAAAGGCCGATGATGAAATATCACCGGCCATCTCTTCTCTTTTATCAGGTGTACAAACGCCTGCGTATAACTTCAGCGAAGTTACTCACGCATAAACACCTGATGAAGATTAATTTAAGACTCCGAGCAACACTTCATCGCGTTTTTTGCACGGAGTTCAGCCTTCTTACAAAGCTTTTAAACAAGAGATATAACATGGTTTACTGTCGAAAAAACATTCAATGTGAAGCGTACACCTTTAGAATAAAAAGTACCAGATAATTATTAAAACTATCGTGACTTACACAAAGGTCCACTGAAAGAAGACCTTTCCTCAGTCAATGTGCCAGGTGAACGACTTACTCAGCAAACACAGCTATGGGATCACCTATACCGCTCACGTTATACGTACGTAGTAGTGGCTTTGTCGGTTGGAGACGGTTAGAGGGGAAGAAGTAGCAAATATCCTTTAAGGCAGGCACTGGCTTAAATAGATCTACAAACAAGATCCATGTTAGGAAAGTTTTAAATGCGCTGAGTTTATTTTAATGATCGCCTGTGGCTAAATCAAAACATCTAAAGCAGAGAAATCTCCCCCGAAAATAACATAACCTAGCGAATAAACTTTCCAGGTAATAATAAAGGAAGCTTTGGTAAGTAAGCACAAGGGCTCAAAACTAGCGCTCGAGACTGGGACCCGGTTAAGTAGAAACCGCACAGAGCTGCGCATCAACTCGTCATGGCAGGGCTTAGAAAGCATCGCGAGAGAGGAGCCTGCCTCTCGATGCAAAATTTCAATATGGAAATGGGGTTAAGGGAAGTCGGATAACCAAAACGAAAAAAGCCCCAGTCTTTCGACTGAGGCTTAATATAAGTGGCGGAGTGGACGGGACTCGAACCCGCGACCCCCGGCGTGACAGGCCGGTATTCTAACCAACTGAACTACCACTCCGCAGTGGTATCACTCGCTTGTAATCAGCAAGTGTCCATAATTTAAAGCCTGGCGATGTCCTACTCTCACATGGGGAAGCCCCACACTACCATCGGCGCTATTTCGTTTCACTTCTGAGTTCGGCATGGAAATCAGGTGGGTCCAAAACGCTATGGTCGCCAAGCA
>NZ_VHSQ01000008.1:0-153465 GCF_013048515.1 Vibrio sp. 1-2 (7-a)
GGTCATCTTCTACCTTGGAAAATGCCAAAGACGGAATAGTCCGCCCCTACAGAATACCGCTCAGAATGACAGATACCGCCTTAGTTGGCGGTATCTGCGTAGATATTAGAAAGTCAATGAGTCGGTTCGTAGACGCTTACAATTGATCACTCGAATTAGTCATATCAGCATTTATCATGGCACATCTGAGGCTACGGGCCTTAATATGAATATCGGTAGTCACTAATCGTGGGGCGTCTGGTGTGAAAAGGTTCAACAAAAAGGCAAAGTGACGGTAATCACTTTGCCTTCCTAATGTGTCTTAGAGGAGAGAGACTAACTGTTTACGTGGCGAGAAAATTGAACGAGTGCTTGCTCGGCAGGCATCGGTTTGTGGAAGTAAAACCCTTGCAACTCATCAATATTCCAAACTTTAAGCTTGCGTACTTGGCTCGCGGTTTCAACACCTTCGGCGACAATAGTTAAGCCTAACTCTTGAGACATGTTGGCAATGTTTCTTACCAGTGTTTTCGCTCTGTCATTGGTTTCAATCTCGTCGATATAAGATTTATCCAGCTTCACAATATCCAATGGGAAATTACATACGCTACTGAATGATGCGTATCCAGTACCAAAATCATCCAAAGCGAGTCCAACACCAAGTCGCTTGATGTCTTGAATGCTTTGGATTGATTCTATTTCTCCGCCCATCAACATACTTTCGGTAATTTCAAGCACAAGCTGGCCCGCAGAGAGGTTGTATTGAGCCATCACTTTTTTTAGGTAGGGCATCAGTCCTGAATGATAAAAGTGCTGCGCGCTTAAGTTCACATGCACGCTTAACATCGACAGACCTTGCGCATGACGAACTCCATTGAGCCGACTGATAAATTCGCACGATTGTTTGAGAATGGACTCTCCCAATTCGACGATAAGTTTTCCTTGTTCTGCCATCGGAATAAATACTTCTGGTGAAATAATCCCTAATGTTGGATGTTGCCAACGAGCAAGTGCTTCGAAGCTAATAACTTCAGTGGTTTTAGCATCCACGATAGGCTGGAAAAAAGGTTTAATCGCATCTTGTCTAATGGCATTTTCTAAATCGCGATTGATCACCATAGACGTTTCCGCCTGCTCTGATAGTTCTTCATCAATGACTAATACTTCGTGAGAGTGACGACCCTTAGCGGATTGCGATGAGAAACGTGCTGCAAGCAGTAAATGCTCGACAGACTGGTGAGTAATGTTTAGGTCCATCATCACCGCTTTACTGTCTAATGACATCATGATCCCGGAGAGCTGGACCTTATGTGACAAATGATTCAGTAATCGATTGGTAGCATCTATCGCTTTTTGGTGGTGTTCGATATCTGGAATCAAAACGATAAATTCATGCTCACTAATTCGGCCTATTTGGAATGCCCCTAATTGCTCGCGTATTGCGGATGCGATGTATTGAATCACTTCATCAAAAATGAGGTGACCGTATACCCCTGCAATTTGCTTGAGAGTTTTACTGTTAATGTACACAAACGAAAAATGGTTTGGCCGTGTCTCTACGAGCTCGTGCAGTGCATTGAGAATGACAGGACGATTACAGAAACCGGATACCGGATCAAAGTCGGTGAGTTTTTGGATCATTTCTGCTTGCTGTTTTGTCTCTCTCATATCCTGAAGCAACAACATCAGCGCACTTTGACCATGATGTTGAATGAGCGTGGCTTCTATCAAACAGTCGATTTCTTCGGCATCGCTATCGAGCACCTGCGCTTCGAATTGTGTTTTACCGTTTTTCAGCTCTCTGAACATTGCGTCAACTCGACATTCATCGTCCTCCGATGGGCACAAGGTGTCTAGAGGACGATCTATCAATTGCGATTTGCTGTAGCTCAACAGATCTAACGCTCGTTGGTTGACATCGACTATTTTACGATCGATAACAATTAGCATGCCTAGTGAGGAGCTATGGTACAGAGCACCAAACTTTTCCATCGAGTCTTTCAATTGCAGTTGGGTTAACGATGTATTTTCAGAGAGCTTTTGTACCAGTTTTGTCGCTAACTCTAATTCGTCTACTTTTACAGAATGCAAGCCTTCAAGCTGGTATTGAGAGGCGATTTCGCTTATTCCTTCAGCAAAATGATTAAAGCGAGTGGCGACCTTATTTTTAAACGTGATGTAGGTACCCGCAGCGATGATTGATGCCACAACGCCAACCGTTGCAAACAGGTACATGAATAGCGTATTACCTTTCGCATAATGCTCTCGCTGTGTTTTCGTTTTTAGCCATGCGATTGGTTCACCAGATAAATCAGAGAGTGAGGCCCATTTTGTTATTGACCGCGAGGTCTTCTCTATATCCCGCATCTCACTACTGTCTGATCCACTTACCATCTGCGTCTCTAATGAGTTTTCCGCAGTTAAAATGGATTTAAAGTCTCCAGGAAAGCGCAAAGATAGGTTTCTTCCCCAAAGCATCCATCCGTTAGAAGGGCGGTCGCCTTCACTATTTCTAACTGGGCTGAGGCTAAGACCCCAAATAGTATCGTTGATTTTAAACAACCCTGAGATGCTCTCTCTATGGATATCAAGCTTGTGATTCATGGACTTGATGTAATCTTGAAGAGTAGGTTGATTCGCCATTTTAGCGGTGAGTTCTGAAGAAGTGTCGGGGTTATCCTCACGAGTTAAGGAGAGCAGGGTTTGCCCATTAGTCGTGATAAACGCCATCATATCGAGGTTTAACGCATCAATGCTCTCTGTGTAAAGGTTTCGCTCGGTATATTTCGCAATATCACGATCAACAAACAGATCGTATGTTTCGTCCCAGTACGCCCAATCGTATGAGGCGCTTTCTTGCTGGCTCACCATCATGTCGATGACAGCGAGTGCTTGCTGATTCGCATGGTTAATTTCCATGTCTTCGAGCTCATCTAAGCTATACAGGAAAAAATAACGGCTAATAAAAAGGAAGCTGATGACCATGCCCAGCAGTCCTAATGAAAAGTATAAGGCGGTTTTATAGCGAAGATTCAAGTTAAACAAGCGAAGTGTTTTCATTAAAAAATAGTTATAGATGTTAATTCACTGAAAGTGTACGACATGTTCTAACAGAAATTGTTGATATAGATTCAAATTATAGAGATAAAATGAAGGATTTGCTGAGCTGATATGGTAAGTGAAACGTTTGCTCTAATTACTAGATTTTCGTGTTTGCAATTAAAATGCTCAATAACGTACCGCGCATTCAAATTACGGTTTAATCGTGCAGCTAGTAAAGGTATAAATCTTTTTATAAAACAGTCTATTAGTGTAACTAGTGCTTTTCTTCTGTATCTAAACTTCTTTTGTAATAGTAAACTGCGAAAAAATGATGGGTAATTATGATGTTTATTGTTCAACGCTTGGTCAAACTGGCCATTATCTGTGCCATTTTCTTTACTATCTTCGATCTCATCTCCTATGGTGAGATTACTTGGGTTCAAAGGTTGCTGGCTTCTATAAGCTAAATCTAGAATTCAATATGCACACATAACTCCACGAAGCGAGTCAATTCTTCGTTACTCGCCTTCGTCATTTGCTCCTTATCTGAGCTTTAAATAAAAGTCCCTCCACGTGCAGCTCAGGTAACCGTTTTCCATTAATGGAAAAAACCTAAAAATGCAACTAACTTCATACTAATGGCAAGTGTAAGGTATGCAGTTGATGAGGCAATTCAGCATAATCACATTAGTTGTTGTGACACTCATTTTGAGCCAAGCAACAATCGCAAGAAATGCTAAGGTGCTAGGTGATATTTCGTTAGTTCAGCCGATAGAAGGTGACTCTGTCGTAGATATTAAGCTGGCGAGAATTGGCTGGCATCTCTTTCGTGATCCTCAGCTATCTTCAAACGGTAGCGTCAGTTGTGCGACGTGCCACAACTTGCAAACCAATGGCGCTGAAAATACACCAGTTTCTACAGGAGTGAAAGGTGATGGAACTCGAAATTCCATCACAGTGTTTAATGCAGCGTTAAATTATCGTTTTTTATGGGATGGTACCGAAAACACCTTGATGGCTCAGATTGATGGGCCAATCCACAATCCAATAGAAATGGACTCAAACTGGCAAACAATAGAGCAGTACGTGAAAGGAAGCGAACGTTATCAAGCGCTATTTAGTCGTGATGGTGAGCTACCGATTAATATTAACAATATTAAGTCCGCCATTGTGGAGTTTGTCGAAGGGCTCCAAACTCCAGGTGCACCATTCGATGCCTACTTACTGGGTTACACCCATGTCCTCAGTGAGCAGCAAATTAGGGGGTGGAAAACATTTCAGTCTTCAGGTTGCGTACAGTGTCATCAGGGCAAAAATATTGGCGGAGCGATGATACAAAGGTTCGCCTATTTCAAAGATAAGCCAGTAGTAGAGGATTCGGGACGGCACCTGATTACGACGGAAAGTGAAGAACAATTCTATTTTAGAGTCGCCAGTTTACGTAATGTCGCCCTAACAAGCCCTTATTTTCATAACGGACGAGTTGACCAGTTATCTGAGGCGATACAGATTATGGCGAAAACGCAGCTCGGAATTACGATGAGCGATGAAAGTGTCGCTGATATTGAAGCGTTCTTACAGTCTTTGACAGCACCCAGACCCGTGATTTTAGAGGTGTTGGAAAATGAGTAAATTCAAACTCGTTAATATCTGCTTTTTTATTGCCATGCTGACGTGTTGTGTATTGGCGTACATGTCACATGTGAATTCAAAAAGTGCACAAGAATTCCACGCGGAGTTGACGGATATTGGGCACAAGTTGATTGAAGAGCGCGATGTTATCGTGAATCGATATGCGGTTGAAGATAGGAAGAATTATGAACTGACGACATCTTTAGTGGATATAGAAGTCGCAGCTGAGAACTTGCTAAATTCATCAAGGGAGTCAGTTTGGTTCCCTGTTACGCCCAATCATAAAAAAGTTGAGGATACGCTCAATCTATTCAAAAACCGTGTGCTTGATACAACGCTGAAGCTCGATATGTTGATTGGCGTTCAGGTGGAGAATCAATACGCGTTATTAATGCTATTCAACTTATATCAGCAAGATATTTCTACCGATACCCGAAAGACGTTGAGTGGGCATCACTATTTTGAGTTTCTCAACCAACTGCTTTTGACACAAAACGTAGTTGAGAGTGAAAGTGAAGCCAATTTCTTAGATCGGCTTCAAGCGAGCGATAAAAGGATAGAACTACTCACGAATGAACTGCTTGATCATGGATACTTTGTTTTTATCGAGGATGCGGAGCATCGGCTACTCAATATTGCCCAAAGTGAAGCGCGTTTCACTTGGTTGTTTGTTTTTATTGCCGTGATGTTGTTAGTCAGTGCATTTTTGTATCAGTCGCAATATCGAATGTACAACTTGAAACAATTGAACCTCGAAATCGAGGAGGCTCGAAATAAAGCCGAGCGAGCAGCAAAAGCCAAATCAAGTTTTCTCGCCGCAATGAGTCACGAATTAAGAACGCCGATGAATGGTGTATTAGGCCTTTCTCAAATGATTGCAGAGGAAACCAAAGAGCCGACGACTAAAGAGTACGTGAAAGTCATTCTTGATTCTGGCCAACACTTGATGACGATTCTTAACGATATTTTGGATTTCTCTAAAGTTGAAGAAAACAAACTGGAATTTGAGCAGGCTAAGTTCAATTTAGACCAAGTCATTTCTCCTGTGTGTAGCGCAATAAAACCGCTCATCGATGAAAAAAATATCGAATTGATCGTGGAAAATGAAGTGCCTGAATACATTGAATTTACCGGAGACTGCGCACGTTTACGACAGATCTTGTTTAATCTTGCTGGCAACGCGGTGAAGTTTACCAGTGAGGGGCATGTGTTAATCAGAACAGAACTTGATAAGGTAAATCATTGCTTGGTGATGATTGTGAGTGATACTGGTATTGGTATCGCGCTAGACAAGCAAGAACATGTTTTCAACTCGTTTGAGCAAGCCGATTCTTCAACTACCCGAAAATTTGGAGGCACAGGGCTTGGTTTAGCAATAGTTAAAAAATTAACTGGCTTGATGGATGGCAAGATTACATTGAAAAGTGTGGAGGGCGTCGGAAGTCAATTCATCGTCGAACTGCCCATTCCTTGGGTTGAATGCGAACTTCCAAAGGTACAAGAGCCACCAAAAACGCGCAAGAAAACACACAATTTGCAGATATTGCTTGCTGAAGATAACCGAGTGAACGCCATTGTGGCGAAAGGGTTTTGCGAAAAGTTGGGACATGAAGTGGATGTTGCTGAAAACGGATTGGTGGCGGTTAAAAAGGCGAGAGATAACGAATATGACCTGATTCTAATGGACAATCACATGCCTGAGATGAATGGTGTTGAAGCGACGCGTGTGATTCGACAAGAGTTAGGTATCAAAACATTACTCTTTGCGTATACGGCAGATGTCTTTCGTGAGGCGCATGATAGCTTTATTGAAGCCGGAGCGGATCATGTGCTTACAAAACCGCTACAGCAAGAGAGCTTTTCGGACGCTCTTAAACAGTTTGCTGCGAGGCTCGAACCAAAAGAGAATTTACCATTAACGAATGACAACAACGTTCTCCAGCTGCAGCGCAAGCCAATAGAGAAGTTACGGCTGACAGAAGAAGAATTATCCAGTTCAGAGATGCTCATTTCTTTGCAAGAAGCGCCGGAAGCGATAGATGAGCTACTAAAAAGTATTATTGTCGATTTTGAATCATCGGTTGATGAACTTATTGATTATTTTATGGCTGAAGATTTCGCGTCTCTAGAAGACACGTTGCACAAAACAAAAGGTATGGCATTGAACCTTGGTTTGCCGATTTTAGCTGGGCAAACGGAGGCGCTAGAAAACAAGCTCAAAGCGAAGCAAACTCCTGAGATTGAGCGGTTACAGATGCTAATCAACCGATTACAAGTTAACATCCATCAGGCTAATCGACTTCTGGATGACATACAGAAAAAAAACGTCGATCCTCAACAAATTTTGTAACCTCTCTGAGTTCATACGTTTCTTACCTTGTTTCGTTGTGGTTTACTATGACGTGAATGGATGTGTTGATTCGTCAATGAGAAAATCAGGGAGTTAGAATGAGTAAGCATTCCGCTTTAATCGAATGGCATCGCGAAGCTGACGAAGTGTTCAGTGATAACCAGTATAGTCGGGCGCACATTTGGAAGTTTGATGGAGGGTTGCAAGTCCCTGCGTCACCATCTCCACACGTAGTGCCGTTGCCGCTATCTGTCGAAGAAAACGTTGACCCGGAGGAAGCATTTGTTGCGGCACTTTCCAGTTGTCACATGCTTGTTTTTCTCTCTATTGCGGCGAAACGACGTTACGTTGTGGATCGCTACCTAGATGAAGCAGTAGGAGAGCTGACAAAAGGTGAAAATGGAAAAGAATGGGTGTCTAAGGTAACACTAAACCCTAAAATAACATTTGCTGGTGATGATAAACCGACACGATCTCAATTAGAAAAAATGCACCACATGGCTCATGAGAATTGTTTTATCGCCAATTCGGTTAAAACTGAAGTGACGACGCTTATTGCGGATTAAATGAAACTCTGTGTCAAAGCGCAGTGTATCGCCGAATAGTGTTAAGCCAGCAGTCCGGCTGCTGGCTATTGTGAACTAAACGATGCCTTGCTCGATCATCGCATCAGCGACTCTTCTAAAGCCGGCAATGTTTGCGCCTAAAACTAAATTACCAGGTTGACCAAACTCTCGACTGGTTTCGTTTGCATTAATAAAGATGTTTTTCATGATGGTCTGTAACTGGCTATCGACTTGCTCAAAGGTCCAGTTTTGCATGCTGGCATTTTGTGCCATTTCAAGCTGACTGGTTGCAACGCCGCCTGCATTGGCTGCTTTCGCTGGCCCATAAGCCATTTCGGAATCCACGATGATATTGGCCGCATCACGAGTGGTTGGCATGTTTGCGCCTTCACTAATCAAAACACACCCATTATCGATAAGAGCAAGAGCATCGTTTGACGTTAGTTCATTTTGGGTCGCGCAAGGGAATGCGGCGTCAGCTTGATATCGCCATACAGCATGCCCTTCATTAGGATAGTCACCCAACGGCGTATACTCTGCTTCAGGGTAAGTGTCTAAATACTCTTCTAAACTTGCTCTTTTCACTTCTTTAAGTTGCTTGAGGAGCTGCAGATCAATACCGTGTTCATGATAAATCGTGCCTCGAGAATCGCTGCATGTTACTGGGGTTGCTCCCATGTGGTATAGCTTTTCAATTGCATAGATAGCGACGTTACCTGCGCCAGAAACGAGGCAAGTTTTGCCTTTTAGTGAATCATTACGGTCATTGAGCATGCATTCCGCAAAATATACGGTTCCGTATCCCGTTGCTTCTTTCCTAACAAGTGAGCCCCCCCAAAGAAGGCTCTTGCCTGTAAGTACCCCTTCGTAGCGGCCCGTCAATCGCTTATATTGACCAAACATATAACCAATTTCACGCGCACCGACGCCGATATCGCCAGCAGGAACATCGGTAACAGGGCCAATGTGGCGGTATAACTCGTTCATAAATGATTGGCAAAATCGCATGATTTCACCGTCAGATTTTCCTTTCGGATCGAAATTTGAACCGCCTTTTCCGCCACCAATTGGAAGGCCAGTAAGCGCGTTTTTAAAAATCTGTTCAAAGCCGAGGAACTTTATGATGCTCGCGTTCACTGAATGGTGGAACCTCAGTCCGCCTTTGTATGGACCTAAGGCGGAGTTAAACTCGACGCGGTAGCCTTTGTTTACTTGCACATTCCCTGCGTCATCGACCCAAGGAACTCGAAACATGATTTGACGTTCTGGTTCTACGATTCTTTGGATAATCGCTTGTTCTTTATATTTATTATTGCTTTCTATGACTGGAGCGAGAGAAGTTAATACTTCTTCTACGGCTTGGTAAAACTCTTTTTGAGCCGGGCTACTGTGTTGCAACGCAACAATAGTATCGTGTATGTGTGACATAGATCTCTTCCTTGATATGAATAAGCAATCAGTTTATATGAATTTATTCCCATTAAATAGTGATTTTGACCAATTCTCAATGGCTATAATGGTCTTTCCTGCGGATGAGAACGCTCAATTTCCAACTTCTGGTCGTATTGATGAGGAAGATTAAGTGAGTGACATGAGTGGATAGTTGAGTGATCGGTTTCACATATAGCGAGCCGAAGCCAAATTAGTCGATATTGTTGTGCTGTCACGCAAATTATTTTTGTTAACGTAGTGTTAACATCTGAGCGTGTTGACTCGAAAAAGATAAAAATATGCATGAGCTTAAGACTCTGGACTCGTTTATGCAGCAAGACGGTCTACCAGTGTTTGGCCATCTTGATGGGATTCCCACATCTTTACAGTTAGATAAGTTTATCTACCTTGATGAGATGGATAAGCCAGCGTCTAAGTGGCGCCGTTACTGTGACTATAAGCAGTTTCAGTTCGTTAATTTGGTCACACCTAGCTACGTGATTGGGGTTGCGATTGCGGATATTGGGTATTTAGCATCTGGTTTTTGCTATCTGTTTGACATTCAAAATAATGAGTTAGTGGAGCAGCAGTGGTTAAAGCCTTTTAATATTGATTATCAAACTCAGCCTTCCAGTTGGTCTAGTCATGCCCATCTTGCTGACAAAAGTATTCAGTTTTCTATTCAGAATGGTATTTGGCACGTCCACTTTGTGACGCAATCTGTCAATGCTGATCTCTACTTACGTCCAGAAAGTATGAGTTTGCCATTAATGTTATGTACGCCAACCGGTTATGCGGGTTGGACTTATACGCAGAAGCATAATGCGTTAACGGTAGATGGCAATTTATTCATATTAGGAAAGGAACAAGATCTCTCAGAAGTGGCTGCTGGTTACGACTTTTCCGCTGGGTACATGCGACGGGAGACAAGCTGGCGCTGGGCGAGTATTAATTGCTTTGAAAGCGGCAGACGATTGGGGCTGAACTTAGCTGCAGGCGTCAATGAAACGGGCTGCTGTGAAAATGTATTCTGGATTAATGGTGAACGGCATTTTCTACAGCCTGTTCAGTTTCAATTTTCACGAAATGATGAAGGACAAAGATGGCATATCACGTCGGAAGATAAACGGATTGACCTAGTATTCACGCCTTTAAATCGACGTTCAGAAAAGAAGAACTTTTGGTTTCTCAAAAGCAATTTTCGTCAATATATCGGCTATTTCTCTGGCTACATCGTTGATGGGAATGGTATCAAACATCAGTTAGAAGAAGTCATAGGTCTTACTGAAGATCACTATGCAAAATGGTAGAAACACAATGGATTGGACACAGTTGATGGAACGCCCTGAATTACTTCTGATGATTTTGGCGCCTGTTTTCTTTTTATGTATGGTTGCAGAGTACTGGTTTGGACAACGAAGGGGACGTTTGCCTGAAAGCGCGATGTATTATATTCCGGAAGTTGTATGTAATTTTGTGCTTGCGGGCTTACACCAAGCGACAGACATACTCACGGGTTTACTGATTGCTCAGTTATATTTGTGGTGGTTTGATTGGCGATTGTTTGATATCGAAATGAGCGTTTCAGCGTTTTTGCTACTTGTCGTTCTGCAAGACTTTTTCTATTACTGGTTTCATCGAGCTAGCCACCGTATTCGTTGGATGTGGGCTGCGCACGTGGTCCATCACAGCTCGGAGAGAATGAATTTCAGCACCGCGTTTCGTCAAAGCTTGATGTATCCGTTAGCGGGAATGTGGATTTTCTGGTTGCCTTTGGTGATTATTGGCTTTGATCCCAAGTGGGTCGTCTTCGTTGTGCTGTTTAATCTGGGCTTACAGTTTTTTGTTCATACTCAATCAATTCGCTCGCTTGGACCGCTAGAGTGGGTATTTAATACGCCATCTCATCATCGTGTTCATCATGGTATAAACCGTCAGTACATCGACAAAAATTACGCGGGAGTGTTGATTATCTGGGATCGGATGTTTGGAACGTTTGAACCAGAAGTGGAAACCGTTAGGTATGGAATTTCTAAACCTGTAAACAGCTTTAATCCCATTCGTGTGACGTTTGCAGAATGGAAAGATATGTTTTATGACGTAACACGACCAAATTTAACGTGGAAACAACGTTGGCGCTGTCTATTTGCTCCGCCATCGGATTCTTTTGAGTAGATTGAGATAAAAGAGATTGGAGCGGGCAGCGGGAATCGAACCCGCATCATCAGCTTGGAAGGCTGAGGTAATAGCCATTATACGATGCCCGCGCATCGATAGGACGCAGTTAATATGCCACACTGAACGAAAAAGAAAAGTCTTTTCTCATCAATTGTTTGTCAGGTGCCTAAAAAAGTAGCGTCTTGGTGTTAAAGTGTTCATTGTCTCTGTTTTTCAGGAGGGTCAGAGATTCCGCTTCTAAAATCGATGGCTGCTAATTAGGGGCAAACACACTGTCTACTAGCGTTTAGGTATTGATGATATTCAAGATTGTCAGTGTAAAGGTTAATTGCGTTTATTGAACAGTCACGTTTCATGGTCAAGACTAGATATTGAAATGATTACTTTTTACTGCTGAAGCGTATGTATAGCACTAGCGTAATTCCGCTGAAACAGTCAGCTTAACCAAAGGAGATTTAACATGTGGAAAGGTTTGATATTAGGGACGGTGATGATGCTCGTGTCTGCTTGTACAACCGTAACGACGGATGTTGATAAGCAAGCCGATTTTTCAGCTTACAGAACGTTTGATTTCGGTGCCCAAGCAGAAGCCCCTACGAGTATTGATGGTCGACGTATTGAACAAGGATTGGCTGAACAGCTTGAAGACAAGGGCTTAATTAAAGTGAATAGTGGTGGGGACCTTTACGTTCATCATGATATCGTCGAAGAGTCCGAGCTTGTCTCTTCTGGGTCTTCGGTGAGTTTCGGTTATGGTTGGAATAGCTTTGGCGTGATCACTTCAAGCCCGGAAAGATACAAAGAACGTAAGTATGGCAAACTGGTGGTAGAGCTTGTTGATGCAAAGGCTAATCAGGTTGTGTGGAAAGGTGTTTCAAGCAGGAAACTATCTGAGTCTATGAGCTCTGAGAAAAGAGAGTCTCTGATTGAAGAAGAAATTGCGAAAATGTTTGAAAACTACCCTTACGGTGAAAAATAATTAGTATTCTTAACGATTAAGAATACTAATTGCCAATCGTTACGCACAGGGTTAAAAGAACTTATTATTTTGGTTTTGGTTACCTTTGTGCGTACGACTCTGATTGCTTTACTCGGACTACTTTTCTGCTTGTTGGCTCCGAGCATGAGTATGGCGCACTCATACCCAAATTTTCTTTCATTTCATAACCAGAATATTGCTGTTGACGCTAAGTCGAAGCACTTTTCAGAACACCCTGCCTCTCCAATACAGCAAGACTATCCGAGTTTAAACAGCCGGAATATATTGAGGGTTAGCCATTCTAAGGAAACGAGCTCGAACGACGATGTAGAACTCGAATGGTTTGAAACGCTTGCTGTAGTTTGGTGGGCACATCGTTCGGCAATTCACTCGATGGGGCTGCTAAAACGCATCGGCAATGAGGCTTTAGGTCGTTGTGTTGAAAGTATTTTTACTCATTCTAAATACAGAATCGGTGCGAGGAAAGAATCGAATCTCATATACCGCTTTATACATGCTCGCTAACACATTCCATGTTTTTACAATTTTTGGTTAGTTATGCTTAGGAGCGGTTTATGTTTGATTCGATAATTCAGGTCTTGAGTGCCTTTTGGCATCAAGATTTCACGGCGTTAATGGCGCCAGGCGGTGCAGGATTGGTTTATTTTGTTGTTGCTGCGCTTATCTTTTTGGAAAGTGGTTTTATTCCTGCTGCGCCATTCCCATGCGACAGTGTCGTCGTATTATCCGGTACGCTGGCGGCGGTTGGTGTCCTTGATCCAATAATGATCATGTTGGTGATAGCTGTTAGTGCGGGATTGGGAAGTTGGGCGGCTTACTTACAAGGCAAGTGGCTAAATCGCTTACCTAAGGTCCAAGGCTGGGTGAGCGCGGTTCCTCAAAAGCGTTTGGAACAGGTCGACGTATTACTCAGTAAACATGGATTGATCGCGCTTTTTTGTGCGCGGTTTATTCCGGTTGTTCGTTCCCTATTGCCATTAATGATGGGGTTGCGAGTGAAAGGTATTAGTAAATTCCATTACTTTGCGTGGCTGAGTGCGATTTTATGGACGCTGATATTATGCGGTTTTGGTTTATTGCTTCCCTTGTTACCAGAGAATATAAGCAAAACGATCACAATGCTATTAATGGCGGCCCCAATAATTACTCTTGTGATTGGGGTGCTTAGTTTCTTGTTTGTTAAAGCACGTCGAGCGTTCTGTAAATCCAAGGATGTGTCAGAGTTTTCTCAGTAAGTTTACTTTGATTTGCACTTTTAAGCTTGTATACAGATTAGACATCTAATCGGCTGGTTTTTATCAGTAAAAAGAAAGGCGCAATGTATGCGCCTTTCTTTTTGAGTGTCGTTAGGGTTTCGAGTTTAATAGCCAATGCTATATAGGTACTCGCCAACCTCTTTACACTGAGACTTGTAGATAGTTTCTACTTCGGATTCATTCTTATCTGCTGCTTTAAATTCAAGCTCAGCAGAAGATAACTGGCTGAAACTATAGTTTCTTTCAGACATTAGGTAGTGTCTGAACATCGCTCTGTGTTCAGGAACCGCAATACGTGCATTAGAAACATTGGCACACTCTAGCAGAGTCTCATTGCTCATTTCTTCTGGCTTTGCTTCTGTGTTAGCGAAGGCTGAGCCCGTTGCAAATAGTAATGCTAGTGCGATAGTCGTAGCGAATTTTGTCATTATATGGACCTCAAATTGGTTCTAGTAACAATGAGCGTATTGGTTCTCATCGTTACATTTCCGTGTTCTCTGTATGTCATAAAAATTTAAACAACAGGGAAGGCGTTGCGACCATGAGTAAAGACGTACATTAAATTGGCTTCTTTTCTTCCTGAGAGTCGATAGAGAGAGCGTTTACTCATCAGCCCGCCATAACCATCAAGAGGTAAGCGAGATGCTTGTTTTGCCAATTCCAATAGTGGTGGGGAAGAGAAAGCAACAAGTAAAAAATAATCAGGAGTAAAATCTGATGATAAAACACCATCAGTGGCGGATGTTCGGCGGCAGGAAACCAGCGCTAACAACTCGCGCTTTATATGCAGATAATAACCTTCTGAGCCCCAAGAACTTGGATAGGCAAAAGTATGGAATTCGCTATGTGCTAGTTCAAAATCGTCTTGTTGCGCAAGTTTAAGCAAGCGTTCAGAGGTGTAATGTTTAGTGTGGTGATACGTATGCGCATATGAGGCAACGATGAACCCTGAAAATAGGGACAATGAAAGCATCAATAATATACGGTGTAGATAACGCAAGAAGTAACCCTAAACATATAACGTCATAGACTATCACTATGACTACGGAATCTTAGTGACACTATGATAACAATGAAAATCGGTGTCTGACCAACTCAGCGTATACTAACGAGATGGAAGAGGGATGAACAGAGTTTTCTGATGTTATTTGGGTATAAGCTAATACCTAAATAATTTTAGCGTTGAGGCAAGCGAAAACTGGAGAAACAGGTAAAGAGAGTCATGAGACAAGGAAGCTTGAGCCAATCCGATTATTTGTTAGGGAAGAAATAGAGCATTCTTCCCCACATAATTTGCACCGTGTTATGCGCTTGCATAAATAACACTGCCGCCTTTTATGGTGTCAATGATCTCACGAGACAACTTCTTTGGCAGTGCAGGGCAACCCCAACTGCGCCCAAGGTAACCATTCTTCTTGATAAAAGAAGGGTTAGCATAGTCGGCACCGTGCACAACGATATAACGCTCGCGAGCTTTATCGTTCAACCCTGAGCTTAGACCATCTAATCGAAGTGAATAACCATTTGATCCGTAGTAGGTGGTGTCAGTCAAAAACGTACCCAGCGATGTTTTACGCGAGTTCACCACATTTGAAAACTGCGTCGCTGTTTTCTTTCCACTGTTCACACCGTGAGAAACATAAGTATTGTAGATAAGCTTCTTTTTATCTAAATCAACCACATAAAAGCGTTTTTCAGTCGATGGTTTACTATAGTCGATGATGGTTAGTACTGATTTCTTTCTATCGGGTGTTTTTTTGTACGCGATGTAAGCGTCACGAAACAATTTAAAGTCTACTACGCCATCTAACTTTGCTTGTTTGAACACTTGTTCAATTTGATTCTGTGGTATGTGACTTTTGACTTCGTTATCTGCTTGTTTTGCAAAGGCAAAAGGAGAGGCAGACAGAAATGTCCATATAAATAATAAAATTAAATTTTTCATCTTGGCTAAATAAAACTCTATGGTGTTACAAATTTACCGATTGCTTCATGCATTCGTTAAAACAACATGCACATCAATATAATTCTATTCCCAATGTTTCTTATTGTACGCTTAGGTACTTAATATTGGGTTAACGATAAGTTTTCAAGTTAAAAACTAACTGTTTGAAACTAAAATAAATTATGAAGTTAATCGATTGTTTCGATAAACTTCGGCATAAATAATATCTGATATGCGTAATTAATAAAACTGTGTTTAAGGATATTTGTGAGATGGCGAATTTATAAAAACGACGTTTTATTTTTTCTAGATTAGAAACTCTTTTTATTTCAATGTGTTTGTCTTTTGTGCGTCTATTCAGCCTGCGTTTAGATTTGTGATTTGACTCGTAACAAATCGTAACGTCAACTCGTTATGTGTGTTAGTGCATTTTAAGTGAGTGGGTAAACAACAAGATGGATAAGAAAGGTAGAGAAATACCGAGAAGAAGGGCATTTCCTGTTCACAAGTGATAAAGCTAAGTCTAAGTGGAGCCGACAAATGAGCTTCTACACGAATCATCTAAGCCGGTGATCAGCAGTACAAAAGTAAGTTTTGTCAGCTTTTACTTATTTCCTCATGTTTTCAATTAAATACATAAAAGTCTGAACTAAACTTACCAGAAATTAATTCTATCGTTTTGATTAAATATTTAAATAACTGAGAGCTTTCATCGAAAAATAATGCCAAAAATTAACGTACGAACTTATGTGGTTGCTTATATTATTGAAACTAGGGGTAAAGTCTTGTTTCTATATTATATAAGTACAGCAGCCACATACATGGCTTTTGTACTTAATCTTTAATAAGATGTCCCTTGAACAGTAATTGAACCAACTATGGAACCATCGAAGCGGCTATCGTCATTTGCGGATTGCCACCACAAATTCAGTTGTTTCTTACTCATTGGCTTACCAAATAAATAGCCTTGCATATAGTCACAGCGGTAGGACGATAACCATTCATGCATCACATTGTGCTCAATACCTTCTGCGGTGACCGTTTTATTTTGAGCGTGGCATAGATCGATGATGGGTTTGATCACATGACCGTTGTTGGTTTTCATCAATGTAACGAGGAACTCTCGGTCAAACTTGATCTTTTGAACTGGAT
The DNA here is from genome assembly GCF_013048515.1 of Vibrio sp. 1-2 (7-a). NCBI lineage: Bacteria > Pseudomonadati > Pseudomonadota > Gammaproteobacteria > Vibrionales > Vibrionaceae > Vibrio > Vibrio sp. 1-2 (7-a). The sequence goes on from NZ_VHSQ01000008.1 coordinate 16,532, forward strand.
ATTGAACAAGTTGAGTCAGCGATGTATAGCCAGAGCCAAAGTCATCAATGGCGAGACGATAGCCACGCTTCGACAGCTCATCAAGTAATGCTGTACCTTGTTGTTCTGCGGCAAAGGTTTCTGTTATCTCTAACTCAATACATTCTGGTTTCACACCGTTTTTGCTTGCTTGGTCATGAATATAATTCGCCATTTCGATGGAGTTAAGCTCTGCTGAAGAGAGGTTGATCGAAAGGACAATGTCTTTGCCAAAAATATTTCTTAATTGGTGATATTCTGCAGTTGCATTGGCGAAAACCCAGCGATCAATTTTATCAAATAAGCCCGCCTGTTCCGCGATTGGGATAAACTCTTTCGGAGGCACGGGACCAATGCCTTCCGCTTCCCAGCGCAATAATACCTCTAATCCTTCAATCTCGTTGTCCCGATTATTCATATAGGGTTGAAAAACGAGATGGAACTCTTCTTCCACGTTGCTTTTTCTGAGCGCTCGCTCAAGCTGACTGCGTCTTTGAGACTCAACATTGAGAGCTGCTGAGTAATAAGCGTACTGGTTTTTCCCGGCTCGTTTGGCTTGATACATTGCCGCATCGGCACTGGAGAGTAATTTCGCGACGTCTGTACCGTCTTGAGGGTACTGAGCGATACCTACGCTCGCAGTCACGGGGAATGAATTGCTCCAAGATGGACTGAGATTGCTAATCGGTTTTAGCAACTCTGAAGCCAGCAAGTCGGGTAGGCGTTGTGCATCCTGATTTGAACTCAATAAAATAGCAAATTCGTCACCAGACAATCTTGCTGCAAAACAGGGACTATCGTAGTCGTGCGAGAATTTTTGACAGACATTTTTGATGTGTGATGAAAACACCTTTAATAAGTTGTCTCCCAGTTCATGCCCGTATTTGTCATTAACGTACTTGAAGTTATCGAGATCGACATAAATGACCCACAAATGCTGCGAAGGGGAGATGAGTTCACGAGTTGCAAGTTCATGGAAACGATGGCGATTAGCGAGTTGCGTTAGGTGATCCGTTTCAGCCAGGCGTTTTGTCTTCTTATATATGACGTTGAGCTCTTCATACATATCAAAAAAGCGTGAGGATAAGCGTCCTATTTCATCGTTTGTTTCTAGCTTTTCAATGTTGCCGCGTTGATTTGTTTCCAGCTCTTGTAGCTGTTTATCGAGGCGAGAAACGGGGTGTAATACATAACGATACAAAACCAAAACAATTAAGGTGATGGTACAAAACGCCGCCACACCAAAGGAAAGGGCCAGTTCTAGCCACACTTTATCGACTTTATTCCACATCAAATATTCAGCGGGGGAGAGTACCGCATAAAAGTGTGGCAATAGTTCAATCGTCTGAGCGAGAGGAATATCGAGATAAATAGGCTTGTCGGCAAAAGTTATCACGCTATGCGTGTCGAACTCGATTTCGTGCTTGATCTCATTGAAGGCTTCGAGCGATACCGATACCACCACGAAAAAGACATTTTGCGGATCAAAACTTAGAGGTTGTGTCCCTGTTCGTTTGTCGATCAGTTCGTATTGCAGAAGAATACTTTGCCCGCTGGAATTGTAAATAAAGCCAGTATGGTTAAACGCTTCTCTCGTACTAAAGCTTCGCGAGATGTAATCCAATACCTTAGGGTCGACTACACCTGAAGATTCGTAGTATTTATTTTCTGTGTAATAAAGAAGGTTTTGTTTCCCGTCGAGAATCGCCATGCTTGCATCGCCTGTATAGCCATGGCTTAACACATCTGCGGTTTCATCGAGTCGGTTAAATAACACGCGCTCACGATACGGATTGCTATGATTCACCAAGTAGTCTTGCAATACATCACTTTTGCTTAATGTGTATGCATAACTATTGAGGAATATGTTGGCTTGTCGGAACTGCCCTGCGAGCTTTTCCATTTGCAATTGGATATAGCTGTCTTCTCGCTTGATGAGCGTTACTTTTTGAATGCTGTAAATAATATAACTTGATACCAGCGCGCTTAATAAGATCACTGGCGCGACAAGCAAGATGACTCGATTGCTTAACTTCATTATGGCTTTTAGTTTCCGTTTGTGTCCCTACAAACGTCGCATACCATATAAGGTACTGAACGGATGATGTGTTTTGCAAATTGTAACCAGATTGTAAGGTGAGCGTTCTCCAAAATCAGACAACCATCCAAGAACTGTGATGATGTGTAAGGTTTCCATCTCATTAACTAGAGTGTTTCTCAGTAATGGGACATATCTCTTTTTCAACTGTCTTTAAAAACCTCACTTCAAGTGTAGATTAAGTCAGTCATCGAAACGTTTCGATGATAAAGTGTGACTCATGTACCTTTTTACTATTCGATGACCCGCTAATTACGGATCATTCTCACACCTTATCGATCTCACTCTGGTCAAATTACCACAACGAATTATTATTTCATCGAAACGTTTCGATGAGTTTTCTGTTAATAACGAAAACACTTTAAACAGGCTCTCATGGTTGTATGAACGTGTAACCGAAAGGTCGATGAGATGAAAAAAAGTACCCTAATTAACTCAGATATTTCTTACTTGGTGGCGACGCTAGGCCACACCGATGAGATCACGATATGTGACGCTGGCCTGCCAATCCCTGAGCATGTACAGCGAATTGATTTGGCGCTAACGCATGGCGTACCAAGTTTTCTTGATACTGTTCGCGTGATTCTATCTGAGTCGCAAATCGAAGGGGTCATCATTGCGGAAGAGTTTTCTGATGTAAGCCCTGTTTTGCATCAAGCATTGCTTAACGAACTGAGCAAAGAGAGCGAAGAAACGGGTAAATCTATCGAGATCAGCTACGTGTCACATGAAGCATTTAAAGCACGCACGGCACAAAGCCGCGCTGTCGTTCGAACTGGCGAATGCTCGCCATACGCGAACGTTATCTTTCAAGCGGGTGTGGTTTTTTAAGCCAGAGATATTGAGGACAGATTATGACTCAAGCCATTCTACAACTGAGCGACATTGAGAAAGCGTTCCCGGGCGTGAAAGCACTGGACAAAGCGAGCCTGAATGTTTACCCAGGCCGTGTCATGGCGCTCATGGGAGAAAATGGAGCAGGCAAGTCAACATTGATGAAGGTGCTGACTGGCATCTATCACATGGATGCGGGTAGCATCCAATATCAAGGCCAACCTGCCGCGTTTAAAGGGCCGCGTGACTCTCAGGAAGCGGGCATCAGCATCATTCACCAAGAATTGAACTTGATCCCTGAACTGACGATTGCTGAAAACATCTATCTAGGTCGTGAATTTACCGGCACGATGGGGCGTATTCAGTGGGGCAAGATGTATGAAGAAGCAGACAAGTTGCTTCAACGCCTTAACGTAAAGCACTCATCGAAAACGTTGCTTGGTGATTTGAGCCTAGGTGAACAGCAAATGGTGGAGATCGCGAAAGCGCTTTCGTTTGAATCGAAAGTCATCATTATGGATGAGCCAACCGACGCGCTGACCGATACCGAGACGGAGTCACTATTTAAAGTGATCAACGAGCTTCGAGAGCAGGACTGCGGCATCGTTTACATCTCACACCGTCTTAAAGAAATCTTTGAAATCTGTGACGACATTACCGTGCTTCGTGACGGTAAATTTATCGGTGAATGCAAAGTAGCAGACACTGATGAAGACGGCCTGATTGAAATGATGGTTGGTCGTAAGTTAGAAGAGCAATACCCACGTATTGATGTGCGACATGGCGAAACTTGCCTTGAAGTGATTGGCCTGACTGGATCTGGCGTTCACGATGTGAGCTTCACACTGAAACGCGGTGAGATTTTGGGTATTTCTGGTTTGATGGGGGCAGGCCGTACCGAACTGATGAAAGTGATTTACGGCGCGTTGCCAAGTGAGCATGGTGTTATCAACCTCGATAACAAAACCATTAATCCGGTTAGCCCACAAGATGGCTTAGCAAATGGCATCGCTTATATCTCAGAAGACCGCAAAGGCGATGGCTTGGTGTTAGGTCTCTCGGTTAAGGAGAATATGTCACTTTGTTCACTCAATCAGTTGACTAAAGGCTTCCAAATCCAACATAGCGATGAAGTGATTGCCGTGGAAGATTTTATCAAGCTATTTAATATCAAAACCCCTACGCGCGACCAAATCATTGGTAACTTATCCGGCGGTAACCAGCAAAAAGTGGCGATCGCGAAAGGGTTAATGACCAAACCTAAAGTTCTGATTCTCGATGAGCCAACACGTGGCGTCGATGTCGGTGCGAAAAAAGAAATTTATCAACTCATCAACAAGTTCAAAGCCGAAGGCATGAGCATCATCTTGGTGTCTTCCGAGATGCCAGAAGTGCTCGGTATGAGTGACCGCATTCTGGTTATGCATGAAGGTCGTATTACTGGCGAATTCGATGCGAAAGACGCCGATCAAGAAAAATTACTCGCCTGTGCCGTAGGCAAAAAGATCAATGAGGAAGCAGCATGAGTACTAATACCATGAGCAAACCAACCGAAGCTAGCAACAAGAAGTTGTTCACAAAAGAGTGGTTGATTGAGCAAAAATCACTGATAGCACTGATTTTTTTGATTGTTGTTGTGTCATTTTTGAACCCGAACTTCTTTACGGTCGACAACATTCTCAACATTCTTCGTCAAACCTCAGTGAATGCCATTATCGCGGTAGGTATGACACTGGTTATTTTAACCGCAGGCATCGACTTGAGTGTTGGTTCCGTACTGGCGCTATGTGGTGCCTTTGCGGCAAGCATGATTGCGCTTGAAGTCCCGGTGCTGGTGGCGGTTCCGACTGCTTTAGTCGCAGGTGCAGCGTTAGGTGCAATTAGCGGCATCATCATTGCTAAGGGCAAAGTACAGGCCTTTATCGCTACGCTGGTTACCATGACGTTACTACGCGGTGTGACTATGGTGTACACCGAAGGTCGTCCAATCTCGACAGGTTTTACTGACACAGCTGATGCGTTTGCATGGTTTGGTACCGGCTACGCGCTAGGTATTCCAGTACCTGTTTGGTTAATGGTGGTTGTATTCGCTGCGGCTTGGTACCTACTTAACCACACTCGCTTTGGTCGCTATGTTTACGCACTAGGTGGCAACGAATCAGCGACTCGTCTATCTGGTATCAATGTAGACCGAGTGAAGATTGGTGTATACGCAATCTGCGGTATGCTGGCAGCGCTTGCAGGTATTATCGTAACTTCTCGTCTATCTTCCGCTCAGCCAACTGCAGGTATGGGTTATGAGTTAGATGCGATTGCTGCAGTTGTACTTGGCGGTACCAGCTTGATGGGCGGTAAAGGCCGTATCATGGGTACCTTGATTGGTGCGCTGATCATCGGTTTCTTGAACAATGCTCTTAACCTACTTGATGTTTCTTCTTACTACCAAATGATTGCCAAAGCAGTGGTTATCTTGCTCGCAGTACTGGTAGACAACAAAAACAAATAATCCATAACCATTAAATCCTGAATACAAACCGAGCCAGTGGGCGTGTGCTGGCTCACCCTACACAAAGGACTAGAACGATGAAAAAACTTGCAACTCTTATTTCTGCTGCACTTCTTTCTTCCACTGTATCAGTAGCGGCACAAGCCCAAGATACGATGGCGATTGTGGTTTCGACGCTAAACAACCCGTTCTTCGTAACGATGAAAGACGGTGCGGAAGCTAAAGCGAAAGAATTGGGGTACGACTTAATTGTACTGGACTCGCAAAATGACCCGAGCAAAGAACTGTCGAACATCGAGGATTTAAGTATTCGCGGCGTAAAAGCTATTCTTATCAACCCAACGGATTCTGATGCTGTGTCTAATGCGATTCGTATGGCGAACCGTTCTAAGATCCCTGTATTGACACTAGACCGTGGCGCAAGCCGTGGTGAAGTCGTGAGTCACATCGCGTCCGACAACGTGATCGGTGGTGAAATGGCAGGCCACTACATCATGGAAAAAGTTGGCGAAAAAGCAAAAGTAATTCAGCTTGAAGGTATTGCGGGCACATCGGCGGCGCGCGAGCGTGGTGAAGGTTTCATGAATGCCGTGAAGGGGAGCGATATGGATCTTCTTGCCAGCCAGCCAGCAGACTTTGACCGTACTAAAGGCCTAAACGTGATGGAAAACCTACTCGCGGCTAACCCTGATGTGCAAGCGGTGTTCGCACAGAATGATGAAATGGCGCTAGGGGCACTTCGCGCCGTTCAAGCTTCTGGCAAAGACGTCGTTATCGTTGGTTTTGATGGCACGGAAGACGGCATTGCCGCAGTTAACCGTGGCAAACTAGCAGCAACCATCGCGCAGCAGCCAGATCTTATCGGTGCTTTGGGTGTTGAAACGGCTGACAAAGTCTTGAAAGGTGAAAAAGTAGAAGCATACATTCCGGTACCACTAAAAGTAGTGACTAAATAAGTTTGACGTTCAATAAAGCGTCCTAATTTTTGCTCTCTCCTCCGTTTATATCTGTCGTTTAGGAGGAGAGGGCAAACATACCAAAGAGACTTAAAAATGCAGGGTATAGATGCCTTTGACTTTTTATCGTGACTCCTTCGTTAGGAAGAGAAGTTAAAGTCATCTAATGTATTTTCCAAAATAGTTTTTCAAAAAAAGGGTTCATTCAGAACCGAGGATAACCGTATGAATAAGTTAGTGGTGTTAGGTAGTGTAAACGCTGACCATGTTCTTCAAGTGCCTTCTTTCCCTCGCCCTGGCGAAACGCTACATGGTCGCAACTATCAAGTTATCCCAGGTGGCAAAGGTGCCAACCAAGCTGTTGCTGCAGCTCGACTCAAGGCTGATATTGGCTTTATTGCTTGTGTAGGCGATGACTCGTTCGGCATCAATATTCGTGAAAACTTCAATATGGACGGCATCGACATCACAGGTGTGAAGATGCAACCAAACTGCCCAACTGGCATTGCGATGATTCAAGTGTCGGATAGTGGTGAAAACAGCATTTGTATTTCAGCAGAAGCGAATGCCAAATTGACAGCAGAAGCGATTGAGCCAGATTTAGATCGCATTCGCCAAGCGGATTACCTGCTGATGCAATTGGAAACGCCGATGTGCGGCATTGAGAAAGCCGCGCGAGTGGCGAAAGATGCAAAAACTAACGTCATTTTAAACCCTGCCCCTGCTCGTGAACTGTCAGACGAACTGCTTGCTTGTATTGATGTCATTACACCAAATGAAACCGAAGCTGAAGTGTTGACGGGAGTAACGGTAACGGATAATGACAGCGCGCAAGAAGCGGCGAATATGCTTCATAGCAAAGGTATCGAAATTGTCATGATCACTCTCGGTGCGAAGGGTGTTTGGTTAAGTCAAAATGGTAGAGGTGAGCTCATCCCGGGGTTCCGTGTTGACGCGACTGATACCACCGCAGCAGGGGATACGTTTAATGGGGCATTCGTCACTGGCCTGTTAGAGGATTTACCTTTAGAATCAGCGATTAAGTTTGCACATGCGGCGGCTGCAATTTCTGTGACCCGCTTTGGCGCGCAGACGTCGATCCCAACTCGCGAAGAGGTGGACGCGTTTCTCGCAGCACAATAGGGCTTAAACGCCTCATCAATTAGGAGTAATAACATGGCGACGATGAAAGACATCGCAAAACTGGCAGGGGTTTCCACTTCAACAGTGAGCCATGTTATTAACAAGACGCGTTTTGTGAGTGAAGAGATCTCCGAACGCGTCAATAATGCCGCAAAAGAACTCAACTACTATGCGCCATCAGCTTTGGCGCGTAGCCTCAAAGTCAATCGTACCAAAACCATTGGTATGCTAGTGACAACTTCAACCAACCCATTCTTTGGCGAAGTCGTAAAAGGCGTCGAACGCAGTTGCTATCACAAAGGCTATAGTCTCATTCTATGTAACACAGAAGGTGATAATGAACGCATGCGCCAATCCATTAATACGCTTTTGCAAAAGCGTGTCGATGGTTTGATCTTGATGTGCTCCTCGCTAGAAGGGGAGCGTATCGATGTATTTGAGCGTTATCCTGATATCCCTGTCGTGGTGATGGATTGGGGGCCGATGCTGTTTACGAGCGACAAAATTCAAGATAACTCGCTTCGTGGCGGTTACCTAGCGGCGAAATACCTGATTGATTGCGGCCACACAGAAATAGGATGTATCACCGGCCCTTTGATTAAACACCAAGCACAAATGCGATACGAAGGTTACAAACGTGCGATGAACGAAGCTGGCTTGGAATTTAATGCCAACTGGATCATTGAATCGGACTTCGAATGTGAAGGCGGATACCAAGCATTTATGAAAATGGCGCAGCGAGGCACCTTACCCAGCTCGATTTTCGTTTCCAATGATATGATGGCGATGGGTGTGATTAACGCCGCAAATGAGCTCAATATTAAAGTCCCGGAACAGATTTCAATCATCGGTTACGATGACATACATATCGCGAAGTTCATGTCGCCATCACTCACCACAATTCACCAGCCTAAATACCGTCTTGGGCAAGCTGCCGTGGAAACGCTTGTCCGAAAACTGGATGATAAATCAACAGAAGCGCAAGTCGTGCAATTAGAACCTACCTTAGTTGAACGAAAAAGTGTCAAGATATTAAAGTCAAGCAGCACTAGATGACCTGTGATGTTGAGCTAAAAAATCAAAAAAGTCGTTTCTCTTTATACTATAAAGCCTTACTATCACCATTGATTATAAATAAAAATATTAATTGTTGTCTGGCGGATTAGTTAAATGTTATCAAAAGGTTACGCTAAGTTCTCCGTAAAGCATCCTTGGTTTCACCGAGTTAATGTTATTGCGGTCATACTGATTTTTTTTGTGAGCTGTTATCAGCTCTTGGTGAATGAAGCATTCGAGTACGCAATTGGGTTTGTTATTACACTGTTGGCGTCAGCTTTATTTGCATCAGCTTCCGCATTCAAAAAGCGCTATTTAGGTTTGGATTCTTAGGCGTGTTAATTTCCAAGCGGTTCAATTGAGTCATTTATTGCTTTCAAGCAAATATTGAACTGAATTATGATCGAGTGCATCAAGAGGGGGACAAATGTCCTCCTTTTTGTTAGGTGTCACGCCCTAATATAGGCATATTCCCAAACAAAATAATAAAGGACATCGACATGGACCTACTTGCCTTACTCGATATAAACAACACCCTGGTTAACATTCCAATTGGCGGCGGTTACGCAATGAGTTGGATCGAAGCTTTCGGTACGGTTTTTGGATTGCTTTGCATTTGGTTTGCTAGCCAAGAAAAAACCATCAACTACTTATTCGGTTTGCTGAATGTCACTCTTTTTGCCGTTATCTTTTTCCAAATTCAGTTATACGGATTATTACTTCTTCAACTGTTTTTCTTCTGTGCGAACATTTACGGTTGGTATGCGTGGACTCGTCCAAACGCGGAAGGTGAAACGCTGGAAGTACGCTGGTTAAACAAACAGAAACTCATCGCCACTGCTTCTATTAGCGTTGTGTCTATCGCGTTGTTAACCATCTACATCGACCCTTTTTTCTTTGCATTAGCAAACATTGCTGTTGATAGCTTGAATCTCTTTGGTGCAGGTTTGGCTGATCCGGTACTTGAACCTGATGCGTTCCCGTTTTGGGATGCAACCATGACAGTACTTTCTGTTGTTGCACAAATTCTGATGACACGTAAATATGTGGAAAACTGGATTCTTTGGGTTGTGATTAACATCATCAGTGTTGGCATCTACGCGACACAGGGTGTTTATGCGATGTCCGTTCAGTATGCGATTTTGATGTTCATTGCTGCCAATGGTACGCGTGAATGGGCCCGTAGCGCCAAGCGCAATGGCGATAAAACCTTAGCTCAAGCTGCAGCTTAAGGAACGAAAAATGGCGAAACAACCTCATATTGGTGTTGATGAAACACAAGTCGCTCCTCTCGTCATTGTATGTGGTGAGCCAGACCGAGCTAATCGTATTGCCGCATTATTGGATGATGCAGAAATGATCTCGGAAAATCGCGAGTACCGTGTTTTTACTGGCAAATACAAAGACCAGCCTGTTTCAGTATGCAGCACAGGCATCGGCGCCCCATCGATGATCATCGCAGTTGAAGAGCTAAAACAGTGCGGTGTCACTCATGTAGTACGTGTTGGATCGGCCGGTGCGATGCAATCAGGCATTCAGCTTGGCGAGCTAATCATTGCCGAAGGTGCGGTAAGAGATGAAGGCGGCTCCAAAGCGTATGTGGATTCGGCTTATCCGGCGTACGCAAGCTTTTCCTTATTAAAGGAAGTTGAGCGTTACCTGTCAGTACAAGAGGCGCGTTATCATTTCGGTGTGGTACGTTCTCACGACAGTTTCTATACCGATGACGAAGATGCGATATGCCAATACTGGAACAAGAAGGGCGTCTTAGGTGCCGATATGGAAACCTCAGCTCTGTTTGCCGTTGGCCGATTACGTGGCCTTCATGTGGCTTCGATCTTAAATAACGTCGTTTTGTATCAACAAGATGTGAAAGAAGGGGTTGGCCAGTACGTTGATGAAGCGAAAGTAATGATGCAAGGTGAGAAGCTTGCTGCAATGACGGCGTTAGAAGCGCTGATTGCTCAGAGATAGTCCGTACTAACTTCAGTAACTCTTATAAATCAATGAATGTAAAGCGACAGGCCACTGTCGCTTTTTTATTTGGTGTTACGGGGTACAATCCACCTGAGATAGTTATCAGTAACTTTTCTGAGAGAGCAGAGAATGAAAATCAGCCCGTATCCAACTGGCCGCTTCAAAACATACCTTGAAAAAAAGAGCGTTGCCTTTCGTGAGATGATCTATCAGTGTCAAATTAGTACGCGTTACTTTGATGCAGGGGAAGAAATTCTCCGTCAAGGTGAGCAACTTCAGTACTTATATGTTGTGCCGGTAGGTCGAGTTTCAATGAGCATATTGGCCGCGAATGGGCGACGCTTTCAATTAGGAGAGGCAAACTGCGACTACCATATCTATGGTGAAATGGAGTACTTCACTCAGACTCCTTGCCAATGGAACGTGATTGCAGACGAGCACATGCAGGTTGATGTCATCTGCATCCAAAAACTAACTGAAGCGCTACAAAAGCATCCAGAAATGATGGTGTTCTTTGCTTCAGCGTTGGCCGAAGATTATCAAGATTCTATGGATATCTATACCAATCGGTTATTGCATCCCATTACTTATAATATTGCGTATGATCTTTTCGTCCGTAATCAAACCAACACATTGCTCGGTGGCTTTGACAAAGTGAATCAAGAAGCTGAGCGATTTGGTACTTCTGGTCGTGTTTATCGACGTGCAGTTAAAGATTTGATTGAAAAGGGATTGATTGCAAAAACGGAAAACGGGTTGGAGATTATTGATGAGCTTGCACTCAAAGCATTTATCGAAGCGCATGAATGATACACCTAGATATTACAATGAATGGTTTTTATAAGTCTTTGATATAGTTGGAGCTCGAATAAACGTAACTAATGTAAAGTACCTTAAATTTTGTTGAATGCAGTAAAGAGTAACGTTATATTGCGAACGCGCATGATAATAGATCTCATTAAGGCTTAACAAAATGAAAAAATTCGTCGGTGCGGCTATGCTGTCGCTATTTACTGTTTCTCCTTCTTTCGCTGCTAAGGTTGTGATTGACCATTACATGGGGCAAACCGAGCTAGAACAATCACCAGAACGTGTGGTTGTGATTGGCTTTGGTCCGCTAGATGCGCTGGACAACTTTGGCATCGATCCTGTTGCAGTTTCTAACTCTTCTAATCTGCCTAGCTACCTTTCAAAGTACAGCAAAGATAACTACACCTCTGCGGGTAGTTTGTTTGAACCTGACTTTGAAACCATTTACATGCAAAAACCGGATTTGATATTGGTTGGTCCGCGAGCGTCTGCGAAATATGAAGAGCTGAGTGAAATTGCTCCTACGGTCGTTTTTGCTGCGAAAGAGAATCAAGGTTACTGGGAAGGTACGCAAGCACAGTGGCGCAATATTGGTAAAATCTTCAATATCGAAGAAAAAGTAGAGCAGAAAATTGAAGCGCTAGATGCTCAATTCAAAGCAATCCGTGACTACAACCAATCAAATAACAATGATGCGTTAACGATTTTAAGCATGGGTGACAACATCAGTGCGTTTGGTGCTCAATCACGATTTGGTGTGATTTATAACGATTTCGGTTTCTTGGAAACGGTTGAACACGTGAAAACAGGCACTCACGGAGATGTTATTTCTTATGAATTTATTCGTGAAGCTAACCCAAAAAATATACTCGTAGTTGACCGCAATTCGCTAAAAGGCACGCCAGATAACGATATTCGTAAGTCCATGGATAACGACTTAGTCAAAGCAACCGCCGCATATAAGAATCACAAAATCACTTATTTAGATGTGGACGCGTGGTACTTGTCGATGTCTGGTGTGACTGCAACAGAAAAAATGGTCAGTGAGATCAAGCAAACCGTTGAACTGTAATCCAAGATAGCAGAGGTTAACTTTGAAAAAGTTATTGCTAACCCTTGTGGTTTTAAGCACGGTTTCGTTATTTGTTGGGGTGGCAAACATGACGCCCCAACAGTTATTTTCGGGTGATGAGAAAGCGTTAGAGCTTTTCTTTACCAGCCGTATACCACGTTTATTCGCCATACTGCTTGCTGGTGCAGGCTTAAGTATTGCAGGCCTTATTATGCAGCAAATCAGTCAGAACCGATTTGCTGCACCTTCTACAACCGGTACGATCGAATGTGCCATGCTGGGCTACGTATTGAGCGTGGTTTTCTTTGGAAACGACAATCACCTATGGCTTGTCTTTGGTATCTCGGTGTTCGGGACGCTAGCATTTATTTTCTTTATTCAACGCATTCAATTTAAGAGTGTGGTCTTTGTGCCACTTGTCGGAATTATTTTCGGCAATGTCATCCAATCCATGACTACATTTATTGCTTACAAATACGATGCGTTACAAAGTCTAAACGCTTGGACGGTAGCGAATTTTGCCAACATCTTACGTGGTGACTTTGAGCTACTGTACATCGCGGTACCAATGGCTATTCTCAGCTATCTTTTTGCCGCACGGATTTCAGCCGTGGGTATCGGAAAAGATTTCGCGGTTAACTTGGGGTTAAATTATCAGCAGGTTGTCACGATTGGCGTGCTGTTGGTGTCCATCATGTCGGCAAGTGTCGTGATGATTGTGGGGCAGCTGCCATTCCTTGGCCTGATTGTGCCGAACCTCGTTAGTCACTTTTATGGTGATAACCTCAAAAAGAACATTCCGCTTACGGCCATGTATGGGGCGACTTTAGTGCTGTGTTGCGACTTGGTGAGTCGTTTGATTATCTTCCCTCATGAAATGCCAATCTCTATCGTGATCAGCATATTGGGTGGTGTGGTATTCATCGCGATGTTGTTGCGAGGTAAGCCACATGCGTGATTCAACGAAAATCCTACTGCTAGGTGGCATTGCGGTACTTTTTGCATGTTTGTTTATTGGTATTGGGCTAACGGCTGACAACTACCAGTATTTTTTATCTCGTAGAGTTCCTAAAGTATTGGCGATAGTGCTAGCGGGTGTGGCTATTGCTCAGTCTTCACTTGTATTTCAAACCATTACGCACAACCGAATTTTAACGCCAAGTATCATGGGGTTTGATGCGTTGTATGTATTGACGCAAATTTTGATCGTGCTGATTTTTGGTGGTTTGAGTACTTTAGTTCTTAACTTGTACGTCAATTTCGCGATTGCCGTAATTGTAATGGTGTCGTTTTCGTTATTGTTGTTTGGTTTTTACTTTTCTAAAGGAAGCAAGAACTTAATTACGTTGCTATTGGTCGGCTTGATCTTTGGTCAGCTATTTTCCAATGCGGCGTCATTTTTCTCTTTGCTGATGGACCCCAATACGTTTGCAATCGTTCAATCGAAACTTTACGCCAGCTTTAATAATGTCAAAGTGAATTTGGTTTACTTTAGTGCACCAGCTTTGATGTTTGCATGTTGGTTGCTATTTAGTATGCATCACACTTTAGATGTGTTTTGGCTCGACCAAGACAATGCGAAAAGTTTGGGCGTCGACGTACCTAAGGTGACGCGAAATGTATTCATTATCTCGGCGGTTCTGATTGCTATTTCTACGGCTCTAGTGGGACCAATCATGTTCTTTGGTTTGCTGGTGACCAACTTAAGCCGAGAAATGTTCCGAAGTTACCAACACAAAACGCTATTGGTTGGTTGTTCGTTTCTCTCCATCAGCTCGTTACTGGCTGGGCAATGGATTATCGAGAACGTGTTCAGTTTTGAGACGACGTTGAGTGTCGTTATTAACTTTATTGGTGGTGCGTATTTCTTATACCTACTACTGAAAAACAAAGTTGTATAAATATGATAGTGATAGACAAATTAACGAAGGCCTTCGGTTCAAATAAAGTGGTTGATGAGGCCAATACTCAGTTTGAAAAGGGCAAAGTGACGTCCATTATTGGCCCGAATGGCGCGGGAAAGAGCACGCTGTTATCTATGGCTTCGCGCTTAACGGAGCGGGATGGTGGTAGTGTTATCATTGATTGCAAGGAAATTGCGGAATGGGACACTAAAGAGTTAGCGAAAAAGCTGGCGGTACTTCGTCAAGCCAACTCTATTACCATGCGATTTACCGTGAAGGAGTTGGTCTCTTTTGGCCGTTTCCCATACTCCAAAGGAAATCTGACCAAAGAAGATCATGCGGTGATTGAACAAGCGATCGACTATCTAGATTTACAAGGTATACAAGACAAATATTTGGATGAATTAAGTGGTGGTCAGCGACAGCTTGCGTTTATTGCCATGGTGATTGCACAAGATACAGACTACGTTTTTCTTGATGAACCACTTAACAATCTAGATATCAAACACTCTCTTCAGATCATGAAAGTCGTGCAGCGGTTAGCTCATGACATGAACAAAGCCATGGTGGTGGTAATTCATGATATTAATTTCGCAGCGTGCTACTCGGATGTCATATTGGCGCTTAAGCAAGGCAAAGTTGTGGCAAGTGGTGCGGTGGAAGAGGTGATTCAGGCGTCTACGCTAGAGGATATCTACGAAACGCCGTTTAATATTATCGAATTAAACGGCAAGCGCATGTGTACTTACCACTAATCCAACCTCAGGGCTTAATGAAAGCGATTCCTCAATGAGGATAGATAGGCGAGTTTACTTGGTGAGCTCGTCTATGATTGGGCATCGGCTTTCAGCGTCTCCCGGACAAGAAGAAACCCAACCCTCAAGTTGCGTTTTGATCTCCATGAGGTGCGCGATTTTTTCTTCAACCTCTCTCAGCTTATCCATGGTTCTTGCTTTTACTTCGCTGCTTTTTCGGTTGGGATTATGGGCAAGTTGCACAAACTCTTTGCATTCTTGCAATGAAAAGCCTGCGTTTTTTGCGCGTGATACTAAGTTAAGCTCTTGAATATGATTATCTGAATATTCGCGATAGCCAGAGTCACTGCGCGCTGGTGGAGATATGATCCCTTTGTCTTCATACAATCGAATCGACTTAGATGAAAGCCCAGTAAGCTTTGCGACAGCACCAATATTCATGTTTAACCTCCATAACGTTTAAGGCGAGTATATACCGATGTTGTGGATAAGACACTCCTAAATAACAGTCAGTTACCTGGGGCCTCCCTACTCTTTTATCACTTCATGCGGTGGTACACCAAATGCCTTTTTGAAAGCGCAGGTGAAGTTGGAAGGGTGGTGGTATCCGGCTTCATAAGCAGCTTCTGTGATCGTCACTAGGCCACGTTCCAAGTGTTGCCTCGCAATCTCAAGGCGACGAAAGCGAATATAACCATTTACGGTCATATTGAGTGATTGTTTAAATCGGCGCTGCAGGTTTGAAACGCTCATTGAAAACACGCTTGCCAACTTTTCTAAGCCTAGTTCTTGCTCAAGGTGAGTTTCTATATAGCTAACAATATCCTCTATTCGACCATCTGTGTGCCGTTCAAGGTTATTTTTATTAGCACTGAAGTGCTTGGGGATTTGTTCAGTCGCTTGATGCAAAATTTGATAGATCAAGTTTTCAACTTCCAACTTATCTTGGAATTCTTGTGGTGTTTCTCGGCTTGTCAGCGTTTCAGCCAGTTCGCATAACGCCTGGTTAAGCTCTAGAGGATGAAACGCCTGATGAGAGTTAAAAAAGGACCAATGACGACAGGTTTGGTCAAGGCGAGCCTCTAGCCACTGGGGCTTAACCAATATGTTGATCTTATTAATGAGGTTATCTTTGAGCAGTGAACGACGAAAGTTTGCAGGTTTGAGTAGGTTCACCACGACACCTTTAGGGCCGTCGCCTGCGTCTAAATCAAATTGCAAATCGTCGTAGCCAAACGAGAGCTTACCTTCTAAAAGAATAGTGACCAACAGTGAGGCGTGTGCAGTAGAAACAATATGTGAATCAACAAGCTCTAGGCAGCGTCCACCATGAACAAAGATTTGATCATTGTACTGATATGATAGGAATTTGCCTTCTGCCAGTTGAGTTTGACAAGGTTGACCTTGCGTGACGATCCACTGCTTTTCTGTGGCTTCCAGTTTTTGGGTTAAAGCGATCTTGGCAATTCTAGTTCGTTTTGGTGTGACTTCCTGCATTTGACACTTCCTCATAACACTTGTGCGATTTCGCATAATCAAATCGCCTTTGTATTTATAAAACTCATGCTTATTATACCTGCGAATTATTATCATTAATATTTAGGAATGAAGTTATGGAAAGCCCTGCTTGTTCATCTATCAAGCTTTCAAGCCTTTGCCTTGCAGTGGGAATGGCGCTATCAAACCCTGTTTTAGCTCAAGATACCGAGTCACATTTTGAAGAAGTCGTTGTATGGGGAACAAAAGTTTCTAGCAATACTGAGTCGATGTTTGCGGACGACATGTCACTGAAGCAAGCGGATCATATGTCTGATTTACTGCGCGATATTCCCGGTGTGGATGTTGGTGGAACACACTCTGTGAATCAACGTATTACCATTCGTGGTTTGAGCGAAACCGATTTGGACATTCGTCTTGATGGTGCTTCTCAGCATGCGAGCATGTTCCATCACATTGGTAACTTGACGCTAAACCCTGACATTCTCAAATCTGCCGATATCCAGGTAGGTAATAACTCTGTGACTCAAAATGGCTTAGGCGGCTCGGTTTATTTTGAAACGAAAGACGCTCGCGATTTACTTCGTTACGATGAAACGTTTGGCGCTCGTGTTTATGGCGGTTATGCATCCAACGACAACCAACAAGGCTCGTTGACACTGTACGGGCTTTTGTCCGAAAACATTGATGCGATGGTTTATGGCCATTACGTTGCGCGCGATGACTTTGAAGATGGTGACGGCAACAAAACCTATGGCGCTGCGGGTGATGTTTACAACATTCTGGCTAAGTTGGGGTATGAACTAAACGACATCCATCGTTTTGAGCTCTCTTATGACATGTACCGAGACAGCGGTGATTACAGTCCGCGTCCTGATATGTCGGGTAGTGCGAACAATGGCTTATCGAGCAAGTTACTTATTCCTACGGATTATGACCGAGATACCGTTACCTTGAGTTACGAGCTGCGAGGCGAACAGCATCAAGGTAACGTCACACTTTATAATACCGAGACGGAAATTAAACGGGATGAGAGCGTTATGGCTCCTCGTTGGCCTTCGAACCGTTTATCGAAGAACACCGCTAAAAACCAAAACTTTGGTTTGAATGGTAAGTTCCAGTCGGATGTTATGTTAGGTGAGTTTGATAATCGAATCACCTATGGTTTCGACTACATGGATAAGACATCTTCAAGTTACTACGGTAGCCGTAAGTTCATGGATGAATCGGCCATTTCAACCGCATTGTTTGTAGAAGAGCAGTTCTTCTTCTCTGATGCTTTCTTTGTTACCGCTGGTATGCGTTTTGATGATTACAAACGTCAAGCTGAAACGGGGACGAGTAACTATGATGATGTGACCTGGGCCCTAGCAGCAGAATGGGCAGTCACTCAGGATTGGACGCTGTTTGCGAGCGCACGCTCTCTATTCAAAGGCCCTGAGCTGATGGAAACCTTTATTGCTTACCAAGACGTTGCATTTTTAGAGGATGGACTAAAGCCAGAAACGGGGTTGAACACACAGGGTGGTGTCCGTTTTGATAAAACCTTTGATAAGCATTTCTTTGGAGCGAATATTACGGCATTCCAAACGGAAATTGATGATTACATTGCAGACCAGTACCAAAACGTGACTCAAACTTACCTGATTTACAACTTAGGTGATGTCGAGATTAAAGGCTTTGAGGCAAGTGCTTCTTATGGCTACGACAAGTTTAACAGCAAAC
Source organism: Vibrio sp. 1-2 (7-a) (assembly GCF_013048515.1). Taxonomy (NCBI): domain Bacteria; kingdom Pseudomonadati; phylum Pseudomonadota; class Gammaproteobacteria; order Vibrionales; family Vibrionaceae; genus Vibrio; species Vibrio sp. 1-2 (7-a). The sequence goes on from NZ_VHSQ01000008.1 coordinate 34,883, forward strand.
TTTCTTACTCTAAGTCGGACACCAAAAACAAGAATACTGGTGGCCCTGTTGCTGGGGGTAATGGGCGTAGCATTGATATGGGTGATAGTATTGCTCTAACTTTGGATTACCAGTCAGACGCTTTAGAAACGATCTTCGGGTGGAACTCAATGTTTGTTCTAGAGGAAGACAACGTCTTTGATGGTCAGCCAAAGAAAGCAAGTTATGATGTACATAATCTATATGCTCAATGGGTGCCGTCTAATATTGATGGACTGTCGGTGACCTTTGGTATTGATAATGTATTTGACGAGTTATACAGCTCTCATGCGTCTCGTTCGGGTACGGCACGTGGCTTCACGCTTGATGACTACGAGCCGGGTCGCAACTTCAAACTTTCTGCTGCTTATCAATTCTAATAGGGCTCCCGAGAGGGGGCGCTTCAAAACACGAGTAAATTCATGATTAAAGAAAGCACCCGAATAGATAGCGAACACGCTGACAAATACTTAGTGACACTTTGTCGGCATTTTGGACGAAAGGTTCCTGCTACTTGGAATGAAAACAGCGGTTTGGTGACATTCCCGACGGGAAAAGCGGAGTTTGCTCTTTGCGAGTCTAGCTTGACCATTATTTGTGAGGCAGATTCAGAAGAGAGATTGAGCACAGTGAAGGCGATAATCTCATCGCATGTAGACATGTTCTCTCGTAGAGAAACATTAGCACTTAACTGGGTTCGCTGAGCTATTGATGAATGTGCAGAAAATGAGAGCGCATTAAAAGCAAAAAGCCCGCGATCTTATCATTCGCGGGCTTTTATTGTTCGAATGCTATTGCTTTTTAGGCTCTAGATTCTAGGCTTTTTTTTTCCTGTTGCATTTTTGCTAGGAAGTAGATATTAACGCAAGCAATAAAGCCGTTAGTTAATACTACAGGCCAAGAATCAATCATTAGTCCGTAAGCAGTAAATAGCGCACAACCAATAAAGTTAAGGATACGAAGCTTAACAATATCTTTCATAGTTAGCGAAATTGCGACCATGATTGAAGCTGCATAACCTAAAATCTCAACCATATTCATGTCCATTTTTTGACCCTCTTAAAATCTGCCGAATTTTGTCGGTACCAATTCTTCTCATCTTGAGATTAATGAGGAAGCTCCATGCCTCGAATGGTCTTTTTTTGTTGTATGGACGCACTATATCAATGGAAAAACCGTGATAAAAGCCTCAAATCAAGGTTAAGAGAAGGTTAGCGATTACGCAAACGTTTAGGACGGGAATTACTGATAATTTTACTTATTGTGTTGATTGATAATAACGATGGTATTAATAGCTCTCACATCATTGAAAGTGGGGGAATATTTACATATGATTGAAAATGATAATTATTTTCAAGTGTGATGTTTATGTATTTTCTTATTAGCTTGCTCGTATTTTTTTTACTGTATATCAGGACAAAGCCGAATTCGTGGTGCTCGGGAATTCATATTGTGAGCCACATTTTCATGGTTATATTTTGTCCAACGATTTATGTCATTCAATATTTAATCGTCACGTTTTTCTCGTCACCAATATTGATTAAGTTGTCATCACGTTCAGGTGTATACAACATTCTTATTGCTTTTCTTCCATTATTGATTGCAACCGGTAGTTTGGCGTTTAGCTGAGCGTTTTCATCTATCTTCTTTTTTAAAACGACTACACTTATACGGAATAAGGTATCAATTTCATATGATTAATCGATATTGCGGCGTTAGGACATGTGTCACATTTCTGTGACTACTAGTAAGTTTTACTTACTTTGCTCATTAGTGCGCCATTTATCGATTGTTTAATGAGTTGATACTTAGTCTAATCGTCTAAAGGTGTGCAGTATGCCGCACTAAATCATTTCAAAACTATCTAAAAAGGTTAATGGGAAACGTAGGCCATTAGCGGAGGTCAGATGAGTACGCAAACCGTGCCGCAGAACGCGATTGTAAATGCCGTCAAAGGTGAAGTCTTGGTTTTAGGTCTGGATGGAAAAGCCAGGTCTATAAAAGCGGGGGATGAGTTAATATCTGGCGAAGTGATCATTACTGAAAATAACGCTTCTCTTGATGTACAGATACATAATGAGCTGTATCTGGTTGATGCTAATTGTGTCGCGTGCCTTCCAGAACCTTCTTTTGAACAACCAGAAACCTTGCTGCAATCTCCAGTTAATGGCCAGGTTACTTTCGATCCAACAGCTATCGAAGGTGCTAACTTTGACGCTAATGATGTCGCGGCTATCCAACAGGCCATTTTAGATGGTGCTGACCCGACTGCTATTTTGGAAGCAACGGCTGCTGGTGCTGGCGCTGAAGGCTCAGCCAATGCTGGCTATGTGACCGTTGAATATAATAATCCGGAAGTACTTGCCTCCACCTTTTTTGAGACGTCAGCGACTCGTAGCGGTGTAGAAGAACGCGATGAAGCTGATGATTTAGATGTCACTATTTTTGCCGATGGCGGACAATCACTGCAATCTAGCGTAACAGAAGGCTCAATTTCTCTATCAAGCTACCCGCAAACCATTTCTTCTAGTGTGCTGATTGAAGCAGGGGATCTCGCACTTGATACCGCTTCATTTGTACCTGAAACGTCCTCATTAGAGTCTCTGTTAACCGAGCTAAATAGTGATATTACCTCTGCTGGTCAGCCAGTGGCGTTCGTTTATGACGAAGCGCAAAATGCCATTATCGGCACTCAAGAAGGTAACGAAGTGCTTCGTATAGAGATCGAAGCGACATCTTTAGGCCGTGATTTAGAGTTAGAGGTCGTTACCACGATTAGCCAGGGCATTGACCATGTCGCGTCTGTTTCTGATGGCCAAGTATCGATCGTCAGTGATCAAATCAATATCGCTTTTGACATTACAGGCGCAGATATTGGTGGTAACAGCATTCAAGCACCTATCGATTTCACGACAACTGTTATTGATGGCGATGATCCGGCGCCGCAAAACGTTACTTTCGAAAACGTTGAATCTTCTTCTACTCCGATTACTGGCACTTTTGTTGATATTGGTAGTGATCAATTGGCAACGGTCACATTTAATCAAGAAGGACTTAGTCAATTTGATGGCCTATTGAGTGATAATCAGGCAACAGAGGCGGTACTCTCTGAAGACGGCAGCACTATCACCTTGTCCATTGCGGGCTCTAATGAAACCGTTTTAACTATCAGTCTTAACACTGATGGTACCTACCAATTTGAGCAATTTAAGCCGTTAGAACAAACAAACGGTGAAGATACGATTGAGCTCTCTTTGCCAACCACAATCGTCGATTTCGACCAAGATACGGCAAGCAACACCTTTACGATGACCATCCTTGATGGCGATAATCCAGTGATTGAAAACGTGACGGGATTGTCTTTAGACGAGGCGGGGGTTGACCAAGGTTCACAGGAAGGCGCGGCAGTAACAAGTGGCTCTGGGTCGATCACGACAGCGGTCGGTAGTGACATCATTGACCACTATGAGTTGGAACCTACAGAGTTTAACGTTGGTGGAGAACTCCAATCTCAAGGGCAGGTTGTTCAACTGGAACTTGCGTCCGAGAATAACGGCGTGCGCACTTACGAAGGTTTCATCGAGCTGGATGGCGTGCGTATCACCGTATTTGATGTGGCGATTGATGCGCCTGCATTGGGCGAATACCAATTCAACTTGTATGAACAACTCGACCATACGGGTGCCAACGATGACTCGCTTACTTTCTCACTGCCAGTTTACGCGGTAGATGCAGATGGCGACCGCTCCTCGATTACCGACGGTTCAAACACTCCAGAAGCAGCGCAAATTGTCATTCAAGTTCAAGATGACGTTCCTTCGATTGATGGCGTTGAGGCACTAGCCGTCGATGAAGACGATTTATCAAGCATCGGCTCCGATCAAAGCGACTCTGTGCTCGCGCAAGGCAACTTTACGACGACTCAGGGCTCAGACCGTGTCGTAAGTTATCAATTAGAAAGCGGCACTGACCCACTCAATGGGTTGGAATCACAGGGTCGATCTATCTCTCTGACGGAAACAGCCAACTCAGATGGCGGCTTTACCTATTCTGCAACGGCAGAAGGGGATGCTATCTTCACCTTACAAGTGAATCCTAACGGTTCTTATTCATTTACCCTTGAAGGTCCAATCGATCATGCTGTTGGTAGCGATAGCTTAACTCTAGACTTTACTATTGTCGCAACGGACTTTGACGGTGACACCAGTTCACTTGTTCTACCGGTAACCATTGCTGACGATGTGCCAACCATTACCGACGTTGTCGCTCTTAACGTCGATGAAGATGACTTAAGTTCGGTAGGCTCTGACCAATCACAGCCAACTCAGGTTGAAGGTCAGTTCACGACGACTCAGGGTTCTGATGGCGTCGTACAGTATCAGTTGGATGTAAACGCTGATCCTTTAAATGGCCTGCAATCTCAAGGTCAAACCGTTTCCATTGCCGAAACGCAAAATGCAGATGGCAGTTACACCTACAGCGCAACGGCAAATGGCAGTGCAGTTTTCACATTAATTTTGACTACCGACGGCTCGTACAGTTTTGAGCTGCAAGGTCCAATTGACCATGCGGCAAATAGCGACAGCTTAACCCTTGATTTTAGCGTTATTGCTACAGACTTCGATGGTGACACAAGCCAAATCGTATTGCCTGTTACCATCGTGGATGATAAGCCGACCATTATCGATGTTGATTCGATTACCGTTGATGAAGATGATTTAGGCACGATTGGTTCGGACCAGACTGACTCGATTTCTATTGATGGTAACTTCACCACCACACAAGGCTCTGACCGAGTGGTAAGTTATCAGCTTGATGCTTCTGCAACACCAGTGGACGGCCTTACATCACAAGGCGTGGCAGTCACGCTGACTGAAACCGCAAACGGTGATGGCAGCTTTACCTATCAAGCAACAGCAGGCACCGAGTCGGTCTTTACACTGACAGTGAACACTGATGGCTCTTATAACTTCACGCTTGAAGGCCCAATCGATCATGCTGTTGATAGTGATGAGTTAACGCTCAACTTCCCAATCATCGCGACCGACTTTGATGGTGACACCACAAATGCCACAATCCCGGTCACCATCGTGGACGATAAGCCAGTTATTACTGACGTAGATGCCATTACGGTTGATGAAGATGACCTAGCGTCAATCGGTTCAGACCAAAGCAATCCAATTTCTATTGATGGTAACTTCACCACCACACAAGGTTCAGACCGAGTGGTGAGCTACCAGTTAGATGGCTCATCAACACCAGTTGACGGTTTAACATCGCAAGGTGTGGCGGTCACATTAACTGAAACTGCAAACGGTGATGGCAGCTTTACCTACGAAGCAACCGCGGGCTCTGAAGCGGTCTTTACGCTGACAGTGAATACTGATGGATCTTACAACTTCACGCTAGAAGGGCCGATTGATCACGCGGTTGATAGTGACGAGTTGACACTTAACTTCCCAATTATCGCAACCGACTTTGATGGCGACACCGTTACTGAAACCATTCCAGTCACGATTGTTGATGATGTACCGACCATTACAGCGGTGGATGCGTTGAGTGTCGATGAAGACGACCTTAGCGGTGTGGGCTCAGACCCAGGCGGCGATCTGTTCGTTGAAGGCGCGTTTACGACCACACAAGGCTCTGACCGAGTGGTGAGCTACCAACTGGATTCAACAGCAGATCCTGTTGCGGGGCTGACATCTCAAGGTGAGGCGATTACCTTGGTGGAAACCGCGAATGGTGACGGCAGTTTTACCTATGTGGCCACCGCTGACGGCAATCCTGTCTTCACGTTGAATGTCGCAACAGATGGTACGTACGACTTTACGCTGCAAGGCCCGATTGACCATGCCGCCAACAGCGACAGCCTGACGATTGATTTCCCAATTATTGCCACCGACTTTGATGGTGATACGACTTCGGCGACCATTCCAGTCACGATCACGGATGATGCGCCAATCATCGATAATGTTGTGCCTCTGGCTGTGGATGAAGATGATCTCTCAGGTATTGGCTCAAACCAAAGCGACGCTGTTTATGTAGAAGGTGCGTTCACGACCACTCAAGGGTCAGACCGTGTGGTGAGCTACCAACTTGACTCAACGGCTGATCCTGTTTCGGGGTTAACTTCGCAAGGTGAGCCTGTTACCTTGGTAGAGACTGCGAATGCCGATGGCAGCTTTACTTACGTTGCTACCGCGGATGGTAACCCTGTCTTCACCATGAATGTGAATGCTGACGGCACATACAACTTCCGTCTGGAAGGGCCGGTCGACCATGCGTTAAACAGCGATGAGTTAGTACTGAACTTCCCAATCATTGCGACGGATTTTGATGGTGACACGACTACTGCGACCATTCCAGTCACCATTACTGATGACGTTCCAAGCATCGACAACGTTGTTCCACTGACAGTAGACGAAGATGATCTCGCCACAATTGGCTCAGACCAAAACGATGATGCGTTTATGTCTGGTTCGTTTAGTACGACAGAAGGCTCGGACAGCGTTGTTAAATACCAGCTTGATGCAACAGCAGATCCAGTAGCAGGGTTGACCTCTCATGGTGAATCTGTCGTGCTTGCTGAGACGGCAAACGGTGATGGTAGCTTTACTTACACTGCAACAGCGGATGGCAATGCCGTATTTGAATTAGTGCTGAAGCCAGATGGCAGCTACACCTTTACTCTGCTAGGTCCACTAGACCATGCGATGAATAGCGACAGCCTACAAATCGATTTCCCGATTATCGCAACAGACTTTGATGGCGACACTTCAACTAAAATACTGCCTGTCACTATTGTTGATGATCAGCCAAGCATCACTAATGTTGATGCGATCAGCGTGGATGAAGATGACTTGGCTACGATTGGCTCTGATCAAAACGAGTCCGTGTCGATTGATGGTCACTTTGTCACGATGGGTTCTGATCATGTTGTGAGTTATCAGTTAGACGCGTCCTCTAATCCTATTAATGGCTTAACCTCACACGGGGTAGTGGTGACAATGACGGAAAGCGAGAATGCGGATGGCAGTTTCACCTATACCGCTACCGCAGGATCAGAAGCCGTATTTACCTTGACGGTGAACAGCGACGGCAGTTACAACTTCACGCTTGAAGGTCCAATTGACCATGCAACAGGTAGTGATGAGCTGACGCTGAACTTCCCAATCATCGCGACAGATTTTGATGGTGATACCACCACAGAAACGATCCCAGTCACCATCGTCGATGACAAGCCGACTATTACTGATGTCGATGCGATTACCGTGGATGAAGATGATTTAGCCACGATTGGCTCAGACCAAACTGACCCGATTTCAATCGATGGCAACTTCACCACCACGCAAGGCTCTGACCGAGTGGTGAGCTATCAGCTTGATGCTTCTGCAACACCGGTGGCTGGACTCACATCACAAGGCGTGGCAGTTACATTGGCTGAAACCGCAAACGGCGATGGAAGCTTTACCTATAAAGCAACAGCGGGTTCTGAAACGGTCTTTACGCTGACGGTGAATACTGATGGTAGCTATCAGTTTACGCTTGAAGGGCCAATCGACCATGCTGTTGATAGCGATGAGCTGACACTCAATTTCCCAATTATTGCGACAGACTTTGATGGCGACACCTTTGCTGAGACAATTCCTGTCAAGATCGTTGATGACAAGCCGACACTTGGTGGCATCGAAGCAACCAGTGTGCAAACGGTTGACGAGGACGATATCCCAACAGTCGGATCTGATGGTACGCAGTCGAACAGCATTGCCGGTAACTTCATCGCGACTGATGGCTCTGATGGCATTGTAGAGTATGGTGTTTCTGACCTAACCACGCCAGTACAAGGCCTGACCTCTGGTGGTCAATCACTGGTTATGGTTGAAGTATCAAACGCAGGTGGCGTTTCAGTTTACGAAGCTCGTATTGATGGCACGACGACACCAGTATTCCGTGTGACCCTCGATGCCTCTGATGACAGCTACACGTTCGATTTGCTTGCTCCTCTCGATCATCCAAATGCTGATGGCCAAAATGAACTGGTCATCAATTTACCGATAAACGCGACGGACTTTGATGGAGACGTGTCGAACAGCATCACCTTACCAATTACGGTTGTGGATGATGTTCCGACCATTGATGGTTTACTAGCAGGCAGCGAACAAACCGTTGATGAAGATGACCTACCAGGAGGTACAGATGCTGCAAGTGCAGAAGATACTGTTATTTCAGGTACTTTTGATATCACCGAAGGTGCTGACCAAGTTGCTTCTATTCAGCTCAGTGATCTGACAACGCCTGTTGCGTCACTGACTTCAGATGGTGACGCTATCACCTTAGTTTTGTCTTCTAGTACAAACGGCGTGAACGTATACCAAGGTATCGCTGGCAATCCTGCTGAAGTGGTGTTCGAACTGACGTTGGATGCAACGAACAATTCCTACGAGTTCGATTTACAGAAGCCGCTTGATCACCCAGATGGTAACCAGCAAAACGAGATCATTATTAACCTTCCTGTGACGGTGACGGACAATGATGGTGATACTTCACCAGCCTTCACATTGCCAATTACCGTTGTGGACGATGTTCCGGTTGTTACCAACATTGAAAGTGTACGTGTCGACGAAGATGATTTACCTCTTGGTTCTGATGGCACTATAGAGCCATTAAAGGTATCAGGTGAATTTGACGTTACTAGCGCAGATGGTATTGATGCGTTCGAATTGGATCTGAGCTCAAATCCTATCCCGAATCTGAAATCGGGTGGAGAAGAGGTAACACTTTCTCAAGACGTTGGTGCTTCAACTGCTGATGCGCTTGTTTACGTGGGACAAGCTCCGGGTGGAGTGACTGTCTTCACGTTGACACTTCATCAAGATGGTAAATACGACTTTGAGTTATCTGGTCAGTTAGATCACGCGGTTAACTCTGATGAGATTTTGTTGAATCTACCTGTGAAGATTACAGATGGCGACAACGATACCATCACTGCGACCTTGCCAGTGACGATCGTAGATGACAAGCCAACCATTGATGCTATTAGCTCTGGTAGTACCTTGTCTGTGGATGAGGATGATATTCCAAGCCAAGGTTCAGACGATACGCCAGAATCCAATATCATTGGCGGCAACTTTGACGTTACGGATGGTGCTGATTCTATCGTTAGCTTCCAGTTGGATAGCTTGACGTCACCTGTATCAGGACTTACCTCAGGCGGTCAGCCGCTTGAATTGGTTGAGTTCTCAAATTCAAATGGTGTGATTGAGTACCGAGCCTATGTTCAAGGTACGACGGATACCGTCTTTAAACTGACGCTAAATGGTTCAGCAGACAGCTATGAATTTGAACTGTTGGGTGCACTTGATCATCCTGCGGGTAACGATGAAAACTCGTTAGTCATCAACTTCCCAGTCAACGCGACCGATTTTGACGGCGATGTGTCCAATAACATCACCTTGCCGATCACTGTGGTGGACGATGTTCCAGCGATTGTGAAAGTGACAGACTCTAGCCAACAAACCGTTGATGAAGATGATATTGCTGGTGGCTCTGACACGACAAGTGGCGATTCGACGGTACTGACTGGCGGATTTGAAGTCGTTGATGGCGCAGATGAGATTGTCAGCTACCAAATTTCTGATCTCAATGCCGTTGTGTCTGGCTTAACTTCGAACGGCAGCAGCATTGAGTTGAATGTGGTGAGCTCGGTTGGTGGTGTAACCAGTTACGAAGCGGTGATTACTGGCACATCAACTAAGATCTTCACGCTGTCTCTTGATGCGAATAATGACAGTTACCAATTTGAACTGTTGGGACCAATCGACCATGACGCTGTTCAAGGTGAAAACAACCTTGTCATTGATATCCCAATTACAGTCACAGATTTTGATGGTGACACGTCATCATCACTGAATCTTCCAATTACCGTGGTTGATGACATTCCCGAAATTAAATCAGCAGATGCTTTGGCTGTTGATGAGGATGACCTCGCTAATGGCTCTCAGGCAACCAACAAAGACAGCCTTGAAGCAACGGGTAATTTCGATACGGTGGAAGGGGCAGATACCGTTGTCTCTTACCAACTGGACCTGACATCTAACCCGATCCCGGGAGTCACTTCAGGTGGTCTTGCGGTGACGTTAGTTCAAACTGCAGTAAGCAACAACAACTACACTTATCAAGGGCAGACTCCGGATGGAAACTCAGTATTCACGCTAGTTTTGAACGCTGACGGCTCTTACAAGTTTACACTCGAGGGGGCGCTAGACCACTCAACCCAAGGCGAAGATACTCTCATACTCGATCTTCCCGTCTTTGCGACCGATGTCGATGGCGATACGGCAGGTATTAACTTACCAGTGACGATCACCGATGATGTTCCAACCTTGTACGATGCATCTATTTCGCGTGTTGAGGGGCAAGGCAGCCGCACGGTTCACTTATTCCAAGACCCTGTAGAAGGTGATGACGATCTTGGTGCTGACGGCGCACAAGTGACTTCATTTTCGGCTGATGATTCAGGCATTTACTTTAAGCAAAACGGTGTTGATTCTGATTCTGTCGATTTGAACGGCAGCGACCAAGTCGTATTTGTTCACAAGGTTCTTGACGGAGTGGATACTGAAATCGGTCGTTTGGTTGTCCGAACTGATGGCAGTGTGTCATTCCGTCCTAATGACGATCTTGACCATACCGAAACCGACTCGATTGATTTCACCATCAACGTTGTTGCAACCGATGGTGATGGCGACATTGCTGATGCCGATGTGGATATCTCGATAAGAGACCGCAATGCGCAAATTGACACGTCTACCGTTACTGCGTTCGAGGACCAAGGGCGTGATGGTGTCGTTGTGGGCGTTGACTCTGCAAATACGCAGGACAACTTGTCGACGCTGGATGTGACGCCGGCGAAAGTCGATTTGGTTATCGATTTGCATGATATCGATCGTAACGAAAGCTTAGGTGACATCACGATTCGAGATGCAAGCACGCACAACGGTACGTTCTATTACCGAGATGGCAGCGGTAACTTCATTGAACTGACACCAGTAGGCGATACGGTTGTTCTCGATGCCTCGAATGTCGAGCAATCATTTAGTGGCGAGCTTGTCTCGTTAGATAACTTGTACTTCGTACCAGATCGTCATACATCAACCGATGCTTCTGGTATCGATCCTCGTATCCGTGTGGAAATTCTTAACAATGGTACGCCAGATCATACGATTAATGGTCGTTTAGACATTGAAGTTGCTGCCGTTGCAGATATTGCGACTTGGACGACGAGCAGCGAGTTTAACTATTCTGTCGATGAAGACGGGAACAACGTCGCACTTAATATCACGGCGGAAACTCAGGATACTAGTAATCCTGAAGATATAGTGTACGAGCTCGTCTTTACACAAGGGGAAGGTAACGCAGAGTTAGTATATTCGGATGGTAGTGCGATTCCACAAACTGGTGGTGTTTATCTCGTAGATGCCAGCCGAATTGGTGACGTTCAAATTGACGCAATCGATAATTTCTCGGGCGAAATCAAGATTGATGTAACCGCGATTACGACAGAAAACAATAATCCGTTATCAGGAAAGGAAACGGCACGTTCAGAGACAGAAACTATCATCATTGATGTTAACCCAATCGCGGACCCAGGTAGTTTTACGGTCAACCGAATCAATGTCTTTGAGGATAACGCTCGAACTCAAGACACCGTCAATCCTGTCACGGATCATGATCCACTTCAGTTAAGTGAAGTGATTACCATGAAGCCGTCTGCGGATTTAGATGGTTCTGAAGCACTGTTTGTGCGTATTTCTGACTTCTCAATTGATGGCGTTACGTTAGTGTGGCTTGATTCAGCAAACCCAAGCCAAATCGTAGAAGTGACCGATTCAAGCGGTAATGTACTCTATTACGAAGTGCCAGAATCTGAGTTAGCCAACGTCGAAGTGCTTCCTCCGTTGCACAGCAATGATGACTTTACTTTCAACGTTGAAGGTATCGTCAAAGACACGGCATCGTTATCTAATGGGGTTGCCGAAGATATTTTGTCACTAGGCAGCAAAACAGTGATCGTCGGTGTGAAAGGCGTAGCTGACATACCATTTATTGAGCTGAATGATAAATCAGGGATCTGGCATGAGTTTAATGACGGCAATGTAAGAGGTATTGAGACTAATATCGATGAGAATGGTCAAGTAGAGTTGGGCTTTAGTGTCATCTCTGGCGAGTTACCAGATAACCCGAATGATCACTCAGAGTCGGTTACGGTTCTGCTGTCCAATATTCCGGCAGGTGTCGAGGTATTTGATAGCGATGGTGCATCCGTCGATCTGACCTTTGTAGGCTATGACGCGCAAAATCAGCCAATCTATGAAGCCAATATCACCACGGCGAATATTAATTCTGGAATTGTTATTAAACCGGAAGCGTCATCGACGGAGAACATTCATATTACAGCGACGACGATCGTCACAGAGAATGATGGTCACAGTCGAACCTCATCGGGTGAGATCCGAATTATTGTCGCTCCTGTCATTGATGCGCAAGATAACTACACGGTTCAATCAGAAGGTGATGAAGATACACGCTTTAATATTGATTGGAAGCCAACGTTGGCTCAAAGCCCTGATACAGACGAGTTCTTTAGTGATGTGACGATTTCTGGATTTCCTCCAGGCAGCACGGTTTATGTCGATGGCGTAGCACAAACATTGGTTTCTGGAACATTAATACTTTCGCCACTAGCGAACGAGTCGGAGCAAGACTTTTCTGCTCGAATCTCTCAAAGCGGGTATGTCCAGGTGCAATTAGAGCAAGACTCTAGTACTGACTTTGATTTGAATACTACGGTGACGGTGAAAGAGATTGACCACGAATATGTCGATGCTTCTAATCCAGGGCAGGGAATTGCAGAAAAAACCATCAATGGCATGGTGCATGTCCAAGTCAATCCAATCGTTGAGCCAGAAAATACAACAGGATCGCTAGACGCCCAGACACGTTTGCTTGTTACTGAAAGCACTGACGTTGTCACTGACATCGTGAAGTCAGACGGTCAAGGGAACATTGATTTTACGATCAATACTTCAACGGGTGGGGAGTCTGGTGCGAATATCATCAAATACCAAGAGTTTGACGCCTCTTCAGATGAAGTGGTGACTCAGCTTGTTGTTCAGTTCCACAATGTCGACCCTGAGATTCTCAATCAATTGGTCATTGTTGGTGCATTGAACGAAGGCGGCGGTCGATGGACAGTCATTGACGAAGAAAACTTCTCGATTAAAGCGCCTTCGGGTCTTGATTTAACGCCAAACGACGACAGCGATGATGGTGACAACGGCGGTCTATCTCAAATTGGATTAACCATCTATGCCGAGGTCAACGATTTAGGTGAAGATGCCGTTGAAAAAGACGCAACAGTAGTAAGAGAAACTGACGTGACACTTGAGTTTCCGACGGTTCTCACGCCGCAAACAAGTGTTGCCGCTGAAATTCAGGTGGCTGATGACGTCCAAATTGAAGCATCGGAAGATAATGCGATCGACCTTGGCACTCAATTGACGTCGAAAGTCGATGCGATTAATGCGGATGGTGTGGAAGATGTTTTGACTGTTGTTATTGATCCATCTGCACCCGGTATTCCTCCTGGCTTGGTGATAACAGGCACTGATATCGATTTTGTCAATGGTAAATACGTTTTCCAAGCAGATATTGATTCTAGTGGCAATATCACAGGTTTGGACGGTTTAACGATGCACTTGGCAGAAGATTACGCTGGTGATTTCGAATTGCCTGTGAGGTTTGTCACCAAAGACACAGAGTCTGGCGACGAAAAAGAAAACAACGTGCGAATTCCAGTTCAGGTTTTACCGATTGCAGATGTTCCGAGTTCGGCGGGTGATCAGCCATTAGATGGTGATGTTACACCAAATGTGACAGTGGATATCACAGGTACTCTCGGTTTAGACGCTAACAAACAACCAGTTAATGACCTAAATAACGATGTACCAACGGCGGATGGTGTGGGTTATGAAGATGGTTTAATCCAACTTAATCTAAATGTCGATTTTGCTGACCGTTATAACAATATCCAAGGTGGTCAGGAAACGCTAACGAATATCAAGTTAGAGCTCGATGACACAACACTGGGGGAGTTTGTTGACGCAAATGGCAATAGCTTAGGGACAAGTATTGAGTTTAATGAAGCAGAAATTTTAGCGGGTGCGCTTGATAATGTTCTGTTTAAGCCGAAAGAAAATTATCCCGTAGGTGGGGGACAAAACACCGTCAAGATTAATATCGAAGGAGAGATCACGGACGAGGCTGTATTTGATCAGTCTATCCTAAATAACCCTGGCGATAATATCGATATAAGAACTTTTACTGATGACGTGACATTCGAAGTTACGCCAGTGGTGGACGATATTACGATTACAGGTGCCGATCCTACGAAGCCAATTACCGTGGTTGGTGACGAAGATACTTTAATTTCGTTGAATCAATCAGGCTCTGGGGTTTCGATCAGCTTAAACGATAATGATGGCTCTGAAAGTTTCGTTTCACTCAAGTTAACAGGGATCCCTGATGATTTTGTCGTGCAATCCAATTCCTCTGATTATGTTGTTAAGAACAACGGCGGAGGAGAATGGAGTATTCAGCTAAAAGACCTTACTCAGACATCCGTTGATTTGAGTGACATCCAAATCAAACCGCCGAAAAACTTCAGTGGCGAGGCAGAGATTGGCATTACCGTGTTCATCCAAGAAGAATTGTTACAAGTACCAACTGAGCGAACTAATAACTTTACGCTGGTTGTGAATCCTATTGGCGATGATGTTGATGTGAATCCCGATACTTCAGCTGCGGGGAATGAGGGAGAAGATATTGTTATCAACGTTAATGCGTTAGTGGTTGATAACAAAGAGTCCATCGGAGATGGCGCAACCTACCAGGAAAATGATCCGGAGACGCTGAGAGTTGAAATTTCAAATGTGCCAGATGGGGCGAGTGTTTCATTACCTGATGGAACGGTGTTTACTGACCAAGGAAATGGCGTCTTCGTATTAGAAATTGATGCTCAAGATTTGGATCAAGTGGTCTTTAATTCTGGTGACCGCAACGATAACTCATGGGGTGGGTCACTGCATTTCAAAGTGCAAGCTGTTGATACGGGGCTAGATGGTCGCCAAAATTTAGGTTCAGCCGAGGAGTTTGACGTAGCTGTTGATGTTGAAGCGGTGAATGATCGACCGGACTTAGTGAATGTCATTGACGTTGAAACACCAGAAGACAACGCTATCCTGCTGGATACATTTGGTATTTCGGATGTGGATGCGGTACTTGATGATCCTACCGCAGAGTATGTCTTAAATATTGCTGTCGATAGCGGTTACTTGGCGCTCGATCCATCGATTATTGCCAATTACGGATTGACGGTTTCTGGAGACGGCACGGGTTCAATTGAACTGAAAGGAACCGTATCTGACCTTAACGCCGCTATCGCTGATGGTTTAGTGGAGTTTAACCCAGCGCTTAACTTCTTTGGTAACGTCAATGTCGATATCACTGTCGATGACCAAGGCAACGAAGGGATTGTGATTAGCGGTGTCGATGAAACACTCAATTCAAATAGCAGCCAATTTGTAATTGAAGTCACAGAGGTGAACGATGCGCCAACAACATCTGAAGTGACGCTGACAAGTATTGATGAAGACAGCGGCGCTGTTATTGTTACCGCAGAGGACTTGCTGGTTAATGCGGTTGATATTGAGTCGGACAATTTAACCGTTAGCAATGTTACGCTTGTCGACCCTGCAGCAGGGACGCTTACTCAACTGAGCTCAACGGAGTGGAGCTTTGAACCTGCTCCTGATTTTTACGGGGATGTAAGCTTTAATTACGATATTACGGATGATGGCATGACCAATGGCGTCTCGGATCCGAAGACCGTCAGTGGCTCAGCCGTGATGACAGTGCAGGCGATTAACGATGCTCCGGAGATTGATGGCTCAATGGTCACAAATATGATTGTGGAGTCATCGGATCAAAAAATCTCAGGTATCGAAATTACCGATGTTGATTTTGCAGGTGTTCATGAGAATGAAATCATGACGGTGTCACTCAGCATCGATGAGGGTGATATAAGTGTCGTTGTCCCGGCGGGGAGTGGCATTACTCAAGGCGTTGGTTTAGCAGGTGAAACTGTACTGATGGGGACTTTGTCTCAGCTTAATAGTCTTTTCGCTTCGACGGAGCCGGATGTCGGTGTATTTATTGATGCCAGTGACGTGAACAGCAATTCTATTGCGCTTACGGTTACCGCTGATGACAACGGTATCTTCTATGACAACTTAACGGGTACCTCACTACAAACATCAGAAACGTTTGATATTAACGTAACGCCTGTCGCTGACGTACCAAACTTGGCCATTGATCAGAACTTTAGTTACATTCAAAGAATTAGCGCGAGTCAAAGTGCAAGCCGTCAAGGCATCGCGCTGGTGGGTATTATGGCGGCATTGACCGATGTCGATGAAGTACTGGCCTTAGAGCTCACTGGCGTGCCAAGAGGAGCCACTATCACGAGTGAAGCTACAACATCGAATATCAGCTTTGATGGTACAACATGGACTGTTCCAGAAGATGAAATTGATACGCTACATATCAATAATGCGATCCCGGGAGATTACGATATTACATTGACTGCGGTTTCTACAGCATCAAATGGTGACCAAGCGTATTCAACGCCATTAGATATTAATCTAAACGTTACACTAAATAGTCAAGATATAGATCAGTCTGCTGAAAGTGAAGACAGCTATCTTATTGGTAGTGATGCAGGCATTACTTTAGCAGCAGGTACGGGAGATGATTATATCCTAGGAGGAGATGGAGATGACGTGCTTATCGGCGGACTAGGCTCTGATATTCTGACTGGTGGTGCGGGTAGCGATATCTTTAAATGGACAGAAGACACGGTGGATAATGGTGCGATTGACACCATCACTGACTTTAGCGTCAATGAGGACACCATTGACCTCAAAGACGTGATCGCTGATTTGAATGACCCAACGGCGGGTATTGATGATTTACTTGCGCACATTCAAGCCGATTACGACGCATCAACAGAAAATGTTTCTCTGAACATTACGACGGATGCAAATGTCCAGCAAACCATTGTGGTGGAAAACTTAGGTACATCGATAGACTTCAACGGTCTTAGCTCCAATGAGATTGTAGAGTCATTGCTGAATCATGGTGTTATTGATAACGGATAAATTTGGATTCAACATAAAACGGGCGGCTTTAACAAGGCGTCCGTTTTTATTGGGAGTTATTGGTTTTTATCGAGACTTATTGAATCGAAATAGCACAACATTAGGTAGCAAAAGAGGGCTTGTTACGGATTTGTAGTGACAGGTCGGAACTAAGAAGTTTTAGACGTGAATATCGAGTAAGCTGCCAATGACTTCATTGTTTTTCTCAATGACGGACGCACCCACTCGGTTGTAACCTGCAGCTTGCGTAAGGTTGATGAGTGATTCAACTTTTTGAGAGGGGAGGCTAGGAGTTGAAGCGGTTATTGTGACATCTGCCACTTTAGCCAAATCGATGTTGTGAGAAGCGATTTCTTCTTTCACTTTACCTAAATTATCATTAATGCCATGCGCGGCTTTTTCAGCCATCTGCTGTGACATCTGAACAATTTGGTGCCCAGATTGAATTCCTGATACAGGCATATCACCACTCCCAATACTATGCTAATGAGAGCATAGGTGGAGTTTATAAAACGTTCAAGTGTTTTATATCAATGATTTGATTAAGCAAACAGTTTAGAAAGCATTTCTCTTTCTTCAACAGAAAGTACTGGGTTTTGTGTTTTGTTTAACTTTACGCTTATCTCACCCTGTAATGATTTCAACTGACTCGCCGTTAAATCACTGAGCTTTTGTTTAAGTTCATTAAATTGTTGTGCGTTCATCTCAATACCCTCGTTGTAATTCGGTTTATCCTTCATTTCCCGAAATTCTTCGTCCTTTGGATACAACATATTTATTCAACCTAGATAGATTAGAATTTGATCGATTGCTTTTTGTCCGAATATTGTCAAGGTGCGTTAAGTGATACGTCAGATTTTTCCTATGAAGGTACATAATTACCCACTTTGGGGTAGATAGAAAAGTAGAAAGAAAAAAGGAAGCGACAATCCGCTTCCCTTTTATATGCGTGTGTTACTAGTTAACTCTCACTGCAAACTTACTGGCGAGTGAATGTAGCTCTGGGAGCATGCGATAGATAAGGTGAAGTTGCTGCAATACCATGCGAGCGGAACTATCATCTTCATCTCGCCACTCATTTAAGCGTTGCTCAAGTCCCGCATCGTCAATATTAGATAAATCGCACTCTTCGCAATGCTGGTGAAGCTGTTTATGGAGAACGTCTAAATGCTGATGAATACAGCGGTGCGCATCTAAAACGAGCTTATGAATTGACTCATCTTCAATGCGAGTTCGGTGCGCACCAAGAGCAGAAATATAGTTCAGCATTGCGTGATTTAACGTTAAGAAGCGGAAGCTCTCATCAACGGCAGCACGATATTTACCAGGTTCCGCAAGCATTGTACTGATGGCAGAAGAAAGTGAGGCATCACTGTTATGGGCCTGACGACGAGCAATGCGATAGCTCAAGTTGTCCTTTTTACCAATTCGATACTGACCAATGATCTGATCGAGATACTGTTTGTTAGCATCTATCGCATCCGACATGACTTTGTGCAGCCTTCTCGATTGCCAATCTGGCAAAATAACCAGTACGGCTCCTACAGCAAGCACACACCCGATGAGGGTATCGGCCAGTCGAGGAAGCACAACCGCGTAACCTTCAC
Source organism: Vibrio sp. 1-2 (7-a) (assembly GCF_013048515.1). Lineage (NCBI taxonomy): Bacteria > Pseudomonadati > Pseudomonadota > Gammaproteobacteria > Vibrionales > Vibrionaceae > Vibrio > Vibrio sp. 1-2 (7-a). Next base: position 53,787 of record NZ_VHSQ01000008.1, read on the forward strand.
CTAACTGGTTGAATAAGAAGAGGACCAGTAGTGTGATAAAACCAGTTGCGTATCCGTAATTGTTCATCCGAAAGGCGAAAAACATCACGCCAGAAATAACGATGAATACTAACTGGCTTTCTTGAGAAGGGAAGAAAGTCAGTAATGGTACGCCAATTAACAAACCGGCTAATGTGCCTATGACTCGCGCTGTCAGCTTTTGACGCGTTGCACTGTAGTTTGGCTGACACACGAAGAGAGTGGTTAAGAGTATCCAGTAACCTCGGTCGATGTTGAATACTTGAATGATTCCATAACCAATCGTCAAGGCAATCGACATACGCAATGCGTGTCGAAACAGCATCGAATCTTTGTGTAAATTCGCGGATATACGCTGCCACATGGCTTTTAATGTGTGCGGGTTAGTATCGGCGAGCGTATCTTCCTCTAGGCCCTCGACATCTGGGTTGTTAATGTTATTCAGTTGCTTTTCTACCGTCGCTAAGTTATTGAATAAATATGTTAACTGCATTAGCAGACGTTTCCAGTGTCCTTGCTTTTGTTCTTCTAAGTAAGCAAGTGAATTTTGCACTTCAGCTAAGGCCAAAATGGACTGATCGGTATGTGAGTATTCATTCCCTAGCTGAATCGCTAATGCGATATCACGACACGCTTGGGCTTGAGATTCCAAAAGATATTTAAAGCGAAACAGCACATCAGAACGTTCAAATTCAGTTGCTAAATCTTGATAGCGGTAATGGCTAGAGCTGACTCGTTCGTGGATGTCTTGAGCGATGAAGTAGATATTTAAGAATCGGTCACTAGGGCCATCAATGTGGCCGCGTTTCGAGCGGTTTAGTAATGTGGCTTTGCAAGCGTTTAGCGCCATCACCGTCGCTGCGTTGCACTTGGCAGCTTCAATCCGAAGTGGCTGTGGCGTTAGGTTGGTGACAGGGTGAAAAAGCTTGGCTTTCGCATCGAGATAATTTGCCATTTGGAAGAACACATTGGCTAAGCTTTGTTGTACAGGCTGAAGAGGCCAAAATATCTGCCAAATCATCGACATGAAGTAATACCAAGCCGCACCAGTTAAAAGCAGCAGTGGCTGAAACCAAATGTTAGTACTCTCATGTGCGCCAAGCATGGTGTAAATGGCGATCAGCAAAGAGCCAAAAGCAATGCTCGCGTATTTAGGACCTATCGCTCCAAGAATGATAAAACCAAAGGTTGAGATAAATAACCCTAATGCAAATGCCCAAGGGGTGTCGAACAAGATTTCAATTGAGAAAGCGGCGAGCGCAAAACAGAGAAAGGTCAGAATCAGCGCCTTGATGCGTCCAGTGAAGCTGTCATCACTCTCTGCCAAAGCAGCAGCAATAACGCCCAGTATTAGCGGCGTGATCAGCGTGTTTTGCTCGAAGTACCAAGTCGGGATAACTACACCCAGTAAGGTGATTAGGATAAGAACGCTGTAATTTATGGTCTTGTTTGCCCAATAGAGCCGAAATTTAGAAGTTGCTTGCACAATGCGCCTTATGTTTCCGATGAAGAACGGGGGAATACTACCAAACCCACTATAGCGCGTTTATGATTTACTTTAAGAAAAATTCGTTGTTGCTGATAAAATCAACAGGGATGTCATTGACTTATACTAAAGCAGCCATGCAATGTGTCTATAATTGTAAAGTCAGCTTCAAATAGAATGAGCTTTAGGTTACTAAATCGACAGTAATGTGAATTTTATTAAAGAATAAAAGAAGATGCTTACTTAGGTGCTCGCCATTGCTACAATTTGGCGCCTTAAAATGATATAAATCGACAACTTCTAAATTAAAAGGCGCACGTTTCATGCAGCTCACTGCCACTAGCAAAGCACAGTTTTTTATTCAAAATGAGTACCATCACGTCGAAATAAAAGAGAACAGTGTTTTATTAAGCTCAATAGGCAGTGAAGAACATATTCCTTTTACGATCTGGAATGGCAAAGTTAGCGTAAAGCGTGGGTTGTTATGGAGCTCTTTGCAGTTTTTTGCTCATGAGCACGAAGGTAAACAACAAAGCTGGCTAGTACAAGGGCTACCGTGGCCACAATGCCGTAAGTTTGCTCTTGAAGCTGTTCGTCAGTATCAAGAATGGCACAATACTCAGTGCCGAAAACTGGCTGAGTATCTACCTAAGTGGGAAGAAGAGCTCTACAAACTTAAGCATCTTCCTGCCTATCTATCGCACTCTCAAGTGGTCTCCTGGGTGGAAAGTCTTAACCAAGAGTTAAGCGAAATGAAAACCACTCTAGAAGAAGCCAAAATGCGGATGCCGAATCGCATGGCGGAAATCGAACCTTGGCTTATTGATACGTCTGCGACGCTTGGTGAGCGTAATCGTGATTGGCTTGAGGAAGAACGTCCGAATTGGGAAGTGCTGTTTAATCGCATAGAATCTTCGCCTTTAAACTTATCCCAGCAATATGCGGTGTTGCTTAACGATGATCACAACTTAGTCCTTGCTGGCGCAGGCTCTGGCAAAACCAGTGTTTTAACGGCTCGAGTTGCATACTTGTTGCAAAGCCACCAGGCTCAAGCAGAAGAGTTGCTTATGCTGGCTTTCGGTCGTGATGCCGCGACTGAAATGAAAGAGCGTTTAGTGGATAAAGTAGGCATGGCCGCAGACGGTGTGCGTGTGAATACGTTCCATCAACTAGGCTTATATATACTCAATCAAGTTGAGCAACAGCCTGTTGAGATCAGTCCGTTGGCGTTAGATGACAACCAGCGAACAGCATGGTGTGTAGATTGGCTGAAAAAGCATTGGATGACGCCTACTAACTTTAAACGTTGGCAAAAACATTTAGACAAATGGCCGATTGCCTATTTAAAAGGGGACGATGAGTTAGGAAGTCACTCAGAAAACCCCAAACTGATCGCGTGGCTAGACTCTCAGTTGTCTCACTTAGCTGCGGTAGGGCTAACCAAAAAGCAAGTGCAAGAAAAGTTGGTAAATCACCAAGACTATACTCGTTTAAACAGCGAACTCGCCTTGTGTTGGCCATGTTTTACTGCGTGGCAGAAAATGCTTAAAGAAAGCAATCAAGTGGATTTCCCTACCATGATCAGTCGTGCGACAGATTATGTAAATAAAGGGAAATTTGTCTCCCCATGGCGCTTCATTATGGTCGATGAGTACCAAGATATCTCTCCAGACCGTTTAGCACTGATTGAAGCACTGTGCGAATCCACACAGAAACAAGCGGGTGCGACGTTGTTTGCGGTTGGTGATGACTGGCAGGCCATCTATCAGTTTGCTGGTGCGGACGTCGATCTTATCACTGGGTTTAAAGACCGCTTTGCTCACTCTACCGTTCATCATCTAGATACGACTTATCGTTTCAACAATCAGATTGGTGATGTGGCAAACACTTTTGTGCAGCAAAACCCATCGCAATTGCCGAAAACACTAAATAGCCACAAGCAACGTAAGCAGAAGAGTGTGCATACCGCACCAAGTAACCAAGTTGAAAAGATCTTGGATCAATTGAATCAACAAGCCAAGCAAACCAAGTCAGTCTTATTGTTAGGACGTAATCATTATCATAAGCCCGACTTGTATGACGATTGGTTGCGACGTTTTCCTAATCTCGATATTCGTTTTATGACTTGCCATGCGAGTAAAGGGCGAGAGGCTGATTTTGTTATTATTCTTTCTGTGGATGAGGGGCAATTCCCTGCGAAGAAGAAGCAAATTCACATTGATGGCGCATTGACCGAGTCCAAAGACAAATTCCCTCACGCAGAAGAGCGCAGGCTGTTTTACGTGGCGATTACGCGTGCGAAAGAGAAAGTTTGGATTACGCACACTGGCGCTGGGTCCGCATTTGTTCAAGAGCTCGTCAATGGTGATTATCCGATCATCACTTCGCGTTGAAGGCAGAGTTCTGAATTTTAGAAATAATAAAGGCGATACTCAGTATCGCCTTTACGTTATTCGGTTGGCATCAAAGCTTACATGCGTTCAGCAAGATACGCTTCGTAATCCGGTACTTCAATATCCACTTCTTGCTCAAGAAGAGGGGAGTTAAACAAGAACTTAGCGGTGGCTCGGTTCGTTGCCACAGGAATATTCCAAACGCTAGCAATACGAAGAAGCGCTTTAACGTCTGGGTCGTGAGGTACGGCGTTGAGCGGATCCCAGAAGAAAACGAGCACGTCGATTTTGCCTTCTGAAATGAGCGCGCCAAGTTGTTGGTCACCGCCCATTGGGCCACTGATCATGCTCTTAATCGCCAGTCCAGTTTCTTTGCTCAACATGTGCCCGGTTGTGCCCGTCGCGTAAAGAAAGTGACTCTGCAGTTTTTCTTTGTTTTCTTTTACCCAGCGAAGTAGCTCAGGTTTGCAGTTGTCATGGGCAACCAAAGCCACATGTTTGTGGGTTGGCATGGTACGAATGGTTTTTTGCATCAAGATGTTTCCGTTTGTATGATTTTAAAATTGTTGTTATTCAATAGAACACGTTTTTTGTCTTTCAATCAACAGCCTTAACGCGGAATGTCGGCCTATATTCTGACGGAGATAACGATTCTTCGATCGTATCGTCATGAAGCGTCTTGGGAGTCAGTGGTTTGATGGTTGGTGAGGCATGTTTGTCATACTCTTCACCCCTTAAGTAATGCGCTGCTTGCATGACGGAAAGCCTGCCTTGCTGCACCATTTTATCTGTTGGTGCGAAGAGCACTTTGTTACGCAATAGGCCTCGGTAAACACCATGACTCAAGTACACAGAAACCAAACCGATCTCCTCAGCTTTGCCTGCGCTACGCAGTTCACTGATAGCGGCTTCAATCGCAACCGCGCTGCCAACAATATAATCTATATTTCCCATATCAATCACACGTTGAACCAGGTTACGTTGTAACTCCTTGTCGTTGTCTGCCCAAAACGAGTCAACGATGTTGATATCACTTCCTTGGATCGCTTCATAAAATCCGGCAGTCACGGGCTTCGTACCTCCACGAGTACGCGGCCCCAAAAGTAAGGCAATGTTTGTTTTTCCTGATCCCTTTGGATGGCGAGCAGCCAGATATTTTCCCGCTTCGTATCCCATCCAGTGCCAGTCAACACCGACCGTACCTTTTAACAGCTCACTTTGCTCTTCATCCAGATCGAGTTGGTTCACAGTAGCAAAGACAGGAATGTTTCCGACCCAATTCTTAAGCGAATGTTCATAGGCTTGTGGGTCCACTGTCCCAAGGACAATCGCCTCTGCTCCCCATTGGCTGCACAGTGCGAGTTGTTGCTCTTGACGCGTTTTGTTTGGGTAGCCACCCGCTTCAAGGACTCTCAGCTCGACGCCTTCTTTTTTCGCTTCGGACACCATTCCATAGTTTACGGATAACCAGTATGAATCCTTTAGGTGAGGGTAAATGGCACATACTTTTTCTGCTGCAACCACTGGTAAAGAAGCGACAAGGGCTAATGTGACTGCAGAATGTTTGAAAATTGTGCGAAATGCGTGTTGATTTTTAACCATGAAATGAAGTTCGTTGGCATAGATTAAGTAAACACTGCAAAATATAACGTAATATGTCGCTGAACACGAACATTAAGGTCATGAAAATATGTTGCTAGCAACCGCAAGCATCGGTCGTAAACTCTTGTTGTCTTTCATTGCGATGGCAATGCTGGTTATGTTATCGGCACTTATTGGTGTGTCTGGATTTTCTTTAGTTGCCAAGACGGAAAGAAATGTCGTGGATTCTGCAATTCCCGCCATGATTGAAGCGAGGCAAGTCTCTGAGTTAAGTACTCGCATCATTTCGTCTGTACAACTGTTATCAAACGCAAGAAACGAGCAGGAAAGAAAAGAGTCTGGGCGTGTGCTTTTCGAACAGCTCGAATCATTGCTTACTCATATCAAAGAGCTGGGGAGTGAGTCGTTTGATTCTCAATTGCTAGAAGATCTCGAGAATAACGTCCAGAACGTTATCGACAACTTGGCAGAACTTGGTGTTTCGGTTGAAAGAAAGCTGTGGCTGGCAAAAGAGATTGATACTCGTGTCGAAGAGATGCGCTTACTGAGTGAAGAGTTGGAACAGCTAACTCGCACGCAAGTTCAGAACACGAGCACCATTGCCGTTGCTAACGTCACACATATCTATGACTTATTAGAATCGAATAAAAAAACGCAAGTTTATCAGGCACTAGATGCGCTGGTGGAAGTGGATCTAGATCTGACAGAGCGATTGCATGAGCTGCACTTATTGGCTTTTAAAATGCTGAATCAAATTGAAGAAGCTCGCACATTAACCAATATTGAGCGAATCCAGCAGGTGCAAAGTGATTTTGAAAGTAATCTCAAAATCATGAAGCGCCGTGTGCTTGCCGTAGAAGATCCCACTCGCTCTAAACAAATGAGCCAACTACTAACAGAGCTCGGTAAGCGTCAGGTCGTGTTCACTATTTTGATGCAGCAGTATGAGAATAACGAACAATCTCAACAACTGATGCAAAAGACACTGGAATTGTTTTCGGAGCTGAATGGTACCGTAAACAAATTGGTTGATGATTCAAACAAAACGACAACCGTCGCTGTGGATGAATTGACGAGCACGCTGAAATTCGCTCAGTGGTCTCTAACGGTGATTTCAATTGTTGGTTTGATTGTGTTGGTGCTGATTTTATGGCGTGTTGTATACCTTTCTGTGGTTAAGCGATTGGCAGAGTACTCTGCCGCGCTGCTTTCTGTGGCGCAGGGTAACTTAGCCGTCGAGCTGGAGGTAAAAGGCAAAGACGAGCTAGCGCATATGGGGCAAGCTATCATCACGGCTCGAAATACAGCGCAAGCGCTAAAAGTGGTCGCAGAGGGAGAAGCTCAAGCCAAGCGAGAGCTCGAAGAGCACAAAGAGCATTTGGAAGAGCTCGTTGAGCAACGCACTTCACAGTTAAAACAAGCGAACCGCCGTTTGAATGAAGAGGTTTTGAATCACGCGAAAGCTCGTAAGCAAGCAGAGCAAGCGAGTCGAGCTAAATCAGCATTCTTGGCGACCATGAGCCATGAGATCAGAACGCCGATGAATGGAGTGCTCGGAACAGCACGTCTGTTGATTGACTCCGGCCTCAACCCTATTCAAAAGCGTTATGCGGAAATCATCAACCGCAGTGGTAAAACGTTGCTCGCGATTCTGAATGATGTGCTGGACTACTCCAAGATTGAAGCAGGGCATTTAGAGATTCGCCACATGGGCTTCGATTTACACCAAATGGTTGAAGACACTTTCCAGTTAATGAACAGCCGAGCTCAAGAGAAGAAGCTGTTGTTTTCCTATCATATTGAAAGTGATGTAAGTCGCTATTGGAAAGGGGATGTCACCAGAATCAGTCAGGTGCTGAACAACCTCGTCGGAAACGCGATTAAATTTACTGACGAAGGTGAAATTGATATCTATGTTAGCCTCAACCCAGAGGATGAGTCGCAAGTCCTATTCGAAGTATCAGATACCGGGATAGGTATTGCCAAAAAAGATCAGAGAACGTTGTTTGATGCCTTCACGCAAGCCGAAGGTGGGATGAGTCAAACTGGAGGAACGGGGCTTGGCCTTGCCATCAGTAAACGAATCATTGAAGCGATGGGCGGTATTTTAGAAGTCGATTCTGAAGAAGGAGATGGCAGTCGATTCTGGTTTTCCATTCCATTAGAGGAAAGTGAGCCTGTTGAAACCGGTGCAGTGGCAACCGCGCGCTGCAAAGTGAAAGCGAAAGTCTTGTTGGTAGAAGACAATGAAGTAAACCGAGTGGTTGCGGAAGGCTTTTTAGAAAGCATGGGCCACCAGGTCGTGATGGCAGAAAACGGCTCACAGGCAGAGCAACTGATCAGCACGCAGGATTTTGATATCGCTTTAGTCGACATCAACTTGCCAGACTGTGATGGAACCGAGTTAATCCAACGTTTAAAACAAATTGAATGTAACAAACCAGCCAATAAAGCCCTTGCTGCTACGCCTATGATCGCAGTGTCTGCGCACGTTTTTGCCGAAGAAGTTGAGCGCTATTTAGCTGCAGGTTTTGACGGGTATTTACCTAAACCATTGGCAAAAGAAGCTCTAGCGGCATTGATTCAGGATGCGCTGGATGGAAAACCGTTGTTGTTGCCACAAAATGCCGACTGTACCCCGTTTGATCAAACTTCGCCTCAAGAACAAGCGATACAATCAAAGGTTGTTCAAGTCCCTAAAACAGAGGAATCAGATGTGGTCATCATTAACCCGAGCGTGATTGAGTCCGATATGAAAATCTTGGGCAGAGAGAAGATGTTGCACATCATTAATCTGTTTAGAACGACCAGTGCCGATGTACTAAGCAAGCTGCAAGCGTCTGCTGGTGGTAATGACAGTAAAGAAGTGAAGAACCTTGCTCACAAACTAAAAGGCAGCGCAGGGAGTTTAGGGCTTACGGCATTAATGAACTCTTGCCAAGAAATTGAAGCTGCGCCTCAACCTTTAGATACCTACATGGCGACTAAAGATCAATTGGTGTCTCAAGTGTCTGAATCAATTCAAGCTCTTGATGAGTTGATGGCGAAGTAAATCAATTGCATCCCAAAAACAAAAACCTCCGGCAAGCCGGAGGTTTTTTCTATTCGGTCATGTCATCTTCCCACTCGAATCGAGTGTCTAGGGCATAAGGGTCGTCATCAAAAGGATGCTCCACTTTGCCACGCAAGTATTCGAGTTGATGCTCAAGCATGTTGACCGTTTCGTAGTCTCCCTCAGAACAAGCAACGTAAATCTGTTGTTCAAGAGCGGCAATGTTATCTCGGATACCCATGAGAACCCCCTTAAATCATCATCGATTCTCAAAACGATTATAGTCAAGTAATCCAAATTCGATCGGTTGTTTTGTACGGTACCAATTGTGCAGACGATCGCTAAACGGCCAGAATTTTTCTGAGCTTCTGCGAATCGCAAAATTATCCAACAACTTAACGTAATCGGATTCATTTTGGATGGCACTAAATTGATCGACAAATTCTTTTACTTGATTTTCGTTGATCGAGAAAAATGCCGCTGGGTAGCTTCCCACAACGCCACGTACGATGGTCATATCATCGTTAGCAAAGTCGCGGTTGCTTTCTTCATCAAACAAGCTAGAAATATTCGTGTGTGCATTATTGTGAAGTAGGGTGAATAACTCATCTTTTCCAGACTGGCTTCTCACCATAAGCATGGTGATTTGCGGAACGGTTTTCAGGCCTTCTCCACGAACTTGGCCAATACGTTGGAGCTGTTTTTCACTTTGAGCAGAAAGCTCAGTATCTTTAACCTCGTAGCGCGGAAGAAGAACATCTGAAACTCGTTCTCTAAGCAACTCGACTAACTCTGTTTTTGGATCGTCAGTTTTGTACTCGACGCTGGTTGGTTGGTTAAATGGCTTCACGTTGCGTTGTAAAAAGTCACTTAACTGTGGACTTTGATCTTTATACCAGCTTGATTGCAGTTCATGACGCATGTCGGTTGGCAGCAAAGATATAAAGTTACTTTCGCCTTCCAGACGCAAGAAGTCCATGAACATTCGTGTCATGAGTTGGTGGCCGAAGTTGCCGTACACATCAAACCCAGCAACGAGCAAATAGTGGATGCGTTCTAGCAACGCGTAGTCAAGAATCCATACCGTTTTCGGCTGCTCGCCAACTAACCCTTGTACGACAGATGCGCTGTCAAAGTGGCGGAAAATCGTTAATGCCGCATTGTGGTTGGTGCCATTACCGTCCCAAATTACGTCGGTGGATAGGTTTTCGCCTTCCTTAAACCAGTTATTGGTAAATTCAGACTTGGCTTCTAGGTAGCGAGCTTGCTGACGCGCGTATTTAACCCAGTTGGTAACAGGTAGCGTGTTGCTTTCCTGCTCTGCTGGCAGTCTTAGGTTATCAGACTGAGAGCGGTAAAACTCATTTACTTCAGGGATATCTGCTTTATCTGGATCTAGAAAGAATATCCAAAAGCGATCATTGATAACATTCAGTGCAAGTTGGCCACGACAAACAGGCCCTTTAATGTAAGCCATGATCGTGTTTTGCGCATTGTCCAACATAAACTTGAAGCGTGATTTAACCGGAAGATCGATAAATGATGTCATCGGGTTTGCAGCAACTTCAGGTTCATAACTCGGTAGTTGATTAACTGTGTAATCAGCATCGATAAACCATGTGTTCCAGTTTTCAATACGTTGCTTGTTTAACGCGAACGGCATGTGTGTTTTATCTACAATCGTCCCTTGTTCTGGAATAATTCGATAAAACACGCGCTCAACCCCGGGATCATCGTACGGGCGACGTGTTGAAATACGTTTTACTGGTTGCCCCGGTGGAGTAGAAGAACGAACTAATGTAAAGAATCGAGGATCTTCAGTGAGCTCTGAAAAGTAGAGGTGAGACAAAAACAAATGCTCGTAAATATAGCGAGCCATCAGTTGATTTTTTAGATCAGCGCGATTGAGCAAAGTTTCATACTTGTCGATTTGAGCTTGCTCTTGTTCACTAATTGGTCGGTGAACGTTCATTATCGCGCCGTTTTCCAGCCAAGTCATCAGTGTGTGGTATTCACTGTTTGATAGGTTTGGCATACCAAAAGGCATTCCCCAGGTTGGGTTATCTTTTTCGTACTGTTCGTACTCTTCAATTGTTGGACAGGTTTGTTCTCGGTCTATCGAAAAATCAAAACCTTCTAACTGGACTTGATCAGGCAGCGGGTGGCGTTCTTTTTGTTGTAGCAAACGTGCAATGAGGCCTGCATCAATGTTGGCCGCCATGCTCTGATCACGTTCGTTAAGTACCGGATGAAAACCCGCATCGCGCCACTCTTGGGTTGTTTCTGCATCTTCGAATAAGCGTGTTGGCGCGGCGGCAGTAAGTCTTGTTCCTTCATATACCAGTGCTTTGCTCGCGCCACGGTCAATACCCTCAACGGAAGAAAGCTTAAGCTGACATGGTGCATCGTAGCACGCATGACAGACGACACAGCGGTTATCCATAATGGGTTTGACTTCGCTTTGGAAGAAGTTTGCTTGAGGTGTAGCTACGTCCGCCGTACGTTCACGAACGAGCTGTGGACCAAACAGTTGGTCATAGTTAAGGCCTGCATAGGTTGCGCAGCCAGCAAACAATGTAGAAATGCAAAGTATAAAAATTAAGCGCAAATTCATTGAGTTATTTTACGTGATTAGAATTTGCATTAATTAAAGCAAAATAAGCGGTCAATTACCAAAAGTTGGAGCAATTCGCCGCGATTTCTTTACTTTTTCGCATGCTTAAATACATAACCTTGTCGATGAACGGTCTGAATTCGATCCGCGTTAATCCCTTCGCTAACCAGTCGTTTTCTTATTCTACTAATGTGCATATCGAGTGCGCGGTCATGCTCTGAGAACGTGCGCTTCAGTACCGTTTCATAAAGGAAAGGTTTGCTAAGTACTTGATCTTGATAATGAGTCAGAGTACGGAGCAGCTCGAATTGAACGCTTGTAAGCTGAACTAACTTTTTGTCTGGCGGACGATTTATCATCACAGTATGGCTGTGCTTGTCCAGTACGAGCTCATATTCATTATTGAGACCGTAATCGGAAGCTGCCGTCTTAGGAGCAGACGAAAGGGTAGACTCAAACATATTGGCATTTTAATTATTAATGATAGTAAAAACTATTATCATTAATGTTGGCGTGAAATCAATGCTGTATTTTATTTGTAATGCAATATGTCTGAGTCATATCAAAATTCTGATATGGAAGAAATAACTCTACGACGGAAAGAGCACCAATTTAAATCGTCAAATCAATAAGTATTACCACAATTTCTAAAGCAAATAATCAGCTATTTTGGAGACTAGAGCAGCTGTTAATGTATCTAAAGTTCTTATTTCTAAGATTCGCTTATCCACTATTTCTAGACTATACATTCTGTTGCAGGAAGCTCTTTTCTAATACACACAGAGGTTTATATGACAGCGAAATATGGCGTAAAACGTCGATTAGCGATTCTTGCCGCCGCCTTAATTGGCGCGACAAGTAGCAGTATCGCGGCAGAGAAACCTAACATTCTCGTCATTTGGGGTGATGATATTGGCCAGTCCAATCTCAGTGCTTACACCTTCGGCTTGATGGGATACAAAACACCAAACATAGACAGCATCGCGAAAGAGGGCATGATGTTCACGGATTATTACGGTGAACAATCTTGTACTGCGGGCCGTTCTACTTTTATCACCGGCCAGACCGTCCTTAGAACGGGTTTAAGTAAAGTAGGGCTTCCTGGCGCAGATCTTGGCTTGAAGGAAGAAGATGCCACCATTGCCGAAATGTTGAAGCCGATGGGCTATATGACGGGTCAATTTGGTAAAAATCATTTAGGCGACAAAGACGAACACCTGCCTACTAACCACGGCTTCGATGAATTTTTTGGCAACCTTTATCACTTGAACGCCGAGGAAGAACCAGAAAACGTCGATTACCCTAAAGATCCAGAGTTTCGTAAAAAGTTTGGTCCACGAGGCGTTATTCGCTCGTACGCTGACGGCAAAATCGAGGACACCGGGCCTCTGACTCGCAAGCGTATGGAAACCGTGGATGAAGAGACGTTGGATGCGGCTCTCGATTTTATGGATCGTGCCGTCAAAGCTGAAAAACCTTTCTTCGTTTGGTGGAACGCAACGCGTATGCATTTCCGCACCCACGTGAAAGAAGAGAATTCGGGAAAAACAGGCATCAGTGAGTATGCAGATGGCATGGTCGAGCATGATAATCATGTCGGCCAACTACTGAAAAAAGTGGACGATTTGGGCATAAAAGACAACACGATAGTCTTTTATTCAACCGATAATGGTCCACACATGAACTCATGGCCAGATGCAGGTACAACGCCATTCCGTGGAGAGAAAAACACCAACTGGGAAGGTGCATATCGAGTCCCAGCGATGGTACGTTGGCCGGGTAAAATTAAAGCTGGCTCTGTCTCGAATGATATCATGCACCATATGGACTGGATGCCAACTTTCGTTGCTGCCGCGGGTGATGACAGTATCAAAGAGAAATTACTCAAAGGCTATAGTGCGAATGGTAAGAAATTCAAAGTGCATCTCGATGGTTACAACTTCCTGCCATATTTAACTGGCAAAGAAGAGAAAGCACCGCGTGAAGAGATTTTTTACTTCTCGGATGATGGAGACTTAACCGCACTTCGTTATAACAAGTGGAAACTGGTTTTTATGGAGCAACGAGCAAAAGGTACGCTGCGCATTTGGGCGGAACCATTCACTACACTTCGAGTTCCTAAGATCTTCAACTTACGTATGGACCCTTACGAAGTGGCTGATATCACTTCCAACACCTACTATGATTGGATGCTAGACCGTGCTTATATGCTGGTTCCTGCCCAAGCTTACGTAGGACGATTCCTCGAAACGTTTAAAGAGTTCCCACCAAGGCAAAAAGCGGCAAGCTTCTCGCTCGATCAGGTGATGGAGAAATTAAAAGAGAACCCAAATAAGTAGGCTAGTGCTACGTAAGCAATACGATGCAACCATATAGAAAAGAGGCTCATATGAGCCTCTTTTTTCCGTCTAATAAAAGCTTTCAGAGCAACGAATGGCAAAGAAAATGCGAATCAACAAGCACTATAAGGAAACAGGCTCGTAGTGGGCTGCCGTTAAGTTGGCTTTAATTTTTTCACGTAGCGTAATATGAGCAGGGTTGTTTACCTCTCGCTTATGGTAGACGAACTTGTAAGGGATAGCGCATATAGAAATAGGGCAGGACAAAATTTGAAGTTTGAGCGCTTTTCTCCACTTGTTTGCAAAAGATTGAGAAACGATCCCTAAACTATCTCTTTGGGCGACATACAGCGCCATGCCCGCTAGCGAAGATGTGATCAAGTCGACTTTTCTTTCTTGAATTGTTTCCTTTGCTAGCTGCTCGAACCCCGACATGTTGTTCCATTTCCCTGAAAATAAACAGTGAGTTTCCTCATAAAATTGCTCTTTTGTGAGCGTGCCCTGAACACGGGGATGGTTCTCACGACAGATAATCACCGCCTCTTCTTCGTAGGCATCTTCAATAATAAACGCTGCATCTTTTGTGATAACAGTATCAATTACAAGATCGACTTTTTGTTGTCTTAGAAGCTCAAATAATAAGAACTTTTCGGGTGGCGATTCATAAAAAATAGTGTTCTTTATCGGGTCCATAATGTGCAATAAAATTTCGGAACAACACACTTCAAAATGATTCTTATCGGATATCGCATTATCAATGATATTAACCGCTTGCTGGAATTGCGGTAGCAGCTGATAGGCGGTAGATGTTAGTGCGATACCTCGCCCTTTTTTGACAAATAATTGCTTATCGACCACTTGTTCTAAACGCTTTATTGCAGCGCTCACAGCAGGTTGCGTAAGCCCCAATTGTTCCGCGGCTTTTGTATAAGATTGGAACTCCGCGACAACAAGAAAAGTTTGGATCAAATTCAAGTCCATAACGTTACTCATAAATTTAATTTATAGGTTAACTAATTCTGACTGCATTTATCGCCTGAAATTAGTGCTTTATCTTATATCAACAATGGTATTGAAAAGCGAATACCATTTTTACGCACTAGCGAACTCTTGGAGATAATATGAAAAATGCGACCAAAACGAGCAGTAAAAAACTCGTACTTAACGCATGTACGTTAGCATTAGGCGCTGCATCTGCAGTTGCACACGCAGCGGACAAACCCAACATTCTTGTCATCTTTGGTGATGATGTTGGTTACTGGAACCTTAGTACCTACAACCAAGGCATGATGGCGTACAACACGCCGAACATCGATAGCATTGCTAAAGAAGGTGCGAAGTTCACTAACTTCTACGCACAGCAAAGTTCGACAGCAGGCCGTTCTGCATTCATTACTGGTCAAATGCCAAAACGTACTGGTCTATCAAAAGTGGGCTTACCAGGCGCTCCGCAAGGTATCTCGGAAAAAGATCCAACGATTGCAACCGTGCTTAAGCAAATGGGTTATGCAACCGGACAATTTGGTAAGAACCATTTAGGCGACCGAGACGAACACCTTCCTACCAACCACGGTTTTGATGAGTTTTTCGGCAACCTATATCACTTGAACGCGGAAGAAGAGCCAGAGAACGTGGATTATCCTAAAGATCCAGAGTTCAAGAAGAAATTTGGCCCTCGTGGCGTAATCCACTCTTACGCTGACGGTAAAATTGAAGATACCGGTCCACTTACGCGTAAGCGTATGGAAAATGTTGACGGTGAATTCCTTGATGCTGCGGAAACCTTCATAGAAAAACAAGTAAAAGCAGATAAGCCGTTCTTTACTTGGTTTAACACCACTCGCATGCACAACTTCACGCACGTACCTGATGATTATAAAGGTAAAACAGGCGCTGGTTTTTATGCAGATGGCGTGAAGCAGCACGATGATCAAATTGGTCACCTACTTAACAAGATCAAAGAGTTGGGTGTGGATGACAATACAATCATTGTTTACACCACTGACAACGGCCCTATGGTTGATTTGTGGCCTGATGCAGGGATGACACCATTCCGCTCTGAGAAAAACACTGGCTGGGAAGGCAGTTTCCGTGTGCCGATGTTGATTAAATGGCCTGGAAACATCGAAGCAGGTAAAACGTTCAACGGCATGATGTCATTAGAGGATTTCTTCCCGACATTGGTTGCTGCAGCGGGTGACACCAAAGTTAAAGATGAATTACTAAAAGGTAAGAAAGTTGGTGATATGGACTATAAAGTTCACCTAGATGGTTACAACCAACTGCCATATCTAACGGGTAAGTCAGACAAATCTGCTCGTAACGAATTCGTTTACTGGAGCGATGACGGTGATCTTGTGGCATTACGCCAAGGAAAGTACAAGTTCCACTTTATGATTCAAGAGAATGAAACGGGTATGGATGTATGGCGCAAGCCGTTTACTAAACTTCGTGTTCCATTGATCTTCGACTTGAGTATCGACCCATTCGAACGTGGTGACCAAGGTATGGGGTACTCTCGTTGGATGTACGAGCGTTCATTCCTAATGATGCCAGCGGTAGAGAAAGTGAAAGAGGTAATGGGTACGTTTAAAGAGTTCCCACCTCGCATGGAAGCAGGTTCGTTCGTACCTAAGTCTTCTAAGTAATTAAGATTATATAGCGCTTTTCGGAGCGCTATATACCCAAATAGCTTCAATTCCGCTGAATGTGATTACGAGGTTATTTGGGTATATTAAATAGTGAGAAACGTATGAGTAAGATTTCCCCTCGCCATTCTACTACTATGCCTATTGTTCCTCTTAAAACGGCGTCTAAAGCAACGGTTCCGGGTGCGTACGACCGTCGATTCCATGTGATGGCAAAGCCAGGCGGAGCAAAATGCAATATTGATTGTCAGTACTGCTTTTATCTGCATAAAGAAAATCTACTGCACCAAGAAAAGCAGCCAAAAATGGACGACGCAACATTGGAAGCGTTCGTGAAAAGCTACATCGAAAGTCAGGATGGCGAAGAAATTGTTTTCTCATGGCAGGGCGGGGAGCCAACGCTGCTTGGGTTGGACTACTTCCGCAATGTCGTAGCTCTGCAAAAGAAACATCAGCCGAAAGGCGTTCGCATTGAAAACGACCTTCAGACCAACGGCATTTTGCTAAACGATGAGTGGTGCGCGTTTTTAAAAGAGCACAACTTCCTAGTTGGCTTGTCGATTGATGGGCCACGAGAGCTGCACGACAAATATCGCAAAACCCGCAGCGGTAAGCCGACGTTTGATCTGGTGATGAAAGCGGTAGATAAGCTCAAAGCGCATGGCGTGAAATTCAACGCGTTGGTGACGGTGAATCGTCACAATGCGAAATACCCGCTCGAAGTGTATCGATTTTTAACTCAAGAATTGGGTGTGACATACATTCAGTTTGCACCGGTGGTTGAAGCGAACGACTTCCAAACAACCGCACCGCAGTTTTGGAACGAACAGATGATCCCAACCAAAGGCAGTGATCTGGCGAAACCGGGTCATCCAATGTCTGTTGTGACGGATTGGACGGTCGATCCTGAAGACTGGGGACGCTTTTTAATGGCGACCTTTGAAGAGTGGGTGAATAACGATCTTGGCCGTGTACTGGTTAACCTGTTTGAAACCGCGGTAGCGCAAGTAATGGGGAAACCGTCTCAGCTTTGCGTGACAGCTGAGTTTTGTGGCAAAGGCTTGGCGATTGAGCACAATGGCGACGTGTTCAGTTGCGACCACTATGTGTACCCAGAATACAAACTCGCCAATATTCATGAACACTCATTGAATGACATGGCTTTCTCTACACGACAATATACCTTTGGCATGGCAAAGCGCGAATCTTTGCCGACGTATTGTAAGCAGTGTGCCTACTTGCCTTATTGCTGGGGCGAGTGTCCGAAAAACCGTCTGATCAAAACGCCGAATGGCGAGGCTGGACTAAACTATCTGTGTTCGGGAATCAAAATGTTCTTTGATTACGCGTTACCGATGTTGGTTGGTCTTGCACAGCTTCTCCAATCTGAAGAACCGCAAAGATAACATAGTGAATATAACCTTAAGTTATTTCATTTGTTCTTATACTTAACTATTGAAAAGACGGCTTAAACCACTGAAAAGGTACCCTATGAACCATGCACAACAAGCGATAAAAGAACTCATCGAACAAACAGAAAAAAGCGTCATTGGACAAAGCCACGTGGTTCGAGCTTTAGTCATCGGGTTATTAACGAACGGGCACATTCTTCTAGAAGGTTTGCCGGGAACGGCAAAAACACGTTCTGTAAAATCGTTGGCCAACTTGTTAAACACCAGTTTTGGTCGAATCCAGTTTACGCCGGACCTTTTGCCATCGGACGTGAAGGGAACCGAGGTTTATCAAGAATTGGATGGCAAGCCGCAACTCCATTTTCAGCCAGGGCCAATTTTTAACAGCATAGTGCTTGCCGATGAGGTCAACCGTGCGCCAGCCAAAGTACAAGCAGCACTGCTTGAAGCCATGGCCGAAGGCACAATCACGGTAGGTGATAAAACTCACGTATTGCCAGACTTGTTTATGGTGCTTGCAACGCAAAACCCAGTAGAACAAGAGGGCACGTATCCGCTGCCAGAAGCACAAATGGACCGTTTTATCATGAAGGTTACCGTCGATTACCCAGAAGATGAAGCCGAACGTAACATCATTCGTTTGGTGCGCAGTGAAGAATTGGGCGCGGAAACCAGCAGCGAAATTATTACGCCAAAACACATCGAACCTGACGTGGTGCTAGAAGCACGTCGTCAACTACCTGATATTGTTGTGTCAGATCTAGTGGAAAACTACATCGTCGCGTTAGTGATGGCGACTCGTAAGCCAGAGCGTTATGCCGATTCAAACTTAGCAAAATGGATTGAGATTGGCTCTAGTCCTCGTGCTTCCATCGCACTAGACAAATGCGCTCGTGCGTATGCGTGGATGCAAGGACGTGACCACGTTACTCCTGACGATGTGCGTGCCATGGTTCCGTCTGTATTGGGCCACCGTTTTTCTTTGACCTACGATGCACTAGCAGACGGAGTCGATCACCAACGAGTCGTACAAGAGCTGCTAGATTGTGTAGAAATTGGGTAAGTGGGAGGCATTATGGCTAAGCCAACTCTTGCGCCAAAATCACAGGGGATGGATCCCCGTTTGTACTGCGATTACGCTCGTTTAGTACGTCTGCAAGCACAAGCAGAATCATTCAGTTTACTTCCTCACCTAAAGGCGGGTAGCGTACTCTCTGGCCGACACAATTCGTTGTTTCGCGGTCGTGGATTGAACTTCGAAGAGCTGCGCCATTACCAATTGGGTGACGATATTCGTAACCTTGATTGGAAAGTTACGATGCGTACAGGTAAGCCGCACGTACGCAGTTATACAGAAGAAAAAGATCGCAACGTAATCGTGTGTGTCGACCAGAGAAGCACAATGTTTTTTGCTTCGACGCAAGTAATGAAATCAGTTGTCGCGGCAGAGATCGCAGCGATGTGTGGGTGGCGAGTATTAAAAGATGGCGACCGAGTCGGTTTTGTCATCGCATCCCCGCAGGCGTTGTTTCACAGCAAGGCACAGCGTTCGCAAAACGATCTTCTGGCTCAACTTAAGCTTCTCGCTAAAGCCAATCAATCGCTCAATGTGGACTCCCGCAACTCCGAAAAAGTGACGTTCAGTCAATGGATTGAGCTCATTAAACGCATGAAGCTCAAACAATCCACTTTGATTTTTATCAGCGACTGGAGCGACTGCGAGGAGCACCATCTTGACCACCTTAAACAGCTACAACAGCACAACGATGTTCTCGCCGTGATGGTCAGTGACCCATTAGAACAAGCGCTACCAGACGATTTGGCAAAATCGAAATGGGTGGTTGGTGATGGGCAGTATCAACTCAATTTAGACAGCCAAGCAAAGGTAGAGGCCGCGAGCGCAAAGCTTGAGGCTCGAACTAGCTTACAGCGTCAATCACTCTCTCAACTTATGGCGATGAAACACCTTCCGCACATCGAACTCGATACGACAGGCGAGCACATTAAACAATTTCAAAAACTGGTAGGAGGGCGTTAAATGAGTGGTCTTCCTACGCCTCCGAGTACCTACATACTCAGAGAGCTGCATGATGTGGCCGTACCATCCAGCGTGAGTTGGTACCCGCAAACTATTGGCTGGAAAATTTTAGCGGCGCTTGCGCTCGTTGCATTGGTGTATGTCGCGTATCGCTTGGCTCAACAGTGGTGGTGTAACCGCTACCGACAAGAAGCTCTGTTGACGATTTCGCAAATCAAACCGAGCGACAAAGGCATGCCTAAAGCATTGTTCTCTGTGCTTAAAATTGTGTTGATTCATTTTGATAGCCGTAACGCGAAATTGTTTGATACCGCCTTTTTGCGCAAGCTCGATGCGCTATATCCGCAAACCGGAGATTCTCAAGCAAACTCGCAAGTGGTCTTTAACGATGAGCTTTCAAAGCGCTGGCTACAAAGTATTGTTGACCCAAGCGTTATACTAACCAACGAAGAGCGAGTAACGCTTATTGCTCGTGCGAAAAACTGGGTGAGTGAACACCGTTGTGATGCTCAAAAAAGCGCGGCAAAGAAATCTCCATTATTGAAACGCAAAGCAAATCAGGGAGGTCAACATGAATGATCTTCTTGCATCGCTAACTGGTTTGTCTGGTTTCGAATTTGCTCACCCAATGTGGTTTCTGATTTTGCCGCTGCCATTGGTGGTGTACTACTTGGTGCCTGCATATCGCACTAAGCAAATGGCGATCAAAGTGCCGTTTTTTAGTCAGTTGGTGGAAGCGATTGGCGAGACGCCATCAGAAGGTGCAAGCCAGTTAACCCCAAGCTGGTGGCAACGAGCAACGTTAATTCTCTCATGGCTTTTGGTGGTGTGTGCGATAGCCAAACCCACCGTGTTAGGCGAGCCTCAAGTTCGCGAGAGTTTAGGGCGCGATGTGATGGTCGTGGTGGATCTTTCGGGTTCCATGGCTGAGCCTGATTTCACCTCTCGTACAGGTGAAAAAATTTCTCGCCTTGATGCGGCAAAAGAAGTGCTGACGGAGTTTGTTCAGTCTCGTAAAGGTGACCGATTAGGCTTGGTTCTTTTTGGTGATGCCGCTTTTGTGCAAACGCCATTTACCGCTGACCAAAAAGTGTGGCTCGAACTGCTTAACCAAACCGATGTGGCGATGGCAGGGCAGAGTACCCATCTTGGTGATGCAATTGGCTTAGCGATTAAAGTTTTTGAGCAAAGCGATAAGTCGCGTGGTGCTTTAGAACAAGATCAAAACCGTGAAAAAGTCGCGATTGTATTAACCGATGGTAACGACACGGGCAGCTTTGTCGAACCGATTGATGCGGCGAAAGTGGCGAAAGCCAAAGGCGTGCGAGTGCACGTGATTGCGATGGGCGATCCGGAAACGATAGGTGAAACCGCGTTGGATATGGACACGATTCATCGCATTGCGAAAGAATCCGGCGGTGAAGCGTTTGAAGCTCTCAACCGTGATGAACTGTCGGCTGCCTACGACGAGATTGGCAAACTGGAACCTCAACTTTACGAAAGCACCACATACCGCCCAAAACAAAGCCTTCACTATTACTTGATGGCGTTAGTGGTCATCATGCATTTACTCGCGTTCAGCGTCGCGACACTCAAAAGAAGGGCTGCAACACGATCATCATTAGGAGAGAGCGATGTTTGATTCTCTTAGTTGGACGCAATTCTTTACGCAGTTTCATTTTATCCGACCGCTGTGGTTAATGGCTTTGATCCCCATGTTTTTCTTGGTGTGGTTGCGCTGGCGAGAAGAAAGCAAACCAAGCTGGAAGGATATTCTGCCCGAACATTTACGCAATGCTTTGACGATAGGCGAGCGAGGTTGGCGCAAGCAACTGCCGCTTAAGCTCTTGATGCTGATTGTACTAATCGCCATTGTGATTTGTGCAGGCCCAACGTGGCAACGTGAATCTTCTCCCTTTGGTGAAGATAAAGCCTCTCTGCTTGTGGTGCTTGATAACAGCGACTCGATGCTGCAAAAAGATCTCCCACCAAGCCGCCTTGAGCGTTCCAAACAGAAAATACGCGATTTGTTAGTTGCGCGAAAAGGCGGAAAAACGGGTTTAGTCGTGTTTGCGGGCAGTGCTCATGTGGCGATGCCTGTGACTCAAGACAGCAAAGTATTTGACCCATTCTTGGCGGCCATTACGCCAGAAATCATGCCCGTGCAAGGTAAGCTTGCTGAAAAAGCCTTGCCGTTAATTGATCAACAATTGCAAGGTCAACCAGGCTCCACCGTTTTGTTGGTGAGCGATGGCGTGAACCCGGCCACGATTAAGCAATACCAAGCGTATTTTGAAGGTAAACCTTATCAACTGTTAATTCTTGCTGCGGGGAATACAGACATCGTGAGTAACAACCCGATGGATTTGGATTCTCTGCAAAAACTGGCCAGCCAAACCAACGGTCGATTGGTGGAAGTGACGGTCGATAACAGTGATATCGAACAACTGAATCGATACGTTGAGCGCAATATGCAGCTTAATGGCGAATCTTCAATGCCTTGGAAAGACATGGGTTATCAACTGCTGTTCCCAATCGCGTTGATCATGATGCTGTGGTTTAGAAAAGGGTGGTTAGTGCAGTGGTGCGTGATTGCAATGGTGAGCGGTACACTGTTGATGCCGACCAGTGCAATGGCGGAGAACATTTCTGTGAAAGCCGAGCAGCCACAAGTTGTGCAAAAAGTGACGACCTTCGACAAGGTGGCACAATGGTGGTGGGATTTGTGGCTGACGCCAGACCAACAAGGACAGCGTTTGTTCAACCAACAAGCGTATTTAGAAGCTGCAAAACACTTTGTCGATCCATTACGCAAAGGCACGGCGTACTACTACGCAAGCGAGTTTGAGCTCGCGCACAGTGCGTTTTTGGAAATGCAAAACGACCCGTCCGAAGAGGTTCGAGATTACGGTCTTTACAATGCGGCGAGCGCATTGGCGCGCCAGCGTGAATATTTGGCTGCTCGTGACTTGTTAAAATCCCTAGCCAGCAAGCCAACGTTGAGCGAGTCGTTAAGACCTGATGTTGAGCACAACTTGAAAGTGATTGCTGGCATCGTCGATGAGATAAATCAGATGAGTGAAAGCCAAGCCGGAACAGAGCAAGAGGCGTCAACCGAGCTAGGCGACAACCCTCAAACCGCAGAAGGGGCGGATGAACAAACGTCAGCAGAGTTGATGATTAAAGAGACGTTAAGCGCAGACGACATCTTAGGTAGCCAAGAATTAGCCGACAAGTGGCTAAAGCGAGTCGAAGCGGATCCGAAGTATTTCTTACGGGCTAAATTTCAAATTCAATTACGCTCGCCAACAACGGGTAGCTCAACTACGACAACGGAACACAATACAGAGGAGGCTGCCCAATGATGATGAATGTCCATCGCGTTAACTCTTTTGCTCTTCCTGTACGGATAGTGGCATGGTTAGTGGTTTGTTTGAGTCTGTTCGTAAGTCGTCACGTTTTCGCTCAGGATATTTACGCTCTTCAACGCAATCATGGTGTTGAGTTGCAAGCGTGGGTTGGTCAACAACCAACGGCTGGAGAAAAGCGTAAAACGCCAAGTTTTAGTGTCAACGAGCAAGTCATTTTAACCATCGAAGTGGCAACGCCGCGCTGGTTTACGGGGGGGACGCGAATTGGCAGTATTGAAATGCCCAATGTTATCGCCAAACAGCGTAATCAGTTAGCCACTAACTTCACGGAGCGCAAGGGCGGACAAACTTGGTCGCGTCAACGCTGGGAAGTGACTTTGTATCCGCAAGCATCTGGTGATTTTGTGATTCCACCTGTCGCAGTGGGCGTTCAGGTGTCGGCGCCAGACGGCGAGAAGGTGTCAGGCACACTTTACACGCAGCCGATTAAGTTCAAAACCGCCTTGCCATCGGGATTGTTAAGCGGTGACACGCCTTGGTTTTCTGCAACGCACGTAGACGTAAAACAAGAGTGGGAAACCTCCACTGAGTCACTCAAAGTTGGGGATGCAATCACGCGTAAAATCACCATCTCAGCTCAAGATTCGCTATCTGTGTTGCTACCAGACTTGTTGAAAGGAGAATCAACAACCCGTTACCAAGCGTATCCTCAACCGCACCGTCTTACAGATACGCAAACACGTGGTGATTACCAGTCAACACGCACAGAAGAGAGCGTGTACGTGATTCAACAAGGTGGTGAATTAACCCTGCCAGATTATGAGTTCCGTTGGTGGAACAGTAAGACTCAGCAAGTGGAAACGGTGGTGTTAGAGGGCAAAACATTTGCCGCGAAGCACACGTTGAAATCCTTCATCAAAACGTACTTTGCATGGATTGTATCCACGCTTGTATTGCTGGGTTTTGTGATTATTTCATTGGTAGCCATTAAGCGTTACTACCGCAACAGACCGACACCAGCATGGTTGACGTTCCACCGTCTGTTAAAGACTAAACGTTGGTCTGAAGCAAGGACCGTATTGTACAAACAATTGCGTTTAAATACGGCAGAGCTGGAAATGACCAAAGCCGATACGAGTGAATCGTGGCAAAAAAGTGCGTCGCGAATGCAAAATGGTGAAAATAGCGCTCATTTAATGAAGTCGATGTGGCGCAAGATCCAGACCAAACAACAACGCTTTAAATTCCGTATACCGCGAGCGTTACCAGAACTGGACAAAGTCATTGGAAGAGATGGCAATGAATAAAATGGGGCGCTAATATAGCGCCTCGTTTTTATTAGAGAATAGAGTTCAAATGAGCCAAGAGTTTATGCGCCGCGCATTGGAATTGTCCAAAAATGCGCTTCCTGAATGTCAACCCAACCCGCCGGTTGGCTGCGTGTTAGTGAAAGACAATCAAATCGTTTCAGAAGGTCATACTCAAGCTATTGGTGGCAACCACGCGGAAGTAGAAGCGCTGAATGCATATCAAGGCTCGTTAGAAGCGGTGACGGCATACGTTACGCTCGAACCGTGTTCGTTTGTAGGTCGCACGCCAGCTTGCGCGGTGACATTAGTAAAATCCGGTATTGGCAAAGTCGTCGTAGCCATGTTGGATCCAGATCCGCGCAACAGTGGTCGAGGTATCGAGATTCTAAAACAAGCCGGTATTGAGGTAGAAATTGGTTTATGCGGCGAGGAAGTCAGCGAGTTTCTTACCCCATATTTAGGCAAATCTTAATGTAAGTATTGGCTTGCACGTTAGCTACTCACTTACGCGGTGAGTGGAGTACGTCAAAATTGAGTTAAAACTCATTAAAACAGGTCGTACCGCCCATTTCTTGTACTTGGCTACGTTAACTATCATGCTGTTAGATTAAAATAGAAAAAGTGATTTTCGAAAAATTTAATAGCATGAAACCGACCGATCTTAATCTCATCCCCATCTTTATTGCCATTTATGAAGAGGGGAACTTATCTAAAGCGGCAGCACGTCTCAGTATCACGCAGCCCGCAGTCAGCAAAGCGTTGGCACGCCTTCGTGATATTTATGACGAACCTTTATTTCATCGCTGTACCAAGGGGGTAGAACCTACCTCTTTTGCTATGGATATTTACCCTGCGCTGCTTACTTCGGTGCAAAACTTTACTTCAACTCTGGCGGCTTCTAGCGAATTTGACCCTAAAGTGTCGAATCGAGTGTTTTCCATTGCTTGTGTCTCTGTTGCAAGTTTTGAGTTGCTCCCTCAAGTCATGAAACAGATCCGTGAGTTGGCACCACATATTGCTTTAGAGGTTCATCCACTCTTTACAGAAGATTATGAAAGCGATCTACGTTTGCAACGTTACGACTTGATCATTGATATCGCGCCAAGAGCACGAACGGTTTTAAAAGTTGAAACTGTGCTTACTGAGCGCTTGGTGGTGGTGTGTAGCGAGGAGCACCCACGCTTAAAGGGCGAGATTACGGCTGAACAATTTTTTGAAGAAGAACATGTGGTGGTTTCGCAGTGGCAGAGTCGTAAGAGCTTGTTAAACGCCGATGATATTGTCGACTTGGACAAAAGAAAGATAAAGTATCGAGCTTCTGGCGTGTTGGAAATGCTACCTGTTATCTGCGGTAGTGAATATATTGGTTTAATGCCCGAGTCGATGATCAACTTGTTCAGCAACACCTATCATGTTAAATCTTTATCTATGCCATTTGATGAACAAACCTATGAGCTCTGCACAATATGGCATCCTAGTCGGACAAACGACAGTGCCCATCAATGGTTGCGATCACAGATTAAACAAGCAGGGAAAGTCATCAACCAATAGGAAGTGCAATGAAGAAGACAATACGTGCCATCCTTAACGGCAAAAAAGCTGGGAACCCAGAGTTAAGAGATGCAATCATGAAAATGAGAGACAAGGGCGTCGATGTGCAAGTGCGAGTGACTTGGGAATCTCAAGACATGCCGCGCTTGGTGAAAGAAGCGGTTGATGAAGGGATTGAACGTATTGTTGTCGCTGGTGGCGATGGGACCGTCAATGAGGCGGCTTCTGCGATTATCCAAATTGAAGAAGAAAAACGCCCTGAGTTAGCCATTATCCCTCTTGGTACCGCAAATGATTTTGCCACCGCGATTCAAGTGCCAGCTTCTATCAAGGCGTCTTTATCTCTCGCCGTAGAAGGGCAGTCTGCTTTGGTCGATTGTGTCAAGGCTAACGATCGCTACTTTATTAACGTGGCAACAGCTGGGTTTGGCGCAGAAGTTACGGCAGAAACGCCTGTTGAACTTAAAAACTTTCTTGGTGGCGGCGCTTATACACTAACTGGTGTTGTAAAAGCGCTCGGCTTTAAACCTTATGACGGAACAATAACAATTGAAGGCGGGGCTTATCAGGGAGAAATGTTGCTTGGCGCTTTCTGCAATGGTCGCTTAGCTGGAGGTGGGCAAGAGTTAGCGTCGAAGGCGATGATTAATGATGGCTTGATGGATCTAACATTGGTGCGTCCATTCTTGCCTCATGAGCTGCCAAAAGTTATCGAAGAGATCAATAATCCTAGCGAGAAAGGTGAGTTTGTAAAACACACAAGAGCAAGCTGGTTGGAGATAGACTTTCCAAACCCACTTCCGCTCAATTTAGATGGCGAACCATATCATTCGAGAACAATACGGTTTGATGTTCAGCCTAAGAGTATACGATTAGTCTTGCCGCAAGATTGTCCTTGCTTGGTCAGCTAAACGAGTAGTTTCACGGGTCATAAACAACACAGCCTCCAATATGTGGCTGTGTTGTTTGTGTTGAGGTGTCAGGCGAATTAAAGCTTTTGAATGGTCTCTAAGTCAATCTGCGTGGTTGTCCACTCTGAGTCAACTTCGCCTCGAATCGTCACTTTATCGTTTGGACTAACGTCTAGCCCCATCCAATCTTCATTGTCGATTTCCACTTCGATTTCACCAGTCTCATCTTTGAACAAGTAAGTCTCGTTACCAAGAGATTGAACAATGTGCCCGGTTAACATGACTGCGCTGTCGTCGGTTGCGTTGTGCGCCTCTTTCACCGAATTAATTACGCCTATTTCTGGACCATTAAACGCGGCGAAAGCTGAGCTTGAAAGTAGGGCAAACATGGATGCTAAAATCATTTTTTTCATTATCGTCCCCTTAAATTAGAAGTAGTAAGTTGTGCCTACGTTAAAGGATGCAGTGTTCGCGTATCGGTCTAGTTGATATTTTGCGTTTGCACCTATGGTGAGCTGCGGGAAAATTCTGTATTCCGCACCCACTGAGAACATTGCGCCTAGCTCGTTGTTTTTCTCTGTGTTGTGGAAAAGCGTGTTGTTCATTTCCACATCGTCGTTCGCGACAAGCTCGTATTCTTGATGTTTCGAAACTTTGGTGTCGTATTGCGTGTACGTTAGACCCGCTTTGAATTTTGTTGTCCATTTGTCATTTAATGCATAACTAAACACTGGAGACAGCGACACTTGCTTGGCTTTGATTGACGCATCCCAATCCATTTCATGATGGTAATCTTTGCCATCAATTTGTTTGATACCAAGGTTCTTTGAACGATTATCATCAAGGTCAAATTGGCTGTAGCCCAACTCTAGCGCCCAGTTGTCATTGAACGCGTAACCGACAAAACCTGAGAAAATACCGTCTTCAAGCTCAGGGTTGAGTGTTACGTTGTCAGTTGAAAAGTGAGGTTCCAAATCATGGTCAGTGGTGCCTAGTCCATATTCCAGACCTACATAAGGAGCCGCAGATACCGAAACTGAGCAGGTAACAAGTAACGCAAGAAGTGTTTTGTTCATTTTATTTTGCCTCTTCAAATCAACTTAGTGAGTAGAAGCGCATTTTGTGTGAAGAAGCGTGAAGCGATCGTGAAGAAACGAAAAAATGTTTAGAAAAAAGAGCAAGGGGAGATAACGAGGGGCGGTTTGAGTGAACAAACACCAAGCTCTTTATATAGAGTAAGTTAAGTTGCTGCGACGTAACACACCGCAAACGGGACATTAAGGCGAGTAAACTCTTTGATCCAACGCCATTGGTTATCCTGGATTTTATCGCCAGGGCCTTTCACTTCAATCCATTCGAACTCATTTTCTTTAAAAGCAATGAGATCCGGCATCCCATTAAGGTAAAGCTTAAGGTCGCTCAATTGTATTTTGAACAGCGCCATCAGCATATTGGTTGGGATGGTGTTGAGCGCTGTTTCGAGTAGCTCTTTACTTATTAAATTCCAATGTACAAATGGATTACTAATGCCAAACTTCTCATCGTATTTTGTCAATAACGTCTGGGTGTTGCCCGCTTCTAGTTCGGCAAAAGCGGTGTCTATCAAAGCTTGGCGCTTGGTAACATAATCTGAGTGATATAAATCTAAAGGACGGTGTTGATAAGCGTTAATGAATGCCCCTTCAATAGGAGCAAAAATCGCATCCCAGAATGTTAGCCCCAATAGCGAGTTGAGCAACGCATTTTCAGCGTAAAACACATTCCAGCCTAAGGACTCAAAATACGCTTTACTGGCAAGCTCGACTCGTTGTTGAGATAAATCCAGTTCAATATGGTATTCGGAGCAGAGTGGCTTCGCTACTCTTGGTACTTTCGCGCCTTGTTTTCGTTTCAACCGTTGCTCAAGTTTTTGTGCGACTTCGAGCTCAGACACATCAATTGGCGACTGCAGTATCTCTGTGACAATGTCACTAAATAAATCATCTTGGTTTAGTTTGTCATAGATACGTGCACGTCGTTCTCGGCTCGGAGCGAGCTGAGTTTGGCTAAATAGAGATAGGGCGGTCTCTAGATCATTAAGCCGTTCGTAATCACGTGCTATGTCATTCAACATGTGCTCACGTTTACGATCTACGTAATGGTGATTAACAGGCTGAGGCATTGCCTCAATTAATAAGTCGAGGTTCGCTTTGTCTTTTCGATCAAATTGCCAGTACAGGTTGCTCAGTTGGCTCAGTTCAATTAAGCGGTCTATTTGCTCACGTGAATCAAAGAAACGGCGCACTTTACTCAATTGGTATTGCTCGAACTGATGTAGACCTAAGTCATCAAGCACAAACTGACTTAAGTCTTGATGGGTGTTGGCGAAAAACAGAGTGAGTAATACGTCGATCATGTGAGCTGAATTGAGTTTGATGATCGTAAACTCAAGCTGCTCAAAACGATCAAATTCCGTGTTGCTTAAACGCTCTACAAGGGCATCTTTCTTTAATGACTTCGGTAGCTCTGGGTAAAGTGCAGAGATCTCCGGTTTCGTCAGTAAGTTAGACGCTAACTCTTGATGAGAGAGTGTGGGGGAAAGGGCCACAAACTCATGTTGACTCAATTCTGCCAGTGCTTCATTGATTGAAGGTATTTCTTGATAACTCAGCTTATCACTTCGAAACCAACACCCTTTTCGGCTGTATAAACGCACTAACAGGCACTGGGCGTGTTTGCTCAAGGAATCAAACGAGCAAAGCCAAGCGTGTTCTTCCTCAGCCAGTAAATCGCTGTACCAGGTTACTGCGTGGTGAGTCAGCTTAAAGAAGTTTTCTAGATAGTAGTCTGGTGCAAGTTCGATAGGGCTTTCCATAAACGACCGATAACAAAAAAGGCTTAACCCATAGGTTAAGCCTTTTCGCTATCAAATCAATTCGCAATTATGCGTTTTTTAGCTGCGCTACCTTCGCTTCAGACAGTGGCTTAGTGATGAACGCAAGTACGATACATACTGCCATCATTGCTGAAGAAATAGTGTAAGCCAAGGTGTAGCCTTCGCCGTTCGTCATAGAGAAGCCAACAACTGCTGCGCCGATTGCACCACCGATACCCCATGCAGTGTAAAGCACGCCGTAGTTAGTTCCGTAGTTTTTCAAACCGTAGAACTCGGCCGTTAGAGTAGGGAATACCGCTAGAAGTGTACCGTAACCTACCGCTGCGATCGCAGTACCAATGATCAGAGTGAACTCAGAGTCGAACGTTGCGAACAACACCATGTTTACACCTTGTAAGACGAACGCAAGTAGAAGCGTACGAACACCGCCGATTTTATCTGCAAGCATACCCGCAGCAACACGGCCGCCTGAGTTAAATACAGCAAGAATAGACGCTAGGTAAACGGCGTTTGGTAAGTTTGCTTGAACGCTTGCGATGGTCGTGATGTTACCGATGATCATTAGACCAACAGAAGCTGCGAATGCGTACATGATCCATAGAGAGTAGAACTGTGGCGTCTTCAGCATTGCTTTCCAAGTTAGGTCATCTGACTTTTTAACCGCTTTAGGTGCTTGACCTTCTTTTACTTTAGGCTCTGCAGGTGTGTAGTCTGCTGGTGGGTTATTGATGGTTGCTGCAAGAGGAACTGCAATTGCCAGGATACCAACACCAAGAACCATAAAGCTCGTTTGAATGCCCATGCTGTCGATCAATGATGATGTTACTGGTGCTAGGTAGATAGCCGCTAGACCGAAACCAGCCGCAATAATGCCGTTAACCATGCCTTTCTTCGAAGCGTGGAACCATTTCATTGCAGAAGGTGATAGGCATGCGTAGCCAAAACCGATACCTGCACCTGTGATCACACCGAAGGTAATGTTCAGCATGAGTGGAGTGTCAACAAAGCCAGATGCGATCATGCCTAGACCTGTAAGAACAGTACCTAGGATAAGGATCATACGCGGACCCATGCGGTCTTGAAGAATACCTGCAACAAGAAGACAGATAGAGAAAGTGATGGTTGCAGTTGCATAAGGTGCAGAAGCTTCTGCAGCACTCCAGCCTGATTCAGTTACCAGTGCCTTGTTGAATACACTCCAAGCATACAGGATGCCAAGACAAAGGTTGATACAGAACCCTGCTAACAGGATGCGCATAGCTTTATCAATCTTGCTCATTTTTATTCTCAGTTTTTCCTCTTGTTGGCAATGCCGCAAAGAGGGTTGGTTTAAAGATGTTTTTTCTCAAAATTAGTTTGCGTTTTTCAACGATTAACGCAATGAGCGCGGATTATAACCAATAAATATGTGATTGGAATCTCTTTTTGCCGTTACTGATAAAATAATTTGAAACATTAAAAGCGGATGTGAATTCATGGTTTTGTATGTGGTTGGAGTGTTATCAAAAAGTGATGATTTTTGTTGTTAGGAACGAGGGACTAGTCAAAACAGAGAATTCAGTGCGCAGTTGGGTGCACAGCTCACATTTCATATAAAAAATTTCAAAATATTACCGTGTTAACTCCCTGTAACAAAAATGACTGAAATATCGTCTTATCGCCGTAAGTATTGGATGTAAAGGGTTTCTTAAATTTAAATTGTTAACCTTTTGTAATAACTAGAGCTGATTAGGTTTTTTGTGCATTAAGTGAACAAAAAGTCACTTGTAATTGCAGATTATAGGAGCAGAATATAGCGAAAAATGAGATTTCATTTATGAAGGGATGCTTTTTTAGACTTGTTGTGAGGTGACTTATGAAACTGTTCCTATTACTCATGGCTTCGGTATCTGCTGGTGTCGCATCTGCAGACCACATCCATTCATTTATGTTGGGTCTATCTATTGCTTCTCTAGCGGTAGGGAGCTGTTATTTCTTTGCATTCCGTAGCTCGCGCTTTCCACAGCTTGCTTTATTCTTACTAATTTGCGGCATGCTTTCTAAGTTGACGATAACGGTTGTTGGTGTGATGTGGGGAATGTCGGCTGAATTAATTACATCTCCAATCGTATTCGCACTTTCGTATTTATTCTTCTCTCTCGCCGTGACCTACTTATGGTTTAGTTATCGAGAGAGTATCACTAAGATCCCTGATCGATTTAAGTCAGCGTAAATCGTCAAATAAGAACACATAATGAAAAAACGCCAGCACTTTTGCTGGCGTTTTTGTTTAAAGCTAAGTCAGTTAGCTTGTTGTGTTTGGCTCTGTAGGGTTTGTCCTGTATTTACTGATACGGTTAGTGGCGGCTCTGGAACTTCTAAGAAGCAGGCGATTACTCTATAGAGTTCTCCTTCCGCAACGGTAACCTTTCCATCCGATTCAATCGCTAATCGACACGCTTTTACGAACAAGCGACGACTTTTCGGTTTGAGCTGCAGTAGGAGCTCTAAAGCGGCGCGATTTAGGCCCCAGTTCTTATTTGCGGGTTGTAACTCTGCATCATTAAAGCCCAAACAGGTTAGGGCGCTGCTAAATGCACGTTGAGCGTCTTCCGGTTGAGAGTGACTAACCCAAGCCAATTCGCGCAGTAGCCAAAACACACTCTCTTTTAATTGCTTTAAAGATTGGATCTGTTTTGTACATCCATACGATTCGAGTAGTTGCTTCTCCAATAAGTTGATGACACACCATTCTGCGAGTGAGTAGTGATCATCAGTTTGAGAGAGTTCACGTAGCACCTGGCACAGTCTGTTTTTCTGACCCTCACTCAGCGATTTCAAGGCAGGGATGGAGAGTTCGAGTAATGGAAAGCGTAGATGAAGAGGCAAATCATAATCCAGCCATGGTAATAATTGTGCTTGAGACACATTTGGGATATGACTTTTTATCATCTCTCGCTGGAGTTCACTGCCATCAAATATCAAGGCAAAAGCAATAAAGCGCGCACTGTACGGTTCACGAGCGATGTCGACAAGTTCGGAAGGAAGTTGGTTAAGTAGTTGTTGACCTACTTCGCTGAGTTCTGCGGTGGCTGGTTTCTCCGGTTGTGTCGATGTCCCTGATGTGAATCCACTAACGTTATCATTCTCAAAGCTTGTCGTTGGACGATGCGAACTTTGAGAAAAACTTCCATCCCAACCAGGTTCAATTCGGCGAATCCGTTCTTCTAGTGGAGGGTGAGTCGCAAATAGGCCAGAAAAGCCGGAGAGTTTGCTTTGACCAAACATCATATGGCTCATCTCATCGCTTGCTTTTGTATTCAATGAAGAACCCGCCATATGGCTACCAATTTTCTTGAGTGCACCAGCAATGCCTTGATCGTTTCGAGTAAATTGAACGGCACTGGCATCAGCGAGAAATTCACGTTGACGAGAGATTGCGGCTTTGATCATCGAGCCAAACAAGGTGCCAATCCAGCCCAGAACCAAACAGATAATCGCAATCAGCATGATAACCGCAAAGCCTTTATCGGAATCGGAAGAACTTCTTGATACGCGACTCGTATGATGAGTGTTATCTAAGACCAAGTGTCCAAAATGTGCAATGCAAGTGATGCCAAACAGTACGCCGATAAGACGCGTATTCAAACGCATATCTCCGTTTAAGATATGGCTGAATTCATGAGCAATGACACCTTGTAGTTCATCTCGCGTGAAGCTATCCAGTGCGCCTTGTGTGACGCCGATGACGGCATCATCAATGCTCATGCCTGCTGCGAAAGCATTGATACCGCGCTCTTCCTGCATCACATAGACGGGAGGAACCGGAATGCCAGATGCAATTGCCATCTCCTCCACAACGTTGAGCAGTTGTCTATGTTTTGCATCTAAGGTGTTTGAGGAAATCAGCTTGCCACCTATGCTCTCAGCAACCCCTCGGCCTCCATTGGAGGTGAGGGCGGATAAGCGAACCATTGAACTTATCGTAACAACCAGCAATACGCCAGCAAAGCACAACAAGACGTAGGTAAGTGCGGTTTCTTGATCAAAGTGTTCGCCTGTTACTCCGTAATAGATACCAATCGATAATACGCTTACCAAACCAGTGATGGTGACAACTGCTAAGGAAAACAGGAACACCAAAAGCCCAGTGCGTTGACGCGCGGTATCTTGATGGTCAAAGAAATCCATTAGAACTCAACCTTCGGGGCAGCTTGTATTTCAGCACTGTCAGAAAACTCTAACAGTTTGCCATCTTGGAATCCGAATGCGTTGGAAAACAACACGGGCGGGAACGTTTGTTTGTATGTGTTGTAGCTGGTTACCGCATCATTAAATGCTTGGCGAGCAAACGCAACTTTGTTTTCAGTGCTGGTTAATTCTTCTTGAAGCTGACTCATGGTTTCATTTGCTTTAAGCTCAGGGTAGGCTTCCACTACAACATTAAGTTTGCCCAACGCACTTTGCAGCATGCTTTCCGCTTGGTTTAGTTGGCTAATTGCCGCATCACTACCAGGCGCGTCACTGGCTGCTTTCAGGCCAGCAATTGCTTGATTACGAGCTTGGATGACACGTTCAAATGTTTCTTTTTCGTGTTCCATATAGCCTTTTGCAGTATTAACTAAGTTCGGAATCAAATCGTATCGACGTTTTAATTGAACTTCTATTTGAGCGAAGCTGTTTTTGAAACGGTTTTGTAGAGTAACGAGCTTGTTGTAGATACTGACGGCGTACACCACAATGAGCAGGACAATAACGATAAAGACAATAAATGCAGTCATAATAAATCCCATTTTCTTAATGTATTCAGTTCTTATATAAACTGTTGAGATATTAAGCAAATGCTTCTGAAGAAGCGATGTAATAACCGAGAAATATGTCACGAGTTGAGTAACAATTAAAATGCATTTACAAAGCAATACAGAAAGAATAATGGCACTGGAGAGATGAAAGAAATAGGCCCAGCTAGAAGCCGGGCCTTGTCGATAAGCAATATTGGCGATGCCGTTAGGCACTCATTGGAACAAGTACCATAGTGCCAATAATAACTGTGATAAGACCTGCAAGAACCGGAACAGATGTACGTTTTACAACCTCAAACGGGCTGATGTCCGCCATACCGGATGTCGCAACGATTACGCCAGACACTGGTGAGATAGTACGACCTAGGTTTGATGCTTGAAGCATCGGGATAATTAGGAACGCTGGGTTTAGTCCCATTTTTGCAGCCAAAGATGGTGCCAACTCTACAAATGCATAGAAAGGCGCGTTACCAGACCCCGTTGCAATCGCTGCTGCAACTGTCAATGCAGTAAGGATAAGCATTAAAGCAACACCGCCTGCACCTGCATTGTCTGCAAGGTGAAGTAGGTTATCGATAGCGCCGATAGACATTAGACCTTGCGCAAAAACCCCCGCTGCAACCAAAAGCATCACAACGCCTTTGAACGCGTCAGCCATGCCAGCGTAACAAGAATCTAAATCTTCCAGTGATTTCTTACCATCAAACTTATTTACAACGTAATGGATCAGAGCGCCAAGGAAAATCGAACCGACCACAATAGTGTAAATGTCTAGGCTAAGTCCTGGAATGGTACGACCGTTGAATAGGAACACGCCGATGATAGGTAGAAATGGCAGTGCCGCATAAAACGCTGGAGCATCGGCTTTGATCTCTGATACGTCAATTTTTTCCATTGGCGTATTTTCTTTCTTATCTAAGTATTTGTTCCAGAGGAAAGCCGCGGCAGCCATCACGATGATTGCGCAAATAGAAACAGGCAACACTGTTTGTACCGCAAACACATCAAGCGCCAAGCCAGATTTTTCGGCGGCGATCACCACATCACCAGAGGTTGGAGAAAGAATGATTGCCGCAGGAGAGGCACAAACTGCAACCGCTGCTGGACGAGAGATCCCCATCGCGACCATCATTGGGAACAATGTCGCCATTAATAGTACGCCAAGGCCAGTTGCAGAACTTACCGCAAGAGACATCAAACACGCCACAATGTAAGCCGCTACCAAAAGGACATAAGGAGACTTGATAACAGAAAGCGGTTTAGAGAACTGTTTCACTACAACGTTATTCGCGCCGATGTGAGTCATATAGGAAGCGAAGCCACATAGCAACATGATTTGCATACCAAGGCCGCCGCCGCGGTATTGTAGCATGTATTTCACGTATTCTAGCGCGTCTGTCACCATGTTACCGGTTGAGGTGATTTTTGAGGGCAGCACGTCATGCCCCAATACGCCAGTCATAAGAAGTAAAGCAATACCAGCCGTCAGTAACACGCCCGCTGCTTTATAGCCTTTGACGATAAAGTAACCCACAGCAATGGTAACAACTAAGCCAATTAAGAGCTCTAACATAGGGATCTCCGAATGTTATGAAAAAAAGAAAGAAACTGTTTCAGTTTATGACAAGGAATTTACAGAATTCTTAACTGTGGCACGAGACAAATATGGGGCTTGCATGATCTGAGACAAATAATAATTTAATAATTAATTTCGTTAGATTGTATTGTTGGAATTTGGTTTTCTAAGTGTTATGTGCTGGTTTGAAGCTGTTTGCAGGAAGGAAAATATGACCAGAAATTTGAATAACTAGTGAGGGAATTGATTCAAAATGAGAAAAAGAAACAACTCAGTGAGTTGGGAGAGGGTAATAATCCTTGCAACAAAAAAGCTTCGCCGAAGCGAAGCTAAATCGTAAGGATGGGTTAAGTTAAGCGTATCGGCGCACCATTAGGTTCCAACTGCGTTGTTGCCGCTCGAACTCCGCTTTGATTTGCTGATACTTTATCTTTGTCACAGAGCACTCGTATTTTTTTACCACACTGGCTGTTTTTGCACCGAGTACTTCCTTGCGCATCTCATAATATTCCTGCATGTGATGAACTAGCGCATCAAACTCGTGTTGTAACTGATCAAGAATCGTTTGCGTATTCGGTTTTGCTCCCAGTTTTTCTTTTGCTTTCTTCAAGAGTTGAGTTGCGCGAGCTTTTTCTATTCTAAATGTTGGCGTTGTGCGTAATTTAGATGTCAGTCCTAGCCAAGAGCATGACTTAATCAACCACTTGGTTGGGTCGTAATGCCACCAATACACACCATTACGATAGTCATTCTCGAAGATATGATGGAAATTATGGTAGCCCTCACCAAATGTAAAAAAGGCTAACACGCCGTTGTCGCGAGCGGTGTTTTTGTCCGTGAAAGTCTGTTTTCCCCAAACATGCGCAAGTGAGTTAATGAAAAAGGTCGTGTGGTGGCTCATAAAGAGTCGAGCGGCACCAACTACTAATAACATACCCCAAATATCGCCGTAGATAATACCAAGAGCGACCGGAAAGCCAATATTGGTGAGTAGAGCAAGTGGAACATAGTACTTATGTTGCCACATGACGATTTTGTCACGCTTTAAATCGCGGCAGTTGGTGTATTCGTTTTCCTGCGATTTGTTGTAGTCGCGTAACATCCAACCAATATGAGAATACCAAAAGCCACGCTTCGCTGAGTAAGGATCTTTGTCGTTATTGTCGACATGCTTGTGGTGTACACGATGATCAGAAGACCAGTGTAATGCACTATTTTGCAAAGAAAATGCTCCTCCAATCGCAAAAATAGCACGTAAAATTGGATGAGCTTCGTATGTTTTGTGGCTCCAGAGTCGGTGATAGCCTGCTGTAATAGAAAGATTCGTAAAACTGAATGCCATCACTCCCCAAACTAGATGCTCCCAACCCAGTCCAAAATGATATGCATACCAAGGCATTACAATAAAAGTCAGAACAAAACTGGAAGAAAATATCAATGTATTCAACCAGATAATGGGTGGTTTGTTTTGAGTCACAGGTGTATTCCTAACTTTGAGCTAACAACTGTTCGCCAGAATATCAGCGTACACGTGTAAGTCAAATTAAAGTTAGACAAATGTGACTGTTCCTTTGGATGTACATTAAGGAACTTGATGGGATATTTTGCTTTTAATTGAATAATGAGTAGTATTAAAAAATGAGCTCTGGCTTAAGGTGTATAAAATCTGCCAAGAAACAAGTGTTATAAAGGTGGAATATGCCGAGACTCTATAAAGAAGTAAAAAATGTAAGAAAATAGGAATACGTAATGGATTTACGATTAGCGGAATATAAGGACTACGAGCGCATTGCGCATCTTCATGCGGATAGTTGGAAGCGTCATTACCGTGGCATTCTTAATGATAACTATCTTGATAAAGAGGCGATTGACGACAAACTACTGATCTGGCAAACCCGTCTGACCAACCCACCATTCAACCAGCACATTGTCTTGGCGGAAGAGGGTGGTTTGTTGCTCGGCTTCGTTTGTGTGTTTGGCAACCATGATTTCGAGCGTGGAACCTTTATTGACGCACTGCATGTTGATGACAGCTACCGTGGTCGTGGTATTGGCAAGCAGCTATTACTTGCTGTCGCAGAATGGCAGCAACAGTACTTTAAAGACACTGGTCTTTATCTAGAAGTCGTATCGCAAAACATTTCTGCAATTGAATTCTACCGCCATATTGGAGGTCAAGAATGTCAAGAGCGAACTTGGCGTGCGCCTGGTGGAACAGAAGTATTGGAGAAGGTATTCCGTTGGAAGAATGCTCAGTCACTAGTCAGTGGGATAGAAGAAAACGTTATTTACTCCTAGTCTGACGTTTTAGCTTAACAATAAGAGCAGCATCAACGCTGCTCTTTTTTGTGCCTGTACCTAAAGTATTGTGTTTCAGTGGGCGACTCAAAAGCAAAGCCCCATGGCTTTTAGCTCTGACTCGCATTGCTGAGCATTTTCAAATTGAATGGCAGCCATGCCTACCGTTCGGGCTCCTTCGACGTTGTATGGCATATCATCAAGAAATACCGTTTCCTCGGCCTGAAGCTGATATGTTGAAAGTAGGGCTTGGTAGATCTCAGCTTGTGGCTTTAGTAACTGCACTTCAGAAGAGATGATTGCACCGTCAAACAGCGGCCAGAATTCATAGGTAGCACGAAGATGCTCAACAATTTCGTTAACGTTGTCTGTGAGCGCATAAACGCGATATCCTGCACTTTTTACTCTTTTTAGCAGTTCGACACTGCCGTAAAGTAATATTTGTGTATGTTTTACGTAGTAAAAAAAGCGGTCCATTTCTTCCGCTGTCACTTTGTGCTCACGTTGATAGCACAGTTTGGCTTCCTTTCCGGAAATGATTCCTTTGTTTAAATCTCTCCAGATTTGTGATGAAAACAGCAACTGGGCCATTTTTTCCGCTTCTACTGAGTGACCAAATGTTAAGCGAACAATCTCTACCGGAGACCAGCGTACTAATACATTTCCCACATCAAAAATTACGTTTTTTATTTGTAAAGGTTCCATAACACACCCCAAGCCAATTGTTCATCACCGCGTTACATCCACAGTGAGTGCTGTCGTTAAATCTTTGGAAGTTCGAGCCAAAGGCGCTGTTTAAATATCTCGAACGTATATGAGATTAACATCCCTGAGGATACAACGCGATTATCGCAAAATTACACTAAACTATATGCAACTTCATTTATTTGGTTGTAAATCAAGTGTCGCTATCTTAAAAGATTGAAATTAAAGACAAGCGTCGCGAAATATTTGCGCCATTTCGCGCTGCTTATAAGCGTTAAGTAATATATAATTACTTAATAATAAAACGATAAGAATGAATGCAAATCACACTATTGGGACGTCAGGCGGAGTAGGCAAAATAGATAATATGGACTCGATACGTAAGGTTTATCAATATGCAGAACCCAACCTGACTCTCGTTGGTTGGATGGGGTTTCTTGGCTTTCCGCTGTACTACTTTGTTTGGGATTTTGTTTTCCCGCAGGCTTATGAAAACTTGCCGCTCAGATTGTTTTGTTCACTATTGTTCTTTGGCATCATTTTTAGAAATCGCCTGTCGTCAACGTGGCGAAAATATATCCATATTTACTACCAAGTGACGATAACGATTTGCTTACCGTTTTTCTTTTTCTATATGTTACTGATGAATGACTGGTCCAATGTTTGGGTCATGTCCTTTATGTCCGCGATTTTCTTGCACATTCTATTGGTTCATGTCACAAGAGTTATGTTCGCTCAAACTTTTGCCGGAATAGGTTTAGCGACGTTCTTTGCTTGGGTGGCGAAAGGGTTTCATCTCGATTTAACAATGGACTGGACGCATGTGCCAATCTTTCTCTTTATTTATGTATTTGGCAATTTATTCTACTTTCGGAACCAAGTAGAGCACGAAGCGAAAGTGTCGTTGGCCAAGTCATTCGGGGCCGGAATTGCGCATGAAATGCGTAACCCTTTAAGTGGCCTTTGCACGTCAATCGATGTTATCCAATCAGTCTTACCCAATAAAAAAGAAGCCGAGAAAGACCAATATCTGATGAGCGGAGAGGATGTCACCCTGCTGCGCGAAGTTAGTGAGGATGCGATGAACATCATCCAGTCGGGCAACGAGACGATAGATTTACTTCTGACATCGATAGACGAAAACCGTGTCTCGCGATCCAGTTTCCAAAAGCATTCTGCTCACTCAGTGGTTGAAAAAGCGATTGAAAGCTTTAGTTATAAGCGTGCGACGGATCGTTTTGCTATATCCCTAGATGCGAGAAGTGAGTTTGATTTTCTTGGTAGCGATACCTTACTTAAATACGTTATGTATAACCTTTTCAAGAACGCCTTCCATCACCGCACATCTGAAGATTTCCACATACATGTCTCCATGACGAGTACGGAGCACTCAAACCAAATCGTTGTTACTGATAATGGTGCAGGCATTGCTCCTGATGTCCTACGTAATATATTTCAGGACTTTTACACAACTGGTAAGTCAGGCAGCTATGGTTTGGGTTTGCCATTTTGTAAAAAAGTGATGCGCTCTTTTGGAGGTAACATTGAATGCCAGTCTCAGCTAGGTGAGTGGTCTCAGTTCACGTTAACTTTCCCGCCGATCACATCTGATATCGTGACTGAAATTAAAAACGATTTGACCAAACTCAAAACCATCCTAACGGTGACTAATCAAGATATTCTTGTGTCGAAAGTGACGGACATTAGCCGTTTTATGGGTTTTGAATCAACGATCTTAGATGTTAATCAAGTGCTCAAAAAGAAAGAGTATGAGTTCGAATTCGACCTGATTTTTATCGACCTTGAGAGCTTGGATGCAAGAGCAAACCAATTAGATAGATTAGAATCTCTTTTGTCCTTCACGGAAGCTCGTATCGTTTATCTTTTTGAGCATCACCCGACACAGAGAGCATGCAAAGCGGCATATGAGCCTATTTGGGTCGAGACTCAAGCCTGGTTATTGAATACTAAGCCAACCATTGACCGTCTCTTGTATGATTCAAGCTATGTGTCGACACCAACGGCCTCAGTGGCTTTGGATACGTCAAATAAGCGGACAATTATGGTCGTGGATGATAACGAATCTTTGCGAAAATTTACCGCGATGTTACTCGAAAAGCAGGGCTTTGAAGTGATTCAGAAAGAAGACGGGCAGCAAGCACTGGATACATTAGAGCAAGAGAACGTTGACCTCATTCTTATGGATATCGAGATGCCCATCATGGATGGTGTAGAAGCTTCAAGGCGAATTCGAAGCTCGGATAAAAACTATGCGTCGGTACCTATTATTGCGCATACTGGGGATAGCTCACCTGTTACGCTGGACAAAATAGGCTCTTCTGGCATGTCTGACTTTATCGTAAAACCAGCGGATAAAAATCGCTTATTCGACAAAATCGCAAACTGGATTTAATCACTCGAAACTGTGTTATCTTGAGACGAGTTGCTCATAACGACGAATACGAATAAAGAGCTCAGCAAAACTGCTGAACTCTTTATTTTTACCTACACACTAGCTTATACAAACTCTAGATCGGGATGAACAAACGCTTCTTGGCAGGCGGAAAGAACGTGATCGACTTCGGCGGCAGTCATGTCCGCATTGACAGAAAAACGAATGATGTTCTTGTTTCTTCCTGTTGCAGGGCGACAGAAAACTGCACCAAAGACATTCCTTTCTTCTAGAAAGTCGCGAACTCGCTCAGTGTTTCTTTCGTTGCCACATTCTAGCGCGATAATTTGCGACTCACTGCGAATAGTAAACCCAATACGCTTTAAACCAACGGCTAGAGACTTCGCTCTTTTAAACAAAATCTCCCGCTTGTCATCGGCTTTTTTTATGACGTCCAGTGTTTTTTCTAACCGAATAATTTCTTGCGGTAACACGGTGGAGCTGAAAATGGCAGGATACGCGACAAATGGAAGCGTCTTCGCCAGCTTTTCTGCACCTAAAATTGCGCCAGCACGATAAGCAAATGTCTTTGCAAGACTTACGGTTACAAAATCCACCATATGAGTCAAATCCAGCTCTTGCAGTAGCCCAGCGCCTTGCGGACCGTGCGTACCTAACGAGTGCGATTCATCCACAACTAAGCCGCAGTCAAACTCTTGTGCTATTTCGTAGATATCACGTAGAGGAGCAATGTTTCCGATAGTGCTGTAAACCGAATCCACAACAATAATTCCCGAACCATGGCGTGAAACCTGTTTTCGTAAGTGGTTGGTGTTGTTATGCATGAACGGATGAATTTGTGCTCCTGCGATACGTGCACCTTCCCATAAAGACATATGCGCAAAGAAG
The DNA here is from genome assembly GCF_013048515.1 of Vibrio sp. 1-2 (7-a). Taxonomy (NCBI): domain Bacteria; kingdom Pseudomonadati; phylum Pseudomonadota; class Gammaproteobacteria; order Vibrionales; family Vibrionaceae; genus Vibrio; species Vibrio sp. 1-2 (7-a). Next base: position 96,068 of record NZ_VHSQ01000008.1, read on the forward strand.
TCGATATACACAGGTATGTTCGGTGCACAAATAGTCTGCAATAAACCGACATTCGCAGCCCAACCAGATTGAGAAAGTAGACAACTAGGCATACCAACGAAACTGGCTAGCTGCGTTTCAAATGCAGGTTTCGATTCATCATCTTGTAAGAAAATCGCGGACATCACGACGTTGTCATCGTGCTGGGAAATCGCATCACGATGCGCGTTTTGAATCTCCTTGTTATGAGACAGTGCAAGGTAATCATTGCTTTGCATAACAATGGCATTACATGGTGGACGTTTACCAAGAACAAGGTGTTTCTTGTTCTCGTTCGGTTCAATTAGATCTTGAATATGAAAATCTAGGCGTTCCTCAATAAAGGGAGGAAGTGGTTTGCTTTGTATAGTTTCACTCATAATAAATCTCTTCTTCATATGGAAAAACGCCAGCGCTGACACTTATTCATATTGCGGATTTTGGGGAGAGTGTCACTAACCAGGTTGCATAAGTTTGCAGACCCTTGCAAACTCGACATTTGAGGGTTGGATGGTGGCTGTAACTCTATAGGGGCCCGGGGTCTAAACTAGTTTGTGCTTAAAGTTTATACGGCGATTTTGCGGTATTTTTTCGTGCTTCATGTCTGGATTTTGTATGAGGAATATAAAGTTTGAAAAGTGAAAAAATGGGCGCATTAGATAACAAAAAAGGCGCGAAAATCGCGCCTTAAAATATGATTGGGAAAAAATAATATCAGTTTATCGCTTATTACGTAGGTAGCGCTTGCGGCGCTCTTCTTTACGCTTCGCTTTTTCTTCTTCTTTACGAGCGGTTTCAATCTCGACTTCAATCAGCTCTTGAGTGATCATTTCTGGGCGCTCTAGTGTAATTTGGCCTAGTGTGCCTTGGCGAAGTTCGTGCAACAAAATCTCTGATACTTTGTGCAAGTCCACACGTCCACCTGCGCGTAGTGCGCCACGGCGACGACCAATCTCTTCCATGATCTCGATATCTGATTCAGGAAGCTCTTCGATTTGGTAACGTTCTTTAAGCTTGTCCGCATAGTGGGCTGCTAGGTACTCAATGGTGTAAAACGCAACCTCGTCGTATTCCATTGCAGTATCTTTTACAGCGCCAGTAGCAGCTAAACGGAAGCCACTGTGTGGGTTTTCCACTTTTGGCCACAGAATCCCTGGTGTATCGGATAAAACGATGCCATTTTGCAGGTTGATGCGCTGTTGACGACGTGTTACCGCTGGCTGGTTACCTGTCACCGCAATCGTTCGACCAGCTAGAGTATTGATGATTGTCGATTTCCCAACGTTTGGGATGCCCATGATCATGGTACGAATGTTTTTACCGATCTCTTCACGGTGTGGGGCAAGTTTACGGCAAAGCTCCATGATTCGATGCACTTCTTGCGGTTCTGACGTCGTGATTGCCATTGCTTTTACGTGTTGCTCTTGCTCCAAGTGCTCAATCCATAATTGAGTTAACTCAGGATCGGCCAAATCACGCTTGTTCAAGACTTTAACGACCGGCTTGTCACCACGGATTTGAGAAATCAAAGGGTTTTCACTACTGAAAGGAATACGAGCATCCAGTACTTCGATGATCACATCCACTTGTGGGATTGCTTCTTCGATCTCTTTGCGTGCTTTGTGCATGTGGCCAGGAAACCACTGGATTGAGTTATTAACCATTTGAATTTAATACCTTAATTTTCTTACTGCTCCAACGGGCGTACGAGTAGTAATTTGAGCTTCGAGCAGCATAGTTTTAGACAGAGTGTGTTAAAACCGTACTTACTTTTGTGGCTCTGTACCGCAAAGTTGAGCGTTTTTTTCGTGTTAATGAGCTAGTTTATCACGGAATGAGGCTTTGTTGCTTAAATCGATGGAACTAAATCAAGAAGCTACGATCTGATCGGCTACACCCATTAATCGTCGTAGCCTCATGCCTAAACCTCGTTACAAAATAACTAACTGGACGCAGTACAACAAAGCCTTAATAAACCGTGGTTCTCTGACCTTTTGGATTGATGAGGAAGCGATAGCCGAGTGGAAGCAAAACAAACAAGGCAAGCGCAGCAGACCTCGCCAATTCAGCGACTTAGCCATTACTACTGCACTGATGGTGAAACGCATATTCTCTATGCCGTTGAGAGCACTGCAAGGATTTCTAGACTCGGTATTTAAGCTGGCTAACATCCCGCTAGTTTGTCCCCACTACACCTGTATAAGCCGTCGAGCTAAGGAAGTTGAGGTTTCATTTAAAACTAAAACCAGAGGTGCGATACAACACCTAGCCATTGATGCCACTGGCCTCAAGGTTTATGGCGAAGGTGAATGGAAGGTCAAGAAGCATGGTACTGACGGGAAGCGTAGGGTTTGGCGTAAGCTGCATATCGCAGTAGATACTAGCACCCACGAAATAGTCGCAGCAGAGCTGAGCTTATCTAACGTAACCGATGCCGAAGTACTTCCCAACTTGCTTAAGCAGACACGTCGTAAAATCATTGAGATATCAGGCGATGGTGCTTATGACACAAGGAATTGCCATGATGCCATACGGATCAAGCGAGCTGTTCCGCTCATTCCGCCACGAGAAGGGGCTGCCTTCTGGGAACGAGGACATCCTCGCAACTTAGCAGTAGGCTGCCAGAAGCTCTACGGCTCCAACAAGAAGTGGAAAAAGCGGTATGGTTATCATAAGCGCTCGCTCTCAGAGACAGCAATGTATCGGGTAAAACAGTTGTTAGGTGGGAAACTAAGCCTAAGAAGTTACAACGCTCAGGTTGGCGAGACTTACGCTATGATCAAAGCGTTGAACAAGCTTACAGGGCTTGGTATGCCTGAAACTCAGTATGTTGTATAGGAATCACTCAATTCAGGCGGTTTGGTTTCCTGTCCGAATTACGCAACAAAGCCCCGTTGACGTAGAGATTAGTAACGGAAATAAGCAGATAATTATTTACTTTCCGAGCTACCCCTTAGCTCATTTTGCTTACACTCAATCCTATGTTGCCGACAATAATAATCTTGTTATTTACCAATATCCGTTTAGTAAAATAGTGGTGGACTACAGCTTTATTCTTGTCATCTATTCTGTCGTAGCGTTCGCCTATTATCGAAAAGCCAATGAATCTAAATAGAGCAAAATTCAATTAGAAAATGCTCTGAGTGATGTAACGCAAGATGACTTGACCGGATTATTAAATCGGCGAGTATTTAAAGAAGAGCGGTTTAAACATCGAATGGAGGTTGAACCATACTCTATTATTGCGATTGACGGAAATCGTATCAAGAAGATTAATGATCGTTACGGACACCATGTTGGCGATGAAGTCATTGTTATTATTGTAGACTCAATGAGAAAGGTTTTTCGGAACAGTGACTACTTAGTCAGGACTGGTGGTGATGAGTTTATTGTAATTTTGCCCGGATGCAGCATGAGCAAAGCTTCCATGTTAGCGAAAAAGCTCCGTGGCGTTGTTAAACACAATCGTTTAAATACATTAGATATAGAGATCAGCGTTAGTACTGGTGTTGCTGTGCGCGAAGAGGATGAAACGCTGCAAGAGGTGATCGTGAGAGCAGATGAAGAGTTATATGAAATGAAAAAACAGCGTGTTTGAGGACAACAATACATAACCATGACATAACTGTTTGATAAATTTGACCAAGCAGTACCCTTGGTCTTTTATATTAGTCGAGCAATGCATAATGTTCCTTTGATTGCTGATTATCATAAGACCCAACTGGTACTGTATCGTGAACAAAGACCTTGATCTAAACCTATTAAAAATACTGGTTCTGTTAGAAAAGCATCGTCAGCTTAAACCCGTAGCGAAAGCCTTGGGCAAGAGTGAGGCGTCGATCAGTAAATATCTTGCTCGCTTACGCATCCAACTTGGTGATGAACTATTCATTCGTCACCCACATCATTTAGAACCCACTAACTTTCTGATGCGTCAGTTACCCAAAATTGCAGATGCATTAGATAACTTAGAAACATGCTTAGTTCGATCAGAATTCAAACCAGAAAAATACAGTAAGGATATAACGGTCTGTTTACCCCAAACGGCTCAGTACTCATTTGGACACTTGTTGGCGATGGATTTAATGACGCTGTTTCCTAAAGCTCATATTACTGTCGCAACCATCACGGAATATACGGTGGACGAAATCCTTTTAGGCAAAGTGGATGCCCAGCTTCATTACTTCAATGATGAATTGCCAAAATCTATCCATCAGAAATTTATTGGCTACGCGCCTGCTGTGGTTGTTGTTCCGGAAGAGCTTGGGATCACCACTCTTGAAGAGGCTGCCAAACTGCCATTTATTATGCTTGAAATTATCGGTTGGAAAGAGAAAGAGCAGCTTGCAAAACGAGCAATGGAGAATCACGGTATGGTGATCAATCGAATTGCAGCGCTAGATAACGTGAGCAGTGTGCTAAAGCTGCTCAAACAAAAAAAGGCGGCGACGGTTTTTCTGGAGTATCAGGCGCCAATCGAAGGATACCGTTTTATTCGTATTCCTGAATCTTATTACCCCAACGGCTGGCCAAAGGTTGTACTTCAGATGAAGCAAAGCCATCGTCACGACGCAATGCACCAGATATTAACCGATGCCATTGCAAAATATATGAAGAACTAACGATCGCATTGAATGTTTTCAGCGCTTGGGATCGTATGCAGTAATTCAATCAATGAATTTGCATGGTATTTTTTCAAAATACGAGTTTTGTAAGTGCTGATGGTTTTAGCGCTGAGCGATAGTTGTTCTGAAATACGTTTATTTGAATAGCCCTGAGCTAAGTAGTGGAACACCATGGCTTCGCGATTGGATAGCGTGACATCACCATTAGAACGAGCGTGAGTAGACTTAAACATAGAGTACCCACGTGAGACACTCACAATCGCGTCAGTAATCGCTTCTTTTGTCTCGTTTTTATTCAAGAAACCATGAGCTCCCATCTCGTAAGCCGCTTTAGAAAGGCTGGAATAGTCGCGTGAAGAAATGAAAAGTAATTTACCTTGATAGCCCGTTGCTAAAATATTCTTCGCCAAACGCATACCATCTCGATCACCAAGGACAACGTCTAGAATAATAAAATCAATTTTTGTATTTCGAACTAAGTCCATTACTTCTGCGCTGTCTTTCGACTGAATGACTTCGGCTGTGTTGATTACGCTCTCAACAAGAGAAGTCAGTGCTTCGCTGTAAAGTGGTTGGTCATCAATGATAAGAACATTATTCAAATGGAGCCTCACTACTATCCGAACTGTCATACCGCCCAACGCAATATGATTGTATTAAGAGGGATTGTAGGAAAAACCTTTCTGATGGAAAGGAAAATGACATTTTCTATAATTGAAATTCACTGAGCACAATTGAATAAGATACTGTCGAATACGCCAATACACGAGGGATTTCATATGTGTGGGAATAGTGATAGGCCAACGAAAAACATCAATATTAACCCTAAACTTTTTATCGAAATGGCCGCTAAAAGTGGGAAGGTAAGGTCGCACTAAGTTAACTCATGTTATCCTGTTCAAAAATGAGACATTTTTTCACAGTTTGATATGGAAATGTGCGTTGGCCGTCCTTTTGGTGGTTTACAAACTTTGTTGTAACGACTAAAAAGGATGCTTGGATTTTTAGCCTGAGAATGGCTTCTCATGGCGTTTGCATCAAACTTTTTCTGATGCGTATTTTGGTTGGATAATTGGCTTTATGAGTAACGTAACCAGCACCATTTTGACAGAAAGTGGTACCAATGAGCTTGAAATCATCGAGTTTCATTTAGAAAAAACATTGCCGGATGGCAGCACAAAAACTTGTTATTACGGCATCAACGTTGCGAAAGTACGAGAAGTGATTCGCGTACCAGAGACAACCGATTATCCAAACGCACAACCTCACATGATCGGGGTGTTTTCGTCCAGAGATGTATTGACGCCTTTAGTTGATTTAGCTGGTTGGTTAGGTGTACCAACACGCCAGGACCTAGAGCGTAAGTTTGTTATCGTTACTGATTTCAACAAAATGACCAATGGCTTTCTGATTGATAGTATTTCACGTATTCATCGTATCTCTTGGAATGATGTGGAATCACCAAGTCAGTTTTTGGAAGCGGGCGAACAAGATTGTGTAGTGGCAGTTGTCCGCAAAGAAGGCAACCTGATCATGATTCTCGACTTTGAAAAAATCATCGCGGATATTAACCCAGAGCTGAGTATGGAAAAATACGATGTGAAAGGGGATAAGTCGGTAGATCTAAACCAGAGAATGGTGGGTAAGCGTAATGCTAAAACGATCATGGTGGTGGATGACTCAGCATTTATTCGCTCTTTGATTCAAGATACATTAGCTTCTTCAGGTTACAATGTGATCACTTGTAAAGACGGTGGTGAGGCTCATGAGAAATTAATGAGCTTAATCGAGGTCGCGAAAGAAGAAAACTTGCCAGTTAAAGAGCTGTTAGATGCGGTGGTTACAGACGTAGAAATGCCTCGAATGGATGGTATGCACTTAGTGAAGAGACTACGCGATACTGAAGCGTTTCATGAAATGCCGATCATTATGTTCTCATCATTGATGAGTGAGGATAACCGAACGAAAGCACTGTCTCTTGGCGCAAATGATACGATTACCAAGCCAGAGATTGGCCGTATGGTGAATATGATGGATAAATACGTATTTAACTTTGCGTAAACAAACCCGATAAGATTAAAAATAAGGCTGCCGATGGGCAGCCTTATTTTATTGTGGGCATGGAAGAATTTTTAAGGTGTAACTTTCGTTTGGAGCCTGCGGTGGTCCATATAAAATCCCGCATTGTGTCAGGCTTGCTCTTTTTTCGTCTACTGCTGCAATGACCATTTCTCGTGTTGTTGAACCCGCTGGGTGATGAAATGTTTTCCAATCTGAGCCTTCTTCGTTCAGCCCTTGCACAAGCAATTTCATCGACTCGCTATCAGAATCAGGATACCCATATAAGAAAACACAGCGTTTTGAACCACCAATATTACAACCGTCAAATGGTAAACCGGCCATTAAAGCACTGTCTACGAAGTTTGAAACGTAAGATTTGCTCTCCAACCCTGCAATCGCCATTTTCCCATAACCGACACCAAGCGCTGATGCAATTGCGCCCTTCATGCCTTCTAAACGCGCTTCACGCGCATCACTTTGAAGGTTTAAAAAGCGTGGTGCGGCAGTGACAGCAAGAATGCCGAGCACGACAATAACTACGACTAACTCTATTAGAGTAAATCCAGTTTGTTTTCTCATATTATTTTCACAGCAAGTTAAAGGTAGAAAAAGTAACACTGACCGTACACTTGTTGTTGTGTAAATAAGTACGGTAATGACAAAATGATCAATAGTATAAAGCGATGAGTCATAAAGTGCTATACCGACGTAGTGAGAGTCGGCTACGCCTACATAGAGCGGGAGGAGGGGTCAAAGATCTAATGCGGCCGTTTTTGAGCAATCATTAATTCCGTGGAAGAAATGCTGCATGAACAGTCGAGCATGAATTCGCCTAGATATAAGCATACGTGTACATCGGCTGAATGAAAGACGAAAAGAAGTGACGGCAAACCGCACAAATGGATTGTCTTTTTGTTCACTTTGATGAATGCTACGCGAGATTCATATCACAACACACTCGACGCATTCATCGTGCGAATGTGCTTTGGTTTCGTGTTTGGCTTTCAAATATAAGAATAATCTAAATGGAATTCGATTCGATAAACTTGCTTGCGATAGGGCTAATATTTCTTGGCTCTTATGTACAAACCGCAATAGGCTTTGGCTTGGCAATTGTTGCCGCACCTTTACTGATTCTTTGGGCGCCGGAGTATGTGCCTGCACCAATCTGTTTAGTCGCGGTATTTATTTCGTTGATGAATGCGATGAAGCACCGCAGTAGTGTTGAAATCGGCGGTTTAAAAATGGCATTGATTGGGCGTGTGCCCGGATCGGTCGCGGGCGGCTTGCTACTGTTTTTTGTCTCGACTCAAGCTCTTACACTTTGGATTGGTTTTTTGGTGTTATTCGCGGTTGTCGTGAGTGTTTTACCGTTTCGGGTTGAACCCACACCAGCGCGTATGACATTAGCAGGATTCTTTTCTGGATTGTTTGGTACCAGTTCGGCGATTGGAGGCCCACCGATGGCGTTGTTGTTGCAACATCAAGAAGCGAACCAGTTACGTGGTAACCTGTCGACATTTTTTGTTTTCAGTTCCATCATTTCGCTTGTTGTTCAAATTCCCGCTGGCTTCTTCACATTACACCATTTGGTGATTACTATTCCGCTATTACCTGCGGCAGCGCTTGGGTATTGGCTCGCGATGAAAACCACCCAATCGTTACCAAAAGAAAAAATTCGGTTTGGAGCACTTATGTTGTGTTTTGTGAGTGGGTTTACAGCAGTAGTACAAGCGTTGAACCAATAATGCCCTCAGCATCTTAAATTCACAGGGATATCGCGTTCCTTTTATCATGCATAGCGCGATTTGTTTGCGCTGACTTATTCGTTTAGATGAGCGATAGTTTTATGAATAACACTCGTTATGGCACTTTTATGGCAGCATTCTCCTTTGTAATTTGGGGGCTGCTACCCATTTATTATCGTTATTTACCGAATGCTTCAATGGATGAGTTGCTGGCATGGCGAATCATCGGCTCAGTTCCGGTCGGTTTTTTAATTGTGCTTGGTATAACCCGTCGAGGACCGAATTGGAAAGAAATCTGGTGTGACAAAAAATCTTTGTGGTACACGTTTGTCGCGAGCAGTTTGATGTGTATTTCATGGAGTGCGTTCACTTGGGCTTTGACTCACCATCGAGTCATTGATGCAAGCTTAGGCTTTTTTATTGGACCGTTAGTGTCAGTGGCGCTAGGCGTGTTTATTCTTGGAGATAAGCTTTCAAAAGGCAAACTCATCGCAATTGTGCTAGCAACAATTGGCGTGATGTATCAAGTGATTCATTATGGCCAGTTACCTGTTATCGCACTAACGATGGGGTTGTTCTTTGCTTTGTATGGGTTGTACAAGAAGAAGATAACATACGACTGGAGCACCACCTTATTTGTTGAGGCGCTGTTATTGACTCCAGTTGCCGTGGCGTATTTGTTTTACAAACAATGGACAGTGGGTGAGTTGGCTTCAGGTGTAGATATCACAACATTGCTTTTGTACTTTGGCAGCGCACCGATCACGCTTTTACCACTGATTTTTTATTCTATCGCGATACGTATAACAAACTTATCGACAGTTGGTTTAATGCAATACATTGAACCAAGCTTGCAGTTTGTTTTGGCTGTCATGTTTTTCGGTGAACTGTTTGATGAAGTTAAAGCAGTGACCTTTGCCTTTATTTGGGTGGGGCTGTTATTTACAATCTTTGAAAGTATTGTCAAAGGGCATAAGCGTAAAAAGCTGGCCAATCATCCTTTATAGTGCACCATTCTTGAATATTCACGATTTCACTCTCACGCCCTCTATTCGAGGGCGTTTTTAGTTCCACAAAGTATTCTCTTACTCGTTTTCTTATAAGCATAATTTGAGGTTAATTGACGCATTATCATTAGGATACCGCTATATTTATAGCCAAGTGACACGCTATATAATGAAAACCGGATCAAAAAGGACGACATATGATCACAGCTCTATACGCTAGCATTCTTGCAATACTGATTATTTGGTTGGCCGTTCAAGTGATTAAGCAGCGTCGCTTAAATCAGGTTGCTTATGCTGACGGAGGAGTAGAGGCTCTCCAAATCGCTCGTAGTGCACAGAGTAACGCGACAGAATATATCCCCATTACTCTGATTCTAATGGCACTATTAGAATCCAATAGTGCTTACCCAACCTGGATACATCTCACAGGCATTATTTTCGTGATCGGTCGAATTATCCATGCTCGAGGTATATTGAAAGAGGACTTAAAAAGGCGTGTTAGGGGCATGCAGGTGACATTTCTAGTGATACTTTCTCTGGTTGTGCTGAATATGATTTATCTTCCGTACGATAAGTTATGGTAAGTCTTCGTAGCTATATCCCGCCGCCATGGGTACTCGTTCTGATTGGGTTAGTACTGAATATTGGCGCGATCGTTCTTACTAGCTTGGTCCTTGATAGGCTTGGCAAACAGTATTCGCAACTCGCAGAGCAAAAGGCGGAAAACTTGTATTCCATCCAACTCGCGTGGAATAGCGTTGAAACTCTAGAAAGAAAAAGAGAGGCGTTGCTGCTTCACTTGCACATAGGTCAGAGCGCAGCGATACCTTCGGAGATAGAACAGATATTGGAAGGGCACTTATCCTCTTGGACTCATCACGAATCGGATGAAATACAAATAGATAAACTCCCTCAGCTAATGTCAAAGATAAACCAAGCACAAGCTTCGTATAGAGATCGCATTGATGACTATTACATTGAGAATGTAGAGCTCAATGAGGTAATGGCAAAGCAAGATGAAAAGATCGCTTGGTACAAGAATATCGGGCTCTTCTTACAAGTATTCGGACTCGCATTAATCCTCGCACGTGATTTGGCTAGGAAGTCATAGAACAAAAGTTAACGGTAGGGTTTATTGCGAAATGCTAATTATAATTTGCAAATTGCAATTCATTGCGTGAGCAAACAGTGGCTATTGGTGAAGTTTTAATGAAAGTGGTTAAATAACAACCTGTTTTTGTGCACTACAAAGTTGGCACGTCTCATGCTTTAGTATGAGTGACCCTTTCTAAGCCGAGGGTCACCTAGCCAACTGACGTTGTTAGTGAACCACTTTGTTCACAAATATATACAGCCAATCACGAATCCTTGTGGTTGGCTTTTTTTTATTTAAATGACACAGTTTAGAACTGTGCTTTAATCCAGATCATGCGATGGTCGGAAGACACATCTTTGCCATCACCATACTTGCCGATACGCGCATCGTTAAATAGCTTACGACCTTCTTCATAAGAAGCTGACCAGTATACACCAGAGTCCACCACATTTAGGTTTGCAGAAGGCAAGGCATAATCTACACCCAAGCCAAACGTCGAAGTGATGCGATTCGGATATGGGTGAGTGGAGCTGCGGTCAACAGCGTGTTCGGCTGCACCAAAGCTTGTCGGATAAAGCTCGCCATTCATCACGGTTTGGTTAACCAATGGATCATTATGCAGTTCTTGCATTACAGAGCTAATACCGTCACCGGCTACTGGATCAAGGTTTTGATCGCCCATCATTACGAATTTAGCCCCGCTCGCTAAGCCACCTTGCTTACCTGCATCGTCGTAGAAATAGTCTTTACCTTGAATGTAGTGATGCCAGAACTCTACTTCGGCTGCGTTTTGCGCTTTGTTTTTACCTGGGTCGAATACTGGTGGAGTAGGGTGCGACATCAGTAGATGCACAACTTCCTCGCCATTGCGAGTCGGAATGATAATTGGTGCATCTACGTGGTTTTTAGAAGATAGGCGTACTTGATCCCATTCTTCTGCAGAGTACCACTCATCACCACACTTCATGCCATCTGGAATCTTTTGTGAGCCGTCACAGATAGTAATGGTTGGAATCTTCGCACCTTCCATATCTTTCCATTTAAACGCTTGGAACGTACGCGTATTTGCCGTATCAATCTTGTATTTAGACATTAGGGCAAAGGCATATTGACCGTGGTACATGCCAAAGCCCCATGCATCGCCCGGCATTTGACCTGCTGTTCCATTGTTGTCGAGGTCAAACTCGCTTAGCAAACCTGTGTTGGTAGAGTAAGACTCCGCGTAAGGATATTCGATAGGTTCAAGGTTCGCTTCACCGCCTGCACCATTGATGCTTTGCGCGACAGACAGGTAGTTCTTCTGGAAGCCTTCAAGGGCAGCTTTGTTTTCGCCTGTTCCGTCGTTGTTGTATTCCGCCATCATAAGAACGTCAGGACGATTCTTCTGAATAATCGCAGCAACGTTCCGAATTTGAATGACTTTTTCCGCAGTGGTTTTGTCTTCAGCGGCGATAGAACCGTCTAAATAGGCAGTAACCAATACAGTTTGCTGCGCTGGTTCAATTTGCATTTCACTCACTAAAGCTTCAAAAGTTGCACGGTCAAAAGAGAGGTTGTAAGTCGCTATTTTTACTTCTTTAGGCTGAACATTGACGTATTCAGTGTCGTCATTACATCCAGATAATAGAGCGGCGCCAACAAGGAGAGCGATAGAGGTTTTGATTGTTTTCATGGGTACGTCATACCTTATAATTGATTCGGCTGAATATTAAAGTCATCAGTAATTGTTTTAAGCGATATCAATCACACAAACGTTTTCATATTTACATGTTCAATTAGTTTTTGTGTGATTTGTGCAATAAACGCAACACTTTCAACACCAAAAGGTTATATGCAAATTGTTAAAAAACGGTGTCGCTTTTAATAGATGAAATGGCACTAAAACATAAGCTGTATGATTGTGTGTGCTAAAATCAATGAGCGGGATGATTACGATAAGTTTGACTTCACTTTCGGGTGAGAAACAAACAAATAAGAACTGGTCAGTTTGGCTTTGCTATTGATGCAAAATAGGGGGCTAACCGATGGGTTCAGTATCAAACTACCAGAGCAGGTTATTTGTCACGGCAATGCTTGCTTCACCACTTCTTTTTTCAACATCTTTATCCGCCGCTCAGTCCGAACGGCTAGAGCAAAACCATGGTCTTGTTGTTGCTTTAGAAAAACGCAACCTTGCAGCCACACAAAATATAGATCGTGTGTTAGGTTTACAAAATGGAAATCGTGTACAAAAGCTGAAAACCAACAAAGGTAAAAACGGCGGTACGCATAGTCGTTATCAGCAGATGTTTAAAGGCGTCCCGATTTGGGGCAAGCAAATTGTCGTACATCGTGATAAACAGGGCCAAATCAAGCACATCAACGGCACTCTCGTAAAGGATATTGCCCGAGATATCAATGATATGGTGCCTAGATTGTCGCTTTCTCAAGTAATGTCTTCAACGCAAAAGCCGTACCGTGAAAACGGATACCAAATAGATAATCAGCGCCAAGGTTTGCGTATTTATGTCGATAAAAGTGACGTGGCGCACTTAGCTTATATTGTCCAGTTTTTTGCTGATAATGAGCATGGTGGTAAGCCTACGCGTCCCACCTTTCTTGTTGATGCTAAAACAGGAAACATTTTGCTGCAATATGAAGGGTTAGCGCACGTAGAAGCGAATGGTCCGGGAGGAAACCAAAAAATTGGTCGTTATCATTATGGTGTGGACTTTGAGTCTCTATTAGCCCAGCAATCCGGTGATACGTGTTTGATGGACATTCCTGGCGTGGTCAAAACCATCAACTTGAATGGTAGGACGTCTGGCAATACACATACGTTCGTTTGTCCAACCAATAGTGTTAAAGAAATTAATGGAGCGTACAGCCCGTTAAACGATGCGCATTACTTTGGCAAAGTGGTATACGACATGTACAAAGATTGGCTAAATACCGCTCCCTTAACGTTTCAGCTTCAAATGCGAGTGCATTACCGCAAACGCTATGAAAACGCCTTTTGGAATGGCTCGAGTATGACTTTTGGCGACGGTGCGAGTTATTTCTATCCTTTAGTGAGTTTAGATGTCTCAGCGCACGAAGTTAGCCATGGATTTACAGAACAAAACTCTGATCTGATTTATTCAGAGCAATCTGGCGGAATCAATGAGGCTTTCTCAGATATGGCAGGTGAGGCGGCTGAATTCTATTCACGTGGTTCTAACGATTGGAAAGTTGGGTACGATATTAGAAAGGCTGCCAATGCGGCGTTGCGCTATATGGATAATCCGCCCCTTGATGGTCGTTCAATTGATCACGCGTCTCAGTATGTGAGTGGCATGGATGTGCATTATTCAAGTGGTGTGTTTAACAAAGCGTTTTATCTATTGGCGGTTGAGTACAATTGGGGAACGCGACAAGCGTTCGAGGTTTTTGCGTACGCTAACCAGAACTACTGGACGCCAAGTGAAACGTTTGATTCTGCAGCTGCGGGTGTATTGGCGGCCGCCCAAAGCTTAAGCGTGGCGGCGAATGATGTCGCCGACGCTTTTGCTCAGGTCGGTGTTTCAGTTGATGGCGGAGTCGTCGAGCCACCATCTAGCACGTGTGAGGCTATCGCCCTAAGCAATGGTGTTTCCAGCAACATAGACTCTTCATCTACTGGTGAGTGGCATTGTTTTATGATTGATGTGCCTACCAACAGTTCAGACTTTACTGTTACCACATCGGGAGCAAACGGCGATGCGGATCTTTACGTTAAGCTGGGAAGTGAACCAAGTTTAACCAGCTACGATTGTCGCTCATACAGTAGCAACAGTAATGAAGCATGTAGTATTACTTCTCCGAATGAAGGAACGTGGCACATTGGCGTGTACGCTTATAGCAGTTACAGTAACTTGAACGTGGAAGCAAGTTATGTAGGACAAGAAGCGCCACCACCATCTGATGAAGTTACTACACAATCAATCAACAATGGTAAAACATGGACGGCGATTATTACTGGTTCTGGCTTGATGAATGGCGTGTGGAATGTTATTTCAAATACGCCGTGTGATAACGATAACGAGTGCAGTTTATCCGGTATCGGAAAGAAAACCAGTGAGGTTAGCTTTACGTTGACGGATGGTACCGTATTCATCATCGCTAAGCCCTAGCGATTTTTATGTAAAGAGGCCCTGAAATATCAGGGCCTTATTTTTTTACGTTCAATTTTCTGTATATAATAGCGAGTCACAAAGAAGTGAGGACGACCTCACCGCTCTATCTTTTCTCGGGGACGACCCCATCTCGTTGGGAAATATGACATGGCTTGGGGAATTCTCTTCATTGCTGGCTTATGCGAAGTGGCATGGGCTGTCGGACTAAAATACTCACAAGGTTTTACCAAATTGGCGGCATCTGGCTTTACCGTTACGTTTATGGTGTTGAGCTTTTGGTTCCTTGGAATTGCATTAAGGACGCTACCACTCGGTATCGCTTACGGCGTTTGGGTAGGTATAGGAGCGATTGGAACGGCAATCGTCAGTATCTACATATTTAACGAGCCCGCGACGCTGATAAAATTGCTGAGTTTACTGCTTATTGTTGCCGGTATCGCTGGATTAAAATTATCCGCTTAACGTCAGGTTAAACATAAAACGAAAGCCAGAGTCGACTCTGGCTTTTTACGTTTTAGTGTTGTCTCGCTTTGGGGCTGAAGGGTTAAGCGCTGCGCTTAACGAATGGCAATCGCAAATGGTGGCCAAATACGTTAATGAGTGCGCCCGCTACAATTAGTGCACCACCGATGTACGTCCAGATGAGCGGGATTTCGCCGAAGAAAATGATGCCTAACAACACAGAAAATACGATCTGAATATACGAGTAAGCAGACGCTTTGCCCGCTTGCTGAGTTTGCATTGCTTTGGTTAATCCCAATTGCCCAACTTGGGTGAATACACCAACCAAAACCAACATGAAAGTCAGATACAGGTCGGGCATAACAAAATCATCGCCAATCAGTAAGAGTGAAGCGGGTAGAGCAACCAGAGGGAAATAGAAAATGATCACTGAACTATCTTCAGTTTGGCTAAGTTTTCTAACAATGACATAAGCAATTGAGCTACCAAATGCGCCCAAGATTGCAATCATTACGCTAAACATAGGTAAAGTGCGCTCTGCTTCTTGTCCTGTTTCTGGACTTACCATTATATAGATGCCGAGTAAGCACAAGGCAATACAAAGGAACGTCGATGGTTGAATGCGTTCCTTCAAGAAAAAGACGGCTAGGAGCGCAGTAAATACTGGGTGAATGTATTGGAATATGGTCGCTTCTGCCAAAGGTAAGGTAGTCACCGAATAATATACGCACATCAATGCCATGGTGCCCACTGCGCCACGCGCAAACAGTAATGGCTTATTATTGCCCCATACAGAAATTCGTTTTCGCTTAACATCTAAATAGCTAATAACAAGTGAGACGAGTGCCCTCGCTGCAACAATCTCAAATACAGGAATACCATGAAGACTGACATGCTTTACTGTGGCAGACATTAGCGCGAAACCGAATGCGGAGAGCACCATAAAGCGCACACCAATGGGAACCAGAGTGTTGAATGAATTAGACATTTTACTGCTCATTTGTTGCGACAGATCGCACTTTAGCATACTCAGCTCACAAAATGATCCGTGATATTCAAACACATCTGCCGAGAGTGAGAATAAGCAGTAGACTATGGGTTCTCAAGCAACCCTATCTTTCATTCGCGCATGGAGCGCATCTAGGAAATATCTAGATATTTAAGGAGCATACATGATCCCAGTACAAGCTACGCATACTTCTGGCGTTGTCATTTCTAAAATTGATGGCGTCGATAGAATGCTGTTGCTCAAACGTGTTAAAGGTGGTTATTGGTGCCATGTTGCTGGTGGGGTAGAGGCCGGTGAAACCGGATGGCAAACTATTCTCAGAGAACTGAAAGAGGAGACGCAAATTGACGATGTTGAGTTACATACTGCAGACTTTCTAGAACAGTTCTACGAAGCAAAAAATAACCGCATCATGGTTATTCCATGCTTCGTAATGTTTTGTCCACCTAACCAATCGGTTGTACTTAACGAAGAACACACAGAGTATTGTTGGTGTACGCTTGAAGAAGCAAAACGACTAGCCCCGTTTGCAAATCAACACCACCTTTACGAACATGTGTGGAGGCATTACGTGGATGTGGAGTCGTTGACGCCATTTACGTTAATTGAACAAACAGACTAGACGAGATAGCCATCCTTTTAAGCACGTTTGACATAACGAATATGGAAGTTTGTTCTCAACGCAATGAGGCGGTAGGATTTGTGAGTAGTGTTTACTGAAAAAGGGATAATGTGGATGGATGAGGTCATGTGCCAAAAGGCGTATCAAGGAAATAGCATACAGGCCAGTTTTTCTGTTTCAGAAAGGGTCTCAATTGAGCCTCTTACCACCAAACACGCGACCGTTTTACTGGAAGTGGTGAACACGTATCGAAACAGCCTCTCTGGCTATTTGCCTTGGACGGACTTTGTGACCAACCGCAGAGAAGCGGTGAACTACATCTCTCAGCGCGTGAACAGCAAAGCGTTAGATGCCCACTGGTGCGCTATTTATTTTGATGGGCAGTTTACGGGTGTTATTGGCATTAAAGGTGTGGATTCGCACACACGCGTCACTGAGATTGGCTATTGGCTTGCCAACAATGGGCGAGGACACCGAGTGATCGACCAAGTACTCGCGGTGTTGATTCCTTTTTTGAAGCAGAAAGGGCACGCGCAATTCATCCAATTCCACTGTATGGAAGACAACATTGCCAGCATCAATATTGCTGAGCGTGCTGGTGCTACATTAAAAGAATACATTGATCACGAGTTCGAGACGCTTGACCGCTCTCAACGGCTCGGCATTTATGAGTTGCGTCTGACTTAGCTCCAAACCCACTGATATTTTAATCAGAGTTCGAACTCTAATTTCGCGAGCGCTACAATAGTAACATTGTTGCGCTCGTGTTAATTTGGAGCGTCATTGGTTGAAACTAGGTTAGGAGAAGCATCATGAACGCAATCGCAGAGGTTGAAGTGGACAACCTGTTACAACAAAGCCTTGATCGCTTAAAAGCGGCGTATGCCGCCGAACCTTATCCTAGTTTGGATGAGCGTAAGCAGCGCCTTGTCTTGCTAAAACAAGCTCTGATAGCGAATAAACAAGCATTGGTGGAAGCGCTGAGTGAGGATTTTGGCTATCGTTCCGAATTTGATACCGCCATGACCGACGTTTTGCCGACGGTCTCGCACATCAATTACACCATCAAGCAGCTAAAAAAGTGGTGCAAACCAAGTAAGCGTGAATCCGGTCTGTTGCTTGCTCCGTCGAAAGTGACTGTTCAGTATCAGCCACTCGGCGTGGTCGGGATCATTTCGCCGTGGAATTTTCCTGTCATTTTGAGCCTTGCGCCTTTAGTTACTGCTTTGGCCGCAGGTAACCGTGTGATGATGAAGCTCAGCGAATTTACGCCCAAAACCAATAAAGTCATCGTCAATATTTGTCGCGAGTTGTCTGAATATGTCGAAGTATTTGAAGGAGAAGCGGACGTTGCACAATCATTCAGCCAACTGCCATTCGATCATCTTTTGTTTACTGGCTCGACAAATGTTGGTCGCGCTGTGGCAAAAGCAGCGGCTGAAAACCTGACTCCAGTGACGTTAGAACTGGGTGGAAAATCTCCGGTGATCATTGCAGAAGATGCAGACATGAAGAAAACCGTTGATGCGATTTTGTTTGGTAAATGCATCAATGCCGGTCAGATTTGTGTCGCGCCTGATTACGCGTTTGTACCACAAGAACGCGTCGAAGAGTTCATCACGCTGTTCTTAAAACGTTTTGAAAAACTCTATTTGAAATCCAACAAGAATCAAAAGCTGACCCATATTATCAATCGACGACAGTATGATCGTTTGACTGCGCTACTTGAGGATGCCAAAGCTCAGGGCGCAAGCATCCATACTGTTGAAGCGTCACCTCAACAGGAAAGGCTTTTGTATCCTCATTTGGTCACAAACGTGTCAGCGGATATGCGCATCATGCAAGAGGAAATATTTGGGCCATTTCTACCCATCAAGCCTTACAAAGCGGTAGATGAAGCGATTGACTACATTAATCAGCACCAGCGACCACTTGCGCTGTATGTTATGTCGGACAACAAATCGACCATCAGACATATTGTACGCAACACACACAGTGGCGGCGTCGGCATTAACGACACGGTATTACACGTTGGCGCTGAAGATGCGCCTTTCGGTGGCGTTGGTGAATCAGGCATTGGTCATTATCACGGAGTGGAAGGATTCAGAACTTTTAGCCATGCGAAAACCATTCTTCACACACCGAAATGGTTGCCAAGAACGAGCGTATTAATGCGCCGTAGGGCTATGGCGATAAAAGCGATCCAAAAGATCTTTGTTCGATAATAATTATGATTTGATTGATAAAAAACCGCCCAAACGGGCGGTTTTTTGGTTTCTATGCGTTCTAAATTGCGGATTACCAAAGACCGAGAAGTTTCCACCACGCACCGCCAACAAAAACAAAGATTGGAATGACGATGAGTGAGAAGATAAACCCGATTTTCCACCAGTTTTGCAGAGTGTGGAAACCTGCACCAAACAAGATTGGCGCTGGGCCAGACGAGTAATGCGTGGTCGACATATACAAGTTGCTGAAAATACCAAGAACAATCGCAGCAAGCATTGGAGGCGCGCCAGCAGAGATCGCAATAGCCAAGAACGCGGAGTACATCGCACTGATGTGTGCCATTGCACTCGCCATCAAATAGTGGCTGTAGTAGTAAACCAAAAGAAGCACGACGATGGTTGTCACCCAGCCAAAGCCGGAGAGTGACTCGGCCATAGACTCGCTGAACCAGCTGATGAATCCGAGTTTGTTAAGTTGTGCAGCCATCATTACCAATACAGCGAACCAAGTTATGGTGTGCCAAGCTTCTTTTTCGCCAAGAACGGCGTCCCATGTGATGGTGTGAGTGAGAAGCAAGAAAACTAACCCAAGTAAAGCCGTAACCGTTGCATGAATGCCTAATGTTGGGCCCAATACCCAAAGTGAAACCATACCGATAAAAGTGATACAAACCATCAGCTCGTCACGCGTCATTTTACCCATTTCAGCCAGCTTTTGACGCGCAATTTCACGCATTTCTGGCGTCTTCTTGAGCTCTGGTGGAAACACCATGTACATCACGAGTGGGATGAGGAACAAACACAACAAACCAGGGACGATCGCCGCGGTTGCCCAGCCAGCCCATGTGATTTCAACGCCTTGTTCTTTTGCGAAGTTAGCGGCGAGTGGGTTACCTGCCATTGAGGTCAGGAACATCGCACATGTAATCGCGTTACATTGGAAGATACATTGCACCAAAAATGCGCCGATTCGGTTCTCAGTGCCTTTTTCTGGGTCGGAATCATAAGCACTCGCAACCGAGCGAAATAGCGGAGAAATAATACCGCCACAACGCGCTGTGGTACTTGGGGTTGCAGGTGCAAACAGCAAATCAGTCAACACTAAGCCGTAAGCAAGGCCTAATGAGTTGTGACCAAGTTTAGAGATAAACCAGTATCCGACGCGTCGACCAAAGCCGGTGGTAATAAAACCGCGAGAGATAAAGAACGCAGCTGCAATCATCCAAATCGTTGGGTGCGCGAAGCCAGTAAGTGCGGTTTTGATTGGCAGTACGCCAAGCAGTGTCGCGAGCGTCAAACCCATCAAGGCCATCGCGCCAAGAGGAAGTGGGGCGAGAATTAAGCTTAGTACGGTGGTGACGAAAATCGCCATCATTTGCCAAGCTTGATCGGTGAGTCCTTCCGGGGTTGGGATAAACCATAAGATGCAGCCTATCGCGACCAGTAGGAGCATTTTCATTTGGGAACTATTCATACATCCATCTCCAAGTTATTTTTCTTCATCATAGGGTTTTGAAATGGCAAAAAACTGAGAGAAATCAATTTCATCAACGACGTACTTGAGCTCTTTATCAATTTGCATGTCACGACAAAATCTGTTTGAAAAATAATTGAGAATAAACGCATTAAATTAATAAAAGTCATAAAAGTTACCACTGAGATCCGCGTCAAAATTCATGGTGAGAGCCCCTAAGTCGAATAAGGAATTGCGGTAAGCTTAGGGCAAGTCATTTCTTGGAATCCTGTCGTGCCGTTTGCTTCCTTTTCTTTTACTAAACAACTGGCTGTATTGCTCAGTGGTGTAATGCTATTGGGCATGTTGAGTTGGTGGAGTTACAGTGCTCATCAGTTGGACGACATCCTCACTCATCAAATCAGCCTGCGTGCTCAAGTTCAGTCGCAGCAGCTCTCGCAATTGTCCAGCCTTATTGCCGCTGTTGGGTCTGGTAGCGCAAGCAAAACGTCAGAAATCATCAATGCGGTTCAGGCGGTGAGTGATGCGGACTTTATCACCGTGAGTGATCGCGCAGGAATTCGGCTGGCACATCCAGTCGCTGAACGCGTTGGTCTGCCTGTATTGGGAGGTGACATTGAAAGAGCGCTGGAAAACGGCGAGTCCTACCTTTCTTATGGCGTGGGATCTTTAGGGCCATCGGTTCGTTACATATCTCCCATTTTTTCCAATGAAGGCGATGTGATTGGTATGATCAAAGTTGGCTATTTGATTGATACTTTGGATCTCTGGACAAGCGAACGGTTGTTGCCTTTGATATCGTTCGGAATCATTGCCGTCGCTATTTGTATTTGGTTGTCTTGGAAGTTTTCTCGCTATGTTCGAACTCAAATGCAAGAGTTAGAACCTTGGCAGCTTAAACAGGCATTAAAAACGCATCAAGGCGTGTTGCAAGCGACGTATGAAGGATTGGTCGCGATAAACTCCGAGGGAAGTTTGTATCTTATTAATGATTCCGCTCGCGCTATGCTCAACTATCATCAAGAGCTTGGCAACGTATTTACCGATGGGATAGATAACCCAGAAAGTTTTTCGCTGAAAGGTGACGATTACATTAATGGATTGATTCGCGTGAATGGCAAAAACTTGGTGATGAACCGAGTTACGCTTCGTACGTCGACAGGTGAACCTTATGGCGCAGTGTTTAGCTTGCGTGACCAAAATGAGATGCACGTACTCTCGGAGAAAATCAGTCAGGTGACGCAGTACATGGAGAACATGCGCGTTGCGCGTCACGAGTATCAAAATAAACTTTCGACTATCTCGGGCCTCTTACAAATGGGGGCTTACGATAAAGCGCTTTCAGTTTGTTTGTCGCAAGCGAAAGCCAGTCAATCGCAACTGGATTCGCTACATGCGCTGAATAGCAGACCGGCCTTGTCAGCCTTGATTTTGGCAAAGGCGAGCAAAGCCAACGAACTGGGTGTGGCACTGAGCATTGACTGCCAAAGTGATTTGAGCGCACTGTCTCGCCGTTTGTCAGAAGAACAATTGTGTGGGTTGATTGGCAATTTAGCTCAAAACGCTTTGGAAGCGGTGAAAGGACAAGAGAACGGTCATGTACACATCGGTATTTCAGAATCGGCCTGTGAGTACACCATTCAGGTTTCGAACAATGGCCCGCTGATCGAGAGTGAATTTGATGCGTTGTGCGAATTGGGCTTTACCACTAAGCAAAACAAAGCCGATCATGGAGTAGGCATGTACCTTGTACGTTCCATCGTTGAGCAAGGCAATGGGCATATGGAGTTGGACAGTGACGAGCAAGAAACCGCGTTTACGATCTATTTTCCCAAGGAGTTAGGATGATAAAAGTAGTCATAGTGGAAGATGATCCCAACATTGCAGAGCTTCATCACCATTTCATCGAGCAAGTGGAACAATATCAAGTCGTCGGTATTGCCGGCAGTATTCACATTGCCCAGCAGCTAGTGACGCATACTAAGCCGGATTTGGTCATCGTCGACAACTACTTGCCAGACGGGCAAGGTGTCGAGCTGGTTTATCAATGGTTAGAGAGCGACCAGAGACCAGAATGCATTTTGGTCACGGCGGCCAATGACGCATCTACGGTTCAAAAAGCTCATCGTTTCGGCGCATTTGATTACCTCGTAAAGCCCGTTGATTACTCAAGACTAACCGAAAGCTTGCTCCGTTTCGCAAAGGTCAAAAACCATATGCGTAGCCAAGAGAGTTTTCGACAGTCGCAGCTTGATGATTTGTTCCATCTTGGAAAAGGCACGCCAACGGATTTGGCTGGCTTAGATCCTTTTATGTTCCGTCAGGTAGTGGACCTGTTTACGCACGTGCATGTTGAGCACACCGCATTGAGTGTGTCGAAAAGCTTAACCATCAGTAAGAGCACGGCTCGTCGTTATTTGGATAAAGCCATTGAACAAGGTGAGTTGGTGGCCTTTTTAGAACACGGGAAAGTAGGGCGACCGACTCGGGTTTATCGCAATAAGTTAGTCTCAGAAAGCTAAGTATTTGAGATAAAGCACAAAGAAAGGCTCTTTTTGAAAGAGCCTTTTCACGAAATGTCGACAGATTTTGGGAAGTTTAATGCAGAACTTCACTGCTGAATCTTAAGTATTTGCAGTCGTTCATTAGCTCTTTAAATGCCTTTCTATCTAGCTTAATCAGAGTTTCATGATCGCCGGCTTCAAGATAGACATGTTCCAAGTTTGCTAATCTTTCATCACAAACGGTCGACATGTGGTAAGGACTACCAATCGGTGGAATCGCGCCGTGCTCACAATCAGTGAAGAGTCGGTAAACCATACGCTCTTTCACCAAGTGGAAAGTAGCGTTAAATTCATCGTTTAATCTCGACAAACTGATTTTGTTGTTGGCAGGTAAGACCGCCATCATATGATGCCCTTCATGATCCTCAAGAATGACGCCTTTTGCGATATTCATTAAAGGCACACCTGCGGCAACACCACTTTGTAGCGAGCTATGACTGTGGCTGTGATTCACGGTTTGAAAGTGAATGTTATGCTCAGTCAAATATTCATCTAATCGGGTTGCAATCGTCATATAGCCTCCACGTGTATGAGACCCATAAAGAGTATAGGTGAGGCAAGCGACAATCGCGTATTTTACTCTGGTTTCGCTGACGCTCTTTCCGCTCCTGTTCTACGCTTATTGCAAGCCAGCGAGAAAGCGTGGTTAACAATAATAAACAGGGGGCAACATGAGCAAGCCAATCATCGCCGATAATAAGCCGATTAAAGTGAATCTAACCGAAGGGCAAGAATATTACTTTTGCCGATGTGGACGTTCTAAAAATCAACCTTATTGCGATGGGTCGCATTCGGGAACAGGCTTAAAGCCAATGAGCTTTACTGCGGAAAAAGATGAAGAAGCGTATCTCTGCCAGTGCAAGCACACCTCTAATGCCCCATTTTGTGATGGAACACATAAGCGTTTTTCTGCTGAGCAAGTCGGCAAAGAAGGCCCTGAGAAAAAACGAGAGAAAAGTGACAAACCGACTGCGTCCGCTACTCAAGAAGAACCAACCCTAGAGTTTATCCACCAGTTAGCGAGAGAAGGACTCTCTAAACTCGGTCATCATGGTCCGATGGCTGCAATGGGGGTTCCTAGACATTTGCTACCACATTGGGATGCTATACAAATCATGGTGGCGCAAATGGCGACACAACCGTTGTTAGAAGACGTTCCCGTATCAACTGAGTTGATTGTGGGGCCAAACGCACGTAAGCCGCTCAAACTAGCTATCCCTTTATTGGTATCGGACATGAGTTTTGGCGCACTTTCGGAAGAGGCGAAAATTGCGCTAGCAAAAGGTGCTGAGTTGGCAGGGACTGGTATTTGCTCCGGTGAAGGGGGGATGTTACCTGAAGAACAAGCTGCAAATTCGCGGTATTTCTATGAGCTTGCCAGTGCTCAGTTTGGCTACGATGAATCTAAGCTTCTTAATGTTCAGGCTTTTCATTTTAAAGGTGGGCAGGGCGCCAAAACAGGCACGGGTGGTCATCTTCCTGCAAATAAAAATGTGGGTAAGATCTCTCAGGTGAGAGGTCTCCCCGAAGGACAACCAGCGATCTCACCGCCAACATTTAAAGATCTTCATACTACTCACGATTTCAGAAAGTTTGCTGACAGAGTCCGTGGCATCACTGGCGGCATTCCAATTGGCTTTAAACTCAGTGCCAACCATATTGAGCAGGACATACAATTTGCGCTCGATGCGGGTGCCGATTACATCATCTTAGATGGTCGCGGTGGTGGCACGGGCGCGGCGCCAACTATGTTCCGTGATCATATTAGCGTGCCAACCATTCCTGCGTTAGCTCGTGCGCGTAAGTACTTAGATGAAAAAGGCGCAAGTGACCGCGTCACATTGATCATCACTGGTGGGTTGCGAGTTCCTACGGATTTTGTCAAAGCGTTGGCACTTGGGGCAGACGGAGTGGCGATAGCAAACAGTGCGATGCAATCGATCGGTTGCGTCGCGGCCCGGATTTGTAACACCAATAATTGCCCTGCGGGGATCGCAACGCAAAATGCCGATTTGAGGCAGCGTCTCGATATCGAAAAATCATCTCAGCAACTGAAAAATTTCTTCGAATCCTCGGTCGAGCTCATGCAAGTTATGGCAAGGGCATGTGGTCACCACGCTCTAAATGAATTTAGTCGCCATGATTTAGCGACTTGGGATCACAACATGGCGAGGCTGTCTGGAATCAAGTATTCAGGTATGGACTTAAACTGATCTCTATCCATATTTTCTGCATATAGGTACATGTTTGATAACAATTATTTATTAGCCGAGATATGGAAATTTTGACTTGGCGTTAACTAAAAATTCAGTGTATGAACTACGCTGTTTGAGGTGGATATTCGATTTATTGAATAACAAAGAGTGGTTACCACAACCACGATACGAAGGAGCATTATATGAGCAACACAAACGGCGGTTCGGTAGGTAAATGTCCAGTTATGCATGGTGGGCAAACATCTACAGATAAGTCGGTGATGGATTGGTGGCCGAATGCCTTAAACTTAGACATCCTGCATCAACACGACTCCAAAACCAACCCATTTGGCCAGGACTTTAATTACAAAGAAGAACTGAAAAAGCTAGATGTCGAAGCACTTAAAAAAGACTTAAAAGACTTAATGACTGATAGCCAAGACTGGTGGCCTGCCGACTGGGGACATTACGGCGGTTTAATGATCCGAATGGCATGGCACGCAGCGGGTAGTTATCGTATCGCGGATGGACGTGGCGGCGCTGCGACAGGCAACCAGCGTTTTGCTCCCCTCAACTCTTGGCCAGATAACGCAAACCTCGATAAGGCTCGCCGCCTTTTATGGCCCATCAAGAAAAAATATGGCAACAAATTAAGTTGGGCCGATCTGATTGTCCTTGCCGGTAACATGGCGTATGAATCCATGGGCTTTAAGACCTTTGGTTTTGGCTTTGGGCGAGAAGACATTTGGCACCCAGAAAAAGACACTTACTGGGGGTCCGAGCAAGAATGGTTAGCCACAAGTGACGCTGATAACAGCCGCTACTCTGGTGAGCGAGATTTAGAAAATCCACTTGCCGCAGTAATGATGGGGCTTATCTACGTCAACCCAGAAGGGGTGGACGGTAACCCAGATCCCCTCAAAACAGCACATGACATGCGTATGACCTTTGCGCGAATGGCAATGAACGATGAAGAAACTGTCGCGCTCACAGCGGGTGGTCACACGGTCGGTAAGTGTCATGGTAATGGTGATGCCGCAAACCTAGGTCCAGAGCCCGAAGCCGCAGACGTTCATGAACAAGGTCTTGGCTGGATTAACCACAAAACACGTGGCATTGGCCGTGACACGGTAACGAGTGGCATTGAAGGTGCTTGGACGACACACCCTACACAATGGGACTACGGATACTTCCACCTACTATTTAAGTACGATTGGGAACTGAAGAAGAGCCCAGCAGGTGCATGGCAGTGGGAGCCAATCGACATTGAAGAAGAAGACAAGCCTGTCGATGTTGAAGACGGCTCTAAGCGCTACAATCCAATCATGACTGACGCCGATATGGCGCTCAAAAT
Organism: Vibrio sp. 1-2 (7-a); assembly: GCF_013048515.1. Lineage (NCBI taxonomy): Bacteria > Pseudomonadati > Pseudomonadota > Gammaproteobacteria > Vibrionales > Vibrionaceae > Vibrio > Vibrio sp. 1-2 (7-a). Next base: position 122,664 of record NZ_VHSQ01000008.1, read on the forward strand.
GGACCCTGAATATCGCAAGATTGCAGAAAAGTTCCAAAATGACCCAGCGTACTTTGATGACGTTTTTGCTCGTGCCTGGTTTAAGTTGACACACCGCGATCTAGGACCAAAATCATGTTATTTCGGACCTGATGTGCCAAGCGAAGATCTTATTTGGCAAGACCCAACGCCTGTAGGTAAGACAGACTACGATGTCGATTTAGTGAAAACAAAAATCGAAGCAAGTGGCCTATCCATTAGTGAGCTAGTAAGTACGGCGTGGGATAGTGCGCGTACTTACCGTGGCTCTGACCGCCGAGGTGGCGCAAATGGTGCGAGAATTCGTTTGGCTCCGCAAAAAGATTGGCAAGGAAACGAGCCAGAGCGTCTAAGTCGTGTTCTTGCTGTGCTAGAAAAAACAGCAGCAGAAGAGGGCTGTAGTGTTGCGGACGCTATCGTGCTTGCTGGTAACGTAGGTATTGAACTGGCTGCGCGTGCCGCAGGTCATGATGTTTCCGTACCATTCGCGCCAGGCCGAGGTGATGCCACCCAAGAGATGACGGATGTTGAATCATTCGAAGTTCTTGAGCCTGTTGCTGACGGTTTCCGAAATTGGTTGAAGAAAGACTACGCGGTTAAGCCGGAAGAGTTGTTGCTCGACCGATCGCAGCTTATGGGTTTGACAGCACCAGAAATGACGGTACTCATCGGTGGTATGCGCGTTTTAGGCAGTAACTACGGCGGTGGAAAAGAGGGCGTATTTACTGACCGAGTAGGCACTTTGTCGAATGATTTCTTCGTGAACCTTACTGACATGGCATATACGTGGAAACCAGTGAGTGCTAATCAATATGAAATCCGTGATCGTAAAACCGACGCTGTGAAGTGGACGGCAACCCGTGTGGATCTTGTCTTTGGCTCAAACTCGATTCTACGTTCGTACGCGGAAGTGTATGCGCAAGATGATAATCAGGAAAAATTCATCCACGACTTCATCGCTGCATGGACGAAAGTCATGAACGCCGACCGTTTTGACTTGTAGTAAGTGAAACGATGCAAATCGGTAGATGCGTAAACAAAGTTGATGAATAAGTAAGAGAGGCGGGCGCAAAGCTCGCCTTTTTCTTTACCTGTCTTTTTACTTTGATTGAAAGTTGAGCTCATTTGAACCATAATAACTAGACCATATGAACCATAGGAGCTTGATATGGCAACTGCAGCATTAAAAAGCTTTAAGCCGAAACAATCTCATAAAGCCAATTTCTGGCTTATGTTAGGTATTGAAGATGCTGAAACGGGTCGTATTGATGCGGTTCACAAAGGCTTTGAGCCCAAGGTATACCGGAACATTGTTGATCGAGTAAAGCTTTCTCAAAGTGAATTCCAACATGTGACACTGATTCCTGTTAGTACAATTAAGCGTCGTCTTAAAAATGATGAGCGTTTTAATACTCAAGAGAGTGATGCAATCTATCGATTAGCGATGTTATTGAAACTCGCAACAGAGTTGTTTGACGACGAAGAACGCGCGTTAAAATGGATGAGAGAAAATGTGTACGGCTTAGGTGGAAAACGTCCACTTGATATGGTGTCGACTACGGTTGATTTTGAAATCGTGAAAGATTTGATCGGCCGTTTAGAGCACGGGGTATTCTCGTAATATGAAGCTCTATCGTCTCACACAAAAGAAATTTGCTGACACGCCATTTAGCCCCGTTGGCGCAAAGTTATTTGGAGGGCGATGGAATTCAAAAGGAACCGAAGCCCTCTACTTCTCTGAATCGGAATCCCTTTGCTCGTTGGAAGTGTTTGTTCACGTAAACAACGATCCTGCCATCACCAAGTTGTACGATTTATATCGTATTGAAATGCCTGAATACCTCATCGCCACCTTAGATGAAGAAGATCTCCCAGTGACGTGGCGAGCAATACCGGCGAGCGAGTCTACGCAATACATTGGTGATCAGTTTCTCAATGATCCTCACCCTGAGTTTGCCGCGCTGCAAGTGCCTTCAACGATTTCACCTCGTGATAAAAACTACGTGGTGAATCCAAATCATTCCAAAATGAAAGACATCATTAAGAAAGCCGAAAAGCTCGACTTCGCGTTTGATCCACGTATTTTCAAATAAACACGCGGCTTTCTCCCGCTTTAAAATATTCAGCGCTTACCTGAGATAAGCGCTGAAGCATAAAAGTTTATTCTCTTGGTTATTGTCGGTCGTAAGTGAACTGTTGCGCTTCATTTGCACTATTGTGGTAGTGCCCAAGCACCAACTCAGCACCTTTGTAAGATAAATGGCTGTCATCCGTATACATCGCGTTGTTCGCACCAACTTTCATTCGACATACGCCATTTCTGCAAATGGCATCGGTCAAGTCGACAAACTCAACGTGCTCAAATTGCTCAAAGTAGTTCACTAACTTCGCCACGTTTTGAGGGTGATGTCGCTTGGGAGAAAAATCGCATGCCGACTCTTCCGTCTCGCCAAACAAACGCGCTTTCCAAAGGCATTCTCCTACCGCAAAAGGTGCAGAAGGCGTTGGGCCGAAAACGACTACTTCTTTCCCTTCCAGTTCATTCAACAATCCAGTTAATGATGCCTCATAATCGGCTTGTGAAAGCTCTTTATTGAAGTTGGAAGAGATAACGACGCGACGAATAGAAGGGGTACGCAAAATGGTATCGACTGCCTGTTTGAAGAACTGTCGGCAAGAAATTGAGCCAGCATCTTTGATGATGTCGACATAACCGACCGCACAGGAATCTTGAGTAAGTTGCACCACGCCAGTTGGTGTTACTTCGGACAGACGCTTTACGTAAACCATGCTGTGGCTATTACCTAACACAGCGATGGTGGGCTGCGGCGCAGACGAGCACACATCGTTAACGTCGGTGTTGCCGTTGCAATCTAAACCGTAACCGTTGTTAACGCGCATGGCCTCGAAAAACGCGCTTCTTTCTGGAAAACCACCATTTTGATGGCCAATAACGCCGAACATCAGCAAGGGCAGCGTCAACAACACAATAACCGCAGACACAGTGCGCATGCTCATGGCTTTTCGGCTGCGGAACGGCTTTTCCACAAAGCGCCAAGTGAAGTAAGACAGTACAAAAAGAGCGGCAATGTAAATCGGGATATTGACGTCTTGAGTTGCGTCCAGCATGTAGCGGTAAAACACAAATAGCGGAATATGCCACAAGTACAAGCTGTAGCTGATTAAGCCGACGAACACGACCCATTTGAGGCTCAGCAATTTACCGCAGACATTGTCTTTAGAGGCAAACAAAATCACTAACGCGCTACCGATGACCGGCACCAGCAAAGTGATACCCGCGCCATCTTGCGATTTTTCAAACAAAAGTGCAGAGGCCAATATCAAAACGATGCCAATGGTTGCCAGCGTATCGTTGGAACGAACTTGAGCTTTTCTCATTACTAATGCGAGTAATGAACCGGTTGCCAGTTCCCAAGCACGAGAGAAGATCATGTAGAAGGCGAAATCAGGATCGTTGCTCGCATAGACAATAGTCATCAAACTCAGCGCAAATACCGCGATGAAAAAAGTCAGGTAAAACGCGTTTTTGCCACGAGCGAGTAGCATGAGTAGCAAAGGAATGACAATGTAGTATTGTTCTTCAACGCCCAAGCTCCAGGTGTGAAATAGCGGATTGGCTTGATCTTCTAAACCGAAGTAATTGTGGCCTTTTAAATACAGAAGAATGTTGGATGAAGAAAGAATAGAAGACACTGCGAACTGACCAACGTCTTTGTGTGCTTGTGGCAAAAATAGCCACCAAGACATCAAATAGCTAACGGCAATCACCACCAGTAGCAGGGGAAGTATGCGGCGAATGCGTCGCTCATAAAAATCACCGAGGCTAAACTTCTGGTTTTCCAAATCGTTAATCACGATGGTGGTGATCAAATAGCCGCTGATAACAAAAAACACGTCAACGCCAATAAAGCCACCAGCGAATTGCTCAACTCCTGAATGAAACAAAATCACCAACGTGACAGCAATCGCCCTTAATCCGTCTACTTCCGCTCTATAAGTCATATCGTGTCCCTCCAACATTCCGTTTAACGAAGTAGAGCAAAATATGAACCAGAAATAATATTGTTTTAAATCAGTTTCTTAAGGTGATTGTCAAAATTAAAAGGCTGGGGGAAATAGCGAATTCCCAAATTGAATTTCAATATGGAAATCCCAGAAAGAGTGATGTTAAGAAGCGCTAAATCAAAGAACGTAAAGCGCGAGACACATAAACTTCATTGAAAATGATAACGCTAAAGAAACGATGACAGAGAATACTATTCAGGAAAAAATTGCCAGCTTTACTTGTATCGAAGAAGCGTTGGATTACTTCGAAATCGAGTTTGATAGCCGATTTATCGAAAACAGCCGAACCGAGTTGGTTAAGAGATTTAATGGCTACTTAATCCTCACTAAACCGGATGATTGGTTTTCAGGCCGCCGCGCACTGAAAAATGCCTACTGTAAAGTACAACGCAGTTTACTAAGTAAAACGACGCGCTCTGCGTGCCGAGGTTGTACATCTTGTCAAAGACGTTAACCCTTGGTGGCTTGCCTAAAAAAGAACCCTGCATCTTGGCGTCACAGGGGGAAGAGCAAGGTTCTTTTGGTTTCGCTACTGGCTTGTCGCGAGTTGCGAATCAGCTTTACGCAGATGAATTAACCCGAGTGATACGCAGGGTAGTCCACTAAGCCTTTTTCATCGCCGCCGAACAATGTGGCAGGGTCATGTTCTGCCAGCGGATAGCCATGCTTGATGCGGCTTGGTAAGTCTGGGTTTGCAACAAACGGACGACCAAAACCGATCATGTCGGCTAAGCCACTTTCAATCGCGTGTTGCGCCTTTTCTGCGTTGTAACGACCGGCATAGATCAGTGTGCCTTTATACGCCTCACGAACTGCGGCTTTAAAGTCATGCGGAGTGTCTGGCGCGTCGTCCCAATCCACTTCTGCAATGTGAATATAAACCACATTGAGTTTATCAAGCAGCGCAGCAGCAGCGGTGTAGGTGTCGACAGGTGTGCTATCAACGGTGCCGTTTAACGAAGTGAATGGTGCAAGGCGAACACCAACACGCTCTGCGCCACTGGCTTGCGTCATTGCTTCGACCACTTCACCAAGAAAACGCAGACGGTTTTCAATTGAGCCGCCGTATTCATCGGTGCGGTTGTTCGCTTCAGAATCGATAAACTGGTTAACCAAGTAGCCATTTGCTGCGTGAAGTTCGACACCATCAAACCCAGCTTCTATCGCGTTTAATGTGGCTTGTCGGTATTCTTCAATAACATTCTTGATGTCTTGTTTGGTCATTTCACGTGGCTCAACCACGTCGACAAAGCCAGGTTCGTCTGTGCCATTGTCGATAAATACTTTCACGTTTTCTGCTTTAAGCGCAGAAGAAGAAATAGGTTGCTCGCCGCCGATGTTGTCAGGATGAGTCACACGACCTACGTGCCATAATTGCGCGAAGATAACGCCGCCTTTCTCATGCACTGCATCAGTTACTTTTTTCCAGCCAGCAATTTGCTCTGAGCTATAAATACCCGGTGTCCACGCATAGCCTTGACCCATTGGTGAAATTTGCGTGCCTTCAGCAACGATTAATCCCGCTTCGGCTCGTTGAGCGTAGTAGGTCGCCATCATGTCGTTGGCAACATTACCCGGTTGAGAGGCTCGAGAGCGCGTCATCGGAGGCATAACGATGCGGTTTTTTAATGAGAGAGAGCCAAGTTGAATCGGTTGAAATAATGCGTCTGTCATAGGAAACCTCGTTATTGTTCAGTTTGAATCAGTTCGATTGGGTAGCCGTCGGGATCTTTGATGAATGCGATGTGCGTTTCTCCACCTTTCATTGGACCGGGTTCGCGAGTGACGTTGCCACCAAGCGCTTTGATTTTTTCGCAAGCTGCGTAAATGTCTTCACACCCAAACGCCATGTGTCCGAATGCGTTACCTAAGTCGTAACTGTCGGTATCCCAGTTATAAGTTAGCTCGATGGTCGCGCCATCTGGTTGATCAGGGTTACCAACAAACACCAGTGAGTAACGGTATTCTTGGTTTTCAAAACGCTCCAAAACGCTCACTCCCAGAACGTTTGTATAAAATTCGATAGATTTGTCTAGGTCAACAACACGGATCATCGTGTGGAGAAACTTCATAAGTCGCCTTTCATAACGTTGCGTAATCACGGTGCAAACCTTATCGCTACTCTAAATAAACTGGAAATTATCGTTAATTATAAAAATGATTATTTAACGTTATGGACAATGAGGTTGTTGGCCCTACAACGTGCAAACAAAGATTACTCGCCATTTCTTTTTAATAATTGGCATATGCTAATTACTCCTTTTTACAAGCCGAGTACTTATCATGTCCACAAACAGCCACTTTCATTACACTCACGAATCTCATTATCAATGTGCGGTTTGTTCTTCCATCGATGCGAATCCGAACTCTTTGGCTTTGAACTACCAGTGCCTAGCCGATGGTTCTGTTGTCGGAGAGTTTCATGTTTTACCTCGTCATCAAGGTTACACAGACCTGTTGCATGGTGGCATTGCGAGCTCGCTGCTCGATGGTGCAATGACGCACTGTTTGTTATTTAGAGACATTCAAGCCCTTACGGCGCAGTTGGATGTGCGCTACCATGCACCTATTGAGCTAGATGAGCACGTCACGATTACTGCACACTGTGAAGGTGAACGCCGCGGTATATATCAACTGGTGGCTCAATTACTGGTCAATAATGAAGCTAGAGTGACGGCAAAAGGGAAGTTTATTCGTCCTAAAAAGGCATAAATAAAAACGTGTTCTACGGAGAGGCAATGAAGAAATTTGATGAACTGTATGCAATTGCGACGAGAAAATCTCAATATGACCAAACCAACACTTGGTTTAAAGGCGTAGAGACTTATCTGGAGGCCATTGGCAAAGAAGTTGATGAAGTCCGCGAAGAGATTCGTGAGGATCGCCTTTGTCATTTGGAAGACGAGTTAGGCGATGTGTTGTGGAACTATCTTAACGTATTAAAAGCGTTGGAAAGAGAAAAGGGTATAGATCCTGAGAAAGTACTCGAAAGAGCCTGCAACAAATACGATCAGCGTGTATCTGCGATTGAGTCGGGACGCAGTTGGGATGAGATAAAACAGCAGCAGAAACAAGCCTTGAACGCAGAACATGAAGCCGCGCAGTTAGAGACCATGAAGAGCCAATAACTGCGCGTGATATTATTTAAGATGCGGCGGAATGGGGAAGTCTGATCAATCCTTCGTGCTATTGACCAACAGTAGGTCACAAGGCGGTTGATCAAGTAACGTGTCTACAGTGCTGCCAGACCAAAATTGGGATGACATGCTTCGCTTACACGCGCCCATAATCAGAATTGCCGCTTGTGATTGCTTAACTGCTTTTGGTAACGCCGTTTCAGGGTTTCCTTCTGGCAGCAGTAGTGGTACTCGTGTTAACTTTTGCGCAGTAATAAAGTCCGTAATGCCTGCTTTTTGGTTGCTCAAAATCTCTGCACGATAGCGAGATAGATAAGGCGCAACGTAGCGGCAGTAAACTAACGTCATTTTTCCGCTCAAGGTTTTTTCTAGCTTTGAGCCTCGCGATACGATGGCTTTATCTACGACTGACTTTGCATCTCCGCGATGAAGCGGATCTATCGCGCAAAGCATGTTGGCGTGAGAAGGCCATGAACGCTCACTTAATAGTAATAAATCACAATCGTTATTTGCTAGCTCGGTGAGTAAGGTTTGAATGTCGTGCTTGTTAAAATGCCCCACGAGTAGTAAATCTGTGTGGTCGACAAGCCGTTTCGCGACTTGAGCAATCCAATGACTCCCTTTGAAATGCTCATAAGAGAGTGTTGGCGTTTCAACTTCCTCTTCTTCACAAAGTTCGATAACGAAGTCTTTGAATTTTGATGTCCAAGCTTCAAACTCAGCTTGTCTCTTTTCTATATGGTCAGAGTTGAAACTAAGGAAATGCGCGAATGCGTGATCTTCACTCCGGCGGTGATCTTCCACCAATACCACGATGGGTTGAGCCAGCGCTGTCGCAAACTGAATCACTTTACGAAGCACCTTACGACTTGGTAAGGCGGCTTGCTGAGTCAGAAAAAATACTGGTGCCATTGATTACTCCATTATCAAACGAGGCAAATGCGCCTAATGCACACTAAAAGTTTATACCATCCCCTTATGCAAAGACGTTCTGTTTCTGCGAGCAAAATATAAATTCCGCAATTGTGCGCGCCATTGCCTAGAATTTTAACATCAGGATCTCATGCCTTTAGATAATAGACATCGTGTTGACATTAACGTGATGCCCAAGGAAATCGGTGACAATGATGATAGATTCCAGCCAATTACAAATTAATCGCAAAGTGCCTCATTTGCTTGCCGAGATCATTAAAGCGATAGAGTCGACCGAAGACCTCAGTTTTTTGAAAGACTATCAGGAAGCGCAAATCGCGAACATTTTGGAGTCGGTCAACATTGCTTATCGTAAACGCGTGATAGAAGCGGTGCAGCCAGAGAAGTACTGGACGGTATTAAATTTGCTGCGATACGACACCGCCAAGCACATTCATCAATCACTCAACAAAGAGCTGCAACATGAACGCTTAGCGTACATCACGGATTCGGAACTGATCATCTTTGCAGACTTTCTACCGACCGAGTTTGTGGATGAGTACCTTATCGACCAAAGTGAAGAGTCGGTCGCGCACATTCAACAAGCGCTGTCGTATGAAGATAACAAAGTGGGGAGATATGCCGAGCCGCATTTTTTGGTCGCGAATCCTAAAAACAGCGTAGGAGGCATCAAAACCGAGTTGTTAAAACGTGGACAAAGCCCGGTGCGATTGATCATCGTGCGTGATGTCGGAGGCGTTATTGGGACGATAGAACCTCAAACCCTGTTGCAGCATGAGAACCATACCAAACTCACAGATTTGACCGTAGTCACGCCAATTCTGGAAGATATCCAAACGATTCAAAGCGTCAGTAAACAGGTCTCGATTGATGGTGGCGCGCATTGGTTTCCTATCATGGCTGGTGGCAAAATTATGGGCGTTTTGTCGATGGCGACCATCGCGATTACCTTGCGTGAACTCAGCCTACAAGCTGTAGTGGCAGAAAACGTACGAAGCGAAGAAGATTTGTTCACACCATTAACTGTGGCGACAAGGCTAAGAGCACTTTGGTTGGTGATTAATTTGCTGACTGCCTTTGTTGCCTCTGCCATCATTGGTATTTTTGATAATGTGGTCGAGCAAGTCGTTGCGCTTGCGATCTTAATGCCCGTTGTGGCGAGTATGGGCGGCATCGCAGGTAGCCAAACCTTAGCGGTGGCCATTCGGGGTATCGCACTCAACCATTTGCACCAAAGTAACTTGAAGCTATTGGTGAATAAGGAATTAAAAATCGCCACCATTAATGGCTTGATCATGGGATTAGTCATCGCGGGTGTCGTCTACATGGTGTTTGACTCTTGGCCATTGGCGCTTATTATCTGCTGCGCAATTTTTCTCAATAGTCTGGCGGCTGCGGCATCGGGTACGCTGATACCATTCACGTTGAAGAAGTTTAACATTGACCCCGCCGTGGCTGGCTCGGTAGTATTGACGACCGTTACTGATGTCGTCGGTTTCTTTGCATTCTTAGGCTTAGGTGCCATTTTCTTGATATAGAAAGCCAATTGACGCGCTAACCCGCTGAACCAATCTCTCCATTTTCCAACCCAATTTTTTGGGCAAGCTTGGTTCGCTCAAAATTCCTCCGTTTTTCATAAACGCTGAACACGCCGTTTAAGCTTTCATTTCATCAATATTTTTTCACTGCTCATTTCTATCCCAAAACATTCCACTGCCGATCTCGCTTAACGCTGGCGTGCCAAATGCCAATTTCAAACGCCAGATCATGCCAATTATCTTGGCTGTACCCGCATCACTTCACTCAAACAAAAAAATAAGGAAACAATTTTGAATAAACTCATCGTATTCACTGGTGGTCCCGGTGCAGGAAAAACCTCGGTAATCGAACAACTAAAAACACAAGGCTTTATCTGCTCGCCAGAAACAGGTCGTCACGTAATACAAAGGCAGGTTACGAATCACGGTTCAGCATTACCTTGGAATGACAAACAAGCCTTTCGAGACGAAATGATGAAGGCAGAAGTGAGCAACTACCGAGCTTTCAATGTCCGCCAAGGGGACGTGTTTTTTGATCGCAGTATTGTGGACGTATATGGCTACAGTAAGTTGGAACAACTGCCAATCTAGCATGAGCTCATAAGGCATTGCCAGACGCTTCGTTATCATCCTCAAGTGTTCATTTTTCCACCTTGGGCATCGATATTCAGCAACGATGAAGAGCGAAAGCAGGATTTTTCTGAAGCGGTCGCCACGTATCAACACATGGTCGATGCATACCGCAAGTTTGGTTATCAATTGATCGAAGTGCCCAAAATGTCAGTCGAAGACAGAGTGGCGTTTATTCTCGACTCAGTCATCGAATAAGGCAGACAGACGAATAATGCAAACAAATGCGTAAGGCGATTGTGACCACGACGACAATATGTGTAAAGGGAGTTATTTATACTGGATAAAATTCAATAACTTAATTGAGTGTTATGTCTTTTAAATATCTTACCTTATTGCTCGCAACGACGAGCATGAACAGCTTTGCTGATGTGGAGCTGCCTTCGGGGGATGATTGGTTAAACCATGTGACGAATGGCCTAGCCCCATATTGGATGATGGAAAGCGCGCATGGGCAACCTGCGGGGAATTTTCCGACATTTCGTTGTGATAACGGTGTCATTCTCGACCCACAAAAGCCGTGTGAAGAATTAAACAAAGGGTGGATTAGCCCGCACTTCGATCGCGAATACACACGCATGAAATCGCGCCAAACTTACGCTTATGGCGTGCTTTTTCATCTTACGAGTGACAAACAAGCATTAGAGCTGGCAAAGAAAGGGACTTATTACCTGATTGATCATCTACGAGATGAGAAAAACGGTGGCTTCGTGAGCTTTACGCGTAGTGGAAAACCGGGGATGGAGTGGCAACAGCGAACTTCTCAAGACCAAGCTTACGCCTTGGTGGGCTTGGCGATGTACTACTACTTGACGCAAGATCCAAAGGTTGAAGAAGCACTTATCGACCAACAAGCGTTTATATTTAAACAATACCGACGAAGCGATGATCGCGGTCTGGTGTGGGTTTTGAAAGATGGTGATGGAGAAAGTGAGAAGCAGCAAGAGTTAGTCGCTCAACTTGACCAAATTAATGGCTACCTGTTGTTAACGGCGCCACTTTTACCAGAGGCCGCGCAAGCCAAGTGGAAACAAGATCTGGAGTGGCTGACGCAAGTGATGCTGGATAACTACCACTCCGACAAAGAGCTGCGCTTTTATGGCGCGATACACCACAAAGCGGTAATGATGCCAGATGCGAAGCACAATGATTTTGGACACACCATCAAAGCGTATTGGATGACGTATCTCACTGGTCAGTTGTTGGAGAATTCCAATTGGACAGAGTTTGGTTTCAAAGGAATGAAACACACGCTTAAACAGGCGCAATACCAGCAAAACTTTGAGCAAGTCAAAGCGCTCTTCTCGCTAGAATGGCAGAGTCAATGGACGCAAGAGAGCATTCCTGCTTGGCAATCAAGACCGCACAAACACTATAGCTCGTCTTGGGAATGGGCAGAACTCGATCAAGCGGCGATGACGGTTTCTCTTGTCGATGGTTCGATGAAAGAAACGTTGCAATACACGTTACCCACCTTTATGGACGTGTGGGTGGATCATCAATACGGAGGTGTTGGTCTGAATCCTAAATCAACCAAAGCGTTCCATTGGGGAAATGGTTACCACCAGTTTGAACATGCGTTGGTCGGATATTTGTACGCGCAACAAATGGCAAAACAGCCAGCCAAGCTTTACTACGCGCGACCAGCCGAGAGTAAAATACCACTTAATCCATATTACTTTAACGCGGACATAAAAGCGCTTTCATCGCAAAGTGATGTAGTCACTACCGCAACGTTCACCAATATTCGACCATAACTTGGTCGATGGTGGTGTGGTGGTTAAAGTCTGCGTGCAAACTAACAAAACCCAATGGTAAACTGCGAGTCTGTTTTACATAGTATTTAAAGGTAATTTGATGAACCCGATTCTTGCGATGTTGAAAGAAAACAATATTAGCGACGAGCAAATCAACGAGCTATTTCAGGCGTTAACTCAAAACCCTCTGGCTGCAATGGCAACTATCAGCCAACTAGGTCTGCCACAAGATCAGCTTCAAGCGTTAATGGCGCAGGTAATGCAAAACCCTGTACTGATTAAAGAAGCAGTGGAAGAGCTGGGCCTAGACTTCTCCAAAGTAGTAGAAGCCAAAGCTAAGCTACAGCAGTAATCGAGTTTTCGATAAAAACAAAATCCGCCAGAGCCAAATGGTTCTGGCGGCTTTTTTACATCAGATGAAAGGTACGCGACTCCAACGGGAAAGCGAATAGGTTGAGCTTAACTTGGTGCTTGCATAAAAAATTAAGTGCGATTCTAGTCACGTCGCATGAACTCACGGGTGCTATTGGAAATAAATGAATTGTTTCTAATACATAGAACGTATTAACATGGTTGCACTAGGCCCATATGAGTAAATTCATTGAATATACAATTTGAGAGAGGGTTTAGTTTTAAAAAATAATAGTTAGTTGGAATCTGGGTTAAATGAAAATAAATATATTTAAAAAGCTACAAGTTGTATTTCTTGTGGTGTCAGCATCTTTAATGGTGGGGTGTTCGTCTATAGATGCGCATGCTGGTGGCGGATACGGAAAGCCGTTTTCAGGCACAGCGTTATCAGTCGCACGACAACCTTGCTATTTAAGATCTGATATTACTTCCATCGCGTTATATCCACTTTCATTGATTTACATTCCTTTGTCGTTAGCAACGGACGTTGTGTTTCTTCCTGTTGATTTAGTCATGGTAGCTACACCCACAACGAGTTATGGCGGCGTTGTTTCTCTAGGTTGTCCAAGCGGCAGCATGATCTAAAGTCTGATTTTATTGAAATAAATGGAAGGAAATGAAAGTGGAATCGAAAAATAATTACTCAACAGAAAACAACGCTCCCTCGGTGCTCTTTGTAACGTCGCTTTTGTGTCTGGCATCAGTTTGTTTGGCCATACTGCTATTTATTATTGAGTACATTTCTGGCATAGAAATGAACGGTGTCGGCTTTCTTGGGACGTTAATACCAGCGATGAGTGTAGGATATTATTTTGGCTATAAAACAGGGAATATAATGCCTTCGACAACGAGATGGTATTCAGTGCTGCTTTGGAATTTATCGAGCTTAGTGGTGTTTTCTCTCATCTTAATGTTTTTGGGCATCTCTATATTTGAATTGATAGCGGAACTAGGCTGGTTCAGTATTATTATCGTTGTATTAACGTTAATAACCGTTTGTCTCGGGTACTTTATTTTCAAGAGTGGTGAAAAAATGGCGATTAAGGTTTTGCTAAAAGCGCAAAAGAGTGCGTAACTCACAAATAACGAACGCTTAAAGATAGATACGTAAAAAAGACGCCAGCCATATCGTGCTGGCGTTATTGTTTTCTCTTTCTTTTTGCCTCTTTGGTCTCAAGCAAAATCGAATGTTTTAGACGAAACGGTCTTTCCACGAAAACTCAACATGTTTATGTCTGCCGAAACGTGTGTATAATTCGCCGGAAATTACGATTTACAGATAACGAAAGGTAAGTATGGCAGTCCTCGAAATTCTCTCCATTCCAGACCCAAGGCTTAAAGTAAAAGCAGAAAAAGTCACTGACGTATCGACAATACAAACGTTGATCGACGATATGCTAGAAACACTTTATGCAACGGGAAATGGCATCGGTTTAGCTTCAACCCAAGTGGGCAGAAAAGAGGCGGTTGTTGTCATCGATATCTCTGACGAACGCAATGATCCTTTAATCTTAGTCAACCCAGAAGTTGTGAGCGGAGAAAACAAAGCGCTTGGTCAAGAAGGGTGCCTATCTGTTCCCGAATACTATGCCGATGTAGAGCGTTACACATCAGTTGTTGTTTCTGCACTAGACCGTGATGGCAACCCGATTACAATCGAGAGCGATGAGTTCTTGGCGATTGTGATGCAGCACGAAATTGATCACCTATCTGGTAACTTGTTCATTGATTACCTTTCACCGTTAAAGCAAAAAATGGCGATGAAAAAAGTGAAGAAGTACGTAAAATCGCAAGCTAAGTAATATGAAAGGGAGTAACTCACAACCGCGAGTTACTTCCTTTTAAATCAAGAATAAGTAGAGTGCTTTATCTCGGTTTTTTGGGGGCATAACGCTTTACGACCTTCATAAGCCTCTGAAATGAAGAACAGTCCATATGTGACTCATGAGGGCAGGTGGCAACATGGTTTAGGCTGTCTCGCACCGCTTTCAAACGTGTTATTTGCTCATCAATTTCAAGCGCCTTTTTCGCCAGTAAGTCACGATCAATGTATGGCTTTGAACCTTCTGAGTGATTCAACATTTCTGCCATTTCGTTAAGTGATATTCCAGCGATACGTCCCAAACTAATGATGTTGAGTTTATTTAGTACCTCTGGTGTATATTGACGTCTCAATCCATTCCTTCCTATCGAGCGAATTAACCCCAACTGTTCGTAGTATCTGAGCGTTGAGGTCGGCAATCCTGATTTTTTAACCACTTCTGCAATATCCATATTATTCCTCATTGACTTCAAGTTGGCTTTAAGTTGTAGCATGCAACTAAGACCTTAACAAATCAAAAACTTGAGGAGCGAAAAATGCTGTTTTTAATAGGATTACAAGCGGCGCTAATAGGGATTGGTGCGACTTTGATAATGGATTTATGGGCTTGGCTACAAAGGAGAGTGTTTGGTATTCCCTCACTAAACTATGCATTGGTTGCGCGCTGGGTTTTATATATGCCCAAAGGAAAGCTTATGCATGCGCCAATTATGGCAACAGACGCGATGTCGGGAGAAAAAGCACTCGGTTGGTTTTTGCACTATGCCATTGGTGTTGTTTTCGCTTTGGCTCACATTGCTGCTTTTGGGCATCATTGGTTGGTAGAGCCTAGTCTAGTGCCCGGCTTAGCCACTGGTGTGGTCACGTTGGTGTTCCCATTTTTTGTCATTCAACCTTGTCTAGGATTTGGTTTTGCTGCCAGTAAAACCCCAACACCTTGGAAAGCCCGTTTTCTTAGCACATTGGCGCATTTGGCTTACGGCTTGGGTTTATTCATAGCCGGGTTTGCAATCAAAGTGGCGAGCCAGTATTTTGCATAGGGAATATGAGCATCATGCAAACGAGTCTTTTTTGTTTTTATTTATGATGCTCAACTCTTGGACGTTTTTGGCGCGTTGCTCATAGTGGGCCGATATGTTTGAGGTCTGTCGTATTTATCCAAGACGTAAAGTCGGCGAACATTTAACATTACCTTAACGCCAGAATGGCAAGCGGTTTACCAAGAAAAATTAAAATTATCTGGTTTGATATAAAGAATATTAAGGGTTTCAGATGGCTTCAAAAGTGGCAGGGATATCAATACTGAGCTTATTGGCAGCGCCAGTTGCGATGGGAGAAACAGCCAGTGCTTATGATTTATGTTTGCTAGACAAAATCAAGCAAAGCAAAGGTGAGGAAACCATAAAGAGCATTCGCGCGCAGTGTGAGCTTGATGCAGTAACAAGTACAGTGCCCGCAGATCCAGAAATTGAAGAACCTGAGGAGCTTCAGGAAAGCTTGGTCGACAAGCGTTTGGAGTCAGAACGAGAAAACGCCTTTGAACCATTTAGTTTGGTAGCGCATCGTGTTAACTACATCTTGCCGTTCACTTACAGTGATCGCGTAAATAAGCGTGCTTATGCGGACACTAAGTACGGGGATGAGCTGCGTAAGGAAGAAGCGGAGTTCCAAATTAGTTTTAAAGTGCCAATGAACTACGACGATTTGTTGTTTGATGGGGATGGTTTGTTCTTTGGTATGACGCTCAAGTCATTTTGGCAGGTGTATACAGGAGCAGCATCGCGTCCATTTCGTGAAACCAATTATCGTCCTGAGCTTTTTTATTATACTCCGACAGACTGGAAGCCACTTGATGGTTCGACTTGGTTAGGTTTTGGTATTGAGCATGAGTCGAATGGGCAGAGACAAGAGTTATCGCGCAGTTGGAATCGTGTTTACGCCAACTTAACCTTTGCGAAAGACAATTTTGCGGTTTCTCTTCAACCGTGGTGGCGTATACCTGAGGATGAAAAAACATCTCCGAATGATCCTAAAGGTGATGATAACCCGGATATCGAAGATTACATGGGGCACTTTGAGCTATCGAGTGCGTACAAATGGAATGGTTATGAGTTTACCTTCTTAGGCCGCCAGAACTTCCAAACGCATAAAGGCTTTGCCGAATTAGGGGTGTCATTTCCGATCTGGGGCAAACTTCAGGGATACGCACAGTACTCGACGGGGTATGGTAAGAGCTTGATTGACTATGATCATAATCAGCAGCGCATTGGTGTTGGTATCGCGATCAACGGTGTTCTGTAGTTTTTCGGTAGCCCATTAGAAATAAACGCTGGCAATTGAGATTTCAGTATTTAGAATGCGTGGCTGAAATTGATTTCCAACCTAGAGTGATTTTATGCTTCGTGATTACACCTTCGATTGTCTTGTAACCATGCCTCGTCATGAACTGGAAGAGTTTAGTGCTCGCATGATCAGTAAAATGGTGCCTGAAGACGTGATGAATGAGCTATTTACTTTCGATCAAGAAGAAGTGGATAGCGAAGACCGTATGTTGTCTGCACGTCTTGATGCCATGTTACGCATGACAGCAATCGCACTGAGTGAAATTCAACAAGCGTTTGATGACTCAGACAATGCGAAGCAAAATAGCGAGCGAATGACGCGACTGGTTCTTTGGCATTTCTATGCGATTTCATTCCATTTGGAAGAGGCGATCACGTTAGAAACACACTGTGCACTAGTGGAAAAGCTACTCGAAAATACACCTTCGGATGTTTTTGATTGGGTAAAAACATTGACGGAACTTCTGCACACTTACGCTGAAATCAACGCGAAAGAAAACCCTCAAGACTAAGGTTTTTGTCGTTAATCCTTCAGTAAACAAGGCGAGCCATCCGGTTCGCCTTGTTTTATTTTTGCATCTGTAAAATCCGCAGTTTTGTACTTTTGACGTACACCACAAGCCTCGCTTTAGGTTCGCTTCTCACTAGCGAATAGGGCGATTCCTTCTTACACTAAAATCAAAGTGTTTGTTTTCGAACACTTTAATGCGTCATTAAGGTGTGTCTTCCAATCCACTTAAATACGGATAATTTATGTCGGAGAACGTTCTGGTTTTTAAATTTGAGCCTATTTTGAAGCGTATATGCCTTCTATCTTGGCTACATTTTCGTTGCGGGCGTAAATAATGGACCCGTTAACGCAAGGTTTACTTGGCGCTGCTTTGCCACAGTCTGCAAGTAACAAGCGGCACATTGTGGCTGCTGGCGTGTTAGGCGTGGTTTCAGGGATGGCACCGGATTTGGATGTACTTATCCGTTCATCAACTGACCCATTGCTGTTTTTGGAATATCACCGACACTTTACCCATTCATTGTTGTTTATCCCTTTTGGCAGCTTTCTCTGTGCTTTAGTGTTGTATCCGTTGTTAGCAAAAAAGCGAGGACTAAGCTTCCGGCAGAGTTGGTTTTATTGTGCCCTTGGTTATAGCACCCATGCGCTGTTAGATGCTTGCACCAGCTATGGGACTCAGCTTTTTTGGCCGATAAGCAACACACGCTATGCCTGGAATACGATCTCTGTTATCGATCCCGCTTTCTCACTTCCGATTTTGATCCTGCTTTTCTTTGCCGCACTGAAGCGAAATCGAAGCTACGCGCGTGTCGCATTTCTATGGTCTCTGGCTTATCTGACTCTTGGGGTTATTCAACGAGATAGAGCAGAAGCGGCCGGGTGGAAAATCGTCCAAGAGAGACAGCACAGCGCTTTGCAGCTAAAAGCAAAACCAACCTTCGGGAATCTTTTGGTCTGGAAAGTGATTTATGAAACGGAAGATAACTACTATGTGGATGCGGTAAGAGTGGGGCGTTCAATAAAAATCTACCCAGGCGAATCCACACCAAAGCTCAATGTGAAGACTCAATTTCCATGGCTCGATCCGCAATCGCAGCAAGCGAAAGACATCGAACGTTTCCGTTGGTTTTCAAATGGTTTTGTAGCGCAAGACCCGAATAACGAAATGCGAATTGTTGACGTGCGTTACTCCATCGTTCCAAACCAAATTAACGCGCTGTGGGGCATCAATCTATCCCCAAAAGCCAGCGCGGATGAACACGTCGAATACACTGCTCATCGAGGTAGTACAACGGAAGACCGCCAAACTTTTCTCAATATGCTTACGGATTTTGAGTGATGGTTTTTACTTTGGGTACCGATGCGGTGTCGTAATAACCATTACGCTGACTGAAAGTCCTTCACTAGGGTAGGCTTGCTGGCGAAGAAAACTTTGCCAAACAGAGACTTGTACTTCCAGCCAAGAGACAACAGTCGTTTTGCTAAGCTTTTGTTTTCAATGATAGCGACCTCAACGCCTTGGTAATGATATGGATGGCTTTTAATGTAGTCGATAAATGCAGTAAGCACACCTTGCCCGCGAACGGAGGGCGCAAAGTTGACTGCAACAATGGAAAAGCGCTGACTGCCAACAGGGCAACGGACAAAGCAGTGTCCAAGCGGATGAGTGATGGTCTCGGAAAACTCAGGAAACGCGCGAGACTCTAGTTCTTGAGAAAGCGCATCGTATTGCTGACATAAATGATAAAAAAGTTGTTTCGCTTCACTGTTCATCTCGGTGCCACTTACTTGTAACTTGGTTTAAAGGCATTGATTTCACGAACATTGTAACCATAGGCAGCAAGACAAAACGCGGTGAATTTTTACAGTGGTAATTTCCTATTTTTGAAACCTAACTTGTTACAAATGAAGTTGATTGGATTTTATATGGTACTTGGGGATGAGTGTTTCTAGTTGAAGGGAGAGTACGCTGGTTACTGGATTCTTACCTGAGTTCCTGTATTAAAACGAGAACCACTTGGTTTAATGCCGCTCGTTTAACTACGAGTGGCATCTTTTTGTATTTCGTTATCTTGTACAGCGGCGAAGGTGCGCGATATAGGATCTTCTATCCTAGCTCTTTATGGTCAAAATTGTCTCTTTAACCACTCCTCAGCACGTTGCTATTAGATTCCTAGTCTCGCCAAGGCTCGCTGGAATGACACAAAAACATCGTTAAGCTATTGGCATTAAATCACTTGGTCCGTTTTTGCTTATTCTTGAGGGCTTAACTAGGCGTTACTCTAAGTGCTTAAATTGTAACGCCACGAGTCGCTGATACAACTCACAGCTTTGCATTAATGATTGGTGGTTACCAACATCGACTAACTCACCATTGTCGAGCACCGCAATTTTATCCGCATGTTGGATGGTCGAAAGACGATGAGCAATGATCAGCGTTGTGCGTCCTTTCATTAGAGCTTCAAGTGCTTGCTGGATGTGATGTTCACTTTCACTATCAAGGGCGCTAGTAGCTTCGTCTAGCAGTAAGATTTTTGGATCTTTTAGAATCGCGCGAGCTATCGCAATACGCTGCTTTTGTCCGCCCGACAGCCTAACGCCGCGCTCGCCTAAAAAGCTGTGATAGCCTTCGGGAAGCTTCTCAATAAACTCATGGGCATGGGCTTTTTTCGCGGCTTCGATAACTTGTTCATCCGTTGCTTCAGGATTGCCGTAGCGAATATTATGGAACACATCATGGCTAAACAGCGCTGGCTGTTGTGGTACGAGCGCCATTTGACGTCGAAGCTCGTTTGGGTCGAACTGTCGAATATCTTCGCCACCAAACAACACTTGCCCCTGTTGTGGGTCATAAAAGCGTTGCAGCAATTCGAATAGTGTTGTTTTACCTGCACCAGAAGGGCCAACCAACGCCAATACTTTGCCTTGTTCTGCAGTTAGATTTAATTCTTTGATAGCTGGTTGATTTGGGCGAGAAGGGTAGTTGAAACTCACCGAATTAAAGTTAACCTCAGCAGGTATGTCCGGACGGACAGGCAAATAGTTGCTTGGCGCTTTAATATCGCTGTCTACTTGAAGAATCTCAATCAGTCGCTCGGTAGCACCTGCGGCTCTTTGCAGTTCACCCATGACTTCGGAAATGGTTGCAGTCGATGAGGCAACCATAATGGCGTAAAACACAAACGCTGCTAGGTCTCCCGCAGACATCTTTCCGTGAATTACATCGCTGCCGCCAACCCAAAGCATGCCTGCAATTGCGCTGAACACAATCACAATAACGCCTGATATCAGGATTGCGCGTTGTTTTACTCTCTGTCTGCCCACTTCATACGCTTTTTCCACCTCGACAGCGAAAGCCGCTCGTTCGTACGGCTCTGAGCTAAAACTTTGCACGGTTTTAATATGTTCTATCGCTTCACCTGCGTAGCTGCCGACATCGGCCATTGAGTCTTGACTTTGGCGAGAGAGCGCACGCACGCGTCGTCCATAAAACAAAATCGGAACCAAAACCAAAGGCACAGAAGCAAGCACAATCAGCGTGAGCTTAACGTTGGTGGCAAACAACATTATGATGGCCCCAAAGCACATCAAAGCGCTACGCATCGCCATCGAGAACGATGAACCAATAATGCTTTGCAGCAACGTGGTATCGGTAGTCAGGCGCGACATAATATCGCCGCTACTGTTGGTCTCAAAATAGCTCGGATGCAGCGTAATCACATGGTTAAACACTGAAAGGCGAATATCCGCACTGACGCGCTCACCTACGGAAGAGACAAGGTAAAAGCGAAAGAAGGTCCCAATGGCAATACACAATGTGACACCGACAATAAACTGAATCGCATTGGTAAGCTCTTGCAATGATTGCTGAGCAAAGCCTTGGTCGATAAGAATACGTACTCCATAGCCAACGGATAACGTCAAACTTGCCGTCGCGACAAGGGCAACCAAAGCCGCCGCAACCCGCCATTTATAAGGTGCAATAAAGGTGTTGAGTTTAAGAAGAATGCTGAGATTTTTGTTATTTTTTCGGCTCATGAGTGACTCACAAAGCGTTTTAGGTACCTGGCATAGTAAGCCAGTTTTGTAGGGGAGACCAGTGAACTACCGTTTTCGGAGTAGGAAGTTCACAGGGATGCTCAATATCGTATGTGTATATCGAAACTTGCTTAAACTTCTAAGAGACTAGAATCAGATTTTAGTTGGGAGGGTGTTAAGCACGGCTTTTGGCGAGTAGCTGGTCGACTTTTCCTTTTGCTGTTTTACTAACCGTTTGCATCAACTGAAAACTTGGCTTAACGATACCTGAGTTTTCTATCCCTTCGACCATTAAGAGCCAAAGCTTGGCTGTCATTTGCGCATCGGCTAGTGCACGGTGGAAAACACCGTCGTTGTCGATATTTTTATAGCGAACAAGTTCACCTAGCTTGTGTGATGGGGCATCTTGAATGAGCCGTCTTGCTACCAGTAAGGAGCAAGCAAACTCACCCGAATAACTACAGTTGATTCGTTCAAGCTCTGCATCTAAAAATCGTTTATCGAAGGACGCGTTGTGAGCGATAAGGTTTTCGCCTGCAATGAACTCACTAAATGACGCCATTACCTCTTCGCAGCTTGGTGCCGATCGCAACATATTGTTAGTAATGCCGGTGTAGTTCTCAATGAAAGAACTCACTCTGAAGCCGGGATTCATGAGTTGCTGAAAACTATCGACAACCTCGCCATCGACTAACTTTACTGCACCAATTTCTATTGCGCGATCACCTAAAGTAGGAGAGAGACCTGTGGTTTCAAAGTCGAGTACGACCACAGAGTTTGCTTGAGGCATAAAATTTTCCAGCTGAGTAATATTGCGCAAGAGTATTATCGAAAGCGACAGAAAAAGAAAGGCGAACGCAATGGTATATCTTTGTCGATGTAGATTCCAAAAAATCGACGCTACGTAATCAATATGAGAGTTTTATAATACGTTATTGGCGATACTTCATGTATTCTTAGCCGAAGCGAAGAAGAGGATTTATCAATGTCAAAAAGCTCCAAGCTTCACAATGAAGACAAACTGGTCAAGAAGGCACTAGAGATTGGTGGGAAGATGGCGAAACTACAAGGTTTTGACCTTCCACAGTCACCACAACCTCTGAGAGTAAAAGCGATTTACCTATTCTTGGTCGATGCAAAACAGATAACGCCACTACCGGAAAGTAAGCTAGACGGCGCAAGCATCAAACACCGACTGGCAGTATGGATACACAGTGCATTGCCAGACAACGACCCTCTAAAGTAGAAAACTCAAGAAGTCACATAGGTCATTACTTAACACAGGCCATTAATTAACAAGGCGAGCCAAATGGTTCGCCTTGTTTGATCTTGGCGAGTGCACCGAGGTCTTTTTGCGTGGCGGTATCATTGATTTACAAAACAGAATCAAAAGGACTAAAGATAAATCCCGAGAAGCGCTACAATGCAGGCGTTGCGAGAGTGCAACCAAGATTACTCATTTACAGAAGCCTTGAAGTAACCATACATGTCTAAAGATTTCGAATTCACTACAGAATACATACTCGACAAACCTTTCTTTGCTGAGTGTTATGATCAAACTAGCCAGCCAACTAAGTTCCCACAAGCGTACCTAAAAGGGATACTGTTTCTTATCTTTGGTGTGGTTTTATTAGAGTTTGAACTGCTACCAAACGGTTATGTCGGTTGGTTCTTTATCGTATTGAGTGTGATTGAAGCATGTAGCGTTTACTTCAAAAGAACTTGGTGGCTGTGGCGTCAAACCATCAGCTCAAGCCGTGGCAGCAAAGTAGTGTTTGAAGTAAATGCAGATGGCGTGCGCTACAAAAGCGGTAAAGTTGACCGCAGCCTCGCATGGAATGAAATCGACCAACTGGAACAAACTGATTTGGGCTTTATCCTTCATCTTGGTAAACAGCGCCAATACATCAGCAAATCCTGCTTAAACGAAGAAGTGATCGCGTTTATGGTAGAACAGCACGCGGCATCAAAAGCGAGCTAACAAATTCACATCAAGCTGGAATGAGCGATCTGAAAAGTAGGTGATATATGATCGAACTTCATAACAAGTGCTTGGTTGATTCTGAATCAACTGGGTTTGATGTACAAAACTAATAGGGTTTAGAGATTTCTCTTTCGGACAAACTGCTTCGGTGTCATGCGCGCAATCTGCTTACACTCTCTAGTCATGTGTGCTTGATCGGAAAAACCTTGCTCCAGCGCCAACTCCGATAAAGTAAGATCGGGTTGCGCTCGGAGTAGTTCTAAAGTGTGCTTCACTCGTTTAATACGTTGGTAATGTTTAGGAGTAATCCCCAACCATTTCTGAAAATTGCGCTCTCTCTGGCGCTGACTGAGCGTCCCTGTAGGCTGGTCAATGATGTGGCGGACGTACTGTGGTTCATATTCCTCAATCAGTGTTTGAACCCAGCGATATAACGCAGAAATCCTTGCATATGGCGAACGCGCTGTTTTCAGAGACTCAAATGTTGCTAGCGCAGAAGAAGCCAAAGGGTGGTCATCTTGAATCCGCAATAGCTGATCTAGGCGTTTACCAAATAGTTGATAACCAACAGCAGGATGAAAGCGTACGCCAGTCATCACCGCGCCTGGCGGTAGGCAGACCTGATGTGCAAGAATGCTCACAGGTAGTAGGACAACCCCCGGCGCCTGCCGTTCACCATCCATTTGTACTTCATTTTGTAAAATGAATACCACACCTGTACCAGCATCACTGAGTAATTGTTTACGTACGGTTTGCGTCGTATCAGGTTTGACGGATGCTGACCAAATGGCTTGAACATAGCCAGCTAAAGCCCTTTGAGGTTTTAAAATATCAAATTCTAAGTTCAAATAAATCATCCTATTTAACCTCAACTTAAAATGAGAAAGTGATACACATGTACTTTTCATCATATTAAGTTGAGGAATAAGCAGTGACTTATAAGTAAAAACTGTCAGATAGAATTATCTAGGTTTATAGTCTCCAACCTTTGGCTTAAATGCCTTAACTATTCGGTTCCAACTATTGATCGCGTTGATCGCAATTGTTAGGTTGACCATAGCTTCTTCTCCGAAGGTATTCAAGGTCAGCTGATAGGTATCATCATCTACTGGTAGGCCAGCAGTTAGTAATTCAGCCCAGCCTAGCGCAACGTGTTCTGCATCGCTGTAGAATGGCATATCTTTCCACGCACTAAGCCCCCATATGCGCTCTGGCTTTTCACCTAACTTAAGCGCATCTTTACTATGCATGTCGATACAAAATGCACATTGGTTGATTTGCGATATGCGTAACTTTACCAGTTCCCATATGATCATGTTCATGGTTTCTGATTGGCTAAATTGTTCATGGAAGTAAGCTTCCTGAGCGTATAGGATTTCTATTGCCTTTGGCGCTACTTCAATATAGTTGAGTCGTTTTTTCATGGTCATTCTCCTCTGTTTTTCACATAATAAAAAACGCTCTTAGCAAAAGATTGAAGATTTTCGACATGCACTCAATAAAGTTAGATAAAGGAGTGAACGAAGAAAGCGAAAAAGGATGTCTATTTGATGCTATGCGTAAACATTCGTATTGTGTGCCTTACACTTTTGCAAGGCGTTACGTGCTTTCTAGAAAAGTCTCAAAATAGAGTACAATTAGCGTTTTGACACAGCGGAAATCATCATGTCCAAAACTGTTCAGCAGCAAATCGGAAACATTGCTCTAGTCGTTGAAAATTACGACGATGCTATCGAGTTTTATACTCGAAAACTTCAATTCACCCTGGTTGAGGATACCAACCTAGGTGGTGGTAAGCGCTGGGTTCAAATTTCCCCTCCAAACTCCAATGGTACAAACCTTCTTTTGGCTCAAGCGAGTACACCGGAGCAAACGCAAGCAGTTGGAAATCAAACAGGTGGTCGTGTTTTCCTGTTCCTGAAAACTAATGATTTTTGGCGTGACTACGAGTTGATGAAGAAAAATGGTGTTGTATTTAATGAAGAGCCTCGTGTGGAAGAATACGGAACAGTGGTGGTGTTCCAAGATCTCTATGGTAATAAATGGGACTTACTGCAACTGAACTGAGAAACTACATAGCATGTGCATAACAAAGCGTTCATGAGGAGTTTCCCAACAAGCCTTTAAGGTTCTGAGATATTTTTCTAATTCAAAGGTTCTCAGAAGTCACAATATCTCTAAATCACTTTTGCGCAAACAATAACTAGCCATCATTCCTTCTCGATGTATCAACAAGTGTTAGGGCGGCACACCAAAAACAAAAAGGCGAACCAAACGGTTCGCCTTTGTCTATTTAGATGCTACCTGATCACAGATAACTAAGATGGAAACTTGCCTGCCATCTAAATCAACGATCTGGAATACTCCTCAAAAATAACCAAGTTGCAAACTCCACCGCTTAATGGCAAATGAAGCCATCAGGTTTGGTTAACTAAGTTGAAAACTCTCGCTTCAATAGAATTCTCTCGTTTAGAGTGATTGTTCAGTTCGTAAAACCCGAACCGTACTTTGCGAACCGCCGTTAGCTCCACTGTTTTTGCAATTACGCTCTCAATCTATGCAACCTTTGTCATTTCCTAGATTTGGTATCAATGATGCTGTTAGTGTTATGGTTTCGACTTGGCTGACGATATAATCACTTTGTAAATGGCTGATTGTAGGGAAATAAATGAAGGTTATTAGTGATAACAAAACTCTTGAAAAGACGTTGATTAGTTTGATTAGTAAGCATGAACAAGTATCAATTGCGGTAGCATGGGCATCGGCCGAGACAAAAGTATTCAACACCTTTTTAGCTAACAAAGCTAAGATATGTACGTCAACAATTGGGACACATTTTTACCAGACTGATCCCCGTGTTTTGAAAGAGTTTATAGGTAGCAAGCAAGTACACTTCGTTACTCAAGCCAGTGGCGTGTTCCATCCCAAGGTATACCTGTTCAGAACTGGCCACAAGTGGGAAGCAATTATCGGTAGCTCTAATATGACTAACGGAGCGTTCACCTCGAACAACGAGATCAACGTTCATGTTAGTTGCAAAGATGACGAAGGCAATATTTCATTTGATGAACTCTTAGCACAACTTAGTAAGTACTTTGAAGCAGGGGTGTCTGTTGACGAAGAGTACGTGAATACATATAAAATTTATCATAAGAAACAGAAGCCTCGTCTAGATAAGTTGGCGGATCGCTATGGAAAAACGAAAGCATCTAAACCGTTACTTAATAGTGTTGTAATGAAAATGGAATGGCCTGCTTACTTAAAAAAGGTACAGAAAGATGTCAATCACGCAATCTTGACGCGATTGGAGCTTCTAGAAACTATCAGAAGTTATTTCAATACATACGATGACTATAAATCTATGCCTCTGGCTGCTCGTAAAACAATCGCGGGGCTGCCCAATGATGTTCATAAGCATTGGGGATGGTTTGGTAGCATGAAAGGTGCAGGGGTTTATCACAGCAATATCAATAATAACAATGAGTACATTTCAGAGGCTCTTGAGCATATCCCGCTTCGTGGGGAAATTAGCAGATATCAATACAATCAGTATGTTGAAACATTTAAGAAAGCATTCCCGAATGGTAGAGATGGCATCAGTATTGCCAGCCGTTTACTTGCTATGAAACGTCCAGATTTCTTTGTTTGCATTGACTCCAAAAACAACCGTGCAATGTGTGCTGACTTTGGTATTAAAGTGTCTGGTATGACCTATGAACGCTACTGGGATGAATTGATAAGCCGAATCCACGAATCAGTGTGGTTTGATAGCCAGAAACCTATAAAAAAGTTAGAAAAGCGAGTTTGGAGAGGTAGAGTTGCATTGCTCGATTGTATCTTTTATGAAGAAGAGTAATGTAAATAGGTAAGTGCTCTCAATCAAAGTGAGTTCTCAACGGTATCCATAATGGGATTGGGTGAACCCCAATAGCTATAACTACGTTGAGAACTGCTTCAAGAAACTCTTTATTGCACAAACTAACTAGTCTATGTGGCTATAAATCCAGGTACTAGAGCTCGAATAGAGTCAACATGCTCCAGCTCGTGTCTATTCATCAACTGTAAGTTGAAGGCATGCGGCGGCAACGAAACATTAGGCGTACAGTCTACGTGGAGGTCATTGAGCACGTAACCAGCTAACGCTTCATTGGTTGTAATGTTTCGCACGTATTGACCCTCCATACCTAGATCAATCGCTAGGTCATTTCTATTTTCATGCTTAGAGTGCGGTGCAACACTTAGGACAACGTCACGGTTCCAAAGAGTATCGTCCTTTATAGTCTTGTCGTATGAGCTGTCAGTTTGCTGAGCCTTAAGAATTCGACTGACTCTAAAGCACAGGAATTTACGTCTTTTGCTGTCCCAAGCACGGATGTGCCAAGCCCCAAGTCCTTTGAATAGAGAATGAGGCGTCAGGGTTCTAGTCTCGGTGCTAGTTGAGGAACTATACAGGACAGAAATACAGTGTTTATTCAGAATCGACCTTGTGACTTGAGAGACGATATCAATAGATAGTGAATCCAACACTGTCGCAAAGCTGCTTACACCATAAGTTGTTACTGGAATGGAGTTAAGCTCCTGACCCCATGCTATTAACCTCAGAGCTGCTTCTGGGTCATGCTCAAAAGCTGGGCTAAACGATGCTGACCTCATGTATGCTCGCAGGCTTTCGTTGAAAACCGTGTTGTTGGGAAAACGTTCTTTGTAAGCATTAAAAGAGCGGCTTGCTGTTGCAACGGCAATATCACCGTGCTGAATAAGGTCGGAGCGATTCACTTTCCCAAAGAAGCAGAGATAGAAATCAATCAGCCTTAGTCGTTTGGTTTGCGGAGATTCGACACAACGCACAATGATTACCCTTATCAAAATGAACTGTACTAATTTACTCTAACGAATCATTTGATTCCAGTGTAATATGACACTAGTTGATTCTTTGACCGCTAGTAGACGCGACACACTTGGCTCTTTTGGGTGTTGAGGCATTTCTATATTAAACGCAGCCTCTTAACTCTGGTGGAAGTTGGAAGCACAAATAATGGACTTACTTAGTGGCAGCCGAGTCAGTAAGTTTGTTGTAGATCATTCACTAACCGAGGGGTTGAGAATATCTCTGCCGCACTGTGATGAAAGAAATGAATAAATCTGAAACAAAAAGCTCTAAACTACTAGGGATCGTACTTTTCCACTCATTTATCCCTGGGAAACTATTTAAGGTCAAGGCTATCGGGCATAGCAACAATACGGGTGATAACGGAGCTGGTAAATCCACTTTGTTAAGCTTACTTCCAGCGTTCTATGGAGCGGATCCGAGTAAGCTGGTGGATAGACAAGCGGATAAAGTTTCCTTTGTTGATTACTACTTGCCCACCCCAAAATCTGTCATCGTGTTCGAATATGAAAAGCTTGGTGAGAGAAAGTGTTCTGTAATGTATCGAAATGGCTCCAGTGTCGCTTATAGGTTTTTGACAGGAACCGCTGAACAATTGTTTTCTCAGCATTTGTACGACGAGCTAATTAAGCAAGGAAGTGAAACTCGAACATGGCTTAAAAACCTTGTGTCTCAGTTAATGTCAGTAAGTTCGCAAATTGAAACTAGTGTCGATTACCGTTCAGTAATTCTAAACAATAAAAAGCGTTTGGCCCAAAGACGTAGTGCGGGTAAAAACTTAGTAGCAATCGCCCATGAGTACTCGTTGTGTTCTGCGAGCCATAACATGAATCATATCGACATTTTGACGGCGACAATGATGCGCCATAAGAAAATGTTGAGTCGTTTTAAGACGATGATTGTGGACTGTTTCTTAAACAATACATCGATGGACGATGTTCCATATAAGAAAGAGTATATCAACCTAGCAAATAGCCTAGATGTGTTTGTTCAACTAGACACTAAAAAGAGCAAGTTCGATGAAGCAGTTGCAAGTAAAGACAGCCTTGATGAGTACATTAAGCAACTAAACTCTTATCGAGCTCAAATCGCTTCTTATCTGCGTCAACTGGCACTAAATGACACTCAGTTGTCTGACAAAATTCGTTCGCAGAAGGAGTTGCACGGCTCCCTAGTCAGTGAGAGGAAAGATAGACTTCAAAAGCTTGATACTGAGTTAAGCATTCATCGGACTGAGTTTGAAAGGAAATCCAAAGTAGTTGATGCTATTTACAATAAGCGTGACAAGTACGAGAACGAGGATGATATTTTAGAAAAAATCACGCTTTACAATAGCTTGAGTGACTTGCTGAAGGAAGCAGAATCTGCAAGGAAACATTACGACAACTTACTGGAAGATGTAGAAACCGAAGAAAGCACGTTTAACAGTCAGGTACAAAAATTGGAACTCGAATGTGCTAATTTCCGCTCCAGTAAGCAAAAAGAGATCAATAACATACTTAACACTAAGGAAGAGATATTCGAGCAAAAAAACGACCGTTTAGAGGCGATGCAGAGTGACCTCAACCTTCAAAAGAAAAAGTTGCAAAATGAGTTCGATGAACAGTCTGACAAGATAAGACAAGAACAATTCCGACTTGCAATTCTAGAAGGGCAGTCTTTAGAGTTCACACCAGAACAAAAAGGCGAATTACGTAGTCTGGAAAGTGATCTTGAGAGTAAGCGTGAACAACTTAACGCTTCCCACAATGCAGTAATTCATTTGAATGAGCAACTACGTCAGGCAGAGAAAAATCATGAGAACAGTCTTTCTACTTACCACACATGTACTAGCGAATTAAAAGAAATTTCAGATGAAATAGTTTCTGTTAGTCGCGCATTATTGCCAGCAAAAGGATCGCTCAACGAGTACCTAGATCAAAAAGTGCCTGATTGGCGCGGCAATATAGGCAAAGTAATCACTCCTAGTTTGTTAAATGCGAAAAACTTGAAACCATTTTTCGACCCAGAAGCTACGGAGTCGATTTTTGGTCTTTATTTGGATCTTGATTCAATCGCACTTCCTGATTTTTGTCTGAGTGAAGAGAAGCTTTCAGAGCGATTAAAGACTCTAAAAATCAAGGAGTCAGAAGTAGAAGTTCGGCAAGGTAAAGCGAAGAGCAGGGCCAAAAGTGATGAGCAAGAAACAGATAAGCTTCACAAAGAAATAAAAATTCAAAGTCAAAGAACAAAAGTCTTTGAGGAAGAACTGAGCAAGCTCAATCTCCTAAAAGAACAAAAAACAGTCCAGTTTGAAAGTGATGCTGAAAGTCGTACATCTGAAGTTAAGAAACAGAAAAGCGTACTAGAGTCTGAACTTTTTACCATCAAGTCTGAGCTGAAAGAAAAACTTGAAAACGAAGAACAGCGCCATCAACAAGAGCGTGTTCAGGTGAAAGCTAACTTCGATTATCGCTTGTCAGAAGAGGACGCGAAAAAAAGTGCTATTGATGAGCTGATCAAAAATAAAGAAAAGATAACTTCAGACAGAGTTAGTGACTACAAGTTAGCGTTCAACCAAGCCTTGATGAGTAAAGGAGTAGTGTAGTGGCATAGTGAATTTGGTCACTTAGTTAGAGGTGATATCATCACCTCATAAGTTAACAGGTGACACTATGACAAAACGTACAAGACGACTATTTAGCGCAGAATTTAAGTTAGAAGCAGC
>NZ_VHSQ01000009.1:0-150781 GCF_013048515.1 Vibrio sp. 1-2 (7-a)
GAACAAGGCGTAGCCATTCTTGCTGAGATCTATGCTGAGACATTTTCGAGTACCTTTAACGATAAAAGTTAAAGGTTACGACGTTTATTAAAAGGATTGAATGAGTCGATTTAAAGACGCTTACGATTCACACCTCTATTTTCTCCCGAGTATTCCATATTATTTTCGGTAAGCTTTGGATCCAACTTATAGATTTCAAAATCTAATCTGAGGTGGCAACGTAGGCTACCTCGTACTTAATTAGCATTTGAACCTGATGGCTTATTGGTTGCTCTTGCATCAATAAGAACCAGTTCTTTTCCTTGAATTAATTCGAGTTCTTTCATTGCCTTTAGGACTCTTTGTAGTTCAGCGTCATTGAAATATAATATGACTTTTATAGATTTATTAGTCTGATTTGCAGCTTTATAAACTTCAACTTGTTTTGCGAGATTTTGCTTCAGTTTACTGTTACCAGCTAGTTTAAATTCAACAAGAGTGCTGTCTTTCGAGCCTCTTGATATTTTGTAATCGACAGGCCCTCGACCATTATTAACCTCAGAATTTACATCGTCATCAGAAGCATACCATGTTAAACGAAATATTAGTTGTAAATCAGACTCTCGCTTTATGGGTTCACCTTTGACATAAAAAAGGCGATAGCCATCATTATTTTCAATTACTTGCTTTAAAAACATCACACGATTGTAAGCTTCTTCGAAGGTATCTCCTTTCTGAGCGTAGAAAACATTCTGGGCACGTAAAATCTCAACGAGGTTAGTGACCTGGCGAATAAATACAGCCTCAGTTTCTTCGACCTTCTGTTCGCTAATTGTTACGGCTTCATTACTGTGATCTTCTTTATATTTGATGTAGTGATCAATAAGTACAGGAAATTTTACTAGTGTCCTTGATATTGCCTGATTGACTTCACTTTTTTTTGCTTTTTTTGGAATTTGCCTTAATAAATATTCATTGATTTGTGCCCGTAACTCAACATTGGGGATCGATGCGGCTATCTCATCGAAATCACCAATAATGTCATGTTTATTTATCCAAGCTTCGTCTTTAGTAAGGATATCTTTGGGCGTAAGTAATACGAAATCGTCATCTATAAATGGAAGCATGTAGAGTTTGGATATCCATCTACGTGTTTTATAGTCAAACTGTGCATGATTTACATTAACCTTTTTACATCTAGATTCATGCAAGTATTTTTTGGCGAAATTTTCAGTGTATTCGCACAGAAAACCCTTTACTAAATTGGTTGTGAAGTCGCTAATAGAATCCTTACCAACCCCATCCTTGATCAAACATAGCTTTTCTAAATGGCTACTTTTGGTAATGTGCTCATTGCCAAAGTTATTAAAAATTGAGCTTAAATTATCGTTTAGAGCACCGGCAAATTTGGATCCAAGACCAGCACCGCCATTTCCGATTTTGCTGTAACCTAACCAATTTTGTTTTACTTCAGGAAATAAAAACCAGTGTTTAATTAATCCACTTGCAATGGGGCCTTTATCTGACATCTCTCGTAAGAATGTAATGTAATTAATAATTTCAGTATGTAGATTTCGATATTCATCTTTTTCACTGCTGAAAAGAAGAAATGGATCGATGAAAACAGGGAGATCATTGATAAGAGAAACATTGAAGGCCCCATACTCATCAAGTTCGTCTTTTGATACACCAAAATAGTCTGAAAAGTAAATATTCATTCAACCCTATCCTCAATTACCAGCTCTAGCTCTATTACGTTAATAAATCTAGGAATCAAAAAGTAATAATCAATAAGTTACATAATGATGAATTCGAGTAACAGGGTCAATGGTGATTAACGAGAGATTTACTGGTTTGATTTAGATAGATCTCAAGCATCACAAAAAATCAGAGGTGTTGAGTAACAATTCACGCATTCATTTCTCCGATCCTTTTAAAAACATAACAACTTTCAAGAAAAAACTGTTACGTGGGGTAACTCTATGAAATCAAAGGGGGTAACAGTTTGAGTAACACTGCTAAATGCCATTATCTATACCCCTCGCGCGGTGACTCGTTTTATCGTCAACAGACTGGATCCAAAGCTAGGCGAACAAATTATGGATCCCGCCTGCGGTACGGGCGGTTTCTTGGCTTGCGCGTTCGATCACGTTAAAGAGAACTACGTGACCAGCGCAGCCGACCACCAAACGCTGCAAAAGCAAATCCATGGTGTAGAAAAGAAACAACTACCACACTTGCTATGTATCACCAATATGATGCTCCACGGCATCGAAGTCCCTGTGCAGATTAAGCACGGCAACACGCTCAATAAACCGCTTTCAAGTTGGGACAGTAATATCAATGTGATTGCGACTAACCCACCGTTTGGCGGTACAGAAGAGGACGGGATTGAAAAGAACTTCCCTGCCGAAATGCAAACTCGTGAAACGGCTGACTTGTTCTTGCAGCTTATTGTCGAAGTATTAGATAAAGATGGTCGCGCTGGTGTGGTGTTACCTGATGGCACCTTGTTTGGTGAAGGTGTAAAAACCAAAATCAAAAAGATGCTAACGGAAGAGTGTAACCTGCACACGATTGTTCGCTTACCTAATGGCGTGTTCAACCCATACACAGGCATTAAGACCAACATACTGTTCTTTACCAAAGGCAAACCGACCAAAGAAGTGTGGTTCTATGAGCACCCTTACCCAGAAGGCGTGAAGAACTACAGCAAAACCAAACCGATGAAGTTTGAAGAATTCCAACAAGAGATCGATTGGTGGGGTAACGAGGCCGATGGATTCGCTAGTCGCATCGAGACCAAGCAAGCTTGGAAAGTGTCGATTGAAGATATTATCGAGCGCAACTTTAACCTTGATGTGAAAAACCCGTATCAGGACGAAGTAGTCAGCCATGATCCTGAAGAGTTACTGGCGAACTATCAGCAGCAGCAACAAGACATTAAAGCACTGCGTGACCAACTGAAAGGCATTCTCGGTGATGCTCTTAGCTCTACCATTCAAGGTAAAAAGCAAGGTGGTGAGCAATAATGGCTGTTGAGAACCTAATTACCGAACATATTGATATTTGGACTTCGGCAGTAAAAGCCAAATCGACCTCTGGTCGCGGTAGCAGCAAGAAGCTAGAACTGTATGGCGTTAAGAAGCTGCGTGAGCTGATTCTAGAGCTAGCTGTGCGAGGAAAGCTTGTTCCTCAAGATCCTAATGATGAGCCTGCTTCAGTGTTGCTTGAACGCATTGCGGCTGAAAAAGCAAAGTTGGTGAAAGCGAAGAAGATTAAGAAACAAAAATCTTTAGGGCAAGTATCCAAAGACGAAGAACTTTTTGATACACCAACTGGTTGGGCATGGACAAGGGTTTCTGAAATAGCTGAAATTAGCCCTCGAAATAGCACAACCGATGATGATGCTGAAGTGTCGTTTGTGCCTATGCCACTAATTACGACTAACTATGATGGTTCACATGGTTCTGAAAAGCGAATTTGGAAAGAAATCAAAAAAGGCTACACGCACTTTCAAGATGGTGACATTGCGTTAGCTAAGATCACACCATGTTTTGAGAACAGCAAAGCCGCGGTGTTCTCGGGCCTTGAAGGAGGAGTTGGTGCGGGAACTACCGAGTTGCACGTGGCTCGTCCTCTATCAGATTGCATTAACCCACTATTTGTATTGTTGTACTTAAAGGCTCCTATATTCCTGAAAGTTGGCGAAACGAAGATGACAGGTTCTGCAGGACAAAAACGAGTCCCTAAAGACTTTTTTTCAGAGAACCCTTTACCTTTTCCTCCAAGCAATGAACAACACCGCATCGTCGCCAAAGTCGATGAGCTAATGACGCTCTGCGACCAGTTAGAACAACAAACCGAAGCCAGTATCGAAGCGCACCAAGTGCTGCTAACAACCCTGTTGGAAACGCTCACCAACTCCGCCGATGCTAACGAGTTAATGCAAAACTGGGCGCGAATCAGCGAGCATTTCGATACCCTATTCACCACTGAAGAAAGCATCGACCAGCTTAAGCAAACCATCCTACAACTGGCGGTGATGGGTAAGCTGGTTCCACAAGATCCAAGTGATGAACCTGCTGCTGAGTTACTGAAAAGAATTGCGGAAGATAAAGCGCAGTTAGTCAAAGATAAGAAAATCAAAAAGCAAAAAGCGCTGCCACCGATTGCTGAAGATGAAAAGCCGTTTGAACTGCCGAATGGGTGGGAGTGGTGCCGCTTACCTAACTTAGGTGAGCTTGCTAGAGGCAAATCAAAACACAGACCTCGTAATGACCCGAAACTATATGAAAACGGTAATATCCCTTTAGTTCAGACTGGTGATGTAGCTCGTGCAAATGGAACAATACTAACGTATACCGCAAAGTATAATGAATTTGGTCTAGCGCAGAGTCAGCTTTGGCCAAAAGGGACATTGTGCATCACTATTGCTGCGAATATTGCGGATACAGCAACTCTAGGATTTGACGCTTGTTTCCCTGATAGTGTTGTCGGTTACACACCTTATGACAAGGGAATTCCGACTGTTTACTTTGACTATTTCATCAAAACAGCCAAAGAAAACTTAGAGCGTTTTGCTCCTTCAACAGCACAGAAAAATATTAACTTAGAAATCTTGAGCAATGTATTAGTTCCTTGCCCACCAAAGCAACAATTCCCTCGTATCGTTGAAAAGGTAAACCTACTTCTAGGTATTTGCGATGAGTTGAAGGAGCGTTTGAAGGAATCTCAAATGTCGCAACTACAACTCACTGACGCTATTGTCGAACAAGCAGTATAACCATGAGCCTATACAATATCGCCAATAAAAACCTCACCGCACTGACACCGACCACCTTTGCAGCCGAAGGGCTGCAAGAAAGGCACGATTTACAAGAAGCGCTGAAAGGCTGTATTGATGCCATCGCACCTGATTGTTTGGTGATATCAGAAGAGTTTTCAGACTGGGAAGACAGTCGTCGCCGTATAGACCTGTTAGCCATCGACAAAAATGCCAACTTAGTCGTCATTGAGCTTAAACGGGATGAAATCGGTGCGCATATGGAACTGCAAGCGCTGCGCTATGCCGCGATGATCTCTACCATGACATTCGATAAAGCGTGTGACTACTATGCCCAGTACTTAAAAAAAGAAGGTCAAGAGATTGATGCCCGCGAAGCCATTCTGGAGTTTGTCGATCTTGATGAAAACAGCTTAGATGACTTTGGTAACGATGTTCGAATCGTTCTAGCCTCAGCGGACTTCGGTAAAGAACTCACAACTTCGGTCTTGTGGTTGCGTGACAAAGGCATCGATATCAGTTGTGTGCGCCTCACACCCTACCGTTACAAAGAAGATGTACTGATCAATGCCGAACAGATCATCCCTGTTCCAGAACTGGAAGAGTACCAGGTGAAGTTCCGCGAGAAGCGTGCTGAGCAGCGCACAAGCGTTCAAAAAGTCGAAAAAGATTACTCAGAGTACCGCTATAACGGTCATACCTATAAAAAGCGTCACCTCGCGCTCGCGTTGGTCACAGACTGGATCGAGAAGCATCAGCCACAAAGCTTGAATGATGTACTCAACGCATTTAACGAGCCAGTAAGACGACGCATAGCCATTCTAGCGGATGATATACCTCAAGGTAGAATTCGCCGCTTCCACAGTGATGAAGACGCGCTGATTACGCTGCCTAACGACGAGGTGATAGCCATCACCAACCAGTGGAGCCTCAGCAATATCACTCGATTGATTCACTTTGCAGAGCAAAGTGGCATGGTTGTAGAGAAAGTTAGTAATATCTGATGGAGAGACCAATGGACTTTACCAGACTCAAGGAAATCATTAGCAAAAACAAAATAGTAATCTCTATCGCTGCGCTATTAACTGCCACCTCTTATGTTTATGAAGCAAAAGATACGGGGATGCGGTTTGTGCAAGATATAAAACAGATTATTGGGTATGAGCAGCCGATCCTCGTAACGGTACAAGGTGATGGTGCTGTGGAAAAGCGCTTAAAATTAGCCAAGTTGGAAGCATCTAACTACAGTATTCCAAGTAGTTCCGCCGCTGTGATTAAGTTTCTTTCATTGCCATGGCTGAACAGTCCCCAGTCGCACATTGCTAATACTGAGCACGACTATACATTTGCGATCGTGACAACCGTTTCTCCAATATCTTCCACATCAAGTGAACACGTTTTTGATGGAGGAGATTGCCGCCTAGGTGTCAGAGCATCGAATATCGAGAAAGATAAAATGGTAGCCACTTTTGATATAGTAAGCCTATCTTGCACTGATAACGCTGGGTATGCTTATAGTATTGAGCCAGACTACCCTATAGGCTATATCTCAGCTCTAAGTACCCCAGGTATCAACAAAGTTAAAATCGTGGACAATGATAGATATTTAACAATAGATCCTGAGAAAAACTATTATGCGCAACTTTATCACCCTCTAGAAAAAATTGATAAACTGGGAGTTTCTTTCGTCGGCAGATTTTAAACTTCCACTAGTAGTGTCAACGTCGATGTAAAAATGTCCCACCTGATGCAAACTATCCGTTCATTACATGAAGGAAACAGACGGTAAGTAATTGGCTTTATAGCAGGCCACTCAATCTTCCTTTGACTTGAATAGCTCATACTGGTCTAAGTTGTGAATGTGTGCATGTACTATTTCGCGGTACGGTAGCGAGACCAAGTATGGGACAAATTCATCCAAGTCATCTACTTCTGATGAATCTAAGCTGAGGCTTGGATATTGTTGAAAGAGTTCGTCTATCTCAGCTTCAGTATACTTCCCCTCGTGAAGAAGCATATTTTTAAATTCAATGTTCTCCTTTACTCTTAACTCTTGTACAACATCTATGTATCGAGTCACTACTTCAAGTTTATTTTTATCTTTGCTCCTATAGCCGCTTACTAAAGGAATGACCAATAAATCGTTAATTGTTGCTCCTCCCGTTATCTCATACGGATAGCCGATGTAAACTTTACTATCGGACATGGTAAAAAGTATAGGAAGTGATAATTCACTAGCTTTATCTATTAGCCTTGAAAACTCTGGGCTTTCTACATCGGACAGGAACTCTTTTCTCAGCTCATCATCTTTTTGAATCTTAATTTTGCTCTTGAGTTCTGATAAGCGGTGATTTAATGAACTTGCCCACTTGAAAGCGATTAGTTTATTTTTAAAACTATTGTAACATCCGAAACTTGCGAGGAGGATATGTACCTTCGGTAAAGAGAAACCAAGGATTAAGGTGATCAAACTAATATTGAACAGCGCTACGTCTGCACTCTTAGGGGTAATAAGCAAAGCCTTTGATAAGGCCCAATAGCCTAAATCATGCTCAACTCCCAGAATACGACCGCAATACTGGATGATAATATGGATAACAGAAGCGAATACAAATAAGAGCAAACCAAAGGCTGTTGACTCGAAAAAAGTATGATAACCAATAGTTCGTTTTAATTTGAAATGGTACTTAGATAGGCCATTAAGAAAGAAATATCCTGATATTCCGAGTATCAATAAAAACAATACAGTTGGCTTAATCATCCCTACTCTCTAATTAGAAATGCCACACCTAATGGTATGGCATTTAACTCAAGCCTCTAAAGGTACATTTTTGGATGCAGCAATCTGTGCCTTAACAACTTGATTGCGCTTGACAGAAGCTGTATCTAGACGAAGCACATCACCATCAACCAGCTCATACTTAATACCTTTAGTTGTCCTTTTACGCGCTTGAAACTCTTCATAACGTTCTCTAAGAACATCTTGTTTAGTCTTGGCCATAATTTCTCCAGTGCATCAAAATCAAAAGGCTAGCACGATACAAGTAAGTTAATAATTGTACATTTATCCGACAATGTCGACATTTTCTTGAAAACAGTGTTTCTCATTGTGTCAATTCGAGACATTGCTTCTTCTGTAGTAACCAGACTCGAAGGAACCCAAGACTCTATACCCAAACACAAGTCCTATTAGGCTTCTTTATGAAGTGTATGTTTGAAAAGGGGATGATTTGCATGTTGAGTTTCAAATACCTAGCCGCGAGAAGCAAGCGAACTTATGCATTTATTACAGATGATTACATTAAGCTACAAGCTTAACCGACTACTTAGCCGACTATAAACACCCAAAACGACAAAGGCCTGACAACTTAATAAGCTGTCAGGCCTTATAGAATATGGCACGCCCTGTAGGATTCGAACCTACGACCACATCCTTAGAAGGGACGTGCTCTATCCAGCTGAGCTAAGGGCGCGCTACAGGGACAGGATTATACGAGTTCAAACGGGTAAATCAACGGGTTTTCATAACATTCTGATCTGAATGCCTAAAAAAAGTCCATTAAAACGTTTAATGTTCAAAAACACCACAAGGCAAACGTTTGCGTATGGATGTTAATTAGAATTTCTGCGACAATGCGCCGCAGATAATTTGCCTTCTTAATTTATAAGGAAAGTCATGACTGCTCAAAATATAGACGGAACTCTCATTTCCCAAACTGTTCGATCCGAAGTTGCAGCACGTGTTAAAGCTCGCGTCGCAGCAGGTTTACGCGCTCCTGGTTTAGCAGTGGTTCTAGTTGGTGAAGATCCTGCTTCTCAGGTTTATGTCGGCAGCAAACGCCGCGCATGTGAAGAAGTTGGGTTTGTTTCTAAGTCTTTTGACCTTCCTGCGTCTAGCTCAGAAGAAGAGTTACTAGCGCTGATTGATGAATTAAACAACGATGATGAAATTGACGGAATTCTAGTGCAATTACCCCTTCCTGCGGGCATCGACACAACACATATTTTAGAGCGCATTCACCCAGAGAAAGACGTGGATGGCTTCCACCCTTACAACGTTGGTCGTCTTGCGCAGCGTATTCCAAAGCTTCGCTCTTGCACACCAAAGGGCATTATTACCCTACTCGACCGTTACAACATTGAGCTACGTGGTAAACATGCGGTTGTGGTTGGCGCGTCAAACATTGTTGGTCGTCCAATGACACTTGAGCTGCTGCTTGCGGGCTGCACGACAACAACATGTCACCGTTTTACCAAAGACCTAGAGAGTCATGTGCGTCAAGCTGACGTTGTCGTGGTTGCGGTTGGTAAGCCAAACTTCATCCCTGGAGAGTGGATTAAGAAAGGTGCAGTGGTTATCGATGTCGGCATTAACCGTCTTGATTCAGGCAAGCTAGTTGGCGACGTGGAATACGATAAAGCACGTGAAAGTGCGAGCTTTATTACTCCTGTCCCTGGTGGTGTTGGCCCAATGACCGTTGCAAGTTTAATCGAGAACACGATGCTCGCTTGCGAACAGTTCCACACAGACAAATAACGTAAAACTTCAGATACGAAAAAGGCTCCTTGCGGAGCCTTTTTGCTAATTGTTGATATCTATTTCAATTACAGACTTAAAATCACGCCCGCAATAGAAGCGCTCATTAAGTTCGCCATGACACCAGCGATAATCGCACGGAAACCATGTTTAGAAACAAATGCACGCTTTTCAGGTACCAATGAGCCCAACCCACCAATCAGCATCGCCATGCTTGAGATGTTTGCAAAACCACACAAAGCAAACGTCACGATTGCTTGTGAGTGTTCACTGAGCTGAGACTTCACTTCAGCAAGCTGGATGAAAGCAACGAACTCATTCACCACAATCTTATTACCAATCAGCGAGCCTGCTGTGGTTGCTTCTTGCCATGGCACACCTAATAACCAAGCGACAGGTGCGAATACATAACCTAGGATCAGCTCGAAGCTTAGTGGCGTCCCAACAAGGTCACCAATCCAACCTAGCATGCCGTTTAACATTGCAATGACACTGATGAACGCCAATAGCGTACCACCTACCGATACAGCAATGCGTACACCCGCCATTGCACCATCGGCTAATGCTTCTACTACGTTGGTTGCACGTGGAATTTCAACTTGGCTAATGTCGATATCTGCTGCTTTATCCGTATCTTCTGGCATTAAGATTTTTGCCATTAACAAGCCCGCAGGTGCCGACATAAATGCGGCAGCGATCAG
The DNA here is from genome assembly GCF_013048515.1 of Vibrio sp. 1-2 (7-a). Classification (NCBI taxonomy): domain Bacteria; kingdom Pseudomonadati; phylum Pseudomonadota; class Gammaproteobacteria; order Vibrionales; family Vibrionaceae; genus Vibrio; species Vibrio sp. 1-2 (7-a). The sequence continues at coordinate 10,004 of NZ_VHSQ01000009.1, forward strand.
GTAGTTAAGGTCAACGCCCAGTGACGCGTAACCGACCAACGTTCCACCAGCAACAGAAGCCAAACCACCTGTCATCACCGCAAAGAACTGCGAGTCGGTCATGTGCTTTAGGTATGGCTTTACCATCAATGGCGCTTCAATGGTGCCAACAAAAATATTCGCCGTTGCAGACAAAGACTCCGCGCGACCGATACCCAGCAGCTTTTGAATACCGCCACCGATAAAGTTGATGATTTTTGGCATCACACCAATGTGATAAAGACCGGAGATAAGAGAGGAGAAGAAAACGATGATACCCAGAACATTGATCGCAAAGGTGAAGCCCCCTGTCGCCAAATTACCGAATAAAAACGCAATGCCCTCTTGACCATAGTTGATCAAATTCGACACAACGCTGCTCACTGAATTCAGCGCATCTCGTCCTGCTGGTACATATAAAACCAACAACGCAAACAGTACCTGCAAAGCAAACGCAAACGACACTGTTCTCAGCTTTATATTTTTTCTATTTGTAGAAAGTAGCCATGCTACGAATAGTATGGCTACGATACCAATAATTGAGTTCATAAAATGAATCCGACAGAAGGGGGATATGGAAGGCACCGGATTGTATAGCGGACTCAAAATGCTGCAAGTTGAGGATGTTAACAGTGTGAAAAGTTTAAGCGCCCAATAATTGACCTTAATCATAAGGCATTGAATTATATAAATATAAACGTTTGCTTATTTTTATTGTTTCCATATAGAAAAGATGTTTCTAGTTCTGGAAAAATTTTTGTGAAGTGAATCACCTTATGTGCCGTTCAATAACGTCATTGATCCTGTTACTTAGGAATAGATATGTAAGGCGCTAGACGTTGATCCCAATGACACGGGTTACCGATCTTCTGTTTGATGAAGTTAATCACTGCGGATATTTTTTTTGGCATATGTTGGCGGCTTGGATACACCGCATAAAACGGCATCGACTGGCTTGCTTTCCAGTCCGGTAACAACTGTATTAACTTACCCGTTCTAAACTCATCACCCAGTAAGTAAGTGGCAAGGTAGGCAATGCCCCAACCTGCAATAGCGGCATCCCGAACGGCTTCTGCCAGATCCACTGAATAGTTGCCCGAAACTTTTACGTTCAACTCCTGCTGATCTTTAGTAAACGCCCACCCCGTATAGTCACGCTCCCAGCTTCTGTATATAAGACAGTTGTGAGAAGACAAGTCATCCGGCTCTGTTGGCGTATCATGTTTCAATAAGTAATCTGGTGATGCCGCCACAACAAACTGGCAATCCGTCAAACGCTGCGCAATGTAGCCTTCAGGCAAATGCTCGTTGTTGGTCACCCATAAATCGAGCCCTTCGGCTAACATATCGACCTTATAGTCAAACAAATGCACCTCCACTTGAAGTTGAGGATACAGTTCGCGCAACTCTTGAATTGCAGGGATAATGTGCAAGGTACCGAATGATTGCGACAAACCAAGACGCACTAAGCCTGCCACTTCATCCCGCTGGGTTTCCATCTCTAATGTAGCACTGCTCACCGCTTGTACTACTTGCTCACAGTGATGAAAAAAGGTTTTTCCTGCCTCAGTCGGCGTAAAGCTTCGCGTAGTGCGTTGAACAAGCTTGATACCAAGAGACGCTTCTAGCTGGCTCAACTGCTTACTCACATGAGACACCGACACGCCTAAGCTCTTTGCAGCAGCCGTGAAACTTTTATGTTTAAGAAGAGCGGAGAAGATCACCATTTGTGCAGCACGTTCAGATAACACGCTTTACCTCGATTTGATTATAGGAAAAACAAAGGACTCCGAAGAGCCCTCATATTGAATACTGGATGCCAAGTGATTATTTGATAACAGCTCAGTATTTAATTCGGTCAGCCAAGTGACTCACGGCGAGTGCGAAGTAGTAAGAGCGGTTCCACTTCATCAGTACGTTGTAGTTATTGTAAACCAGATACGTACGACCATTTTCGTCGTCCGGCATGATCAACCATGCTTTGATGTCTTCATCCAGTTTTGGCAACGGACTACCGTCGTATTTTGTGATGCCAAGTTTGCTCCACTCCTGAAGGTATTTACCTTTTTCAGCTGTGCGCCCTTCTAAGCTGCGATCAATGCCTTTAGGAACTTTCACTTGGCGACCCCAAGTGTATTTGTCATCCCAGCCGGACTTGCTCAAATAGTTAGCGGTTGATGCAAATACGTCGGCTTCAGATTGCCAAATGTCTTTTTTACCATCCCCGTTGCCGTCAGCGGCAAAACGTAGGAAAGAGCTTGGCATAAATTGACACTGTCCCATCGCACCAGCCCAAGAACCTTTAAAATTATCTAGCTCGATATGGCCTTGATCGAGGATCTGCAATGCCGACATGGTCTCTTTACGGAAAAACTCTTCACGACGACCTTCAAATGCCATTGTCGACAACGCGTCAATCACTTTGAAGTTACCCGTAAATTTACCAAAGTTACTTTCTACACCCCACAGCGCCACGATAAAGCGAGGCTGCACACCGTACTCATCGCCTATACGCTTTAGCTCGGTGTAATGCTCTTTATAGAGTTGTCTTGCTTGCTTCACCTTCCATTCAGGCACCGCGCGAGGAATGTATTCATCCAACGTCAGTTTCTTCTCTGGCTGGTTTCGGTCCGCTTTTACTGCTCGAGGCTTGTACTCAACATTCGCAAAAGCAGCACTAATGACCTGCTCTGAGATACCTTTATCACGCGCTTCAGCACGCAGCTTATTCAAGTATTCATCGAAACCCTCGCTACTTGCAAAAGCCGAGGTACACACACCAACGCTAAGCATGGTAGCCAGTATTTTTTTCATATTGCCCTCCTTGAGCAAGGCAGAAATCCCAGATGAAAAACGATGACGTTATTCGCCTTTCTGCTGGGCTTTTTGTTCTTTGTACTTTTCTAGTAGGTTCTCCGGCGGAGGCGGAACCTGCAAAAAGAAGCCATCATTTTGCAATGAAGCCTTCACTTTTTCGATATCAACTTGTGCCAATTTACGGCCATCAAGTTTAATCGTCATAACAGCGATAGGCTTACCGAACATCTGCATTAAGGTGTCAGGAACCTGTGAAAAATCATCCTTTTTCGGAATATAGAGATAAGTACCTTCTTTTTTCGAGCTTTTATAAATAGAACAAAGCATGACACGCCTTTTATGCTGATTTAGCCGCGTTGAGTGCGGATTAGGTTGAAAACGTCAAATTCTCGCAAACTTAATAGCAAATTTGAGATTAATTCACCTATTTGCCCACGAGAGAACTTGCTGCGTCAAAGGATGAAATATAACATGACAGACCTAGTTTAAGGCAACGCTCTTTCAATAAAGGCAAGAAGTCCACGATGACCCATTCACCAGACCTTAAAGGTAGCAGTTTTACATTGTCAGTTTTACACCTTTCTGACAATGAGATCGCAAAGACTGTCGAATTTTTGCAAGAAAAAGTTTCTCAAGCACCTTCTTTTTTTGCATCCGCGCCTTTGGTAATCAATATAGCAAAAGTACAAGGCGACATTGATTTCCCTAAGCTTAAACAAGGCATCTCAGATGCTGGTTTTATTCCGGTCGGTGTAACGGGCTGTAAAGACAAGCGTGTACAAAATCTTGCTTCCGAAGCTGGCTTCGCCATTATGTCGGCGAGCAAATCACCAAGCCAAGCACCTGCCAAAATGGCACCAACGAAAGTAGTTCGCACGCCTGTTCGATCAGGACAACAGATCTACGCGAAAGATGGTGATTTGGTGGTGTTAGCGCACGTAAGTGCTGGTGCTGAAGTCATCGCTGACGGCTCTATTCATATCCATGGCACACTTCGAGGCCGTGCGATTGCAGGCGCAAGTGGTCAGCAGGAAGCGCGTATTATTTGCCACGATTTACAAGCAGAACTGGTATCCATTGCGGGTGACTACTGGTTAAGCGATCAAATTGAAAGCGAGTACTGGCAAAAGAAAGTAATGATCAGTAAAGCCGATGAATCATTGCATTTAGAAGTTCTCGCGATTTAATCTAAAAAGGAAAAAAAATGGCACGCATTATTGTAGTAACGTCTGGTAAAGGTGGCGTTGGTAAAACCACTTCAAGCGCAGCCATCGCCTCTGGTCTAGCTCTGAAGGGAAAAAAGACCGCGGTGATCGATTTTGATATCGGTTTGCGTAACCTCGACCTAATCATGGGCTGTGAGCGCCGTGTCGTGTATGACTTTGTAAACGTCATTAACGGCGAAGCGACATTAAACCAAGCGCTGATCAAAGATAAGCGCACGGACAACCTATTCATTCTTCCTGCTTCTCAAACTCGTGATAAAGACGCACTGACAAAAGATGGTGTTCAGCGCGTATTCGGCGAACTTGATGAAATGGGCTTTGATTTCATTATTTGTGATTCACCAGCAGGTATCGAGCAAGGCGCATTAATGGCCTTGTACTACGCCGATGAAGCCATTGTCACAACGAATCCAGAAGTCTCTTCTGTGCGTGACTCTGACCGCATTCTCGGTATTTTAGATTCTAAGTCCCTGCGTGCAGAACAAGGGCTAGAGCCAGTAAAACAGCACCTGCTACTGACTCGCTACAACCCATCTCGCGTCACTCAAGGCGAAATGCTAAGCGTTGAAGACGTAGAGGAGATCTTACATATTCCACTACTGGGCGTGATTCCAGAAAGCCAAGCCGTGCTTAACGCGTCAAACAAAGGTGTGCCAGTCACTTTTGACGATAACACCGATGCAGGTATGGCTTACTCTGACACCGTTGATCGCTTATTAGGCAATCAGGTTGAATTTCGTTTCCTTACTGAGGAGAAGAAAGGACTCTTTAAACGACTCTTTGGAGGCTAGACATGTCATTATTAGAATTTTTCCGCCCACAGAAGAAAACTTCTGCGAATCTAGCTAAAGAGCGTTTGCAAATCATTGTTGCTGAGCGCCGCAGCCAAAATGATCCTGCGCCTTCTTACTTGCCTCAATTGAAAGAAGACATCTTGAAAGTGATCAGTAAGTACGTGGCAATTGATCCAAATATGGTTGACTTAACATTTGAGCACAAAGACGACGATATCTCAGTTCTTGAGCTCAATGTGAAGCTACCAGACGACGAGAAGTAAACCACTTTCCCTCGCGAAGTTGAATTCTCAGATTAGAATGAAAAAGGTTGGCACCGAGACCAACCTTTTAATCTTTTATTACTTTAATGCTTTGTTCATCTTGTCGCCGAGTAGATCCAAACGCCACCCTTGCATCAAGTCAGGCAACACTTCTGGATCGCGATCTTTTTTCCACACCCAACTGATCAGCTGATTAATCTGCTTTTTAGAAGCAAGGAACTCCGTCGCTAAGCCAGACTTCTGCGACGCCGATTTCACTATGTCTTTCATATTTTTGAAGACTTGTTTGTAACCTGGATAATCCATTAAGCGTTCAATTTTCGCTGGATACTCTTCAGAAGGTGTTTGCTTCGCTTGTTTAACAATAGCGGCAATCTTCGCGCCATGACGGTTAATCGCTCGGATATCAATATCTTCCGCTTCCATCTTCTTAAAGTTAGTTAAGCCAAGACGAGCGACTGTTAACAGGTCACCTTCTTTGAAGATAAAGTTCAGCGCTAAATCTCGTTTGATTGCTTCACGGTAACGCCACGTCGCTAGAGGCTTTAAAATCGCCAGCTCAGAAGGTTTTAACTGCCAAGCACCTTTAATATCAAGGTAGGCATTCTCTTCATTAGTGACGCGAATGCGTTTTGAAACCAACAAATCACTTTCTTGTTGTACGGCTTCCCACCAACCTGCTTGCGTCACCTTATCGAAAAGCTTTTCGTATAACGGTAGCAAGTAATGCACGTCTGCAGCAGCATAGTCTAATTGCTTTTGCGTCAACGGTCGGGCCATCCAGTCAGTACGTGACTCACTTTTGTCTAGCTCAACACCTAAATATTCTTCCACCAGCGTTGCAAAGCCTGTTGATAGACCGTGGCCAAGAAAGGCCGCCATCAACTGAGTATCTACCATAGGGAACGGCGTACAACCAAATGCATTTTGGAAAACTTCTAAATCTTCACCGCAGGCATGCAGCACTTTTAACACGGAAGTATCTTTTAATAGCGCTACGAACGGCGTCATATCCGTTAATTCGGTCGGATCAATCAGCGAGAGGCGATTACCATCGAAAAGCTGAATCAGACCTAACTGCGGGTAGAAAGTGCGAATACGGACGAATTCGGTATCCAGCATCACTACATCTGCCTCTCGGGCGTGAATGCAAACTTCTTCTAGGTCTTTGTTTTTGGTAATAATTTGATAATTCACATACTTCTCGCTATAAAAAATGCCAGCAAAACGCTGGCATTCTATCATTTTTTAAATCTCTCGACTCGACGAAATCGGCTTATGCGCTTTTCTTCGCGAGTTCAGCGTCGTTCTCTTCACGCAGAACACGACGCAAGATCTTACCGACATTGGTTTTAGGGAGGTCTTCACGGAACTCAACCAACTTAGGTACTTTGTAGCCAGTTAAGTGCTGACGACAATGCGTAATAACTTCATCTTTGGTCAAGCTCGGGTCGCGCTTCACGACGTAGATCTTAACTAATTCACCAGAGACTTCGTGCGGTTGACCAATAGCAGCCACTTCAAGGACTTTGCCGTGCAGTGCTACAACGTCTTCGATTTCGTTCGGGTAAACATTAAAGCCTGATACTAAGATCATGTCTTTCTTACGGTCAACGATGTGCAAGAAGCCTTCGTCATCGAACTTAACAATGTCGCCCGTTGATAGCCAACCGTCTTCGTTGATCGTATCTTTCGTTGCTTCAGGTCGTTGCCAGTAGGCTTGCATAACCTGAGGACCACGAACTTGAAGTTCACCAGTTTCAGTGTTCGGAAGCGCATTGCCTTCTTCGTCCACAATGCGAACTTCCGTTGATGGCACAGGCAGACCAATCGATCCATTGTATTCAACAAGGTCATGCGGGTATGCCGCAACCAATGGAGAACACTCGGTTAGGCCGTAACCTTCTAGTAGGTAACAACCCGTGGTCTTTTGCCATCTTTCTGCTACTGAGCGCTGCACTGCCATGCCGCCGCCAACGGCTAAACGTAGGTTACTGAAATCCAACTCGTGGAAGTCTTCGTTGTTGATCAAAGCATTAAATAAGGTGTTCACGCCCGTAATCGCAGTAAACGGATGCTTTTGTAGCTCTTTCACGAACCCTGGAATATCTCTAGGGTTCGTAATAAGTAGGTTACGGCCACCCATTTCGACAAACAGTAAACAGTTTACGGTAAGAGCAAATACGTGATACAGCGGTAGCGCTGTCACGACCAATTCACGGCCTGGAGATAAAACCGGCCCGTACGCGCCTTTCGCCTGTAAAACGTTCGCAATCATGTTACGGTGAGTCAGAATCGCACCTTTCGCGACGCCTGTCGTACCGCCCGTGTATTGCAGGAATGCAATGTCATCCCCAGACATAAACGGTTTAACGTATTGTAGACGACGACCTTTACGTAGAGCCTGACGCATTGAGATTGCACCAGGTAAATCGTACTTAGGCACCATGCCCTTAACGTACTTCACGACAAAATCGACAATCGTACCTTTCGCTCGTGGCAGCATTTGACCAAGGCTGGTTAACACAACGTGTTTAACTGGTGTTTTATCGACGATTTGTTCTAGCGTGTTCGCAAAGTTAGATACAATCACAATCGTCGTCGCACCTGAGTCATTCAATTGGTGTTCAAGTTCACGAGGAGTGTAAAGTGGATTAACGTTTACGGCGATACAACCTGCACGCAAAATACCAAACAACGCCACTGGGTATTGCAGTAGGTTTGGCATCATCAGAGCAACACGGTCACCCTTTTGCAGTTTTAACTCGTTTTGCAGATACGCTGCGAATGCGCGACTACGCTCTTCCAATTTACGGAAGGTCATAACCGAGCCCATGTTCATGAATGCTGGTTGGTCTGCATATTTTTGTACAGACTGCTCAAACATTTCTACCAAAGACTCATATTGCTCTGGATTAATGGTTTCAGGTACGTCACTTGGATAACGTGAAAGCCATGGTTTATCCACGATGTTACTCCTCGTTTATAACTGGCTAAAAAATAGCGTCCTTTTTATTTTGAAAGCTATTACAGCACAGTGAACGTGCTTGAGCACGCAACTCTCAAACACTTGTTTAAATTTTGTTAACTACACCAAGAATTCGCGTTGCGACCTCGAGTATTTGCTCTAAATGACAGTGATGACCACCCTTGACAGAAACCACTTGCGGCGGGTTCTCTCCCCAATCAGCTTGGTTAGATGGTAAATTCTGAAATCCTTGATCGCCCAATACGATCAAATGAGGACAACGTATTTGGCTGGTAATCGAGTTAGCATGCGCTTGCGCCATTCGGTAAAGCGACGCACATTTTAACTTGGCGTCATACCGCCAATACCATTTATCTCCTCGCTGCTCCGTTCCTCGCTCGACTATCGGCAGAAGCTGCTCAGCGGTTAATTGGTTGGCTTGCACGCGTAATTTTAACGCCAGATCGAAGGAGGCAATGGCTCGCTCTGGCTTGTTTTGCTGTCTTATTCGACTTAAAACGCCATCGCGAAGACGAGGCAAACTGTTAGTAGGATCTTCAGTAAGAGGTCCTGCTCCCTCAATTTGCACAAGAGCTTCGACCTGCTCTGGAAACGCAGCACTATAGCAACTTGCGATTAAAGCACCAAGTGAATGCCCTACTAATATCAGTCTGTTTGGCGATAATTCGTCCAACAACTGATATAAATCGGCAATATAGTCGTGAAAGGGGTAATAGTTATCGTGAGATTTATGACTCGATAAACCGTGACCAAAATGATCGATGGCGAGGAGGTGTAAGTGAGGATTAAGTTGGTTCAACTGCTCCATGAGCGCTTTAAAGCTGCCCGCATTATCTAACCACCCATGAAGAAAAACGACTGACAAGTCAGCCGTTTTCTCGTTCCCTATCTCAAGGGCTGCCATTTTGCCGGCAGGAAGCTCGAATTGACGCTCATGCATCGCAGATTATTTGACCTGTTTTATCACTTTACCGTCTTGTGGGAAATCATTACGCCACATGCGGCAGTTAATCGAGTAACATGGGTAAAAGTAGGTTGGCGAGTCATACATGCGTACACGTTCTTCAATTTTCCACAAACGGTAGCCTTGCCCCTTAATGATCGGGAATACGTATTCGTGCTCACCAATCTTTCCTTCTTCTTCTCCGGCGCCTTTACCTACAACCGTCAACAAGCGGCCTTCACTAAAGGCGACGGGCTCTAAATAGCCATCAAAATAGGCGACAAAACGTCCCGTTGGCTCTTCATCAATATCCGGTTTACCAGATTTACTGATTGGTAGGTTTACAATTTCTAGACGGGTTTTATCTTTGAAGTTATCCACTTTAGCGATGATTCCACCAAGGCGAACATCTTCACTCACTTGCCCCTGAGACTCAGCAAAAGCTTTATAGTCTGTAACGACCAATTCTGTGCTTGCATTTAGCTCCTCTGGCAACGAGCTACACGCAGACAAACCAACCGTAGCAAATAATGCGAGAAAAAACCGTCCAAAAACCTTCATAAACCACCTTTCAATATTAGTAACCCCAAGCAGGGGAGATCTCACACGTAAATATCGACACCAAGTAATTGAGCCAGTTCCTCTTTTTTAGTTCGATTCATGACATCCATGTACTGCTCCATTGCTTTACGTGCGCTCCCTTCAGGAAGGTCATATTGCACTTGAGCTCGGTGAATTTGGGACTCATCCACGTGTTTTATGGAGTGCGCCACAGCGTTAGCAACCTTTGAAGGCTGACCTACAGGCTGCTTTGTTTGTGATTTATCTACCTGCTTCTTTTTGCTGACTTTATTAGTGCGATTTGCACCGGGAATCAAAGAAGGAGGCAAGCCATTAATCGACGCCATAGCACTCCATAAAAATACAGGGCAAACGCCCTGCTTTTTGTCAGGTTAATGAAAAACGGACTATTCGCGACCAGGAAGTTTTTTCCATGTCACATTATCGCGTAGATAAACTGGGCTAGAATCTTCTACCGGCACAGTATTACCCTTTTTAAATTCTTGTTCAGCAAGAATCACGATGTCTTGTGAATCAGGGTACAGAACCTCACCATGCGTCAAATTAAATGGTAGGTCTGCTAATACTTCTTGGTAGGCATCCCAACCAGTACCTGCTGTCGTCCACATTTTGTCGTCTGCCTGTGCTTCTTCAGTTAGACGTGCTGGTGGAATAACACACTCTTCATCAATACCAACCCATTCACCATTGTCTTGACGAGAATAGCGCGCCCAATAAACTTCACTCATACGTGCATCAATGGCCACAGCAACATTGGTCACACCATGTAAACGATGGCTACCTTGAGCCATCGCAGCCAGCGTTGAAACGCCGATCATAGGCAAGTCAGCGCCGAACGCCAAACCTTGTGCGATACCAATACCGATACGAACGCCAGTAAAGCTACCTGGACCACACCCAAACGCTAACGCATCTAGCTCTTGTAGAGTCAGGCCGGCTTCTTTGAGTACTTCATCAACCATTGGCAGTACTTTTTTGGTGTGATCGCGTGGTGCAACCGCGCTACGTGAAATCACTTGATCATTAGCCAACAACGCAACTGAACAGTTTTCAGTCGCTGTATCGATAGCAAGAATTTTTGCGCTCATTTAACTCTCTACAACTCTCATTTATTGGGTTATGCCTCAGCACTTGCGTCTGTGACAGATTGTTCTGCTTTCAGGAATGCTTTGATTCCATCTAAGTCTCGCGTTCTTGGGATAGGTGGTAGGCTTCCGAGGAAAATACCACCGTAGTCTCGCGTGACAAGGCGATTATCACAAATGATCAACGCACCGTGATCCTTCTGATCTCGAATTAATCGCCCTACTCCCTGCTTTAACGTAATCACTGCATCCGGGATTTGTACTTCAGCAAATGGTTCACCGCCACGTAATCGACAATCCTCGATACGGGCTTTGAGTAACGGATCGTCAGGGGCGGTAAACGGTAATTTGTCGATAATAACACAGCTCAGCGCATCACCTCTAACATCAATCCCTTCCCAGAAGGCGCCTGTCGCCACGAGTAAAGCGTTACCCAGTTCCATAAACTCCGCCAAGGTTTTCTGCTTACTCATCTCCCCTTGCATTAACACAGGCAGCTCAAGTACTTCTCGGAACTTCTCACCTAGTTCACGCATCATGCTGTGCGAGGTACATAAAAAGAAGCAGCGACCATCATTTTCTTCAATCACCGGAGCAAGCATTCGGACTAACTTATCCGCTAAGCCGTTACTGTTTGGCTCTGGCAGATACCTTGGCACACAAAGGCGCGCTTGTTTTTGATAATCAAAGGGGGACGGCAGAGAAAATTGCTTTGTAGGCTTGAGGCCAAGGCGCTCAGTAAAGTGCTTGAAGTCGCCCGATACGGCTAGAGTTGCTGACGTGAAAATCCACGCGCCTTGTTTAATCTCTATTTGCTCATGGAACTTGTCCGCGACAGAAAGAGGCGTAATGTGCAGAGCGAAATGACGAGGCGAGGTATCGTACCAGTATGAGTAACCAGTAATATCGACATCACATACCCGGTCGATGCGGCCTTTGATCAAATTGGCTCGTTCAAAAGCGGTATCCAGTAATTGACTGCGCCCTAAGGCTATTTTGAGAACATCAATCGCCAATTCGAGGCTATCAGTTAAGCGCAATAATTCTCGCTTAATAGAGCCTGATTGCAACGCCTCACGCCAGTTGCCACGAAAGCCTGGCTCACCCAGTACAATCCGCATGTCCATTGCGCTTTGCATGAGTTTGTCACCCACTTTTTGCAATTGACGCATATCTTTGGCTTCGGTGCGGTAGGCTATTTCAATGTCTTTGGCAAGATCATGAATTTGACGGCTTGAAACTGACTGGCCGAAATATTCGCTCGCAATATCTGGCAACTGATGAGCCTCATCAAAAATAAACACATCGGCTTCTGGAATCAGTTCGCCAAATCCTGTTTCTTTGATCGCTAAGTCAGCAAGAAATAAGTGATGGTTCACCACAACAATGTCGGAATCCATGGCTCGCTTACGCGCTTTCAATACAAAGCAATCGGTGTAGCTCGGACACTCTTTACCTAAACAGTTATCATTGGTTGAAGTGATGGTTGGAATGATCATGCTGTCTTCTGGCAGATCATCACAATCACCAAGGTCACCTGTTTTGGTTTCTGATGACCAAGCACGCACTTTAACCAATTGAGTTAATAGCGTCGGGTCAGATTCATTAGTATGGCTTTCGACCATTTGGCGGCTCAAGCGATCCAAACACAGATAATTAGAACGCCCTTTTAATAATGCCACTTGGCCATAAAAACCAAGCGCATTGACCATGAGTGGTAAGTCACGATGGTACAACTGCTCTTGCAAGTTTTTCGAGCCTGTACTGATGATCACTTTTTTACCACTCAACAGTGCAGGGACTAGGTATGCGAAGGTCTTACCGGTTCCAGTTCCTGCCTCTACCACTAACTGGGTTTGATCTTTGATCGCACTGCTGACGGCTTCCGCCATATCGATTTGTGGCTGACGAGCTTGAAAGCCAGGAATGGCCTTACCTAACGCGCCATCAGAGGAAAAAGTTTTTGCGATCATGCTTGGTATTGAGTTTGAAAAATTATCGAGAGTATATCAGAGGAATAGGAGTGACATCAGCCCACAATCTGGCCAGCTTGCGGCGACGCACGGATATTTTGTTGAAACCAACGTAAGAATAGATTATTTATGGTGAAACATGGCAGTACAGTTACACCCGCCTGGGAATAATAACAAATTCGTACGCTAAAATATTAATGCATGGAAGTACCTGATTTATGGAAAAGAAAACACTGTTGACCCACTGTTCTGACGCCCCGGGTCTCATCTCGAAAATCACTAACATCTGTTACAAGCACCAACTCAACATCGTTCACAATAACGAATTTGTTGATAATACCAGTGGCCACTTTTTCATGAGAACGGAGCTGGAGGGGTACTTCAACGATCAAACGTTTCTTGCCGACTTGGACCAAGCTCTCCCGCAAGGCGCTAAGCGTAAATTGGTTGGCTCTCGCCGTAAGCGCATCGTCATTCTCGTCACAAAAGAAGCGCATTGTTTAGGCGATATTTTGATGAAAACCTACGATGGAAGCCTAGATGTTGAGATCGCTGCTGTGGTGGGGAATTACGACAAACTGCAAACTCTCACTGAGCGCTTCGACATTCCTTACCACCACGTAACCCATGAAAACCTTAGCCGTGAAGAACACGAGCAGAAGATGCTAGAAGTGATCGACCAATACGATGCTGATTTTTTGGTGTTAGCTAAATACATGCGCGTATTGACGCCTACATTTGTTGAGAAATACCACCACAAAATCATTAATATTCATCACAGCTTCTTACCTGCTTTTATTGGCGCGAAGCCATATCAACAAGCTTACGATCGCGGTGTGAAAATCATCGGTGCAACGGCACACTTCGTGACTAATGATTTAGATGAAGGGCCGATCATCAAGCAAGACGTAATTCCTGTCGACCATACATTCAATGCCCAAGATATGGCACAAGCGGGACGCGATGTAGAAAAGAATGTGTTGAGCAAAGCGTTGAATAAGGTCATTAACGACCACGTCTTTGTTTATGGAAATAAAACAGTGATCCTGTAATCCCTCCGCACTAGTTACAACGAGAATGAAACCCGTCCAACTTGGCGGGTTTCATCTTTTCAGGGATATCCCCCGACTCTAACCATCAAAATTAAACCGATATATTATAATTTTTCATTTCACTACAACTATTTACTGAGAGAATGATTCCGTTTATCATTTGGTCCCCTTATAATAAACCACGTTAATATTACGGAATTAAAATGAAAAAAACGTTAGTGGCTTTTCTGATTGGGCTGGCTTTGCCAGCAACCACAATCGCAGATACCCTTGAGCCTGTTCAGAATGATGTATCTACTCGCATTATTGGCGGCGAGCCAGCTAATACTTCCGACTGGAAGTTTATTGCTTCACTGGTACGTAAAGGACAGCCAACATCTATTGGTCATTTCTGTGGCGGTAGTTTCCTTGGTGGAAAATACGTATTAACTGCTGCGCACTGCGTGGAAGATCTCAACGCGGACGATCTGGATATCGTTCTTGGTCTTTATGACCGAAACAACGAGTCTCACGCACAGCGCATCGCGGTTAACAATATCTATTCACATACTGCATATAACAGCAATACAACGAACAATGACATCGCTCTTATCGAATTAGAACGCAATGTCGATAGCGCGACTATCGATCTGGCAACGCCAGAACTTTTAGATAGCGTACGTGTGGGAGACAAGTTGCATGTGGCTGGATGGGGAAATACGTCCACGACAGACAGAATATACCCAACCGTTTTACAACAAGTAGATTTGGAATACGTAGATCGAGCAACCTGCCAAAACCTATCGGGAAATTACTCTAATGTATCAGATGACGGCATTTGCGCCGGATACTATTGGGGAGGTAAAGATAGCTGCCAAGGAGATAGCGGCGGTCCGCTCATCGTTGATGATAACGGCATCAACAAATTACTAGGCGTAGTCAGTTGGGGGGATGGATGTGCTCAACCAAATGCTTATGGTGTTTATGCAAACGTCGCTCATTTTCAGCATAACGGCTGGATAGATAGTCATCGTAATACTATCAGCTACACTCAGTATCGAGATCTTCATTTCGTTGAGCGAAAAGCGCAGCAAGAGACCTTTACTATTCGTAATGACGATACTACCCCGTTCAACTTTTACGGAGGCATAATATCAAGCGGGATCACTGTCAATGAAAGCACTTGTACTGGTACCTTAAAACCTTCTCAAAGCTGCCAAGTTACCGTGGGCTACCAACCTAGCTATTCGGAGTCGGTAGAAACGCTAGAGCTCTTTACCGATCATCCGAAGCTGTCCAAACTTACAACAACTTTTAAGTATAGAGGTGTAGATAAAGCGAACAGCTCAGTGCGTAATGCCGTTCCGCTAGCAGACGTCAATGTTTATACCAGTGAATACGCTTGGACGGCTGAAAATGGTGAACTTCAATCTGCAGATATGGGAACTTATGCTGGGGTATCTGAGCTAGTTTTGACCGATCTTCCGAAGGGCAAACTTACAATGGATCTAAAAGTAATGTCCGATGGCTTTGATCACTTTGCCATCTTAGTTAATGGTCAATTTAACCATATCACCAACCAACGCCTCGATTATGAAGAGCTCCAGATCGATCTTCACAAAACATCTAATACAATAACGTTTGCATACCTCAAAACCCCGCGTTCGAGTGGCATTTACAGCGCGCAAGCGTATATTCGCAATATCAAGATGTCAGTTAGTTCAGATAACACTAGCGAGAGCAGCGTAACCAAAACATCGAGTTCAGGCGGCAGCTTCTCAATTAGCCTATTAATGTTGCTAGCTGCAGGTCCTTTCCTACGTCGCAAAAAAGGATAACAAGATGCAATATATACTCAAAACAATGCTGCTTGGTTTGAGCTCAATCAGCTTAGTCGCTTGCTCGGCAAATACAGAAACGCAGCAAGGTCAAGAGTCAGAACACCAAGCAATCATGGTAGAAGCGTACCAAGCTAGCGATAGTCAAATTTCATTTATCGCCGAGTCTAATGGCTGCAGTAAGAACGATGACTTTAGCTTAAAAATAGAGCAAAACTCTTCAACGGAAGCCCTACTCACAATCGTCAGGAACAAAGTGGATCATTGTAAACGAATGCCGTTTCCAAAGACTTTCACACTAACTCTAGATGAAGAGTTGAAAGGCAAAAAGCTTTCCATTACCAACCCAAAAAGCAAGTCACCGGCTAAATAGTGATTCGCTTACGAAAGGGAGCCTCGGCTCCCTTTTTGCCTCTCGCAACTCAGCAATTTTCACTCTAGCGTTTTACGCCTGCTCAGACTCCACAATACGCTTAAGTGAATGCGGGTGCAGCTTGATACAAATGCCTTGGTACTTAAACGCCACGGTTGGGTTGTTCAAGCGTTCGCCTTCCCCTTTCGGGCTCGACAATTTGATCTTCACACCCAGCTCTTTTAACTCATCAAAACGCGCGCCAAACGCTGGGTAAGTGTGTTTCAAATCAGCAAGAAACTCATCTGCGGTTTCGGCATGAGACGGAATCACAAACTCCACATGTTCCCAGCTTTCATTTGGGTAGATTTTGCCTTCCGCAGGGTATGGCAGCTCCAGACACTCAATCTTCCAGCCACGGCTTTCCAACGCTTTGTCGAATACGATAACGATGATTGGGCGACCGTTTATTTTCGCTTGTGAAATCACCTTACCGTATTGATTCCATGCTTCATGCGCGGCTTTCGCTGTTTCAATATCATTAATACGCAGCGCAATATGGTCAGCTTGAGCAAAGCTCAGATCCAGTTTTAACAGGGTTGCAAGCTCTTCAATCTTCGCCATAAATGCGTCCAGATCTTGGATCATCAATTCAGGCGTTAGGCGCTTTTCAACTAGTTGAGTCGTCATTCTGGCTCTCTTATGGGGCGATTTATCTCATTACTTTGAGCGCAATAGTAAACGCAAACTAAGCCACATTTCCATTCAATCGAAAAAGTAAAAATTTCGCCTATTCATCTCTGTATGAAAAGCAATAAAGTTGTTATGATTAGCCCCATTTTTGTGAACTCTAACAGAGCTCGGCGTACATTCTGCCGAGTTCTTTGTCCTTGAATTGAAGGAAACGCGTGTGAATATCCAAGCACTTATTAATGACAAAGTATCTCAGGCTCTAGAAGCCGCTGGCGCACCTGCAGGTAGTCCTGCAGCCGTTCGCCAATCAGCAAAGCCACAATTTGGTGATTACCAAGCAAACGGCGTAATGGGCGTTGCTAAAAAGCTGGGTACTAACCCACGAGAATTTGCACAGAAAGTACTGGATGTTCTAGACCTAGATGGTATTGCGAGCAAAACAGAAATCGCTGGCCCTGGTTTCATCAACATTTTCCTAAGCGAAGAGTTCCTTGCGAAACAAGCCGACGCGGCGCTAACAGACGAACGTCTTGGCGTAGCTAAAGAAGAAGCGCAAACCATCGTTGCCGACTACTCTGCACCAAACGTAGCAAAAGAAATGCACGTAGGTCACCTGCGTTCAACCATCATCGGTGATGCAGTGGTACGTACGCTTGAGTTCTTAGGTCACAAAGTGATCCGCGCGAACCACATCGGCGACTGGGGTACTCAGTTCGGAATGCTTATCGCAAACCTTGAGCGTGTACAACAAGAGTCTGGCGAAGTTTCTATGGAGCTGGCTGACCTTGAAGGCTTCTACCGTGAGTCTAAAAAGCTGTACGATGAAGATGAAGAGTTCGCAGTAAAGGCGCGAAACTACGTGGTAAAACTGCAAAGCGGTGACGAGTACTGTGCAGAAATGTGGAAAAAACTCGTTGATGTAACCATGATCCAAAACCAGCGCAACTACGACCGTCTAAACGTGTCACTGACTCGTGACGACGTAATGGGCGAAAGCATGTACAACGACATGCTTCCTAAGATCGTTGCAGACCTAAAAGAACAAGGCCTTGCCGTTGAAGATGATGGCGCGCAAGTTGTATTCCTAGATGAATACAAGAACAAAGATGGCGAACCAATGGGCGTTATCGTTCAAAAACGCGATGGCGGTTTCCTATACACAACAACAGACATCGCATGTGCAAAATATCGTTATGAAGAGCTAAGCGCAGACCGTGTGCTTTACTTCATCGACTCACGTCAACACCAGCACCTAATGCAAGCTTGGACAATTGTTCGTAAAGCGGGCTACGTGCCTGAGTCTGTATCTCTTGAGCACCACGCGTTCGGCATGATGCTGGGTAAAGACGGAAAACCATTCAAGACTCGTGCGGGCGGTACCGTTCGCTTGGCAGATCTTCTAGATGAAGCAGAAGTTCGCGCAGCGCAGCTGATCGAATCTAAAAACCCTGAACTAGATGCGGAAGAAAAAGAGAAGATCTCTAAAACAGTTGCAATGGCAGCGGTTAAATACTCTGACTTATCTAAACACCGTACGACTGACTACGTGTTCGATTGGGACAACATGTTAGCGTTTGAAGGTAACACAGCACCATACATGCAATATGCATACACTCGCGTAGCTTCTATTTTCGCTAAAGCTGGTGTTGCTATGGACGCTCTCCAAGGTGACATCAAAATCACTGATGAGAAAGAGAAAGCACTTATTGCTAAACTTATGCAGTTCGAAGAAGCCGTGCAATCTGTTGCTCGCGAAGGCCAACCACACATCATGTGTAGCTACCTATTCGAACTAGCAGGTCAGTTCTCTAGCTTCTACGAAGCGTGCCCTATCCTAGTTGCTGAAGACGAAGCAGTGAAACAAAGCCGTCTGAAACTAGCTGCGCTAACAGCGAAGACCATCAAGCAAGGTCTGTCTCTACTGGGTATCGATACTCTAGAGCGTATGTAATCCGCTTTTACGTAGTTAGCTTAAGTAGCACAAGCTAAATGATGACAAAGGTTGACGTGAAAGCGCCAACCTTTTGTTTTATCTGTCGTATACTAATTCAAACTAAAAATTAATCGGACAGCAATAATGAGTTTTGAACTTCATCCTCAATTGGCAAAAGACACTTCGGTGATTGGTCACTTCCCACTTTGCGTCGCGCTTCTTCATAAAGATAATGCTGTGCCATGGGTTATCTTGGTGCCTAAACGCGAAAATTTGAAAGAGCTACACCACTTGCCAATGCAAGAGCAACAACAGTTTTTGCTCGAATCTCAAGCGGTAAGCCAAGCACTCGAAGCGACATTCCGCCCAGACAAGTTAAACCTTGGCGCCCTAGGTAACATGGTGCCACAGCTGCACATTCACCATATTGCGCGCTTTCAAGACGATATGGCATGGCCGGGACCAGTTTGGGGTAACACCAAAGGTGAGTTTCGTAATGACGAAGAACAAGAAGAGATTCTTAACCGAGTTCGTAATGTGTTGTCGTTAAGCTCTATCTTCCGTAAAGCGTAACCGTTATATAACTTTTGATTCAGGTAGAAAGTAAAAAGCCGCATCATTGCTGATGCGGCTTTGTTGTTTGTGCGCGATGGTTTATTGCTCCTACTACATGGTCACGGTAAGTGACAAACCATCGTGCTTTGTGACTGCATAGCGTATTCGCGTTATATGATGAGCTTTATTTGTATCTACCAAGCGAGAAATGCGACCTTTGTTAATCCATACACTTAACATGGCGTCTGCACCGTCTTCACTCATTCCGAACTGTTTTGCTAGCTCAGATTGGGAAACCGTTCCTTTTTCGGCAATATATTGATAAAGCTCTTTTAAAATCATACGACTTGCGCCTCAAACTCGCCTTGATGTTTCTTGCCTACGCGCTTGAAAACGCGGTACGTGCCAAAGAAAATCGCAATAATTATGGCAATCCAAACGCCGCTGGTGATAGGGCTATCAGCGAAATGCATAAGCTGATGATAGAAAGTCGCACTCAAGTACGCGAGCCCCATTGTCCATACCGCTATAAAGCGCGCAAAGTTATTGCCGAATTCTCGAACATAGGCACCCATCGCAGCCACACAAGGAGTGTAAAGTAAGATAAAAACTAGGTACGCAAAAGCAGCATGACCAGAAACAAATTTCTCTTTTATGTTACCAAAGATCGATTCATCAATTTCTTGCTCCTCTGCGACTGCATGAGAATCTGCTAAATCACCGACGTCAATCCCCAGAGGATCAGAATAGCTCAGCCCTGCTAGGTTTTCAGGAATGCTCATCACCGCTTCTTCTAGGCTACCCATAAGATCAAATTCTGCATCCTCTCCATCGGTTGGCGTAGTATATAAGCTGTTCAATGTGCCCACGACTGCCTCTTTCGCGAAGATACCAGTAATAATACCAACCGTTGCTGGCCAGTTATCCTCTTGAATACCAATTGGTGCAAACACTGGCGTCACAACCTGAGCGGCTTTTGATAGAACCGATTTATCACTGTCTTCATTACCGAATGTACCGTCAGTTCCTAGCGAGTTGAGGAAGCTCAAGATAGCAACAACCACAACGATGGTTTTACCTGCACCCAATACAAACCGCTTAAGTTTTTGCCAAGTTTTGATCACGACGTTCTGCAATGTCGGAAGCTCATAGTCAGGCATTTCCATCACCAAGCTATCACTGCTGCCAGGATACAGCGTGTGCTTGAGGAACAAACCGGTAAACACCGCGGCGACAATACCAAGTAGGTAAAGTGCAAACACAATGTTTTGACCAGAGCCTGGGAAGAAAGCGGCAGCAAATAAAGCGTACACAGGTAAGCGAGCACCACATGACATAAACGGTGCCATCGACGCAGCCAACTTGCGCTCACGCTCTTGGTCTAGCGTGCGCGTTGCCATGATCGACGGAACGTTACAGCCAAAACCAAGAACCAAAGGGACAAACGCTTTACCCGGCAAGCCGATTTTCTGCATCACTTTATCAAGCACAAACGCAGCGCGTGCCATGTAACCCGAGCTCTCAAGCACAGCAAGGAATAAGTACAAACACGCTATGACCGGGATAAAGGTCGCAACTGTTTGAATACCGCCGCCTAAACCATCAGCAATCACCGTAACTAGCCATACGGGGAGGTGACCATCTAATAAGTGATGTCCACCATCAACCAGCAATGCGCCTACACCAATGTCAAAAAAGTCGATAAATGCACTACCGATGTTAATCGAGAACATAAACATCAAGTACATAACCACAAAGAAGAATGGGATCCCAATCCACTTGTTCAAAATAAACTGGTCGAGTTTTTCAGTCACGCTACGGCTTAATTTGCCTTCGCTTCGGCGAACTTTTTTACACTGTTCATGCAGGTATGTGTACTTGGTATCCGCGACATGCAAATCGATATCCAAGTCTAAAGTCGCAATGACTTCCAATACTTTGCTTCTATCAATATCGGAAAGGCTATTGAGAACCATCGTGTCTTTTTCAAGCGCACGAATCGCTAATGCACGATGGGCGACGGTTTGATCGTTAAAAAGTGCGGAAACAGTTTGAATCGCCGACTCCATCTTTTCACCGTAATGCAAAGATAGCTCTTTAAGCGCGACCCCTTGAACGATGGACTTATGAAGTTTTTCTTTAAACTCTGCAACTTGAGTTTTATTGGTTGCAGATAAACTTACTACAGGACAACCTAACGTTTTCTCAAGCTCTGAAACGTTAATCATTTGACGTTCACGTTTTAGCGCATCCATTTTGTTGAGAACAACAATCATAGGACGGCCAAGTTCGCGAAGTTGCAACGTCATATATAAGCTGCGCTCTAAACTCGTGGCATCAACCACGTTGATAATGAGATCAGCAGGATGAGTTAGAACCGCACGCGATGCAATGGATTCGTCAATACTATTGCTATCATTACCACTGTCTAACGAGTAAATGCCAGGGAGGTCAGTGAGCAAAAACTCGTCACCCGCATGTTTGAATTGTCCCGTTTTCTTTTCAACGGTGACGCCTGCCCAGTTACCAACTTGCTGTTTTGCGCCAGTCAAACCATTAAATAGCGTCGTTTTACCACTATTAGGATTACCTACGGTAAGCACTTGATATTGCATTACACTCGCTCCACTTCAATTTTCTGAGCAATGGTTTCTCGCAATGCGACAGACACACCACGGACTTCGACTTGTAAAGGATCGCCCATTGGAGCACGTCGAATCACTTTGACTTCTGTATTGGGAAGCAGCCCCATTAC
This sequence comes from Vibrio sp. 1-2 (7-a), assembly GCF_013048515.1. Lineage (NCBI taxonomy): Bacteria > Pseudomonadati > Pseudomonadota > Gammaproteobacteria > Vibrionales > Vibrionaceae > Vibrio > Vibrio sp. 1-2 (7-a). The sequence continues at coordinate 31,851 of NZ_VHSQ01000009.1, forward strand.
CATGAGTTTCTTTCTGATATCTGATGAAAGACCATCTAACAACCGAATCGTCACCGTATCGCCAGGATTAATCTCTGATAACTTCATAGTGGCCCTTAAGAGTATTGCTAATGAGAAATATTATTATTTAATAAGTTTAGGCTGCCAATATTACTCTTCTATAACCCTTCAATCCTTGTGTGAAATCAAAGATTTCATAAATGTTTTCATGCTTTCAAACGTCAACTCCGTAAATTTCCTCTCGTTATTTACGTCAAAATTAACAATTAAAAATCACGATCAATGAAATAAAAATGTCACAAACAAATGGCAAAGACAAAAATTTCAATACAAAACAACAAGTTAAATAATATTTAAAACTTTGTCGTTTTTCTCATATCAACATGGCGTTATTTTTATAAGAAAAATAAGTAACCTCTCGTATAGTTACTCCATCGAGAGGGCAACCTCTCAAATGAATTCCAGAGGTGGCATGGCAACATGTCACTCCGGCAGCAAGCGAAGGTGTCATTGACACCCGTGGTATAGTCCCCCCGGCTATACCACGATATTTTTTTTCATCTCTCTCTAAACTCTTTATCTTATCCACCTTTTTAGCACAGTTCTGTTTTCACGAATTTCGCATGCCCCCACTACTCAAATGAACCAACACACTCTAGATACAAAAATACAACCATTCATCTATTTGTCGCCGTAGGTAAATCCGTCCTCTTAAGCCATGTATGGTTATAGCTAAGAACAGCGCTACTAACAGATAGAGCGTGACCGTGCTTACGTATTGAGAATGGATTTGTAGGCTAGATGTGATGAAGAAGCAATGAGAATCACTGCATTGGTAGCTCTAGAATAGTAGAGCGCTATAAGCAGCTCCCCAGTCTTTTGAATATTCACTAGGGAGTGTGTAATGAGGGTTTTTAGTTGGTTTCTTGGCTTTCTTGAGTCAAAGCAAACTTGGAAGGAGGCAAACCAAAATGCAATTTAAACTTTTGGCTAAAGTAAGAAGGATCATTAAAGCCGCAGTTAAACGCTACTTCGCTGATTTTCTCGCCCGCTAATAACTGCTCACACGCCGTTTCTAAACGAACTTCGGTTACATAATCTTTTAACGTTCTTGACGAGGCTGATTTAAAGCGCCTCTGTAAAGAGCGTTCTGACATGAACAGCATTTTAGCCGCTAAAGCAGTACCAAACTCAGGGTCATGGTAATGCTCAGCCACCAGCTGATAGACTTTTTGCAACCATTCTTTCTCTGGGGTCACTTTATCTTCGACGATAGGTTCAGACTCAAATTCTTGCAAAGATTCATCCACATAACTCATTTCCTTCGCAGTTGGCCATGTAATTTCGATTTTATTTTGAGCGTCGGAAGTAAATACCGCCAAGTATCCTCCACTCGTTGTCACTAACTGGGCAAGATGATCAATACTCAATTCAGAGTGGTTCATATTAGATGGACGCCCGGTCGTGACTTTATTAGGCAGTTGCGTCCCATAATCAAGAAAACTCAATGAAACAATATCATTGCCCTCTTCTAGCATGATTCTCATCGTTTGGCCTCGGAAAGAACGCTTGATGATATTGGCAAAAATGCTGTTGAAGATAACATCAAGGTTAAAGCTTTCCAGAGCAATTCGACTTGTTTTTCTCTCATCTTCAAGCTCCACCATAATCCCAGCCTTCGCAAAATCATCTTGCCATACATCAACCACCGATTGAGTTATCTGACTCAAATTGTAATTGTGACTACCGCCGCTAGCTTCGCCAGGAACACTTTTTAACTCATTTAATTGCCATGTCGTTTTCGCCAGATGATCTTCCGTAGCTGCATCCAAAGGTATGGGTAATTTTGACGCTATAAAATCCACACTGGACTTAATAGATTGCGCCACGTGATCAACCAACAGGTTTCTGACTTGAATCTGTTTACGTAGCTGTTGGTTACTCGTCAACAACACTCGGCTTTGATGCCTCAACTGGTTAGTTTTGAGTGTCACTTGCGCAGCTAAATCACGGTTAGCCTGTACAACATAGCGAGAACGCCAGTACATAAGTAGTGCAACCATGGCAATACTCGCGACCACAAAACCTAAAATTGCGAGTTGCGATAAATACCAAGGATTAAGCACAATAAAATACGACTCGAGCCCAACCAATCCAGCAGCGACTTGAGACTCATTACTTACCTGTAGATGGTATTCACCGGAATTGAGGTGCTCTAGAGTCAGTTGGCCTCCCTCTAGCGCTTGCCAAGGATCATCGCTATTCAATCGATAGTACAAATTTTGGCTGTCTGGTTTTGGCATCACGCCAAATAAGAAACTTAGAGAAGAGCCATACGGTAATTTTATTCCATTTAAATCGGCGCTACCAACTTGTAGAACCTCGTTTTCAAGCACAACTTGGCTCACGATAAACTTCGACTCTGGAGGGTTGGACACAAGCAGCTTGGATGCTTCAGCTTTTACCAACCCGTATTTCGACCCTAGGACGAGCTCTCGCTCACCACCTTCTTTTTGCTGTATAACACTGCAAATTCCTGGTAGAAACTCGTTGTTCATTAAGCCAGACGCCGATGAATAATGCTTCACTAATTCACCCGAAAGGTGGTAATAGCTTAGTCCGACAGAAGAGGCTAACCACACGCCTTGCCTGTCTCTGATCAAGCAAGCAGGTCGCGCGTTGGGCACACTCATTTCAACAACACGTTTCTCGTCACTTCCTTTAATCGTTTTAAAAACGCCGTAAGATGACGCAAACCACTGACTGCCATCAACCGCCGTGACCATGTCTAATGATTCACCAAACTTTTCGGAATAGCGGATGAACTGGATGTTTTCATTGCTGTATTGATAAACCCCATGATCGGTCCCTATCAATAGAGAATCTTCAGTGTCGTATAAACGCGTAACCTTAGCTGGTAAGTACTGACTTACTAGCCACTCACTTCCAAAGTTTCTTACGCTTTGCTTGGTTATATCAACATTGTAAAGATGGTATCCACTTGATACCCAGAGACGATCATTACCATCTACAGTCACGTGCTCCACTGCGTGTCCAGCCATAACCTGTAAATAAGGAAATGTCACTTTGTTAAGACCATTCAGCTCGAATATTTCGAGCCCTTTAGAGGTCGCAAGCCAAAGCATCCCACCTTGAAATGCAAATTCATTGATCTGCGAATCAAGCTCCAAGACTTTGATATTGCCACTCTCACCTGTCCGATAAAGCTTTCGGTCATCCGCGAACCAAAGCGCATCATCAGGTCCTGTGGAGGTTTGTCGAATTCGCCCTGATAAGGTTTGCGAGTCATAACTACTGAAGGTTACTCGTTCAAACTTTTTACTAAACAAGGAGTAATAACGAATGCCTTGGTTAGTCGCGATCCACATCCCTCCCATGTTGTCACTCAGTAGCGAATAGATCTTTGTATTATCCAGCTCCAGTTCAAGAAAGCTTGCAGGCTCGACTTCTGTCACTTCGCCTGACAAGAATGAGTATAAATACAGACCATGCTCAGTCCCCACCCAGTACTCTTGATTTGTCTCAGCGAAAGTCAATACATGAGAACCGCCAATCTTAATCACCTCTTTATCAGGTTGATAAATATTGAAAATTAATGCCCCACGCAACGTTCCTACCAGAATTTCTCTGCGCGTGTGTGAGTAGTAGATCTTTTCAATGTAGTTCTGACCTGAAGCGACTACATGGTCAAACTTATCTCCTTCTGAAAGATAAAAGCCAGAAGTTGTAGCAAGTGCCCACTTCTCTTCGAGCAGAACTGCATCGTTAATATAAACATAGCTATTGTTGCTATGTTGATAGAGCTGCAACAACGAAAAGGACTTTAACTCGCTAGTATCGATGTTGTAAGTATAGAAATGTGCGCCATCACTAACCCAAATATAATCTTCAGAAGAACCGATTTTTCTTATTTGCGACCCGGGGTTTAAGCTAAAGACTAAACGTCTTTCTTGATTTGGATAAGTTTGATACACCTCATTCTCAACAAAGGTCCAGAACGAGCCTTCATGATAAGCCAGTTGCTTGGCAGACATTTGTAAAAAACTGCCTGATTTAGGTAGGATATTTTGGCCATCATAAAACAACACCCGCCCATGCACGTCGTGAATCCACAAGCCCCCTTGCTCACCCAAGAACAATTTTTTAGCCGCAATAAAAGTACCCTTAACCTGAGTCGGCAAAGGGTAAAAGATGGCATTCGCATTATGAAGAGCAAATGCTTGGAAAGATAGGAAAAAGCCCAACAAGACAAGGGCTAATTGACGTAGCAAGACGAAAACCTTTTATATCAATTTATGCTCGGCGCTCACCGTCCATATCTTCTACAGCATGGACTTATACGGTTATTTTGAGCTGCTAATTATTGATAATGATATCTCAATTACTGTTTGAGAAAAGGCTCGCCTTGCCAAAGGTTGTAATTCTTACTACTGGATCACGTTAAAAGGACTATTCCTACACAACAACTCTACTTAATCCGTCTTTTGGCTCAAGCACTGCTCAAAATTATTCGCCATATTGTTGAGAAAAGTAAAGTAACTGCCCCGTTTTGCTTCAATTGTGCTCCCTAATGGGTCAAGTTCACCTTTGGAAACTTTGCTACCTCGCATCACGCTCTGAACGACAGCTGGAGTAAACTGAGGTTCAGAAAACACGCAGGCTACATCTCCTGAACTTAACTTTTGACGAATTTGGATTAAGGTTTTTGCTCCCGGCTTACGATCCGGGCTCACGGTGAAGTGCCCCATTTGATTTAACTCATAACGCTCTTCGAAATAACCATAAGCATCGTGAAACACAAAGTAACCTTTGTCTTTCACTGGCGATAATTTCTTCTTGATCTCTAGGTCCGTCTGGCTGAGCTCAGTTTCAAATTTTTTAAGGTTTTCTTGGTACTGTGCTGCATTTTCCGGATCAAGTGATCCCAGTTGATTCACGACAGCCTTGGCAACTTGTTGTGCTTGACTTACACCTAACCAAAAGTGCGGATCATGTGAACCATGATCGTGGCCATCATGGTCATGGTTGTGCTCACTATCAAACTCACGCAAATCTAGATCTGGAATTTGACTAATAGTCAGAGTATTCGATCTGTCTGATACGACTTTTTCCAGAAACGGTTCGAGATCATGTCCGTACCAAATAACTAAATCAGCAGAAGCGATTTTCTTAACATCCGATGGGCGTAAAGCGTAATCATGGGGCGAAGTGTTAGACTGCAGTAATACATCTGGCGAAGTCACACCTTGAGTAAGTTCTGTCACTAATAACTGAATAGGTTTGATACTCGTTAGTACCGTTACTGCGTGTGCTGGCAACGTTAACATCGCTGACGCAGCAAGAATTAATGCTCTTTTCATAGTTTTACTTGGGATATGGTGTAGAAAGTGTGATAATGTTACATTATAACATTATTGATTTGCAAATGAGTTTCATTCATGTCTTCCTTAGTCCATCTTGAGCACTTATGCGTCGAGTTCGATGGCCGCAGAGTTCTCGATAACATTAGTATGGAATTACAAAAGGGCAAAATAACAACCCTAATTGGTCCCAATGGAGCGGGAAAATCAACGTTAGTCAAAGTCATTTTAGGCCTTCAAAAACCGACTAGCGGCAAATTAAACCGACAAAGAAAACTAAAAATTGGTTATGTTCCTCAAAAATTGAAGCTCAATGACTCTCTTCCATTGAATGTCACCCGTTTTCTAAATTTAGCAGGAAAATACAGTAAACAAGAATGTATTGATGCATTAAGGCTTGTTGGCGCTGAGCATTTAATTAGTAGTAACATGCATCGCTTGTCAGGTGGTGAAAACCAACGCGTATTACTTGCGCGTGCTTTGCTTCAACGCCCAGAGCTGTTAGTGCTAGATGAACCTGCGCAGGGTGTGGATATTCAAGGTCAAATCGATCTCTACGATCTAATTGAAAGCATTCGTCACCGATTCGATTGCGGTGTATTTATGGTGTCACATGACTTACATTTAGTAATGGCCAAAACAGATGATGTCATTTGTCTGCATCACCATGTTTGCTGCTCTGGTTCACCTGCCACGATTACTCAGCACCCTTCTTACATCGCGCTATTTGGCAATGCAGCGAGAGAATCGCTCGCGTTTTATCATCACGACCACGAGCATCATCATCACGATTTATCCGGAACGCCAGTAACTGGCGATGCGACATCATGCTCCAACCATAAACACGGACATCATCACCATGATTGAGTTTCTTCTACCTTCTATTCTTGCTGGTATTGGCATCGCGATCATTGCAGGTCCTCTTGGGTCATTTGTCGTTTGGCGCAAAATGGCTTACTTCGGTGATACCCTGGCACATGCTTCATTGATGGGTTTGGCATTAGGCTTTCTGCTTAACGTGAACCTTTATCTTGCACTACTCGTTTGCTGTTTAGCACTCGCGGTATTGCTCGTGACACTACAGAAACAACAACTGGTCGCAACCGATACGCTTCTGGGCATACTCGCCCATAGCGCATTATCTGTTGGTCTAGTTTCTGTTAGTTTCTTGGATAATGTCCGTGTTGATCTGATGAGTTACTTGTTCGGTGACTTACTCGCAGTATCTCCGCAAGATCTGATGTTCATTTACGCAGGTGTCGTTGCTGTTAGTGTGTGTCTTTACGTTTTTTGGCGACCTTTATTGTCGAGCACAGTTAGTGAAGAGCTTGCTGCCGTCGAGGGCGTCAATACAGACTTGGTTAGATTGGTGTTAATGCTTATGGTAGGTGTTGTGATTGCCGTAGGAATGAAGTTTGTTGGGGCACTTATCATGACTTCTTTGCTGATCATCCCAGCAGCAACAGCACGTAAGGTCTCTTCATCACCAGAGCAAATGGCACTGTTCGCATCCATTATTGGTTCTGTGGCAGTACTTATGGGGCTTAGCCTATCATGGCACTTCGATACGCCAGCTGGCCCATCAGTAGTAATCAGCGCAACATCTCTGTTTATGCTTAGCCAATTTATTCGCAAAAAATCGTAAAAAGCACCTTGATACAAAAAAGCCTAGCAACAATTACTAGGCTTTTTTAGCTTTAAGCTTCGAGTTGGAAATTACCAGCCCGTTACTTCACGTAGACCTTGGCCGATCTCTGCTAGAGATTTCACAGTCTTAACGCCTGCCGCTTCTAGTGCTGCAAATTTGTCTTCAGCAGTACCTTTACCACCAGAGATAATCGCACCAGCGTGGCCCATACGTTTACCAGGAGGAGCAGTTACACCAGCAATGTAGGAAACCACTGGCTTCGTTACGTTTTCTTTAATGTATGCTGCTGCTTCTTCTTCTGCTGTACCACCGATTTCACCGATCATAACAATCGCTTCAGTTTCAGGGTCTTCTTGGAAAAGTTTTAGGATATCAATGAAGTTTGAACCTGGGATTGGGTCACCACCAATACCAACACAAGTAGACTGGCCGAAACCTTCGTCTGTCGTTTGCTTAACTGCTTCGTAAGTTAGAGTACCGCTGCGAGATACGATACCTACTTTACCTTTCTTGTGGATATGACCAGGCATGATACCGATCTTACACTCGTCAGGAGTGATAACACCCGGACAGTTTGGACCGATCATGCGAACGCCAGTTTCTTCTAGCTTCACTTTCACGTCGATCATATCTGTTGTAGGAATGCCTTCCGTGATTGTTACGATTAGCTCGATGCCCGCATCAATCGCTTCTAGAATTGCATCTTTACAGAAAGGTGCTGGAACGTAGATAACTGTCGCTGTTGCACCAGTTGCTTCTACTGCTTCACGAACTGTGTTGAATACAGGTAAGCCTAGGTGAGTTTGGCCACCTTTACCTGGAGACACACCACCAACCATCTGAGTGCCGTATGCGATAGCTTGCTCTGAGTGGAAAGTACCTTGACCACCAGTGAAACCCTGACAGATTACTTTAGTGTCTTTGTTAATTAATACAGACATTATTTAGCCTCCGCAGCAGCAACAACTTTCTGAGCAGCATCCGTTAGCGACTCAGCAGCAATGATATCAACATCAGAATTAGCAAGAACTTCGCGACCTAGGTCAGCGTTAGTACCTTCTAGACGAACAACAACAGGTACGCTTACACCTACTTCTTTAACCGCACCGATAATACCTTCTGCGATCATGTCACAACGTACGATACCACCGAAGATGTTAACAAGTACCGCTTTCACGTTGTCATCTGATAGGATGATCTTGAATGCTTCAGCAACACGCTCTTTCGTCGCGCCGCCACCTACATCTAAGAAGTTAGCTGGCTTGCCGCCGTGTAGGTTTACGATATCCATCGTACCCATTGCTAGGCCAGCACCGTTAACCATACAGCCAACATTACCGTCTAGTGCTACGTAGTTCAGTTCCCACTGAGCTGCGTGCGCTTCGCGCTCATCTTCTTGTGAAGGATCGTGCATTTCACGAAGCTTAGGCTGACGGTACAGTGCGTTTGAGTCGATGTTGATCTTACCGTCAAGACATAGCAGGTTGCCTTCACCAGTAATCACAAGTGGGTTGATCTCTAGCAGAGCAAGGTCGTACTGAGAGAACATAGTGCCAAGACCCATAAAGATCTTAACGAATTGTTTGATTTGGTCACCTTCAAGACCAAGTTTGAACGCAAGCTCGCGACCTTGGTAAGCTTGTGGGCCTACTAGTGGATCGATTGCTGCTTTGTGGATAAGCTCCGGCGTTTCTTCCGCAACTTTTTCGATTTCCACACCACCTTCTGTTGAAGCCATGAAAACGATCTTACGGCTTGCACGGTCAACAACCGCACCTAGGTATAATTCGTTTGCAATGTTTGAAGCTTCTTCAACAAGGATTTTTGTAACTGGCTGACCGTTAGCGTCAGTTTGGTAAGTCACTAGGTTTTTACCTAACCACTTTTGTGCAAACTCTTTAACGCCTTCTTTTGTATCGTGCAGCTCTACACCGCCCGCTTTACCACGGCCACCAGCGTGAACCTGACATTTAACTACTTTCTTTTCTGTACTGATACGGCCTGCAGCTTCAAAAGCTTCTTGTGGTGTATCACACGCGTAGCCTTCTGGCACAGGCAAACCGAATTCTGCAAACAGCTGTTTGGCTTGGTATTCATGCAAATTCATTTCGATATTCCGTTTGTTTTTCCCTTAAGGGATTTATTATTTCCATAACGCTGCAGTCTTGGCTGCTTGTACGTCTGTAGGGTCTTCTCAAATCAATCCCTCATCACGAGTACTCATGGAGTGGGATTCAAATGAAGGCCAGACGTTGAGCTAGTCTAGCCATTGAAATTTTTAACGTCTAGCTACCTACGATAACTAGACGTTTTAGCGATATTAAACGTCTAATAGGAGACGTGCTGGATCTTCTAGCAACTCTTTGATCGTCACTAGGAAGCCAACAGACTCGCGACCATCAATTAGGCGGTGATCGTAAGACAGCGCTAGGTACATCATCGGCAAGATTTCAACTTTGCCATCCACTGCCATCGGACGCTCTTGGATCTTATGCATACCAAGAATCGCTGATTGAGGTGGGTTGATGATTGGTGTAGACATTAGTGAACCGAACACACCACCGTTTGTGATAGTGAAGTTACCGCCCATTAGCTCGTCTACCGTTAGCTTGCCATCACGACCTTTGATAGCCAGTTCTTTGATGCCTTTTTCAACATCAGCGAAACCAAGCTTGTCACAGTCTTTTAGGACAGGTGTAACTAGACCACGTGGCGTTGATACCGCCATGCTAATGTCGAAGTAGTTGTGGTAAACAATGTCATCGCCATCAATCGAAGCATTTACTTCTGGGTAACGCTTAAGCGCTTCTGTTACTGCTTTTACGTAGAAAGACATGAAGCCCAAACGAATACCGTGACGCTCTTCGAACTGATCTTTGTACTGCTTACGAAGGTCCATGATTGGTTTCATGTTCACTTCGTTAAACGTCGTTAGCATTGCCGTGTTGTTCTTCGCCTCTAGTAGACGGTTAGCGACTGTCTTACGCAGGCGAGTCATTGGAACACGTTTTTGGCTACGAGCCGCTGCCGGCACGTCAACCACTGCTGGTGCTTCTTCTTTTGACGCAGCTTTAGCGTTCGCAAGATGCGCTTCAATATCTTCGCGCGTAATACGACCACCAACGCCAGTGCCTTTCACTTGGCTTGCTTCTAAGCCATGCTCAGCCAATAAACGACGTACTGCTGGGCTTAGTGCATCATTGCTTTCTTCGCTAAGCGCAGCTTTATGACGTTTATCAGGAGATGCTTCCGTACCTTCTGTTTTGTCTGCGGTAGGCTCACCTGCAACTGCACCTGGCTTCAATTTAGCAATGATTTGTTTAGAAAGTACTGTCGCACCTTCTTCTTCAACGATAGCTTCCAAAACGCCTGCTTCCGGAGCTGGCACTTCTAGCACGACTTTGTCTGTCTCGATGTCAACCAAAACCTCGTCACGCTCTACTGCGTCGCCTGGTTGTTTGTGCCATGTCGCTACGGTTGCATCAGCAACTGATTCAGGTAAATCTGGAACCAGAATTTCAATTGTCATATCTGTTTCTTCCTTTAACTTCTAGTTCTTAATTCGAAGTTTTTGAGTTCACGTTCAGAGCGTCTTCAACCAACGCTTTTTGTTGTTTCAAGTGCACCGACATGTAGCCAACTGCTGGAGAAGCAGAAGCTGGGCGACCTGCGTATTTAAGATCTGCACCTGCAGGAATAGCGGCACGGAAGTTGTGTTGGCTACAGTACCAAGCACCTTGGTTCTGAGGCTCTTCCTGACACCACACGAAGTCTTCAACGTTAGTGTATTGAGCAATCGCTGCTTGTACTTCTTCCATCGGGAATGGATAAAGCTGCTCGATACGCACGATAGCAACATCGTCTTGCTCGTTGTTACGGCGCTGCTCCAGTAGGTCAAAATAAACCTTACCTGAACAGAACACGACGCGTTTTACTTTGCTTGGGTCTAAATCATCTACTTCTGGAATTGCAGATTGGAATGTACCGTCCGCTAAGTCTTCAATTGTCGAAGTACATAGAGGATGGCGCAGCAAAGATTTTGGCGACATAACAATCAGAGGTCGACGCATTGGGCGTACAACTTGACGACGAATCATGTGGTATACCTGAGCCGGTGTTGAAGGAACTACAACCTGCATATTTTGCTCAGCACACAACTGAAGGTAACGCTCTAGACGTGCAGAGGAGTGCTCAGGGCCTTGACCTTCGTAACCGTGAGGTAGAAGCATTGTGAGACCACACAAGCGTGCCCATTTCTGCTCACCTGACGAGATGAATTGGTCAATCACAACCTGCGCGCCGTTGGCAAAGTCACCAAACTGCGCTTCCCAGATAGTCAAACCACCTGGCTCTGCTGTTGCGTAACCGTATTCAAATGCCAATACCGCTTCTTCTGACAGTACTGAGTCAAACACTTGGAATGGCCCCTGATTGTCATGAATATTCGCTAATGGAATGTACGTACTTGCATCTGTTTGGTTATGAAGAACCGAGTGACGGTGGAAGAAAGTACCACGACCCGAATCCTGACCAGAAAGGCGAATACGCTTACCATCATCAACTAATGTTGCATACGCCAATGTTTCGGCCATACCCCAGTCGATTGCTTTTTCACCGGTCATCATTGCTAGGCGATCGTTGTAAAGCTTATTAACACGGCTTTGCAGTTTATGGCTTTCTGGATACTGACAAAGACGATTACCCAACTCGATAAGACGCGTCTTGTCATATTTTGAATCCCACTCCATATCCCATTCATGCCCTAAGTAAGGGGACCAGTCTACAGAGTGCAACGCCATTGGACGCCATTCTTTAACCACCACTTCACCGCGGTCTAATGCGTCGCGGTACTCATTGACTAACTGAGTCGCTGTCTCGATATCTGATTCGTTTTTATCGATCAGAATATCCGCATACAATTTGCGTGGTGTAGGGTGTTTTTTGATTTTTTGGTACATCAAAGGCTGGGTCGCGTTTGGCTCATCGGCCTCGTTGTGACCGTGGCGACGGTAACACACCAAATCAATCACGACATCGCGCTTGAACTCGTTGCGGTAATCCAAAGCAATACGAGTAACAAAAGCAACCGCTTCTGGGTCATCGGCATTCACATGGAAGATTGGCGCCTGAACCATCTTCGCGATATCTGTACAGTACATCGTTGAACGCGTGTCACGAGGGTTAGACGTCGTAAAGCCAACTTGGTTGTTAATAACGATACGCACCGTACCACCGACTTGGAAACCACGAGCCAGTGACATGTTGAACGTTTCGGCAACCACACCCTGACCAGCGATTGCAGAGTCACCGTGGATAGTGATAGGAAGCACTTTGCTACCTTGATTATCACCCAAGCGATCTTGACGTGCTCGCACCGACCCCATGACTACTGGGTTGACGATTTCTAGATGCGATGGGTTAAATGCAAGAGCTAAGTGAACATCACCACCTGGGGTAGCAAAGTCGGCAGAGAAGCCTTGGTGATATTTCACATCACCCGTGCCCCAAGTTTCGTCGTGTTTACCGGCAAACTCATCGAACAGATCTTGAGGCTTCTTACCAAGCACGTTCACCAGCATGTTCAAACGACCACGGTGAGCCATACCGATAACCACTTCACGCATCCCACTTGTTCCTGCGTGACGGATCAACTCTTTCGTCATCGGAATCAGTGCGTCACCACCTTCTAGAGAGAAACGTTTTGCACCTGGGAATTTCGCCCCGAGGTAACGCTCCAAACCTTCAGCGGCTGTTAGCTCTTCTAGGAATGTGCGCTTCTCATCTTTGTTGAATGATGGCTGGCCTACGACAGACTCAAGACGTTGTTGGATCCAACGTTTTTGCTCTGTGTCAGTCATGTGCATGTATTCAGCACCGATGGAACCGCAGTAAGTTTTGTTGAGGGCTTCATAGATGTCTTTCAACTTCATGGTTTCTTGCCCAACAGCAAAAGAACCTACGTTGAAAGTTTCTTCGAAGTCATCTTCGGTAAGATTATGAAAAGCAGGGTCTAACTCCGCCACGGTTGGGCGTTGCCATAGACCTAGTGGGTCTAATTCTGCAGCTTCATGTCCGCGGAAACGGTATGCGTTGATTAGCTGTAGAACTTTTACTTGTTTTGCATCGACATCTGGGTCACTAACTTGGACATTGTAATGCTTTGTTTCTCTAGCGAGTCGACGGAAGTAGTCACGGACACGTGAATGTGGTTGTTCTGCCACTTCTTCTGACGGCTTAGGTAAGCCTTCAAAAACACGTTTCCACTCCTCACTTACCAGATCGGGATCACTTAGATACAGTTCGTAGAGGTCCTCTACATACGTTGCATTGGCGCCAGCCAAGTGTGAAGACTCGAGCCATGCCTTCATCACGCCGTTGTGCATATTTTCCCTTAACCAGTAGTTTTCACGTTTGCTTCGGTCTTTGCCGAGCTATAAGAGCCGACCAGAACTAGTCGGCAATTTTTGTATTCTTTACTCGAAATATTCTTGAAGCAGTGAAGCGGTCATATCGGGTGATCCGCAACACTGCGACATTCCTAAGAGCGAGTAAATTAAACCGAGCGATTAACCAGCATCGACTTAATATGGCCGATGGCTTTCGTCGGATTTAATCCCTTAGGACAAACACTTACACAATTCATGATGCCATGGCAACGAAAAACGCTAAATGCATCATCAAGATCAGACAAACGTTCATCTGTTGCCGTATCGCGGCTATCAATTAGCCAACGGTACGCCGCAAGAAGACCAGCTGGACCGATGAATTTGTCAGGGTTCCACCAGAATGATGGGCAAGACGTTGTACAACATGCACACATGATACATTCGTACAATCCATCTAAATGCGCACGATCATCAGGCGATTGTAGGTTCTCGCGTGATGGTGGTAATGCACCATCATCAATCAAGAATGGTTTAACTTTCGCATAGTTATCATAGAACTGCGTCATGTCAACGATAAGATCGCGCACGACAGGTAACCCTGGCAGTGGACGAATAACTATCTTATCGCCTTGTAGAGCAGATAACGGTGTGATACACGCTAGACCATTTTTACCATTCATGTTCAAACCATCAGAACCACATACCCCTTCACGGCATGAGCGACGGAACGCGATGCTTGGATCTTGCTCTTTTAGCAGAATCAATGCATCAAGCACCATCATGTCTGAGCCTTCGTCTACCTCAAGGGTATACTCTTTCATGTAAGGCTTGGTATCCACGTCCGGATTGTAACGGTATAAAGAGAAGTTCAATTTCATAGTCGTATCCTCCCTTTAGTATGTACGTACTTTCGGCGGGAAAGCTTCACGATGCGTTGGCGTCATGTTCACATCACGCTTAGTCATCGCTTCTGTTTCCGGGTTGTAGATAGAGTGACATAGCCAGTTCTCATCATCACGCTCAGGGAAATCGAAACGAGCATGTGCGCCACGGCTTTCAGTACGGTAGTTCGCCGCTACGGCTGTAGAGAATGCTGTTTCCATCAAGTTGTCTAGCTCTAGACACTCAATACGTTGCGTGTTGAATTCTGAAGACTTGTCCGCTAGATGTGCATCTTTCAGACGTTCGCGAATCACTTTCAACTCTTCTAGGCCCGTTGCCATTGCATCGCCTTCACGGAATACCGAGAAGCTGTTTTGCATGCAAGCTTGTAGGTCTTTACGGATTTGAACTGGATCTTCACCGCCAGTACTATTTTCCCAACGCATTGTACGCGCTAGAGATGCTTCAATATCAGATTCAGTTGCAGGACGTGCCTCAGCTTGCGCTGCGAGCGTTTCGCCAAGGTGCAAGCCAGTCGCGCGACCAAATACGACTAAGTCTAGTAATGAATTGCCGCCTAGACGGTTTGCTCCGTGTACTGATACAGAAGCAATCTCACCACATGCATATAGACCTTGTACTTCCATCTCGCTGCCGTCAGCCTTTTGCTTGATTGCTTGACCAGACACTTGAGTCGGTACACCACCCATCATGTAGTGACAGGTTGGAATTACTGGAATTGGCTCTTTCACTGGATCAACGTGCGCGAAAGTACGAGACAGCTCACAAATACCAGGCAGACGTGACTCAAGCACTTCTTTACCAAGGTGATCCAACTTCAGCTTAATGTGTGGACCCCAAGGGCCATCACAACCGCGGCCTTCGCGGATTTCGATCATCATTGAACGTGCAACTACGTCACGACCAGCAAGGTCTTTCGCGTTAGGAGCATAGCGCTCCATGAAGCGTTCGCCATCTTTATTTAGAAGGTAACCACCTTCACCACGACAACCTTCTGTTACAAGAACACCTGCACCAGCGATACCCGTTGGGTGGAACTGCCACATTTCCATGTCTTGCATAGGTACACCCGCACGCAATGCCATACCTACACCGTCACCAGTGTTGATGTGTGCGTTAGTGGTCGACGCGTAAATACGACCTGCACCACCTGTTGCTAGAATCGTTGCTTTCGATTTGAAGTAACAAATCTCGCCTGTTTCCATACAAATCGCAGTACAGCCCATTACGGCGCCGTCTTGGTTTTTCACCAAGTCTAGTGCATACCATTCCGAGAAAATGGTGGTTTTGTGTTTCACATTTTGTTGGTAAAGCGTATGAAGAAGCGCGTGACCTGTACGGTCCGCAGCAGCTGCTGTACGTGCAGCTTGCTCACCACCAAACTCTTTTGACTGACCACCGAATGGACGTTGGTAGATAGTACCGTTATCAAAACGAGAGAATGGAAGACCCATTTTTTCTAGTTCGATAACGGACTCAGGGCCATTTTTACACATGTATTCAATCGCGTTCTGGTCACCGATGTAATCGGAACCTTTAACGGTATCGTACATGTGCCATTGCCAATCGTCTTTGTGCGAGTTACCCAGAGCAACGGTAATACCGCCCTGTGCAGACACAGTATGAGAACGTGTTGGAAATACTTTTGACAACAAAGCACATGATAGGCCTTGTTCTGAAATTTGTAGTGCAGCGCGCATACCTGCACCACCAGCGCCGATTACTACGGCGTCAAACTCACGAACTGGAATAGACACTTACGCACCCCACAGAATAAATAGACCAGAGAAGACATAGCCGAATAGCACGGCAATAACACCAAGTTGCAGTGCGCCACGCAGTTTCGCGCACTTAATGTAATCCGTTAATACCTGCCACAAACCGACCCATGCGTGGATCAGGATCGAGACAAGTGCCAACATGGTGAATACTTTAGTGAAGGTACCACCAAAGAATTGGGTCCAAGATGCGTAAGAGATATCTGAAAATGCAAAGAAGCTAATCAGATAAATCGTGTATAGCGTCATAATGATTGCAGTTGCACGAATCAGTAGGAAATCGTGTACACCATTACGACCAAATGAAGATACGTGTTTTACCATACCAAGATCCCCGCCAATAATGATAATACTGCTGTTGCACCAAACGCGACTTTAGCGCTCATCGTGCCAGAATCTAGCTCTTCAAAGTGACCTAGATCCATCAACAAGTGACGGATACCACCTGCAATGTGGTAGGCAAGTGCAGTAAGAATTCCCCACAGGATGAATTTTACGAAGAAGCTATCGACGATGTCAGCGGCTTCCATAAAACCCATTGGGGATGACAGAGAAATGGACAGTAACCACAGTAGTATACCCACCGCAACAAACGTAATTACCCCAGACACACGGTGTAGGATGGATGCGATTGCTGTGATAGGAAAGTGGATGGTCTGTAAATCTAAATTAACAGGTCTTGACTTTCTTTCTTTCACGGGCTTGCTCACTCAGCTCCATTGAGCATTTATTGTTATAACCAATTTCAGCTTCCAAACGTACAAAAGTTAACATCTATTTAACAAATATCGCGAGTAACCACCCAGATAACTGTAAACAACTTGTTAACAATCGGAGTCCAGCAACAAACCTCACTCTTTGTTTCTAGCCCCGAATTTATAAGGATTTAACTAAAATTTTCTTAGCCAATATACGGCGAGCAACATTCTAATACAATTGGTGTAACAAATTATGCTACATAGAACAGATTTTTAACGATTTTCATGAGAAAAATCATAACAAGTGCACACAAAGATGGAGAAAAATTGACTTTAAGCTTTAACAACAGTACAAAAATGGCACATAAACATCCTGGACGGATTAAATAATAAACAAAGGAGATTGTTATGGCGGATAAGAAAGCGACCCTTCATGTTGAAGGTCAAGCGCCAATCGAACTGCCAATTATGGACGGTACGCTAGGTACACCTGTAATTGACGTTCGTAAGCTGGGAGCCAATGGTTACTTTACTTTTGACCCAGGTTTTCTTGCCACTGCATCTTGTGAATCATCAATCACGTACATCGATGGCGGCAAAGGTATTCTTTTGCACCGCGGTTTCCCGATTGATCAATTAGCCAATAACGCAGATTACTTAGAAGTATGTTACATCCTTCTTTATGGTGAAGCCCCTACCCGAGAACAATACGAGCAATTCAAGACGACCGTAACGCGTCATACTATGGTCCACGAGCAAATCGCAAGCTTTTTCCATGGCTTCCGACGTGATGCTCACCCGATGGCAGTAATGTGTGGTGTAGTCGGTGCACTTGCAGCCTTCTACCACGACTCTCTTGACATCAACAACGACGAGCACCGTGAGATCGCGGCGTACCGTCTGCTATCGAAGATGCCGACACTGGCTGCAATGTGTTACAAATACTCTATCGGTCAGCCATTTATCTACCCACGCAACGATTTGAGCTACGCAGAAAACTTCCTACACATGATGTTCGCAAACCCTTGCGAAGAGTATGAAGTAAATCCTGTCGTTGCGCGTGCGATGGATAAAATCTTCACGCTACACGCGGATCACGAACAGAATGCGTCGACGTCAACTGTACGTCTAGCTGGCTCTTCTGGTGCTAACCCATTTGCATGTATTGCCGCTGGTATTGCATCACTTTGGGGACCTGCTCACGGTGGTGCAAACGAAGCGTGCTTGAGAATGCTAGAAGAGATTGGCAGCGTCGATAACATCCCTGAGTATGTAGACCGCGCGAAAGACAAAGATGACCCATTCCGCTTAATGGGCTTTGGTCACCGCGTTTATAAAAACTACGATCCACGTGCGACAGTAATGCGCGAAACGTGTCATGAAGTTCTCAAAGAGCTAAACATTCAAGACCCTCTACTAGATGTAGCAATGGAACTTGAGCGCATTGCGCTTTCTGATGAGTACTTCGTTTCTAAGAAGCTGTACCCGAACGTAGACTTCTACTCAGGTATCATTCTTAAAGCGATTGGTATTCCAGTTTCTATGTTTACGGTTATCTTCGCGATTTCTCGTACCATCGGCTGGATTGCTCACTGGAACGAAATGCACAGCGATCCACTGAACCGCATCGGTCGTCCTCGTCAGCTATACACTGGTGAGACACAGCGTGAGTTTTCTCCACTTCACGAACGTGAATGATCTTTTTAGTTAGAAGATAAATAAACAAACAAAAGGGTTGAGATTTTGTCTCAACCCTTTTTTCTTTTCAGCATTTCACGTTATGAATAGCGAACACTAAACCGGATTATCAATATCGATAAACTCGACATGTAGGCCGTATTCATCCGCTAGCCATTTGCCTAAAGCCTGAACACCATAACGCTCAGTAGCATGATGACCTGCAGCAAAGTAATGAATGTCCATTTCTCGCGCAGTATAGGTTGTACGCTCAGAAATTTCGCCAGAGATAAACGCATCTAATCCGTGTTGTACAGCAAGCTCAATAAAATCCTGCCCTCCACCAGTGCACCAACCGACCGTCTCAATCATCTTATCGGTATTCTCTGGAGCAATATGCAGCGGTTCTCTATCAAGAACTTGATTGATCTTGCTCGCAAACTCAGCACCAGACATCGGTTTTTTCAAGCGTCCAAACATGCCTACTGATTGAGGATGTCCTTCAAGTCCACCTTCTACTTCGATTTCAAGTAAGCGAGCTAATTCGGCGTTGTTGCCTAGCTCTGGGTTAATATCCAGAGGAAGGTGATAACCATATAAGTTGATATCGTTTTTGATCAGACTACGAATTCGTTTACCTTTCATACCACGAATTGGCTCAGGTTCACCTTTCCAAAAATAACCGTGATGAACGAGTAATGCGTCTGCATTAAGCTCAATCGCTTTATCGATTAAGGCTTGAGAGGCAGTTACGCCAGTGATAATACGCTTTACGGCTGGCGTCCCTTCTACCTGTAACCCGTTTGGTGCGTAATCTTTAATTAACTGCGGTGACAGTTTGTCATTAAGAATCTGTTCTAGCTTTAAGTTATTCATTATTACTTCCAATTTCTAGCGCATGTAAACCTAAATAACCTCTCGATGAAATCAGACCGAGAGTGTGCAACCTAGTTGATACAACAACGTTTTGACATCTGGCACCTTGATATTATTTAGGTATTTAAAGTGTATCTCGAACCCTAATATCGATGCTAGCCACCCTACCCTCAAAAGCAAATTTAGTTACAATAACAAAGCTTGTCGCCTCACCATACATATAGGGATACGGATGAACCAACTGCAACGCTTTTACCAATGGATCGCCACTTCACCTCCTCTTTTCAAGTTACGCCCTCCGTTTACAACCTTAGAGGATCTTTCGGTAACGCCTTTAAATAACGCTGAGCAATACAATGGTAATCCAAGATTGGGCTTTTTATATCAGCACTTATGCACTGCAGTTCTCTCTAGTTCAGAACGATATCAGGTTATCGCGGAAGAGGTTCAGTTAAACGACATCGAAGGTAAGACTATTGGTGCTATCGACTTGGTGTTGCGGAATACAGAATCAAATCAAATAGAACACTGGGAAGTAGCGATTAAGTTTTATCTTCTTTATAACGGCGTTTGGTATGGTCCGAATGCTCACGACCAGCTGCATACAAAACTGAATAGAATGCTTACTCATCAGTTGAAAATGAGCGATCGCCCGGAATTTCAAAAAATAATTCCGTTAAACGACGCTCCACAAGAACGTCTATTGATGCAAGGACGACTCTATATTAATCCGTTTACTCCAGAGCCAAACCCTAGCGAGTGCTTGGGTTATGAACTAAATCCAAGTCAGATTAGTGGTTACTGGTGCTACCAGAGCCAATGGGAGTTAATCGGTAAGCCACTTTATCATTTACACAAACCATGCTGGGCGATTGGTACGGACGATTTCTCTCAACCCATTGAAAAGCCTTCAGACCGATTTGTACATGCACAAACGGAGGACGGTCAATTCTGGTTTGTGGTACCGGATTCCTGGCCCGGAAACGACTCAGTTCAGGAATCTTAAAACGCAAAAGGGTTGATGCTTGCACATCAACCCTTTGTTTTCTAAATCGACTATTGAATGGTTTACAGGCCGGCAGCTGCAAACACTTGATTAACGATCTCTTGCGCTTCTGCTTCGATTTGTTTTAGGTGCTCTTCACCTTTGAAGCTTTCACAGTAAATCTTGTAGATGTCCTCTGTGCCTGATGGACGAGCAGCAAACCAGCCGTTGGCAGTCGTTACTTTTAGACCACCGATTGCAGCACCATTACCAGGCGCATGCGTGAGACGAGCCGTAATTGGATCACCCGCTAGTGTTTCAGCCGCGACCATTTCTGGTGACAACTTCTTCAGTACGTCTTTTTGAGGGCCATTCGCTACAGCTTGAATACGGTTGTATTTCGACTCACCGTGTTTCGACGCTAGCTCTTCATAGTAGTCTTGTGGGTTCTTACCCGTTACCGCAGTGATCTCTGCCGCTAGAAGACATAACAAGATGCCGTCTTTGTCTGTTGACCAAGGCGTACCATCTTTACGAAGAAAAGATGCCCCGGCACTTTCTTCGCCACCGAAGCCGAATTTACCAGTGTACAGACCATCAACAAACCATTTAAAGCCTACTGGTACTTCACATAGCTCACGACCTAGATCCGCAACAACACGGTCAATCAGTGCACTTGATACTAGTGTTTTACCAACAGCTACATCTATACCCCATGCGTCACGATGGCGGTATAGGTAGTCGATACAAACGGCTAAGAAGTGGTTCGGGTTCATCAAACCTTTTGGCGTAACGATACCGTGACGGTCGTAGTCAGGATCGTTACCAAATGCTAAATCGTATTCGTCTTTCAGTGCCAATAGACCCGCCATTGCGTAAGGAGAAGAACAGTCCATACGTACAACGCCGTCTTTATCGAGAGACATGAATTGGAAAGAAGGATCAATCGCTTCACTTACTAGCGTTAGGTCTAGGTTGTATGCCTGACCAATTTGACGCCAGTAATCGATGCCGCTGCCACCCAATGGATCTACACCAATCTTCAGATTTGCTTTTTGGATTGCTTCCATATCGATAACGTTCACCAGATCATCGATATAGGGTTTAACCAAGTCCATCTCCACAAACAGATCCGATGCTTTTGCTTCTGCTAGTGGTAAGCGTTTAACACCTTGTAAACCTTCGGCAATCAGTGCGTTCGCACGATCTTCGATAGCTTGAGTCAACTCAGCTTCTGCTGGACCACCGTGAGTCGGATTGTATTTGATACCGCCGTCTTGTGGTGGGTTATGAGATGGTGTAATCACAATACCGTCTGCTTTTTCATCGTGCTTGATGTTGTAAGTCAGAATTGCGTGCGAGATACCTGGTGTTGGCGTGTAGCCGTTATCCTGCTGTACGATGACTTTTACGCCATTCGCAATCAAAACTTCAATCACGCTAGAAAATGCAGGTTCAGACAAAGCATGCGTGTCTTTACCGACAAACAAAGGACCTGTGGTCCCTTGCTGGGCACGAACTTCTGCAACCGCTTGAGCAATAGCCAAAATGTGGTTTTCGTTAAATGTATGCTTATCAGCGGTACCACGGTGACCTGATGTGCCGAATTGAACCTTGTGATCGGGGTTCTTAGCATCAGGTTGAAGCAAGAAGTAATTGGCAACAAGTGCCGGAATATTATGAAGATCTTCCTGCTGCGCTTTTTGCCCAGCACGAGGGTGCATAGCCATGTTTGACATCCTTTCTTTAAATACAAATAAAATTAAAAAAGCCTCATAATATCCGCTAACTGCGACACATTATGAGGCTTCTATCAGGTTTCTTAGATTGAACCTGTTACTTTTTCTATTAAGTCAGGTTGGTACCCCATGTGTGTCATCACTTGTTCAACCATCTGTCTTTTACGACTGGTATTGTTGTTCGTGATAACCCAAAACGGTGTGCCAGGAATGGCTTTTGGCTTGGTCGTGTTGCCATTTGCCAACAAGGTTTCTTCATTATCTGCAAAGTACACGCGTTTACGCCCCTTTACATTCGTAGCCTGCGCGAAACCTTCTGGATTTAATTTATGTAAGGTCGATAGTACTAACATAAAGCGATCAATCGCTTTTTTTAGACCGGCAAACTCATCAGAAATAAGCAGCGAACGCATTTCTTTCACTACATCAACAGATTCCGTTTTACCCGCATCTTTACTTACTACAATCCCTTGTGGCTTCTCTACTACAGGCGCGGCTTCAGCTTCCTGCAACTGACCATCAAGGTTTAAAAGGCGTCGCAAAATATCCGAGGCGCTTTCACCGATATGCTTAGTTTGGCTAGCAATGTAACGGTATAGATCCTCATCAACCTCAATTGTTTTCATTCGCTTTTCACATTCTCAATGTTTAAACTCTGGGGGATTATAACGAGATCCTCTCGGATACTCCACGTTAAACCCATCACGAATAAGATAAAATGTCAGCATTACTCAACTATAAGCAGGAAGGCCAAGGCCAAACAGTTGTTTTGATTCACGGATTGTTTGGTAGTTTAAGTAATCTGGGTCTACTAGCCCGCGATCTTATTAAAGATCACACGGTGATCAGTATTGATCTGAGAAATCACGGCCTCTCTTTTCACTCAAACATTCATAATTACGCCGACATGGCAAAAGATGTGGCACAACTCCTACAACACTTAAATGTTGATCCATCTATTATTATTGGGCATTCAATGGGTGGAAAGGTCGCGATGACACTGGTGGACATTGCTCCAGAGCTCGTCAAACAGTTGGTTGTGCTCGACATGGCACCTGTCGCCTACACAGCAAACCGTCACGACAATGTGTTTAATGGTTTACACGCCGTAATTAACGAAAAGCCAGCAAGCCGTCAACAAGCGATGGATATCCTAGCTCAACATGTTGAGATCGACGGTGTAAGACAATTTCTCTCTAAGTCACTATACAAAAATGGCGATAAAATGGACTGGCGGTTTAACGTACCGAGCCTTTTTGAGAATTACGCACAAATTATCGGCTGGCAGGAAATTGCCCCAACAGACATACCCACTCTGTTTATTAAAGGTGGTGATTCCGATTACTTAATGCCAGAGCACCAACCTGCGGTGCAAAAACAGTTCAAACAAGCAAAAGCACATATTATCGCTAATACTGGCCACTGGCTTCACGCCGAAAAACCGGCTGAAGTAATGAGAGTCATTCGGAAATACATTTCGAGTTAACAAATTCGAAAAGCAACAATAGATTATTGAAATAACCCTTCTTGTAGTGCATTAACTTTACCGTTTAACAGTGGTATAGTGCGCCCAAGATTTTTCGGCATGAAGGACTAAAATGCTTTACGACTATATGGATATGCTCGAGTCTATTGGGCTCGATCTTCTTTTTGCTGCTATCTTCTTTTTCATCGGGATGGCGATAAAAGATGTGCTAAAGCAAGGCAATGTACCTGTTTTTGGTCGTCGTATTGTGTGGTTAGTCCTTTTCCTAGGCTGTGCTGGCTTTATTGCAAAAGGTGTAATTCAGCTAACTTGGGAAGGCTCTGGGTTAGGTTAAACCCTTAGTACCATCGCCAATAACAAACAATGTAAAGGTATAGACTCTATGGCAAGTGTAGGTATCTTCTTCGGTAGCGACACAGGTAATACTGAAGCCGTTGCAAAGATGATTCAAAAGCAACTAGGTAAGCATCTAGTTCACGTTCAAGACATCGCGAAAAGCAGCAAAGAAGACATTGATAACTTCGATCTTCTTCTTCTAGGTATCCCAACTTGGTACTACGGTGAAGCACAATGTGATTGGGATGATTTCTTCCCTGAACTTGAGCAAATCGACTTCTCTACTAAGCTAGTGGCTATCTTTGGCTGTGGCGACCAAGAGGACTACGCAGAATACTTCTGTGACGCGATGGGCACAGTACGTGATATCGTTGAGTCTAAAGGCGGCACAATTCTTGGCCATACTTCAACAGAAGGCTACGAATTTGAAGCGTCTAAAGCACTTGTTGAAGGCGACGACAGCCAATTCGTAGGTCTATGTATCGATGAAGACCGTCAACCGGAACTGACTGACGAACGTGTTGAGAACTGGGTTAAACAGATTTACGAAGAAATGTGTTTAGCTGAGCTTGAAGGCTAAATAAATCGAATTATACAAAGACCTCCGATTGGAGGTCTTTTTGTATATTTTCACAAAGCATCGGTGAGCACTTCCTCTTCGCGATACTGAGGTTTCTTTCTTACATAAAGCTTGCGTTGAACCTCTGAAACCACATTCCCCTGCTTATCTTTTACATGGGTAATAAATTCAGGAAAACACTTTTCTCCATTCCGTGTCATTTGATAAATGTTTTCTAGCATCCCTTCAGTAACTTCGAATTCTGCATATAAATCACTTTGCCCTGGCTTAATAAAGTTAATACTCGCCTCTTTATCCCACACGTAATACTCCTCGCGTAGAATCCCCATCAGCATCAACGAGTAAATGGGATCAGTTAAAGAGAAAATACTGCCACCATACTGAGTACGATTGGCGTTTTTATTCCACCAGCGAAGCTTCAAACGCACCTTCACGGTACGAAAGTCTTCAGAAATATGTAAGATTTTAATACCAGCGCCCCAAAAAGGTGGCCAAATATTGAGTGCGAATTTTACAATTCCTGGTTTGTATATCTTCGCAAGTCGCTTATTCATCGCAGTCCGTGCCCTCTCTAAGCTCAATGTTACACAATTGTAACTGGTCAGATCTGTAATATAATCGACCTGTTTCTAATTTACAAAAAGATTCTATTAACCCTTTGAAGTTCGTGGTTTAATGTTCTGAGCGCTTATCCTATAATGGTAGGAAGATTGAATTCTGTTAAATCGCTGCAGATGATCCAACGGGAAAGTATATGTCAGATAATAATCAGGCGCTGAAGGATGCGGGTTTAAAAGTAACCCTTCCAAGGCTAAAAATTCTAGAAGTACTTCAGCAGCCAGACTGCCAGCACATCAGTGCTGAAGATTTGTACAAAAAGTTGATTGATCTAGGTGAAGAGATTGGCCTAGCAACTGTTTACCGAGTTCTAAACCAATTCGATGATGCTGGTATTGTAACTCGTCACCACTTTGAAGGTGGTAAGTCAGTCTTCGAATTATCGACTCAACATCACCACGACCATCTAGTGTGCCTAGACTGTGGTGAGGTAATTGAATTTTCTGACGATCTTATTGAAGAACGTCAAAAAGAGATTGCAGCTAAGTACAATGTCACGCTAACAAACCACAGCTTATACTTGTACGGCAAGTGCAGTGATGGTGGTTGTAAAGACAATCCAGATGCACACAAACCAAAAAAATAACGGTTTGTTGATTTAAAATAAACGTCAGCTCATGCTGGCGTTTTTTGTTTCTGAGGGCGATATCTTTCAATAGCTGAATTGCCGTACCAACTTTTGTAAAGCGTCGATTAGACTTACCAATTCAAACCTTAATAAACATCATTGTTTTGCTTCCAAACCGAACATTTATCAAACGTCCCTCGTTCTTAAGCAACTCCCTACACTACCTATAACCGCCGCATTACGATAATGAGAATAAAAAAATGCCAGCATTTGCTGGCATTTTTATCGATTTTTGCATTAATCGAGATTATTGGTTCTCAATTTTTGCCCAAGTATCACGTAGGCCAACCGTGCGGTTGAATACTAGTTTATCTGCTGAAGAATCTTTCGAGTCTGCGCAGAAGTAACCCATACGCTCAAACTGGTAGCCTTTTTCTGCTTCTGCTGACGCTAAGCTAGGCTCTACAAAACCATTGATCACAACTAATGATTCAGGGTTGATTGTAGAAGCAAAGTCTTCTGCTGCACCCGGGTTTGGAACCGTAAATAGACGATCGTACAGACGGATTTCCGCTGGTAATGCTTTATCAGCTGATACCCAATGAATCACACCTTTTACTTTACGGCCATCAGCCGGGTTCTTACCTAGTGTGTCTGCATCGTAAGAACAGAAGATAGTCGTGATGTTGCCTTCGGCATCTTTTTCAACGCGCTCTGCTTTGATCACGTAAGCACCACGTAAGCGAACTTCTTTACCTAGCACTAAACGCTTGTACTTTTTGTTCGCCTCTTCACGGAAGTCTTCACGCTCAATCCACAACTCACGAGTGAATGGTACTTCACGCACACCCATCTCTGGTTTGTTTGGGTGATTAGCGACCGTCAAGTTTTCTACTGCACCTTCTTCAAAGTTTTCGATAACAACTTTAACAGGATCCAACACAGCCATTGCACGCGGAGCGTTCTCGTTTAGGTCATCACGAATACAAGATTCTAGTGAGCTAAACTCGATCATATTTTCTTGCTTCGTTACACCAATACGCTTACAGAACTCACGGATAGATGCTGGCGTGAAGCCTCGACGACGCAGACCTGAGACTGTTGGCATACGTGGGTCATCCCAACCGTTAACCAGTTTTTCAGTGACGAGTTGATTAAGCTTACGCTTAGACATCACTGTGTACTCAAGATTTAAGCGACTGAACTCGTATTGATGCGGACGGCTTTCGATCGTGATGTTGTCCAGAACCCAATCGTACAGACGACGGTTATCCATAAACTCAAGCGTACAGATAGAGTGTGTAATGCCTTCTAATGCATCAGAGATACAGTGCGTGAAGTCGTACATTGGGTAAATGCACCACTTATCACCAGTTTGGTGGTGCGTAGCAAAACGCACACGGTATAAAACTGGATCGCGCATAACCATGAATGAAGAACCCATGTCAATCTTGGCACGAAGACACGCTTTACCTTCTTCAAATTCACCAGCGCGCATTTTTTCAAATAACGCTAAGTTCTCTTCAACAGAACGGTCACGGTATGGGCTTGGTTTACCTGGCGCCTTTAGCGTGCCACGGTATTCACGAATCTGCTCTGGACTTAGCTCATCTACGTACGCTAAGCCTTTGTTAATCAATTCAATTGCATATTCGTAAAGCTTATCGAAGTAGTTTGATGAGTAACATACTTCACCACTCCACTCAAAGCCCAACCAGTTTACATCTTTCTTGATAGACTCAACGTATTCGATGTCTTCTTTTTCAGGGTTCGTATCGTCGAAACGTAGATTACATTGACCCTGGTAGTCCTGAGCAATACCGAAGTTCAAACAGATAGACTTAGCATGACCGATATGCAGGTAGCCATTTGGCTCCGGCGGGAATCGAGTATGCACGCTAGTGTGTTTACCATCCGCTAGATCTTTATCAATGATCTGGCGAATAAAGTTTGATGGACGAGCATCAGCTTCACTCATCTATAGCACCTCAAAAATATTAGTATTGTCAGAGAAAACGGAACTCTGCATCCAAGTATGGTTTTGCAGAGTACATTGTTTCTAATGATCCACAATTCTAAGCAATTAGACAACAAGAACTCGCGCTAAAACGACAATATTTATCGAGTTAGAGCGAAAGCACAGCAGATTCAAAGTGCCAAAACAAAAAAAAGACCTCCCGAGGGAGGTCTTTAGTCAGATATCAGTTCGATGTAATTAAGGCAATTTTACATTCGATAGGTCTTCATTAGCACCGATTGCTTTCATTTCGCCAGCAACGATTTCAGCTAGAGGGCCAAGGATAACTTGAAGGTTGTTTTCACCAAGTTTAACCACACCTTTCGCACCCAGTTTCTTCAGTACTTCCTCATCAGCGACTGAACGATCTTTTAGCGTCAAGCGTAGTCGAGTGATACATGCGTCGATTGAAGTTAGGTTGTCATGACCGCCAAGTGCTTTTAAGTATTGGCGAGCTAGGTCACCACTTTTCTTCTCACCAGCAGGCGCTGCAGCTTCGCTGTCGTCATCTTCACGACCAGGCGATTTCAAGTTGAATGCGCGGATTGCGAAGCTGAATGTGAAGAAGTATAGAGCACCAAAGCCAAGACCAACTGCACCAAGTAGTAGCGGTTTAGTTGCTAGACCGTAGTTCAACAAGTAGTCAATTAGACCAGCTGAGAATGTGAAGCCGTGTAGCGTACCAAGCATGTTAGCAACAACTAGCGACAGACCAGTGAACACTGCGTGAATCGCGTATAGTGCAGGCGCTAGGAATACGAACATGAACTCTAGAGGCTCTGTGATACCAGTTAGGAATGAACAGAATGCAACAGAGAACAATGCACCACCAACTTGGCTACGTTTCTCAGCAGGAGCCGCTAGGTACATTGCAAGCGCCGCACCAGGTAGGCCGAACATCATTACTGGGAAGAAACCGTTCATGAACACACCAGCGCTCTTATCGCCGCCGAAGAAACGGTGTAGGTCACCAGATTTAACTGTTTCAGTTACTTCCTTCACTGTTGCAGTGATTTCAGGAGTGACAGAGTTAGCGAATTCAAATGTATGAGTTTGACCAGCCACAAGCGTTTTCGCTAGCGCAGGATCCACACACAGTTGTTGTAGAGCAGGAAGCGCTTGACCCGCAGCATTTGCACCAGTTACTAGCACTTCTTGACAAGACCCCATACCAAACCAGAAGAATGAGTTAAGTACGTGGTGTAGACCTACAGGAATAAGGGCTCGGTTCAGTGTACCGTAGATAAACTGACCAATAGCGCCAGAAGTTGAGATGCCATGAGCAAGCGCATCTAGACCACCTTGAATTGTTGGCCATACAATGCCACCAACTGCACCAGCAACTAAAGCGAATAGACCTGCCATAATCGGCACTAAACGTTTACCAGAGAAGAAAGCAAGCCACTCAGGAAGACGTGTAGCATGGAAAGCGTTGTAAGAGTGGCCAGCAATAATACCTGCGATGATACCACCAAAGAACGACATGTTTACTGATGCATCAATTGTTGACGCTGTCGCTGTCAGTACAAAGTACGCAACTGCACCAGCAAGGCCAGCTGCACCTTGACCGTCTTTAGATAGACCGATCGCAATACCAAGGCCAAACAACAATGGAAGGTTAGAAAAGATTGAGTTACCTGCTTGTGCCATAAATGCGATGTCAAAAACATCCGGCTGGCCCAAGCGCAGTAACAAGCCTGCGATTGGCAAAGTCGCAATAGGAAGCATAAGAGCTTTACCTAACTTCTGCGCGTATCCGAGAATATTCACCTTAAGTTCCCCCTATAGGATTAGATGTTATGTTGAATGACTTATTTCAGTCGTCCAATTTAGTCATCCTCAGTTTATGACATTAATTTTGCTCCGCAAATTAAAAGCTCACCGTTTGTGATCATAATCACCACAATTTGCCCTTTCGGAAGGTTTTTGCTAGCGAGATCATAAAACTTATTTTATTATACGAAAAAATGGCGTTTTAAAGATAATATTCTCGCACTTTATGCAAGGCAGAATCAGTGTTATTTTGGTATCTAGGCGGGTAAATCACTGTAACTTTGCTCTGAAAAAGAATCATAAAAAACCATATAATTATTACTTTTCAGTTAGTTACTATGACAATAACATCGATAAAACGCGACTTGCTGTATGTGACTCGTTATCTAATTCAGTGATACAAACTAAGTACCCATATGACTAAAGCAGTCTCCACTTAGGTAACGATATAGAAATTGAATTCTCATCTATAAGGACTAGCTGACTATGTACGCGCTAAGTAACTGTAAAATTTATACCGGTAGTGATGTTCTTACCGATCATGCGGTCATCATCGAAAACGACCTTATTCAATCTATTGTGCTGGTTGCAGAGCTACCTCAGGGCATCGAAGTGAAAGACCTCGCAGGCGCAAACCTAAGTCCGGGCTTTATCGACCTGCAACTGAATGGCTGTGGCGGTGTAATGCTAAACGATGCAATCACACCGGAAACCATGCAAATCATGCACGAAGCAAACCTCAAGTCCGGCTGTACTAGCTTCTTACCAACGCTCATTACTTCATCAGACGAAGATATGCGAACTGCAATTTCTGCCGCTCGTGAATATCATAACCAATATCAAAACCAATCACTTGGTCTACACCTAGAAGGTCCTTATCTTAACGTCGCGAAAAAAGGTATCCACAACGTCGATTTTATTCGCCCGTCAGATGAAAGCATGATTGATCTTATCTGCGCAAACGCCGATATCATCGCTAAAGTAACGCTTGCACCAGAGCAAAACGATCCAGAGCATATTGCACGATTAAAAGCAGCCGGCATCGTGGTTTCTATTGGTCATACAAATGCGACCTACGCCGAAGCGCGTAAAGGCTTTGAAGCAGGTATTACTTTTGCCACACACCTATTTAATGCGATGACACCAATGGTTGGTCGTGAACCTGGAGTTGTTGGTGCAATTTACGATACTCCTGACGTTTATGCTGGCATTATTGCTGATGGTTTCCACGTAGACTACGCAAACATCCGAATTGCTCATAAAATCAAAGGTGAAAAGCTTGTTTTGGTGACGGATGCCACAGCTCCAGCAGGTGCTAACATTGATCACTTTATTTTTGTCGGTAAGAAAGTATATTACCGAGATGGTAAGTGTGTTGATGAAAACGGCACACTAGGCGGCTCAGCTTTGACAATGATAGAAGCAGTTCAGAATTCAGTTGAGCACGCGGGGATCGCTTTAGACGAAGCTCTACGAATGGCCACGTTATACCCAGCAACTGCAATTGGTGTTGAGGATCGCCTTGGCCGAGTTCGAAAAGGGATGGTTGCAAACCTGACCATTTTCGATCGTGACTTCAAAGTAAAAGCGACGGTTGTTAACGGACAATACGAGCAAAATTAAGCATGAATGGCGGACAGATTGGTAATGTAGATTTAGTAAAACAGCTTAACAGCGCTGCGGTATATAGGCTGATTGATCAGCAAGGTCCTATCTCCCGTATTCAAGTCGCAGATGTGAGCCAGCTCGCACCTGCTAGTGTTACCAAAATAACCCGCCAACTTTTAGAGCGCGGCCTTATTAAAGAGGTCGCCCAGCAAGCTTCAACTGGTGGTCGTCGTGCAATCTCTCTGACCACCGAAGTCAAACCCTTCCATTCTATTGCGGTTCGTTTAGGTCGAGATTACGTACAATTTTGTTTGTACGATTTAGGTGGCACTGCACTTGCGGAAGATCAGCACGAACTGCATTACACCAACCAAGCTGACTTGATCGCTGGGCTTATCGATTTACTTAAAGACTTCGTTAACCGTTGCGAAGACAAAATTGATCAGCTCATCGCAATTGGTATTACGCTACCGGGCCTTGTAAACCCAACAACAGGCGTAGTTGAGTACATGCCGAATACCGATATCGATAATCTGGCGCTGGGTGAAATTGTTGGAGAGAAGTTTAATACCGCATGCTTTGTTGGGAATGACGTACGTGGCATGGCGTTAGCGGAGCACTACTTTGGGGCAAGCCAAGACTGTCAGGACTCCATTTTAGTTAGCGTTCACCGCGGTACCGGCGCAGGTATTATCGTTAACGGCCAGGTTTTTCTGGGCTTTAACCGCAACGTCGGTGAAATTGGTCATATCCAAATCGATCCGCTTGGTGAACAGTGCCAATGTGGGAACTTTGGTTGCTTAGAAACCGTAGCAGCGAACCCAGCTATTATCCAACGAGTAAAACAATTGATTGCTCAAGGCTATGAGTCAAGCTTGACTGACCTTGAAAACATCACGATTGAAGCTGTGTGTCAGCATGCAATGGATGGTGACGAACTTGCAAAGCAGAGTTTAGTGCGAGTGGGTAACCAGTTAGGTAAAGCGATTGCAATTACCGTTAACTTGTTTAACCCTCAGAAAATTGTCATTGCGGGCGACATTACTGCCGCACAAGATATTGTCTTCCCTGCAATTCAACGTAATGTCGAAAATCAATCTCTCAAAACTTTCCATAACGACCTTCCTATCGTGGCTTCACACATTGATAAGCAGCCAACGATGGGCGCATTTGCGATGATTAAACGCGCAATGCTAAACGGAGTTTTGTTACAAAAGTTACTTGAAGACTAAGTTTATACAACTAATTGAGTTACAATCTCGGGCTGTGTTTTCACAGCCCGTTTTTGTATATCAGGAATACAGCTCAACAGTATGGAAATTATTCTAATTACAACAGCTTTTTTAGCTGGCTTTATTGCGCTTAAATGTAGCCTCCCTCCCCTCGTTGGTTTTCTACTGGCAGGATTTGGTTTGCATGCATTTGGCTATCAAAGCAATGACGTTATCGTCACTCTTGCAGATCTTGGTGTCACTCTTCTTCTATTCACGATCGGACTCAAGCTTGATGTCAAAACGCTACTGTCCAAAGAAATATGGGGAGGAGCGACCGCCCACAACATACTGTCTACCGCTTTTTTTGCACTAGCGCTATCAGGTTTAAAACTACTGGGCTTAACTTCGCTCGCCAGTATGGATAGCGGTCAAATCCTACTTTTAGCTTTTGCACTATCGTTCTCCAGTACCGTTTTTGCCGTAAAAGCATTGCAAGAAAAAGGGGAAATGAACGCGACCTACGGCACACTCGCGATCGGTATCTTGGTTATGCAAGATATTTTTGCCGTGGTATTCCTGACTGCTTCAACCGGCAAAGTCCCAGAATGGTATGCCATTGGTTTGTTCGCATTGCCTTTCCTTCGTCCACTATTCTATAAGCTGTTAGATAAAGTTGGCCACGGCGAAATGCTGGTGCTATTCGGTATTTTCTTCGCGCTTGTTGTTGGGGCAGGGCTATTCGAACTGGTCGGAATGAAACCAGACTTGGGCGCGCTGATTTTAGGCATGCTACTCGCTGGCCACTCTAAAGCTTCAGAGCTATCCAAATCGCTATTCAATATGAAGGAGCTGTTCTTAGTCTGCTTCTTTTTAAACATTGGCTTGTCCGCTTCATTGAGCGTCAATGGCGTCGTACTCGCCCTACTATTTATCTTACTGCTGCCAATAAAAGGGCTCTTGTACTTCGTCACGATTAATCACTTTAAGTTTCGAGTACGTACCTCTTTGCTCGCCTCTTTATCGCTGTTCAACTACAGTGAGTTTGGCCTTATAGTCGCAGGGTTGGCCTATAAAATGGGCTGGATGCCAAGCGATATGCTCGCTGCGATTGCGGTTGCGGTGTCCGTGTCCTTTATTATTTCTGCGCCACTTAACCGCCTTAGCCACAAAATTTATCAACACTCCGGCAAGTGGCTGCAAGAGACAGCCGCAGAAAAGCTTAACCAGCGTGACCAACTCATTAACCCTGGGCATGCCCAGGTATTGATCTTAGGCATGGGTCGCATCGGGACTGGGGCCTATGATGAATTACGTGCGCGCTATGGCAAAATTTCACTAGGCATAGAAATTCGTGAAGATGCAGCACATCAGCACCGTTCAGAGGGAAGAAACGTGATCGCTGGCGATGCCACAGACCCAGATTTTTGGGAACGAATTTTAGATACAGGTCATGTCAAACTGGTGCTGCTTGCCATGCCTCATCATCAAGGTAACCAAACCGCACTTGAGCAGCTTAAACGCAGAAAATATAAAGGGCAAATAGCTGCTATCGCCGAGTACCCAGATCAGTTGGAAGGTTTGCTGGAAAGCGGAGTTGACGCCGCATTCAATATATACAGTGAAGCAGGTAGCGGTTTTGCTCGACATGTGTGTAAACAACTTGAACCTCAGTTCACACCAATAAAATAAGCAACCATACTAATATTTTTTAAAAGCCTTTCTATCAATAGAAAGGCTTTTTTGTATGGTTTTTATACCAAACCTTGATTCCATTCACCAAACTAGCCATTAAATTAAATAATATTTACACAACAAGGCTTTTTATCATTTTTATAATCACAAAACGTTGCTTTTTTTACTAGTAATGGCAAATTGAAGCCATACCGATTAGAAATTATTTAGTTTAGTAAGGATGTAGTATGTGTTCAGTATTTGGCATTTTAGACATTAAAAGCGATGCAGCCGCATTGCGCCCTATCGCATTAGAAATGTCGAAAAAACTTCGTCATCGTGGCCCTGACTGGTCTGGGATTTACTCTTCAGAGCGCGCTATTTTAGCGCATGAGCGCTTGGCGATTGTTGGTCTAAATAGTGGTGCACAACCGCTATACAGCCCTGATAAAAAGCTCATCCTTGCAGTCAATGGTGAAATCTACAACCATAAAGAAATTCGTGCTCGTTACGAAGGAAAATACGAGTTTCAAACCGATTCAGACTGTGAAGTCATTCTTGCACTGTACCAAGATATGGGTGCAGATCTCCTTGAAGAACTAAACGGTATTTTCGCTTTTGTTCTGTACGATGAAGAAAAAGACGAATACTTAGTCGGTCGCGACCACATTGGCATTATCCCTCTTTATCAAGGTCATGATGAGCATGGCAACTACTATGTTGCATCAGAGATGAAGGCACTTGTTCCAGTATGTAAAACAGTGAGCGAGTTCCCTCCTGGTAGCTACTACAGCTCAAAAGATGCCGAGCCAACGCGTTACTATGTTCGTGACTGGAACGAATACGCTGCCGTTCAAGGTAACACCACCAGCAAAGAAGAACTGACTGAAGCGCTAGAAGCAGCTGTTAAACGCCAACTAATGACTGACGTGCCTTACGGTGTACTTCTTTCAGGTGGTCTAGATTCTTCTATTACATCTGCGGTAGCAAAACGCTTTGCAGCGATGCGTATTGAAGATGATGAAAAGTCTGAAGCTTGGTGGCCACAACTGCACTCTTTTGCTGTGGGTCTAGAAGGTGCGCCTGACCTGAAAGCCGCTCGCGAAGTTGCCGACCAAATCGGTACCGTTCACCATGAAATGACTTATACAATTCAAGAAGGTCTCGACGCGATTCGCGACGTGATTTACCACATCGAAACGTACGATGTGACCACCATCCGCGCATCAACACCTATGTTCTTAATGGGTCGCAAGATCAAAGCGATGGGCATTAAGATGGTACTTTCTGGTGAAGGTGCAGATGAGATCTTTGGTGGTTACCTATATTTCCACAAAGCACCAAACGCGAAAGAGTTCCACGAAGAAACAGTACGTAAGCTGCTTGCTCTGAACATGTTTGACTGCGCGCGCGCAAACAAATCGCTAGCGGCATGGGGGGTTGAAGGCCGAGTACCGTTCCTTGATAAAGAGTTTATTGATGTTGCAATGCGCCTAAACCCAGCAGATAAGATGTGTGGCAACGGCAAAATGGAAAAACACATTCTACGCGAGTGTTTTGAGCATTACTTGCCAGAGTCGATCGCATGGCGTCAAAAAGAACAGTTCTCTGATGGTGTAGGTTACAGCTGGATTGATACGTTGAAAGAAGTCGCAGAGCAAAAAGTGACGGATCAGCAGATGGAAACGGCTCAATACCGATTCCCATACAACACGCCAACCACAAAAGAAGGTTACGTGTACCGAGAAATCTTTGAAGAGCTATTCCCACTACCGTCAGCGGCTGAGTGTGTGCCAGGTGGTCCTTCGGTAGCTTGTTCATCAGCGAAAGCGATTGAATGGGATGAGTCATTCCAAAACTGTGTAGACCCGTCAGGTCGTGCGGTGCAAACCGTCCATAACGACGCTTACTAAGCGACTAAGTAGGGTGTCATGCCCTACTCCTAATCGGTAACCATCGTTGTTTTGCTAAGCTCGCTAAACAGCGTCCCACTGCTGGTGATTACCAGCAAGATTAAAAAAGAGGTGCCAAAGCACCTCTTTTTTTGTTTGTACACATTAGCTATTTCAAGTCTAAATCGCTGTTGTCAATGCTGACAGGCACTCGTTTAGTGATCATCTGCACTAACATGATTGAGCGTTTCTCACCATCTTGCTCTTGGAAGATAGCATCTATACCTGCAAACTGACCGCTCTTAACTCGGATTTGATCACCTGGTTTTGGCATACACTCAGAAGCGGTATTTTCATTACAGCATTTTTCTAGCTGC
Source organism: Vibrio sp. 1-2 (7-a) (assembly GCF_013048515.1). NCBI lineage: Bacteria > Pseudomonadati > Pseudomonadota > Gammaproteobacteria > Vibrionales > Vibrionaceae > Vibrio > Vibrio sp. 1-2 (7-a). Next base: position 68,062 of record NZ_VHSQ01000009.1, read on the forward strand.
ATCAATTCAAAGACTAAGTCACCTTGGACTTCTTTCGGTTGAGCACCAAAACGCACAAAATCAACAACCCCTCGAGTGGAGCGGACTGAGGTGAAGTTAGGTCCCTGTTCATAATCAAAGTACGCAAACACATAACAAGGAAACAGCGGCTCTTCGACTTTTTGTCTTTTCCCGCGCAAAATCTTCTCAACTTCTACAGTTGGATAAAAGCACTCTACACCTTGGTTTTCAAGGTGCTGTTTCGCCCTAACCTGCTCCCCACGTTTACAATAAAGTAGATACCAACGTTTCATCTTTTTTACTAGCCAATTCTATTTTGTTTTTATCCTAGCATTAAGCCAAAGTTGAGTCATTGACATTCAGTTTATCTATAAAAGTATGATTATACATCGCTCGCATTAACGGTATCTTTTCAAGATACTTACGAGAAGAAGTCCATAGACAAAAATGGAAATTAAGTTTGTAACACAGCCAACACACCATCATATCATCTGCAAATTCACCCAAAAACAGTCACTTAACAAACAACTTTAGTCGTAATGCAAAATTTTATTGTTTGTCACTCATTAAATTGCAATGTATACGTAGAAGTCGTTAAAAAATGTAATAACTATTATTAGAAGAGCTTATGTCAAACCAACATCAATATTTCGGCCATCCTCGTGGCTTGTTCTTATTGTTCGGTACTGAACTGTGGGAACGCTTTTCTTACTACGCAATGCGCGCCATTCTAGTACTTTACCTTACAGATACAACGATGAATGGCGGCCTTGGCTGGTCAACCAAAGACGCACTAGACCTATACGGTATTTATACTGGTCTTGTGTATATCACACCTCTCATCGGAGGTTACTTAGCGGATAACTATCTAGGTCAACGCCGTTCAATTTTGCTTGGTGGCGCGTTAATGGCTATCGGCCAGTTTACACTCGCACTTCCTGCTGACGCTCTGGGTATTGGTTCGCTACACAGTTTCTATTTAGGTCTTGGTCTGCTTATCACGGGTAACGGCCTCTTTAAGCCGAATATCTCAACCATGGTTGGCGATTTATATAAAGAGGGTGACAACCGTCGTGACGGCGCATTCACTATCTTTTATATGGGTATCAACTTAGGTGCGTTACTTGCCGGCGTCGTTTCTGGCTCTGTGACAACCTCGTACGGTTGGAAAGCTGGTTTTGTGGCCGCAGGTGTAGGTATGATTATTAGCCTAGTGATGCAAATGGTGCTAGCTCAGTCTTGGCTTGGTGACATCGGTCGCGAGCCCGCAGCAAAACGAGATCTAAGCAACAAAAACTCAACCACGAAGCAACCCTTAACGAAAGAAGAAGTAAACCGACTAAAAGTAATTTTGGTCATGAGCTTATTCACTATCGTCTTCTGGGCTGGCTTTGAGCAGGCCGGTGGCCTGATGAACATCTACACTCAACAATATACTGATCGTATGATTGGTGGCTTTGAAGTACCTGCTGCGTGGTTCCAATCGCTAAACCCATTTTTCATTATTACCCTAGCACCGGTTCTAGCGGTCCTTTGGGTAAAACTGGGTAAACGCGAACCTACGTCGCCAGTGAAATTTGCAATGGCACTATTTTTCTTGGCAATTGGCTTCCTATGTATGGTTGGCGCTGTGCTAGAACAAGGTGGAGACACAACGGTAAAAACATCAATGTTGTGGCTGGTGGGTGCTTTCTTCTTCCATACATTGGGCGAACTGTGCTTATCTCCAATTGGTCTTTCACTGGTGACCAAGTTAGCACCGCTTCGCTTAGCTTCACTCATGATGGGTGCATGGTTTGGCTGCAATGCGATTGCAAACTACGTTGCGGGCTATGTGGGATCTCACGTAGGAGAATTGGGCGCAATGGCTATCTTTAGTGGCATTGCAGTCAGCGCTACCGTGAGTGGTGTCATCCTACTTCTGTTCTCGAATACGCTCGTTCGCTGGATGCATGGTGCAGAGAATACTCACAGCACAGCAGAACAAGTAGAAGAGCAGCAAGTACAAGTCGCTTAATCGCTCTACAAAAAATGAAAGGGTCGCTTTTGCGACCCTTTTTGTACCTAAAGCTTAGAGTGAACTAACTCAGCCATCATTTCTATATGAAGCTCACTATCGTTCAAACAAGGAATGTAAGTAAAGCTTTCACCACCTGCTTCAAGGAAAATCTCTTTACACTCTTCCGAGATCTCTTCCAACGTTTCTAAACAATCCGAAGAGAATGCTGGTGTCACTACATTGATATTTTTTACCCCTTTTGCAGGAAGTGCCTCTAGGGTTTTATCGGTATAGGGCTGTAACCACTCTTCTCGGCCAAATCGAGACTGATACGTCATACCTATCTGTTGCTCGTTTAACCCTAACGCTTCAGCGAGTAAGCGAGTCGTTTCTTCACAGTGCTGAGGGTAAACGTCTCCATTATCAGCGTAACGTTTTGGAATACCGTGATAAGAACATAGCAAGTAGTCTCCCTTACCATACTCTTGCCAATGTTCACGAACTGAATGCGCTAACGCTTCAATGTATTTCGGGTGATTGTAGTAATCCCGAATAAAGCTAAAGCCCGGTATCACGGGCAGGTTTTTAAACGCTTTAGTGATTCCGTCAGAAACCGCTGCCGTTGTTGTGCCCGAGTATTGCGGATACAAAGGTAAAACGATGACTTCCCCTACCCCTTGAGCCAACAGCGCTTCAAAACCTGATTGCAAACTTGGATTTCCATAAGTCATGCCAAGTTCGACTGGCATATCAAGCTTTTGAGCCAACTTTTCTGTTTGACGCTTAGAGTACACCATCAGTGGCGAGCCCTCTTCCATCCAAACTGATTGGTAGAGTTTAGCAACCTTGGGAGCTCGGATTGGAAGGATAACGCCGTGCAATAGCGGACACCAAAGCCATCGAGTCATGTCTACCACTCGGTGATCATGAAGAAACTGACTTAAAAAGCGCTTTACGGCAGGAGCGGTTGGTGTGTCAGGAGTACCCAGGTTCACGAGGAGTACACCCTGTTTATTATTCTCTTTCATAACATCCTATTCATGGTAAACGGCTTAGTTCATATACTTAAATAGCCTCACAGCGCTGCATCGCTGCCACTTGAAGTCATTTAGATATATGTTTACGAGTAAACTAAAAAAAGCGACCACTTGGGTCGCTTTCAATATATCAAAATATTAATTTTTTGACTTCAGCAAATTAAGAGAGTGCTTTCTCGATATCTGCACTAACTTCAGCTACTTGCTTAGTACCATCAAACTTAAGGTACTTAGTGTTGCCTGCTTCAGCTTCTTTACCGTAGTAGTTGATTAGTGGTGCAGTTTGCTCGTGGTAAACACCTAGACGTGCACGTACTGTTTCTTCTTTGTCGTCATCACGAACAACAAGATCTTCACCAGTTACGTCATCTTTACCTTCCACTTTAGGTGGGTTGTAAACAACGTGGTAAGTACGACCAGAAGGAAGGTGAGCACGACGACCTGCCATACGCTCAACAATCACATCATCTGCAACGTCAAATTCGATAACATAGTCTACATCAACGCCCATTTCTTTTAGGCCGTCAGCTTGAGGAATAGTACGTGGGAAACCATCCAGTAGGAAACCGTTTGCACAGTCTTCTTGAGCGATACGCTCTTTGATAAGGCCAAGGATGATTTCATCAGAAACTAGCTGACCAGCGTCGATAACAGCTTTAGCTTGTTTACCAAGCTCTGTACCTGCTTTGATAGCAGCACGAAGCATATCACCAGTAGAGATTTGTGGAATACCGTATTTTTCCATGATGAAGTTTGCTTGTGTGCCTTTACCTGCACCTGGAGCACCTAGAAGAATGATGCGCATGATTTATCCTCTTTAATATTTAAGATTTATACCGAAGCTCACAATAGCTGGGCTTCTTAGACATCAAACCCGAGAAGCACTCGCAACGATAAGTTTCGGTATAACGTATATAGGCGAGCAAAAATACACGCCTTATTACTCACATTCAAGTCGCAGATTCTATCACAGGTTCGCCGCGCAAAGAGTGTATTAAGACTAAAGAATGTTAACGATACCCTCTTTCACGCCCTATTGATTATTAACTCAACACCTGAGATGCAAAATTTTGCGACAACAAACAAAAAGCTCGCGAAATGCGAGCTTTTTGATGTACTGAGGTTATTACACCTTAGTCAAAAGTTTATTAACAGCTCCTAAGAACTCCGTTGGGTCCTCAATTGAGCCTCGCTCTGCAAGCATTGCTTGACCAAGCAGGACTTCTACCCAACGACCAAATGCCTCTTCATCCGCTTCGTCAGCCATGCGCTTAACCAGCTCGTGCTCAGGGTTTAGCTCAAAGATGTACTTCACTTCTGGCACTGCCTGACCCGCCGCTGCAAGAAGCTTCGCCATTTGAGTGCCCATTTCGTAATCGTCCGTTACCACAACAGCAGGTGTAGACGCGAGTTTAAAGGTCGTACGAACTTCTTTCACACGATCGCCTAGGTAAGACTTCGTGCGTTCTACAACCGACTTAAACTCTTCTTCAGTTTCTTTCTGCTTCTCTTTTTCTGCTTCATCTTCAAACTGACTTAGATCGAGCCCAGCTTTTGTGATTGACTGGAACTGCTTGCCGTCAAACTCAGTTAAGTAGTTCATCAGCCACTCATCAATGCGGTCGTACATCAAGATAACTTCAATGCCTTTCGCTTTGAACTGCTCTAAGTGAGGGCTGTTTTTCGCAGCTGCATAGCTGTCTGCCGTCAAGTAGTAGATTTTATCTTGACCTTCTTTCATGCGCTCAACGTAAGCAGCTAGACCCACGGTTTGCTCCGCAGAATCCACTTCAGTTGAAGTAAAGCGCAATAGGCCTGCAACTTTCTCTTTGTTTGCGAAGTCTTCTGCCGGCCCCTCTTTCATCACAAGGCCAAACTCTTTCCAGAATGATTGGTATTTCTCTTCATCATTCTTAGCCATGCGCTCTAGCATCGTTAGCACACGCTTAGTACAAGCATTACGTAGAGACTGAGTCACTTTGTTATCTTGTAAGATCTCACGCGATACGTTGAGTGGCAGATCATTGGAGTCTATTAAACCTCGTACAAAACGTAGGTAAGACGGCATGAACTGCTCTGCATCGTCCATAATGAACACGCGTTGTACGTACAGTTTCAAGCCTGATTTGTGGTCGCGGTTCATCATATCCCATGGCGCTTTAGATGGGATGTAAAGCAAGCTCGTGTAATCGTTTTTACCTTCTACACGGTTATGGCTCCAAACCAATGGATCGGCAAAGTCATGTGATACGTGCTTGTAGAACTCTTGATACTCTTCATCTGAGATATCCGATTTATTACGCGTCCACAGTGCTTGAGCTTTGTTGATTTGCTCCCACTTCTTCTCATCCGTTTCTTTGCCTTCGTCATCTCGAACAACCGTTTGGATGGAAACTGGGATGCCAATGTGATCCGAGTACTTGCTGATCACATCACGTAGACGCCATTCATTTAGGAACTCTTTACCTTCTTCACGCATATGAAGAATGATATCAGTACCACGCGATTCTTTAGTGATGTTTTCGATGGTGTACTCACCTTCACCGGCTGAGTGCCATTGTACTGCTTCATCAGCGGCTAGGCCCGCAGCACGAGTGCGTACGGTGACGGCATCAGCAACGATAAACGCAGAGTAGAAGCCAACACCAAACTGACCAATAAGCTGAGAGTCTTTGCTCTGCTCTTCAGACAGCTTTGAGAAAAACTCCGCGGTCCCGGATTTTGCGATCGTACCTAAGTGCTCGATCACATCATCGCGGCTCATACCGATACCGTTATCAGAAATGGTTAAGGTATTTGCGCTTTCATCAAACGACAGTTTCACGCAAAGGTCTGCATTACCTTCATATAAGTCTGGGTTAGATAGCGCTTGGAAGCGCAGCTTGTCCGATGCATCTGATGCGTTAGAAATCAGCTCGCGCAAAAAGATCTCTTTATTTGAATAAAGAGAATGGATCATTAAATGCAGTAGTTGTTTTACTTCTGATTGAAAACCACGAGTTTCTTTGTTTTGAGATACGGTTTCGCTCATGTGTGCTCCATAACATCTAAACTAATTGGCTTTTTCATGGAGATAAGTTTGTGACTTTCCCCTTGAAATTACCTTACTGAGATGTCATTTAACATGTGGCTGACAAATGTAAATTCAAGGTCAATATTGCTAAAAACGGTGTTTTTTTAGAAAAATTTAATTATCCTACCAGCCTAAAAGCATCTAAAATGTCGTGCGCACTCCATGCGCTTCGGTAATTTTGTGACATAAATCACTATAATTACAACATCATCCATCTAAGAAGAACTAAATGACTAACATCGGCACCAAATTTCTACTTGCTCAAAGGTTCACCTTTGATCCAAATAGTAATTCGCTCGCTGACCAACAAAACGGCAACGACGTTGTACGATTAGGAAGCAACGAAAGCCGTATACTTCTGATGTTGGCAGAGAGACCAAACGAAGTTTTAACCCGTAACGAGCTTCACGAGTTTGTTTGGCGTGAGCAAGGTTTTGAGGTGGATGACTCAAGCCTGACTCAAGCGATCTCTACTCTGCGTAAGATGTTGAAGGACTCAACAAAATCTCCAGAGTTTGTTAAAACGGTTCCTAAACGCGGTTATCAACTCATTTGTTCAGTGGAACGCTTAAGCCCATTATCTGCTGACTCTAATACTGACGTTGAAGAAGCCACTTCTGAAAATGAAGTGCACGCTGCTGAAATAGAAACAAGTGACGCGCCGTCAACAGAAGCGGCGACAGACACCACGACTGAAGTAGAGCCTCAAGTAGAACTACCTAAGGCACAGCCAAAACCAGCAGCTAACACTAATAACTGGCTGCCGCGTATGATCGTTCTTTTGTCTCTGCTGCTTCCTATTTGTGTATTGCTATTCACCAATCCTGCAGAATCCCAATTCCGTCAGATTGGTGAGTATCAAAATGTACCTGTGATGACGCCAGTGAACCACCCGCAAATCAATAGTTGGTTGCCGTCCATTGAGCAGTGCATTGAACGCTACGTAAAATACCATGCAGAAGATTCAATGCCGGTAGAAGTGATTGCTACAGGTGGCCAGAACAATCAGCTGATTCTGAACTACATTCATGACAGTCAACATTCATATGAGAACGTGACATTGCGTATTTTCGCTGGTCAAAATGACCCAACCGATATCTGTAAATAAGGAGGCCAGAATGAAGATAAAATTAGCATCTGCGGTTTTGGCCGTATCCGTTCTTTTCAGTGGTTGGTTATATTGGGGTAGCGACCTAAAAGTGGAACAGGTCCTCACTGCCAATGAGTGGCAGTCAACCATGGTGACGGTCATTACAGACAGCTTGCCTGACGATCCTGTCGGCCCACTGCGTCGTGTTAATGTTGAATCAAATGTGAAATATCTCCCTAATGGGGACTATATTCGCGTAGCAAATATCAAACTATTCGCTCAAGGTTCAACGGCAGAATCCACGATTAATATCTCGGAAAAAGGGCGCTGGGAAGTAAGTGACAACTATTTGTTGGTTTCGCCTTCTGAGTTTAAAGATATTTCATCTTCTCAATCAAAAGACTTCTCCGAAGCACAGCTACGTTTGATCACTCAAATCTTTAAGCTTGATGCCGAGCAAAGTCGCCGTATTGATGTCGTGAACGAAAAAACGCTATTGCTCACTAGCTTGAACCACGGTTCTTCGGTGCTGTTTAAAAACTAACTTTGATTTGATGATAAGGGGGCAAGACGCCCCCTTTATTTTGCTTATGGATTGGCTAGATACCCTCACCCTCTTTTTCGGCTCACTTATCGCCAATACTCTGGCTTCGCTTTCTGGCGGCGGTGCAGGCTTACTTCAATTCCCTTTGCTCATCTTTCTCGGCTTGCCATTCTCGGTTGCGCTGGGGACACATAAAGTGGCTTCCGTCGCTTTAGGCTTAGGGGCAGCAAGCACACACTTAAAAGCAGGCACAATTAAATGGAAGGTCGCGCTCTACCTTATAGTCTCTGGCAGCATTGGCGTAGTCTTAGGGGCGAACTTAATTGTCCAAATACCTGATGGTATGGCGGAAAAAATGCTAGGGAGCATGATTCTCGCGCTCGGCATCTATTCACGATTTAAGAAATCGTTAGGCCAATCAGAAATAATACGTAACCGTCACCCAATCGGTTGGGTCATCGGCGGTGTCGGACTAATGCTCATCGGTATCATCAACGGGTCGCTGACCGCAGGTTCTGGTCTGCTCGTGACATTATTTTTAGTTCGCTGGTTTGGGTATAACTATAAACAAGCCGTTGCTTACACCATGATTTGTGTCGGCCTGTTTTGGAATGGCATTGGAGGCATTGCCGTCGTCCAAGCTGGCGCTCCGATACATTGGGCTTGGTTGCCTGTTTTATTGTTAAGCTCATTTCTAGGCGGCAGTTTAGGCGCATGGGCCGCGACTCGATACAGCAACCGAGTGATTAAAATTGCATTCGAAATTCTCACGTTTTCCGTGGGTATCAAGTTGCTAGTTTAAACCGATTAAAAGGAAAGTTTCATGGATAAAGCAATCATTGATATTTATTACTGCCGCCAATGCAACTGGATGTTGCGTTCAACTTGGCTATCGCAAGAACTACTGCATACTTTTAGCGAAGAAATAGAAACGATCAGCTTACACCCAGATACGGGTGGTCGCTTCGAAATTTTCTGCAATGGCCAGCAAATTTGGGAACGGACAAAAGACAGCGGCTTTCCTGAAGCAAAGGTGCTAAAACAGCGCGTAAGAGACATTATCGACCCAGAACGCGATTTAGGACATTCAGACACAAAATAGGGAGCAATTCGCTCCCTATATTTTACTTAGTAAAACCGTTAAATCATGGTTTGTGCTAATACTTCGCCTTCTGGCGTTTTTACCGTTAGCGTATTGTCTTCTAAAGTACCAAAGCTTCTTGGTAAACCATTACGTGGAAATGTCATCGAGCCTGGGTTAAATATAATGGCCCCATCTTGCATCTCTGCGACAGGAACATGCGTATGACCGTGGGCGATGATATCACCTTCACGCAGTGGCGGCCGTTTTTCAGAGTTATACAAGTGACCATGAGTCAAAAAGATTCTCTTGCCAGATTCAAGTAGCACCCACGAGTAATCCATCATCATTGGAAACTTCAATAGCATTTGGTCCACTTCACTATCGCAGTTACCACGCACAGAAATAATTTGCTCACTGTATTGGTTCAATAGCTCCGCCACCTGCGGTGGGTTGTAACCTTCTGGAATCGGGTTTCTTGGCCCGTGGTTTAGCGTATCCCCCAACAAAATCAGGTGCTCCGCACCAGAGGCTAAAAATAGCTCAATAGTTTCTTTAGTTGCTGGCAAAGAGCCATGCAGATCTGAGGCAAAAAATAGTTTCACGACATCGTCTCCTCACAAAGTACGAGGTCATTCTACGGCATTTTTATGACAGCTCAACCAGCGACTACTGATAACGCAATGATTCAATGACCATAGGCAAAATATAGAACCATGCGGCATACGCAGTTCCAACCAACACCAGTATCCAAAACACCATCGACATAAATTTTGACTTAGCTAGGTGGTGCAGCGGGTCTGGCTCTCCGCATCCTGGACATGCGTGAGCGCGCTTTGAGATTTGTTTCTCACACACAGGGCAAGAGACTAAAGGCATGATACAAATTCCTCGACAATAGACTTAGGGCGCAAAGAATAATGGTGAATTAACACATATGCAACCTAACATATATTAAATATTTTAGTTCTTTGTAACAGTCGCTGACTTGAGAAAAAATGCGTTGATTTTTCATTTATATCAACCTATTACACTTCTTCTCGCACCATGCCGTTGATGACAATATTGTTATAACTCACCATGCCAATGACCTCCCCATCTTCAATGACCGGAGCTCGGCTAATGCCAAATCGTTCAAATAGGCGCGCACAATATTTCACATTCATATCAGGGTCGACACACAAAGCGGGCTTGGTCATGATCTCATAAATATTCGTGCGCTGTGGAGAGCGATTATTCGCCAGCACCTTTTTGGCGATATCATTCATCAAGACGATGCCATATTCATCGTTGTCATCTCGCTTTTTCACCACCAGCGCTTTGACTTGGTATTTTTTAGCCAACGTTATGCCTTCATAAACTGTCATTAGCCCATCAACCATGACATAAGTAGCCGCCATTACATCTCGAACTCTAATTATAGTTTGACTGCTCATAACTCATCCTCGACCACTTTGGTCAACGTCTCTACTTGATGCGCGACACCGACTGCATCCTCAATATCGATCTGAATAGCAATGCCCTGCCCCGACTCTCGGTCGAACTCACCAACTTCATTGATGGTTTCTAATATGTGTCGAGAAAGGTGCTCCTCAACGACAAACAGCAGCACATCTTTTTGTACTTCCAGCGTTAAGCCAAAAAACGTTCGCTTTTGATTTAAACCTTGTCCACGAGCGTTATTAATCACCGTCGCACCAGTCGCGCCAGCTTCGCGAGCAGCGTCCAGTACCTTGTCTGTTTTGCTGTCTTCAACAAACGCAAGTATCAATTTAAAGCGCATTTTCTTCGTCCTCCGAGACATCTTTATTCAGCCATTGGGTTATTTGCGCATAGCCCATCACAGAGATCATAGGAAACAGACTGGCAAAAGCGATCAAGCCAAAGCCATCAATCATTGGGTTTCTTCCTGGGACGGTAGAAGCAAGTCCAAGTCCTAGTGCGGTTACAAGCGGAACAGTGACAGTAGAAGTCGTGACGCCTCCAGAATCGTAGGCGAGCGGAACAATAAGCTTTGGCGCATAAAACGTTTGAATCACAACCACGATGTAACCCGCAATGATGTAATAGTGAATAGGGTCACCGACAACAATCCGATAGCTCCCTAGCGCGATGCCAATGGCCACCCCAAATGCAACAGCCACGCGTAAGCCGTTAATACTGATACTGCCACCAGAAACTTGGTTTGCTTTTATCGCTACCGCGATTAGAGAAGGCTCAGCAATCGTGGTACTAAAACCGATAAAAAAGGCGAAGGTATACACCCAATAGTAGTCGACCCACACTAAGGCTTTTCCCACAGAGACTTTAAACTCTTGTAAAAATTCCGGTGCCGTCAGTTGCACGGCCATGGTCTCTCCGAGCGGAAACAGAGCCATTTCTAATCCGAGCAAAAAAAGAGCGAGCCCAAGAATCACATAAACAAACCCAAGCAAAACCTTCTTAAGGTTGTTAACTGGACGCCTTAACACCGCTAACTGAAAACCAAAAATAATGCTGGCGATGGGAATGACATCTCGAACGGTAGATAATAAAGTGTCTAGGAAATGCTCAATTGAAATCATGTTACGACCATTCCGTAAACCATCACAAACATCATCGGTAGCAGCGAGGCAAAAGCGATCAAACCAAAACCATCCACCATGGGGTTGCGCCCTTTAATCGCCGATGCTAAACCAACCCCTAGTGCAGTGACCAAAGGCACGGTGATAGTCGACGTCGTCACACCTCCAGAATCATAAGCAACGCCAATAATGGCTTCAGGTGCAAACCACGTCAGGACTACAACGCCGACGTAGCCGCCGATGATCATGTAATGAATTGGCCACCCTTTTAAGATGCGCAGAACGCCAATAACGATGGCGATCCCCACAGAAAGTGCTACCGTTACTCGTAGCCCTTGTCCATAGTCCTGCATGGATTGCTCTGAGTTTGTGATCATCCCTCCTTCTGCCGCAACTTCTGATGCTTCTTCTGCTACGGCCGTTAATGCAGGCTCGGCGATCGTGGTGCCAAAGCCTAAACAAAACGCAAAAACTAACAACCAGAATACGCTGCCTTTTTTTGCAAAGGCTTGAGCCATACTCTCTCCGATAGGAAAAAGACCAAGCTCTAGACCAAAAATAAAAAACGTTAACCCTAAAACCACAAGCAATAAGCCAAAAAGAATGGAGATGAGATTAGGAAGTGGCTCTTGCAAAACAACTAATTGAAAAAAAGTGATAACAACAACGATGGGTAGCAGATCGCGAGCACTATTAAGGAGCGCTCGAAAAAGAGCAACAAATGCTTCCATACCTATCCTCCTTGATGGTGCAAACTGATTACGCTTGTTCCGGTAGCGATGTTTTTAGTCTGGCATAGATTTAGTTCTCCTACCGTGAACGAATTAGCGCCATGCATAACATTTAGTTACATTTTTTCAATATGTGAAGTCAGTAGCCTCTCTACAGGCTTGCCACTATCCTAGAAATAATAGTCTTGAGATGATCAAGCTCAGCACAAAACGACTATAATGTTCTAATACGTGTACATTCAAAGAGATAACATGAAGATATTACTCACAGGTGGCACTGGGTTTATTGGTTCGGAGTTGCTCAAGCTGCTATCCACTCACCAAGTTATGCTACTTACGCGCTCTCCTGAGCATGCAAAACAATGCCTCCAGCACGCTGATTTGGGTAATATCGAATACCTTGACTCGCTTGAGTCATTCGCCGATCTCAATCACATTGATGCCATAATTAATCTTGCGGGTGAGCCTATCGCAGATAAAAGATGGACCAGCGAGCAGAAAGAAAAAATCTGCAAAAGTCGCTGGAAAATTACCGAACAAATCGTTGAGCTGATCCACGCCAGCACAGAACCTCCCGCTGTTTTTATTAGTGGCTCGGCCGTTGGTTACTATGGCGATCAACAAGACCACCCGTTTGATGAGTGCCTGCATGTTAACAGTGAAGACTTTCCTCACGAGGTTTGTGCAAAGTGGGAGCAAATAGCCAAACGCGCAGAGTCTGAACAAACACGTGTTTGTCTATTGCGAACTGGCGTAGTACTCGGCCTTAATGGCGGGGCTTTGGCGAAAATGCTCTTACCTTACAAACTTGGCGTAGGTGGCCCGCTCGGGAACGGTAACCAGTACATGCCTTGGATTCACATTCTGGATATGGTCCGCGCCATCATGTACTTGCTTGAAACACCACATGCCCACGGTGCGTTCAATATGTGCGCACCTCACCCTGTGACTAACCGTATCTTTAGCGGCACGTTGGCAAAAACGCTCAAACGACCACATATCTTGTTCACGCCTAAATGGGCAATGGAACTCCTAATGGGTGAATCTTCCTGCTTATTGTTCGATAGCATGAGAGCAAAACCCAAAAAGCTCACCGAACTTGGCTTCAAATTTAGCTACTCCAGAATAGAGCCAGCACTCAAGCACTTGCTTCATGACCGGAGCTGATGAATGATGACCTCATTCAATGTTTCTTGAGGCTTAATTTATGAAAAAGTCGATTCTTATTACGGGTTGCTCAACCGGTATCGGTTACGTGTGCGCTCACGCCCTGCAAAACGAGGGATTTCATGTCATAGCATCTTGTAGGAAAGAGCAAGATGTCCAACGTCTAATTAATGAAGGGCTAACCTGCATCAAGCTAGACCTAAACAGCCCTGAAAGTATTTCTTCGGGCGTGAAGCAAGCATTAGAGCTAGCAGAGGGTAAGCTTTATGCCGTGTTCAATAATGGTGCCTATGGCCAGCCCGGTGCATTGGAAGACTTGCCCACCGAGGCTCTTCAAGCTCAATTTCAGACCAACTTTTTTGGTTGGCACCAGTTAGTCAGAGAAGTGCTTCCTCACATGCACATACAAGGCGAAGGACGCATAATACAAAACAGTTCTGTTCTTGGCTTTGCTGCAATGAAATACCGCGGCGCCTACAATGCGTCAAAGTTTGCCCTAGAAGGCTGGACTGACACACTACGGCTAGAGCTTGCGGATACGAATATCAAAGTGGCATTGATAGAACCTGGGCCTATCGAAACTCAATTTAGAAACAATGCATTAAAAGCCTTCGAGAAGTGGATTGATATTGAATCCAGCCCTCACCGCCTCGCCTATGAAGGACAAAGAGAGCGACTCAACAACGACAAATCTAATAATCGATTTGTTTTACCTGCAGAGTCCTGCGTCGCACCTGTTCTTCATGCATTAACTAGCGCTTCACCTAAAATTCGCTATCGAATTACTACGCCGACTAAATTATTCGCAATCTTGAAAAGGTTATTACCAACCCGTGTGCTTGATAAAATTTTGCGACAAGCTGCATAAAAAAGTTTTGTCACAATGTAATTTCATCGTAACAATGTGATGTCATTATGAGCATGTAGGTTAAAAAAACCTCAAGCAAACGAATCAATTTCTACGCAATTCAGTGAGCACTATTCAACCTAAAGTGAATGAGTTGCTTAGATTTGGTATCGCCACCCATTACGTTTTGTAGCAATGTTTTTACTACTGCGAGGCAACAATGACATTAAATCAGCTTAACTGGCTTAGTGTGGGTGTAGTGTTGACCATGTTCATCCTATTTTGATACCGCACTAACAAATAGCATTAGAACTGCGCTGCTTCGGCAGCGTTTTCTTTTTGCCTTACACCTATTCAGCAGTAACACCATTCTCTTACCGCATCCTTTCACAAAATAGAATGATTCATTATTGATGATGATTAGCAACCATCGCTTGAATTTCCCTTAAATCAACTCCATATCTATTATCAACGACAAGACACAAAGCAAGGATACTCTGATGCAATCCCCATTTATCGTTGAGATAACAGAACAGAACTTTCGCGAAACTCTTGAAGGATCAATGAACACGCCCGTTCTGATCCACTTTTGGGCCAATGCTCAACCAGAAAGCGCACAGATACTCCCTGAGTTGCAATCTCTTGCTCAACAGTACAACGGTGCATTTACGCTTGCTTTATTAAATTGTGAAGATCAGCCGGCTTTAGCGTCTCAATTTGGTGTGCAAGTATTGCCAACTATCGCGCTGTTTATAAATGGTCAAGCCGTCGATGGATTGGGTGGCCCTCAGCCAATTGATGCCATTGCAACCATGCTACAAAAGCATTTGCCAAGCCCAGATGAACAGCTATTAAAGCAAGTCAGTGAACTTCTTCAGCAAGGTGAGCATGCTCAGGCTTTAAGCATCATCCACACTTTGCCGCCAGAACTGCAAGAGCGTGGTGATGTGAAACTCGCGATGGCTGATTGTTTATTAGAAACCAAACAATTTGATGTCGCCCAAGAGCTACTGAACGCTATCCCTCTTGAGTATCAAGATAACTACTACAAGAGTCTAATAGCCAAGCTCGAGCTGCATTTGCAGGCTGCAGATAGCCCTGAGTTACAACGACTAGAACAAGCATACGCAGCAGACATGGCAAACTTCGAACTTGCTTGTGAATTGGCGGTACAGTACAACCAAGTGGGTCGTGATGAAGAAGCGCTGGAACTGCTGTGGAATATTCTTAAAAAAGACTTGGGCGCCCAAGACGGTGAAGTGAAGAAGACTTTTATGGATATTCTCAGCGCGCTAGGTCAAGGCAACGCATTAGCAAGCAAATATCGCCGTCAGCTGTATTCGATTCTGTACTAACTCGCTGAAAAGCGAAACTTCAACTAAAGGCCGGATATTCCGGCCTTTGTTATATAAAAAACCAATAACCTCTTAAGGTTCTCAGAACTTCAATTGTCTATTGTCTATAAATAGGTAAAAATGAATCGGACATTATGCACTTAAGGGAATAACTCATGCCAATTGATTCACTGATTACCATCGGTATTTTCGTCGTTCTTGCTGTAGTTATCTTATCTTCAGCCATTAAGACGGTGCCACAAGGAAATAACTGGACAGTCGAACGCTTCGGACGCTACACCCATACGCTAAAACCCGGCTTAAACTTGATCATCCCATTTGTTGATAAGATAGGGCAAAAAGTCAACATGATGGAGCGCGTTCTTGATATTCCAGCGCAAGAAGTTATTTCAAAAGACAACGCTAACGTAGTTATTGATGCCGTCGGATTTGTTCAAGTCATCGATGCTGCCAAAGCCGCTTATGAAGTCAACGATTTGGAACATGCCATTAGAAATTTAACTCTCACCAATATCCGCACCGTTTTAGGCTCAATGGAGTTGGACGAAATGCTGAGTCAGCGTGACATGATCAACTCCAAGCTGCTGGCAATTGTTGACCAAGCCACCAACCCATGGGGTGTAAAAGTCACACGAATTGAAATAAAAGATGTCCAGCCACCATCCGATCTAACGGCGGCGATGAATGCTCAAATGAAAGCCGAGCGAAATAAACGAGCGGAGATTCTCGAAGCAGAAGGGGTACGCCAAGCTGAAATTTTAAAGGCTGAAGGTCATAAGCAATCGGAGATATTAAAAGCTGAGGGCGAAAAGCAGTCTGCTATTCTCCATGCTGAAGCTCGTGAACGCGCCGCACAAGCAGAAGCAAAAGCGACTTATATGGTTTCTGAAGCGATTGCCAAAGGCGATATGCAAGCCGTCAATTACTTCATTGCTCAGGGCTATACCGAAGCGATCAAAAGCATTGGTCAAGCTGAAAACGGCAAAATCATTATGCTTCCATTAGAAGCGACCGGACTAATGGGCTCGGTTGCAGGGATAGCAGAGATGTTTAAACAACAAGATAAAGAATAACTTATGGACTTTTTCAGTTTGCTGGAAGGCGTCTCTTTCTGGCATTGGCTAGCCTTCAGTTTTGCACTTCTAGCGGTAGAGCTACTTGGGACTGCGGGATATTTTCTCTGGCTCGGAGTTTCTGCACTTATCGTTGGGGCACTAATGACCGTTTTGCCAATGAGCTGGCAATTACAATGGCTTTGCTTTGCAAGTTTCAGCTTAATCACCACTTGGTTATGGTGGCGACGACAATGGTCTAAAGACAAGAAAGAAGACCAAGAAAGAGATCTGAACCAAAAGTATAAGCAGTTAATCGGACGCACACTTACCATTGAAGAGGACTTTTCTGTTGGGCTCAATCGTATCAAGGTTGCCGATACCACGTGGTCGGCACAGTCGGATCAAGCACTTCCAGCAGGAACGCGCGTTAAAATAAAAGATATCGATGGTATTATTTTAATCATTGAGCCTGATTCTAAGTAATTTATGCCAAAGTAATGGGGCAAACTATGCTCCATTACTTTAATCTAAACAACCGCTTTCATTTCATTGATTTAATTAAAATCGAACAAAAAATAAGTAACAGCAATATTATTAATATCCTACCCTATCCTTCCAATAATTTAATTATTCATCATACGATAATCAATAAGATAGAAATATATCGATATAAATTATCTTTATAAATTTATTTTAAAAAATAAAACTTTATTGAATTATTTTTTGATCTTTTTGCCCCCCCATACATACTTAACGCATAAGCATTTAAGTTGAATGCTTTTTATTTGGTATGTAAGAGGATGTACTATGAAGAAACTTCTCTTTTTAATGTTATGCGGTATCTTTTCTTTTTCTTCCTTTGCCTACACCAACGGAAATGGTGGTACAACTAATTTAGGACCGATAGTCGAATGTAAATTGCCAAGTGGTGATGTCACTAATATTCCAAGTGAAATGTGTCGATTTAGAGGCGGAGAATGGAACTAATATAGAAGTCAGTAGTTAGTTCGATATAAGTAAACTATTGATACCTTACTTTTCAGTAAAGTCATTATTTACCCAAGCAAGTAGATATTCAATGTCTACATTAAGGTGATGATTATGAGATTTTTAGCTGGTCTATTGTTAGCATGTTTTGCCCTAGCTCCATTAACTACTCATGCCAATGGTGCTTCAGGTGGACGTACGCTAGCCCCAGAGATAAAGTGTGAGTTACCAAACGGTAACGTGCATATGTTACCGCCGTTATATTGCAAAATATATGATGGTCGAGAAGTAAAATAAAAAAGGAGCCTAGCGGCTCCTTTTTATCATCTCACTAAGTATTAGTGGAAGCTGTAAGGGATAAGAACTTGTAGACGTAGGTCCGTTTCATCCGCATCACCAGCACCAGCGTACTCATCGCGCTCTAGGATTGTACCGTGTAGACGGATCGTAGAACCTTTCAGTGCGCCACTCTGTAGAGAGTAAGATACTGTCGCGTTAACTGCGTATTCACTTTCGTAATCCCAGTCACCTGATGCACCGCTTGCTGCAGAATCAGCTCCAGTACCGTAACCAAAGCCTAGGTAGTAGTTCCAGCCGTTACCTTGGTTGTAAGATAGACGGTTGTACCACGCTAGCTCACCCGCTTTGTTCCAGTCAGACAGTGCATCCCACCACTGAGACCAAGTACCGTTGTTCATACCGTAAGTATGAATTGTACGTGGAACGAAGTCAGCACGGTTGTCTGTGTCTGTGTAGCGTAGCTCAGACATCCAAGCTAGCTTGCCGAAAGATTGATTCAAAGATAGACCAGTGTGGAAACCTAGACCATCGTATTTCACATCATCGTCAACACCGTAGAAATCAAATGCTAGAGTTGTACGGTCACTCACAGTGTACTTCAAGTAAGCCTTGTAAGAAGTGTTGTCAGTTTCGTTGTGGTAGCTAGTTACTTGACCTGCACCCCAGTCGATACCATTTGCATATTGAACGCCAGTAGCTTGACCCAAACCAAGTTGCATAAACAAGCTGTCAGTTAGGTTACCGTTTAGGCCTAGAGAGTGTAGGTAGCTCCATGACGTGTCAGACCAAAGCGCTGGCGCGTAGTCATCTTCGTGAAGTAGCCAAGGTGCTGTAAATTGGTCTGCACCAAAGTAGCTTAGGTTGAAATCACCTAGTTTAGCGTTCAGTTCGAAACCACGGTAAGTACCAGGTACGAAACTCCAAACGTTACCAATAGTACCGTTACCACCCGCTTGTAGCATACCAAAGCGCGCGTTGAAGCTTTCGTTTGCTTTGAACTTCAGTGCTGCTTTGTAAACTTTAAGCTGTTGACCATCACCTGCACCCCAGTCTAGGTTGTTACAAGTTGAAATTTCGTTACATAGGTAGCCTTCGTTTGAATTGTAAAGGCTATCGTTGTAAAGGTCGCCAGAATAGTAAGCCGCAACATCTGCACCAACCCAACCATCATGGTAGCCAGAAGTAAAGTCTAAAATTGCGTTGTAAGAAGAGTAATTTAGACGACTCCAACGGTCACCGTTTTCACCGCCAGGCTTACCTGTTGTACGAGTACGAGAACGAGTATCAACTAGAAATAATGCATTAAGACTAGAGTCTTGCATAAATTCGTTCACTTTCTCTACGTACTCGCCACCTGCTGCACTTTCAGTAGACGCTGTAGCTGGAGCAACAGCAACAACACCAAACATTGCTGCGGTTAACGCTGAAACCTTAAAAAATTTGTCCATGGAAAAACTCCTAAAAATGGATATAGCTGTATTTTTCTATCTCACCTTTAGTTGGCCGCCGAAGGAGAGAAGTAAATTCCTGATCAAACCTCATTATTTCTAATTTGGCTTTTTTTAGTTCCTGCATACACACCGTGTATCCACGTGATTAAGACTAACTTCGCAGCTAAAAACATCCAAACGGAACTTATTTTTTTTCTAAAAAAATATGAGCCAGTCCAAAGTTCCATATAAGTTGTTGATCCAGATCTTACTTTTAACAACACCAACACAAAAAGACAGTTAAACATTAAATATCAATAACTTAAAACACACCCTAGAATTCCAACTTGAAGTCACTCGCAGACTAAAGAAGTAAAAAACCTTAATAATTCAATGGGAGATCTTGATCACTGAAAAGATAAAAAGCACAAATAACTCAATCAAAAAGCACTTAATTATGAGCAAGAAAAAGCCCCACATGCTTACTATGTGGGGCTTTTAGTTATTTTTTAGCTTTTTTGACAAGACTTAATTCATCAACTCGAGTAAGTCTTGTTCTGTTTTGATCTCGATACCCAGTTCTTGTGCCTTTGCCAACTTCGAACCTGCATTTTCACCAGCAAACAAAATATCCGTTTTCTTAGAAACACTACCTGTCACTTTTGCACCTAGGGATTGGAGGGCTTCTTTAGCCTCTGTGCGACCTAATTGAGAAAGTGTTCCTGTCAATACGACTGTCTTACCTTCTAACGGTAGCTCCCCTACCTGCTCAGTAGTATTAATCTCTGGCCAGTGGATCCCTTGTTCAAGCAAATCTTTAACCACCGCTTGGTTCTGCTCTTCACTGAAGAAAGTCGTAATATGTTGAGCAACCACAGCACCGATGTCTTGCACTTCAATTAACTGCTCTTCGTTAGCATTTTGGATGGCTTCCAACGTTTTAAAGTGCATTGCTAGGTTTGCGGCGGTTGCCTCGCCAACTTCACGAATCCCCAGCGAATACAAAAAGCGAGGTAACGTTGTTTCTTTGGATTTTTCTAACGCATTCACAATGTTCTGCGCAGACTTTGGCCCCATGCGATCTAATACCGTTAAAATCCCCGCAGATAACTTAAATAAGTCAGCAGGAGTTTTCACCATCTCACGGTCAACAAGTTGCTCGATCACTTTATCGCCTAGACCGTCAACGTCTAACGCTTTACGAGACACAAAGTGTTTTAGCGCTTGTTTACGTTGGGCTTGGCAAACTAAGCCACCCGTACAACGTGTTACCGCCTCTCCTTCGATCCGCTCAACATGCGAACCACAAACCGGACACTGAGTTGGGAAAATAATATCTCGCGCCGTTTCTGGTCGACGCTCTTTGATGACAGAAACGACTTGAGGAATAACGTCACCCGCTCGACGAATCACAACGTGATCACCGATCTTAACTTGCAGACGTTCTATCTCATCTGCGTTATGAAGCGTCGCATTACTTACCGTTACCCCGCCAACAAATACAGGCTCTAGTTTAGCAACAGGTGTAATCGCACCAGTACGACCGACTTGGAATTCCACCTCATTCAACGTCGTCATTTCTTCCTGAGCCGGGAATTTGTAGGCAATCGCCCAACGTGGAGCGCGAGCAACAAATCCAAGACGCTCTTGCACGGCAATATCGTCAATTTTAATGACGACACCATCGATCTCATAAGGAAGGGCATCACGACGCTGCAAGATATCTTGGTAGTAAGCTTTTACATCCGCCAAACTTCCAACTCGCTTGGTCTCCGGGCACATTGGTAATCCCCAAGATTTAATTTGCAAGAAGCGTTCGTAGTGACTTGCCGCCAATTCAGCGCCTTGCACCACGCCTACACTGTATGCATAGAAGCTAAGCGGACGAGAAGCCGTAATGCGTGAATCCAATTGTCGTAAGCTACCTGCCGCAGCATTACGTGGATTAACAAAGATTTTCTCGCCTTTCTTCCTTGCTAATTCATTGAGCTTTTCAAACCCAGCTTTCGGCATAAAGACTTCACCACGAACTTCAAGACGATTTGGCCAGTCATTACCCCTGAGTTTTAAAGGAATGGCTTTAATCGTACGTACATTTTCTGTGATGTTCTCGCCAGTAGTGCCATCGCCTCGTGTTGCCGCCTGAACTAACACACCGTTCTCATACAGTAAACTAACTGCGAGTCCATCCAGTTTCGGCTCACAACAGTATTCTTTCACACTCTGACTGCCCACCCGCTCTTGTGCTCGCTTATGGAAACTATCAAGTTCGCTGTCATCAAACGCATTATCAAGCGAAAGCATCGGTACTTCATGTGTCACTTGGCTAAACGCAGAGAGAGGTTGTCCACCGACACGTTGACTTGGTGAATCTACGGTAATTAAATCAGGGTTCTCAGCTTCAATATCCAGGAGCTCTCGCATTAAGCGGTCGTACTCGGCATCAGGGATCTCTGGGTTATCTTCCACGTAGTAACGCACAGCGTGGTAATGCAACGACTCTTTTAGTTCTTCTAATCGCTGAAGTACTGATTCAGACATAGTAAAGCCCCGTGTATTTTCAATCGGTGAGGTTGGGAAATCCAAGAAAAAGGGCTCCATCCGGAGCCCTATTATTATTTGCTGTTAAGATTATGCGTTAGCGGCATTAAACTCAACTATTTGACGTCGATAAGACGCTAAACGGTCTGGTGTCATTAAGTTACGCTGGTCATCAAGAACGTTGCCACCTAAATCATCAGCAATTTGCTGCGCAGTTCGGAGCATTAAGTTGAAGTTCTGTTCAGCCTCGCCATAACAAGGCAATGTCATGAAGAATGAAATCCCCTTCGTTGTAAACTCAGCAGGATCAGCATGCTCAAACGTACCAGGGTGCATCATATTAGCGACGCTAAACAGCACTTTGCCGTTACCGGACAAGTCGACATGACGGTGGAAAATATCCATCTCGCCATAAATTAAGCCGTTTTGTTGCATACTCTCAAATAAAGCAGTACCAACAAATGGCTCTTCACCCGCGCAGTGCACATTCAATACAATCACTTGCATTTCAGGTTCAGGCTTTGGCTCTTCCTTAGGCTCTGCAACTACAGGCTCACTAACCGTTTCGACTTGCTGTTCTTTCTCAGCGATATCAAACGCGGCGGGAATAGCTTCTTCTTCCACAGCAGGCTGGAGTGGTTCTTCAGCTACTGGTGCTTGAACAACAGGTTCAGCGTCCTCTTCTTTATCTTTTTCTGCAACAAATGAAGGGATGTCATCTGGCTCCTGCTGTGTCTGTGTTACTTCAGATGGGCCACCGAATAGCGGGTCAGATTCAAATTTGTTGTCGAAAGAACTCGCCATCCCAAAATCTGGTTCTTTGCGATCTTTACGAATGATCTCAAAGTCATCTTCAGGAGCGGGAGCGAAGTCTCGTTCTTTCTCGACAAGATCATTTTTGTCCCCTTGGTCAACATCCAGCTTACCAAGCGGTTTGTTACCAAACTTTGCTTTGCCTTCTTTTTTACTGCTCCACAAACCATGAAACAGCAATGCCGCGATGGCTAATGCGCCAACAACAATGAGTACGAATCGCAATTCCTGCATTATTTACTCTCAATATACTTGTTTTTACTACTCGCAGTTCCTTGAGCAGCAACCCAAGTGCAATAAATCTGAATGATACGTTTACTTTACCAAAACTATATGTAGATTTAGAACAACTTAATGCAAGAAGTTCCGTTTTTTGTTGTGATTCTTGCCACGATTCCACTTAACAAGACGTCATTTGTCAGGGCATTGAAAGAAAAGCCCTCACAGGTACAATGAGTTTTCATTTACACGAAGCCAAAATAGACATGAAGCAAAACAATCAGCAGAGAACCGGATTCGGTTATTTTCTATACGGGATACAATTGGCACTTGCCCCTAAAATCAGGCGCTTTGTCATTTTACCTCTACTTGCAAATATCTTGCTTGTAGGTGGTGCCATCTTCTATCTATTTTCAAACCTTAATATATGGATCGAAGACTGGATTGGGCAGCTACCTGAGTTTTTATCCTGGTTAACTTACATTCTTTGGCCTTTACTCGCTCTGACAATACTCGCAACTTTCTCTTACTTCTTCAGCACACTCGCGAACTTTATCGCGGCGCCATTCAACGGCCTCTTAGCTGAAAAAGTTGAAGAATACTTAACGGGACAAAAAGTGAATGATGATGGTTTCACTGCCGTTCTGAAAGATGTTCCTCGCGTTTTAGCTCGTGAATGGAGAAAGCTGCTTTACATCTTACCTAAAGCAATAGGCCTATTCCTGTTATTGCTCATCCCTGCCCTTGGGCAAACAGTAGGCCCATTTTTATGGTTTATTTTTACCGCTTGGATGCTCGCGATTCAATATTGTGACTACCCGTTTGATAACCATAAAATCCCATTTAACGACATGCGTTACAAATTGAAACAAAAGCAAGGTAAGGCCTATGGCTTTGGGGTATTGGTGTCTGTGTTTACGACGATCCCAATTTTGAACCTCATTGTCATGCCTGTAGCAATATGTGGCGCAACCGCTATGTGGGTGGCGGAGTTTAAGCACCAACGATAGTCGATTAGAGATTAAGGAAAGGGATCAGCGCCAGCTTTTCCCTTTTCTTTTATCAAGTTCTGGGCCAACCTAATAAGATATAACTTTTTAATCCTTTTCCCTTTTTTTCATACCGCATATTCTTCTATCCATATTCACACAACGTGTAATGAAGGAACATCACTATGAGCAAAATCTACGAAGATAACTCTCTTACTATCGGTAATACACCTCTCGTTCGTCTAAACAAAGTAAGCAAAGGCAAAGTTCTCGCGAAAATTGAAGCGCGTAACCCTAGCTTCAGTGTTAAGTGCCGTATCGGTGCAAACATGATTTGGGAAGCAGAGAAAGCGGGGCTTCTTAAACCAGGTGTAGAGCTTGTAGAACCTACCAGTGGTAACACAGGTGTTGCTCTAGCATTCGTAGCGGCCGCTCGCGGTTACAAGCTAACATTGACCATGCCTGAATCAATGAGCCTAGAACGCCGTAAGCTACTTAAAGCACTGGGCGCTAACCTTGAGCTGACTGAAGCGGCGAAAGGCATGAAAGGGGCGATTGCTAAAGCAGAAGAAATCGTAGCAAGCAACCCTGAGAAGTACCTACTTCTTCAACAATTTGACAACCCTGCGAACCCAGAGATCCACGAAAAGACTACGGGCCCAGAGATTTGGGAAGCGACAGATGGTGAAATCGACGTATTCGTTGCTGGTGTCGGTACGGGCGGTACTATCACAGGTACAAGCCGTTACATCAAAGGTGAAAAAGGCAAAGCCATCACTTCTGTCGCAGTTGAGCCAGCAGAGTCTCCAGTTATTGCCCAAGCACTTGCTGGCGAAGAAATTCAACCTGCTCCGCACAAAATCCAAGGTATCGGTGCTGGTTTCATCCCAGGTAACCTCGATTTAGATATTATTGACCGCGTTGAACAAGTCACCTCAGAAGAAGCGATTGAGATGGCTCGTCGCCTAATGGAAGAGGAAGGTATCCTAGCTGGCATCTCATCCGGCGCGGCTGTTGTTGCAGCCAACCGACTTGCAGAACTCCCTGAATTTGAAGGAAAAACAATTGTAACCGTTCTACCAAGTTCAGGTGAGCGTTACCTAAGTACAGCACTCTTTGCAGGTATCTTTACCGAAAAAGAGAACCAACAATAATATGTGTTCAAATCAATTTTTAGTTTAAAAAAGCCCCGTTTAGGGGCTTTTTTGTTGATCCCTGCCCTACCTTTGGTAATATCAGGGTGTTTTATTTCTAGCTTCAAAATAAAGAAGCAGAACACAAAAAGGTTTCAAAGTGATTACGCACGCAAACAGTTGCGTAGTTACCAAACTTTTGACTAGTATCAGAACTGACGCGCTTTGAACTCTTCCCGTGCTAGCGCACAAGATGTAAAGCAGTTAAGCTAAAATCTAGTCACAAACTAACAAAAAAATACATTTATTGGGGTATATCACATGTACGAGAAGCAAGTAGAAATCACAGCAGAAAACGGCCTTCACACTCGTCCAGCTGCACAGTTTGTTAAAGAAGCAAAAGCATTCGACGCAGACATCACTGTGACTTCTAACGGTAAAAGCGCTAGCGCTAAGAGCCTATTCAAACTACAAACACTAGGCCTAGTAAAAGGTACTCAAGTAACTATTTCTGCTGAAGGCCCACAAGCTCAGCAAGCAGTTGACCACCTAGTTGCTCTAATGGACCAACTACACTAATCCGGTCTCCTACTCCAGAAGCCATTTTGTGAAAGCAAAATGGCTTCGTTGGAAATAGGCTCAAAACTAAGCTAAAACTATTCGTTAGCGCACCCATTATTCTCCCGTTTTATAAAGTTGACCAAACTTAAGGTAAGGCTATGATTTCAGGCATCCTAGCATCTCCTGGTATTGCAATCGGTAAAGCACTACTACTTCAAGAAGATGAAATTGTCCTAAACACAAACACTATTTCTGACGATCAAGTAGAAGCTGAAGTTCAGCGTTTCTTCGACGCTCGTAACAAATCTGCAGCTCAGCTAGAAACTATCAAGCAAAAAGCGCTTGAAACGTTTGGTGAAGAAAAAGAAGCGATCTTTGAAGGTCACATCATGCTTCTTGAAGACGAAGAGCTAGAAGAAGAGATCCTAGCACTTATCAAAAACGACAAGATGACTGCGGATCACGCTATCCACTCAGTTATCGAAGAGCAAGCATGTGCTCTTGAGTCACTAGATGACGAATACCTAAAAGAACGTGCAACTGACATCCGCGATATCGGTTCTCGTTTTGTGAAAAACGCACTGGGTATCAACATTGTTTCGCTTAGCGACATCAATGAAGAAGTTATCCTAGTTGCTTACGACCTAACGCCATCTGAAACGGCACAAATTAACCTAGACTACGTACTTGGTTTTGCTTGTGATATCGGCGGTCGTACATCTCACACTTCAATCATGGCTCGCTCTCTTGAGCTTCCAGCTATCGTTGGTACTAACGACATCACGAAAAAAGTTAAGAATGGCGATATGCTGATTCTTGACGCGATGAACAACAAGATTGTTGTTAACCCATCAGAAGCTGAACTAGAAGAAGCGAAAGCGGTTAAAGCGGCATTCCTAGCTGAAAAAGAAGAGCTAGCGAAACTGAAAGACCTGCACGCAGAAACGACTGACGGTCACCGTGTAGAAGTTTGCGGTAACATCGGTACAGTGAAAGACTGTGACGGTATCCTCCGTAACGGCGGTGAAGGTGTTGGTCTGTACCGTACTGAATTCCTATTTATGGACCGTACTGCACTTCCAACTGAAGAAGAACAGTACCAAGCGTACAAAGAAGTTGCGGAAGCAATGAACGGTCAAGCTGTGATCATCCGTACTATGGATATCGGCGGCGATAAAGATCTCCCATACATGGATCTTCCAAAAGAGATGAACCCATTCCTAGGCTGGCGTGCTGTACGTATCAGCCTGGATCGTCGTGAAATCCTTCGTGATCAGCTACGTGGCATCCTACGTGCTTCTGCACACGGCAAACTGCGTATCATGTTCCCAATGATCATCTCTGTCGAAGAAATCCGTGAGCTTAAGAAAGCGATCGAAGAGTACAAAGAAGAGCTACGTGCTGAAGGCCACGCGTTCGACGAAAACATCGAAATCGGTGTTATGGTTGAAACTCCTGCTGCTGCTGCGATCGCACACCACTTAGCGAAGGAAGTGTCTTTCTTCTCTATCGGTACAAACGACCTAACTCAGTACACGCTAGCGGTAGACCGTGGTAACGAGATGATCTCTCATCTTTACAACCCACTATCACCAGCAGTACTAACCGTGATCAAGCAAGTTATTGACGCTTCTCACGCAGAAGGTAAATGGACTGGTATGTGTGGTGAACTTGCAGGTGACGAGCGTGCAACGCTTCTACTTCTAGGTATGGGTCTGGACGAGTTCTCAATGAGCGGCATTTCAATCCCTAAAGTGAAGAAAGTAGTTCGTAACTCTAACTTCGCAGAAGTGAAAGCAATGGCTGAAGAAGCCCTTTCTTTACCAACAGCTGCAGAAATCGAAGCAGTGGTAGAAAAGTTTATTGCTGAGAAAGCTCAGTAATCGGTAGTACCAAGTAATTCAATACTTAATGGCCATTAGACGGCGAAAAAAGTCGTCTAATGCGCTATATTGGTATACTATAATTCGACAGAATAAAACCAAACCTTAGGAGCATGACACAATGGGTCTGTTTGACAAACTTAAGAAGCTTGTATCTGATGACAGCGCTGACGCTGGTGCTATCGAAATCATCGCGCCACTTTCTGGTGAGATTGTAAACATCGAAGACGTGCCAGATGTTGTTTTCGCTGAGAAAATCGTTGGTGACGGTATTGCTATCAAGCCAGCAGGCAACAAAATGGTAGCTCCTGTAAACGGTACTATCGGTAAGATCTTCGAAACTAACCACGCATTCTCTATCGAGTCTGACGACGGTGTTGAGCTTTTCGTTCACTTCGGTATCGACACAGTTGAACTAAAAGGCGAAGGCTTCACGCGTATCGCTGAAGAAGGTCAAACTGTTAAAGCTGGCGACACTGTTATTGAATTCGATCTAGCTCTTCTAGAAGAGAAAGCGAAGTCAACGCTAACTCCAGTTGTTATCTCTAACATGGACGAAATCAAAGAGCTGAACAAGCTTTCTGGTTCTGTGACTGTTGGTGAAACTCCAGTTCTACGTGTAACTAAGTAGTTTTTACTTAGCCGAACACGAAAAAACGCTGCCAGTGGCAGCGTTTTTTATTACCTGAAGTTTATGCTTTCTTACCAGATTCAACTGAGTAGACCAAGTGCCGAACTCGGCCTTTGTTTTGCCAGAGCCAATAACGCAGTTGTCGCATCTTGGAGCACTTGAGAACGCACCATTTCCGTAGATTCTCTTGCGAAGTCTGTATCTCTTATTCGACTCTTGGATTCCGTAACACTCCGACTCACGGTATTTAAGTTATCCACCGAACCATTTACACGATTTTGAAAGCTGCCAATTTCACCTCGGTGCGAATCAACGTACTTGATCGCTGCATCAATCACCCCAATTGAAAGCTGCGCCTTACCAGCCGTCGACATATCGATGTCATCCATTGTGACTAATTGACCAGTGCTTATATCAAGCTCATCCGCTAAACTGCCTTCTAACTCCACTCCTTCTGGCGTATTCATCGTAGAGGCAAAGAATTGCAGTTCATTGTTTTCCGTTACTGAGGCACTCACTACCGATTGTTGAGCATTGATGTAAGTGGCGACCTGTTCTATGCGATCACCCAATTTGAGCCCAATGGATTCCGTTTGGGTTTGCCCTTTACTGTCTTGGTATTCGACTTTTAGAGTTTGGTTATCTTTAGTGACTCGCCAATCTTTATCGACCGCATCACCAACATAATGCAGCCCTCCCATCTCTGGGATATGGCTACGCATATTACGTAACGTCAAAGAGATTGAATTAGCGTTCGCTCCAATATGGAAACTTTGTGAACCGTAAGATCCATCAAACAGGTTTTTATCCGCAAATGTTGTCGTGATCGCGACACGATCAAGCTCATCCTGCAGCGCTACGACCTCGTATTGGATGCTTTGTCGGTCACTGGTATCGTTACTACCATTTGCCGCTTGAAGCCCTAGAGAGCGTAACCGTTGCAAAATATCACTGCTCTCATGTAACGCGCCTTCCGCGGTTTGCGCGACCGAATAAGCATCGTGCGCATTTCTTAAGGCGACATCAAGCCCTCTCGTTTGCACATGGAGAGTATTGGATATCTGTAAACCTGCCGCATCATCACTCGCCGAGTTAATTCGAAAACCAGAAGTCAGGTTGCGTTGTGATTCGACGTTTTGCGCTGCTGCTTGACTCAAGTGTCTCTGCGCCACCATCGCGGCAACATTGGTATTTAAAGAGACCATCTAATCGATATGAGTGCCTTGTCGAACATCCTGTTGGGACGCATCTAAACGTTATAGCCGATAAGCAAAAAAGCCAGGGATGAGCCTGGCTTTTGTATCTTGTCTTATTAAGGTGCTTAACCTAGCAAACTTAGCGCTGAGTTTGGCGCTTGTTTCGCTTGCGCAAGGATTGAGCTTGACGCTTGCGATAGAATTTGTGACTTGGTCATTTGAGTCGTTTCTTTCGCGAAGTCAGTATCTTTGATACGGCTCTTCGACGCGTTCACGTTCTCGTTAATGTTGTCCAAGTTGCTGATTGCATGGTTGAAACGGTTCTGGAATGCACCCAGCTCTGCGCGGTGGCTGTCTACGTATTTCAGTGCCGCATCGATGATAGCGACAGATTCTTGTGCGCCACCAACTGAGGTTACGTCGATAGTATCTACCGTCACTTTTTTACCTTCGCCCAAACCTAGCTCGCCAGATAGGCCGCCTGAAAACTCGACTTCGCCTTCGACTTTGTTGTTGCCAGCAAAGATTTGCAGTTTACCGTCTTGGTCTACTGAGGCTTTCACTAGGTCAGTTTGACCGTTAATGTAAGTCGCAAGCTCTTCGATATCATCACCTGCTTTTGCGCTGATGTTGATTTCTTGCTCTTGACCGTAGCTGTCCGTTAGGTTGATTTTTAGGTCGTTCTTACCTTCAGCAACGTTCCAGTCTTTACCTTTACCACTTTCAGCTTGGTAACTCACACCGCCCATCATTTTGTTGTCTGAACGCATGTCTTTTAGCTCAAGCATCACTGCTTCACCGTTATCCGCACCGATTTGGAACGATTTCGCGCCGTGTGTGCCGTTTAGTAGCTTGTTACCACCGAAAGAAGTGGTTTCTGCGATACGGTTTAGTTCGTCGTTTAGCGCGGTCACTTCTTCTTGAATCGCCACACGCTCTGATTTCGAGTTTGAGCCGTTTGCTGATTGTAGAGACAAATCACGCATACGTTGAAGAATGTTAGTGGTCTCGTTCATTGCACCTTCAGCGGTTTGTGCAATTGAGATACCGTCGTTCGCGTTGCGAACCGCCACATCCAAACCACGGCTTTGTACGTTCAAACGGTTCGAGATTTGTAGACCCGCAGCGTCATCTTTTGCGCTGTTGATTTTGAAACCCGAAGACAAACGCTCCATAGAAGTTTGTTGAGCTGAGTTTGCGTTGTTTAGGTAACGCTGAGCCGTCATCGCTGATACGTTAGTGTTTACATTCACTGCCATGGTGATTTCTCCAATTGATTTTCCGGTATAGCGGTTTCCGACGTCTCGGAAAACCAAGTAGTTCTCTCAAAGTTACCCCTATTAACGACACCAAATTCAGAAGCTTTAGAAAAAAATTTAAAAAAATAACATTGCGAGATTTGGCTAAAAAAATTGAAGAAAAGTAAGAAAAAGTGCTCAAGTTTCCACAAATCGAGCCGAGTGGGCCAAATTGTATAGAAAACCAGCAAAAGGAAACAGTTGAAGGTAAGTTCGCAGACGATAGACGTGAGAATTAGAAAAGAAAAAGCCCCTTTTCCTTTGAGAGAACTGGGGCTAGGTTGGTCGCCAGAGCCTATGTGGAGATCAAGAGAAATGAACACATTTCCGGCATACCGAGTGCAACTTTACATTGAAAATGATTGGCAGGTGAGAGATGAGAGAGCCGCTCATTCTATTATAAAGTTGCTTGCCAAAAGCCTGCATTCCCATCCACGTCTGAATGTATTGAGTACAGGCTAGAGGATACCAATCGTAGTAAATAACTGCTCACCCTAGCTTGCTAAAATACTCGATAACTACGTTAAAGTTTTTGAATGTAGAATAACTACTTATCGAAAAACTTTGCCTCGTTCTCAAGCATTTTATCTACGCTATTTCTGAACACTTATTCACTGTGATTGGTATAAACTACTGCAATAGTGACATTGCAGAGTTTGGCAACTGTTTCGCTTGAGCAAGAATTGATGTACCTGCTTGTTGCAAAATTTGTGCTTTGGTCATTTGCGTGGTTTCTTTCGCAAAGTCCGTGTCTTTAATTCGGCTGTTTGACGCGTCAACGTTTTCTTGGATGTTTGCCAAGTTGTTGATGCTGTGACTCAGACGGTTTTGCTTCGCACCCAGATCCGCACGTTGTGAATCCACGTATTTCAGTGCCGAATCCAGCACAGAGATAGCGTTTTGAGAACCTTGTACGGTTGTCATATCAATATCTTGTACTGATGTTCTAAGAGGTTCATCGCTCAAACCAAGCTCAGACGCCAATCCACCCGAAATTGAAATTTCACCCTGAACGTTTGGATGTGCAACAAAAACTTGTAACTTGCCATCTTCACTTACAGACGCGTTGATCATATCAGACTGACCATTAATGTACGTTGCAAGCTCTTCGATGTCGTCACCTGCTTTTGCATTAATGTTGATTTCTAGATCATCGACATTGCCGTCTTCGTCTTCACCCATACCTGGCAAAGTGATTTTTAGATCCGATTTAGCTGGGTCAACGCCCCAATCTTTATCTTTACCGTTTTCCGATAAGAAGGTCACACCGCCCATGCGAGTATCGTCCGCACGAATGCTGGTTAGCCCCATGATCATTGCTTCACCTGAGCTCGCACCAATCTGGAATGCCGCTTCACCGAATGAGCCGTTCAATAGACGACGGCCACCGAATGACGTGGTTTCTGCGATACGGTTTAGCTCGTCAATCAATGCCATTGACTCTTCGTTGATCGCCTGACGCTCAGCCGGAGAGTTAGTACCGTTCGATGATTGAATAGCAAGGTCACGCATACGTTGCATGACAGATGTTGCCTCATTCATCGCACCTTCAGCGGTTTGTGCAATCGAGATACCATCGTTCGCGTTACGCATTGCGACATCTAGACCACGAGACTGTGCAGTTAAGCGGTTAGAGATCTGTAGACCTGCCGCATCATCTTTTGCACTGTTAATCTTATGTCCTGAAGATAAGCGCTCCATCGACGTATTTAATTCGTCAGTCGCTTTGTTTAGGTAACGCTGCGCGGTCATCGCGGAGACGTTAGTACTAACTGTTACAGCCATTTTGCTCTCCTTTTGAGTTCGCAAGCTTTTGCGAAGCGGCCAGCTTTACTCTCATTTGGATAAGCACTGACCGTAAAAATTACTTGCTAAATCTGCCTTAAACGCAGGGTTTAGAATCTCTAAATCTGTTCTGATATTTTCAATACAATTTGTGTGCCAACTTATAAAATTTATTTCACCGATTTTAAAAGAAGCACATAAACAATAAGTTAGCGTTATCACTAAACCATTTCCGGATAATGAGGCTCATCTTGCTTCATGGATATTGACCGCTACTTTGTTGCCGCCCGACTTGCCTCTCGCGTCATTGCCGCTTTGGGTAAAATCGTGCCGCATAGCATGACTCTTAATTTACGTCGATTTATCGCACTTAAGGCTTTGCACATAAGGCATCAAAAATCAGACAGTGTGTCTTAAGTCAGACTAAATATAGTTAAACAGAGTTAGATCTTTGGTCTTACCGAATGCTTGTTGCGATGCCTGTAACGCTCGCGAGTTTTCACTGAACTCGATAACGGCTTTAGAGTAATCCAAATCCTCAAAGTTGCTCTTCGCTTTCGCCAGAGACAAATTAAAGTCTTCGTGGTTTTGCTCTTGGATATCGAGCGTGCTTAATCGAGCGCCAGCATCAGTACGCGCTTTATTCAAATGGATAAAAGCAGCGTGAAATTCTTCTGTCATTTGGTGCAATTTGGCGGTCGCCGACGTATCCGACACCGATTTATCTGACCACGCCATTGCATCCTTGAAGGTATCGAAAATGCTGAACTCTGCCCGCTTTTCGATCTCGATGCTATCGCCAGGAGTAATTTGACCTTTTACGTGCACTTTCAGGCCTTTGTACTCAATGCCTTTTTCTGGAGAAAACTCATCGGCATCCACGACTTTACCGTTACGCTCTAGTTGGTAACCAAATTTGCCGTTGTTCATATCGACAAATGTCACGCGATACGCCGCATCATCCTTCGTATCAACGTTAGTGGCTCTGTTTAATAGCAACTCAGAACCGTTTTGTAGATCGTAATTCGGCTGATAGTCGCCAAATGGGTTTGGTATCTCCATAAACAGCTTGCTGCCAGGATCGTTCATTGGCATCTCAAGCATGCTGGAGACTTTCATTTTGCGCTGGTAATCGTCTCCAGCGTACTGAACACTACCGTCTTTATCGCGATAGAATGGTTGGCTTTTTGGCTTAGTGCCAGCAAACACGTAGTTACCAGATTCATCTTGCGAGTTCACTAAGTTAAGGAAGTTGTTCGCAATCTCTTCTAGCTCACGCTTCTTTGCTTGTCGGTCTTCCGCAGAAAACGCACCGTTAATCATCTCCATCGTTAAGCGCTTCGACTCGTCGGCAAAATTCTCTGCATTGGCGATATTAACTTCGTGGTTTTCTAGACGATTACGCACCAACACTATTGAGCTAAGGTATTGTTGTAGCTGTTCTTGTTGCTGACTAATATTTTGAATGTAATGCGACGCAAGGGGATCGTCGCTAGGTTTCAGTAACTTTTTCCCTGAAGCAAGTTGCTCTTGGTTATGGTGAACCTTATTTTCTTGACGACGCAAATCATTTTGTACGGACTGATAGTTATGGAAACTAGAAATTCGAGTTAGCACTTATCTCTTCTCCTTACCTCAGTTGTAAAATGGTATTGAAGGTATCATTCGCCGCTTGCATCACACGTGATGAAGCCATGTACGCTTGTTGAAACTTCATCATGTTGGCCGCTTCTTCATCGAGGTTAACGCCAGAAATAGAAGCAACGCGCTCTTGTGCCGCCTCATGCTCTAAGCGAGCGACGGAGGCTAATCGGTTTGCTGTAGAAGATTTCAATCCGACTTCGGTATTGAGGTTGTGATAAACATCAATCAAAGTACTGGATTTTCCGTCCATCATCTTATCTGTTTGGATCTTCTGCATTTTTCTCAAGTTGCCATTACCACCTTCCGAAGGCACCAAGTTCGCGGTGAACTTGTCATTCATCAGCGCACCTTCGCTCAACTCAAACACGGTTGCATCGCCGTTTTTATACAGCGGATGACTTTTCGGCACTGAGATTTCAATCATCGGGTTATCTTTGTCTAGCGGGTATGCGTATTTGTCCGATAGCAAACTGCCTTTGTTGTCCGTGATCTTTAACCACGGCTTATCATGTTTCTCGTCGGCTGGTTGTACGGTGACCTCAAACTCTTTGACATCCCCCGCCTCACGAATTTTGAACTTGGCGTTACCTTGAGCAAAAGTGGTTGAAGCTTCATAACTTTGCGCGGCAATGGCTTTCGCATCATTGGTTTCCATCTTGATGATGGCTGCGCCACTTCGTGTTGGGCGCAATAATACGCGCTCACCAGCGGCAAGACCTTCACCGATTTGCACTTTCATACCATCCAGAACAAACGAAGAATCTGATCGATCAATGTTCAACGACATTTGCTCACCTTTCGGTGTTGTCACGCTATACTGGTCGCCATCATAACGTAGCGAATATTCACCACCTTTGATCGCTGAGATATCATCAATGTAAACCGCAACATCAGCTTGAGAGTCAGGCGCAGCAAAAACTCGAGATTTTGCCACCAGCTCAGAGTTCACGTCGGTAAATACGTCTTTACCTATCTTACCGTTAAGATCCAGACCTTGAGATTGCAGCTGATTAATTTTGTAGGAAAAGCCCGTCGCTAAACGGCCCATTTCATCCTGAAGTTGCGGAATGTGTTTGTCGCGCATTTCAAGCAAGGCACCGATTTTGCCATCCATGTCGTCAGACTTGATCGCTTTAATGCCATCCCCTTCCACCATTGCTAAGCGTCTTTGGTGAACATCAGGATAGCCGTCAATCATTTTGAGCTGGCTTGCTTCCGTGCCAGAAACAAGTGTGTGTCCATTGCCGATGTGAACATTAAACCCTTCCGCATTTTTGCGTGGGGTGACGGTAACTTTGGTGTACTCAGATAACTCAGTAACCAGCTTTTCATGCTGGTCCATCAAATCATTGTGTGGACCGGGTGTGCGCATCATTAACCGATGCACATCGCGGATTTCCAACGCAAGTTGGTTCACGCGTTCAATACCCATATCCAATTTTTTATTGGTCACATCAGATTGCAATCGCACGGTTTCATGGAAGTCATTTAATGTATCAGAGAAGATTTTCGCCTTTTCCAATACCACTTTCCGTGCCCCCAAATCGTTCGGGGTATCTGCCATGGTTTTGACCGCATCGAACCACTCGTTCAAGTTCTCTGGAATTTTCTTCGATGCAACTGAGCTCAACATGCTAGAGAGCATATCAAGATTGTCTTGGGTATCCGTTTTGTTGGCATTGTTGGTTGACGACAAGTTCAGTTCATTCACGGCAAACTGATCCCACGAGCGGCGAACATTTTCCACATGCACACCCATGCCGTAAGTAGAGCCACCAAACATGCGCGGATCATTCGTACCTTGGATAACAGACTGGCGGCTATAACCCTCGGTATTAACATTAGAAATGTTATGACCAGTGGTGTTTAATTGTCTCTGAGCAGTAAGCACACTTTGAGTACCTACATTCAGAAGATCTGACGCCATACATGCCCCCAAAAACGAAATAAAATCGGCAAAACCGATCACCTAGACACATCAAAGCAAAAGATGTGCCAAGTAAGAGAGAGGTGAATACTCAGAAAAAGTAAAGGCTTGCACTGTGGCAAGCCTTCGAAAGCAACATGAACTGGCGAAGAGTAAATTACATACTTTCGATTTTCTGCTTCACCTGCAGGACTTTGTCTGCGTAATTCGGATCGGTCGCGTAACCCGCGCTGTGGATGCCGCGAATGAAGGACTCTGAATTCCCTCGCTGTTGCAATGCCGTCTCGTAACGTGGGTTGTCATTTAAAAAGCGCACAAAGTCATTAAAGCTGTCTTCGTAATTTGAGTAGGCGCGAAACGCTGCCGTCTCTTTCACTGGCGTATTATCGTGGAACTCTAGCGTTTGAGTCGTCACTTTGTCACCCTGCCAGCTTCGATCCGCTTTGATGTTAAATAAGTTGTTGCTGCTGCCACGCGCGTTCTTCACTACCTTTTGTCCCCACCCGGTTTCCAAAGCCGCTTGCGCAAGTAGCAGAGATGGCTCGACACCTAGGGCTTTCGCGGCTTTCTCCGCGTATGGCTTCATCGAGTTAACAAAAGATTCTGGCGAATCGAATCGAGTTGGTTCATTGCTTGGTCGAGATAGCTGACCAGATTCAATCAAGCGCTGTTCAATCTCACGCGCTTTTTTCGGGT
This sequence comes from Vibrio sp. 1-2 (7-a), assembly GCF_013048515.1. Taxonomy (NCBI): domain Bacteria; kingdom Pseudomonadati; phylum Pseudomonadota; class Gammaproteobacteria; order Vibrionales; family Vibrionaceae; genus Vibrio; species Vibrio sp. 1-2 (7-a). The sequence goes on from NZ_VHSQ01000009.1 coordinate 104,638, forward strand.
CAACACGACGATATTCCACGGCATTATTTGCCGCATCACGCATTGCCGTTTCACTCTTGTCGTTACCTTGCCCAGCCGTTAATTGCTTAACAATCATATCGGCCAAGCCCATTGAACCAGACGAACTGAGCTCGCTCGCCATCTGCTCATCCAGCATTTGTCGGTAGAACTTCTCATTCTGGCTGTTCATCATGTTGGACTCAAAGCCCTCATTGGCTTCTCGCATTGATTTCAACATCATGGAGGTGAAAATAGATTCGAACTGACGAGCCGCTGCACGCAGTGCTTCTTGCTCGCCATCTTTGCCTTCCTTCACTGCTTTTTGACGCAGGGTATCCAGCGAACTGATGTCATGAATAAAACCAATGTCGTTAGGATTGTTCATTATACCTACCTCCTAACCATTAAATGATGATCAACTGGCCTTCAATGGCACCAGCTTGTTTCAATGCTTGCAAGATAGCCATCAAATCCGACGGCGCTGCGCCGACTTGATTCACTGCACGGACCAAATCATCCAACGTTAAGCCTGGCTCGAACTTAAACATCTTGCCCTGCTCTTCGCTAACTTCGATATCCGAGTCTGGCACGACAACGGTTTGCCCACCAGAAAAGCCGTTAGGTTGGCTAACATTCAGGTTTTCTTTGATTGCGACCGTCATTCCGCCATGGGTTACCGCCGCAGGTTTAAGGCGAACATGTTTACCAACTACGATGGTACCGGTACGAGAGTTAACGATGATTTTGGCTGCGCCATCTGCTGGGTCAAACTCTAGGTTTTCAATTGCCGATAAGAACGCCACACGCTGGCTGACATCACGAGGGGCACGTACACGTACCGACGTCGCGTCTACTGCACTCGCCATTTGTGGGCCAAGGAAGTTGTTTACCGCATCCGCCATACGTTGAGCCGTTGTGAAGTCTGACTCAAGCAAGTTGAACGTGATGTAATCACCACGACCAAATGGGTTTGGAATTTCTCGCTCTACTGTCGCACCACTAGAGATAAGACCAACGGTTGGATTGTTACCTACGATTTTTGAACCGTCAGCACCTTCAGCACTGAAGCCGCTCACCACTAAGTTACCTTGAGCAACCGCGTAAACTTGACCATCGAGACCTTTGAGGAACGTTTGCAGTAGCGTACCACCACGCAAACTTTTGGCACTTCCGATGGAAGAGACTGTCACGTCTACTTGCTGACCCGGTTTAGAGAAAGGCGGCAACTCTGCCGTTACCATGACTGCAGCAACGTTTTTAATTTTTGGCTTTGTGCCCGGCGGCATCTGAATGCCGAAGTTTTGCAGCATAGCGGCGAAACTTTGCTCCGTAAACGGGTTCGCTTCGCCTGTGCCAGGTAAGCCTGAAACCAAACCATAACCCACGAGTTGGTTGCTTCGTACACCTGCCACTTGCGCGACGTCTTTGATACGTGCAGCTTGGGCAGCGGTAGCAAACAGAGCAACGCTCATCAGTATTAAAAGGAGTTTTTTCATGCTTACTTATCTCTTGCAGTCAAATTGCCGTCAGCACGGCGTGTTATAGCGCTACATTAAAGAATCGTGCCAAGAAACCCGGCTCTTGCATATCTTGTTGTACACCGGTGCCAGAGTACTGAATTCTTGCGTTAGAAACGCGGTTTGATGCAATAGTATTATCGAAACTAATGTCATCCGGACGAATAGTGCCGCTTAAACGTATGTACTCATCACCCGTATTAAGCGTCATCCATTTTTCTCCACGGATAACGAGGTTGCCATTTGCCAGAACTTCAATCACCTCAACAGTAATGTAACCACTGATGCTGTTGCTCTGCTTTGCAGAAGAGTCACCTGCAAATGAGTTGGAGTTGTTTAAGTCATAAGAGAAATTATATTTTCCGCCAATTTGCAGCTCTTCTCCGCCCACTTGAAGCGGGTCCATTTGTGCTTCATTGGTTTTCGATAAATCGGCATTGGCGCTTTTCGTCGCACTGGTTGTCTCATCCAGAGTTACGGTAATAATGTCGCCAATACCACGTGGCTTGGAATCGTCGTAAAGATCGGTAATGTGCTCGGCGCTAAACAGTGAACCTGTTGCAGCAGCATAATGCTCAGGTTTCTTTTTCGGATGAATAGGAGCCCATGCAGGATCACCCGCAACCGGATCGCTTCTGCCACGCAGTGTATCCACGATACCGCTGCTCTCTTCTTTCGATTTATCGCCTTCTACCGCGTCAACCACCGTCGTTGCTTGTGTCACTTCATCCGTTTCAATCGGCTCTAACATGGCACAACCCGACATCGTGGCAATCAAAGCAAGTAGACAAATACGTTTCATCGTGAGCTCCTCAATTCTTGCTCTTAACCGTTATAACTGCTGGTTAACGAAGCTCATCATCTTATCGACTGACGAGATCACTTTTGAGTTCATTTCGTAAACACGCTGGGCTTCGATCATGTTGACCAACTCTTCCGTTACATTCACGTTAGACGCTTCCAGCATGGATTGACGGATTTCACCCAAACCGTCCAAACCAGGAACACCTTCTTGTGGATCGCCACTGGCACCCGTTGGTAAGTAAAGGTTCTGGCCAATTGGCTCTAGGCCACCTGGGTTAACAAAGTCTGTAATGGTTAGCTGACCAACGACTTGGTTGTCTTGCTGACCACGGACGCGAACCGATACTTCACCATCCGTACCGACAGTGATAGAAATCGCATCTTCTGGAATCACAATTTCAGGTTCTACAGGGTAGCCAGAACCCGACGTGACTAACGTGCCTTCACCATTTAACGTGAACTGACCGTTACGGGTGTAACCGATGTTGCCATCCGGCAACGTCACTTGGAAGAAGCCGTCGCCTTCAACCATCATGTCCAGTGCGTTGGTCGTTGTCTGCGCATTACCATGCGTGTGCACTTTTTGCGTCGCAACCACTTTAGAACCCGCACCTAGCATCAAGCCACTCGGTAGCTCAGTGTTCTGAGATGATTGGCCGCCAGGCTGGTTGATGTTCTGATAGAACAAATCTTCGAATACCGCACGGCTCTTTTTGTAGCCCACAGTAGAGGCGTTCGCCAAGTTGTTCGAAATCGTGGCAATGTTGGTTTGTTGGGCGTCTAGACCTGTTTTACTTACCCATAGTGCTGGATGCATAGTGAACCTCTAACTCTGTTAACTCATACGAAGCAGTGAATCTGAAGATTTATCCATCTCTTCAGCAGTGCTCATCATCTTGACTTGCATTTCAAACTGACGCTGTAAGTCAATCAATGCGGTCATTTCACCTACGGCATTCACGTTACTGCCTTCAATCGCTCCTGTCTGGAGGCTAACAGTCGCGTCTGCTTCGTAAGGTTGGTTTGGAGTTTTATGGCGAAATAAGCCATTGGTGTCTTTAAACAAGCTTTGATCATTAGGCTTAACAAGCTTAATGCGATCAACCGCTTGGAATTCTTCTGCCGGGGCACCTTGAGGAAGTACAGAGATGGTGCCATCCCGACCGATTTCAATTTTGGAGAGAGGAATAGGCAAAGTAATCGGCGCATCGTTTTCACCCAGCACCAAATGGCCACTTGCGTTGGTAAGCATGCCATTTTGATCGACTTTTAGGTTGCCGTTACGGGTCAACCCTTCTTTCCCTGTGTGATCGAGTACCGAAATCCAGCCGCTGCCTTCAATCGTCACATCCAGATCACGCCCTGTTGTAATCACGCTACCTTGAGCAAAGTTATGCCCTGGACGCTCTGTCATGCTGAACACACGTGAAGGATGGCCTTCACCATAAGCCTGCATTGAGCGAGCCTGTGCTAAATCCGCACGAAACCCTGTCGTGCTTACGTTAGCCAAGTTATTAGCACGCAATTGTAGTGCCTGCATATTTTGCTTGGCCCCACTCATTGCGAGAAACAGTGCGCGATCCATAAATTACTCCAAAAACTTCTCTGTACACGGAGTAAAAGCAATAGTTATGCCAACATAAAATGAGCTTATTTATCAAACATTTAAATCAGAAACAAAAGATTAAGAGGAGTTTCAGTGGCAGAAAACTGCAACAAGGGGCAAGGTTTTGATCCACATGGCGGCAACGGCGGCAAATCAGAGATCAAAGCATGCTTAACCTGAACTGAGGTATTTTCAGGCTAAGCAACAGATGAATGTCATGATGTTATCAAGCCAAGCGGCGAAAGCTCGCCTAACTTGATGATGCAGATTATCGGATCTGCAGGATATTTTGTTGTAGCTGGTTGTGCACTTCTAGCGAACGTGAGTTTGCTTGGAAGTTACGCTGAGCAGAAATCAGGTCCACCAGCTCCTGCGTCATATCAATGTTTGACTGTTCCAGCATACCGTTGTTGATGGTGCCGAAAGAGCCTTTGTTAGATTCACCCCAAATCTTGTCACCAGAGAACTGAGTTGAATCCCATTGCGTACCGCCCTTCTTATCCAGACCTTGCTCGTTTGGAACACGTACTAGCGCGACACGACCCAATGTGACGTTTTCACCGTTTGAGTAAGTCCCCATTACGCTGCCGTTTTCATCGAAGTCAACCTTGGTTAGGAAGCCCGTTGTTGCACCGTCTTCATCGAACTTGGTCAGTTCGAACGGAGCAGCAAACTGTGTTGCCGAGCCTAAACCGAAGTTAAGCGTCTGCGCAGGATCGGCACCATTCATATCGACTGGTGTCGTGTTCGTCGCTGGATCGCCTAATGCCACAGACGTAATTGGCTGACCATTGTTCAAGCTCGCCAACGTACCATCGTTGTTGAACTTCATGGTATGACCCACATGGCCTGTTGGCGTTTGTGCATCACCTGCCGCAACATTTAAAGGCTTTTCACCTTCTTTATCTGTCACGGTGTAGTAAGTGTTCCACGTGTTTGGCTGAGTCTGATCTTTCAAGTAGTACGTCGTTAGCTTGTAAGACTGACCCATCGAGTCATAAATAGTCGAAGAGGTTGAACGGTTGTATGTATCTGGGTCTGAAAAATCAAACTGAGTCGGATCTTTCAAATCGCCGTTAGCTGGCAAGTTCACGCCCACTTCAATGTTTGCTGTTTGCTTTGGCTTACCAAATTCAGCAGGAATATTGATAGGTTGTGGCTCGTATGAAGAAACCTCACCAGAGCTTGGATCCACTTGGTAACCTAATAAGAACTCATCGTTCGCGGTCACCATGTAGTTTTCTTTATTTAAATGGAATGCACCATTACGTGTCAGTTCATTCTGTTGTGGAGTCAGACGCTCCTTCGCCACGGCGAAGAAACCTGTACCCGAAACACGCAAATCCATTGGGTTGTTGGTGTAAATGCTTGAGCCTTCATGGAACTGCTGCGCCACTTGGCTTGCTTGCGCACCCCCACCCGGTGTGGTTTTTGCGTTAGTAAATAAAGAGTTAGAGTAAACATCAGCAAACTCAGCACGGGACTCTTTAAAGCCGTACGTGTTGGCGTTCGCAATGTTGTTACTGGTGGTGTTCAAATCCAGTTGGGCGGCGGACAAACCGCTTAAAGATACATATGACATTCCAAAATCTCCTAATCTAGCGAGCTATGACTACGCTTTGCCAACTTCCAATACTTCTGCAAGTCGAACTGGCGATTCAAAACCAGCCAGATTGAGTAATACGTTTCCGTCACCTTTGCCGAGCAATACGCTATTTACGTTGGCATATGTCGATACTGGGAACTCTTGCGACTCCCCTTCAACCAAGCCAGACGCTTTCACTTTGTATTTGCCAGCAGGCAGTGGATTTCCGCTTTCATCTTTACCGTCCCAAAGCACACGCGTGTCGCCGGCTGGTTTCGCCCCTACCTCAAAAGTACGAACCAGTTGGCCAGCTTCATCCTCTACACGAACAAACAGATTATCGATAGATTGTGAAAGCTTAACCATTGCCGCCATTGGCGCGTCGTCCTGCTTCACACCTGCCGCTCCTGGGACCAATACGTCACGTCCTACCAAAGAGGAAGCTTGTAACGCTTGGTTTGATGTCATTGACGAGTTCAAACTCTCAAACTGAGTGTTCATCTTGCCAATGCCATCAACGGTCGCAAATGAAGCCATTTGCGCAATCATCTGGTCATTACTTACCGGCTTAAAAGGGTCCTGTTGAGACAATTGCTTCGTGAGCAATGATAAGAAGTCTTCCTGTTTTAGGTCTTGCTTACCCGTGCTCTCTTCCGTCTTCTTGTTACTCTCTTGTAGACTTTTAAGCTGGTCGATATAGGACAAGCCGCTTTGACCAACGTTGTTAATTCCGGCCATACGCTACCTCCTTATCCTTATTGACCCATCTGCAGCGTACGCAGCAGCATTTGTTTACTAGAATCCGCTACTTGCACATTGGTTTGGTATGCGCGAGAAGCTGAAATCATGTTCGCCATTTCTTCCATTACATTCACGTTCGGCTTGTAGATGTAGCCTTCTTCGTTTGCAAGGGGATGGTCTGGGTTGTACTCCGCACTCAGCGGTTTATCGCTTTCTACAATGCCCATCACTTTCACTGGCACCGTATCACCGCCACGCATGGCGTTACTTAACTCAGCTCCAAACACAGCATGGCGCGCTTTATAAGTGTCTTTCGCAGAGCTGCTGACACTGTCGGCGTTCGCCAAGTTGCTTGAGGTAGTGTTCAGACGAACGGATTCAGCGCTCATTGCGGAACCTGTCACATTGAAAACGTTAAATAAGCTCATCTAAATTATTCCCCTTTGATTGCTTTGGTTAAGTTCTTGAATTTGCTGCCTAGAAAATCGAGTGATGCTTGGTGTCTGATTTGGTTTTGCATAAACAAGTTACGCTCTAAATCCAAGTCTACCGTGTTGCCATCACCCGTATCAGGCTGCGTAGGAAGACGATATAGCTTGTCCCCGACCAACGTTGTAGTGGCAGGAATATGCCGACCATCCGTACGACTAAGACCAATGCTTGCCCCAGATGTTGCCGCTTGCAATTCCTTCGCAAAGTCTAAACCTCTTGCTTTGTAACCAGGCGTGTTGGCTTGTGCAATGTTGGTGGAAATCACCTCAGCATTGCGCTCACGTACGCCCACCGTGTGCTGGTGGATGCCTAGTGCATTGTCAAAAGATATAGCCATGTTTGCCTCTACAATTAAGAACTGACCGTGATTGATAACCAAAAGCAATTAGCATGCCAAAAACATAAAGCGCTCTATCTACTTAATAGCTATCACCCATTGGAATAGCAATAAGTGAGCCAAAGTGACTGGAATGTCATGTCGTTTCACTTTGTTCACTTAATAAAGATACACCGTGATGAGGGAACAAAGCAAAATCGCGCTTCAATTTAGCAAGTGAAAACGTGGAAACACTCGAAGTCAGGAAACCAGCAAACAAAAAAAGCCTGACACTAGGTCAGGCTTTTTATCAATGAAGAGATACCGCTATTTAAGCTTGTAAATGATACCCGGATTACAGCGCACCATTTCAAATTTATCAGTCAGACCAGTTAGCGACTCTGATGCCCCTAACAGCAGATAACCACCTGGGTTTAAGCTGCTCGCCATTTGGTTAAGCACTTTTGATTTCATTTCCGGTGAGAAGTAAATCAGCACGTTGCGACAAAAAATAATGTCGAACTTACCCATCAGTGCATAACTGTCCATCAAGTTTTGTGGACGAAAGTTCACCAAACGTTTGACGTTGTCTTTGACTTTCATACGGCCACCGTCCGCATTCTCAAAGAAGGTGCGGCGACGTTCTGGTGAAAGTCCGCGCCCTAGAGCCAAATTGTCATACACACCTGCACGACACATCTCGAGCATACTTGCTGAAATGTCTGTTGCTGTAATAGACACGTTTGGTAACAAACCCGGCTTGCGCTGTTGCGTTTCCAGAATCGTCATTGCAATAGAATACGGCTCTTGGCCCGATGAACTGGCTGCAGACCAGATCTTGATTGGGCGCTTGCTTGCCGCTACTTCTGGCAATAATTTGTCAGCTAAAACTGTGAACGGATAAGTATCTCGAAACCACAAGGTTTCGTTAGTCGTCATCGCGTCCACAGCGGCCACTCGTAATTCACGATTGCGCCCTGTAACAACATCACGTAGCAAATCTGATAACGATGCGAGCTTAAACTTCGTCACTAAAGGACTCAGTCGGCTACGCACAAGGTATTGCTTGCTATCACCTAACACGATGCCACATTGCGATTCTAGAAAACGGCTAAAGTCACGATACTCTTGATCACTGATTGTAATAGCAGTCATTAATGTCTCTTTTATTGTGTTAATGCAGATTTAACCGCGTTACCCAATTCATCTGGGTTAAATTTCGCAATGAAGGTATTGGCACCTACACGCTCAACCATAGCCTGGTTGAATACACCACTTAATGAAGAATGGAGGATAACATAAAGGTCTTTCAAATCGGCATGTCTGCGAATTTCAGCCGTTAAGGTATAGCCGTCCATTTCTGGCATTTCAATATCGGAAATAACCAACGAAATTTGATCGTAGATATTGCCTTCTTGAGCCATTTCAATCAACTTATTGTACGCTTCTTTGCCATCTTTGACAGATACGACCTCGAAACCGATTGATGTAATCGCACGCTCTACCTGTTTACGCGCGACAGTCGAGTCATCGGCAATCAATATACGGCGTACAATAGGCTTTTCTTGTTCTGCTTGCGCGATTTCTTCACCGATAGCAGAATCCATCGTTTCATCAACCGGCGCAATCTCTGCCAGGATTTTTTCAACGTCAAGGATTTCAACCAGCTCGTTGTCGATGTTTGTCACTGCGGTCAAGTAGTGCGCTTTACCCGCACCGTCTGGCGGTGGCAAAATCGCTTCCCAATGCATATTGATAATACGCTCAACCGATGATACCAAAAATGCTTGGATCGTACGGTTAAATTCTGCGATAACAACAAAACATTTATCCAGATCAGTGGTTGGGCGGCCACCAATTGCCAGGCTCAAATCAATAACGGACACGGTATGGCCGCGGATATGAGCGATACCTTTTACCAGCGGGTGTAGATTTGGCATTGAAGTCAGCTTAGGGCACTGCAGTACTTCTTTCACTTTGAATACGTTAATGCCGTAGCGCTGTCGGCCCATCAGTCGAAAGGTCAATAATTCCAATCGGTTCTGACCGACGAGTTGCGTACGCTGATTCACCGAGTCAAGAATCCCCGTCATATGCTCATCTCCATCTCAAACTTTTTGTTTTTAAATGATACTCTACCACTGGCAAGCACGATACCAGGGAGACAGTATGGCGTATTTCACTTTCACTTCGACACCATTGACTATGACAATATGTAGAGCGCTAATTACAAAGTACGCTAAGTCTATCGGCATTTTGCTCAGTATGTTTAGCTTTTTTGTTCATTCAGCTTCAGATAATCAGATCGAGCAAATAAAAACGGCAGCAGAACAACATATTCTTGCTACAGTTGATCAGCCTGATGGTGGCGAGCTATCTGTTAATGCGGCAGATATCGACTCGAGAATAAAAGCAACGGATTGCCCAGTGCCCCTGGATACGTCAGCTTCTTCCACCAGCAGTACTCGAAGCAACATCAATGTTCTAGTGGAATGCCCACCGGATGACTGGAAAGTCTATGTGCCTGTACGGATCTCGGTATCAGTGCCAATGATCGTCGCAACACGAACACTAGGGAGAGGAGAAATCGTCAGCGCGTCGGATGTCACCACTTCTATGATCGAGCTGCAGCGCTTTCGCAAAGATGGCTTTTCTAACTACGATCAAGTGGTTGGCGCAAAGCTAAAACGCAACGTTCGCCTAGGTGATGTTGTTGAACGTAATGATGTCTGTGTCGTTTGCCGGAATGAAAAGGTCACAATTAAAGCGGTAAATTCTGGCATGACAATCACCACGCAAGGCACAGCATTGCAAGATGGTGCGGCTGGCGATCAAGTAAGAGTGAAAAATGATAAGTCACAGCGTATAATAGAAGGCATAGTGACTGGCATTGCGGAAATCACTGTTAATTTTTAACACCCACTGGTAGCGTGTTTAAACTGATCAATAAAAATGCAAAAAATGACTAAAGTTATTTTTGCACTGGTCGATAGTCTGGATACCAGTATTACGATACAAGGCAAAGGTTAAACATGGCAGGTATAGATAATATACGTTCAGGGCAAATGATGACGACGACAAGTCGTGCACCTGCGCGTAACGATTCCAATGCTACCAGCACGACTGAATCGAAAAAAGCACCCGCACAACAAGACGCTGTATCACTCAGCCAGCAAAGCAAAGCCGTTAGCAAACTCCAAAAAGATATGGCAGCTTCTCCGGCCTATGACAGCGCCAAAGTCGCGGCAATCAAAGAAGCAATCACAAACGGTTCATACAAAGTCGATCCTGAAAAATTGGCTGACAACATGATTAAGTTTGAAAACGAATTGCAAGGCAAAAGCTAACTGACTTAGGCCGAAGGTAAGTATTTTATGGCAGCATTAGTCGATCTCGTCAATTTCCAACTAGAAAATGCTAAGGCACTTTCTGCTGTTTTGCGTCAAGAAACACAAGCGATAACTGCGCGTGTCTCTACCGAGATTGAGAGTATTGCCAAACAGAAGATGACACTCATTGATCAGCTTAGAACAACTGATCAGCGAATCGCCTCTCACCCGCACGTCAATCAACTTACTGAAGATGAGCACCTAAGTCAGGTTGTTGCTCAAATCCAATCGATCGTCCTCGACTGTCAACAAGTCAACAAAGTAAATGGTGAATCGCTTAGTCGCGCACAGCTGAGTTTCAATAAACTCAATAACATGCTTCAGCGAACTCATGGCAAAGTGGGCATGACCTACAATGCTGGTGGCAAAACCCACACAATTTCGACACTTGGCACCAATATAAAAGCCTAAACGTCACTCCTACCCCACACCATCTCTAGAATGTAGAGATAAAAAAGCGACTCATTGTTGCCAATCAGCCGCTGGAAAGATTATCTGGTCTTCTGAAGTAATGCGCTTAGTGCATTAGAACAAGGTTTGTTGACGCTTCTCAGGCACCTGTTGAACTTCTCCGTAATCACGTAGCTTATCCATTTTACGAATATCAAGACGCAACTCTGTCACGTAACTGTCCTCAACAAGATAACTACGCACAACTTCTGCACCGCGAATCACACCATCAACCGCACCTGTAGTGCTCTCAATACCTAAACGCTGGTCTTGCAGTTCTGCACGTCCACTAACACGCATACCATACACTTGTTCTGCCAGTTCACGGTATGCATCAATTTTTGATGCGCGCATTGCTCGTACGCGCTTTTCTTCTACTGTGCGGCCTGTTTGCTCACTGACACTCGCATAACCCACTGCCACTAAGATTTCATCTTGACGCATCTGTTGTAGTGGCTGACACCCCACCAATACCAGTGTGGCAATAATAAATAATAACTTCTTCATGCTTCTATCCTATGGACGCAGAATCACAGTGTACGGCTGACGAATGGTTGGGTCTGAGCGAATCAACACGCCATCTTGCGTACGGATACTGTTTAACGTATCTAAGTCACGACCAATACGGTCAGCCGGAAGGAAACCCTGCGCCGTTGCTACAACCACACGGCTCTGCATACCGACCACACGTGCATTGACCAACACCCCGCCCTCTTGGCGAAGCATCGTGCCGGTCAGTACATACTGAATTTGTTGCTCTTGCGCCAGATCTTGCCAATCACGGCTTAAAGCAAAATCGCCCTGCTGCGTCACTTGGATAGAGCCCGTAGTTTTGAAATCAACCACTTTAAACCCTCGGCGCTGGAACTGATGGATAAAACCTTCCGAGACCGAGTTGCCTAACCAGTTTGTTGCATCCATATTTTGTAGATCAACAAACGAGGTAATCGCAATCGGTGTCCGCGCAGATACCGCCACATTAGAAACCATCAGGTCTTCGGTCATGCTTTCAATGAAAAAGTCCATCGTATGACGTGGACTATCCATCAGCATGAACTGGCTTCCCGAGTACGGTTCTTTACCATTGTAAATCGGTGAGTACGCGCACGATGTCAGAAGCGTCATCATCGATGCGGCGACAAGCCACTTTTTCATGGTTTGATTCTCCAGATAATCTTAGGTGATACCGTTCTTGATTAATTCCTTTCTAAGAAAGTGAATATTGGAACAGTCTTTGCTTTTCTTTGTTTGCCTAACGAAGAAAAATCCACCAAACTTCACTGAAATTGTTAAAGCAATATTTATACCCGAACGGTTGTAATCAATGAAAAAAATATTAAACAGTCTGTTTTCAATCACTTTAGTGATGCTTGTGCCTTTTAAAGTAATGGCATCTTGGTATGAAGTAACAGGCGTTGCCACTATCGTTTCTTCAGAAGAGACGGCAAGGCTCCATGCGTTGGAAGACGCGCTGTTCAAAGCCGTCAATTTTTCGGGCGCAGATATTGGCAGTATTAGCAATTTGATGCCGCTACTAGAAGAAAGCCGTAACGAGTACCAGTTTACCAACCATGAAGTCCGTTACATTTTGGTCGAGTCTGAGCGTAAACGTCGAGGTAAAGTCGAGGTAAAAATTCGCGTCGATATTTATCCATCGGCAACGGGTTGCCACACCGATCAATACAAAAAGACGATCCTTGTCGGCAATATTGAGGTTGCCTCACCACAACAAGCGGTGATGGGACAGATTTACCAAGTGGGTGACGATTTTAGCCGCGTGGTGAATCGCCAGCTGGATCAAACCTCTCGCAGCTTTGTATCTGTGGGTACAACGGACTATTCAATTAGCAGTAACTATCCTGCTCGTACTCAAATGATTGCACAAGACAACGGCGCACAATACATCATTGGGGGAGTCATTACCGATCTCACTGCAACGGTCGAATCTCAACTACTGCAAGATGACATCATCAATCGTCAGTTTGCATTAGAGATGAAAGTATTTGATGGTAAAACTGGCCATGAAGTCTTCAACAAAGCCTACCGTGAAGTGGCGCGTTGGCCATTTGCCAAAACGAGCCAAGTAGATACTCGCAGTGCGCGCTTTTGGGCGTCTACCTATGGCGAGATGATGCTACGCGTTAGTCGCAATATAATGCTGGATCTAGAGTCAGAGCTGTCTTGCAAAATTACGCTGCCAGAGGTCGTTGCTGTCTTCGGCAATACCGTAACGATGGATCTCGGCCGTATGCATGGCGTAAAAGAGGGAGACAAATTGCAGCTTTGGCACACCGCATCATTTATCGACCAAAACGGACTACCAAGAAACAAAGTATCGCAAAGTGAAATTACATTGACGGTATCACGTATATACGAACACGAAGCCGAGCTTACGATTGATCAGCCAAATTTAGCCTCTAGTGTTCAAATTGGCGACGTAATGAACAAGATCCTATAAAAGCAAACATTAAGTCTTGAGATATGCTCACTTTTGAATATCATAGGCAGCGCATCTTATTTGATTATACCAATGACCGTAGTGAGTCGTTCAAAGTGATGCTGATAAAGACCTAAACAAAGTTGCTAGGTTTGCATTCAGTAAAACGGTTCAATGAACTGCAACTATTGGTATTACGCCCCCATGGCACAGCTGGATAGCGCAGTCCCCTCCTAAGGGACAGGTCGTAGGTTCGAATCCTACTGGGGGCGCCATATCATAGCCTTAGTTCCCACTTGAGCTAAGGCTTTTTTGTATCCACTATTTCGAGCTTCACAGAGCGTTTGCAAGTAACGTGTGAAACAATTTCCTCAGTAATCAATATGATCGCCTCGCTCCTTTACTCGACGAGATAAAACCTTTTACTGTTCCGACCTCTTCCCCTTGAAATCATTTCAACAAGCCCTATTTACAGTTTTGTATTTTATTACTTTAATTATCTATGAGTTTTGCTTACCCTTTTAGCTATTAATAAAATTATTAGTTAGCACTATGTCTAAGAGCAATTTAATAACTAACACTGGACACCGCTTTATTTCTAAAGGCAAGACTGCCTTTAAGATTCATATCCATACCCCCGAGGACACGGTACTGCACCGCTCGGTTGGGTTTGTTCGTATTGGAGAAAAGAAAGGCTTACAAAAAGCCATTAAGCTGAGAAACGAATTAGGCCGGCAAATGTGGGGCAAATTTTGGCGACGTCTTTTGAAGGATCCTTACCTCATGACCAGACTTCCACACAGCGTTGAGCCAAAAATTGTTCACAAACCTAACCCCACTCTTGAAAACCCAGATAACCGAGATACGTGTTACATCGCTAAGTGGCGAGAGTTCAATGACGACGGTGACTACAAATACAAAACGGTGGTTCGCTCTATTAGTAAATACGGCAAGCTTGCCGCCTACATGCAAACCAAAAAAGCGTTGCTAGAAGCACATAAAGACAACTTGGAAATCCTAACGTTCATGGGGCGCTTAAACAGCATTGACCTCAAGTGATGTTTACCGTTTTTAGCTTTTCAGTTCGTTTCAAATAGAAATGAAAAAGCCCCAAAGAGCGAACTCTTTGGGGCTTTCAGCTTCAGTCTTCTATACTACGGTCGGATAGAAGCTTATTGCTGAACTTGGTATTCAAATTCTGGAACAACGATTTCTACGCGACGGTTTTGCTGACGACCTTCACGAGTGTCGTTTGAAGCGATTGGGTTGTTTTCACCTTCGCCACGCGCTTGAATACGTGATGAATCAATGCCTTTTTCAACGAGTGCGTTAGCTACAGATTCAGCGCGTTTCTCAGAAACTTTTAGGTTGTAAGCTGCTGGGCCAGAAGTATCTGTGTAACCTACAACTTCAACGTTCGCTTGTGGGTGCTCGTTTAGGAAAGCAACCAGGTTATCAAGTTTTGCAGCGCTCTCTGGTTTTAGAGTTGTGCTGTTTAGATCGAAGCTACCAGTGCCGATTGTTTGAGTTTCGAATGTTTTCGTTACGACTACTGGCTCTTCTACCACTTCTTCTACAACCACTTCTTCAACAACAACTGGCTCTTCTACGATTACTGGCTCATCGTTGCCACCGAATTTGAAAGAAACACCCAGTGTTGCTGTGTTACCTGTCGCACGAGTTACATCGTTGCTGATATCAGTCAGAGTTTGGTATTCCGCACGAGCAGTTACGTTTTGGCTTAGGTTGAACTCAAGGCCAGCTGCGCCTAGGTAAGAGTAATCATCTTTGCCATCAAACATTACGTAAGCGCCACCCACTTTACCGTAAAGTGCGATGTCTTCAGTGATTGGTAGGCTGAATTTAGGTGCAAGAGTGATTGCTTCTACATGGCCACCGAAAGTAGTTTGGTTAAAATCACCGATGTTGTCGAAACCTGCTTCTACTGCGAAGTATTTATTCATTTCGTAACCAACAAAAGCGCCAAGAGTAGAGTCGTCTTTGTCACAAGCCTGGCCCGCTACACACGCGTCTTCCATCCATGACTTACCCATCTTACCACCAACGTATACTTCTGCTTGTGCTGCTGAAGCCATAAGTAGAGACGCTGAAATTACCGCTGCTAATTTTTTCATTATTGATTCCTCTAAAGAAGTTCTTTTGTTAGATGCCGAAATGCGCCGTCTGACTGACGTTGTATTTCAATTCTTTTTATTCATTCCTTGAGTGAGATACTTAGTCAGCTTCTTTTTATGCACATGCATTTTTTTATGGAAGCTACTTACGTACATTTCCTGTTCAGTGATACATATCGCCATCTCGGTATCACTGACGGGGTGAACTATAACGCTAAGAAATCGCGAGAAAAATCCCAATTCTGTCAATTTATTGTCATCAAAAATCTCAACAACATGTGATCTTAAGCAAAAAAATCCCCACACAATCACGAAGCAAACGTTTGCTTTACTTTCTGGAACACTACAACTTAAGCAAAGTTTTTTCTTAAAAATGAGACAACAAAAATGGAACTTTAAGGAAGGTGGATAAAAATCAATCAGATATTTGATATATAATCGCTCGTTTTTTATTCATGCCAACGATATTTGGATTAAAAAATCTTATCCATACCTAGGTGAATTACGGTCCTAAATACCACATCCTTCACCGACATATGAGAAGGTTTCTCATTATCTAGGATTCAGATACAAAAAAGCCGCGGGTGTTTACCGCGGCTTTGTGACTATTTATTCAAAAGAACCTTTAGTTCAAAGCAATTATGCGTTTGCTTCACGCTCAGCAATGAACTCAAGCGCCATCTTAATACGAGCAACACAACGCTCTTTGCCAACCAGTTCCATTACTGCATCGACAGAAGGAGATTGACCGCCGCCTGTTACAGCAACACGTAATGGCATACCGATTTTGCCCATGCCAATTTCTAGCTCTTCACAGACTGCTGCGATAACGCCATCTTTGATGTTTGCTGTTGTCCACTCGGTCAGTGCTTCAGCTTTCGCTAGAGCAAGCTCTAGAGGCTCTTTAGCCACACCGCGTAAGTGTTTCTTCGCTGCGCCCGCTTCAAACTCAGAGAAATCTTCGTAGAAGTAACGGATTTGCTCAGCTAGCTCAACCAGCGTGTTGCAACGCTCACCCACTAGCTTGATCACGTCAGTGATAGCAGGACCATTCGTTACGTCTAGTTTTTGTTGATCTAGGTGCCATTGTAGGTGCTCTGCAACGTACGCAGGATCTGAGTTCTTGATGTAGTGGTTGTTCAACCATTGCAGTTTATCCGTGTTGAAAGCAGACGCTGACTTAGATACTGCGTTTAGGCTGAACAGGTTGATCATCTCTTCTTGAGAGAAGATTTCTTGGTCGCCATGAGACCAACCTAGACGCACTAAGTAGTTGTTTAGTGCCGCAGGTAGGTAACCCATATCGCGGTATTGCATGACCGATACAGCGCCGTGACGTTTCGACAGTTTCGCACCGTCATCACCCAAGATCATTGCACAGTGTGCAAATGTTGGTACTGGCGCACCTAGTGCTTCGTAGATGTTGATCTGACGAGGCGTGTTGTTGATGTGGTCTTCGCCACGAACAACGTGAGTGATACCCATGTCCCAGTCATCCACTACTACACAGAAGTTGTAAGTAGGTGAACCGTCAGTACGACGAATGATTAGGTCATCCATTTGATCGTTGCGGATTTCAATGCGACCACGGATTTGATCATCAAATACTACGCTGCCTTCTTTCGGGTTACGGAAACGGATAACACATGGATCGCCATCTTTTGCCACTTCGTTTGCTGCTTTGATTTTTGGATGGTTAGCATCGTAGCGAGGCATTTCTTTATTTGCTTCTTGCTCTGCACGGATTTCATCTAGCAGCTCTTTAGACGCGTAACATTTGTAAGCTTTGTCTTCAGCAAGAAGCTTATCAACCATTTCGTTGTAACGGTCAAAACGTTGAGTTTGGTAGTAAGGACCTTCATCCCACTCCAAGCCTAGCCATTCCATGCCTTCAAGAATTGCATCAACCGCTTCCTGAGAGTTACGCTCAAGGTCTGTATCTTCGATACGTAGAACGAATTCACCACCTTGGTTTTTAGCGTATAGCCAAGAGTAAAGTGCAGTACGCGCACCACCAACGTGTAGATAGCCAGTTGGGCTAGGAGCAAAACGAGTTTTAACCGTCATTTGAGTTCCTTAGGGGTAATGAGCAACGAGAGATCTCTCGTTGTAATGTCAAGGATAAAAGTGGCGACATTTTACCACCGTAAGTCAATTCTACAATCGGTTTGACACCAGAAATACAAACAGGGCAGCACCAATAAAGGTACTGCCCTCCTATTTACTGTTAAAGTGCAGAACGAAATTACTTCAGGTTACGCATCGCCCATTGCATAAATTCTTGCTGCTCTTCACGGCTTAACTCATTAAACGATGCTTTGATTGTTTTGGTTTCCGCCGGAGAAGACGCAATGCTTGCCTTGGTCGATTCTTTGTTCATTGCATTGTTATAGTCAGCCACTTCTCGCTCGTAATCACGAAAACCTTGCAAGCCACCTTTACGAAGTTGAACCATAGAGAATTCCACTTCTTTTCCGTGTTTGTCTTTCAATACCACTTTCGGATCGAGTTCAAAAGCGTTCGCTTCTTCGATGGTACGGAACGCTTTGTAAGTCAGCGATAGCTCGGCGTCTTTTTCTGCTTCAAACTCTAATACCAGTGGCTGCGAATCGAACTTACGGCGCTTGCCATCTTCAAAGACAATTTGTCCAACCGTCACCGCCAACTGATTTTCCCCGTCCTTCAGCTCGATGCTGTTATTTTTGGAAATCCACTCAGGGTACACGAACTCACCGTTGAGAACGCGAGGAACCAGTTCAGCTTGCAGAGTCAGTTGAGCAGCAAAAGCAGGCGCAGAAAGCATTGCGCAAAGTCCGAGAAGTGTCGTTGTTTTTTTCATCGTGGTTTCTCACTTTATACCAATTTAGATAAGCCTCTGAAACTTACAGGCCAGTCATTCCAAAGGCTTATTTGAATCAGTATCAAGACAAAAAGGGCGTTTCCGCCCTTTTAGCTGCTTCTTTATTAGAAGTAGTATTCAACACCCACAGAGAACTCATCGTAGTCCGCAGATTTCCAACGCGCTTCTGTTGGTTTATCCAGTTGATATGCACCGTCGCCAAAGTCTAGAGTACGAGCACGTACGTAAAGCACTGCCGATGGGTCTACGAAGTACATAACTTGTGCAGATAGTACATCGTCTGCTGTATCGTTAATTGTCTTACCATCACGCTCTAGATCAAAGTTCGCTGCGTAAGCCAGTTTGTATTGCCAATCACCTGTGGTGTACATGATAGCGGCAGACATTGCGTCTTGCTTCTCACTCACGCCGTTGCTTGCGTCAGCTTCCATGTATTTGTATTGCGCGAAGAAAGAAATACCGTTATCAAACCAGCCTTGAGCACCCACCAAGTATGTGTTGTTCTCCCACGTTTGGCCTTCCATCTTAATGTTACGGTTACCCTCGTATGCGGCATCTAACTGAATTGGACCAATTTTGTAGTGCGCTGCGATACCACCCCAGTAGTCATCACCTTCACCCAGACCCGCTTTGTCACCTGCACCAGCCGCAATATCTAGAGAGAATTTATCCGCATACATTGGCGAGTCCCAACGAATGGTGTTTGATTGACGGTCTTGATACTTAGCACCACCGATTGCACCACCCCAGTCGTAAACATCACCGAGACCTGGGTTAGATGCAGGCCAGTCAACCAATTCGTACATCGGTGTTAATACTCGACCTAAACGAACTTGACCCCAAGATGCACTTTCAAAACCGACGAATGTGTCACGTTCACCAAGACCTGCACCCTCGCCGCCAAAGCTAGGGTCAACGTAACCACCTTCGATTTGCCAAATAAAAGTAGGACCGAAGTTAGCAAATTGTTTTTTACCGCGGAAACCGATGCGAGATTCGTTGTTTAGCTGCATGCCACCTAGATCATCATCCGTTGCTTTGTTGCCAGAATCGTAATCGCGGTACGCGGCCTGCATCGCGATGATCCCGTAAACTTCATAAGAGAATGAATCTTTGGTTAGGAACTCTTTTGCTGCGTCACTGTTTGCACCATCAGCAAATGCAGCACCACTGAACATCATGCCTGTGATTGCCGTAGCAAGTAGGCTTTTCTTTAGGTAAGACATTTTTAACCCCTATATTTTTTAGTTTTTTCCATTTTCAAATTCGCTAACTAGGACATGGCAGGAACTTGAAACAATGTTTGGACGGGGCAAATATGACAAACTTTTTTCGCACTAAAAAACTTTCCCTACAGCAATCTGAGCGACTTCAAAATGAGAAGATCAAAAATAATATAATCAATTAAAAATCAAAAACTTAAATTTAAATATAAAAAATCAAAAACGTTAAAAGCACTTTTTGACACTGAACTGACATTGAGAGCATCTCAAAAGCGTGAGCGACTTCATTCATCTTTTAGGTGTTTTAACGGAACTTTATATTCAGAGAGAAAAAACCTTGAGATCACTCGCAAGTAAAATGGCAGTGAACTTGTGTGATTCAAGCGATTTTGACGAAATTGTTGAGAGCAAAAAAGGGGATTGACCTTACCCTTGCAGGAAGGTTTAAGCTCAATGTATCACTATTATTGAGGTGCAGATTATGTATCAGTTTGTTATACCTTTATCAGGGCTCAACTGCATGGGCTGTGCGAGAAAAGTTGAGAAGGCTTTACATGCGAATCACGATGTAGAGATCCTCACTTTGTCCCCAACGCAAGTCGAGGTCAAAACCGAGTCCTCTCTCAAAGAGCTTGTCTCATCAATTGAATCTCTTGGTTACCAAGCAGGAAATCAGTACGAGTTAAACCTTTCAGGCTTAAGCTGTGGCGGCTGCGTGAAAAAACTCTCGTCTTTATTAGACTCTCATCAAGACGTTATTTCTTTCGAGGCTTCAACAACGCACTTAGAGATTCGTACCCTACTCTCCGAGCAACAAGTCATTGAGCTAGTTGCCAGCTTGGGCTATACGGCCAACAATAGCGCTGTTACTGATAACTCAGTTGCTGAAGAGCACAAGGCAATCACTCCCGATCAACGCCAAAGCCAGACATATCAAAGCGAAAAAGGCGACCAAGCAGCGCCTGACGAGCAACCAGCAGGCACGGCTCAGCTACAGATGTTGATTCAAGGTATGACCTGTGCAAGCTGTGTCGCATCAGTAGAAAAAGCCCTGACTAATGTACAAGGGGTTGAAAAAGCTCAGGTAAACCTCGCAGAACAAAGCGCACTGGTGTTTGTGACTGAAGACTCAGATTCGTTACATCAATCTATTTTGCAATCTGTCAAACAAGCGGGTTACCAAGGCGAGGTTTTACAAGACGCCACGACACAGCAAGAAAAGCAAGCGCAGCAACAACGTCAACAGAAAAAACGCTTTAAGTTGGATGCAATTGCCGGCCTTGTTGTGGGTGCCCCTTTGATGATTTGGGGTGTTGCTGGTGGCAACATGATGATTCGCAACACCAATGACCAATTGGTTTGGGGCGCGATCGGTATTGTGTGTTTGCTGCTGCTTGCCACTGCCGGAAAACAGTTCTTTAGTAACGCTTGGTTAGCGGCCACTCACAAGCGCGCCACGATGGATACCTTAGTTGCGCTTGGTACTGGCGCAGCGTGGTTCTATTCTATGCTTGTGGTAATTTTCCCAGATTGGTTCCCAATGGCATCTCGTCATGTTTACTTCGAAGCCAGCGCGATGATCATTGGTTTGATTTCACTTGGCCACTATATAGAAGCCAAAGCGAAAGCAAACACAACGCGCTCGCTTCAGGCTTTGGTGAACTTACAGCCTCAACAAGCGACCGTCATCACTGAGCAAGGTGATAAACAAATCGCGGTAGAAGAAATCACTTTAGGAATGAAGTTACGTATCAAGCCGGGAGAGAAAGTGCCCGTCGACGGTACGGTAATCAATGGTGAATCGTATATCGATGAGTCCATGCTAACAGGTGAGCCCGTTCCTGTATTAAAAGCACAAGAGGCACATGTATCCGCAGGGACATTGAATACCGACGGCTCTCTCACTATAGAGGCTACCGGAATCGGCGCAAATACGATGCTCGCACGTATTATTCGTATGGTGCGCAGCGCTCAGAGCAGCAAGCCCGCCATCGCTAAATTGGCAGACCAGATTTCATCGGTGTTTGTCCCTGTCGTTGTAGGCATAGCAATACTGGCCGCGCTTGTTTGGTTTGCCGTTGGCCCAGAGCCAAAAGCGAGCTATATGCTGGTGGTCACCACAACCGTACTTATCATCGCCTGCCCTTGTGCTCTAGGCTTAGCAACCCCACTTTCTGTTACGGTGGGAGTGGGTAAAGCCGCAGAACTCGGCATTTTGATCAAAGATGCTGATGCCCTGCAGCTAGCGAGTAAAATAGATACGGTTGTGTTCGATAAAACAGGCACGCTTACCCAAGGTAAACCAAGTGTGCAGCAAGTGTTTACTCACACCACCAGCCAAGAAGAGCTGTTGGGGTTAGCGTACGCCGCCGAGCGTCAGTCAGAGCACCCACTAGCAAAAGCGGTATGCGACTTTGCTAATCAGCACGACACACAAGAAGTGACTCTCGATAAATTTGAAAACGTTCGCGGACGCGGCATTTTGGCAACGTATCAAGGTAAACCGCTGCTTATTGGCTCGCTTCAATTTATGCAAGCGGAAAACGTTGCAACAGAGGCTCTTCAGGATGCAATTGACGAATGCGCTCAGAATGCATGGACTCCGGTTGCCGTTGCGCTCGATGGTGAGTTAGTCGGCCTGATCGCCATTGCTGACCCAATCAAATCGGATGCAAAACAAGCGCTCTCTGCATTAAAATCGCAAGGCATCAAAACGGTAATGCTGACGGGTGACAACCAACACGTAGCCAACGCTATCGGTCAAGAACTTGGTATTGATGAAGTAATCGCTCAAGTAATGCCAGATGAGAAAGCTCAGCACATTGAGCAACTTCAATCCCAAGGCCATGTCGTGGCAATGGTGGGGGATGGCATTAACGACGCCCCTGCTCTCGCGTTAGCCAACCTTGGTATTGCAATGGGTAGTGGCAGTGATGTCGCCATTGAAAGTTCGCAAATGACCATCCTGAACACGTCACCAATGGCGGTGGTACATGCGATTGAACTGTCGCGCGCTACACTTAAAAACATGAAGCAAAACCTATTTGGTGCCTTCGTTTATAACTCACTGGGGATCCCTGTTGCCGCAGGCGTACTTTATCCTGCATTTGGATTTTTGCTCAGCCCAGTTGTCGCAGGTGCGGCAATGGCGCTGTCATCTATTACTGTCGTTAGTAATGCAAATCGACTACGACTTTTTTCAGTAAAATAACCACTTATATTTGAGGCTATTATGAAGTTGAAATTATTGACCTTTGCAATGCTTGCGACCGCATCCGCCAACGTATTGGCAGCTGATGTCATTAACCACAAATCGCCATACTGCGGCTGCTGTGGTGAATGGACAAAACACATGGAAGAGAACGGATTTACGGTCGAAGAGAAATTGCACGATGACATGAACGCCATAAAACGCGATCTAGGCATCAAGAACGAACAGCTTTACTCTTGCCACACAGCAGAAATCAACGGCTATGTGTTCGAAGGTCACATTCCAGCCGAAGACATTAAAGCATTCTTAGAAAATCCACCACGTAACGCAAAAGGGCTCTCGGTACCGGGCATGCCAATGGGTTCCCCTGGTATGGAGTATGGCGATAAAAAAGACAGCTACACTGTTTACGCCTTTAACGAAAAAGGCCAAGTGTTCGAATATAGCCACCACGAAGGCAACGACAAATAACTAGAAAGCCCAGCAAATCAATTGCTGGGCTTTTTCTTAATGGACAGATATTAGATTAGAAGCCGTAAGAGGCACCAAATACAAACGCATTGTTAACTAGGCTATCACCACTTGCGTTTTCTGCACCGTGTGCTTGGCTACGGAACTCAAAGTAAGGCTGAACACCTTTACGTGTCCACGTTGCGCGAAGTTCGTGGTCCATCGTTTCCGCTTCAATCATGTAGACGTTATTGTAGCTTAGCGTCACATCTTCATTCATCACGTAACCAATACGGTTATCCATGCGGTAATCTGTATCCGCATCTGCATCTGTCGCATCAATATGCGCACGAGTACGGTTACTTAGCGAGATACCGTTATCGAAGTTGTAACCGATCTTAACCAATGGACGGTACTGTACGTTCTCGCCAGCAGAGAACAAGTGTTGGTAACCCGCTGCAACCCATAAATGATCGGTAATGTTAAATGACTGCTCACCACCCACAGTGATTGCTGGTGTTGTGTTACCCGCGCCACCGTTTTCTGTTTCCAGTTTACCCAACTGAATACCATCAAATTCGGTGTAAACCGTAAAGCCGCCGAATTGGTTATCAAAAGTATGACCAGCTTCCAGTGTAGACGTAACGTCCGAACCATGGATTCGACCATCATCGTGGAATTGAACGTTACCTGTTACGTAAGAAGAACCAGCAAAAGCGCTAGAAGCGAAAGCGAGAGAAAGAGCACTCAGTGCAAAAATGTTTTTCATAATTACTGCCTTTATTTATTCACGTTATGCGACGGTGTTAAAGGGCTTCTCTTCCCTTTTATCGCAAACTTTGGAATGTGCCTCCTTGGCGATCGCAATATTGTTCCAATTAATTCGCGATGGAAAATAAAACATTTTAAAAAGTGATCTTGTTCAAACCGATGCTCAACAACCCTGATAAAAGTATGGTAAATACAGGCACTTACTGTATTTTTCTATAATGATTCAAAAAATAGAAGTGTGATCATAAACAGGTAATTTATTGATATTTAGCAGATTAAGTCGATCCAGTTCACAATAACCCTGACCATTACAAGCTAAAACTTATTTATCAATGAAAAATAATTAGACATTGGTCACACTTAATTTCCCCTAAAAATAAAGAAACCCTCAACATGATATTGAGGGTTTGCTTAAATTTAGCTGAGAAGGTTAAGGTTATTCCACACTAGTTACGCGGCTTACTCTTTCCCCTGTCGCCGATACAGAGCGGATAAACACTTCTCCTTTCACACTTGGACGAGCATTGTCTGCGTAAGTCAGCCAGTTTTGACCGTCTAACGAGTATTGCAGTTCAACGCCAGGGAACTGAACGTTCATAGCTAGCTTGCCGTTTTCTACTTTCGCACCAGGAATTGGAAGGCGGTAGTCGATACCAGATTTTTCTAGCTTAGCCAGTTCACGTTGGCCAAGTACGTTCGCAAAGCGGTTGTAGTCTTGGTTTAGCGATGCTTTATCAACTAGGTTAGAGTTTTGCGAGTACTCAACACCGACTTTGTAGTCATTCTCCCAATCTGCACGGTGCCATGCACGCTCTGCGGCTGCGAGTACGCGAGGAAATACCATGTACTCGTATTGCTCATCGTTACGTACTGTCTCAGACCAAAGCTGTGCTGATAGACCGTAGAAAGGTTTCGCTTCGATTTCACCTTTACCAGTAAAGCCGTTGCCATCGCGGTCTACAGAGGTTTCTGCGTTCTGAGGCATGTTCTCTGGTGCAAAGCCAAACATCTTACGCGTATCGGTTGCACGTGTTGCCCAGTAGTAACCACGCTCTTTCGGATCAACTTCGTATGGCATGTCCATGTACACATAGTCAGGGTTAGAAACGATCACGTCGTAACCTTTCTCAGACCACTCGTACACTGATGATGTACCACCCCAGTAAAGAACGTCCCAGAAGTTAACACGCGTATTTTCTGTTGCGAATGCTTTCTCACCTTCGCTGTATTTCAAACCATCTTGCCATGCTTGGAAGCTTGGAATGCCTTTCTCAGCAACTAATTTTGATACTTCTTGTGCAAAATGACTCGGTAGGTGAGCAAAATCGCTCACTGTGCCTTCTGCGATTAACGCCTGACACTGTGGAGATTGCGCGAATGGCTTGTCTTGTTTCGACAGGTCAATCGTGCCTTTCCAGCTTACTTTGTCTTCTGCGTTAACGTCTTGGAAACCAGCACCTAGCTTGATGTTCTTCGCCTCGTCACCACCAAAGTGCCATGTCGTTAGCGGTGCCCCAGCTTCAGCGTGCATTGCTGCCACTTCTGAAATTACTTTATCTACGAAGCGAGTGGAAGATTCCATACACGGGTTGATAAAGCTTTGCTTATCGTAGAACTGAACCGTAGTGACATTAGAAGTATCTTGAGGATCCATCAGGCGGTATTCGTTCGCTTCAGCTTCCTTACCTTCTTCCATCAGGCGGTCGTAACGTGCTTCCATTGATACTACCGCTGCACGCGCGTGTGCTGGCATATCGATTTCGGGAATGACTTCAATGTTACGCGCTTTCGCGTATTTCAAGATTTCCACGTAGTCTGTTTTACTGAAGTAGCCAGAGCCAAAGTTGTCTGTCGTTGGACCGGACCCAAGCTGAGGCAGTACGCAGCTTTTCTCTTTTGTATCGAAACAACGATTAGCGCCAACCTCTGTCAACTCAGGTAGGCCTGGGATTTCTAAACGCCAGCCTTCATCATCGGTTAGGTGAAGGTGAAGTTTGTTCATCTTGTACGCTGCCATTTGGTCTAGCGTTGCAAGAATGGCGTCTTTAGAGTGGAAGTTACGAGCTACATCCACCATCACACCACGGTAATCAAAGCGAGGTGCATCTTGAATAGACAGTTGTGGTAGAGAATCAGCATTTTGGCTATCTACCAGGCCAAAGATAGATTGCACTGCGTAGAAAGCACCTGCTTGGTCAAACGCTTTAATCGCAATACCATCGCCTTTGATGCTCATCTCGTAAGCACCAGATTTTGCTAATTCACCAGTGAAGTCTGCAGGAACAACAGTGATGCTTACAGGAAGATCACCACGAACGTCCACACCTACCACTTCTGCACGATCTTGAATTGCTGCGTATTGAGTCGCATCGAATGCGTCTTTAGGCAGCGCAATACCCGCCGCGATATCTACTGTACCTTTGCCTGCCTCAACAGACATTGGCGTTGGTAGTAACGTGGTTGATACGTCTTGTTTTGCTAGGTCTTCGTTCTTCTCGAAACGAGACACAGCGTTTGCAAATACGTTGTTGTCATCTGGCGTACGTTTTAGGTTGTTACCTTCAAGGCCAGTCACGAAAGATGCAACGTCTTCTGTGTTAAGAGAAGCGATCATCTTAGGTTCTGCGTTTGGTGCAGCCACGAAAGCGCCTGGCATAAAGTCGGTTTCAAATAACTGCCAGTATTCGCCAATTAGTGGAAGTACCACTTCTTCGCCCGCCGCAAAGCCATCAAACTTATCTGTTGGTTCCAGTTTGTGTAGGTCACCCGTTACACGAGAAATTTTGAACTGATCATTATCTACATCCAAAATCAGACGAATGCTGTGGAAGTAGATAGCCCAATCTTTAGAGTTAACCGCTTCACCTTGGTTAACTAGCGTCATGTTCACCTTGTTACAAGAAGCCCACTCAGCTCCTAAATCCTGACAAGCAAGACCTTCGTTTGCACCGTGGTTAGTCAACACTTGGTATTGAATATCAAGGTTATTAGCCAGTGAATTTACAGCTTGTTGCTCAGAGCTTTGCAGAGCAGAGCAACCTGCTAATGTGGTGATAACAGAAACAGCAATCAGACTAGGTTTAAACATCTTACTTCCCCAAAAAAGTCAGTGGTTCAAAACGACAATGATAAAAATCGCGGCTCCTCAAATGCGAGGGGCCTAACAGTTGCATTCAACATACAACCAGTTATTTCTAAGCGTAAAATAAATAGAAATAGGAAGTGATCTAGTTCAAAAAATGATACTCAGCAAAAACCATAAAAACTTAACTTTCATGAAGTTACAAGCCACGTCAAAATCGAACAACTTGTTTTGACGAGTTTGCTGCGATCTAGGTCACTAATATTCATGAGTTACGACTGATTTTGTAAGATTTGGATCACGCCTAATTATTTTGTGAACCATTAGTAAGCGAATGACCTATTTATCTTTCGTGAAGTGACTCTCATTTATTCATCGTCAAAACTCGTCAATATTTTTAGAAATGACGATTTTGTCGAATATCCCCACTAGAGAAATTGCACTTAACCTCAAGCATTTTTGCGTATAAAGTTTAAAGGTATCATACCTGAGGACCATTCTATGTTTCGTCTCTTGACACTCATATCATCCCTACTTGTTGCCTTTGCTCCCTTTTCTTCTTATGCAGAGCCGCAACATTGGTTAGCAAAAAAAGGGGAAACCGAGCTGATGATCATTGGCTCTGTCCATGT
The DNA here is from genome assembly GCF_013048515.1 of Vibrio sp. 1-2 (7-a). Lineage (NCBI taxonomy): Bacteria > Pseudomonadati > Pseudomonadota > Gammaproteobacteria > Vibrionales > Vibrionaceae > Vibrio > Vibrio sp. 1-2 (7-a). The sequence goes on from NZ_VHSQ01000009.1 coordinate 132,339, forward strand.
GGGCGATAAAACGATGTACCCACTCCCTAAAACTATTACTCAGCACTTAAGCCAAAGCGCTGGGTTGATTATCGAAGCAGATGTCAGAAACTCTGAAGGCTTGGTTTACCCACAAACAACCATCCTTTCTAAAGATGTTTTAGATAAGGCTCAACGTCGCCACTTAGTCGAGATAGCACAAGATTTAGGGTTGCCTGAAACTCAACTTTTAAATTCTCCACCATGGACGGCTGCATTAACCATCCAACTCGCTTTAGTCAACAAACTGGGGTATGTCTCTGATAAAGGGGTCGACATGCACTTAATAGGACTCGCTGATAAAAAACAAATCCCGGTCATTCCACTGGAGTCCGTGCAATTCCAAATTGATTTAATAGTAGGTCAATCAGAAGGCGGTAAAGAGATGCTCCTCTCGTCAATTGAAGAATATGACGGTGGGGAAGAATTGGTTCAGTGTTTGATAGAAAGCTGGAAGAGCGGTGATGGTAGCATGTTGGTTGAGGCATCATTAACCGATCAAGCAACAGAAGATTTTAATCAGGCTTTCTTATATGAGCGCAATCGAGATTGGGCAAAAAAGCTTGATACTGGCAGTGTCCTACCTCAACGTTCGGGTCGCTATACCGTTGTTGTCGGCAGTTTGCATTTAGTTGGTAAAGATAATCTGATTGAGCTGCTTAAAAAAAGGGGCTTTGACATAAAACCACTCGGTAAAACCCGCCAAGCTAGGTGCCATATTTAGAAATTTATTTGAAGGCAGCCAGCCTCATCAATGATGAATAGCAAGGCATCACGCTAACACGATCACTGACAATGGTTTACTCCTCTGCTAAAGCGACTCTAACCTATGTGGATACATAATAACTCATATGAAATTTAAAGCTTTATTCCTATGCGTGAGCAGTATGATGCTCACTTCATCGCTTGCTTATGCTAAACCGTCATGTAACGTAGAAAATTTTCAAGCTATTGATATAACCCCGGAAGCAAAAGGCGGGGTACTAGATAAAGAGAGTGGCCAGTTTCTTATTACCGAAAAACCAATGATGCGTTGTGCGAACATCACTTTTTCCACTAACCATACCCGAAATCGCGTCGCACATATGATGAATCAAGGCTTTGAAGCTGTTTACTTTGATGGAAGCTCGAGCAAATCTCACTCTGTCACGTTTGATGAAGACGAACTAAAAGCAGGTTACATCAAAGTTGGTCCAAACCATCCAAAGACCGCTTATGTTTGCTTCACAACTTCTGAAACCCCTATCAGCACTATCTCGTGTGACATCAAGTAATAAATTTACTCGCTCTAAAAAATGAAAAGGCCCTACATCTCTGTAGAGCCCTCCTCTCAATACGTGTCGGTGAAGTGCCATATTCTAACGTCAGGTGAACCCATTTGGCTCGATACTATTGAAGTCTAAAATTACTAGCGCTAAAAACGACGAAAGCCTGCTCATTGAGCAGGCTTTCTAAAAGTGGTCGGTGAAGTAGGGATTCAATTGGACTGGCATTCCAGACCCCGACCCTCTGGCTCCAAATAAATATCACCAAATACGAAAAAGGCTCTACATTTCTGTAGAGCCTTTTTCTCAATATGGTCGGTGAAGAGGGATTCGAACCCCCGACCCTCTGGTCCCAAACCAGATGCGCTACCAAACTGCGCTATTCACCGAGATGTTTAACTGAGGACTTGTCCCCGTCAACGAATGCGTATATTACGGATTCTGAACTGTGACGCAAGTGCTTTTTACAAAAAAACCTTAGGTCTTAATTCGTTTGATGAATAACTGAACACTAGCACGTAAAATGTGACTGATAACTCACAACAAAATACAGTTTATTAACCTTAGCAACATAATTGATCCAGATCAGTGTGCAACAAGGCACTGCCATTTAGTTTTATGCCTGTCGGGAACATCTTGGAGGAAACGTATGGACTTTTGGCTTGATCTCCTATTTGGTAATGCAGTGGGTCTATCGTCAATGATAGTAATCTTTGGGGCAATTGGTCTGATGTTATTTTACGGCGGTTTCTTCATATACAAGATCATGAACGACAAATCTCCTCACTAGATCTCGCTTAGCTCTAGAAACGCTTTGCACCGGAGTCGGTTACTTGCCTACTCCGGTTTTTTATTTGATCTCAATGCACCACTCATTGATATAATCCTATTATTCCTCCCTGTTCTTAATGAGATTACTACTATGTCTCACGATGACGATTTTGATCTGTTCCAACAGATGATGGGCGATGTAAAGCCGATCACTCAAGACACCGCCGAACACAAAAAAGTACACCAAGTAACCGAAGCGCAGCTCGCCAAGAGAGAAGCGGCAATCTGGCTAACAGAAGATGACCCAGAATACCTGTCACTTGATCACGCAGAAATGCTGAAACCAGAGGACTTTGTTGAGTTTAAACGTGATGGCGTACAAGACGGGGTTTACCGCAAGCTTCGTCTTGGCAAATATCCAATCCAAGCACGCCTAGATCTGCATCGTAAAACATTGAAAGAAGCTCGTGATGAAGTCGTAAAGTTTTTAAAACAGTGCCTATCAATGGACATACGAACGGTCGTTATTGTCCACGGCCGAGGAGAACGCTCAAATCCACCAGCACTAATGAAAAGCTTTGTTAGCAGCTGGCTACAACAAATCAGGGAAGTACAGTGCGTGCATAGTGCGCAACGCTTTCACGGTGGAACCGGAGCCGTTTACGTTCTACTGAGAAAAAGTGCGGAAAAGAAATTAGAAACTCGCGAACGTCACCAAAAACGGTTGGGCTAAATTTCACCCTAATGCTAGAATGCCCGCCCTTATTCTTCCTTCCCTTTCACGGGAAGGAAACTTCATTCGCCGTTGTGAAACGTTAGGAGACAAAAATGTCACAAGACAACGCTAAACGATTAAATAAATTCATCAGTGAAACGGGGTTTTGTTCACGCCGTGAGGCAGACAGACTGATTGAACAAGGTCGTGTCACCATTAATGGAAACAAGCCTGAAATGGGAACAAAAGTGCTACCTGGTGATGATGTTTGTGTGGATGGTAAGCCAGTTGCAGCAAAAGAGAAGCCGATTTATATCGCTCTCAATAAACCAACAGGCATCACCTGTACAACAGAACGAGATGTACCTGGAAACATCGTTGATTTTATCGGTCACAAAAAACGTATCTTTCCGATCGGCCGCTTGGATAAACCCTCTGATGGTCTGATTTTTTTGACCAACGATGGTGATATCGTCAACAAAATCCTCCGTGCTGGCAACAGCCACGAAAAAGAGTACGTTGTGCGCGTGGACAAACCGATTACAGGTGAGTTTCTCAAACAGATGTCGAGCGGCGTTAAGATTCTCGATACCGTCACTCTACCTTGTAAGGTAACGAAAGAGACTAAGTTCTCTTTCCGTATTGTGCTCACTCAAGGACTTAACCGCCAAATCCGTCGTATGTGTGAAGCACTAGGTTACGAAGTCTTTAAGCTTCGTCGTGTTCGAATCATGAATATCTCTCTTGACGGTATTCCGAACGGAAAATGGCGTTACTTAACTGACGATGAAGTCGCTGAGATTCTTGCTATGTGCGATGGTTCGGTGGGTACAGAAGAGGCATCAAAAACAGACTCTAGAGGTCGTAATATTCGTAAAGCGACTGATGCGAAGCTGTTTGATAGCCGTGAAGAAAATCAAGACTCTACTGCTCGTCGTAACCAGAAGACAAGAACTTTCCGTGGTAACAATGCTGATGAATTCCGTCATGCACCAAACTCGAAAAAAGGTCAACAAAAGCGTCGTCAGCGTGATGATGAAAGCGGACGTCCAGCTAAAGAACATTACAAAGTGAAACCACAAGGTGAACGTAGCAGACCGCAAGGCGAGCATGGAAAATCGCACCGTAAACCAGATGCATCGAGCAATAAGCACTCAGCAAACAAGCCTCAATCACCGAGTAAGCCTAAGCAGCATTACATGAACCCAAATGCCGCGAAGCCAAGCAAACCAGCTAAACGCACCGGTGGTACATTGAGTCTGAAGAAGTAACGCTTCACTAACAGGCAAGATCAAAAAAGGACGCTCATGAGCGTCCTTTTTATTTGTCATGAGTTTACAAACAAAGAGGTGCAAACTGACCGCGAGTTAAGCTCAGCAAATCTCTCGGGGCTAACTCGATTTCTAAACCACGTTTACCAGCACTCACACAGATTGTGTGTTGCTCTGCTGCGCTTTCGTGCAAAAAAGTAGGTAAAGCTTTCTTCTGCCCCAGTGGGCTAATCCCACCAACAACATAACCTGTGGTCTTTTGCGCGATTTCCGGATCAGCCATATCGGCCTTTTTGCCCTTCGCAGCTTTCGCTGCCAGTTTTAGGTTCAACTTTTGATCAACAGGGATAATCGCAACCGCAAGGTTCTTTGGCTCGCCGTTCAAGCAGAACAGCAAGGTTTTAAATACTGTTTTCGGATCCTGCCCCAGTACTTCAGCAGCCTCCAAGCCATAACTATCGGCTCTAGGGTCGTGCTCATACTGATGAATCGTGTGTGGAATTTTTTTCTTTTTCGCAAGATTAATGGCCGGAGTCATCAAGATTCTCCTCATAAAAACAAAAAGCGCAGATTGAATCGGATCTGCGCTTTTAGTTAATGATATCAGCGAGTTTGAGTCAATCGCTTTTTCTCTGTTGGGTTACTGCTCAATCGCCGTATCAACTAAATACGTGATTTCACCTGAAGGGGCATACTCATTAACATCAACAGGGCTGTGTGTTTCTAAATAATCCTTCAAAACCTCAGCATCGGTAAAACCTGTATTTACATACCCTGGATGATCGTCGATTTCAGGGTAACCATCACCACCAGCGGCATTATAGCTCGGTACGGTAAAGCGGTAATTACCATCTAAGCGAAGTTGCTTATTACCAATGAACACATTGGTTACCTCACCATTATTGATACTCATCGCAATACCCGCAAACTGCGCGTAAGCTCCAGAGTCGACAGGCTTAGTTGCAACGACATTTAGGTAATCCAATACTTCTTTGCCCGTCATATCAACGTAAGAGACCATATTGCCAAATGGCTGAACAGTCAGCACATCTTTATAGGTAATGTCACCTGCTGCAATCGAATCGCGAACGCCGCCAGAATTCATTACGGCGAAATCTGCTTTTGCACGTTCCATGTGAGCCGTTGCAATCAATCGACCTAAGTTCGTTTGCTGGTAACGCACCACACTGCGGTCACCCTCAAGCTTACCGTTAGATTCTGCAATCTTCACGTTTAGCTTGCCCTGACCTTTTTCTTGATAAGGACGAAGAAACTCAAGCATCGTTTCGTCTTGTTCAATCTCTTCTTGGATCAAAACTCGTTGCGACTGGCCATCAACTTTAATTTTCTTTTTCAAGTTTACTGGGATCAGATCGTAGCTCACCATCGAGAGTTCACCATTACGAAACTCGTAATCGGCGCGTCCCACATATTTCCCCCACTCATGTGCCTGAACAATATAAGCACCATTTTGTTGATCAGGCTGACATTCATCACCCGGTTTAAAACTCTTTTTGATGACGTTTGGACCTTCCATACAAACCGGCTCTTGTGAGTGACCGCCGACAATCATATCCAGATCACCTTCATTCAAATAACGAGCTAACGCTACATCACCAGGTGCATTGATACCTCTATTGCCATTCTCATAGTGTCCCATATGTGTGACAGCAAAAATAAGGTCTGGGTACTCCGTTTCTTTCAGCTCAGCAATTAGGTTCTTGGCTTCTTCTTTTGGGTCACGGAAGTCAATTTGTTCAATGAATTCAGGGTTGCCAAGTTTCGCTGTATCTTCGGTTGTAAGACCAATTACTGCAATCTTAATACCCTGTTTGTTAAACATCGCGTACGGTTGGAATAGGCGCTTGCCAGTGTTTTTATCGTAAATATTGGCAGACAACATCGGAAAACTTGCCCACTCTTGCTGCTTGAAAAGCACATCCAATGGATTATCAAACTCATGATTACCTAGCGCCATCGCATCGTAACCAATTTTGCTCATGCCTTTAAAATCTGGCTCGGCATCTTGTAAATCAGACTCAGGTACTCCAGTGTTGATGTCACCACCAGAAAGCAGTAACACACTGCCCCCCTCTGCTTGTATTTCTTCACGCAAATCATCTATTAACGTTTTACGTGCCGCCATACCGTACTCGCCGTATCGATTTTGCCAAAAACGACCGTGATGATCGTTAGTGTGTAGCACGGTCAATTTATAGGTTGTATCGGCATTCCATTCTGGTGCAGGTTGCGTAGCACACCCAGCTAACGAGGCCAAAATAGCGACACTCAACGCAGTTTTAATAATCAGACGCTGCTTCATTTATTTACCTTTTTTCTTATTGGGAGTCACTGATGCACATTCCCAGCGGCCTAGAGCCTTTACAGCAAGAAGCTGAGAATGATGCGCCATCTGATAAAAAAATAGCCAACACGAGGTTGGCTATTGCATTTGATCACCAGTCATCTGGCGTTTACTTGATATCGATATCTGCAAAGCTCTTGATCAGATCATCAAGAGATTTCATTTGCGCTAGGAACGGTTCTAACTTGTCTAGCGGCAGTGCAGATGGGCCATCACAGCGTGCTTGATCTGGGTTTGGATGCGCCTCGATAAATAGACCTGCAATGCCTGTTGCTAGACCCGCTTTCGCAAGTTCAACTGTCTGCTCACGACGACCGCCAGACGCCGCACCTGACGGATCACGCATCTGTAGTGAGTGCGTCACGTCAAAGATGATTGGGCTGCCTTTCGACGCATTTTTCATCACACCAAAGCCAAGCATGTCTACGACTAGGTTATCGTAACCGTGGCAAGAGCCGCGCTCACATAGGATGATCTTGTCGTTACCGCATTCCGCGAACTTCTCAACGATGTTACCCACTTGACCTGGGCTCATAAATTGAGGTTTCTTCACGTTGATAACCGCACCTGTTTTGGCCATAGCTTCAACAAGGTCAGTTTGACGAGCTAGGAATGCAGGAAGCTGAATAACGTCTACCACGTCAGCGACAGGTTGAGCTTGCGCTTCAGTGTGAACGTCAGTGATGATCTTCACACCAAATGTGTCTTTTAGCTCTTGGAAGATTTTCATACCTTCTTCAAGGCCTGGGCCACGGTATGAATGAACAGAACTGCGGTTTGCTTTGTCAAACGACGCCTTAAATACGTAAGGAATGCCAAGTTTTTCCGTTACTTTTACGTAGTGCTCACAGATCTGCATCGCAAGATCACGAGACTCAAGAACGTTCATGCCTGCAAATAGGGTGAATGGCTTGTCGTTAGCAACCTGAATGTCGCCGATATTAACGATTTTCTGTTCCATTTTGATTCTCTTTTTCTGTCCACGATACGCCACAGTTCGGCACATCGATAAAATTAGTGAAGTGTGACGTGCGTTTCACTCATCACATTAACTTGTGATTTTAGTAGCTCAGAAGCCGGATCGTCAGGGCATTGGTCAATAAAGTACTGAAAATCTGACACCGCCACTTGAGGGCACTCTAGCTGTTGGAAGATAAAACCACGATCACGAATCTCGTATGGGTCATCTGGCACAAAGGTTAACGCAAGGTTCGTACAACGCAACGCCAGCGTGTAGTGCTCTTCACGTAACATCGCGCTTTTGATCAACGCTAACCAGCGACCAATAATGGTTGGATTGTCAGCTTCTTCAAAGTGTTCTGGCTTTAACTGAGCCAACGGTCCTTCTTGCCCAATAAGCCAAGCTTGGAGAATTCTTTCCCCCACATACTCACCATTAAATGGGTTAATGTAGTCTGGCTTTTTATGCATCCAATCGACTTTTAGTAGGAACTGAGTAGGAAAAGTGACTCCCTTCAACGGGAAACCCAGCTTTTTGCCTAGGTATAACAAAATCGAACCTAAGCTCACGGGAATACCTTTTCGGCGCTCCAACACTTTATCGATAAAGCTGTTGTCCGAAATAAAGTATTCCTGCTCGTCGCCTTTGAATCCCCACTCATGGAAAAACAGTCGTAGGAATGCATCAAATCGTTGCTCTTCATCGGTTTCATGAACAAGCGTGGCTTCTGCATCTTTGTAAAGACGCTCTAACTCTTGTTTCGCCCAATGTACTTTGGTTTCTGGGTTAATCGCTTTGTTTAGCTCAAGCGCACCTTCCACCAACGGTATATTGTCAAAATCTTCGTCAAAAAACTCTAACATGACGTCTTATCCAAATAACGTAGGGCTCTTAGACACAGCAATGTTTGCAGCCATGACTAACCAACCTAATGCGCCGAAAAAGCCAAATATCTTCAGTAGGTTGTTTTTCGCAAGCTTCAACGAGAAGAAACCGAGTGCAATGTACGCCAGTACGCAGGTGATTTTGTTTGTTAACCACGGTGCGGCATCAGTAAACGGGATGAAACCAGTAATGAAAATAAGCGCGATACCTGACACTAGCAATGCAGTATCAACGATGTGGGGAAACACTTTCAAAAAGCGATTATTTCGCTTCGGTGAGTTCATCATCATTAACACGAATCGGATCGATAATAGTGTCGCGCTGAGCGCAATCGTCACTAAGTGTATGTGTTTTAGAGCTACGTACATTTTTCTTCTCTTTTTAGTTAGTGTTTGCTGACTTCCATGATTAACTGGCCAGGCAACCAAGTGTTACTCGGTCGTTACCGCCATAATCTTTTTCCGTGGCAACTTGTTGGTAACCAAAACCACGCATTATCTCACGTACGGCATCACCCTGATCATAACCATGTTCGAATGCCAGCCAACCGCCTACTTCAAGATACTGACGAGCAAGATCCGAGATATGACGAATATCAGCTAAGCCATTCTCTTTAGCAACTAATGCAGATTTTGGCTCAAAGCGCACATCACCTTGGGATAAATGTGGATCTTTTTCATCAATATACGGCGGATTGGAGACAATTAAAGCAAACTTCGTACCCTCTGCAATAGGCTCGAACCAACTGCCTTGAGCAAAGGTCACATTTTTGATGTTTAGCTGCTCAGCATTGTACTCTGCAAGTGCTTTCGCTTCTTGCTTGAGATCTACGCCCATCACTTGACGTTTTGGCATTTCAGATGCGAGTGCGATAGCAATTGCCCCCGTCCCCGTTCCAAGATCTAAAATAGGTCCTGTTTGCTCATAGGTCTTATCGAGTGCAATTTCGACCAAACGTTCTGTATCCGGTCTTGGGATCAAGGTAGAGGGAGAAACTTTGAACGGTAGAGACCAAAACTCTCGCTCACCAATAATATAAGCGACGGGTTCGCCAGCTAAACGTCGTTCAAGTAGAGCGTCAAACTGAGATTTTTGCTCCACTTCTAATGCTTTTTCTGGCCAGGTCAGTAGATAAGTTCGTGGTTTGCCAAGGACATGGCAGAGGAGTACAGCTGCATCGAGAGAAGGCGACTCTTTGCCGCCTTCTGCCAGTTTCGCCGTCGCACTTTTCAGTGCTTGCTCAATCGATTGAACTTGGCTCATCGATTAGCCGTTCTCTGCGAGCGCCGCAAGTTGGTCTGCTTGGTGCTCTTGAATCACAGGATCAATCAAGCTCTGCAGGTCACCTTCCATCACTTCGTTCAAACGGTAGATGGTCAGGTTGATGCGGTGATCAGACACACGACCTTGTGGGTAGTTGTATGTACGAATACGGTCACTACGGTCACCAGAACCTAGAAGGTTACGACGTGTATCAGACACTTCTGCGGCACGACGCTCTTCTTCCGCTTGAACGATACGAGCAGCAAGAACCGCCATCGCTTTCGCTTTGTTCTTGTGCTGTGAACGCTCGTCCTGACACTCTACCACCGTACCCGTTGGTAAGTGGGTAATACGGATTGCAGAATCCGTGGTGTTAACGTGCTGACCACCCGCGCCAGATGCACGGAACGTATCGATTTTCAGGTCTGCTGCTTTGATTTCTGGCAGATCCGCCTCTGGGATTTCCGCCATCACCGCTACGGTACATGCAGAAGTATGCACACGGCCTTGGGATTCAGTTGCAGGAACACGCTGTACACGGTGACCGCCAGACTCAAACTTCAGTACGCCGTACGCACCGTCGCCGCTCACTTTTGCGATCATCTCTTTGTAACCACCGTGTTCAGCTTCGTTTGAAGACATCACTTCGATGCGCCAGCCACGCTTTTCTGCGTACTTGCTGTACATACGGAATAAGTCACCCGCGAAAATACCCGCTTCGTCGCCACCCGCACCTGCGCGAATTTCTAGAAAACAGTTACGATCATCGTTCGGATCTTTTGGCAGAAGAAGAATCTGTAGCTCATCAGTAAGACGCTCAATCGTCGCTTTCGCTTCTTTGATTTCTTCTTGCGCCATTTCACGCATTTCTTCGTCGTCTTCGTTTGCCATCTCTTCAGCGGCGACAAGATCTTCTTGCGCTTGTTGATAAGCTTGGAAGCACTTGGTTACTTCTTCTAGCTGAGAGTACTCTCTTGATAGAGCACGGAATTTGTCCTGATCTCCAATAACATCAGGATCACCAAGAAGATGTTGAACTTCTTCGTAACGTTCTACTAGCGTTTCTAGCTTAGTCAGAATAGAGGCTTTCATAGTGTCGTTTTCTTAATAAAAAGCGTGAGTTATAGATCATCCAAGCCAAGTGTTTGGCGGATAATCGTTAATTTTGCTGGTTCGCCTTGCTCTGCTGCACTTTGCAATGCGCGAGTTGGAGCGTGAATCAGTTTGTTGGTGAGTTTATTACTCAGCTCGCGCAGCACTTTCTCCGGATCTGCGCCTGCCGCTAAAGATTGCAAACTTTTGCTCAGTAACTCTTCACGAATTTCGTTGGCTGATTTGCGATAGTCGCGAATACTATCGACGGCTTGCAGTGAACGCAACCATGTCATAAACGCAGCGCTTTCTTCACTAACAATCGCTTCGGCTTGAATCGCTTCGACTTTACGCTGCTCAATGTTGCTGTCGATGATAGATTGCAAGTCATCAACCGAATACAAATATGCGTCGTTCAGTTCACCGACTTCCGACTCTACATCTCGCGGCACCGCAATATCGACTAACAAAATAGGTTGATGTCGGCGCTGCTTCAGAGCAGTTTCGACCATACCTTTGCCAATAATAGGCAATGGGCTCGCCGTTGAGCTAATCACGATATCCGCTTTCGCCAAATGTTCAGGAATTTCGTTTAAACTGATGACTTCTGCGCCAAATTGATCCGCTAAGCCTTGCGCGCGCTCTTTGGTACGGTTTGCGACAATCATTTTTGTGCAGCCGTTGGATGCTAAATGCTTCGCGACCAGTTCAATCGTCTCACCCGCACCAACCAAAAGCACGGTTGAATCAGATAACGACTCAAAAATATGTTTCGCCAATGTACATGCGGCATAAGCCACGGACACAGCATTACCGCCGATATCTGTTTCTGTTCTCACACGCTTTGCGACTGAGAACGTCTTTTGAAACAGTTTATCAATTGAAGCATCGACGGCTTGATGATCTCGCGAGTCAGAAAATGCTTGCTTTACCTGCCCCAAAATTTGAGGCTCACCCAACACCAGAGAATCTAGCCCACATGATACGCGCATCAAATGCTTAATTGCGGCTTGTTCTTCATGCACATACAAACTCGGCATTAAATCTTCGCGGCTCACTTGATGAAACTGAGCAAGCCAATCGATTAACTTATTTCGCGCTCCTTGCTTAACATCGCAGTACAACTCAGTTCGGTTACAGGTTGAAACAATCACACTGCCGTTAACCGCTTCGTGCTCTCTAAGTTGCTCGAGTGCAGGGCCGAGTTTATCCGGACCAAACGCCACCTTCTCTCGCAAGTCGACAGACGCTGTATTGTGATTGATTCCAATAGCAAGCAAGGACATCTAACGTGGTATCTCTGGGATAGGTTATAAAATAGGTCCAGAATTTTACTGTAAGCACGCATTTATTGAAAGGGTAAGCCGGATTTGTTTTCCTAACTGCGACTTTTCAATGCTATAGTTGTGAGCGATTCCCGACGAAACTGATTAATAAGCCATCAAACATGACGTTACGCTCCTTTATTCTTTTTTTCTTGTCGAGCTTACTGCTCGCTGGTTGTTCCTCCGTTCCTGAAAGTGTTACCAGCGTTGAATGGCAAGCTCATGAGCAACGACTCGAGGCCATCCAAGATTTTCAAGCAACGGGAAAACTTGGTTATATTGGCCCAGACCAAAGACAAAATTTAAATTTCTACTGGAAACATTCTTCAGCACTCAGTCAACTACGTTTAACAACGATTCTTGGTCAAACGGCATTAAAGCTCACCATCACACCACAAGGTGCCACAGTAGAAACTTACGACGACCAGGTCCTTTCCTCTCGCAGTGCAAACCAGCTAATTTACCGTCTTACGGGGTTAATGATGCCCGTTGAACACATGCCTGACTGGCTATTAGGCCTACCGACCGATGCCGACAAATTCCAATTGTCCCCAACCAATACACTGCAAGCGTTAAACAAACAAATTGGTTTAAATGATTGGCGTATTGCTTATCAACGGTATGGCGACGTTCAATGGCATGAGCAGTCTCTACCACTGCCAAATAAACTGAAACTCACCACTGCTGACGTAAAAATAAATCTAGTGATCACAAAATGGAACATCACCCAATGATCGAACTTTCAACCCGCTGGCCATCACCAGCGAAATTGAATCTCTTTCTATACATCAACGGTCGCACAGAAAATGGCTACCACGAGTTACAAACCTTATTCCAATTCGTCGATCACGGCGATGAACTGACCATAAAAGCCAACGAGTCTGGCGAGATCACCATTTCCCCTGAAATCGAAGGCGTTCCGCTAAAAGACAACCTAATATGGAAAGCAGCAACCGCGCTTCAAGCTTACTCAAACTGCCCTTTTGGCGCGCATATTGAGCTACAGAAAGTGCTGCCTATGGGTGGGGGCATTGGTGGGGGCTCATCGAATGCAGCTACAGCACTAGTGGCACTGAACTACTTGTGGCAACTGAATCTAACTGACGATGAACTGGCTGAAATTGGTTTAAAGTTGGGCGCAGACGTGCCCGTATTTGTGCGCGGATTTGCAGCTTTCGCTGAAGGTGTTGGCGAGAAACTCTCCCCCGCTTATCCAGAAGAAAAGTGGTATTTAGTCGTCAGACCGAATGTTTCTATCGCAACCGTCGACGTTTTTTGTCATCCAGATCTAACGCGAAACACCCCAAAACGAGATCTAGAAACACTTTTAAATACGCCAAGCGTAAACGATTGCGAAAAAATTGTACGAATGCTCTACCCAGAGGTTGATAAGCAACTTTCTTGGCTGCTACAATACGCGCCGTCAAGATTGACGGGGACAGGATCTTGCGTTTTTGCTGAATTTTCGAGCAAATCTGAAGCAGAAACTATCCTTGCACAACTCTCTGATAAAGTCTCGGCATTTGTCGCTCAAGGGCGCAATATTTCGCCATTAAAAGAGACTTTGGCTGAATACCAATCAGCCTCACACCGACCTATTTAAACTGGACGCAAACCCGAGGTTTCCACCGTGCCTGATATGAAGCTATTTGCTGGTAACGCAACACCTGAACTAGCCCAACGTATTGCTGATCGTCTTTACATCTCTCTTGGTGATGCATCTGTTTCTCGCTTTTCTGATGGCGAAGTTGCAGTTCAAATCAATGAGAATGTTCGTGGTAGCGATGTTTTCATCATTCAATCCACTTGTGCACCGACTAACGACAACCTAATGGAATTGGTTGTTATGATTGATGCAATGCGCCGTGCTTCAGCAGGCCGTATCACTGCAGTTATCCCTTACTTCGGCTACGCTCGCCAAGACCGTCGTGTACGTTCTGCGCGTGTGCCAATTACTGCAAAAGTTGTTGCTGATTTCCTATCTAACGTTGGTGTTGACCGCGTTCTAACTATCGACCTACACGCAGAGCAAATTCAAGGCTTCTTCGATGTACCTGTAGACAACATCTTCGGCACGCCAGTGCTACTTGAAGATATGCAGGCTCGCGGTCTAGATAACCCTGTTGTGGTATCTCCTGACCTAGGTGGCGTTGTTCGTGCTCGCGCAACAGCAAAAGCACTAGGCGACATCGACATCGCAATCGTAGATAAGCGTCGTCCACGTGCAAACGTTTCTGAAGTAATGAACCTAATCGGTGATGTTGAAGGTCGTGACTGTGTGATCGTTGATGACATGATCGACACAGGTGGCACACTATGTAAAGCAGCTGAAGCACTAAAAGAGCGCGGTGCTAAGCGTGTATTCGCTTACGCTACTCACGCTGTATTCTCAGGCAACGCTGCGGACAACATCAAGAACTCAGTTCTTGACCAAGTTATCGTAACTGACTCTATCTCTCTATCTAAAGAGATGGCTGCAACAGGCAAAGTGACAACACTAAGCCTATCTCGCATGTTGGCTGAAGCGATTCGTCGTATCAGCAACGAAGAGTCAATCTCTGCAATGTTCAACTAATCCGAACATTTCAGTTACACTGATTTCAAAAGCACCCCTCTTTGGGGTGTTTTTTTATTTGTACTGATAACCAGAAAATCCCTTGGTCGCCCACTGTGAGAATTCTGTGCTATCATACTGCGCTTTTTGAGATTCCAGAGAGATCCTAACCTTGAGTCAACAAATCAAACTTCTTGTTGGTCTTGCTAATCCAGGACCAGAATACGCCAGAACTCGTCACAATGCGGGCGCTTGGGTTGTAGAAGAATTAGCACGCGTTCACAACGTTACACTGAAGAACGAACCAAAGTTTTTTGGTCTAACAGGACGCATTATGGTCAATGGCCAGGATCTCCGTTTGCTTATCCCAACCACCTTCATGAATCTATCAGGTAAATCGATCGCAGCGCTTGCGAAATTTTATCAAATTAAACCTGAAGAGATCATGGTTGCTCATGACGAGCTAGACTTACCGCCAGGTGTCGCTAAGTTTAAAAAAGGTGGGGGTCACGGTGGACACAACGGTCTGCGTGACACCATTAGCAAACTGGGCAATAACAAAGATTTTTATCGTCTTCGCATTGGCATTGGTCATCCGGGACACAAAGATAAAGTGGCGGGTTTTGTATTAGGTAAAGCGCCAGCTAAAGAGCAAGAGCTTTTAGATGCAGCAGCTGATGAGGCTGTTCGTTGTCTAGATATCCTGATTAAGGATGGCCTATCTAAAGCACAAAATCGCCTCCACACGTTCAAAGCTGAATAAGGTTACTATCATGGGTTTTAAATGTGGCATCGTTGGTCTACCTAACGTAGGTAAATCAACTCTGTTCAACGCACTAACTAAAGCGGGTATCGAAGCAGCAAACTTCCCGTTCTGTACCATTGAACCAAACACTGGTGTGGTTCCTGTGCCAGATCTACGTCTAGACGCACTAGCTAAGATCGTTAACCCACAGAGAGTTCTTCCAACGACGATGGAGTTCGTGGACATCGCTGGTCTTGTTGCTGGTGCATCACGTGGTGAAGGTTTAGGTAACAAATTCCTAGCTAACATCCGTGAAACAGACGCGATTGGCCACGTTGTACGTTGTTTTGAAAACGAAAACATTGTTCATGTTTCAGGTAAAGTTTCACCTATCGAAGATATCGAAGTGATCAACCTTGAACTTGCAATGGCTGACCTTGATTCTTGTGAGCGAGCGATTCAACGTAACGCGAAGAAGGCAAAAGGCGGCGATAAAGACGCAAAATTTGAACTAACCGTACTAGAAAAACTATTACCAGTACTAACTGAAGGCGGCATGGCACGCACAGTTGAGCTATCTAAAGAAGAGTTAGCAGCAATCGGCTACCTAAACTTCCTTACACTGAAGCCAACTATGTACATTGCAAACGTAAACGAAGATGGTTTCGAAAATAACCCATATCTAGATGCGGTTCGCGAGTTCGCAGAAAAAGAAAACAACGTCGTTGTACCTGTATGTGCAGCTATCGAATCTGAACTATCTGAACTAGAAGATGAAGATCGCGAAGAATTCCTAGCAGATATGGGGATCGAAGAACCGGGACTGAACCGTGTAATTCGCTCTGGTTACGAGCTACTAACTCTACACACCTACTTCACGGCAGGTGTTAAAGAAGTACGTGCGTGGACAATCCCTGTTGGTGCAACTGCGCCTCAGGCGGCAGGTAAGATCCACACTGACTTCGAGAAAGGCTTTATTCGTGCAGAAGTAGTCGGTTACGACGATTTCATCCAATTCAATGGTGAAAATGGCGCAAAAGACGCAGGTAAATGGCGTCTAGAAGGTAAAGACTACATCGTAAAAGATGGTGATGTTGTACACTTCCGCTTCAATGTTTAATTAAATGAATGAGTTTTAAACACTTCATTTACACTAAAAGCCAGCTGCTAAGCTGGCCTTTTTAATACCTTAAGTAAATGAGCAAAAATAAATTACCTAACTGCAAGCTAATTTATTTCCAGTTTTAGATCATAAACACGCCTCTTTGTTTAAAAAGGAAGCGAACGAGGTTTTTTCCGAAATTTATTAAAAAAAACTGTTGACGGATCTCACTCAACTTCGCATAATGCGCGCCGTTCCCAACGACAAGGCAACAAAGCGTTGAGAGCAAAAAATATGGTTTTGGCTACGTAGCTCAGCTGGTTAGAGCACATCACTCATAATGATGGGGTCACAGGTTCGAATCCCGTCGTAGCCACCATTCCTAAGTGTTCTTTTTATCAGAGCAATTAGGAATAGATGCGGAAGTGGCGGAATTGGTAGACGCACCAGATTTAGGTTCTGGCGCCGCAAGGTGTGAGAGTTCAAGTCTCTCCTTCCGCACCATATTTTAAATAGTCATTGTGACTATTGCCTGCAGGTCTATCGCCAAGCGGTAAGGCAGCGGCTTTTGATGCCGCCATTCCCTGGTTCGAATCCAGGTAGACCTGCCATTATTCAAGTGAGATTCCTTTATAAAAGGGGTTGTCACTGAGAGCGTGAAGGTTTATATTGTCTCGCTCCAAAAGATGGCTACGTAGCTCAGCTGGTTAGAGCACATCACTCATAATGATGGGGTCACAGGTTCGAATCCCGTCGTAGCCACCATGAACAATGTTATTTAGGTTTTTACCAATTGCCTTGATAACTACAGAATAAGTTGCGGAAGTGGCGGAATTGGTAGACGCACCAGATTTAGGTTCTGGCGCCGCAAGGTGTGAGAGTTCAAGTCTCTCCTTCCGCACCATTCTTGAAGTCTCTTTTATTAGAGCAATGTAGGGCTATCGCCAAGCGGTAAGGCAGCGGCTTTTGATGCCGCCATTCCCTGGTTCGAATCCAGGTAGCCCTGCCACATACAATGATATTAAGATTTTACCAATTATCTTGATATCTATAGATTAAGTTGCGGAAGTGGCGGAATTGGTAGACGCACCAGATTTAGGTTCTGGCGCCGCAAGGTGTGAGAGTTCAAGTCTCTCCTTCCGCACCATTATTAAAGTCTCTTTTATTAGAGCAAAGTAGGGCTATCGCCAAGCGGTAAGGCAGCGGCTTTTGATGCCGCCATTCCCTGGTTCGAATCCAGGTAGCCCTGCCATATACAATGATATTGAGATTTTACCAATTATCTTGATATCTACAGAATAAGTTGCGGAAGTGGCGGAATTGGTAGACGCACCAGATTTAGGTTCTGGCGCCGCAAGGTGTGAGAGTTCAAGTCTCTCCTTCCGCACCATTATTTAAGTCTCTTTTATTAGAGCAAAATAGGGCTATCGCCAAGCGGTAAGGCAGCGGCTTTTGATGCCGCCATTCCCTGGTTCGAATCCAGGTAGCCCTGCCATATACAATGATATTGAGATTTTACCAATTATCTTGATATCTACAGATCAAGTTGCGGAAGTGGCGGAATTGGTAGACGCACCAGATTTAGGTTCTGGCGCCGCAAGGTGTGAGAGTTCAAGTCTCTCCTTCCGCACCATTCTTGATCAAAAGTTTAAAATGGCTACGTAGCTCAGCTGGTTAGAGCACATCACTCATAATGATGGGGTCACAGGTTCGAATCCCGTCGTAGCCACCATAAACAACGTTATTTAGGTTTTTACCAATTACCTTGATAACTACAGAATAAGTTGCGGAAGTGGCGGAATTGGTAGACGCACCAGATTTAGGTTCTGGCGCCGCAAGGTGTGAGAGTTCAAGTCTCTCCTTCCGCACCATTATTTAAGTCTCTTTTATTAGAGCAATGTAGGGCTATCGCCAAGCGGTAAGGCAGCGGCTTTTGATGCCGCCATTCCCTGGTTCGAATCCAGGTAGCCCTGCCATATACAACGATATTGAGATTTTACCAATTATCTTGATATCTACAGATCAAGTTGCGGAAGTGGCGGAATTGGTAGACGCACCAGATTTAGGTTCTGGCGCCGCAAGGTGTGAGAGTTCAAGTCTCTCCTTCCGCA